>CAWHYW010000049.1:0-84335 GCA_963833675.1 Bryobacteraceae bacterium | reverse complement strand
AAATCACCGCGCCTCTGATCGGCCGTGGTTTCGTCAACAGGTTGCTTGCGCCCTGCGTTCTCGCACTCCTTCCCAGGCGCCGAAGAAGAACAAACTTGTCCGGACGATGGGTCTCCGCCGTAGCGCCAAAAATGTTGTTCAGGTTTTTCGGCTTCGCAAGAGAGTTGAAGAAGTTCTTGGCTTGCACCGCGCCATTATCGTGAAGCTCCACGCGGAGCCATGAAAGTTGTTTGTCCCAGACTTTGTGATCACCGTGATTGGGCACCGGCAAATCCCTGCTCCGCATCGAAGTTGTTGGTAACAATATTCACGGTATCGATTGTTTCGGCCGGCGGCACATAAGCTGTATGGTGCGGCAGCCAGAGAAAGACGCTCAGCGCGCCGTCAACCGCGTGCATTGTTGTTGCGATTCACGCCGTTGACGTTGGTGGACAGAGCCCGGCCCGAGCGGCCTGCACGGAATTCTGATACTGCCCGGGCGTGCGCCCGGAACCAGATTCACAAGCGTCTGATAATTGCGATACTTCGGAAGCGGCATGTTGATCACGTCCCTGCTGCTCAGTTCCGAATGCACATCGGCTGTATCGGTTTGTAGAGCAACAACGCCCGCGTTCACCGTAACGCTTTCGTTCACCTGTCCGAGTTCCAGCGTGACGTCCTCACGGCGGAGAGTGTTTGCTGAAATCGAAACGCCCCGCCGGGTAAGCGTACGAAATCCCGGCGACTGCACGGAGATGTCATAAGTGCCCGGCGCGAGACTTGACAACGTGTAGCCTCCGACGTCGTTGGTCGACACCGACGCTTCCTGAGCGGTTTCGACGTTCGTAACCTTGACAGTTGCATTCGGAAGGACAGCGCCGCCCGCGTCGGTCACGGTTCCGGTGATGGAGCATAAAGGACCTGAGCGCCAGCGGAAGCAGTAGCAAAGAGCGAGATCGTACAAACGACCAAGAGCTTACGGAATGTGAGCATGCCAGACGAGACCTCCGGAAGACTGTAGAATCTAAAATTACTCTACTACGTCTTACGTTTTCCCGGTCAGGCAAGCGCTGATTGAATTACTTCTCCATGTACGTCCGTTAACCGGAAATACCGTCCCTGAAATTTATATGTCAGGCGTGTATGATCGATTCCCAAGCAGCGCAGGATCGTGGCATTCAGATCATAAACGGACACCGGATCACGAACCACGTTGTAACTGAACTCATCGGTCTCGCCGATGGTCTGACCGCCTTTGATGCCGCCGCCCGCCATCCAAATCGTGAAACAACGCGGATGGTGATCGCGACCATAGTCGTCGGCAGTAAGTTTCCCCTGCGAGTAAACAGTGCGCCCGAATTCACCGCCCCAAATAACCAGTGTGTCCTGCAGCAGGCCGCGATCCTTCAGGTCTTGAATCAAGGCCGCGGTCGGCTGATCGGTGTCACGGCACTGACCGGCGATCTGCTTCGGACATTTGTTGTGCTGGTCCCAGCCGCGATGGAACAGCTGTATAAACCGTACACCGCGTTCCGCGAGGCGTCGCGCAAGAATACAGTTGGCTGCGTATGTGCCCGGCTTTTGCGCATCGGGGCCGTAACGTTCCAGGACAGCGGCGGGCTCTTTCGATAGATCCGTCAGCTCCGGCACGGACGACTGCATGCGATACGCGAGCTCATATTGCGAGACGCGGCTGAGGATCTCCGGATCGCCGAATGTCTCGGCGTTCTTCTGATTCATTTTTGCCAGATCGTCCAGAAACCGGCGACGCACTTCCGGCTGTATTCCCGGGGGATCGGACAGGAACAGTACTGGATCCCGGCCGTTGTTGAACTTCACGCCCTGATAGCGAGAGGATAGAAAACCGCTTCCCCACAGCCGGTCATAGAGCGGCTGATCACTGGAGGAGCCGAGTGAGACCATCACAACGAACCCAGGCAAATCCTTGTTCTCGCTGCCGAGGCCATAGCCGACCCACGAACCCAGACTGGGACGTCCGGCCAGTTGAAAACCCGTGAGCGCAAACGTAATCGCAGGATCGTGATTGATCTGCTCCGTGTTCATCGATTTGATGAAGCACAGATCGTCCGCAATCTTCGCAGTGTGCGGAAGCAGCTCACTCAAAGTAGCGCCGGATTTGCCGTGCTGAGCGAACTTGTAGATCGAGGGCGCCGTCGGGAAGTGTGTCTGATGAGCCGTCATCCCCGTCAGCCGCTGGCCGCGGCGTATGGAATCCGGCAGATCCTGACCACGGAACTTTTCGAGCTGCGGTTTGTAGTCGAAAAGCTCCAGTTGCGAAGGGCCGCCCGATTGAAACAGGTAGATCACACGCTTCGCCTTTGGGGCAAAATGCGGGAGACCCGGCAGACCGCCTGTTGCCGAGCTTCCACCTTGCGCTGCCGGTTCGGCACGCCCATTTTCGGCAAGGGCATCTTCGCTCAGCATCGACGCTAGAGCCGCCGTTCCGAGGCTAACGCCGCAGCGATTGAAGAAATGTCTCCGGCTCATCGCCAGCCGCAACTCGTCAAGCGGGTTCATTGCTTTGTTATGACCTCATCCAGATTGAGAATCAAACTGGCCACCGTCGAATACGCGGCCAGTTCTTCGGGGTTCAGAGTCTTGTCAGCGGGCTTTACACCCACTGCCAGAAGTTTCGTTGCTTCCTGCGGGTGACCCTGGAAGTACTTAAGCTGCGTCTGAAGGTTGTCCCGCAAAAGGCGTGTTTCACTCTCGTCGGGACGTCGTCCAGCAGCGAGACGCAATCCCAGAGCGATACGATCTTCGAGCTTCGATCCGCCTTCCGTCATCATGCGCTGCGCCATCAATCTGGCCGCCTCGACATACGTGGTGTCGTTCATCAGGTTCAACGCCTGCAGCGGAGTGTTGGTGCGGGTCTCGCGCACGGTGCAGTATTCACGCGAGGAGGCGTCAAAAACCTGCATAGCCGGCGGCATCACAGTGCGCTTCCAATATGTGTAAAGGCTGCGCCGCCAGAGCCCATCTCCCTTCTCCTGGGCGTAATTGGTCATGTTCGAGAACAGCATGTCCTTATAGAGGCCTTCGGGCTGATAAGGTCTGACCGACGGTCCGCCCTGCTTCTCGACAAGGAGGCCGGAAACAAACAAAGCCTGATCGCGAATCATGGCGGCGGAAAGCCGCAGACGCGGACCCCGCGCCAGAAGCCGGTTTTCAGGATCACGCTGCTCTAATTGCGGGGTTATCTTCGAACTTTGCCGATAGGTGGCACTCGAGACGATGGTCTTCAGCATGGACTTCACGTTCCAGCCGCCTTGCTGAAACTCGACTGCCATCCAGTCGAGCAACTCGGGGTGAGACGGGGCTTCACCCTGCGCGCCGAAGTCCTCCACCGTCTTCACTAAGCCGACTCCGAACAACATCTGCCAAAAACGATTGACAGTCACGCGTGAGGTGAGGGGGTGCTCGGGGCTAACGAGCCAGCGCGCGAGCCCAAGCCGGTTGTTCGGCGAGTCAGCGGGCATCGCGGGCAACACCGCGGGAACGCCGCGCTCAACCTTTTCGCCGCGAGCGTCATAGGATCCGCGCTTCAGCACATACGCCGGGCGGGGCTCGGGCAAGTCCTGCATCACCATGGCTGTTGTGACGGCAGCTTCGAGACTGGCTTTCTCACGCCGAAGATCTCTCAATCGAGTCCAGGCCCGCCGGGCTTCGACAGGCGCTTCCGCATCGAGGAACGCGTCCCGCATCTTCAACCGCTGCGCCTCCGTCCGCTTTGCCGGTGGAATTGCCGCGATTCGGGAAAGTGGATCCGCACAAGAGAGTATGAGAACTTCCTCTTCCGACGGCAGCGTCTTGTAGATTCGAACTTCGTCGATCATCCCCCGGAAGAGCCATTCGTCACCGCCGCCCGCTCCGATCCGCAGGTGTGCAGATCCATTGGAAAACTGCCGGAACAAGCGGCCGTTGTTGACCTTCAGCGCTTGTGGTTGGCCATCCACGTAGATTTTGACCTTGTCATAAGGCTGCAGGCTGTCGAACTCAGCCAGCACGTGATGCCATTGCCTGACCGGCAGTTCGTTTTCGGTCTCGACGCGAAATGAATCGTCCGCCCAGACGCCGACCAGATTGAAGTGAACTTTGCCGTTCTCGAAGAAGATTCCATAGCCGCGGCCCTTGGGGAGATGGTTCTCCTGCTCGGAGCTTCCATCGCCCACGCGCGTCACGATAGCGCCGCTGTTTTCAGACTCGGGGTAGAACCAGGCGGAGATTGCGAACCGGTCCTTAAAATCATGTACGCGATCACGGTAATCGAAGTTGGCTGCTTTACCGGCGTCAAACGAAAGCTTTCCGTCGAAGATCACAGCCTCGCCCAGAGGTGAGGCGGTGTATCGCGGAACGCCTCCGTTGAACCCGAGCGCTGCGCCTTCGGCTGGTTTGCTTTCGTCGTCGGACTGCTCTTCGCTGTGACCCGGCGGTCGAACGTCGTGGACCAACAGACTCGAACCCTGATCGAATGCCTGATGCAGCGCCAACTCATCGGTGGGGAACCACTGCTTGGAATGCGAGCTCAGCAGCGACTTCTCCCATCGCTGCTGATGCAGTCTGACCGCATTCAGCGCCGTATCCAACTGCTTCCTTGCGAGAGCAGTTTCCGTATCGATCCGCTGTAACTGCTTCTGCTGCTCTTTGGTCGGCGCAGGTATCCATGGCGCCGAGTTGCCGAAGTTGCTGAACCTTCCGTCTTCGCGAATGCTGTTGAAGTAAGAATAGAGCTGGTAGTATTCCTTCTGCGTGAACGGGTCATATTTGTGGTTGTGGCATCGCGAGCAGCCGATGGTGAGTCCCATGAACACCGTGGAAACCGTATCGACACGATCCACCACATACTCATTCGCGTACTCTTCGGGGACCAGACCATCTTCGGAGTTGCCGCGATGGTTGCGATTGAATCCGGTAGCGATGCGCTGATCGAGAGTCGGATTCGGCAACAGATCTCCGGCGAGCTGTTCAATGACGAATTGATTGAACGGCATGTTCCGGTTGAAGGCTTCGATCACCCAGTCACGCCAGCGCCACATCTCGCGGTCCCCGTCCACTTGGTAACCGTTGGTGTCCCCGTAGCGCGCGGCATCCAGCCAGCGGAACGCCATCCGTTCCGCGTACCGCGGTGAGGCAAGCAGGCGATCGACGACCTTCTCATAAGCGTCAGGCGACCGATCGTTGACGAACGCGTCGATCTCCTGGAGCGTTGGCGGCAAGCCGGTCAGATCGAAGGAAAGACGGCGAATCAAAGTGGGCCGATCCGTTTCGGGCGACGGCTCCAAACCTTCCTTCTCGAGTTTGGCCAGCACAAAGAAATCAATGGGATTTCGCGCCCAGCTCGCGTTCTTCACTACGGGCGTCGCCGGCCGCTTCGGGGGGATGAAAGACCAGTGCCGGCCCCATACGGCGCCCTCTGCGATCCATTGCGTCAGGCGGTCAATTTCCTGCCGGCTGAGCTTCAGCCCGGAGTATACGGGAGGCATTCGCAACGCAGCATTCTCGGCGCTAATGCGCCGCACCAACTGGCTCTGTCTCGTATCTCCATGCACTATGGCGCGCCGCCCATTCCCGAGATCCGCAAACGCATGAGCTTCCGTGTCGAAGCGCAGCTTGCTCTTATTGTTCGCGGCATCCGGCCCGTGACAGACGAAGCACTTGTCAGAAAGAACCGGCCGAATATCCCGGTCGAAATCGATATGCCCCGAATTCGCGGTTGTCTGAGCGCTGATCTGGACCGTGCAGCCCATAACGAGCGCGACTGAGATCAATGACTTCCAAATACTTCGCATTCCATACACTAGCGACTGTACGCCAGCTTTCGCCGACTGCAGTTCTGCTTCCTTTTATTATGATTCGTAGCGGCTCGATGCGCTACCAGACTACCGCAGGGAGATCGAGCGGGCGATTACGATGAGGATAAGGAGTAAGATTGGCGCGATGATGAATACTCGTAGCGTGCGCCGCCGTCCAGATTCAAATTTACGCCGCCATTGATACTCACGAAGCTCAGCATCCAAGTCCATTGCAGCCATCACTTCCCGCGGCATATTCGAATACGAAGGGGGCGTAAAGCTAACCTAACTCTCGCGTTCTTCAACTGCGCAACGCCGATGTGTGTTTAGTGCCGCCCCACAGCTATTGAAACTCAATTCATTCTTTGTGTCACTGGATCGCGAGTACTATGAGTAACGACAGTTCCGCGCGTCTGGATGCCCGCTGATGTACGCGCCGGCTGTGATGTTTCTCAGGCCGGCAGGCCGGTGCCGAGGGCGTCGTTTTCGACCCAGCCGATGATGATCTCCTTCGCTTGCTCGTCGCTGGTTTCGCGGTAGAACTCGAGCAGACGGAGATAGTCGCCGTACGTGCCTTTCTTTTCGGCCGATGCGGTCAAGTGTGTTCTTAGCTGCGTGAGCAGGTCGCCGAGCGTCTCCAGATGCTCGTCGGGGGTGGATGCTTTTCTGTGCTTTCGACTCATGGGTAAGTTCTTTTCCTTCGGTGAGATCCGCGGGCGCTGCGCTCATCTGCGAAACGGACCGAATCCCAAAATCGGACATTGTGCCGGCTGCGGCTGCGATGGCCGGCTCCTGCGGTGGTTTCTTGGGCTGACGGGCTTTCTGAAGCCGCGTGAGCATCTCGAGTGTTCGGAAGAATTCGCGGGAGATGGCGCCGTCGTAGCGAAGATACATCTGCCACCGCTCGGCCGGGCTGGTCATGAATCCTACGGCGATGGCGTTATGCGGATTTAAATGTCCGGGGCAGTCCTCGACGACCTTCCGCGCACGAGTGCGCTCAGTCGCAGCGGTGATGTGCAGGATGCCAGTCTCGACGCGACGGGAGCGGAGGCTGCGCCAGTGCGCCTGCGCCAAACGTAGGACGAGCGCTTCTTCAGTTGCGTCCTGCGGCGCCCAGGACTCGCGAAATCCGTGGAGGATTGCTTCGTACTCGTGCTGGTGTTCCTCGGGCAGGACGACGAGAGTGGAGGAAGAAAGTCCATGCTTGAGGCTGTTCGTACGGCTGCGCTGCTTGCCGGCTTCGGTCCTGGGTCCGCCTTTGCTGCCGTTGCGACGATTGGCCTGGCGTTGTCGTTCTGATGCCATATGAGTTCCGTTCAAAAAAATGGAGCGGGCACCGAATTGGCGCTCGCTCCTGACTCGATTTTCGCATTCGGGAGTGGGGCTGAAGAGAGGTTTTGGGGTTAAGTGGTTGAAGCAATGTGGAATATAAAGTGACGAAGGATGCGAACCACCCACCGGTTCTGAACGATGGACACCGGTGGTGGAATCCGTTATTTGACGGTTTCGGAGTCCCCGATCTGCCCGGAGCGAAGCATGACCGTCATAAAGAGATAGACCATCGCGGCGACGGCTGCGATTCGATATGACTGACCAGTTACTAGAAGCACACTTGACATCCCAGCGGTGACGGGAATCAAAGACAGAGGCAAGACCGTCGCAACAGCGGCGAAGTGCAAAAACGTGATTACCGCCAACCGCCCGAGGCTGCTCCATCGGTAGTGTGCGATCCATCCTGTAATGACAAGTATCAGTAGTGCTGCGTATATCCCGCTCAGCGCGGCCCATGTACCGAACTCCGTCTTGAAAGCCCAGGGCTCCGCCAAGCCGAGGTAAAGCATGCCGCCCATCCAACCGGAAGCAGCCGCAGTTATCCCCAACAGGAGCCGACTACGCAGAGGTAGCGCCTTAGTCATAGCCAAAATACTAATGCATCATCTGTGAGGCCCGGTGAATAGCCGCGGTGTGACGCCAAAAGTTGCACCAGAAGCCACGAGAGATCTCCTGCCCCTTAGACGAGACGATGCTACCGCGCGGCGGAGCTCGAATCTATGCAGCCGCAAAGCATTGCGCTTACTGGCGAGAATGCCAGGCAGAGCATGGCGGATAGTTTCGGGAGTGACACCTAAATCCCGAAAGTGGAAGGTCGGGAAGTCAGCGAGTTACGATCTCTGCAGATGAGCGCGTTTCGTCGTGCCTGAGCCCCACTTCGGGACATCAGAGCTTCGATGAGGGCGGCCCGTTCGCGGCGTGGCGCCCCCGGAATAATGTGATCGAACTGTACGTCAGCAAAACGATGTGTCGGGACCCTGCACGGTGATCGTTGCATGAAATTCCTAGCTCTGTTGTTTCCCGTCCTCACTTTGCTCTGCCAAGCTCCTCCGGCTATCGTCAGTATCGAAGTTAAAGCCGACAGCGGACCTGTAGTATCGGCCACCGTGAAGCTGAATAGTCAGACGCTGCAGACCGGCGTAGACGGTATAGCAAGCGCCATGGTTCCGCTGGGACCTTTGAAGGTGGAAGTTTCAAAGAACGGATTTCTGCCGTCGACAACTGCACTCCAGATCGATGAAGCGAAGGAATGGGTGGTCCAGATTGCGCTTCGGGCGGAGAAAGCCGTCGAGGAGGAGATCACGGTCTACGCAACAAGGAATGACGTACGCATTCAGGATTCACCGCTCCGCGTGGAAGTGCTGAATCGGGAAGAAATTGAAGAAAAAATGCTGATGACGCCGGGAGACATCGTGATGATGTTGAACGAAATGGGCGGTATGCGAGTGCAGACCACATCGCCTTCGCTCGGCGCAGCGAGCGTGCGAATGCAGGGTATGCGCGGCCGTTATACGCGATTTCTTTCGGATGGGCTGCCGCTATTCGGGCAACAGGGCGCCGGTCTGGGGCTCCTTCAGATTCCCCCAATGGATCTCGGACAGGTCGAAGTCATCAAAGGCATCTCGTCAGCTCTGTATGGAGCGGGAGCCATGGCTGGAGTTGTGAATCTTATATCGCGGCGCCCGGCTCCGGAACCCGCGCGCGAGTTTCTCATCAACCGCACCACACTAGGCGGGACGGACGCATCTGCGTTCTTGAGTTCAAAGATGACTTCGCAATGGGGAATGAGTTTTCTCGCAGGTGGTCACTGGCAGGAACAATTGGACAAGGACGACGACGGCTGGGCAGACCTGGCCGGCTACTCGCGGGCAGTGGCGCGCCCGCGATTCTATTGGGATGGAGGGAACGGACGGACAGCGCTGTTAACGGGCGGTGTTACCTACGAAGATCGCTCGGGAGGGACTGTGCCCGGCGCGGTATTGCCCCCGACTGGTGAGCCCTACAGAGAAGGTCTGGACACCCGGCGTTATGACTTCGGCGGCAATACGCAGCGGCTGCTTGCGGACCGTTATGTGCTGAATGCAAGGTTCGCCGCTTCTACACAGCACCACGATCATCGCTTCGGCGAGATCCGTGAACGTGATCGGCATGAACTTCTATTTGGCGAGGTTTCGCTCAGGGGCTCGCATCGACGACACACCTGGGTAGCCGGCGTTGCTGCAGAGCGTGACGCCTACCGGCCGCTCGACGTCCCACGGTTTGCTTACACGTATATCTCACCCGGGCTGTTCCTGCAGGATGACGTGAACATCGCGTCATGGCTGTCCGTTTCCGCAAGCGCCCGCGCAGATTTCCACAGCCAGTTCGGGACATTTTTCAGCCCGCGTGTTTCGGCGCTGCTTCGCTGGTCAGGCTGGACTACCCGCATATCTGCCGGGCAAGGGTTCTTCGCTTCATCACCGCTGACGGAAGAAACCGAAGCGGCGGGACTGACCCGGCTGCGGATGCCAGCGCCGCTGAGAGTAGAACGCGGCAGAAGCGCATCAGTCGATCTAACGCGTGGTTTCGGCCCGTTCTCGCTGACGGCCACATTGTTTGCCTCCAACGTACGAAACCCGGTGTATGTCAATCGGGGCGATGCCTACGAAATCGTGAACCTGTCTGAGCAAACCACAAACCGAGGCGGGGAGTTCCTCGGAACATGGCGAAAATCTCCGTTTGCTGCAACGGTTTCTTATACCTATGTGCAGTCGCGGGAACAGGAACTAACCGGCGGCCGATCGGAGATCCCGCTCACTCCGCGACATAGCCTCGGCGTGGTTGGCGTGTGGGAGCAGGAGGGAAAAGGGCGCCTGGGAATCGAGTGTTACTACACCGGCCGGCAGCGGCTCGAATACGATCCGTACAGAGACTACTCGGAACCTTATGTAATCTTCGGCATCATGGGCGAGCGAAAGGTGCATCGGCATCTGAGGTTGTTCCTCAATCTCGAGAACCTTACGAACGTCCGGCAAACCCGTTGGAACCCACTGCTGCGGCCCAATCGCGCGCCTGACGGACGATGGACAGTGGACGCGTGGGCGCCTCTCGACGGCCGCATGATCAATGGCGGCGCCCGGTTCAGATTTTGACGTTCGGCTACCCGGCGCATCACATGGATGTGGTTCAAGACCGGTTTATAGCCTATTTGGGTTTCGCTCAATCGCGTAATTCCCGTTGAGCTGATTTACCGTGTAAACTGCTGGTATCTGTTCGTGATCACGTCAACGTATGCCGGATGAAGTTCAAGCCATCGTGCGTGTCGGCCCGCCTGCTCACAAGCCAGTAGCGTAGGGCCCGATCCCGCGAAGAATCGAGAACCAGATCAACAACGCGCTGCTACTATTGCGAATTGCACCTGGCACGAATTTGCGCGTGATCGCGATGCGCCGGTAATTTCACGTAAGCCGAGACTCATCCCAAGTGTTGCAGCCCTATGACGACGCGACGAGGTTAAGCAACCGAGACTGGAGAGTTAAAGCAGTGTGCACACCTCACTGAACTCCAAGCGCGGAGCCCGCGGATGTAGCTTCGTGGGATCGCCATAGCCAAGATTGCACAGGAAGTTCGATTTCACATGACCTGCTGGAAAAAATTCCTGTTCACATCCTTCGCATTCTTCGCCAGCGCCAAAGAATTCTTCGTCGAGCCGGGCGTTGTCGAAGCCGGACATGGGTCCGCAGTCGAGACCCAGGGCACGAGCGGCCATCATTAGATACGCCCCCTGCAGCGAGGAGTTCCGCTTTGCCGTGACCTCAACGAGTTGCGGATTCTCGGCAAACAGGCCGCGCATTGCGGGATTGTGTGGGAAAAGCTTCGGGAACTTCTCGTAGAAGAGCAGGTCGTACGCGATTATCACAGTAACGGGGGCGGTCATAGTTTTACCGACGTTCCCAGGCGCTAAGATCGGGCGGAGGCGGTCTTTAGCTTCCGGGGAGCGCAGAAAAACGAACCGCGCCGGGCTTCCGTTCGCGCTGGTGGGACCCCATTTCATCAGTTCGTACACGCGGTGGAGCATATCGTCAGTCACGGGTTTATCGAGCCAAGCGGAATATGTTCGTCCCTGGCGGAATAGCTGATCCAGGGCTTCATCTCCCAGTGCATTCTTCATTTGCCTGTTCTCCGTTTACGGGTTAGAGGTGAAATCTGGGATTTCCATACACGTGAGACGAGTGGCGATGAGGAAATCTGCAGTCTGGCGCTAGTCGGGCACCGGTTTGAAACGACGTACCTGGATTCAACGCGAGATCTCGTTCCCAACTTCCAAGTGGCCGACGACTGCGGCGCAATCCGCTCCATGGGTTCTCTTCAGCGTTATGGCCTGGCTGGCGAGCCGTTCACGGCTTCGGTTCGAGAACTACGACTCCGATCCTCTCGGTGTTCCGGTCGGCCGTCCGTCCCGGAAACGTCGCAATGCTGACACGGAACTTGTCGAGCGCACCGACGGAGCCGACAGGACGGCGCTCCCAATCTTCGGCGTGCACCGTCTGTCCGCGGATGGTTCCACGTAGGAGCAGTTCCAAACCAAGCGGGTCGTGCACGCGTTCCACCAGATTTCCGGCCATACCCAGCGTATTCGCCGGTGCGCCCGCAGATCGGGCACACTTCCACATCGGCGTGATTGGGATTTGCGTGGCCCACCTCATAATGCACACTTGCGGCGAAGCGGTAAAAGGCGCGATTCCGGAACTTCACCTTCTCCAGCCCTGCCGCCACGAGTGGTTTGTAGTAGTAGCGCATGTGGAACGCGTGGGCATGCTGGAGGCTGCGATGCGCCCGATCGATCCACGGCTGCAAGTGCTCTACGCGAACCTCAAAATCGCAGCCTTCAGGATTATCGAATGGAGGATAGTACTCGGGCAGATGCATCGCCTGCCTTAAGCCGCCAGTCACCAGCCTGACTGCCGCTTCGAACGAAGGCGCGGATGAGGCATCGATATAGAACCAAGCATTGGGATAACGCGGCATGGAAGCGGGAAACGCGGTCTTCGGCGGTAGCACGTACTGGTCGATCGAGTCAGGCGCGAAGGCCGTTGCGCACACCGCTACCAGAGCAGTTGTCGCGAGCCAGTAGCCAATGAAGTTCGTTCGCATGGGCTTCGTCAAGTATATGATTTCAGCTCAAACCGGCTGCCGTCGCAGGCAAGCCGTCCACCGGACGCTTAGGAGTCTGTGAAGAAACCTCCAGCTCGCTAGGGCTCGTGGCTCCGTTTCGATAACGCGTCCGACTATCGCCGTAAAGCCAGCTGCCTTAAGCGGCCCTCCGAAAATCCACCGAGTCATCGGACAGTTCGATTGGTGGGATTAAATGATTACGTGAAACGGAACCGGCGCGCGACGCCGAAGCGCGATCTCTCCTTCCCGGAGATCTCGAAGATATTCCGCCTTATCTTCAATCACTGCGATCCGGAGATTAACGCCCACCTGGGGCGCTGCCAGTCCCACGCCGGAGCGTTTCCCACCGTCTCGCGCATTAGCTCGATTATGCGCTGTGTGTCGCGACCACGAAGTTCGTCTTGCGTGAGATCCCGTGCTCTTGTTCGCAGGATCGGATCGCCGGGCTTTATGGATTTTTAGCAGCATCTCTGTCTCTATACGATGATGCTCTCACGCCGCGATGCGTGAATCGCCGATTGCCGGCTGTGAAAAACCTGCGCTCCCTGCCGGTCACGGCTCAGATTTACAGTGAGGCTAAACCCATCGCTTCAGCCATTCCCAGGCCAGCGACTGCATGTCCGCATTGAATTCATGAGGCGCGTCAAACAGCTTGCAGCTTTGTTTCGCGGCCGAATGAGTCTTTGTGTAACACTTCTCGATCTTCGCGAAGGCTGCTTTCATCGCAGAAAGCGGGAATAGCAGGTCGCGGGATCCCATTAACACCATCAGCGCGCGGGGCGCAATCAAGGCGGAGAGATCCGGCATATCGAAGTAGCGATACATGCCCGGGATCGTGAAGGTCAGACCCATTGAGTTGATCACGTGCCTTTCAATCTGTGCGCCGAACGTCGTCATCCAACCGACGTCCACCGCGGCCCGGATCCGCGGATCAAGCGCAGCCAGCATGAAACTCCGGTATCCACCGACAGACAAACCAACGCAGGCAAGCCGGTTGCGATCTACCTCAGGCCGCGATGCCAGATAGTCGAGAGTTCGAATGTCATCCCAGAGCATCACTCCTGGCCACGTCACTCCAGCGGTGAACAGGCTGCGGGCTACAAGTTGTTCCGACTGCCCTGAGCGTCTGTTGAAGTCATTGACCTGCTGCTGGGTCATTTCCATCGGGCGCTCACGCCAGGCCGCCGGGTCATCACGGAGGAGCAATCGACGTTCGCCCCAATAGAACATGTCGATCGCAATGACTGCATAGCCCTGCTTGACCAATTCGTTGGCTATGCTGCGGCCGGAGTAATATCTCTTCTTAAAATCAGTGAGAACGGGATGCTCCGGCGCCGTACTGACCACCTTTTCCCTGCCCCACATGTAAAAGCCGCCGTGATCGTGCAGAATGACGATCCCCGGAAAGGGTGGTTTCCGGTCTGACGGGATCAGTACATGCGCGGGTACCCGGGTCTGCGGTGTTGTCCGGAACGTCAGCACTTCTTCCACAAAGCCGTCGCGCTCCCTGCGCGAGATCATTTGCACGTCAGGCGCTATTTTGGCCGGCGTATACTCCAGAAGATCGAACAGCTTCTCGCGTGCCACATGCTGCCATTTCGATAGATCAGTGAACTCGGGCCGAAGGAAGGAGAGTTCCTGCGGGAAGGCGTCCGCGATTGCCTGAACCGGAGGATAAAGGCTTCCCAAGTGCGACTCCGACGCGGTCTGCGAAAATATCGGGGCTCCGGTCAGCAGGGCGGCGAACGCACGCCGGGTCAGTGACGGGCGGCTCATTTGGTCACGCGAGAATCTCGGAGACGACACGCGCGGGAATCTGGTCGGTGAGGCGTTCCTTCAGGCCATGGCGCTCGTACACCAAATCTCGAAAGTTCATGCCGAGAAGGTGAAGCAGGGTGGCATGGTAGTCGTGAACGCTGACGCGATTCTCCACTGCCTTGTAACCCATATCGTCAGTGGCGCCGTGGATACAGCCGTGCTTTACGCCTCCGCCGGCCATCCAGATGCTGAAGCCGCTGGGACCGTGATCGCGACCGGCTGAATCGCCCTGACGCACTTGCGAGATAGGCATGCGGCCGAATTCCCCGCCCCATGTCACCAAGGTGGTGTCCAAGAGTCCGAGCCGCTTCAGGTCCTTGATCAACGCTGCTGCAGGCTGATCCGTCTTGGCGCAATTGCGTCGCAAAGCGGGCTCAAGGTCAGAGTGCGTGTCCCAGATCTGCCGTTCGATATAGATCTGAACGAATCGAACGCCGCGTTCGACCAAGCGGCGCGCCATCAGGCATCGCTTGCCGTACGAGGCCGTTGCTTCCTGATTGAGCCCGTACATCTCCTTGGTTTCGGCGCTTTCCTTGGAGAGATCCAGCGCATCAGTGGCGGTCAATTGCATTCGAGCGGCAAGTTCAAAGCTGGAAATGCGCGCATCCAGTTCCGCGTATTCCATTCGCTTTTGTTTATGGGCTTCGTCCAAGCGGCGTCTGAGGGCGCGTTCCGCCTCGACAAGGGGCGAGGGAAGTTCCTGTTCAGGTTTGAGGTTCAGCAGCGGTGGACCTTCTGAGCGGAAGCGGGTGCCCTGATACACAGGCGGCAGCCAGCCTGCTTGCCAATTTTGAACTCCGTTTACCGGCAGTTGCTTCGGATCGTCAAGAACGACATACGCAGGAAGGTTCTGATTTTCGGTGCCCAAACCATATACAACCCAGGCGCCCAACGATGGACGGCCGGGGAGCGTTCGGCCTGTGTGCATCAGATAGAGCGAAGGTTCGTGATTGAAATGTTCTCCAAACATCGAACGAATGAGCGTAATGTCGTCGGCGCACTCGCCCAGATGCGGGAGCAACTCGGAAAGCTCCATTCCACATTTGCCGTACCTGGAGAACTTGAACGGTGAAGGCAACACACTGCCGACCTGATCCGCGAACTCGATCTCGCTCACGATGTCGCGACTCGGCGGAGTACCGGCATACTTCTGGAGGGCGGGTTTCGGGTCAAACAAATCCACCTGACTCGGCCCGCCGTTCATGAACAGCTGAATGACTGCCTTCGCCCTGGGCGCGAAGTGCGGCGGGCGAGCTTTCAAATCGTACACGCGCGGGCCGTTCTCAGCGCTCGCGGCATGCAGAACATCAGCTCCCATTAACGACGCAAGAGCCGCTCCATGCAGGCCGTTGCCGACCCGTGAAAAGAAGTCTCTGCGTGACAACTCGTTTCGCATTTCTTCCTCAATCGATGTACGCAAATTCGGCCGAGTTCAGCAACTCATGACAGAAGCTGGCAAGCGCCGACCATTTTGCCGCGGACCTTCGCGGCGCTTCGTCGTTCTGGTTTTTGAGGTATGACTCCCACTGCGTAGTCAACTTCGCGATGTCTTCGATCGCGTTCTTAACTTCGGCGGAGGTCGGCCGCCGCGAGAGCGCCTGCACATACGCGTGCTCGATCTGCTGTTCCTGATTGTCGCCGAATTCGTCAATGAGACGGCCGGCCCAATAGCGGGCGTGGTCTCGCACAACTCCACTGTTCATCATCTGCAGAGCTTGGGTGGGAACGGTGGAGGATGCCCGCTCGATGCAGTTCGGCGACATCGGCGGAAGGTCGAATACGTCGAGCATCGTCATCGGCGTGGTGCGGCGCTGCAGCGTGTAGATGGCGCGACGCCATCCTATTTCTTTTTTGCCTTTTGCGATGATTTCTCCGCCTGCGCGCGTATCCACGGCTACGGGAGGTCCGAATTGGCTTTTGTCCAGGCGCCCTGAAACATCCAGAATCGAGTCATACAACTGTTCCGCGTCCATACGCCGCATCGGCATGTGTGATACCAGGATATTTTCAGGGTCCACGGCAGCGGCGCCCGGCATCGATCGCTGAACTCTGACGATAGGCCGCCGAGGTCATGATCAATCGGTGCAGCGATTTCAAACTCCAACCACTGCGGACAAACTCGGTGGCGAGCCAATCGAGCAGTTCGGGGTGGGACGGAGGAACGCCGATTTTTCCGAAATTGGCTGGACTGGCCACGATGCCTCTGCCGAAGTGATGCATCCAAATCCGATTGACAATTACGCGGGACGTCAGTGGGTGGTTGGGCTGTACGAGCCATCGTGCGAGGGCAAGGCGCCGTCCGCTGGCGTCCTCCCACGGAGGCGTCACTTTATAAGGTGTGAGACCGGCTCGCAGAACTGAAGGCGTATTGGGCCGGACGGCTTCACCGATTGATTGCGCGTCTCCGCGACGCAGCAGATAGGCCGGCGAGGGGTCACCGCCCATTTCATAGAGAGCGCGAATCTGCGGTTTGTCGCGCAGTTTCTTCTTCTCCTGCGCGATGGACTTGTTCGTGCTGTCGAGTTCGGTTTTAAATTCGGGGAATTGCTTTGCGAGATCCTCGTTTGTGACCTTAAGGGTGTCCTGAAACTTTCGGCAAGATAGGCCTGGATCGGCGTGCGTTTTGCCTCTTCGGTGGAGAGAAGGGCCTGGAGATCACTGCGAACGGATTCGGGGAGCGAGGACAGGCGTTCTCCAATCAACTTGGCGCGGAGAGGCGCAGCCTTCTCCTCAAGCGATTTTTCCAACTTCTTGATCGCGGCCTCAATCGGCTCATTGAATGAAGCGACTTCGCGTCGTTCGCTTTCGAGGGCGACATCGAGATTACGCTCGGTAGGCTTCACCCAGTCATACGGATCGTATGCGGTTTGCAGGATCGCGCTGAGCCGGTAATAGTCGCGCTGCGGTATGGGATCGTACTTATGATTGTGGCAACGGGCGCAACCGATCGTGAGGCCCATCACCGAAGAGCTAAGCACCTCGATCTCATCTGCGATTACGTTCACTCGCTCGGCAACCGAGCCATTTGCGGGGGAGTAGGTCCCGTCCGGAACCATTCGCAAGAAGCCGGTTGCCACCAGCTTGTCGATGATGTCTGGCGTGACCTCTTTGGCTGTGCTTGTAATTCACCAGCTCATCGCCGGCGATCTGCTCCGTTAGAAACTGATCGTACGGCTTATCCGCGTTCAATGACCGAATGACGTAATCGCGATACCTCCAGGCATTCGGACGAACGCGGTCCTCGTCGATGATGCCTTCCGAATCCGCGTATCCGGCAGCATTGAGCCAGAATTGTGCCCACCTTTCTCCGTACTGAGGCGATGCGAGCAGACGATCGATCAATCGCTCATACGCATCAGGCCGGCGATCCTCCGAATATTCGCGAATTTGGGCCGGAGTTGGCGGTAATCCGGTGAGATCGAAGCAAGCTCTGCGGAGGAGCGTCAGCCGCTCTGCTTCCTTTGCGAAGGTCAGATTCTTCGCTTCCAGTTTTTGCAGGAGAAAAGCGTCGATGGGATTGCGTACGAGCGCCAGGTTTTTTATTTCTGGAATTACCGGGCGTTTGGGCGGCTGGAATGACCAGAACGCCCGGTCTTTCTCGCTCACCAAAGGATCGTTTGCTGTCTCCGCAATTGCCTCTTTCGGAGCGGGAGGAGCGCCAGCGGCAATCCACTTTCGAAGTGTTTCCACCTCAGGACTGGTGGGAGGTCGAACGAAATATTCGAAGAGAAGTTTGGGGGGCGGCATCTGGCCGGAGCTGATCTTCTGCATCAGCAAGCTCTGGTCGGGCTTTCCGGGAATTATCGCGGGACCGGACTTGCCACCTCGCAAGCGGCCGGCTTGAGAGCGGAGATCGAGCCCGCCTTCCTGTTTGCGCTTGCCATGGCACACGACGCAACGCATCTGGAAGATTGGTAGCACGTCATTTTCGGTTACTTCGCGTTCAGCCGCGCCTGACCAGTTGTCGACCCAGGAGCGAAGAAGCGTAATCTCATTTGGACTGAGCTTCGCGTCACCGGGCGGCATCGCTTTCGAGACTACTTTTTCAATCAGCAGACTGCCTGCGGAAGAGCCGGGCCTAACGGCAGGACCGGATTTTCCACCCTTCACAATCGACTCAGGCGTGCGCAAACTCAGATTCGCTTGCGGGGAAGTTTCACCATGGCATGCCCAACACTTGGCTTGCAGTAGGGGTCTGATTTCGGAATCGAACGCTGGAGATTTGTCCGGCGGCGCGGCGAAAAGAAGGCCCGGCAAAGATGCCATGAAAACCCGAACAGCGAATCCAACAGTTTTCATTGCAGTGAATCCATTCTACTAAGGCCTGCTGCCATTCGTGCCGGCGCAGACCATGTGGATCGTCGCGTCCGCCATCGCTTTCCAGTCAACCTCCACACCAAGACCTGGCTTGGTGGGAGCCGACACATATCCATCAGGGCCGGTGCGGATCACGTCTATCATGCCGTACTCGTATGAATCGTAGGGCACGGGCTGTTCGTAGTATGTGGCGTTTGGGCACCCCAGCATTAGATGAAGGTTGGCGGTCGAGATCAAGGTGAATCCCCAGCACATGATCTCGCAGTTCATGCCGGCGGCCTCCGCCATGCCCATTACCTTTCGGGCGTTCGTAATTCCACCACAGACTGTGGCATCCGTACGGGCTGTCGTCCATGCGCGCTTTTGCAAGCCGTCGGAAAAACTCGGAAGGTCCTGAATCCAATTTCCGGACGGCAAAATTGGAATGCGCACACGGCTGGTCAAGTCGCGATAGCCCTCGATATCGTAATCGGGCAGGGGCGCTTCGAACCAGGTGAATTCGAGTTCTTCTAATTCGCGCGCGACACGCAGGGCGCTCGGCCGGTCGTAATTGTTCTCCACATCGAGCATGAACGCGATTTCTTTGCCCGGGTGATGACGGCGTACGGCACGCACGAGTTCCAGATCTCGATCGGGATCGCACCAACTGTGAAACTTGATTGCTCGAAAACCCTCCTCGATGAGTTCGTCGACGAATTGCAGGTAGGCAGGAACGTCCGCCAGGAGGGGCGTGCTGCCGTACGACAAGATTCGATTCCGGGCGCCGCCTAATAACCGGCAGATAGGTTGTCCTGCAATTTTGCCTAGCAGGTCCCAAAGGGCGATATCAATTACGGCCATGGCCGTAGGGGAAAGCGGAAACACACGCGGACGCAGCCGGTGAGCTACCGCTTCTCTTTGGAGAGGATCCAAACCGATCAAATCAGGAATCAGGTGACGAAGCGTCTCGGCAGTATATCGATCGAAGTCGTGCGACGTGTAATTGCTGATTCCCGCAACGCCTTCGACACCTTCATCCGTGCGAATCCGGATTATCGTGTTCGTCATGTATTGCTGTGGAAGGTCGTGCGACCAGGTGTACTTCTTTACTTGCGGCGCGACCACGCGCACTTCCACACCGTCGATTTTCATTCGTACAGTTCCCTTCCGAATTCGCTCCGTTCGATTTATGGTCAGAAGCTGAGCTTCAGACTCATTTGAATGCTGCGCGAAGCTCTCGCGCTCAGGATTACGCCGAAGTCCGTGCTACTGAAGTTGGCGTTCGGCTGGCCGAAGTTTACCAGGTTGAACGCATTGAAGAACTCGGCTCGAAATTGCAGCGTCTTTTGTTCGTGCAAGATGAAGTTCTTCATCAACGCAGTGTCGAAGTTCTTCAGATCGGGCCCGCGGAGTAGATTTCGACCAGCGTTTCCGAATTTGAATTGTGCCGGGCGAGCGAACGCGGACGTATTGAACCAGCGCAAGCGTGTGGGATCGTCCAACACTGGATTGCCGACGAGGTCCGGCCGCTGACCACCTGTAGCGCCCAAAGATGCGTTGTCGAAACCAAGTGTGACAGCTACCGGTTGACCGCCATAGAGTCCGAGGATATTAGACCATTCCCAGTTCCCGAGAACATAGCTCGCGAATCCGCTCGTCAGGTAGCGCTTCCCCTTGCCAAACGGTAGTTCGTAAACACCGCTGAGCAGGAAAGCGTGCTTCACATCGGCAGTCGATGTCGCATAGTCGGCGCGCCAGTTAAGCGGATCCTGTGGTCCTCCGGCAGTTCCGCTACGCTCTGTCGAATAGACATCCAGATTATGTGCCCAGGTGTAACTGGTCAGGAACGACAGTCCTGCTGAAAAACGCTTCTGGAGTTTGACGGACAGGCCGTTGTAATTCGAGGGCGGGCCGTTGTCGTCCCATTGCAGGGCGGTGTATTTCGGATTGGGTCGACGGGCCTGGACCGGACCGGGACCCGGTATGGCGCGGTTCTCTTGACGAGTTTGCAGCAGCTTCACGGAGTTGGAACCTACGTAGCTAAGATCCAACAAAAGGTTACTGGGTAGTTGCCTCTGAATGCTAAAGTTCCACTGCGAGCTGTACGGTGTCCTCATCCTCGGATTGATGGAGTAGCCGCCCTGCCCCTCAGGACTGGTTGGAATTGTGGCTCCGGGCGAGTTGACGAAGGGATTTGTCAAGGGAGCATCCACATAGAAGTCGTTTAGCGGTCCGACCGTGTCCGAAAAACCGAAAGGCCAATTTCCGGCGGGGTCTCCGAAATATTGCGGATAGTCAGTGAAGGAGTAATAGATACCCGCTCCAACGCGAATGCTTGTCTTCTCATTGAGCAGATAGGCGATTCCGAGTCGAGGCGCGAAGTTGTTCCAATCCGGATCCACCCATCGTTCCCGCAGGTTGGGGCCCGCGCCGGTGGTGGGGTTCGGGACGGCCATCAGGTAGTTCCCAGTAAAGTAATCAAGGCCGCTGAATGCATTTCGCGCTTCCTTCATCGCTTGCACGTAGCTGTACCGCAAGCCCGCGGTTACGGTCAGTTTCTTCGATAACCGAATCTCGTCCTGAAGGAATCCGTGATACTCGTAATGACTCAGTTTGGCCGACGTATCGCCGGCGGCGCGGCGTGAATCGGTCGGCAGGCCGAGGAGGAACGTCGCGACGCCATAACCGCTTGTACTGCCGTTCGTGAGGTCGGATGTAGGCCGCCGGCTGAAGCCGATACTCGCCTGAGGACTCGCTTGAAAACTGTCGAGATGATTGATAGTAAATCCGACTTTGACGGTGTGCATTCCGCTGATCCACGTCAGGTCGGTGATGCCTTGAAATGATGTGTGCGGCCCAATCGGCGTAAATGACCCGCCCGAGCCCGCGATGTCGGTGATGGACAAGCCCAGACGCAGCAGATCAGGCGGCCCGCTCGGATAGATCTTGTCCCATCCCGTTTGGGACAAAACGGAATCCGGAAGCGGTAAGCCGCTCTGGTTCGAGGTGTATCGATTGAAGCCGAACTGCGCGTGGCCGATCAGGTTCGGGCGAAAGACATGCGAATCGCTGACTGTAGCGTTCCACGCCGTATTCGTCGTTTCCGTCGCCACGGCTGGAATGCCGCCAGGGGCGAGGATGGCGCCGTCGTTGTAGGAAATTCTTCCGAAGAGAGAATTGCTCTCACTGATCTTGTGATCGATACGACCGGAAAACTGATCGTTGTGCTGCGTCTGCGGTGTCGTATTGATGTAGTTGCGGGTGATACCAGCAATATTCGGCAGCAGGATAAACCGTCTGGAGCGTATCCTGCGCGCTTTTCACAATTCGGTTCGCAGGGATTATATTGCCCGGGAATGGATCACGGCGATAGCCACTGGAGAGACTGGCGTCCGGCGTCGTGGTGTTGATGTCATATATGGTCGGGAGCCCCGCTGCTGAGAAGTCGCCGTTCACCATTGCCTGAGTTGGAACCGTCGTAATGCTGTTGGCAGAACGCACGTATCGAAATCCTTCGTAGTAGCCGAAGAAGAATGTGCGATCGTGGCCTTTGTAGCCAGGCAAACGCACCGGGCCGCCGAACGTGCCGCCAAACTGATTCTGCTTGAAGTCAGGCCTCTGCGGATCGAAGAAATTTCTGGCGTCTAACTTGGTATTGCGAAGGAACTCCCATAAGCTGCCCCGATATTGGTTCGTTCCTGAGCGTGTGACGACAACGACATCGGAACCCATCGACCGTCCCTGCTCGCTCACGTTGCCGCGCGATTGCACGGAGAATTCCTGGATCGCGTCAACCGAGGGATTCATCGCGTAGCTGTTGAACATCGGGTCGTTATTCTCCACGCCATCCAACAGGAAATTGTTGTAGCGGCTGCGCTGGCCGTTGATGACCGGCGAATACGATCCGGCTCCCAATTGCACTTTGAAAGTGGTGGATTGTCCCAGCGCAATCGGGAGCGCGCCCGGAGTCAGCAGGATAAGCTGGGCGAATTGCCGTCCGTTCAGAGGCAGCTCGGTCACCTGCTTTGTTTCCACGACGGTTCCGACTTTGCTGTTGGTACTTTCAAGCATTTGGGCGGTCGCCGTAATCTCAACGCTTTGCCGGACTTCACCAACTTCCAGTTGTACATCTACGCGAAGATTCTGGTTCACTTGAACTTGCAGTTCCTTCTGGACCGCCGCCTTGAAACCGGTTGCCGTGACAGTGATGTCATAGACAGCGGGCAGCACATTAGTGAACACGTAATACCCAGTCTCGTTTGTGGGAACTTCACGGGCAACACCTGTCGCCACATTCTGGAGACGAACCGTCGCTCCTTGGACAATTGCCTGGGCGGAGTCGGTAACGACACCGCCAATACTTCCCGCGCTAACCTGCGCTGTCGCGATGCTGGCAGAAAGCCACATGACGCACACGACAAGCGTTACGATCCTAGACGTTCTCATTTGAACCTCCTGATTGGACCCCTAAATACGTCGCAAAAGCGATATACACTACCCAAACAACTCAGAGATTTCCCCTGGAAAAATAAACTCGGTTCCGGACTGATCTTCGATGTATTCGAAAACTCTCCCAGAGGGAGTGTTCGTGATCGTTTTCGTCCAGTCAATTCCTAAAGTGGAATAAATTGTCGCGGCGACGTCTTCCACGTAGACAGGCCGCTTCTTGTGCCAGCCGGGATCCGTTATCTGCCCGCCGATCGCATCAGTGGCGCCCATCACTCGGCCTCCCTGAATGCCGGCGCCGGCAAACACTCCGGTGAAAGCGGCTTTGTGGTGATCGCGGCCTTGGTTTACGGTCAGTTCACCTGGTGTTCTTCCGAACTCTCCGAGACAGCAGATCAAAGTCCTCTTCAATTGGCCGCCGGCTTCGAGATCGACGAGTAAGTTGGCGAATGCAGTATCCAACTCTCGGGCCAGTTTCGTCTGCGCGCCTTTCTCGTATGCTTTGACGTGCAGGTCCCACCCGGGTTGGGAAATCATGATGAAGCGCGCGCCGGCTTTTGCCTGAACCATGTTGCGCGCTAATGCGCAGGCGTCGCCCAAAGGGGAGCTGCCGTAGCGTTTCCGGTCCTCGTCCTTCAGCGTTAAGACCTTGCGGATGCCTGAGGATTCCATCATGGCGCGCGCGCCGCGGTAATATGCTCGCGCATCCTCGAAGAATTTGTCCTCGCGATAGAGCGAATTGAATTTCTGCAGAATTTCCCAGCGCCGGTTGAAGCGCTCGGCGTCCGCCTGCTGGACGACAAAGTCGAAGTTACCGCTTGCGGCATTTACGGCCAGCGGTCCGTTGACACCATCGAGGCAGCCTTCGCCGATTACTTTGAAGGCTCCTGAGGTAAAGTTCATCGCTACGAAAGGCGGGAGGTAGTCCGATGCAGTGCGGCTCCCGTGCAACTCGTAGGCGATCACCGAACCCAACGATGGGATTTCCTTCATTCGCGACGGACTCGGGCTGTGGATCGCCTGCAGATAGTACTGCGCTCGAATGTGCTCATTTTCCCAAGCCTGCATCGAGCGAATGAGGACGAGATGTTTCAGTTGCTGGGAGAGCATCGGAAACAATCCATAGGGGAGACGGATGCCGGGAGTGATGGTTCGGATATCGAAATCGGGTGGAGTCCAGCGGCCTTCTTTGATGTCGAACGTATCCACCTGGCTTGCGCCGCCGGACAGATTGATAAAAATGCAGCAATCCGCGTTCCCTCTGGGATTGACTTTCTCCTTGGCGAAGACATTGATCGGCTTCAGCATTGGCCGCAAGAAGAAGCCGGACACTGCGACAGATCCAACCTGAAATAACTGGCGGCGGGTCAACTGCGGTGAATAGGTAGATTCTTGCTGCCATTGCAAACCTCGTCACATATTGCCAATGAACTCAAACCGATTGATCAACGCCCAAAGCAGATCTTCCGCGCCGACAGTGCGGTACTCCTGCAGTAACTTCACCGACATTTCTTTTTCCTTTTGTGTGGGAAAGCGAGAGAGAGTTGCGAGGAACAGTTCCTCGACGATGGCGTCGTTGGTTTTCGGCGGCTCGGCTTCAAGCAGCGCGAGCAGCCGGCTTCCTTTCTGAGCTTTGACGCGCTCGCGGATCAAAGGATTGTTCATCAGAATGGAAGCTTGCAGAACCGACACCTTCCCACCGTTGCTGTCGTCGCCCACAGCGTAGCGATTGTAGTGGCCTAACGAATCCAGCAAATCGCCGAGCGGCTTTACTTCTCCCCCGAGGTCGTCGGGATCCATTGTCTGCAGCACGTATTTCACTTTGTGATTGCTCCTGAGGATGGGAATTTCGAGCGGCAGGCCGGTGCTCGTAACAGATCGCATCCCAAATTTGGGCTGCAGGCAAACGCCTCACAAAATGACGGGCGAAATACGGAGCATATTGCGGCCTTCCATTCGCCGGGAAAGCTTGAGGAAAGCTGATATGTAGCGGAGTTGGTAATCAACGCCATCAGATACCGGAGATCGTAGTGATGCGCCTCAAAATCTTTCGCCAAGGCGTCCAATAATTCCGGATGGCTGGCTTGCGTATTCAGCGCGTCGAGATCGAACGAGATCGGCGGATCGACGATTCCAACACCCATCAACTCGGCCCAGATCAGGTTTACGGTCGCTCTCGCGAACTGCAAGTCGCCGGTGAGCATGCGGGCGAATGCGTGACGCAGGTTTTCTCCGGGCTGAGGCTTTTCGCCGGTCAGAGAAACGCGGGAGCAATATCGGTTGCGAAACGCGCAGGCCGGGTGACGCTTTTGCTTTTGAGGCTGTACCCTTTGCCATCATCAGTCAAAGCAAAGTTACTGTACCCCCCATACGGCCGCCAGAGGCGAGAGTCGGCGAAAAAAGCGGCTTGACGCCATACATCGGATCGCTTCTTTGTTGACAACCAACGGTTGATTTTTTCGAGATGTCCGCGGCCGTCATGGCAGGAGATGCATTCGACGTTGATCCCGAGAAAATTCTTGAACGAGCTGATGACCCACTGATCGTAGGTATCCTCGTTGTTGATGATTGCGTCATCGGTTTCATTTACATAGTCGCGGGCCAACATATTCATCGGCCCATTGGTCCAATTCGATCGCGAGGTTGCCGTAAGCAGCTCTCGAACGAATTGGTCATAGGGAAGATTTTCGAGCAGAGATTGATAGATGTAATCGTTGAATACCTCGCGCCCTTTGTTGAGGTGTCCATCGTTGCTGCGAAACAGGTCGCCGAACCAATAGGTCCAACGATCGAGGAATGGCGTGCTGAGCCTTCTGCGCAGGCCATCCACTGACGTCGCCATCAAGGAGTCGATCAGCTTCTTCCGTTTCTCAGGATCTTTATCGGCAACGAACTTCCGGATCGCGTCGGGTTCGGGCAGCCGTCCGGTGAGGTCGAGGTTGACCCGGCGAAGGAACTCGGTGTCCGTGGTCAGGCCGGCGTGAGGGATTTTGTCGCGATCCATCTTGCCGAAGATGAAATCGTCGATGAAGTTCTGGCGCTTGACCGGGATATTCGACACCGGTGGGAGTTGGTCTTTGACCGAGTCGGTCAACTCGCTGAGAGTTTTTCGGCGAGCCGGCGCAGGGTCAGCGTGGGGATCTGAAAGTTTGGCTTGCTGCGCCGCGGCGTTATCGCAAAAAAGCGCCAACGCCATGAGAAGGAGCGCGAGCATTTTCCTCCGATGGATCATAACTACCTCAATCAAACCCCGGCGTGCTCCCGCGCACGCAAAACAGAGTCGTCCCCGAGACTCGGGCGCAATACTACTTTCACCGTCAAACCTGCGCCAAGAGCATCCAACGCTTCGTTGAATTGCTCAAACGGATAAACGTGAGAGATGAGCTTTTCGGTATCGACTTCTCCATTTGCGAGTAGCCGCAGACAACGCTTCCACGATGTCCATACATAGCCAAAGGAACCCATCACCCTGAGTTCCTTCATTGTGATCTTGTTAAAGTCAGTTTGGATCGTTCCCGGATAGATGCCTAGCGGAACAAGCGTTCCTTCATTGCGAACTGCGCCCCAGCATGCCTCTAGCGACGCTGCAACGCCTGCACACTCATAGACCACATCGGCTCCCTCTCCGTTGTTGTGCTGCCGCACTACGTCAGCAAGGTCTTCCCGGGTCACATCGACAATAGTATCGGCGCCCATCTCCTGCGCAAGCGCCAGTCTGCGGCGATCCTTCTCAGTTCCGGCCACAATGACGCGTGCACCTTCCAGCTTTGCGACAAGAGCAGTCAAAAGGCCGACACAGCCGGGCCCTGATACGACGGCCAGATCGCCTCTGTGCACGGTGGTCCGCTCCATCACGGCGTGAACTGCGACGGACAGCGGCTCGCCCAATGCAGCCTGTAGAAAGGAGACATTATCGGGTAATCGATGACACCGCAGGGCGCTGATGCAGAGATACTCCGCGAACGCGCCGTCGATCATATATCCGGCTGAAACGCGTTGGGAGCACATGAACGGATTCCCCGCACAGCAATGCCGGCACAGCCCGCAAGTGCGCGCCGGATTCGATGCCACGACCCGATCCCCGGGTTTGAAGTGAGTGACGAGGGATCCGACCTCTGTCACTTTGCCGCAGAATTCATGCCCGAGCACTACCGGAGGCCGGCAGGGCCAATGCCCCTCGACGATGTGCACGTCCGTTCCGCAAATACCGGCGGCGACGATCTCAAGCTTGACTTCGTCCGGAGCGGGATGCGGTTCGGGCCAATCCGCCAGTTCCACGTGTCCTTTGCCGGATTGTGTCTTGATAATTGCTTTCATCTGCTTTCTCCGCCTACAAAAGCTTCGGTCATGCCGCCCTCAACGCCCGGCAAGTCTGGAGGAGATCCTCTTCCGAGATCATCACTGTTCTTTGCAATATCGGAGCTACAGGCATCGGCACATCGCGTCCGCAAACCATTTTTACCGGAGTATCAAGATCGAAGAAGCAGGATTCAGCAATCGTGGCAGCCAGTTCGGCTCCGTAACCGCACAGGCGGTTACCATCGGAAACAATCACCGCGCGGTTCGTCTTTTTTATCGAGCGTTGGATGATGCCTGCGTCCAGAGGTTTGAGCGTTCTTGGATCGACAACCTCGATTTCGATTCCTTCCGCCGCCAGCTTCTCAGCTGCCGTTAACGCCAGATTGACGGTTCTACCCGTGGCAATTACGGTCATGTCGGCGCCCTCGCGCTTGATCGCGCTATTCGTCAAAGGGACCAGATATTCTTCGGCCGGCACAGGCCCGTCTGCGCATAGAGCAGCCTGTGCTCCAGAAACAGATACAGGATTGTCGTCGCGAATGGCGCTTTTCAACAGTCCTTTTGCGTCCGCCGGCGACGAAGGCATCACCACCTTGAGACCTGGAATATGAACAAACCACGCTTCCAGAGACTGCGAGTGCTGCGCGCCAAGATTCACGCCACCGCAAACGGGAGCGCGAATTACCATCGGCGCCGAGGCCTGTCCGCCGGTCATGTAACGAATTTTCGCGGCATGATTCACGATCTGATCCATTGCGATCGTCATGAAGTCCATGAACTGAAATTCGATGACCGGGCGCATTCCGACCAGAGCGGCTCCGAGTCCGGCCCCTGCAATCGCGGCTTCTGAAATCGGAGTATCGATGACCCGGTCCTTGCCGAACTCCTGCATCAAGCCTTCTGTCACCTTGAACAAACCGCCAAGTCTCCCTACATCCTCACCGAGAACGAACACGCGAGAATCACGGCGCATTTCTTCTCTGAGCGCCTCATTCAAAGCGCGACCAAACGAGATCTCCCGGTCCGCGGCGCTCATATATATACATCCTCAAAGGCTGTTATTGGGTCAGGCACAGGACTGTTCTTTGCAAATTCCGTCGCGGCGTCAATGACGAGACGTACCTCCGCCTCCGATCTGTTCGAGCTGCGATGCGGAGCACATCGAAGAGAGCAAGCGCGCACGATGGCGCTCAATCGGATCGCGACGACTCCACAACTGCATTTCTTCCGCGGGACGAATCTCGTCTCGCGTGAATACCGAGTGTCCCTGGCGGCGGTAGCTAAGGCATTCGAGCAACGCCGGCCCCTCGCCGCGACGTGCTCTCTCTCCCGCGTTCTTCGCGGCCAAATAGACCGCCTCGACATCATTCCCGTCGACCCGCTCCCCAGGGATTCCATAGGCGGCGGCTCGTCCGGCGACGCTATGTCCCGCAGTGGTTTCTTCGAACGGGGCGCTCAAAGCCCAAAGGTTGTTCTCGCAAACGAAGACAACAGGCAGTTTGTGAATGGCGGCAAAGTTCAAAGCCTCATGAAAAGATCCCTGATTCGCCGCGCCCTCGCCGAAGAAACAAAAAACCACCGATGGCTCTCGTTTGAGGCGTATTGCCGAGAGCCGCCCCGACAGCAATCGGGATGCCACCGCCCACAATCCCGTCCGCTCCCAGCATGCCTTTGGAAACATCCGTGATATGCATGCTCCCGCCCTTGCCACGGCAGTAGCCGTCCGCCCGGCCGAGAATTTCCGCCATCATTCGCCCAGGATCCAAGCCTCGCGCTAGCGCGTGCCCGTGACCGCGGTGAGTACTGGTCAGCAGATCGCTACCGTCCATCGCCGAACACACTCCAACCGCAATCGCTTCCATACCGATATAGAGATGTGCCGTTCCGGCGACCAGAGCCCGCACGGTTCAGGCCGAGGATCGCCTCTTCAAACGTTCGAATCAGAAGCATGGCGCGATGCCAGCCTAGTTGCTTTTCGACGGAAATCACGACAGCTAACGATTCGGCAGTTGCCATCACTGCACTCCCGCAACACGCTGCAGTCCGCTTCGCCAGACGATAGGACGGTCGTCTTTGGACTCAAGCGACTGGACCGCATACTTTTCCAAGGCATCCATGTTCAAAGAGATTCCCAGGCCCGGCCGCTGGGGAAGCGGAATCTGCCCATCGATCATTTGCAGTTCGTCGAGCACTAATTCGCGCCGGAGTCGCGATTCGCTCAGCGGAGCGGGCAGAAATTCTATGTACGGGCAATGCGCAGTTGCGGCACCCAGGTGGGCCGAGGCTGCAATTCCGATTCCGGTTTTCCAACAGTGGGGCACGATCAGCCGGCCGCGATCGGCCGCCATATCGGCCACTCGCCGGGCTTCTGTCAAACCACCGACGCGTCCGACATCAGGTTGGGCAACGTCGACCTTACCCCGATCCATGAGGTCGGCGAATTCGAAGCGTGTGTTCTGCAATTCTCCGGCCGCAATACGAACGGGAGAATTGTCGTGCAGGTAAGCATAACCATCGAGATTGTCCAACTGGAGAGGCGTCTCCAGAAAGAACGGGTTGTATTGCTCCATCTGGTTCAAGACGCGCAAGGCTACTTTGGCCTCAGTCCAACAGTAGACGACATCGACCATCATCGTCAGATCCGGGCCGATCGCTTCGCGACAAGCGGCGACAACCTCGACTACCTGCTCGTTCGTTCCGCTAATCCCGTTATGCGCGTAGGGCCCTTGCAAAACAACTTCGAGCTTCACTGCCTGGAAGCCCAAGCGGCGGGCTTCGGAGGCCTTTGCGGCGAGGGAATCGCGGTACTCCGCGGGAGTGTGGCCAGTAGGCAGAAGGGACGCATAGGGTGTGATGTGGGTTTTGCGGGCCCCTCCCAGGAATCGCCAACAAGGTTGGTTCAATGCCTTGCCGCGGATATCCCAGAGAGCCATGTCGATGGCGCCCATCGCGCAGATACCGAGTCCACGGCGGCCCGTCATCAGACTGCCGGTATACATCTTGTCCCACAGCGCTTCCGGATTGAGGGGATCTTCCCCGATCAGCATCTCCTCGAGACCCAGACCTAAAGAGTGCGTGCCTTTGGCGTGAATCATTGCCTGGGCCACCCATGGATTTGTGTCCACTTCGCCGATTCCCGTGATTCCCTCATCGGTGTGGACCAGAACTACGAGGTCGTCCTGCGCGGAGGAGCAAGCCTGTGTGTCGTAGTCGGGAACGACGAGCACGTGAGTCTCAATTCCGATGATCTTCACTGGTTCTCCCTTGTCCTTCAGCCTTTCGTAAGTTGAATCGGCGTACCTATCCTGGAACGCAACGTTCTTCCCTTCGTTCGTACCTCGAAGCCTGTCGCGTCTGCGTGGACATCGAAGTCCAGCCCTCGGAGGCGCACTCCGCGCAGCTCAATTTTGGGTGAATAGGACGGAGGCGCCGGATTCACCGTCACGTTCCCTTTCGGATCAACGTTAAGTCCGAACATCCCGAACAAAATGCATTGCACGCCTGCCGATGCATCCACTGCGCATTGCAGCGGCGTGTCTTTGCGATATTCCATTTGATTCGCCACCAGCGAATCTCCCCAAAACGGCATCCGCTCAGCCCACCACAACGTGCGACGAAGAATATCTTCCGCGTGGGTAGCGTAGCCGGCACGGTATAGCTGCTGGGCGATCGCCGGCGGGAACGCTACATAACTTCCGCCGCCGCCATGGTCGATGTCAACCTGATCATAGGCGGGATCATGCTTGGCCATGCTGTGAATTCCATAAGCAGATAGGAACTCGCGTTCGTTCAAATGGCCGACGAGTCCCTCTTCACACTGCCGTTCGAGCGCTTCGGTACCGACCAGGAGATAAAGGATGTTCGTATATCGGAACTCACGTTTGCCGGCTTTGTCTTCGAATGCGAACCATTGCTTCTCCGGATCCCATAGACGAGTTCGAAGCAACTCGCGGAGAGCCTTTGCACGCTCCTGAAGATCGGGCCGCGGCGCTCCCGTCATCTCGCTGAGAATTGCTGCCATGTGGAAGTTGTTGCAACGCTGCCCGTTCAGATCCGGCACAATGTGGCTATAACCGTATTGCCTGCGCAATTCAAGATGACTCTTGTTCTCACCGTAGTCGGCCAACTGCACGGGTCCCGGTGTATCTAACAAAGTGGCATGGTGTAGGACCCATTCCAGCACCGTCCTGCCATTGACCGGTTCGGCAAGAAACCCAGTTTCGCCGGTCATCAGCACGTGATGATATATGAGCTTAATGATCTTTTCCTGGTTTACGGGATACCAGGGACCGGATCCCTCTCCATCCATCGGATTGAAGAGAAAATGCTTGCCAATGTCTACGCTGAGGAATTGCTTGATGTGCGCTCGATTTGCTTCCGGATCGAAGAGAGGCCATAACTGTGGAACCAAACCGTAGTCCCACAAGTAGCAGCCGACACATCCTCCTTTGATGCTGCCCGTTGCGTAGTAGGGATGAAGGATGAATTCGGGGACGCGCCAGCGGTTCAGAATCAGGTGATTCGCCGAGCATCGATAATACGCGTTGAGCCGTTCGTCTGACGCTTCGAAGGCCGGAATGCGGGAATACAAGTCCTTCCGCTCATTCAGAATTCCCTCGCGCGCGGCACGAATAGAAGCAGTCGGATCCCCAAGCGCTGTCTCTACCTCTTTGACCGACTCGTCGCGAGAACCCATTCCGAATGCGACGTGAACAACACGGCTTGCACCGGGCGCAATCGCAAGGCGTGTTTCCCAGTGCGAGGACCAGGGTTCCCATTTGAGATCCTCTGCGTCACAGGCGATCGAAAACGCGCCGGCGGAATTAGAACGAACAATACGATTCGCTTCTGCGGTGGCAGTCGTCGGGCTCTTTTGCGTCTGTGGGCGGGGGAATCCCCACATCCCGACCCGGTCAAAGCTTCCGGTGATATTGAACTGCAGCGGGAGGCTTGCGGCGCGGCTTCCCCGGTTGGTGAACGTGAGCCGCAGCATGCCAGCGCGCCGGCCGTGGAGCAAGAGCGTCTCAGAAGCAACTTCAATGTCTTTGGTGTGTCCTTTGCGCCTAACCTCAATCGGTGTCCATGAGTACTCTGTCGTTGCAACCGGCCGGCCGTCGATGCGCATCTCAAGGAAAAAATCTGTCGAGGCGTACGGAGGAGCGTACATTCCGCCGATGCCGGAGACGTCCCGGTAATTCACTCCGACCGTGATGTGTCCGTTTATGATGCCGAAGTGATCCTCTTCGCGGATGTTGCCTGCGCCATCGAATGCAGCCGTGCGGTTTCGGACAGCGCCGTTGCTCTGAGGAGGCCGGGTCTCTTGCCCGGACAGGCTACCCGAGAGGGCTGCTGCGCTTGCGACGAATGTGCGCCGATTCATCATTTTGCGACAATCCGAGTTCTCGAATAGTAATATTAATTACTAATCGCACTGACTAATGATCGATCATATTAAACTACCTCTGCCACGTTTAGTCAATGGGATACGAATAAATTGTACTTAGGAACGCAAGGAATGTTCTGTTATGATCGATCATATGGCTTCCGTATTTGAGAAGTTGACTACCCAAACCCTGCGCGGTCAAATTGCGCAGCGGATTCGACATGCAATTCTCAACGGAACCTTGAAGCCTGGAGATCGGCTTGTAGAACGCAAGTTGGCAACTGAATTCGGCGCCAGCTTGACGGCGGTCCGGGAAGCGGTAATCGAACTCGAAACTGACGGGTTTATTACCAAGCGCCCCAATGCATTCACTTACGTAACCAAGCTCTCGATTGCGGAGATCGAGAAAGTGTTTGTCCTGCGAAAGGTTCTCGAAACACATGCGATGCAGGAAGCCGCGCGCCTCGCCTCACCGGAAGCAATTTCGCAGTTGGAAGTCAGTTACCTGCAGATGATCGACTCCGCGCGACGTCAAGACTTGCGCGCATACATCCATCAGGACTTGCTGTGGCATGAATCGATTTGGCGCATGGCCGACAACGAGTTTGTGACAGCGGCGCTGCGGCGCATCATTGTGCCGCTCTTCACCTTCACATCGATTCGGTTCTATGGGGGTAGCCCTTTCGACCTGCTCGCCGATGCGATGTCCCACATGTCGTTGCTTGAGGCGATCAAAGCGCACGATCCGGCAATGGCAGGGGCGGCGGCCGTTACCGCGATGGAGGGATGGTTACAAGGTATTCGAGATTATCTTAATAACGACACCGGCGATGAGTCGAGAACTCGGTTCGTCCGGAGCGCCAGCCGGTAATTTCGAAATGAGTGACTTCAGCGTTAGTTGTCCTCTCACGCTGAATTGCGTGCGCGGAAAACGGGCAAAACGCCCTCACGGTAGATTCTCCGTGAGGTAGAGTTCGCTCGTCGAGGAATCCACTTGGGTGTAATACAACCATTTGCGGTCCGCCGATAGGTCAATTCCGAGATAGGAAGCTGCTTTCGCGGTGCGAAAACCCAAATCCTCCAGCTTCTTTGTTGCGAAACGGTAAAAGCGGGCATCCGCGACTCGCGCCGCCGTCCCGATTTGGGAGCTGGTGTGAGAATCGAGCATATAGATGCCGTCATTCAGCGCTTTCCAGTTTCTGGATTTCAAGTCCGGTACGATGGGCTCCTCGCGGTTGGTGGCTATTTCGAGGCGCCAGAGTTCTCCGCCGCTCCGGGTTTTCAAGTAATAAAGGTAGCGGCCGTCTTCGGAGAACTGACACGTAAATCCGCCACCTTGCGTTACCTGAGTTGCTGTTCCGCCCGCGAGCGGCACTCGAAAGAGTTGCAGCGTGCCCGTACGCGTGGAGCTGAAGTAGATCCATTGGCTACTCGGATCGAAACACGGGGTAATGTCGTCGGAAGGCTCACTGACCAGCACCTTTGGTTCGCCTCCCTCGGCCGGCTTGATCCAGATATCACCCGTTGCGTCCCGTGTCCGCGCATCAAATGCTATCCACTTGCCGTCTGGCGCCCAGGTTGGCGAACCGGCAGTCCCGCCCTCTCTGCTGAAAATCGAATGGCCATCGGTCATCGAGGAGTTCCAGAGCCAGATCTCCCACCGCGTTTTCCGGTACGAACTGGTAAGGATGCGCCTGCCGTCCGGTGAGATCCTGGGTGAGTATTCCTCGTGAGTCGTGTCCATGATTTTCTCCGGAACCACAGGCCGGCCGCGGGCAGGAAACGCTTCGACACGGTACGGCGCCAACACGAACCCTTGACGGATTCCGACCATCTGCCGGCCATCGGGCGACAGCGCTCCGGCTATGACGCCTGCGGGAAGCCGTTTGGGTTCAGAGCCGTCCGCGTTGGCCATAAAAGAGACGAGCGCATTCGTTTGCCGCTGCCGCGCAACAATGCGGATCCGTGTACGACGCGCCGCCAGCTCAATCGATTCGACACGATCGATATCATCTCCGATACCAGGAAACCGCACCGGCTCGGGCTTTCCTCCTGTTACGGGAACCCGGTGCAGGCTGAGACGATCTCGATTCATTCCGTAAGAGACAAATAACCACTGTCCGTCCGCGCTGAATTTCGGATTCATCGCCCCGAAATCTTCCGCAAGCTTGCGCTCGTTTCCTGCGATGAGATCCAGAACGAAAATACCTTGCTGTTCGGTTCCTGAACCGGCGGGCCGGATCAGGGATGCCAGACGACCGTCCGGAGAAATATCGGTTATGATCCCGTCAGCCACTCGGGTTTCGTCGCCGCCGAGAGCAGGAACCCAGTATGAGGTAAAACCACTCTCCGACTGCCGGTTGAAGTATAAGCGGCGTCCATCCGGACTGAAGCATTGGGGCCACTCGCTCGCCGGGTGATTCGTGATCTGTAACGGCTTACCGCCCTCCATCTGCATTATGTAGACATCAGAGTTCTGGCCATCGTGCCCTCCGTCCCAGGCGAACACGACCGCGTTGCCGTCGCTCGAGAAAATCGGCAACTGTTTGCGGCCTGGAAGACTCGCAAGCGGCCGCACAGTGAGCGGCGCCTCCGCGACTTGTGCCGGCGTCGCTCGATGTCGAACCCACCACAGTCCGATGAGGATCATGACGAATCCGGCCAATGCGGCGCCGAGGATCAATTTGAAATCGAATCTTCGCGACGGAGGGGCGGCAGCGGGTGCAACGACCGAAAAGGAGTGTGCTCTTTCTGTGCCGGAAATTTCAGCCGCCGAAGCAGGGCTCCCGCTTGGGGCGCTTGTAATTGACGACCTCTGTTGGGCTTCCATATCCCGCTTCAATCGCTTCAGATCGGAGCGAATTTCCGAAGCGTGTTGGTATCGCATCTCCCGGTCTTTTTCCAAGCACTTGTTGATGATCTCTTCCAGCGAAGCCGGAATATCCGGGTTGAAGCGAACGGCAGGAACAGGAGGCTGCTGAAGAATAGATACGAACAAGCTCGCGGTAGAGTCGCCTCGAAACGGACGAACGCCAGTGGCCATTTCGTACATCACTACGCCAAAGGAAAACAAATCAGTACGGTTGTCGAGAGGCTTGCCCTGCGCTTGTTCCGGCGACATATAAGCTACGGTCCCTACAGTTCCGCCCTCCGTTGTCAGATGTGGATCCGATTCAACGGCGGTCAGTGCGGTGTTTGAGAGAGTGCGGCGTTCGCTTGCGGGCTTAACCTGGGCCAATCCGAAATCGAGGATTTTGGCGTGTCCGCGCCTGGTAATGAAAATGTTAGCGGGCTTGATGTCGCGGTGCACTATACCATCCGCGTGCGCGGCGTCGAGACCATCGGCTATCTCAATCGCTATATCGATGAGCTGCTGTTGAGTCAATGGCCTGTCCTTTATGAGTTGTCCTAGAGTTTCACCATCAAGGAACTCCATTGCAAGGAAAGACCGACCATTGTCTTCGCCGGTGTCGTAGATGGTGCAGATGTTCGGGTGATTCAGCGAGGAAGCGGCACGAGCTTCGCGGCGGAATCGCTGCAGCAGTTGGGAATCTTTAGCCATCTCGTCCGGTAGGAATTTGAGGGCAACGAAGCGGCCGAGACGGGTATCCTCCGCCTTGTACACCATGCCCATGCCTCCACCGCCGAGCGTTTCGAGTATTCGGTAATGGGAGATGAGTTTACCGACCATGTTCGCCGGACGTTTGTCCCGAACGGACACACTGCAAGATGTTCAGTTTTATGGATTCAATCCAGAGACGACCGTTGTATTTAATTTTCGGCGGCTTTGTAAACCAAGGTACGCAACGCGTTCATTGAGTCCCCGACGCTCCATACGCTACTTCCGGCTGTTCATATCCCTTCAACGTGACTACGCAAGTATAAAAGCAGGACTGCAAATCGGAGCTCAGGCATTCCCAGGTGGATCGGCCAATTACGAGGTCGTGATTTATATCCTTCGAAGCGGACTCAAGACGAAAAGCTTTGTTTATGGTGTCACCCAGGGCAGTGTAGTCAGAGGCCGCCCGGCTGCCGAGATTCCCAAGTACGGCGAGGCCGGTATTCATGCCCGCCCCTATCTTCAGAGGGGCGTCCAGTCCGAACCGCTCCTGGGAATCGGCTGCAATGTCAAACAGCCTAACGGCGCAGGCTAACGCCGGGCGAACAGCGCCGGCCACCGGCGGATCGGGTCCGTAATCCCAGACTCCCATCACCGCATCACCAATGTACTTTTGTGTCGCTGCGCCCGCGTTACCGAGTTCCTCCCCGGCAATCCGCATGTACTCGCCGATAATATTCGACAGCGATGTTTCGCCAAGACGCCTCGCTAAGCCGGTGAAATCCCGAATGTCCGCGACCAGGACAGTGACATACCGCACTGCGGTGACCAGCGTAGTGCTGTTCGACACGATGCCTGGGACGTCTGCCCGACTTGATTTGGCGAGCCAGAACGTAACCGGTACCGTGCCGACCTTGAGACGGTCTCCGTGGTTCAGTCGAGTCCGGCTACCGACTCGAGAACCATTGAGGAAGGTTCCATTACGGCTGCCAGAGTCAATCACATAGCAATCGCCGGCGGACTGGCAATCGATCATGACATGCCTTCGCGATACCGATGCATCGTCCAGAACAACGGTGTTTTGCACATCTCGACCGATGCTGCAGATGCTGCCTAGTTCGAGGGGGATCGATTGAGTGCCCTCCGACCTCGCAAGCTCCAATCGCGCAATTATCTCCCCCATAGAACACTCCTACTATTTAACATGACCGGTTTCGTCTGATGGACCAAATAGTCGCGGCTTATGGAGTTTCGGGATCCTGGCAGCCCTGGGAGGCAACCAGCGTTGTTCGGAAACTAATCCACTTTGAGACGCGGTAGGTGCTGCGGACCTGGTAGTAGCTGTCGGGGGATCGCCACTCAAAACTCAGAAATTTGCGAGCCGAGCTTTGGCGTCGCCGAATTCCGCGAGTTCGACGCCCATCCGATCCATGATGCCCAGGTACAGGCTGCACAACTTGCGGTTGTCGTCGCCCGATTCGAAATAGTCGAGCGCTCTGCCGGTTTTCAGCTTGCCCCCCAGGCCGCCGATCGTGACCACCGGCACCTTCTTGTTGTCGTGCTTCGTCCCGGACCACATGTTCGACAGGAACAGCAGACAAGCTGTTGTCCAACACGGTGCTCTCCCCTTCGGGCATTGCGTCCAGGCGCTGGGCCAGATAGGCCAGTTGGCTCACGTGGAAGCGCACTATCTTTTGATAGTCCTCCTCGGTGTCGTAATGCGAGGCGCCGTGATGCTGCTTGCTCACGCCGAGGAACGGATAGTAGAGCGCGGACAGGTCGCGGGCCAGGAGCAGCGAGGCCACGCGCGTCTTGTCGGTCTGAAACCCGAGGGCGATGATGTCGCACATCAGGCGAATGTGATCGCGGATATCTTCGGGCAGGCCATCCTGCGGACGCTTCATCGCAAACAGCGGACGTCCCGCGTCGCGGGCCCGCTCTTCGGCCTTGTCCTTATCCGTTCGCATCCGCTCGATGCTGCGTTCGACCTCGCGGACGCTGGCGAGATACTCTTCCAGCTTGAGTTTGTCAGTGGAACTGATCTTGCCGCTCAGCGCCACGGCATGGTCCTTCACCCGATCCAAGCACGCTCGTGTTGCGCAGTCTGCCGCCGTTCTCGAACAGGCTGTCGAAGGCCAACGAGGGATACATCTCGTTGGGCACCGGCGAATCGCTGCTCTGCCATGAAATATGCGAGCTGTAGGCGTTCGAAAAGTTCGTTTCATGGAACCCGGTCATGGCCCGCTCACAGGCCAGCACCATGCTGGGCTGCAGCGTCTCCTGCCCGATCCGGTTGGCCAGCACCTGGTCCATGGTGATGCCGCCATGGATGATCGAACCTTTGCTGATCGGCACGCCCGATAACAGGTTGCCGGTCATCGCCGGATGAATCCCCTGTCCTGTGGCCGCCTTGTTGAACAGGCCGTCAATGACGTTGATCTTCGCCTTGAGCGGTTCCAACGGCGCCAGCGATTCGCTCAGTTCCATCCCGGCGCCCGTCCCTTTCGCCCACCAACGGCCGGGACTGATGCCCGTGCCCATGAACAGCACGGCAAAGCGTTGGGGCGGCCCGGCGGTAGTGGCCGCCGAGGCTGAACTGATGCCGAAACCCGACAGCGACTCCAGCCACGGCAAGGCCATGGTTACGCCGGCGCCGCGGAGAAAGGTCCTTCGGGATAACGCCTTTCACGCTCTCGACGCGCCTTGCGCTGCGTGTTCATCATAGATCACCTCTCTATCGGCCGTCAGTTGCTCGCGGCCGCGCTTGTTGAGAAACTGGCGGCTCGTGACGATGTTCTCAATTATGGTTTCAAAACAGCAACCGTCGGTCGTCAAGCTTGCCGCGCGACTCCTGAATCAGAAGGTCGTCGGAGAGCGCCAGGCTTCGTCCCAAGGCATAGGCCAACAGTTTGCCGATGAAAGCCGCGCACGAAATCGTCTTCGCGGTGGTCGCGAATGTACTGCCGGATTCCCTGCAATCCCTCTCCTTCGATGCCTCCCGGGAAGGTGGCCCGAGCATCGACCGTGCGCCCGCCCAGATCGTGGGTTCGCCGCCTGCCGACCGGATCGAATGTTTCGAACGCCAATCCGAAAGAATCGAATCGCGCGTGACAGGCGGCGCAACTCGGGTTGGCCCGGTGCCGCTCCAGCATTTGACGCAACGGCAAATCCATCTTGGCCTCATCAGCCGGCAACTCGGGAACCACCGGGGGCGGCGGCGGGATCTGGTCGCCCAGTATGTTCTTCGCCACCCAGTAGCCGCGCTTCACCGGACTGGTCCGCAGGCCCGGCGCGTTCTTTGTCAAAAACGCGGCCATGGGCAAGCAGGCCGCCCCGGCCGTAGCGGTCGGCGTCGGGGACGTGAACCCAAACGCTTCCATCGCCCGCTACCGGCGGCATGCCGTAGTGACGGGCCAGAACAGGATTCACAAACGTGTCGCGAGCGTAAAGGAAGTCGAGGATCGAACGGTTGTGACGAAACACGTCCAGGAGGAAGCGAATCGGCTCCTCGAACATCGCCTCTCTCAACTCGTCGCTGAATGAGGGAAAGCGCTCGCGGTCCACGGTACCGATCTGCTCGAAATCGCGAATGCCCAGCCAGTTGCCCCCGAATTCGACGGCCAGCGCCCGAGTCCGCGGGTCTTGCAGCATTCGTCGCGCCTGGGCTTTGATGACCTCCGGCTTGTGCAGGTCGCCTGCCGCGGCGTGCTGCAACAGCTCCTCGTCGGGCATGCTCGACCACAGGAAATAACTGAGCCGGCTGGCCAGATCGAAATCCGATAGCGGCTGAATTCCGCCGCGGGCCTCGACCAAATCGACGCGATAGGAGAACTTCGGAGACGTCAAGACCAGCACGATCGCCTCGCGGATCGCTCCCTCGTGGTCCAGGCCATAGCGCTCCTGGGCCTCTCGATAGAAGGACAGCAAATCGGCGCGGTCCGCCGGCGACAACGGCCGCCGATACGCGCGGGCGGCGAAATCGAACAGTGACTGCAAGTGACTCGGCTCCGCGTCGCGGCGGGCTCGCTTGACCCAGCGGATGCTCTCGTTGGACGTTGTCGAAGAAGTCTTTGATCGCTTGGATCGCCACGTCGCTGCCGCCTTTGGCCATTTCCAGGTAATCGGCTTCGAGTTTCCTGATCCTCGCTTCCGAGACGATCTCCTCCACTTCGATCTCTTGAACTTGCGGCTCGCCATCTTTGAAGTCGTCTCGCGTTCCGCGGGTCCCCAGCTTGGCGAATTCGACATAGGTGCGGATATTGATGGAAGCGACGAAATCCATCTCCCGCCACATCCTCGTCCAGGGTCGCCTGCTGCTTTTCGTCCAGCAGCAACTCATAGAGCGGCTGATCGTCGCGGAAGTAGCCCATCACGTTGTGGAAGCCCGCACTCAGATAGCGGCCTTCATCTTTACCCGTCCTGAAATAGTTTCGGCCGCGCGACTCCTTGTAGAACATGTCGGGGAAGACGCTGCAAAACCGGCCCCATGCCGCTTCGTAGCGTGCGCGTTGACCGGCCGGAACGAAGAGATCCGGATCGCCGGGCTCATTTTCGACCAGGATTGTCTTGCCCGGACCGAACGGATTATCCCATTCGGGCTCGACCACGTCTGCTCTGATTGAACGGCGGCTCGCCCTCGACCTGCAACTGCCTGGGATCGAACTTTCGGCGATGCGTCGCGTATTGCGTATTTTTCCAAATCAATAACGGCTGCCAGGCAGTACCGATGGGGCCGGCCGTGATGTTGATAAATCGCGGCTCTACCTTCTTGCGCACCGTGGCGATGTAGGATCGCATCTCCTCGCAGCCGGCTCGCGCGATGTTCGGCTGATCTTGCTGTTGGGCTGAGGCAAGGCTCGCCACATCGCTTGCAGCTTCACCAGCGGGCCGACCTGTTCGGGACTCTCCAGGGTCGACCAGACGGTCTCCAGATACTTGGCGCTGACGCGGTATTGCGTAGCGAGATCGGCAAGTGTGGCATTGGGCTGGCCGAGCGCCGCCCGATGCCGGAAGCGCCAGGCGGTTTGAAAATAATCGGCGTAGTCGATGTTCTGCTGGTGATAGAAATCGATGATCTGATGCACGGCGAACTTGTCGCGGTCGGTTTCGACCAGCATCGGATGCGGCGCGAAGCGCGAATCCCTTCTCCTTCAGGTACATGTGGCTGGCCACTTCGCGCGCAGCGGCCAGATATTTTTTCAGGAGAGTGGGCGACATCGTCAGCGTTTCGCCGGAGTTGTCAAAGCCCGCCGTGTTGGCGGGATCGACCGGAAACTCCCGGGCAGGGCGGATGTCCACGCCCGTTAGATCGCGGATCGTGTAGTCGTACTCGGCGTTGCTGAGGCGTCGCGCGAGCACGACGCCTGGATCGCCGGCATTACGCCGCGTTTCATATTCGCGGACGGCACGGAACCAATCGACGGCCCGCGCCGCTCCTGCGCCGACGGGTTGCCGCGCTCCCTTGGGCGGCATCTCCTCCGCCTTGAGACGCTCCAGCATTTGGCTCCAACGACGGCCGTCCTGCATTAAGGCAGCCATCGTCGTGAACCCGCTCAGATCCATCTGCGCCGCGGGCCGCTGCTTGCCGTGACAGCTGATGCAATACGTCTCGAAGAAAGGCCGGACGGTTCGAGTAAACTGGGTTTCCAAGTCGGCGCGCGCGTTCTCCTGGCCGCGCACGCTGGGAAGTACCGTCGCGAGGACGAAAGAATAGCCCACCCAACAGATGATCGATTTAATGGGATGAATCCGCCTCCGCATCCAGACTCGATTGTCGGATAGCGGCGAAAGTGGCGTCAACTTGCGGTTGTGTGTCCGGAGTGAGCCCAACACGTTATCGCGACTGAACTAAAGTGGAAGACGTGTTTGCCGCGTCCCTACCGATCTTCAGAGGAGTAGCAGTCCTACTATTGCTCACGCTGTCTGTTTACGGACAGCAGTCCGCCTCCAATACTTTCGACCGGGAGGTTCGTCCTATCGTAGGCCGTTACTGTTTTGCATGCCACTCGGCTGCAAAACACACGGGCGATGTGAATCTTGAGCGATTTACCTCGCTGCAGACGGTCTCCCTGGATCCGAAGGTCTGGCAGAAAGTTTATGAGCAGATCTCGCTGGGAGAAATGCCGCCCAAAGGGATGCCGCAGCCTAGCGCTGAAGAACGAACACGACTGTTAGGCTCGATCACCGCAACACTGAAGACCGCCTCCCGCGCTCATGCTGGCGATCCCGGTCCCGTAGTTTTGCGCAGACTCAATAACGCGGAGTACACCTTCACTATTCGCGATCTCACGGGTGTCCCGTCGCTCGATCCTGCAAGGGAGTTTCCCGCCGACGGGGCGGCCGGTGAAGGTTTCATGAATACGGGAAACGCTCTGGCAATGTCGCCCTCCTTAGTAGCCAAGTACATGGACGCTGCGAAGGACATCGCGGCGCACGCCGTATTGTTGCCGGACGGAATTCGATTCTCACGCTTTTCTACGCGCCGCGACTGGACTGACGAGATTCTCAACGAAATCCGAGATTTCTACCAATCCTATACAGAGAAAGGTGGGGCGGAAACGGTAACTCAACAAGGTATGGCCCTCGACAAGAGCAGGGGTGGAGTATTGCCTCTACGCAAATACCTCTCAGCCTCACTCTCGCTTCGCGGTGTCACGTCAGCGACTACGATCGATAGCGTAGCCCGGCGGAACGCACTGAGCGCGAAGTATCTCACGCTGCTGGTGAATCTCCTGAACGACCCTCGCCCATCCCCGGTACTCGATGAGCTGCGATCGCGTTGGCGCACGGCGAAACCGTCCGACATCGACGGCCTCGTGAGCGAGATTTCGCTCTGGCAGCAGGCGCTCTGGAAGTTCAGTAGCGTAGGCCATATCGGTAAAGTGGACGGCCCTAAGTCCTGGATGGAACCAGTGAATCCCCTGGTTGACCAGCAGGAGTTCCGCCTGAAACTCTCGCCGACCGCCCGCGGTAGTGAAGTGACCGTTTATCTCGCGGCTCATAATGCGGGGGATGGAACGACCGGCGATGTCGTGCTGTGGCGTGAGCCCAAACTGGTTATCGCCGGACGTCCGCCAGTGCCGTTGCGCGACTTGCCCTCGTTGATCGACGCGTTAACCGAACGTCGTCAGCGAATCTTCGCTTCCACTGCAAAGGCGCTGGCAGCGACTGCGGAAGCAAGCTCGTCGACCGGGTCTGTCGATCCAACCGCTCTGGCAGCACGCGCCGGAATCGATCCCAGCGATCTCAAAGCGTGGTTCGCCTATCTGGGTATTGGTTCGCAGGCTGAATTCAAGCTTGACTTGCTGAACTCCAAAATCGAGAAGACCGGAACCTACGAGTTTGTGCAAGGTTGGGGCACGTCGAAGACACCCATGCTGCTTGCAAATTCCTCGGACACGGATGTGCGCGTACCGGGCAACATGAAGGCGCGTGGCGTGACGGTACATCCTTCGCCGACCCGGTACGCTGCCGTGGGTTGGCGCAGCCCAGTCGCCACAACGATCCGAATCGAAGGTCAATTGGCGCGCGCCCATCCCGAATGTGGGAATGGAATCACCTGGTCGCTGCAACTCAGACGAGGAAGCACTCGTCAGTATCTCTCCCAGGGAGAAGCTCGTAACGCAGTTCCCGTATCGATCGGTCCGTTTGAACGAGTACGTGTTCAAGAGGGCGATTTAATCTCACTTCTTGTGGGGCCACGCGAAGGGAATCATTCCTGCGATCTGACTGCTGTCGATCTCCGGCTCACGACGAAAGGCGGGACATCCGACAACTGGTCGTTGACAGGCGATGTTGCGGGCAACGTACTGGCAGGGAATCCACACTCGGACTCAACCGGACGCGCCAACATCTGGCACTTCTACACTGAGCCCGTAGAGCCGGAAGGAACTGACACGATTATCCCGGCCAGATCGCTGTTGGCTCGCTGGCAGTCTGTAGAATCGCCGGACGAGAAACAACAACTCGCGGAACAACTCGAACGCCTTCTAGCCGGCCCTCCACCAGCAGCGGGTGCAAGCACACCCGACGCCACGCTATACCATCAGCTGACATCCCTTGCGGGACCTCTGTTCGCCAGCGTTACGGCGAGCGGAATAAAGTCTCCAGCAAACACGTGGGGACTCGATGCGAAGCTATTCGGCAAGCAACCAGACGGAACCGCGATTGACCCCGCAAGTATTAGCGTCCGAGCGCCTTCCGTGTTAGCGATCCGCCTCCCAGGCGACCTGGTCACCAATAGCGAGTTCGTGGTTACAGGAACGTTGACCGGCAAGAGCGCGGGCGAAGGCAGTGTGCAGTTGGAAGTGCTCAACCACAGGCCGGAAGCGCGAACCAGCTTGCTTCCGACAGGAACCGCAGTCGCTGACGCCAAGGGGACGTGGACATCGAATAACCAAACTGTCTCCTATTCCTTGCCTGTCATTGCGGGAAGCGCATCGAGAAAGCGGATGGAAGCATCCTTTGAAGAGTTCCGGCGAATCTTTCCCGCCGCCCTGTGCTACACGAAGATCGTTCCTGTAGACGAGGTGGTCACGCTGACGCTGTACTACCGTGAAGACGAAGCGCTCAGCCGGCTCATGCTGAATGACCACCAGAAGGCCAAACTCGATCGGTTATGGGACGAGCTTCATTATGTCAGTCGCGACGCTGTGGCATCGGTGGATGTCTTCGAACAGTTGTGGCAATATGCCACTCAGGACGCGGATCCATCTAAGTTCGAACCGCTCAGGCAGCCCATTCTCGCTCGTGCCGCGACTTTCCGCCGGCTTCTCGTTGATACCGAACCGCGTCACATCGATACGGTTCTGAAATTTGCGGACCGTGCGTATCGCAGACCTCTCACCGGTGAGGAGGACATTCAACTTCGGCAGCTCTACCGCCGCCTTCGCGAACAGGACTTACCTCACGAGGAAGCAATCCGCCTGGTGCTTGCCCGCATCTTCGTTTCGCCCGCGTTTCTCTATCGCGCCGAGACGACACCACCCGGAAAGCTCGCCGTCGCCGTAAATGATCACGAGATGGCCGCCCGGCTCAGCTATTTTCTATGGTCGTCCTTGCCCGATACGGAACTGCGCAAGGCTGCGGACGCGGGGCAACTCCACACGCCCGCAGCTATACAGGCGCAAGCCCGGCGTATGTTACGCGACGATCGCGTCCGTCGCCTGGCGTCCGAGTTCGGCGCGGCCTGGCTGCATCTTCATGACTTCCAGACACTCGATGAAAAGAGCGACCGGCATTTCCCAACTTTCAAGGAATTGCGAGGCGCCATGTATGAAGAGTCGATCCGCTTCTTCATGGATTTCTTCCAGAACAATCGTTCGGTTCTCAACCTTTTGGATGCCGACTATACGTTTGTGAATGAGGAGCTCGCCAAACATTATGGAATTACCGGAGTCGCGGGATCGGAATGGCAGCGCGTTGACGGTATTCACAAGTTTGGACGCGGGGGGATCATCGGCCAGGCAGCCGTGCTGTCGAAGCAGTCCGGGGCCTCACGAACAAGTCCAATTCTGCGCGGCAATTTCATTTTGGAGGCGCTACTCGGCGATAAACTTCCCCGCCCTCCGAAAGACGTTCCTCAGTTACCGACCGATGAAGCTGCCGAATCGTTGTCGGTACGCGAATTGACCGAGAAGCACAGCACAGATCGTCGCTGCTCCGGATGTCACGCGCGGATGGACCCCTATGGATATACGCTCGAACGCTTCGACGCTATCGGGCGCCGGCGCGCCGAAGATCTGGCGGGACGCCCCATCCACGATCGGGCCACTTTGAAAGGTGGCGTCGAAGTCGAGGGTCTCGACGGACTGCAAAAGTATCTGTTAACTAACGAGCGTCACGCCTTTGTTCATCAATTCTGTAGAAAGCTTCTGGGATACTCGCTTGGGCGAGCCATACAGCTTTCCGACGAACCGCTGCTCGAGGAGATGGAAACGAAGCTCGAACAAAGTGGATATCATGTGGGTACTGTGATCAATATGATCGTGGGAAGCAATCAATTTCGCGAGATTCGAGGGCGCGATCATGAAATCGAGTAGGCATCAGTTTTCCCGCCGCCGGATGCTCCGCGGCCTGGGAGTGAGCATGGCGCTGCCGTGGCTGGAATCGATGCCCGTGTGGGGCGATGAGCCGCGCGGTAGTGAATCTTCTAGCGAGGCTCCGGTTCGCCTTGCCGTTCTGTTCTCGGGTAACGGATTTCACAGCAAGGAGTGGTGGGCCCAGGGAGAAGGCCGCGAGATGGAGTTGGGCAAGGTGCTCGCTCCCTTGCAGGATTTCCGCTCGAAGATGCTGTTTGTGCGCGGGCTGTTCAACGCGGAAGCGCTCAAAGGTAACATCCATAGCTCGCAGACCGGCAATCTTCTATCGGGCGCGCCGCTGGCCTCAGGCGGCGAAATCCGTTCCGGTACAAGCATCGATCAGATTCTCGCTCAGCGCTTCGGCCACTCGACAAAGGTACCGAGCCTTGTTCTCGGCTGCGAGAAATCGAACCCGTCGGTACATAAAAACTATTCGATGCTCTATAGCTCTCACATTTCGTGGAGCTCTCCGACGACGCCCACACCGCTCGAACTCTATCCTGCACTGGCGTTTGACCGGTTGTTCAAAGACCAGGCGAGCAAGGGAGACCAGAGTGTTCTCGATGCCGTTCTCTCCGACGCCGCCAATCTGCGCACCAGTATCAGCAACAGCGATCAGCGCAAGCTGGATGAATATCTCGACTCTGTTCGCGACGTGGAACAGCGGATCGCTAATGCAGGGAAGCGAGGAGAGTTGCAGGGCTGGCGACCTACGCTGGCAAAGCCGAACGTCCCCCGACCCGCTGATGGTATCCCGCAAGACATTGGCGAACACATGAAGCTGATGGCCGATATTCTCGTGCTCGGGTTTCAGACGGATACCACTCGCATCACAACTCTCAAGCTGAACAACGATCACAGCTCGCTGCGGTTCCCGAATCTAGGCGTCGATTACATGATTCACCACCTGCTCTCCCATTCGGATACAGCAGACTGGCTAAAGGTGAATCAATTCTTTCTTGAACAGGTCGCCTACATCGCTCGCAAGCTTGATGCCATTCAAGAAGGGCCGCGAACCCTGCTCGATAACTCGATGGTCCTGTTCTGTTCGAGCATGTTGACCGGCTCGCACGACGCAAGCCAGCTACCCGTGATTTTGCTCGGTGGCGGCGGTGGGCGATTGAAGGGAGCCAGGGTGTTGGACTATGCCGGAAAGCCGGACCGGCAGATGTGCCGTCTGTATCTTTCGATGATGGACAAGATGAACGTGCGGCTTCCAAGCTTCGGAGATGCCGCTCGGCCGCTCGACGAAGTGTGACGGCGGGACTTTACTCAAGGGCAGTAGACCTCCGCGGGCGGCTCCTCAATCAACGCTGCGATCGCCTGTAGAAAGCGAGCTGCAGGGGCGCCGTCCACAACGCGGTGATCGAACGTCAGACTCAACATCATCTGCTGGCGCGTGACGATCTGTCCGCTGTATAAGACAACCGGCTCCCAACGAATTGCGCCCAAGCCGAGCACCGCGGTTTCGGGAGGATTGAGAATGGGAGTAAACGCCTCCACACCGAAGCTACCAAGATTTGTAATGGTGAAGACGCTGTCCTTGATGTCGGCGATCTGGATCTCTCGCCTGCGCGCAGCATCGATCAGATTTCTCGACGTCTGCGCAACCTCCTGCACCGATAAATTTGCCACATCGCGAAGTACCGGAGCCATCAAGCCGTGTTCCGTGTCTACTGCAAGTGCGATGTCCATAGTTATGGGCAGGACGACCTGATCGTTTTCCCAACGCCCGCCCAGGGCCGGATGTTCACCGAGGGCGATCGCCACGAGTTTGGCCACGATATCGTTGAACGATGGCGCCGGATCCGGCTGAAGACGCAGCTTCCATCGATTGCGTAGGGCTGCGATCCGGCTTGCGTCCACACGGCGGGTGAGCGTAACCGGAGCCGTGTGCTGACGGCTGTGTGTCATACGCTCCGCGATCGTCCGGCGCAATGCGGTAATCGGGATCTGACGCTCCTTCTCAGGCGGTTTCGCGTGAGCTCGAACATCCTGCTCGCGGATTCGGCCCACTTTTCCACTTCCCTGGATCTGAGATAAATCGACACCGAGTTCTCTCGCAACGCGGCGCGCTCTCGGCGTCACGGGAACATCTCGCGGAGGCTCCTCGCCCTCCTGGATCAGGTAACCGATCACCTGGCCGACCTTTACGGTCTCCCCTGTTTGCGGCGTATCGGCGGGTAAGCGGAGAATGCCGGTGTCTAGCGATTCGATGTCCATCGTGACCTTGTCACTTTCCACTGAGAACAGGGGGTCACCGGCGCCGACCTGTTCGCCCTCACGCTTGAGCCACTCACCGAATTTGCCTTCTTCCATTGACCAGCCGAGCCGCGGAATCGTGATTTCGACAGGCATCAATTATTCCTTCATCAAGTCGCGGGCGGCTTCAACGATCGCCTCAGGACTTATCGTGACTGCTGCTTCAAGGGTCGGACTGTATGGAGTGGGAGCGAAAGCTCCGTTGAGTCGTCGTATGGGCGCATCGAGATCATTGAAGCCCGAATCCGCAACAACGGCGGCAATCTCCGATGCGATACTGCACGGCAAAAATGCCTCATCCACGACGAGCAGCCGTCCAGTTTTCCGGACCGACGCGAGTATCGACCCCGTGTCGAGTGGAGAAACAGTACGCGGGTCGATCACCTCGGCGGAGAGACCCTGCTCGGCAAGTCGCGCAGCAGCAGCGAGGGCGAGTTGCGCCATTACTCCGATTCCGACCACCGTCATATGCTGTCCATTGCGAAGAACACGCGCTTTGCCAAACGGGATCTCATAGGACTCAACCGGCGCCGGACCTTTACTCGAAAACAATTCGCGCGGTTCCAAAAAGAGCACCGGGTCATCAGATCGCAAGGCATGCGTGAAAAGCCCCTTGGCATCGTAGGGCGTAGACGGGACCACGACCCGCAAGCCGGGGATGTGACTAAAGATGGAATAGTAGCTTCCTGAATGATGGGTGGCCGCCGAGTGTCCGATTCCAATACAGCCGCGCAGGAGAATGGGCATCTTCAAACGCCCGCTGCTCATGTACTGCATTTTTGCGATTTGATTGATGATTTCACCGAACGCGTCGTTGATGAAATCGATGAACATGAAGTCGATGATGGGGCGCGTCCCTGTCATCGCGGCGCCACCGCCCATACCAACGAACCCGCGCTCGGCAATCGGCGTATCACAAAGCCGCTCCGCGCCATACTTGTCAAACAATCCGGTGGTGGTCGCGAAGTTCCCGCCGCGTATTCCGATTCCTTCTCCGAAAACAAAGATGCGAGGGTTCACAGCCATCTCGTAATCAAGCGCTTCAAGAGTGGCGGCTATATACGAGATTTCACGACCCGAGCCAGGACCGGGCTCGGGAACGATTCGGTCGACTTTCTCAGCGTAAACGTGAGTGGTGGCGGCATTCGGTTCCGGCCAAGGAGCACTCTCGGCTGCCTCCATTGCACGAGTTACTTCTTCCCGGATTTCTTCGTCAATTGCATCGAACTCCGCTTCCGTTGCCTGACCTGACGCGATCAGGTTTTCGCGGAATCGCCTGATCGGACAACGTTCGCGCCACTCGGCTACTTCCTCCCGTGTCCGGTAAGTATAGTCGCCCATTCCTTCCGAATGAGGGCGCGTGCGATACGTTTTACATTCGAGTAGAGTCGGTCCTTCGCCGGCGCGCGCTCGGCGAATGGCCTCCTCCGCTGTCCGGCTTACCGCTTCGACATCGTTGCCATCGACTTGAACTCCGGGGATATTGTATGCCGCGCCTCGGCCAGCCACGTCCGGATTTGCGGCTGCATACGCAAACGGGACCTCGGTTGCGAACTGATTGTTCTCACACACGAACAGCACGGGGAGCTTCCAGATGCTTGCCAGATTCAGTCCTTCATGGAAGGCGCCATTATTTACCGCGCCGTCACCGAAGAACGCCACCGCAACGCGATCGGTCCGCAGCAGTTTGAAGCTGTAACCCGCGCCGGCTGCTTGCAGGATGCACGGGCCGACGATTCCACTTGTTCCCATCAATCCTACTTCAGGCGCAAACAGGTGCATCGATCCTCCGCGGCCTCGCGAGCAGCCTGTGCGGCGTCCGAACAACTCGGCAAACAATTCGGCGAGTGCCAGACCTTTCGCCAGCGCATGGCCGTGACCCCGGTGAGTGCTGAAGACGACATCATCGGAACGAAGCTGCGAACACACGCCGGCTGCAACTGCCTCCTCACCGACGTAAGTGTGGCAGGCTCCGTGGATGAGCCCTCGGGCGTGACATCGCGCGAGTTGCTCCTCGGCATTGCGGATCAATTGCATCGTGCGATAGAGATGCCGAAATTCCGGGCTCATTGATGACCGCCCATGCGCGGACGCCGCACTGAGCCGCCACCATTCAGCGCGAGGTTGCCGCCGTCCATGGGGATCAGCGCTCCGGTGATCCATTCGGAAGCATCCGACGCGAGCAGCACCGCGAGGCCTTTGATGTCATCGGGACGGCCGAAGCGACCAGCCGGGATACCACTCAAGAACTGATCCCGGAGGCTCGGGGTTTCGGCGATGCGCTTCTCCAAGCCAGGATTGAGGACTTGCGCAGGCAGAATCGCGTTGACCCGTACACCGGAGCTGGACCATTCGGTGCTGAGCTCCCTCGTCATTTGTGCGACGGCGCCCATGGCCATGCTGTAGGCGATGTGCCCCCTGCCTAGTGCGGTGACACTCGCAAGAGAACCAATATTGACAATGCTGCCGCGGCCGGCTGCCAGCATCCTCCGGCCTGCTTCCTGGCAGGCGCAGAAGCGGCCGAGGACGAGGTTGCGCCAGACTTGTTCCACATCTTCGAGAGGGATCTCCTCCGGAGGGGCCATGATCGATTCTCCGGCGACGTTTCCCAGAAAATCGATACGGCCGAACTCGGAGTCAAGCCTGGCGAACATCGCTCGAACTTGAGCAGGTTCGGAAACATCAGATGCTACGGCCACTGCCCGGCGGCCGAGAGCGGAGATTTCCGCCGCCGTCCGCCCGACTCCCTCCCTGTTACGGTCGATAACGAGGAGGTCCGCGCCAGCTTCGGCAAGCGCGATTGCCATCGAGCGTCCCATCCCCTGAGCGGCTCCGGAGACGATCGCAACTTTGTCAGTAAGATCGAATATTTTTGGAATCATAATTTGGCGATCAATCTGCGGCAGAACTTAGCACTGCGGGCTCCGTCTGAGGCGTCACGCGAACGAGACTGATCAACGCTCCGCCGAACAGGTACCAGCCGGCCAGGAGGAACAAACACAAGCTTTCGCTTGCTCCCCGATCTCTGATCCAACCAATCAGATGGTTACTGCAATAGCCGGCGAGGTTTGCAAATATGTTGATGAATCCGATGCTCGCAGCAGCTGCCCCATGGGTTAGCGTAAGCGTCGGCAAGGCCCAGAATGGCGGCGGCCAAGAATACGAGGTCAAACCGGTCATAACGAGCCAGGTCATGATCATTGGAAACGATTGACCCGGGATCGCCGCTAATGCGAGGAACGTTCCGGTAGCGCACTGGCCTGCAATGCAGGTCCACTTGGGGTTCCGGGTGCGATCCGACAGGAAACCAGCATAGAGAACTCCGACGAGGCCGCATGCGTACACCAAGCCGCTATACAGGAGAGCGGAAACATCCGATCCTCGGGATAGGTTCTTCACTGTCGTCGGCATCCAGAATGATAGTGCGTACCCACCCATGTTGGTTGCGAAGATGCCTAACGCGAGCAGCCAAACATTACGCGTTCGAAGCGCTTGACCGACTGTGAGCTTGCGGATCGATTCTTTCGCGCGCGCCTCTTCTGTAAGCACCTCTTCAAGATAATCGCGCTCAGCCGGAGTTAGCCATTTGGCATCGCGCGGACGATCAGTGAGCAGAAGGTAGGTAATAATTCCGAGAATTACGGCCGGCAGGCCTTCCAATACGAACAGCCATTGCCAGCCTTTCCATCCGAGCCAATCCACGTTGAGCAACAGGCCAGAGATCGGAGCCCCGAAAGCCAAGCTTAAGGGAATCGCCACAATGAATCCGGACATGGCTCGGGCGCGGTCGCGCATCGGAAACCAATGCGTAAGGTAGACGATGATACCGGGAAAGAGGCCCGCTTCGGCAACACCAAGAAGAAAGCGGACGAGATAAAACTGGCCCGGTGTACGCACCAGAGCGGTGGCTGCCGCGAGCAATCCCCAGGTGACGAGAATGCGCGCGAACCATTTGCGAGCGCTCCACCGTTCAACGAGCAGCGCTCCGGGAAGCTCCAGCGTCAAGTAGCCCAGGAAGAAAATGCCGATACCGAGACCGAAGACTTCCTCTGAGAATCCAAGGTCCTGCGCCATCCGCAGTTTCGCAAACCCGACATTGGCGCGGTCCAGGTAAGCCGCAAAATACAAAAGTATCGCCAAAGGAAGTATGCGCCAGGCAACTTTGCTGCGGAGCACAGCGATATCGCTATGGCTGAGAGTCATAAAGGCTGTGCCGCCCTGGGCTACATCTTATGCGATTCAGGAGTTCCTACGCTTCGATTGAATCATTTCTCAAGATTCACGTTTTGGGTGAAGAGGGTCGCCTCATCATCATGTCCGCCCGCACGGTTCCGATTAACGCCGAGTTCGCGGCCCGAACAGAGGCGGCCCGACAACGGCTGGTTCAACGTCAACTGCCTTAGTTGAACGATAAACCAATGTCTTGACAATCCACTGGGATGGAATTATATTTGCTCAAGCCGCCAAGAGCTCAAACCAGGGATAGGCGTGCTGTTTCTGCCTTTCGCCTTTTCCCCCCAGGGATTTATGCTTTGGTGGCATGACGTACACAGTGGGAGAAATCGCCATGCCGCGTCTCGTTTCCGCCACGTTCTCATCGAAGCATCAAGAATCAGCGCAACATGTACTGTGGGGCACAATCCTCACCTTGTGTTTGATGTCCGCGCCACTCTGGAGCCAAGGAAGCGCGTATCTCACCGGTTTCATCAGCGATTCCAGCGGAGCAGCCGTGGCGGGGGCGACGGTTGTGATACGCGATGTACAGACCGATAGTACCTATCAACTCAAAAGCAACGAAACAGGCCTTTACCGCTCACCTGCTTTACGCCCAAGCACTTTCACGATTACCGTGAACATGCAAGGATTTCAGGAGTCAGTCACTCGCGACGTCGAACTCCTTGTGGGGCAACCGCGAAATGTGGATGTGACACTGCAGGTCGGCGCCTCGGCACAATCGGTACTCGTGGAAGCTCAAGCCCCGCTCCTGAAAACGGAAGACGCCGGTCTTGGCCAGAATATCGACTATAAGCAGGTATCCGGCTTGCCCTACTTCGGGAGGTCGGCCGGGGTAATTCTGTCGTTAGCGCCTACGGTTCGCTATACCGGTGAGGATGTCATTTCTTACGGCGCATCACGCTACAACATCGGAGCGTTTACGAACGTCAATGTCATGATCGACGGGGCATCTGTGATCGGCGATCGAACTGATGTAGCGCAGATGGTCTTCAATCCGTCGGTTGAGACGATCCAGGAAGTTAAAGTTGCCACCAGCCAGTACAGCGCCGCGTTCGGCAAGGATATCGGCGGGTTAGTGCAGATGCAAACCAAATCGGGGAGCAATGCGTTCCACGGCGGTGTCTACGAGTACTTCAGAAATGAGGTCCTGGACACAGCAAACGCATTCTCCGGGACAAGACCGATTGACCGGCAGCACATGTTTGGCGGGACGATCGGCGGACCGATTTGGAAGAACAAACTATTCTTTTTTGGAAGCCTGGAAGTGCAGAAGTCGACATCTCCCGCCGGACTCCTTCTGAGCGTCCCTACGCCTGCGATGAAGCGCGGCGATTTCAGCCAACTGCCGACCGTCATTTACAATCCCGCTACGAGCCGGACCGGACCAAACGGTCAAGTTGTGAGAGATCCCTTCCCGGGCAACATCATTCCATCAAACATGTTCGATCCAGCATCATTGAAGGCGCTCGCGTACATTCCCGATCCAACACAGGCTGGAACCACCGGCAATCTACCCACGAATACCGGGACCAAGCTAAATAAATACCGAAGCGTCAACCGCGTCGACTGGGCCATCAGCGATCGCGATCACTTTAACGGCTCTTACATGTTCGACCACACGCTGAATGAGAATCTTGGGGTCGGCGCATACAACGCGATCAGCCCGGCAGCGAGTCCAACGTTATCGGGATTTGGTTTTCGATTCCTCACGCAAAATTACAACTTCCAGGAGGACCACGTATTCTCACCGACGACGTTCATGTCCAATCGATTTGTCTTCCGGCCGAGATACATCGAAAGAGTGAACCCGGCTGTTGACCCCTCGAAGAAGTGGGCGCAAACGTTGGGAATTCAGAACTTCGCCGGCGCACGTTTGCCGGAATCATTGGGTGGAGATCTCGGCTTTCCTTCGTATAACTTCAGCGGCTATACAAGTCTTGGCCCCGGGGCCCTGCTGTTCCAAGAAAAGCCGATTAAAGAAGTCTCCTGGGATATCGATCTTACTTACATACGCGGTAAGCATACATGGAAGGCGGGATTCCAACTCGAGTACGGCGAACATGGAGCGCCCGATCAAGGCAATCCTACCGGCACGTTTGGATTCAGCCCATTAGAAACGTCGCTTCCAGGAACGGCCAGTACCGGTGACGCAATCGCCTCCTTCTTGCTGGGCCAAGTCGATACGGCTTCTACCTCCTTGGGCCCGTTACTGCTATGGAAGAGTCGTTATTTCAGCACCTATGTTCAGGATGATTGGAAGATCACTCGAAACATAACTCTGAATCTCGGATTGCGGTGGGACATCGACGCGCCGATTTTTGAGAGCGAATACCGCGGCAACACATTTGATTTTTACGAAATCAATCCTGTCTCAGGGACGCCAGGCGTAGTGAAGTTTCTCAACACGCCCTCCTATCCCAAGAACAGTTTCTATAACACCGACTGGACTCGATTCGCGCCTCGATTCGGAATCTCCTGGCAAGTCGTTCCAAAGACGGTCGTCCGCGCCGGATACGGTATCTACAACGCAAATCCCACTCTTGGGGCGAACCGGCGCGCACCGAGTCTCGGCTACACAACCAGCGCTAACTTCAGTTCGCCAGACGGTGGCGTAACACCTGCGCTGCTGCTGAAGAACGGATTCCCTGACTACCCATTAGGGGGAGATCCCAAATTGTTGAATGAGTCATTTGGCGCTGTCAAGGTCGGTCAGGTTCCGACGACGTCTCCCACCTTTGTCGATCCTCGTTGGGACTTCGGCTATGTACAGAATTTCAATATCTCCGTACAGCATGAACTGCCGTTCAACATGGTCGTTGAGATCGCCGGACAATCATCCCTGGGCCGTGGACTCGCAGTGAACAGGAACTGGAACGAGGTTCCTCCGCAGTTCTGGGGTGTTCCAGGAGCGAACAATGCCCGCAGGCCCTTTCCACAGTACGGGAATGTAAGTGAAGTAAAGCAGGCCGTCGGATCGACGAACTACTACAATACGTACATTCGACTCGAAAAACGCTTTTCGAAAGGTCTCGTACTAATCACGAACTATTCTTACGGCAGAAATACGGGATGGCTTGGAGGCTCAATCTACTATCCGAACCTCACGCGCGGCGTTGTCTTCTTCGATGAAGCCAACGGCGCCACAGCAGTTCCGTACCAAACCTCCCTGACTAGCTGGTCTTACGACCTGCCGATGGGCCATGGAAAGTCTCACTTCAACCATGGATTCGGCGCGGCTGTTCTGGGCGACTGGTCGATCGGTGGAGTTCTGACGTTAAACGGAGGCGTGCCATTCAAGATCAGTTCCGGTGGAGATTCGCTCAATGGCAACAGCCCGCTAGGAGGTCGAGTCAACATCGTCGGAGATCCCACGGCGTCGAATCAAGGCGTAAGAAGTTGGTTCAATACCGCAGCATTTCAGGCTCCCGCCTTCGGCACGATCGGGAACTTTGGGGGCGTGCTGCTTGGTCCAGCAAATCGACGCTTAGACCTGTCCGTGCGGAAGTCTTTCTTCATTCGAGAGAACATCAGGTTCGTCCTCGTCGGAGAAGCATTTAACTCGCTGAATGTTCCGCAATATGGCGCCCCGGTGTCCAATCTGAGAGATCCTCGATTCGGCCAGCTAATCAATGAGGGGGGAGGGCTTGGGCGCCAATACTACCGGACCCTACGGAGCTCGCATAATTCAGATCGGCGGTCGAATCGATTTCTAATCGGATTGAACCTCATTCGGCGCAAGCCTCGGTTAGGGTAAATGCGGGGGCTCGGCTAGATCGTCTACCGATCTCCCGCTTTCACTACCGTTTGCTGGGTCTCATTGGATCCGGTCTGTTTCTGGACTCTCTGGATCTGTACATTCAGGGTCCGATCTTAGCTTTTCTGCTCTCGACACAGTTTTCCGATATCCACGGAAATGCTCAGTTTCTTTCGGCCACCTTTCTCGGGCTGATCGTTGGCACGCTGATCTCAGGCTGGTGCGGCGACCGGTTCGGCCGGCGCCTGATGTATCAGGTGAACTTGCTCCTGTTTGGGTTGGCAAGTCTTCTGGCCTCGTTCGCTCCTTCGTTGAAAATTCTGGTTTGTTGCCGGTTTGCGATGGGCATCGGGCTTGGAGGTGAGGTCATTATCTCGTATGGCGCCCTTGCAGAGTTTTTGCCTCCGCACGCACGTTCCACATGGCAGGGAAAGCTCGCGTTCCTTTCGAATCTGGCGATACCCCTTTCGGCATTAGTTTGCGCTGCTATTTTGCCCACGTTTGGTTGGAGGCCGGTCTTTGCGCTCGTAGGAATCTGTTCCATTCTGGCTTGGCTGCCGCGACGGCAAGTTCCCGAATCACCGCGATGGTACGAAGCTCAAGGCCGCATAGAAGAGGCCGAACATACCATCACGCTCATCGAGGATGAGATCCAAAGAACAACGGGAGCAAAACTAGCAGAGCCACGTCAGACACTCTCGGTCGATTCCAATAGCCACCGGACTAGCTTTACTGAGTTGTTTCGGGGACGTCTGTTTCGGCGTACCCTGCTCGCAATTTGGCTCATGGTTTGCATGAATACGGCAATCTACACATTCGTAGCGTGGCTGCCCACGATTCTGCTCAAGCGCGGCGTCGAGATGAATAGGATCTTTTTGCTTACCGTTCTCATGCAGATTGGCGCATTACCAGGAGCCCTCGGTGGGACCTGGGTCGCCGAGCGCTACGGTCGACGTCAATCCATCGCCGTCCTTTCAATATTTGCCGCCGCCTCTACAGCAGCCTACGGATTTGTGAATGGTTCATTCCAACTTGTGCTATCAGGATGGTTCGCAATCGTATTCCTTTATGGCCTGGTTGCAATCTCATTCGGTGTTTACGTCCCTGAGATGTTCCCCACGTCCCTGCGTATGACTGGATCCGGGATAAGTAACGCCTGCGGGCGTATCGCGAATGTACTTGCGCCTCAAGCCGTAGCCTGGATTCTCATCAATTTCGGTTTTATTTGGGTCTACGTCGGCCTGTCACTCGTATTCCTGTTGCTAGGCCTGGTGGTATGGATTGCAGGAGAGGACACGGGACACCGTTCACTCGAGGAGATTGCTTAGCCTTCAATTCCGAGGAACTCGCACGCTCGTCGCATCTCTGTAACACAGCCGCGAAGTGCGCCGGCGGCCATCGGATAACCGTACAAGTCCAATGTCATCGTGCCCCGGTACCCGATGTCTCGAAAGGCTGTCAGCATCGCTGGTATGTCCAACCTGCCGCTGCCGGGCGGGAAATGAAGCTCCGAAGTCTCTTTGTCGGTATCGGAAAAGTGGATGTGGCGGATGTGTTCGCCGAGATTTCGGATTGCCTCTAAATAATCGTTGGGTCGACCAACGCCATAGTGACAAAAATCATACGTGATGCCGAAGTGTTCCGAATCCAGCGCATCGCAGAGCTTTTTCAAAAAGCGATCACTCATTCCCACGGTGAACGGGTGAGGCTCTGCCAGGAATCGCATACCATGCGGTTTGGCGAAATCGACGGCAGCCTTCAGGACCTCAGTTAAGCGCGGCAGCAATTGATCCAGCCAGAAAGTTTCGTCAGTTCCGGCGGGCGCTCGCCCTTCCCAGATCAATACATCGCGAGTTCCCAACGATCGCGCAAATTCCACATCACTTCTCAAACCTTCAAGCGTCACTTCCAAGTCACTATGTAGCCCGAAAGGCCGAAAGTAATCCTCACCAACCACATTCAAGCCGCCCATGGCGATGCCGCTCGTTCTGGACTCCTGGGCGAAGCGTTGCCGCAACTCCGGTGTCTTGCATTTCTTCAGGTGGTGAACCCACATCTCAAGTCCGGTGAAGCCGGCAGCGCGGAAGATATCGATGGCCTGCTCTAGCGGATAGTCGTCCAGAGTGATCGTGCTGCCGCGGATCATGGTTTCGGTACGTCCAACGGCGAGGCATCTACACCGACACTCGCAGCCGATTCGCAAATCTGCTCCCACGTCGATTCATCAATGGGGACACCTTCACGCATCCTCTCCTTCCGTCGACGGAAGTCCGGTTCTCCGGGAAGGAGCACCTCATCAAAGCCCGCGGAGAGGGGAGACGATTTGATGTAATCGTGCAGTTCCTGCATCATTGCGCGAAATTCGTCAGGGTCACAAAAGGCCGAGATGTCCACGACGATGAACGCCAGCCCATTCCCAGGTTGATGAGCCGTAATACTGGAACCACCCATCAGTCCTCCCAAAATCTCAACCAGCAGCCCCAGCGCAAAACCCCGATACCCGCGCTTCCCGCCAAATGGTAGGATGGCGCCCCTCGGCGGGCCATAGAAATCGTTAGGATCGTTCGTTTGTTCCCCGTCCGCCCTAACGACCCAGCCGTCCGGAAGTTTCATGCCCATGTTTCGATGCAGGCGAATCGCTCCTTCAGAGGACTCCGCGGTAGAGAAATCAGCCAACAGAGGGACGTCAGAACCATTAGGCGCCGCAAACGAGATGGGGTTTGTAGCAAGACGTCCTTCACGTCCTCCCCAGGGAATCACGAAATGTCCATGCCGTGGGGAATTGCAGACCCCTATGGCGAGAAAGCCACTCTCAGCAGCGCGCTGCGTGTATGCGCCCAGGCGACCGGCGTGATTACAGGACCGCGCAATCACTGTCGCCGTATGCTGAGCCCGGGCCTTGGAAATCGCCAGATCGATTGCGTGCAGGCCGCCCACCTGACCGAAGTTCCAACCACAATCGATTACTGCCGTGGTGGCAGTCTCTTTCTCGACCGCCATAGGCGCCCCCGGCCGGATTGTGCCGCTAATCACGTCCTGTACATACTGAGGAATGCGTATGATGCCATGTGTGTCGTACCCCATGAGATTGGCTGTCACCAAATGCTCGGCGACAATAGACGCCTCGCCGGCTGGAGCGCCAACCGCCTGGAAAATCTCAGTTGCGAACTGAAGAAGAGGCTGGTGGGGGATTACGAGTATCATGTAGAGACGACGCGGCTGGCCTTTTTGGCGTCAGTTTAACGCAAAACCAATTATATGAGGCATTCTCTGCGATTGCCATCAGAAAAGGTGGCGCCTGATTATCTGGGGGCATTTTGGCAGGAAAAATAACGCTGAAGGATATCGGCCGCAAGCTAAATCTCTCGAGTACTGACAATCTCGCTGGCATTGCGCGACCATCCTCGAATTTCCGCCGGGACAAAAGAGCGCATTCGAAAGCTGATCACCGAATGGAAGTACGAGCCCGATCAGGTTGCGCGCGCGCTCGTGATGGGCCGCTCGAATCTGATCGGCGTCATTGTTCCGAACAGCAGTGATCCGTACTACGCAGAGATCTTCAAGGGTATTGAAGACGGCGTAAGGTCGGCGAACTGCTACGCATTGCTGTGCAATGGATCTTACGATTTGGACGGCTATGCAGCTCGAGTGAAGGAGATGATGAGCCTCCGCGTTGGAGGCATTCTTATTGCCCCTCCATTTAAGCAGGAACGCCTGATCCCGCATCCGTTTTGGGAGGACTTACGCCATCAAAATACGCCTGTTGTCCTTATCAACCGCCGCTTGAATCCGGCAGTATTTCACCAGGTATCGGCGGATTACGAGTCAGGCGTCCGGATGGTAGTAGAAACGCTCGCGTCGCTGGGGCACAGACGCGTCGCGTATATATCCGGTGAGCCTGCGCTGCTTCCGATACAGCAGCGGCTTGCCGCATTTCGAAGGTTGGCGCGAAAGCACGGATTCGACCAGGATCCCAGCTTATTGAGTCGAAGCGTACTGACACTCGGGGGCGGCTATGACGCCTGCGAGCGGATGTGGTCCGGCGTTTCTAAAAAGCCTTCCGCAATCGTCACCTTCAGCGATTCGATCGCGGTTGGGGTTCTACGGTTTCTGCAGGAGAAGAACGTCGATGTGCCGGAGGATGTCTCGCTCATCAGCTTCGATGGCATCGCGTTCTCGGAGTACACAAATCCGAGTATTTCCACCGTTGTGACACCTATGTATGAAATCGGGCAAAAGGCCTTTTCGCTTTTGCAGGGCACTCTAAAGGGGGATCACAAAGAGCCGCAGAATGTCGTACTGCCGGTTAAGTTGGTTGTTCGTGAGTCAGTCTGCAGAGTTCGCGCCACTCAGGAAAGCGCCGCACGGGCCGGTCGATCAGTCGATTAATTTTTCCGCTCGTCCGAATACTAAGTAAGCTACTATTCCACCTACGCTGACAAGAGCCGTGAGCCAAAATGCGGAGCTCCAGCCGAGACTCTTTACCACGTAACCGATAACCACGGGAGCCAATACGCCTGCGATATTCGCGAGAGCGTTCTGCATTCCAACGACAGTTCCCGCGTATCGAGGCGCGATATCCAATGAGCTGCTTGCGTAAACCGGAGTGGCCGCCGTCAGCAGAAACATCGCGATACAAAGCAGACCAACAGTGGCGGTTGGATCAGCAGCGAGCGGAACAGCCAAGAGAGTCAGAGCCGAAAGCAGATACGGAAGCATAAAGAGCTTCCGTACCATCGTGCGATTGCGACCACGTGTCAGCCGGTCGATCAGCGAGCCGAACAGATTGCTACCGACCAAGGCAGAGACGAAGGGAAGCGAGGCGCCCACCGCCATATTCATCAAAGAGAACTTTCGCTCTACCGTAAGGTAGGTGGGAAGCCAAGTCACCATGACATATGTAAACCAATTCGAAGAGAAGTGAAGCCCCCATGCTGCCCAGAGAGGTGGAAGACGCAACAGTCGATTCCACGGGACGTCATCTACGGGCCGCAAGATGGGCCGCTCCCTGGCGAGATAAGTTAGTTCGTCTTCAGAGATATGTTTCGCGTCTTCCGGGCGATCCGCCGCTCCAAGCAGCCATACAGGCAGCCAGAGCAATCCAAGAAGCGCGAAGCAGTAGAAGATCGCCTGCCATCCCCAGATGGCAAGAATTCCCGAGGCAAGAGGAAACGCCACTATAGATCCGGCATAGCCTCCGCTCCAACAAAAGGCGGCTGCCCGGGAGTACTCGCGGGGTGGAAACCAGCGCGCCAGCATGGCGTTGATCGCGGGAAGAGTACCTCCTTCGCCCATGCCCAATAGAATGCGGACGAACAGGAGAACAGAAAGCGTTTTTGGAATCGGAGTGAGCGCAGTCAATACGCTCCAAAGTCCCATGCTAACGATGAATATCCGCTTCGGGCCAAACCGGTCTGTCAGTCTTCCAGCCGGAATCATGAATCCGGTGTACCCAATAAAGAATCCGGTGAAAACCCAGCCCATCTGAGACGTATCCCAACCGTACTCCTTCAACATGCTGGGCGCTGCGACGGACATGTTGGCGCGATCGCAATAGGCAATCACGAGCGCGGTGAAGCAAAGCACCGCAATGTCTACGCGCTTGGGCCAAGGAAAATACCGCCCGCGCGAGAGCGATCCAACAACCTTCAATGGAGTTGCTTCTTGAGCCATGAAATTAGCGCGGGTTTGTAACCGGCCATCGTTTCATCTTTGTCCCAGGCGCCAAAACCATGGCCGCCGCCCTCAACGAGGATTACTTCACACCTGGCGCCGGCTTTCTTCATGGCTGTGCACATTCGTACGGATTGCTCATAGGGCACATTGAAATCCTTCGTGCCATGAATAAACAGGTATGGCGGCATGTCTTTCTGTATATGGGCAACCGGAGAAGCCGTCCTCACGACGGTTTCACGATTAGGAGAGTCAGCGGTAATTCCCAGGAACTTCGACAATCCCGGTGAGAGGCAAAATTTAGACGGGTCTGGTACAACTTTGCCGTCGATCATACACTCGCCATCCGGATGCACCCGGTTCACCAGATCATGTTCCCCAAAGAACGGAATGACGGCGGCAACGGTATTTTCGGGACGGTGCTTGGCGCCGACGAACGACACGAGGTGGCCTCCGGCAGACGCGCCGGTGAGCACAAGGCGGTTCGCATCGATCTTGTACTCGCGCGCATGAGTCTTGATGTATGCCACGGCTGATTCCACGTCGTCAGTAGCGGCGGGAAATGGATACTGCGGAGACAATCGATAGTTAACGGAGAACCACGCATAACCTTGCTGCGAGAGCGGCTCCAGCAAGCTCATCGGAGCTGGATATTTGTCGCCACTGACAAAGCCTCCACCGTGGACCCAGATCACAGCCGGAAACGGACCAGCGCCTTCCGGTACGTTGGCATCCATCAACAAGCGGACATCACCGGCTCGAGCAAATTCAATGTCCCGGCGGTTTTGGCCGACTGCAAGGACAAGCGGCGCCAGCGCGCAGAGTAGGACTCTGTACATTCGGTTTATTCCTCCCGGATCAAAGCCATTGTTGTGCAGTACGCGTTGTAAAGCACCGCATAGTCTCCGGAGTAAAGCAGGAACCGCACACCCCGGCGTCTCGCCTCCTTTAGTAGCGAGATATCGCCAGTCTGGATACCCGAGGCAATATTGCGAGCGGAGCAGGCCGCAACTACTCGGTCCACAGCGCTCAAGAATGCGGTGGATTGGAACTGCTCGGCGATGCCCATTGAGATCGAGAGATCATACGGACCGATAAACAGGACGTCCAGACCCGGCGTAGCGGCGATATCTTCGACCGAATCCAGGGCCGCCTGGCTTTCTACCTGACACACTGCCAGCGTTTCCCGGTTCGCCTCCGCCATCATGTCGTTCGGGTGCTTCCACTCGAAATCGGTCATGATGCTATGCATGCCGAAGCCGCGATTGCCTTCGGGTGTAAATCGCATAACGGAAACAGCGCGATGGGCTTCTTCCGGCGAATGAACCCGGGGAACGATAACACCCATCGCTCCGCAATCCAGCGCACGAGTAATGAGCGCAGGCTCATTCTGAGTGACCCGAACCAGAGGCGTGATTCCGAAACTACTCGCGGTTCGACAGAGCGCCCGAATCTGATGATAATCGGCGGGCTGATGCTCGGTGTCAATAAAAAACAGATCCAATCCAGCTTTCTTGAGCAGCAGCGGCAACTCAGGATCGAGACAGTATTCCAATGAAGTGCCGTAGACACTTTGCCCTGCCTGCAGCGCCCTCTTTGCAGTGTTTTGTCGCATCAGTTAAGCCACAGCGAGCGAGGGTTTAGCGGCCAGACCTGTGATGGCGCGAGCTTCCTGCACGCTGGCAATCTCCCGGCCGAGTTCTCTTGCGATGCGCACAATTTTTTCGACCAGCTCGGCATTGCTTCTCGCGAGATTACCTTTTAAATCAAAATAAGGATTGTCTTCCATCCCTACACGCACATGGCCACCAAGCAGAATGGACTGGGTCAAGATTTGCCAGTGACTTGGCGGATCCATGACGCTCACACTGTAGTTAACGTTTTCGGGTTTGTGGTTGTGCATGTACTGCATCGACTCAACGGTCGGGGGAGTCCAGCAACCACCGGGCCAGCCCAGGAAGAAAGTCGTCCACACCGGCGTATCGAGAAGACCCATTTTGACCAGACGCATGGCGTTCCAAATACCGCCGTAATGAAAGGCTTCCACTTCGGGCTTAACCCCATACTCTTTCGTATGACGGCAATAGGCCTCCAATTCACCGCGATCGTGAATTCCATATAACTCGACGGCCGGATAATCCGGGTCGGGCTGGAAAGACTCGTCATGCGCGTTGAAGCAGATCGACATCATGTCGGGCCTCTGCTTCATTAGTTCCACTCGCTGTGGAAATCGACCGTTTGCGATCCCATATTGAATAATCGGTTTGCAATCGGCTTCGATCAGATCCTTCAAGCGCTGCCAACCATCCAGGTCGAGATCCGAGAGCTTCGTGTTGTCGTCGCGGAGTTTCTCGTCGAGCGTGTAAGGCCCATGTAAATGACAAATCGCCGCGCCGGCGTTTACACCTCGAACATATTCCTTAGCAAGAGCTTCAACGCCTTGCGGATTGTGAGGATTCCGCGGATACGACATCGTGGAATCGCATGTGACTGTAATAACGAGTTTGTCCATAAATCAATCCTTGATAACTACGACAATGCGTCCGGACGCGCCTCCGCGCAGTTTGGCAAAGGCGTCGTTGATCTCTTCAAGCGGGTAGTGGGCGGCCACGTGAGGCTTTACCGTTCCGTTTTCAAGCAGGCGGATGGCTTCCGTCATTTCCTGATAGCTGCCGTTGCGGGAGCCGACTATCTCCAGCTCCTTCTGCGCAATTTCAATCGTGTCGATTGCGGGAAACTGCGGCTCTTCCCCAATCACGATGATTCGACCGCAGCGCATCACTGCGTCGGCCGCTAATCGCATGCTCGCCGAAGTGCCGACGCAGTTGAAGACGCATTGAACTCCGCCGGCGCGGGAGAATTCTCGAATGGCGCTCGCGGCTGCTTCGCCTGCCTGTATCGCGAGTTCCGCGCCAAACTTCCGGGCCAAATCCAACTTCTCGCGAGAGACATCAATCGCCGACACGCGAACATTTCGGGATGTCAGAATCTGAATCAGGATCTGGCCGACTCCTCCTGCCCCAAGAACTAGCGCGGAGTCTCCTGGCTGAATTCGAGAGCGGTTGACCGCATGAACCGATGTGAGTACGGCATCGGCGATAAGCCCACCGGCGGCAAATGATACTGACTCGGGTAGACGAAACAAGTTCCGCGCCGGCGCCTTGAAATATTCGGCGAACGCCCCAGGACTCAGCACTCCTAGGATTCCCTGGAGTTCGGCGCATTGCTGTTCACGGCCCGACAAGCAGTACCAACAATGGCCGCACGTGAAAAACAAATGTGGGACGACGCGATCTCCCGTCTGGAGCGAACGGACTTCGGAGCCAACCTCCGCGACGACGCCTGCCGGCTCGTGACCAAGGATATGCGGAAGTGAGGGTACATACCCATGCCCTTCCAAAATGTGCAAGTCGGTGCCGCATATCCCGCAGGTGCGAGTCTGCACGAGGACCTCGTTCGGTCCAAGGCGGGGTATCACCGAGTCCTCTATCAACAGCGGGGCCTTGATAGAGCGCATAACCGCAGCTTTCACGAAGCCGATTGTACTCACAGCGCGTGCGCGCGGTCAACAGAGTTTAACGATCAACCAACTCGTTCGCAGATCGCGCGTGGGAAGCTAGTTTATCGTTAAACGTGTCGGTTGACACGCATTTTTGATTAACATATGATCGGGGTAAATGGTACGCATGCGGGTATTATTGTGCTGCGCCGGTGGGTTGTATCTCCAGGCGCAGAGCGCAACCCCGCAATCGGGCGCTCCCGCAATTTTAGCCGCTCAGTGCGCCTCCTGCCACGGCGCCGCAAAAATGTCCGGTCTCGATCTTCGCAGTCGCGACACATTACTGAAAGGCGGTACGAGGGGACCATCCGTCGTTCCGGGGAATCCCGACCAAAGTCTTCTGATGAAGGCGATACTTCGGGAAGGCGCCCTGAAGATGCCCCCTGGCAAGCAGGGGCTATCGGCAACCGAAATATCCGCAATACGAGAATGGATTGCGAACGGCGCGCCGTGGGAACTCGCATCCGGCAGGAAGTCAGAAGCATCCTGGTGGGCATTTAAGAAGCCAGTTCGACCCCAGATACCCTCCGTAAAGAGCCCGGCCGCAGTTGCCAACCCGATCGACGCTTTCATTTTGGCCAAATTAGAGGAGAAGGGGTTGACGTCCTCACAAAAGGCCGACAAGCGCACATTGATTCGCCGCGCCTATTTCGATCTGCACGGTTTACCTCCGACGAAAGATGAAGTCGAGACGTTTCTGAACGACTCGCGTCCGGATGCCTGGGAGCGTGTCGTGGACGGCCTCCTTGCATCGCCACGTTACGGTGAGCGTTGGGGAAGAATCTGGTTGGATGTAGTGCGCTACGCCGACACTGGCGGTTTCGAGACAGACCTTTATTATCAGAATGCCTGGCGCTATCGAGATTATGTAATCCAGTCCTTCAACAACGACAAGCCATATGACCGATTTGTGCAGGAACAAATAGCCGCGGATGAGCTGTGGCCGGATAATCTCGACCTGGAGGGTAGTTATCACGTCCCCAAGACAAAGTTGGATCACCTGAATGCCCGGTTGGGTACAGGCTTGTACACGTTTGGTCCGGTAATGCATGAGTCTGGTCTGGATGGTGAGTTTCTGCGCTCAGAGTGGCTCGCCGACTCGGCGGATATCACTGGAGCGGCATTTTTAGGTCTTACCTACGGATGCGCACGATGCCACGACCATAAGTTCGACCCGATCACGGCGCGTGACTATTACCGGATGGAATCGGTGTTTGCAGGCAGCGAGCAAAAGGAAATATCGATGGCGCCGATCATGTCGGTCTTCGATTACTGGCAGGGTCTGCCGAAGGTCCGCGCCGTAAATGATCTGGCGAACGCCGTGCGCCGCATCTCCGATCGAGCGAAGCAGCGCATTCTCGCGCGCATGAAGTCGAAGTACTCCGCTGAGGCGGTGGCTGCTTTCGACACACTGGAAGACCAACGAACAGCCAGGCAAAAAGAATTGGCCATTGACCTGGAGGCTGCTTTCCGCAACATCAGCGAAAAGGATCTCGATAACGAGTACACACCGGAGGAAAAACAGCAGCGTCGCGAGCTGATCGAAAAGATCGGTCAGGCCTATCTCAAGGCTCCGACCAAGTATCCGACGGCTACCGTCCTTGGACATGCCGAGATTGTGCCTGAAACGCACATCCTGGAGCGGGGCGACCACAGAAAGAAAGGCGCGCTCGTAACTCCGGGGCTTCCTGGGTTTCTCGTCGACAAACCGGACATACAGGAGCCGACCGATCTTTTAGTGGTCCCGCAGCGGCGGAAGGCGCTCGCGCTCTGGTTAACCGAAAAGGATAATCCTCTCACGGCGCGCGTGATGGTGAATCGAATCTGGCAGGGCCACTTCGTGCGCGGCATCGTCGGCACTCCGAATGATTTCGGGAGACAAGGCGATCGCCCAACCCATCCGGAACTGCTGGACTGGCTGGCTGTGGAGTTCATGCAGAAAGGCTGGAGCATCAAAGCGATGCACCGGCTGATCATGCTATCCAACACCTATCAAATGTCGAGCGCGTGGAATGAGGCCAACGCAAAAGTTGACGGTGAGAACCATTTCCTCTGGCGCATGAACCGGCGTCGCCTCGAAGCCGAGATGGTGCGTGACTCGGTTCTGTCGGTGTCAGGTTCGATGAATCTCAAAATGGGCGGCCCACCTGTAATTCCACCCCTTACGCGCGAGGAGATGGCCGGGCTTAAGGACGCAAGTCAGTGGCCCGTGGATCTCGATACATCGGAGCACATGCGGCGCAGTGTGTACCTGTATGTGAAGCGGTCGTTTCGCATGCCGCTTTTCGAAGCATTCGACATGCCCGATACTTCCTTTAGCTGCGAACGACGAAATGTAACGACTGTCGCTCCCCAAGCATTAGCATTGATGAACAACGACTTCATGATGGAACAGGCGCAAGCGTTCGCCGACCGTCTGATTCGAGATCACGGCGAAGATCCGGCAAAGTGGATTGATGCCGCTTGGAGGTCGGCGATGGGACGGGCGCCATCCGAGGCCGAAAAGGCGGACACGCTCAAATTTCTCCAGCAGCATACCGATGGTCCCAAGGCGAGGCTTGCCCGTCTTTGTCTCGCAATTTTCAACATGAACGAGTTTCTTTATGTTGATTGAAGATTATATGTAGGAAGCCGTCTATGAGTTGCAACCGGACTGAGTTGATTGCTTCGCGCAGGGAGTTTCTGGAACGAACTGGAACGGGCTTCGGCATGCTCGGCTTATGTTGGCTCCTCGGGAGTTCTGCGGCGAAGGCTGCGAAGCTCGAGAATCCACTCGCCGCCAAACCGCCACATTATCCGGCGAAGGCGAAGAGCGTCATTCATCTGTTCATGCATGGAGGCCCCAGCCATCTGGATACCTTCGATCCGAAGCCGTTGTTAAAGACGCTGGATGGCAAAGCGGCGCCTTCAAGCCTGGCGAACGTACAACTGCAATTCACGAAGGCGAGCGAAGCGCCATTGATGGCCAGCCGCCGGACATTCCAAAAGTACGGACAGTCCGGCCTCGAAATCTCAGACCTGTTTTCCAATGTCGCGCAATTTGCTGACGATCTGGCCGTCATTCGTTCCTGTTATCACGACGGCTTTACACACGCCAATGCACTGAACTTCATGAATACGGGTTGGCCGCGCCTCGGGAGGCCAAGCCTGGGTTCGTGGGTCGTGTACGGCCTGGGCAGCGAGAGTGAGAATCTTCCCGCCTATATCGTGATGCTGGAAGGAAGCATTAAGGCCGGCCCTCCTGCATACGGCTCGGGATTTTTGCCGGCCATGTATCAAGGAACAACACTGCGCGCCGGAAGCTCACCATTGCTGAATATAAAACGCCCAGAGCAGATCACTGCGGACGAGCAGCGCGAAATGCTCGATCTGCTGAAGAACTGCAATGATCGCCATCTGGCTTCCCGCCGCGACGAACCGGATTTGTCGGCTCGCATCGAATCCTACGAGCTGGCGTTTCGGATGCAAATGGCCGCTCCCGAATTGGTTGATCTCTCCAAAGAGAGTGAGGCTACCAAAAAGCTCTACGGAATGGGCGACCCGATGACGGACGATTTTGGCACGAAATGCCTCCTGGCCCGTCGATTGGTAGAGCGCGGCGTCCGCTTTGTGCAACTATATTCCGGAAGCGGTAACGGCGCCGATTGGGACGGACATAATCAGTGCGACAAGAATCATCAGGGCATGGCCCGCAAAGTAGATAAGCCGATTGCGGGTTTGTTAACCGACCTGAAAGCGCGTGGCTTACTCGACAGCACGCTTGTGATTTGGGGAGGAGAATTTGGCCGTACCCCAATGACGGACGGGAACGCGAACGGCGGATACGGCGGAGGCAGAGACCACAATCCCTATGGCTTCAGCACCTGGCTTGCGGGAGGCGGTGTGCGCGGAGGAAAAATAATCGGCGCGACCGACGATATCGGTTTTCAGGCTGTGCAGGACAAAGTGCACGTTCATGATTTACATGCGACGATTCTGGGTCTCTAGGGCTGGACCACAAGAAGCTGACTTACCTTTTCCAAGGTCGTGATTTTCGGCTCACGGATGTACACGGAGAGAACAATCTTGCAGCGAGGCTGGTGAAGGCCTGATCTATGAAGATGCTCCCGGTCCTGTACGCCGGCGCGCTGCTTCTTCCAATTTGTGTTCTGACAGGCGCCGACTCGAGCGTTACGAAGGCCGACGTCGATCGGATGATGCAGACCCTCTCAAATTGGGGACGTTGGGGAAAATCCGACGAACTCGGAGCGCTGAATCTTGTCACAAAAGAGAAGCGCTTGCAGGCTGCCGCATTGGTGCGAGAGGGTACTCACCTTTTCTCTGGCGCACAACGCCATCACCGTACGAGCGGACGATTCGCCGGCGTTCGAACACCGCATGCTTGAAACTGGCGAGAAGCCGGATTCAGGCGGCGCTTCTGATTACGTTGGTGTCCAGTACCACGGCTTCACGACCACTCATCTCGATGCGCTGTGTCATGTCTTCTACAACGGGAAAATGTACAACGGCCTCTCGCAGAAGGAAGTGACATCGCAGGGAGCGGCGAAGCTTGGTGTTGACCGGATTCGGAATGGGATCTTTACGCGAGCTGTCCTGATGGACATACCGCGCCATTTCGGCAAACCATTCCTGGACGGCAATCAAGCTATCTACCCTCAGGATCTCGAAGGTTGGGAGAAGAAAGCCGGAATCAAGGTCGGCGCCGGCGATGCAATCCTTATACGAACGGGACGCTGGGCAAGGCGGTCTGCGCAAGGCAGTTGGGAGATTATGAAGAACTCAGCCGGACTGCACGCCTCCTGCCTTCCGTGGCTTAAGAAACGCGACGTCGCGGTTGTAGGAAGCGATTTGGCCACCGATGTCATGCCATCCGGAGTGGCGGGGATCGTGTTACCCGTTCATCAGGTTCTTATTGTCGCCATGGGTGTTCCAATTCTGGATAACCTCGATCTGGAAGCGGTTGCGGACGCCGCTGCGGCCCGCAAACGATGGGAGTTCCTATTGACTGTTGCTCCCGTTACCCGTGCAAGGCGGCACAGGATCGCCGGTCAACCCGATTGGCTCCTTCTAGCGTCTCGACAACTCACCGCCCGGGTAACGTTCGGTGGATGATCTGCTGTTTCCTCCTGGCCCTCTCCACGCACGCCTTCTTTACGCGGCTCGCAATGAGTGTTGCAGCGCAGCGTATCCAAGCCGAGTTTCAACTGACCAATGTGCAGATCGGTTGGATTCTCAGCTCCTTCATCATCGGTTATGGCATCGTGCAGCTGCCTGTAGGTGTTCTTGTGGACCGCTGGGGGCCGCACAGATTTCTCGGCGTCGCGGCATTGTCCTGGTCCCTGCTGCATGGGATGACGGGGTTCACAGGATACTTAGCGTCCAGGCTGCATCTCGATCTTGAATCCACATTGTTGATCGTCCGATTCGCAATGGGTGTAGCGCAGGCCGCAGTGTTGCCGTGCTGCATAAAAGCGGTTGCTGCGTGGATGCCGCTGCGGGAACGCGCCGCCGGGAGTGGAGTGTTCATGGCGGGTCTTGGAGTTGGTGGCGCCATGGCACCTCCCATCGTTGTGGCGCTTAGCCTCTGGGAAGGCTGGCCTTTCAGCTTTTACGTCATCGCGGCTATGGGTTTGTCATTAGCAGTACTCTGGCTGCGTTACGGCTCGAATACTCCTGAGACGAATCGCAATGTGAGTTCGGAGGAGATCGCTATCATCCGATCTGACCCGTATCCTCCCGCTACAACGGAGAGAGTCGTAACTTACAAGGATCTGCTTAAGAACCGTAGCGTGTGGCTCCTTGCTTTGAGCTACGGGGTTGCCGGCTATCCTTCCTATGTTTTCTTCACCTGGTTTTTTCTATATGTCGTGAACGTTCGAGGAATCGACCTTCGCGCCGGCGGCTATTGGTCGGCGCTTCCCTCAATTGCGGTGGCGCTTGGAACGATTATCGGCGGTCGCATTTCGGACCGGCTGACGTTACGTTTCGGAAAGGGCGCCGGGAGATTGACGGTCGCGCTCGGAGGAGCCGCAAGCGCGGCTCTGCTTATCGTCATAGGCGCCAGAGTTGAAAATGCCGGCATCGCTGTAGTGCTCCTTGCGCTCGGCGCCGGCTTTCACCTTTTCGGCCAAGTCGCTTCATGGGCGGGCGCGATCGACTTGGCGTCTTCACGAGCTGCCACTTTGTTTGGAATCATGAACACGCTTGCGCAGGGCGCGGGAGCGATTGCGCCGGTTCTTACACCTGTTATTGCGGCTCGATTCGGATGGACCGCTGCGTTGGATTTTGCGGCGATGCTTGCTGCCCTTGCGGGTATTTTGTGGATATTCGTACGGCCTGACCGTTCCGTGGGAGCCGTTTCCAGACCAGAATAGAGCGCCTATGGAGCCAGACACACACCACGGGCCCTTGCTCGCTTGAGCGCGGCTTCACCCTCTGCATTCTCGCCGATGCGCAGTTTCGCTTTACCTAGCGCGCATTCCGCCAGCGCATCCTCCGGATTCAACTCGACCGCACGCTGGAAATGGACAATCGCGTCCGTTTGTCGCTGCATTTGCCAGAGCGCGATTCCGAAGTTGTAGTGCAGCTCTGCGCTATACGGCTTGCGCGCCAAAGCGGCTTCGAAAGCGCGCACCGCTTCATCCGCCATGCCGGTCTGGGCCAAGGCAATACCCAGGTAATAATTGGCCTCCGGATAGTCGGGCTTGATCTGAACCGCTTCCCGCAGTGCTCCGACTGCCTCCATGGGTTTTCCCGCCCGCAGCGCAGAGATGCCCTGAAGGGTATGCAAGCCCGCCTGCTCAAAATCGCTTTTGGCGCGCTTCGCGCTCGCTGCTTTTTCAAAATGGCGCCGAGCGTCTTCGGGCTTGCCGGCCTTTTTTAGAGCCACGGCCAGCTGATACTCCGCCGAGGCGTCGCTGCTTTGTAAGCCCACTGCAGTCTTAAGGGCTGCGATTGCATCCGACAGTCGCCCCTGGTCCATTCGAATCACTCCCAATTGGCTCCAAAATTCGGCTGTCTTGGGGCTGATCTTGGTAGCAGTGTTCGCGGCGCTCGCTGCTTCCTCAGTGTCACCCTCAATCCTCAGGCATTGCGCAAGATAGAAATGCGCAATGGCAAGGCGAGGCGCCAGATTCAACGCGATGCGAAGCTCTTTGTCCGCATTCTGGGTATCGCCGTTCAAAAACCAGGAATGCGCGAGAAGAGCATGCGCGAGTCCGGAAGACGGTTGACGCGCCGCCGCCTCCTTGCGCTCCTGAAGAGCTTGTTCGAGTCCACCGCGCTGTTGAAGCGCCGATGCCAGACTGAGATGCGCGGACACCAAGTCGGGATCGAGTTCTACTGCCTGTTCATAGGCCCGAACAGCCCCTGGAAGATCATGCTGGAGCATTAACGCCGAGCCAAGGTTGTGATATGCGCTTGCTGATGTCGGCTCCGCCTGTATGGCTCGCTGAAGCTCCTTCACCGCAAGCGCATTGTCGCCCATTTCCTGTAGCAGCCAGCCCAGGAGATTGTGCAAATTCGGTAAATCGGGCCGGAGCTGGGATGCGCGGCGGAGAGACGCCAGCGCTCGCTCCAGGTCTCTGAAATACGCTGGAGAGTTACGCTCATCGAATTCCCTTGCCCGTTTCGCGAAGGACTGGCCGAGGTCGTACCATCCTTCGGCCGAATCAGGCCGACGCCGGACAGAGTCTTCCAACTCGGAAATGGTAGCTGCAAAATCAGGAGTCTGGCTAAACGAGGGCAATCCGGAGGCGACGACAAGAACGCAATACAGCGCCGCGCCTAAGCGAATCGTGATGCGCCAAGGAACCATCGGCGGCACTCCATGAGTATATGCATCGCGATCAAAGATTTCAAACTTCAACAATCGCGCAGCGAAAGGCTCCAAATCTCTTTAGTTTAACGATATACTTACGATGATGTCGCGGGCGGTATTCGAGGATTCGGCTGGTCGAATCGTGGCGACGATTGCTTTGCTTGCGTATTCCGCAAGCCTGTTTGGCGCTGCCGTTGAGCCTTCTCTGGCGCCCCAAATTTCCAGTGTCTTTCCGCGCGGGGGGCGTCAAGGCGCAGCGTTTGATATCAGGCTCAGCGGCAACAACCTGGATCAGGCAACTCGAATCGAATTCATGTCGCCGGGAATCCATGCCCAAATCACTTCCTCCAGCGCACGGCAAATCCTGGGCCGGATCAAGATTGACACCGTGGCCGAGCCGGGACCAGTTGAATTTCGTTTATTTAGTCCGAAAGGCACTGCAACCGGGATTTTCGTCGTCGGCACCCTTCCAGAGACCATGGAATCCGAACCCAATGATCATGTGGGTTCAGCGCAGGCAATACACTACCCAATTGTGATAAACGGCACAGCCGCGGCCGAAGACGCGGATCTATTCCGTTTCAATGTTCAGGCAGGGCGAACCTTGGCGTTCGATATCGCGGCTGCACGAAACGGCTCGCCTCTCGATCCGGTGCTGGCGATTCTGGATGAGGCCGGGCGAGAGATCGCGTATTGCGACGATTACTACATCGAAAAGGATGCGCACATTGAATTTACCTTTGCACGGACGGGAACTTATATGGTCCGTGTCACACCCAGCTACAGTCGCAGCACAAGCGGCGCGGACTACAGGCTCGCAATTACCGACAGCGCATTCCCTATGTATTCGATACCTGCCGGCGGGCAGCGCGGCGCAAACGTGCGCCTGATGGTACGTGGTTCCAACCTCCAACGTTTAGATCGCGTACGGCTCGATACCACCGAACTGCAGACTACTGTGCTCGATCGCAGTTCAATGGTGCTTACCCTCAGCATTGATCTTCCGGGTAACGTAAAGCCCGGCCGCCATCGCCTCCATTTTTCTTCAGGACCAATTGAGGCGGCCAACCCGGTAAATTTCGAGATATCAGAATCACGCGAAGTTACGGTCGCCGATGCAGCCGCTAGCGATTCGGCGCGGCCGGTGCAAGTGGAAGCGCCCGTAATCATAAATTCCGAAATCGAGGAGCATGGTCGCGACTACCTGCGGCGAGTCCACATTTACGAATTTGATGCGCCAGAAGGTGGGCGTTACGAGTTCCAAGTAAAGGCGTGGGACATCGGCTTAAGAATGGATCCAGTCGTCACACTCTTCGATCCCGAAGGGAGAAAAGTCGCGATCGAGGATGATCCCGCGCCCAATTCGTTCATCCATTACGCTGCCTCTCACGATCCCGACATGGTCTACAAGTTCCTGAAGGCCGGCCGCTATCGACTCGTGGTTCGGGATGCGATGTACCGTGGCGGCTGCGGCTTCACTTACCGTCTGCATATCCGTCCTGTTTTGCCCGATTTCAATGTTGACGTGATTCGGCCTCAGATTACTGCGTACGCCGGCCGCAAGGCGATAATACTCGCAAACGTGCACCGAACTGGCGGCGTACACACGATTGAAATGTTCAAGCGTCCCGACAACGAGATCGAGAACTTCCGACTCCGAGAGATCGACGGCTGGCAATCGAAAATACTCTTGCGCGCCGACGGAGCGCCTCCACATGTCACAGCGGAGCCGATTTTGATCGAACCGAGAAATACGACATTTAAAGGGAATGACGGCGAAGATCTTTTCGTCGATGGAACAATTGCCGAACTGCCGCTTCAAATCGGATCCGATGCGCCTCCTGGCACCTACAAGATTCATATCCGAGCAGAGAGCACCTTCGAAGGAAGATCGCTTACTCGCGAGGCCCGCGCATTCCGTAAAAACCGGAGCGTGAAGACCGCGCCCGAGGAAGAAAACGCGATCTATCTGACGATTGTCAAACCTCCGCCAGTGCTGCTCCTTCCTCCCGACCGCCTTGATCTTGAGGAAGGTGAAACCAGCAAATTGAAGTTGAATCTTTATTACTTCGATCAAGAACAAGGCGCGATTCGAGTAGAGGCGGACGGCAAATCCGGCGGCCTGAGTATCGAGAGTGTCACGGCGCCTTCGATTCGTGACGCAATCGAGATTCCAGTTTCTGCGAAATCTGTCTTGGCAAACAACGACGCAAAGGGCACGTTCGAACTCATTCTCGTCGCCCGCGATGCGGCGAGCGGCCGAATCCTAAGTGAGTCGCCGCCGGTCAGCGTGCGTATTTCGACCCGGTCTTCTCCAGGGTCAGTCAATGAGAGGAATCAACTGAAATGATGAGGAGAGCTTGGGGAACGGCAGCTGTTCTGGTGGCTGTCGTGGTCTCCTCGTCAGGTGTCCTCAAGGGCGAGACCGGACAACTAAGCGTCTTCCCTGAAAAGGTTGTACTGTTCGGGCAAGGCGCTCGACAGCACGTGCTGGTGACCCTGAAGGACTCACGTGGGTCCGCCCAAGACGTCACGACAAGATCGCGCCTGGTGATCGACGATACAGCGGTCGCCCAGGCAGAGGGGACTGGCCTCGTTCGCGCTCTCGCGCCGGGCACGACGCGGCTGAATATTTCCTACGGCGGAATCTCTACCGGTCTAGATGTTGAAGTTCGCCCAGGCGAAAGCAGCCGCCAACTGAGTTTTGTGAAGGATATTGTCCCAATCTTCACGAAATTCGGCTGTGCTGGATCGAACTGCCATGGGTCCGTACGCGGTAAAGCGGGCTTCAAACTCTCACTTTTTGGTTATGAGCCAGATCTCGACTATGATGCGATTCTGAACGCTGGCGACGGACGCCGAGTGAACCTTGGCGATCCTGAGACGAGCCTGATTCTAAAGAAGCCAACGTCCCAGGTTCCTCATGGCGGCGGGAAGCGATTCGAGAACGGCTCCCTTCCGTACAACGCAATCTTGGAATGGCTGCGGTCCGGAGCAAAGTACGACAGTGCCGGCTCGCCAAGATTGGCGTCTCTGTCTGTATTTCCCGAAGAACGCTGGATCATTGGACTGCAGCAAACACAGCAGCTGGTTGCGATGGGTCGATATACGGATGCCAGCTTGGAGGACATGACCGATAAGGTCCAGTTCACTTCCAACGACGAGTCGGTAGTCGAGGTCACCCGAGGAGGGCTGGTCAAAGCGATTGCGCCAGGCGAAACGACGATCATGGTCCGCAGTCTTGGACAAGCGGTAGCAGCGCGCATCTTCATCGTCACCTCCGCTGCGGGCGTCGACTATCCGACTGTTCCCGCCAACAATTACATCGATCGATACATCTTCGAGAAGCTTCGAAGAACGAATGTAGTCCCATCGGAGATCGCAAGCGATCAGCATTTTCTGCGGCGTATCTATTTGGACGTACTCGGTATTTTGCCCTCGGCGGACGAAGCTGCTACCTTCCTTTCGTCCAGCGATCCTGACAAACGAGCCAAACTGATTGAAGCGCTTCTGAGCCGTCCGGAGCGCGCAGATGCGTGGGCGACATATTTTGCCGACCTGTTCCGCCTGGGGTTCAACGAGAGTCGGGACAAGGGCGCGAAGATCTTCTACGACTGGATCCGGAAGTCAGTCATTGAGGACAAGCCATACGATCGAATGGTCTCGGAGTTGCTCGTCAGTCAGGGCAACCTATTCTACGAACCAACAGCCAATTTTTATTTCGTCTCCCGCAAACTAGATCCAGGGGACGTCGCAACTCATGTCAGTCAGGCATTTCTAGGTGTCCGGATCGAGTGCGCTCGCTGTCATAACCATCCTTGGGAAAAGTACACACAGGATGATTTCTATGGTCTAGCGGCCTTTTTCTCACGTCTGGACACAAAGTTTGTTCATGCGGGATCGGAAAGCAATGTCTATCTGAAAGATGAGGGTGAGGTAATTCACCCGAAGACGAAAAAGCCCGTAGAGCCGAAGTACCTCGACGGCGGCCATGAACGCGAGCAGGCCGGGCAGGACATTCGTCAGAACTTTGCCCGCTGGCTGACATCCGCCGAGAATCCGTTCTTTGCCAGAACAATGGCGAATCGGATTTGGCGGCGGTACCTCGATAGAGGCATCGTGGAACCAGCGGATGACTTTCGAGTCACAAATCCACCGTCGAATGTCGGTCTGTTGGACGCGCTATCACGTGACTTTGTGAAGCACGGGTTCAGCATCAAAAGTCTGGAACGCACTATCCTGAACTCGCGCGCTTACCAACTGTCGTCGTTGCCAAATGATTCGAATCGCCACGACACCGTCAACTACTCGCGTTACTACTTGAGGCGGATGAGCGCCGAGCAATTGATGGACGCGATCGTCCAGGTTACGGGCGTCGAAGAACGATTTACCGGCTGGGCGCCCGGAACGCGCGCGATGCAGATACCTCACGGCGCGCCTACGTATCTACTGACTGCCTTCGGGCGGGTTGCGGACCGCGAATTCGCCCAGGAGCGGAAAGAAGATCCCAGTATCACGCAAATACTGCATTTGATGAACGGCGACATGCTGAACAACAAGATTCAGGCCCGCGAAGGAACACTCGCGAAGTTGTTGACGACACCCCTGATCGACAATTCTCATTTGACGGATCAGATCTTTTTGATGACGCTCGCTCGATATCCAACTCAGATCGAGAAGGAGACGGTTGTGAAATCGGCAAGTGGAACGTCGGGGGCAGCACGCGATCATGTCTTCCAAGACCTCATGTGGGTGTTGGTCAACTCAAAAGAATTCCTGTATAACCACTGATGGAGCAGAAGAGAAGTATGATTGACCGGCGCGCATTCTTGAAAATCGGATCGCTGAGCGTCTTCGGTTCCCTCGCCTGGAGTGATGTGTTGACGCTTCGTGCGCGCGCCGCAACGGTGGCACCTAAAGATATTTCAATCATTCACATTCTGCTAAGTGGAGGCATTAGTCATATCGACACGTTCGATATGAAGCCTGATGCGCGCGCGGAGTTTCGAGGCATCTTCAAACCCATCTCCACGAATGTGCCCGGAATTCAGGTCTGCGAACACCTGCCGATGACCGCGCGCGTGGCTGACAAGTATACGATCATCCGCTCGATGACGCATAAAAACAGCGTTCACGAAAAAGCTTCCTACCTTGTGTTGAGCGGCCATGAGCCGATCGCTACGGTGCATCATCCAAGCCTCGGCGCGGTTATCGCGAAAGAGCTGGGAGCTCGGAATGAATTGCCGGCCTATATCTCCATTCCCGGCATGACGGGATTGTGGGAAGGTTCCGGCGTGATCCCGGCAAAATTCGCGCCATTTGAAACCGGAGATCCAAACAATCCGAAGTTCTCCGTGCGCGACATCAGTCTGCCGATGAACGTGGATTGGGCTCGCATGAACGGCCGCAATTCACTGCTTTCCCTGGTAGATTCCGAGTTTCGCCGCTATGACGCAAGCGGGATTTTTGAGACCGTAGACTCCTTTCAAAAGACGGCTCACGATTTAGTCGCTTCGCCGCTCACCAAGAAGGCATTCGCAATTCAAGACGAGCCGGAAAAAGTTCGCGAGCGGTATGGCCGGACCTCCCTCGGACAAGGCGCACTGCTTGCTCGTCGCCTCGTTCAGAACGGAGTGCGCTTCGTTACGGTGTCGAACGGCTACTACAAATGGGACCATCACGCCAAAGTCTTTGAAAATCTTGCGGACAAGTACCTTCCCGAGCTTGATCGCGCCTTCTCCGCCCTTATCGAAGATTTGGATCAGAGAGGAATGCTCGCAACCACACTCGTTGTCATGACAGGCGAGTTCGGTCGGACGCCGGAGGTGAATGTGAATGCGGGACGCGACCATTGGCCAAACGTATTTTCTCTGGTTCTCGCGGGCGCCGGCGTGCCGGGCGGCCACGTCTGGGGAGAATCGGACAAAGAGGGAGCCCAGGTAAAAGATAAGCCGGTAGAGGTAGCCGACCTCATCGCAACCATTTATCAAAAGGTCGGCATCGACTACCAGAAAGAATATGTGAGCAACATCGGGCGGCCGTTCAAGCTGGCTGACGGCAAGCCGTTACCGTTCTTGTCTTAGCGATCGACAGACTACGCTAAGAGTTGCGATGCGAGATTCTTTTCTCCACCGACATCGGTAAGTCGAAAATCCCTGCCCTGGAACTGATAGGTCAGCTTTTTGTGATCGAGGCCGAGCAGCGCCAGCATTGTGCCGTGCAGATCGTGCACGTGGACTTTGTCTTCAACGGCTCGAAAACCAAGCTCGTCAGTGGAGCCAATCACTTTGCCGCCTTTGATGCCGCCGCCTGCCAACCACGCCGAAAAGCCAAACGGATGATGATCACGGCCGTTAACGCCCTGCATCATCGGGGTTCGTCCAAACTCTCCCACGCACACGATTAGGGTGCTCTCCAGCAATCCGCGTTGTTTCAGATCCGTAATCAGACCTGCAATCGGCTTATCGATTTTTCGAGCATTTTCAACATGGTTCTTATCGCATTCGCCATGTCCATCCCAATCGGTACTGATTACCTGAATAAAGCGCACGCCTCGCTCCACCATGCGCCGAGAGAGAAGACAAATTCGGCCAAATTTTTCAGTAGTCTTCTCGTCCATTCCGTACAATTTTCGAGTGCTGTCGCCTTCACCGGAGATGTCAACGAGTTCCGGCGCCGCTGTTTGCATCCGGAACGCCAGCTCGTAATTTGCGATTTGCGCGTCCAGCCGCGTGTCGTCCTCTCGTCCCTGCCGGTGTTGATTGTCCCAATCCGCCACCTGCTTCAACATCACACGTTGATCCGCTGCAGTGACCTCCGGCGGAGGCGACAAATTGATCAGCGGGGACCCCTCCGTTCGTAAAAGTGTTCCCTGATAGATAGCGGGCAGAAATCCTGCGCTGAATGCGCCTCGGCTGCGGCCTCCGATTCCGCCATCCGACATAATCATGAAGGCCGGCAGATTGTCGCACTCGCTGCCAAGTCCGTACAGAACCCAGGCGCCAACACTCGGATGTCCTACCCGAATCGACCCGTTGTAGAGCAGATTCAAGGCAGGACCGTGAATGAAGGAGTCGTGGTAGCAAGACCGGATCACCGCGAGATCGTCAGCGTGAACAGCAAGATTGTCGAACAAGTCAGAAATCGCGACGCCAGACTCACCGCGATTGTGAAAAGTTCGTCGAGAACCCATCAGCTTGGTCTCCGCCACCTTAAGATTCTGCGTGTCAAGACTGGGAGAGCGAAAGCTTTCAGGGACCGGCTGTCCGTCTAAACGGTTCAAAAGCGGTTTGGGATCGAACGTATCCACGTGACTCGGACCGCCCTGCATGAAGATCAAGATGACCTGTTTCGCCTTTGCTCGAAAGTGAGGAGGCTTGGAAGCCAGCGGATTCGGACTCGCAGACAGATGGCCAAGAGCAATCGCCACCAAAGCCGTATGCGGATCGCAGCAGAAAATCGCGACGGGAAGAAGTAGAGTCGTAACGATTGCAGCCCATAGAAGCGCCTTAGTCTACATAAGAAAATTCATTGAGGTTAAAGAGAGTCAAACAGAACTTCTCGAGGGAGAGTGTCTCAACAAGGCGCGCTCCTTGTTCGATCTGTTCTTTGCTGGCCGGAGTCGCGAACGCAAGACGCCACGCCCCGCGCACCTGAGATCTGGGATCGTCTCCATATTCCTTTCGAAGCCGTTTCGCGAACTCCTTCGATTGCTCGTATGCAGGCGCGCTGTTCATGAACCACAGCGCCTGCGGAGCGATCGAGCTGACATCGCGCTCAGGACAGCTAACAGCGCTGGTGGGGTTATCGAAAGCCTCAAACATCGGATAGCTGAAATTACGGCGCACTAACATGTAGACTCCCCGACGTCTGTGATCCGCCGGATCAGCGGAGACGGGCCATTGCCACGCGGCTCCGAGGGCGCTCAGCTCGTCTTTGCTCAACGGAGGAACTACGGGCCGCCCGCCAGGCTTCAGGTTCAGTGTGCCCGCGACGGCGTGCATCGCATCCCAAAGGATCTCGCCTTCCAACCGTTGACGATTCATTCGCCACAAAAGACGGTTGTCCGGATCCAGCCGATGATTCTCGGCATTCTGAAATCGGCTCGACATGCGATAAGTCTCCGACAACATAATCTGCCGGTGCATGCGCTTGATGCTCCAGCCATGTTCCACAAAATCCGCGGCGAGCCAATCCAACAATTCCGGGTGGCTCGGAGGCTGACCCTGATGTCCGAAGTCATTGGGTGTTGCAACGATGCCGCGACCAAAGTGCCCTTGCCAAATGCGGTTCACAATTGACGCGCGCCGTTAGAGGATGCTCGGGCCGGGTAAGCCATAATGCAAGCTGCTTCCGCGCCAAAGGAATACAGCGCCCCGAACAATCGTCGCTCACGATGTCGGGGCCTCCCAGGAAGCTCGGGAGCCCCGCAGTAACTTTTTCTTTCCCGAGTTCCAAGTCACCCCTTGGGTAAATGTAGGTAGGCGGAACAAGTTCAGGTTCTCTGTGAACGAGGACTGTTGCCGATGGAATATCCATTACCGCATCCCACGGACCCTCTTGTGCACTCTGTTCGGGAATGGCGAGGACGTCTTTTCCGATCTTCGCGATTAGCTGATCACGCTCTTTCGTCTCTTCAGGTGTGAATTCCTTCTCGAGCTTGATGTCACGGACAGCAGCAGCGAGCGGTATGGCCATTTGGGCCTGCTCTGGCGTGCGTTTCGCTTCGGGGACATCGTATGCGGCGACAACATTCGCAGGAAAACCGGCTTTGCGAGCGGCAACGATTCGTTCTTTTACTTTGGCTTCAAACAGCCGGTAGGCAGTACGGGATTCGGCGACCTGGATCATTCGCGGAAAATGTTGTCCATGATCGCGAATTGCCATGCGATGAACTACGGGAATATCACCTTCGGTGCTGAATGAGAATATCGCCTGCAGGCGATAGTAATCACGTTGGCGAATCGGATCGAACTTGTGATCGTGACACCGCGCACATCCGAATGTCAGGCCCATGAATGCTGCGCCTGTCACGTCTACCCAGTCCGTCAGCTTTTCATACTGAAGCTTCCTGGCGTCCATGTTCGATTCATGGACCTCGGGACCGATGGCATAAAGGCCGGTAGCAACGTGAGCTTCCAAGTGCGTCTTCTTTCTCGGCGGCCACATTGTAACTTCCGTTCAGGTCCAGGTTGTCGGGCCACAATTCATCGCCCGCGATCTGCTCCTGGACAAAGCGATCGTATGGTTTGTCTTCATTCAATGAACGGATAACGTAGTCACGATAGCGCCATGCGTTCCGGAAATAGATGTCGGTCTCATATCCTCCTGTGTCCGCGTAACGCACGACATCTAACCAATGCCGGCCCCAACGCTCGCCATATTGCGGACTGGCGAGCAGCTCATCAATCGAGCTTTTCATAGGCGTCAGGGGATTGATCCGCAAGGAACCGGTCCACCTTCTCCGGACTCGGAGGAAGCCCGATGAGGTCGAAGTAAGCGCGCCGGATCAGACTAACTTTGTCGGCCGGGAGCGCCGGAGTGAGTTGCTTCTCTTCAAGCCGAGCGAAGACGAACGCGTCAATCGGATTGCGGATTCGGTCAGCCTGCCGCGGGCTCGGAATCGCCGGTTTCTTACGGGCTTGAATGACCACCAGGACGGCTCCGTGACAGCGGCCGCGCGAGCGTTCCAGGATGCGCCCGCATTGATCCATGATCGAATCGCGTCTATCTGCGCCGGCGGGAGTCCGGTCTTCCCCGGCGGCATCTTCAGGTCGCCTGTTCGTGCCACCGCTTTGTAGAGGAGACTCTGCTCCGCATCTCCGGGCACAATTGCGGGCCCGCGAGTGCCGCCTTTCAGAATTGCAGCCCGGTCCCGAACATCTAAGCCCGACATTCCGGCCGATCCATGGCAGGAAACACAGTTCTTCTGCAGGATCACCTGCGCATCTTCTTGGGGTGAACTCTGTGCTTCCAGCGGTGGAATCAGGCTGAGAGCCGCACGAAAATACAAAATCCCATTTCGACGATAGTTCTCTTCGATGCAGTCGCGCGTGTTCGCTGACCGCGAAGAGCGCGACCGCTTGACTCTGCCGTTGAGACCGCGAAAAACATGACACTCAAGAAGGCTTACCCGATCGATAAACATTCTTAGTGTAACGCTAAACTAACGAGATTCGTGTACCCACGAGTCGCCATGTCCTGTAGCTCATGGGTAATGGTGGTATGGGCCCGACAGCGACGAAGCCTCAGGCAATTATTCGCCGATTACAAAGGGCCGGAAGACCTAATTGGCCTAAAGGCCCAGCAGGTTCGTCTCAGAGCTTTACATATCCGCTTTCTTCCGCCCAGAAATTGCGGCCACCGTCGCCAGTTCATCCACTACGGGTACAGCCAGCCCGTTGATCGTCAGATCCACCGATTTGAGATAACAGCGGCAGCAGTCGCATGCCTCCACCCGCACGTAACCAATGTCTTCGGCCTTGTATACGGGCAGCTTTTCTTTATCCGCTTCGGCGCAGGCAGGACAAACGATGCGACGGTATGTCCACTCGGTACTACAAGAGAGCAGATCAACAAGAGCTTTGCTCCATCGCCTTCCGGTCTTAGAACACCCGCCGCGGGTCTCGCTCCGCAAAACGGACAATGGCCTTCGCCCTCTCTGGGAGCATCACCGCGACTCACCGAGATACTCCGCGTAAGGCTGCAGGAGAGCGCGCTTGAAGAATTCTTCCGCGGAGCAGGCAGAAGCAGCGGTCCGATCATCTTCCCAACGGCTTCGCAGCATCACTTCCCAGACGCTGGCACTCTTGGCTGACAACTCGCAGGCATAATCGGCGAGCGTGGCGGTCCCTTCCTTCTGAACGAACGCGCAC
>CAWHYW010000048.1:0-113368 GCA_963833675.1 Bryobacteraceae bacterium | reverse complement strand
CCAGATTGCTCATAAAAATGCCATCTCGCTTGATGGTGGTTGGCGCGCGTATACGGCCTCGGGATTTCCGGTGGAGGGCTAGTAGCGTTAGCGGCGCGCATATACGCGCGCTGTTCGAACTGCAGATAAGAGTGCTTGACACTTCTCAGCGACCACGGTCCGCATTCTCCGTACACGTGGCTTCCCAAGGCGGGATCAACTGTTTATTACACGGCTTTGACGGCTGCGCTCACGGGTTGCGAGCCCACCGGAATCATCGTGAACAGTGGGGCTGACTTGCGTTTGAAGACTTCGTCTGTGGCGAGCGCGGCGGTTCGGATCACGGCCATATCGCCGGACTTCCGGTTGAGCACCAGGGCGTAGTTGTCGTCCGGCGTGACGGTGATGAAGCCCGGTTCTTCTCCGACTGCAGTTACAGCGACGATTTTCCTTCGCTCAATATTGAGGATGGTTACGTCGCCTGCCTTGGAGTTCGCGAGAAACAGGTGTGTTGACGATGCCGCCATTGCGCCCGGAGCATGGCCGGCAAGAACGGTTTCGGCTACCTGAGGCACGTAATACGGAAAGATTACGACCACGGCGTCCTGCCCTTCTCCTGTAATGAAAAGTTGGCCGCCGTCCTGGTTGAAACATAAATTGTCCGGCCGAACGGCTAGCGGAAGCTTTACGACAACTTTGGCGTGGTCGTCCATGACGCAAAGCTGACGGGAGGAAGTGTCGGCGATCAGCAGACTCTGGCCGTCGTGCCGGAATCTGGCAACTCCGATAGCATCGCTGACCTTCACGGGAGAGCTTATCGAGCGCGCGGTGAGGTCGGCAACCGATACGCTGCCTGCTGGGCCGTAGCTCACAATCGCGTGATGATTGGCGACGTCGAAATCGTAGGCATCGAATGCTAATGAGATAGCTGCGGCCTGGCGAAAAGACTCGAGCGGGATTTGAGCCAGACCGCGATGTGTCAGTACCCAAAGGTCATCGTCGGCCATCCGCATCGACACCGCAGGTCCGACTTTGATGTGTTGGACCACCGCGAGCTTTTCCGTGTCGATCTCGTAGACCGTACCTGACTTGGGGGCGAGCGCATAGACTCGCGATTGATTCGGATGCGCGATTACCGCGCTGGGTGAGTCGTCGAGCCCGATGTGCCGCGCGACCGCGAAGGCGGAGAGATCGACGACGGCAATCGCATTCCCTGCTTCGTTGGCGACGTAAGCGTAGCCGTCGAAACCGGGCGACTTTTTTATCCGACACGCCGCGACGGCAGCGCCGAACGCAACGACACTAAAACGACGACGGCTGACCACTACTTCACAAGCGTAGCGGATTTGCCGGCGAAGTCCAGGACCAGGGACGGGAAGATGCCCAAAGCAACCGTGGCGACAGCCGAGGCGAGTAATGCGGTTTTCAGTCCGGCGCTCAGCGGCTGGAGGCCATCGCTCGACGGAGACGGCTCGTGCATGTACATTACTACGATGATCCGGAGATAGTAGTAGGCCGCGACCGCGCTGTTCAGCAGTCCGAGCACGGTTAACCAAACCAGATTGGCATCGAGCGCCGCTTTAAAGACGTAAAACTTGCCGAAGAAGCCCGCCGGTAAGAGGCACACCGATCAACGACAGCAGGAAGATCACCATCATGGCGGCTGTCATCGGCTGGCGGTAGGCGAGGCCGGCCATCTGGTCGATCTCGAGATATCGCTCACCCTGACGAGCGAAGTGGGTGACTACGGCGAATGCTCCGATCTGCATGAAGGCATACGACGCAAGATAGAACATCGCCGCCTGCGTGCCGATCTGGCTATGCGCTGCTACCGCGACAAGCACGTAGCCGGCGTGAGCGATCGAGCTGTAGGCGAGAAGGCGCTTGATGTTGTTCTGCGATAGCGCGGCGAAGTTGCCGACGATCATTGTCAGGAGCGCGCAGACCCAAACGATGCCTTCCCACCGGCTCGCGATCGGTTCGAAGGCGGTCATATAGACGCGGATGAAAATCGCGAACGCGGCTGCTTTCGGTCCGGACGGACATGAATGCTGCGACCGGAGCCGGAGCGCCTTGATAGACGTCCGGAGCCCAAACCTGGAAGGGAGCGGCCGAGATCTTGAACGCGAACCCGACAAACATCAAGGCTGCGGAAACTCCGACCAGCGACATCGAGTTTACCTGGCCAGTGCTTAAGACGCGCCGGATCTCGACGAGGTTTGTTGAGCCAGTGATGCCGTAGATCCAGGCGACGCCGTAGAGAAGGAACGCGGTGGCGAAAGAGCCGAGCAGGAAGTACTTCAGAGCCGATTCATTGTTTCGCTTGTCGTCTCGGAGATAGCCGGCGAGGATATAGGTCGCGATCGACGAAATCTCGAGGCCGATGAACATCATGATCAGCTCGTTCGACAGTGGCCATGATGCCCTGACCAGCGACGGAGAACAGAATCAGCGCGTAGTACTCGCCGCCATGCGACCGTTCTCGGCGGAGGTACTGGCCGGAACAGAGAATCGCAAGGATCGCGACGATAATTACGAGGGCACGGAAGAAGGTCGCGAAGCCGTCGACGATGATCATTTGCTGGAACGCTGCGCCGGGCTGCGCATTGGCCACGAAGGTAGCGCCGAGCGCGGCAATCAGACCGAGCAAAGAGACTGCCGGAGCCAAACTGCCGGAATCCGTGCGCGACTCGTCTCGCAATCCTTCCATCACCATGATCCATGTGGCGATGATCGAGAGGATGATCTCAGGCAGAATTCTGATGTACTCAGCGGCCGACGGAATGAAGTTATTTGGCATGGGCGGTCTCCTGAGCAAGCTGAGACATCGCGCCGTTCGGGACGAGATTCACTTGCTGTTCCAGGCGGCCTTTCGTAATCGCAAGCATTGCGGAATTGGAAGCGCCGATCGAGGGAAGGAACGTCTGGGGAGCAACGCCCATCCAGATCATGAGAATGATCATCGGCAGAATGGCGGCCCACTCGCGGCCGACCATGTCCGGCATGTCCTGGCCGGAATGTTCGTGAGACACGTGCTCATCGGCCTGAGCAGCCGTATCGGGATCGTGAGCCATGGCCGCCATGCCCGTGCCCCGCCGTTTCGGCCATTCCAGGAGCGCGTCCGAGGAAAGTGCGCTGATACAGCCAGAGCATATAACACGCGGAGAGAATCACGCCTACGGCGGCGAACACTGCCCATTGGAACTTCGCGGTGGCGGCGCCTTGTAAAACCAGGAACTCACCGATGAAGTTGCTTAAGGTGGGCAGGCCGATGCTCGCCAGCGTGGTAACTAGAAAGACTGTCGATAGCCATGGAGCCGGAGTCGCGACACCGCCGAAATCCTTGATCGCAAGAGAGTGGCGACGTTCGTAGAGATAGCCCACCAGCATGAAGAGCGCGCCGGTAGACACGCCGTGCGCCAACATGACGTATACTGCGCCGTCCCAAGCCATCTGGTTAAACGAGAAGAGACCCAAGACGACGAATCCGAGATGGCTCACGGAAGAGTAGGCCACCAACTTCTTGATGTTTGGCTGCACCATCGCGACGAGCGCGCCGTAAACGATCCCGATTATCGAGAGCACGGCTATCCAATCGGCGTTCTCACGCGCGGCGTTCGGGAACATCGAAAGGCAGAAACGCAGGATACCGTAAGTGCCCATTTTCAGCATCACGCTGGCCAACATCACGGAGCCCGCGGTTGGCGCTTCTACGTGGGCGTCCGGTAACCAGGTGTGCAGCGGGAACAGTGGAACTTTAATCGCGAAAGCAATGAAGAACGCGAGGAAGAGCAGCGTCTGCTCGGTATGACCGAGCATCAGCCGGCCGCTTTGAATCAGATTGACCAGCGTGGGGAAGTCGAATGTACCGGTGCGATTGTAAAGATAGATGATCGCTGCCAGCATCAGCACCGATCCCGCCATCGTATACAAGAAGAACTTCACGGCCGCGTAGATGCGCCGCTCATGTCCCCAGATGCCGATCAGGAAGTACATCGGGACGAGGGAAACTTCCCAGAACACGTAGAACAGGAAAAGATCGAGCGCTCCGAATACGCCAATAACTCCGAACTCCAGGAGCAGAAGGAACGCGTAGAAGAGCTTTTGCCTCTGATCGATGTGACGCCAGGAAATCAGGGTCGCGATCGGAGTCAGGAAGGTCGTGAGGATAATCAACCACAAGCTGACCCCATCGATGCCGACGTGATAACGAATGTTTGGATACTTGATCCATTGCCCGTCGGACACATAAGACATTTGGCCGGGGTTCGCGAGTACGCCTGGAATCAGCAGGAGCGAGACGAGAAAGATCAGGACCGAGATGATGAGTGTTGCGCGCTTTATCGTGTCTGCGTTGTCTTTAGGCAGAAACAGGACGAGCAGGAAGCCGATGGCCGGAGCGAAGATGACGAGGTCAAGCAGGTTCATCGAGCGCCTCCCATCAGGCCCATGGCGATGATTACGAGGAGCGAACCGAGCACGACCCACGCTGCATAGCTTCGTATATAGCCGGATTGAAGCATCCTCAATCCGCCTCCGATATTCTTTGCCCGCTTGCCGATACCGTTCACAATGCCGTCAATCACTCCGGCATCCATGCCGCGCCAGAGCACCGACCTCGAACCCTGCACCACCGGGTCCACCACCATGGCGTCGTAGCCCTCATCGACAAAATACTTGTTGGAGAGCCAGCGATAGGGACCGCTGAACGTCGTCGCCATCGAATCCGCGAGCGCGGGCTTTACCACGTAGAAGATGTAGGCGAGCAGGATACCGCCCAAACCAACGGCCGTCGCGATGATACCCAACATGCCGGCTTCTCCCTCCTCATGATGCGGGAACATCGGCTCCAGGAAATGCGGGATGGGTAGGAATCCGCCGGCGAGCGAGAGCACTGCAAGCACCATCAGCGGGCCAGTCATGATCAGGGGAGACTCATGCGGATGATGATGCCCTCGATATTTGCCGAAGAAGGCGAGGAAGATCGAGCGGAAAACGTAGAAAGCCGTCATGCCGGCTGTGATCACACCAATCCAATAGAAGATTGGGTGGCGATGATACGCGGCTTCGAGAATCGCATCCTTCGAGAAGTAGCCGGAAGTAAATGGAAAGCCGGAGATCGCGAGAGCCGCGCACATTAAGACGACGAAGGTGACCGGCGTTTCCTTTCTCAGTCCGCCCATATTCTGCAGGTCCTGCTCGCCGCTCAACGCGTGAATGACGGAGCCGGCTCCGAGGAAAAGAAGAGCTTTGAAGAACGCGTGTGTAACGACGTGGAAGATGCCGAACGAAAACGCGCCGACACCGCAAGCAAGAAACATATAGCCAAGCTGCGATACGGTCGAGTACGCGTAAACCTTTTTGATATCGTTCTGCACCAAGCCGATAGTTGCGGCCATCACTGCGGTCGCGAGACCGATAATGGCAACGACGTTCATCGCGATATCGGAATGAACGAACAACTCCGCTGAGCGGCAGACCATATATACGCCGGCCGTTACCATCGTCGCGGCGTGGATCAGAGCCGATACCGGGGTCGGACCCGCCATTGCGTCGGGCAGCCAAACATAGAGTGGAATTTGAGCGGATTTGCCGGTTGCGCCGATGAACAGCAGAAGGCAGATCGCCGTGAAGATCCCCGCGCCGGTATCATGCGGCATGCCTTTTGCGGCCGGAAAAACCGTCGCGAAATCGAGACTGCGGAAAGTGATGAAGATGAGAAACATCCCCAGCAGGAATCCGAAATCGCCGATACGGTTCACGATGAACGCTTTGTTGCCGGCGTCGGTTGCAAACTTTTCGAGGAAGTAGAAGCCGATCAGAAGGTAGGAGCAGAGTCCCACGCCTTCCCAACCCACGAACATCACAAGGTAATTTGCGCCGAGCACAAGAATCAGCATGAAGAACATGAACAGGTTCAGATACGAGAAAAACCTGTAATAGCCGCCTTCATGCGACATGTAACCGATCGCGTAAATGTGGATTAGCGTACCGACGCCGGTGACCACCAGTAGCATCACCGCGCTCAACCGATCCACGGCAAAGTCTAGGCCGATGTTGAGAGGACCGGATTGGATCCAGGTAAAGTAATGCTCCAGATACGCGTGCTCGGGCGCATCGTGGCCGAACATGCCGAGGCCCGAGAGAACTTTCAATACCCAAAGGAACGAGAGCAACACGGAGCCTATGGCTACCACGTTGACCAATGACTTGGGCATGCGCCGGCCGAACAGGCCGTTGATCGCCGCGCCGGCGAGGGGAATGGTTGGAATCAGCCAAAGATGCTGCATCTGTCAGTTTTTCAGACTGCTCACTTCATCGATATGCAATGTCGCGCGATTCTTGAATACAGTCAGGATGATGCCGAGTCCGACGGCGGCTTCCGCGGCGGCAACAACCATTACAAAGAACGCATAGATATGACCGTCCACTTGCTTGAACTGATAGGAGAATGCGACAAAGCTCAAGTTAACCGCATTCAACATCAGTTCGATGGACATGAACACGGTAATGATGTTCTTGCGGAAAAGAAAGCCGGCAACGCCCAGCGCGAACAGGATTGCGGACAGGAGAAGATACCAGCTCAACGGAACGGAGTTCGGGATCGGAGGCATTGGGCTTCAATCTCCTTGCGCGCGAGAACTACTGCGCCGATGATTGCAATCAGGATCAGGAGCGAGGTCACCTCGAACGGTAGCAGGTATTGCGTGAAAAGCACGCGTCCGATCTCAAGTCCGGTGGCTGCTGTGAAAGAGCCGAAGATCACCGGCTTCGTATCAGGTAGACGGCTCTGAATGATAAAGCTCAGCAGACCCACGAAAAGGGTAAACAGTGGGATGCCGAGCCACTTCACGAATCTTGGACCGGCTGCGCCGTGTTCCGCTCCGGCATTCAGCAGCATGATGACGAAGATGAACAGCACCATGATCGCGCCCGCGTAGACAATGAGCTGGGCAGCGGCAATAAACTCGGCTCCCAGGAGCAGGTAGAGCACGGCAAGCGAGCCCATGACCCCGACAAGCGAGAGGGCGCTCGCGATCGGGTGCGTCTGGACCACCAGACTGATCGCGGACAATACCGCGATGCCGGCGAAGATTAGCGAACAGAATCGGTTCGATTGGCGGCATCTTAATCCGTTGTCAGCGCTACGGCCAAGGCCGTTACCAATAGATTGATCAGCGCGACGGGAAACATGAACTTCCAGGCAAACGCCATTAACTGGTCGTAGCGGAAGCGCGGCAGCGTACCGCGAATCCAGATGAAGATGAAAGCAGGAATCCGGTTTTCGCGGCGAACCAGAACAGCGGCAGAAGGAATCGGCTGCAACAACGGCACTGTGAAAGCGAGTCCCAGCAATGATGAAGACGACGCCGAATATCGGCAGAGTAATTCTGTCGAACGGCCGCGATGGATTCAGGCCATGAAAAATCGAGATCAGTCCGGCGGCGATAAACAGGATAACCGGGATCAACCAGGAACCGTACTCAGCCGGAAAAATGGGATGCCAGCCGCCGAGGAACAGCAACGTTGCGATGGAAGTTACCGTCACCATATTGGCGTATTCGGCCATGAAGAACGCGGCGAACGACATGGAGGAGTATTCGGTATGAAAGCCGGCGACCAGTTCATTCTCGGCTTCGGGCAAATCGAACGGCACGCGATTCGTCTCGGCAAACGCGCAGATCAGGAACACGATGAAACTGAATATCTGAGGGAATGGTCCTTGCAGAATGCTCCAGCGGGGAATAAATCCGAAAACGAAGCCATTCTGCATTCGACCATCTCGCGCAGGCTGAGCGTGTTCAGCATGAGAAGCGGCGCGGCGAGCGACAAGGCCATCGGCAGTTCATAGGAGATCATCTGCGCCGCCGAGCGAAGTCCACCCAGCAGCGAATACTTGCTATTCGATGCCCATCCCGCGAGTGCCACTCCGTAGACCCCGACCGAGGAGAGCGCCAGAACAAAAAGGATTCCGATCTTCAGGTCGGTCAACTGCATCCAGGTGCGGACGCCGGCGATGTTGATTTCAGGACCGAAGGGAATGACGCTGATGGAGATGAGCGCGATGGTCACCGCCAGAAACGGCGCCAGAGATAAAGAACGTGTTGACGTTCGAAGGGATAAAGCCTTCTTTGGTCAGCAGCTTGATTACGTCCGCTAGCGGCTGGAGCAAACCGTGGGGACCGACGCGATACGGTCCTGGACGGAGCTGAATGTGGGCCAATACCTTACGCTCGATCCACTGCAGATACGCAAGCAGCGTCAAAAAGACGAATGCAACGATACCCGTTTTGATCAGACTGATGACGAAGAAGTTATCCATCGTTTAGTCGTGTCCAGTCCGCGCTAAGGCGCTGTCACGCCGGAATCGTAGAGACGAACACGGTCGCGCTCCATAACGGAATTAAGCTTATGCGAATAGCGGCCCAGACGAACCGGACGTAAACAGCGTGTCTCGGGCAGATTGGATCAACTCCGGCCTCGATACAACGGGTACGCGCCCATTCACGGGCATCGTCTGCGCCGCTCCGCCTGTCATCAGTACAGGCAAGCGGTACGTTATAACCGCGGACGGTCTTGCGGATTTGTTCGAGGACGGCATCCGGTTTGGCAGGCAGGAAATCACGGATTCCCATCTCTCTAGCGATCAGGCCGAAGATCTCGAGGTCGGGCTTCGCTCCCATAGTCTTCGATGCCCGCTTCAGCTGTTGGACTTCACCGGTAACGTTGGTGACGGTTCCGTCTTTCTCGTAAGCGGAGGCAGCGGGGAAGATCACGTCGGCCCGCTTCGCCGTCTCCGTCATAAACATTTCCTGGACTACGACGAACGCGCCGTCGGATGCGAGCGAAGTCCCGGCAAGCGGGTTCGCGCCGACAATCCAGACCACATCAAGATCGTGGGCGGCGAGAATCTCAGGAAGCGTAAGTCCGGAGGCTCCGGTCGGATGATATCCGGGACCCAGGTCGGGCAGCAGCCCCATATCGGAAGCGCCGCGCGAGTTCGAGTAATCCACCAGGCAAACGTATTTGACCGGAATACCGAGCGAGTCGCCGAAAGCGACCAGACGGCGAACTGCATCGCCCTTGACGGTGTCGCCGAACAGGATGACCAACTCGCCGGAAGCGGCAAGCTCGGTCGCGAAGCGCTTCGACTTCTTCCAATTGGCGCGCCGGCTCGGCGATGCGCATCAGTTTGGCGTATTTGCGCTCGCGCACCGGGCCTTCAGTGACGGTATAGATGGCCGCCTTGTGATGCCGGAAGTTTGCCCGAAGTTGATTCGCAAGAAGCGGATGTTGCTGCGACAGATCGGAGCCGATGACCAGGGCCGCCTTTGTGGTGTAGAGATCTTCGACGCTGGCGAGGGCGTTCGTGCGTCCGCTCAAGGCATCGAGCAGGGTCGCAAGATCTCCTGTCCGGCGATGATCGATGCTGTTGGTGTTAAGCGCCTCACGCGCGAACTTCTGCAGCCAGTAGTTCTCTTCGTTGCTGGTGTGATTTGAGCCGATGACAGCGAACTTGCCGTTGGCCTCCCGGACTTCCTTGAATTTCTTCGCCACCGTCATCAGCGCGCGAGACCAGGATACCGGCTGAAATTCGCCATTCACCTTGATCATCGGCGACTGCAGACGCTCGGGATGATCGATGAAGTCGAAAGCGTAACGGCCCTTGATGCAAAGAAATTCTCCGTTGATGCCGGATCGGTCGCGGTTATTCCCACGAAGGATGTGGTCGTTCCGTACGCCCAGAGTGGTTTTGCACCCGTTAGAACAGTGGGTACAAATCGTGCCCACGTGATTCATCTCCCACGGACGGGCCTTGTAGCGATAGCTTTCGCTTGTCAGCGCCCCGACCGGGCAGATGTCGATGCATTCACCGCATTCGTCACACTCGAGGTGGTCTCCCAGGTTCGGAGCAATTTCGCTGGTAACGCCGCGATTGATGACACCTAACGCGCCGACGCCCATGCCTTCATTGCAGATTCGGACGCAGCGATAACAGAGGATGCAGCGCGGGGCATCGAAAAAGACGACTGGTGAAAATTGCTTTTCATCGACGTGGTGTTTCACTTCGGTGAACCGGCTTTCGCCGGCGCCGTATGTGAATACCATGTCCTGCAGTTCGCATTCGCCGCCTTTGTCGCACACCGGACAATCGAGCGGGTGATTTGTCAGCAGCAGTTCGAGCATCGACTTGCGGGCCTGCTGAATGACGGGTGAATTCGTACGAACGACCATGCCTTCGCCGACCGGTAGCGTACACGCGGTTTGCAGTTTGGGCATCTTCTCGACTTCGACCAGGCACATGCGGCAGGCGGCTTGCAGCGCGAGACCTTCCACGTAGCAAAACGCCGGAACCTCAATCCCCTGCTTGCGCGCCGCTTCAATGAGAAGCGTGCCGGGCGCGGCCTGAATGGGTTTTCCGTCGAGCGTGAGATTTACCAGATCAGCCATTTTTCTCTTTAGACAACCTGAATCAACCGACTCTTGTCTTCAAAAGAACCGGGAACTACTGTCAGCTTCGCTTCAAACTCGTCGCGGAACTTTTCGACGAACGCGATTGTCGGCATAGCGGCGGCATCGCCGAGGGGACAGAATGTCCGGCCCGAGCATGTTCTTCGCCACTTCACCGATAAGATTGATATCGCTGGATTGCCCGAAGCCCTCATCGAAACGGCCCAGCAACTTCTTCAGCCAGGTTGTGCCTTCGCGGCATGGGATGCACCAGCCACAGCTTTCGTGCTGGTAGAACTTCATGGTGCGGAGAGCGACCTTGACGATGTCGGTATCTTCGTCCATCACCATTACGCCGCCCGACCCGAGCATGCTACCCGCCTTGGCGACGGTGTCGTAGTCCATCGCGAGATCGCATTCCTCGGCGCGCAGCACGGGACAGGAAGATCCGCCGGGAACGACCGCTTTGAGCTTCTTGCCTTTCCAAACACCACCGCCTACTTCGTCGATCATGCGAAGCAGGTTGAATCCCATCGGCAATTCGTACACGCCGGGCTTGTTCACGTGGCCGGAGAGGCAAAAGAGACGCGTTCCGCCATTTTTCGGGGTGCCTAAATTCGCGAACCACTGTCCGCCGTTTAGAATGATCGGCGGTACCGCGCAATACGTCTCAACGTTGTTCAGGACGGTCGGCGATTGCCAGGCCCCCGATACGGCGGGGAACGGAGGGCGAATGCGAGGAATGCCGCGTTTGCCTTCGAGCGATTCGAGCAGCGCGGACTCTTCGCCGCATTCATAAGCGCCCGCTCCGGTGTGGGTATAGCATTCGAAGTCGATACCAGTACCGTTGATGTTCTTCCCGAGCCAACCCTTCGAGTACGCCTCCGCGATCGCGCGATCCATGATCTCGATGAGGTAGCGGTACTCGCCGCGGATGTAGATGTACCCCGCCTTCGCGCCAACTGCTAACGCAGCAATCAGGACGCCTTCGATGAGTTGGTGGGGATCGTACTCGATCAGTAGTCGATCTTTGCAGGTTCCGGGCTCGGATTCGTCCGCATTGACCACGATATAGCGTGGCTTCTCGACATTGCGAGGGACGAAGGACCATTTCATTCCGGTGGGGAACCCCGCGCCGCCCCGGCCACGCAGGTTGGAAGCCTTCACCTCGTTGATAATTTCGTCCTGCGTCATCCCGACGGCCTTCATGAACGCCTTGTAGCCGTCGGTGGCGAGATAGGTGTCGATTGAAGCGGAGTTTTCGAGTCCGAATCGGCGGGTAAGAACCTTTGTTTCTAGCGGACTGGGTTCGTTGTAAAGCATCCCTATTGAACCTTCTGTCTGGACGCGCGGAGATTGTCCAGTAGCGCGGTCAGCGACTCGTCTGTCACATAGTGGTGAAAATCGTAGTTCACCTGGACCGCCGGAGCCCAGGAGCAGGCGCCCATGCACTCGACTTCCTCGAGCGAGAATAGTCCGTCCTCAGTCACCTGCTTATGGCCGATACCCAATGTCTTTTCCGCGTGATGATAGAGTTCCTCGGCCCCGCGCAACTGGCAACTTACATTGGTACAGACTTGCACGTGATACTTCCCGAGCGGCTTTTTGTGCAGCATCGAGTAGTATCCGATTACCTCGTCTACCTGCAGCCGCGAGATACCGAGGCGCTTGGCGCACTCAAGGATAACTTCTTCGGAAAGGTAGCCGACCTCATCCTGACAGTACAGCAGCATCGGGATGAGCGCGGAACGGACCCGGCCTTGCGGGTAGGACACCATCAGCTTGGCGAGCCGTTGTTCGAGTTCGGGGGAGAAAGTCATTAGCGATCCACGTCTCCGAGTACGAAATCCATACTGCCCATCGACGCGATCGTGTCGGCAATCAACTTGCCTTCGCACATCGCCGGCAACGATTGAAGGTTGCCGAAACTCGGGGTTCGCATGAACACGCGATGCGGGTTCGGAGAGCCGTCACTTACAACGTAATAGGCGATTTCGCCGCGCGGCGATTCGCAGGCTTGATAAGCTTCGCCTTCCGGTACTCTCATACCCTCGGTAACGATTTTGAAGTGATGGATCAGCGCTTCCATCTGCGTCTTCATTTTCTCGCGGCCAGGAAGCGTCACTCGAGGAATATCCAATTGCCAGGGCCCATCCGGCATGCCGTCGAGCGCCTGTTTCACAATCCTGGCGCTTTGCCGCATCTCTTCCATGCGGATTCGATACCGCGCCCAGACGTCATTTTCAGTGCGGGTCGGCACCATGAAGTCGAATTTCTCGTAGCCGGAGTAGGGCTCGTCTTTGCGGATATCCCACGGCAGACCGGCTGCGCGGATCATCGGCCCGGTTACGCCCCAATCGAGAAGGTCATTCAGCGGAACGAACCCAACGCCCTGGGTGCGGGCGAGCCAGATCGGATTTTTGGCCAGCAGCTCTTCGTATTCATCGACCTTGTCGGAGAAGGCATCGATGAATTTCCCGACGGCTTTCCGCCAACCGCGCGGCGGCTCCAGCGCGAGTCCGCCAGGACGGATGTAGCTGGTCATCATCCGTTGACCGGAAAACATCTCGAAGATTCTGAGGATGTCTTCGCGTTCGCGGAAGCAATAGAAGAATACGGTCATTGCGCCGATATCGAGCGCGTGGGTGCCCAGCCAGACGCAATGGCTATTGATGCGCTGTAGTTCGGAGAGCAGCACCCGCATCATCTTTATTGCTTCCGGCATTTCTCCGGTTACGCCCAGCAGTTTTTCCACGGCGAGCGCGTACACCAGATTGTTGATCATGTTCGACAGGTAGTCGACACGATCGGTGAGCGGCACCACCTGCTGGTAATTCCTCGCCTCACACTGTTTCTCAATTCCGGTGTGAAGGAAGCCGATGTCTGGGTACGCGCGCATTACGGTTTCGCCATCCAGTTCCAGCAAGACACGGAGTACTCCGTGTGTGGAAGGATGCTGCGGACCCATGTTGAGGGTCATCCGCCGGCGGTGATGCTGCGCGTCCTTTTCGATTTCAGCCGGGCTGGCTTCGAGCGTTGCGGTGGTTGCTTTAAGGTCGGGATCGCTCATGTTAGGCCTACTCGTCCTTGTAACTGTACCGATGGCCGTGAACGGGAAAATCTTTGCGGAGCGGGTGTCCCTCCCAATCGTCCGGCATCATAATCCGAGCCATATGGGGATGATTGCGGAAGCGAACGCCGAACAAATCGAACGTCTCACGCTCATACCAGTTGGCGCCGTGCCATACTTCCGTAACCGAATCGATTTCGGGATTGTCACCGTGGAGGCGGCACTTCAACCGCAACCGCTCGCTCCGACGTTCCATCGAGTGGAGGAAGTAGACGACTTCGAAGCGCGGTTCCACCGGATACCAGTCGACGCCTGTGATGCCGCTTAACCTGTTGAGCTTTTGTACGTCCTTCAGAAACCGGCAAACCGCCACAATTTGGGCCGGATCGATTTCCAGAGTCAGCTCACCCAGCCGATTATTTCCGTCCTTTGCGGCATCGGGAAACTGCGCGAGCAGAGCTTGCACTACAGGGATTTCACGAACCTGATCGGAGATCATTTATCCAGAATTACTTTTCGATCAATTGCGCCGGCTTCTCTTCTGTTAGCGTATACCCTGGCCCGGCCATACGGGCAGACAGCGGCTTCGGCCGCTCGTCTTCCCGGAAGGCTTTCATCGCTTCGTGGGACCAGTCGAGAACGCCCTTCTTCCAGATATAGAAAAATCCGGCCAACACTAAAACAATGAACAATAGCATTTCGACAAATGGAAACAACCGCGATTGACGAGCCAACTCGCGGTAGACTACTGCCCACGGATACAAAAAGATCGCTTCGATGTCGAACAGAATGAACACCATAGCGACTAAAAAAAACTTAACACTGAACCGCTCCCGGGCTGAGCCGACAGGCTGCATGCCGGATTCATAGGGCGTATCTTTTGCGGCATTCCGTACACGTTTGCCAAGAAGCAGGCCGCCCCAACCAGTCCGGCGGCGACTGCGGCCGCCAGAATCACCTGGCACAGGATCGGAAAATATAGCTCGTAATAATTAGAAGGCATGCAGGGAGAGCTTCAGCGCGTGCTCGGGCCTAATATTAGATAGTATGACGCTGCAAGAAGGGTGTCAAACCATTCAGGTCGCCGTGAATGGGGAGACGAAGACTGTGCCGGCGGGTTTGAGCGTGCTCGGGCTGCTCCGCTGGCTCGAGATTGACGCGGAGAGGGTGGCGGTGGAACTGGATCGCGAGATCGTCCGGCAGCCTTCTTGGGATTCGACTCAGATTGCTGCGGGAGCGCAACTGGAGATTGTTCAGTTTGTCGGAGGCGGGTAGTGCTACTCGGAACACGCCACTCCGGCGGGCGGCCCTGTTGGCGCGCCGAGCTGGGCATCATCCTTGATACGCTGGAAAGATAGGTGTTGGACGCCGGGCGGTTTGGTGGGGGCCATGGTGAAGAACACGCCAACCGTACCTTTCTCGCAGGTCAGGTTGAATTGACCGCGCATCCAGTTCTCCGGGATCACCGGACTGGCGGAAGAGCATTCACCCACTTCGGACTTAAGCTGCCGGATCTGGGCTTCTCGTTGCGAGGGCGGAATGTCGAGCAGCAGGTTCATTGACGCAATTTTCTTTAATTCCTCCACATTCCACGATTTCCAAAGCTCGAAGATCCGATTGCGGGTTTGTGTCAACAGCGGAGATGCGGGCAGTTGCCGTTTCTGTAGTCCTCCGGTCTTCAACAAGATGTCCCACGCCTGATTGATCGGCTGAGAGGGACCCACATACGTCAAGTTGGCCATCGCAAACATGCCGACTCCGTAGTCAGGAAGCCAGGCCATATAGGAACCAAAACCGGGCAGACCTCCTCCATGACCGACAACATGCTCGAACCGGCAATCGACGGAGACTCTGCAGACCGTAACCATATCCGCGTACTTCGGTTGGCAGTTTCCCGCCGGTCAGGTTCGATGGATTCCAGAGATGGTTCATCTCGCGCACGGAACTCCGCCGCACCGGTCCTGTCTCCGCGTCATCTCGGGGCGGCCATGCGGATAGTTGAAAGGCTATGTACCGCGCCAGATCGTTGGCGTTTGTAAGCAATCCTCCCATGGAGCCGAATGCTCCGTGCGGTAGCTGCGGCTCCTCGCTATATGAGCCGTTTGGGAGGAGCCGGAAGCCGGTAGCTCTCTTGCCTGCAGGTATGGACGCAGCATCAAATGTCGATGCGGACATCTTCAGAGGGCCGAGAATCTGAGTCTGGACATACCTGTCATACGCCATGCCCGATGCTTTCGTGACGATTCGACCCAGAAGCCCAAAGGCGTAATTCGAGTATTCATATCGTGTTCCCGGCGTGGTGGAGAACGGAATGCCTTCTTTCAGCCAGGCAGTGAGCTGCTGATCCGAAGCTCCAAGTTGCTGGTCTCCCCATGGATTGTCTTCAGGGAATCCGGCGTTGTGCGTCAGCAAGTGACGGATTCGAAGGGTAGGACTGTCACGTGTGGGCATCTCCATGCGGGCAAACTCGGGAATCCATTTCGCAACGGGATCCTCCAGTGTTAGCTTGCCTTCATCCCGCAGTTTGAGAATCGCCAGCGCCGTGAAGCTTTTCGTCATCGACGCAATTCGAAAGATCGTTTCGGAGGTGACGTGATCGCCGACAGATTGGGTATGGGCGAGTTGGCCGTCTATGACGATGCCCCAGACCATGCCCGGAATCTTCCGCTCGCTTGCGTATTGGCGGAAGATCTGATCGATGTCTCCAAAGGCCGTTCCGAGCCTGGCGACGCGCTGCGGGTCCGTAAAGCGGGGCGTGGGATAGGATTCACTGGCGGATAACGCAAGAGTGGCAAGTAACCCGTAGACGAGAAGCCGCATGCGATCCAACATCGCACAACTTACGCGCCGGGCGCTTGTCTTAAGCCGTCCGGAGTTTGTGAGCTATCAACATCGCCACTTCTAGCGCCTGTTCGTAATTTAGCCGGGGATCGACATCGGATTTATATGCTCGGGCGAGGTCTGATTCCGTGATCCCCGAAGCACCACCTACGCATTCGGTCACATCTTCTCCCGATAGCTCCAGATGGACGCCACCCAGATAGGTTCCTTCCGCCGCGTGAACTTCAAAGGCAGATCCCAGTTCGCTTAGGATATCTGCGAAATGACGAGTCTTGATTCCGCCGCTAGTGGTTTTTGTGTTCCCGTGCATCGGATCGCAACACCAGACTACGTGGCGGCCGGAAGCTTTCACCGCGCGAATTAAGCCAGGCAGCGCCGTGCGGATCTTCTGGGCGCCGAAGCGATGGATGAGCGTTATCCGACCGGGTTCGCGCTCAGGGTCGAGGAAATCCAGAACTCGAAGGCATGAATCTGCATCCGCAGTTGCCGCGACCTTGATGCCGATCGGGTTAGCGATACCACGGAAATATTCCACGTGGGCGCCCTCGAGCGACATGGTCCGCGCGCCGATCCAAGGGAAATGTGTCGAAAGGTTGTACCAGTGGCCTCCTTCATTGCGCGTGATGGCTTCTTCGTACGGCAGATGAAGGCCTTCATGGCTGGTATACAAATCCACCCGCTGCATGGCTTCGGCATGAACGCCCAGGACGTTTTCCATGAACCGAAGCGCGTGCGAAACGCTTTCGAGGATCTGCGCATACTCTTTAGCCAGTTCGGCCTTTTGAATGAAACCGATGTTCCAATTTTCGGGATGATGTAAATCGGCCAGACTGCCGCGTACCAAGGCTCGGGTGTAGTTAAGGGTTAGCGCCGCGCGCTCATATGCGCGGAGGAGGAGCTCCGGATCCGGCGTGCGCGATGTCTCATCAAAGGACTTGCGATTGATCAGGTCGCCACGATAGGCGGGCAACGTGATCCCGTCCCGGGTTTCGTTATCGGAGGAACGCGGTTTCGCGTATTGTCCTGCAAATCGGCCTACTCGCACCACCGGCTTCTCTGAGCCATGCACCAGCACCAGGCTCATCTGGAGAAGAACTTTGATGCGATTGACAATTGCAGCAGCATTGCAGTCGCCGAAACTCTCGGCGCAGTCACCTCCCTGAAGCAAGAACTTACGACCCGCAGCGATCTCGGCGAGATCATTTTTTAGTCCTTCGATCTCCCAAGCTGTAACCAGAGGCGGAAGCTCCGCAAGTCGGCGGAGGGCGGATTCGAGTTCGGCTTCAGACGGATAGCTCGGCTGCTGTGCTGCGGGTTTGGATCTCCAGGAAATTGGGGACCAGTCCCGTGGGGCTGGATGTGAAGGCATGCGTGAAGGTGCTTAATTTATGCTAGCGTATGCGCCGTCCGCTATCCTGTCGATGTGGGGTTCCTCGCGTTGCTGCTGCTCGGTGTGGTCGCTCAGGCTGCGCCGTTAACGATTCGAAACGTCAATATTGTCGACGTTGAGAGCGGCACGATTCGCAAGGATATGAACGTTTTAATGTCCAAGGAGCGCATTACCTCGGTAACTCCGGGGAGAATGCAAACGGGCGCGATTAACGGTACAGGCAAGTATCTGATCCCGGGTCTCTGGGACATGCATGTGCATCTCTGGGACAAAAAACCTGCCTTTGGCTCCTTTGTTGTGAACGGAGTGGTGGGCGTGCGCGATATGGGTAGTGATTTCGCGCGCACCCGAGGCTGGCGGACCGACGTAGAATCGGGTCGCCTTCTCGGTCCCAGGATCCGCACCTCCGGATCTCCTGTCGATGGGCTGGGGCCCGAGAACCCCAGAATGATGGTGGTACGGGCTGGAAGCCCAGACCAGGCCCGGCGCACAGTCGATGCGATCGATAGCCAGGGCGCGGATTTCATCGATGTTCTCTCCACCTTGAAACCGGATGCATACTTCGCCTTGGCGCAGCGCGCCCGTGTCATCCGCGCAGTATTTGCGGGCCATGTGCCGGATTCCGTGACGGTCGCGCAGGCGATCGATGCCCGCCAGAAGAGCATGGAACACCTGTTTGGGATCGCGTTGGCCTGCTCTTCGGAAGAACGCGAACTTCGCGAGGCGCGTTCACTCGCGGTTGCCACTGGTGATACGGGAGAACTTGCACGCATTCGCGCCCGTACTTATGAAACGTTTGATGAATCGAAAGCAACCGAGCTGTTTCGAAAGATGGCGCGCTTCGATGTCTGGCAAACGCCAACTCTAATTATTCGAAAGAAAATAGCTGCGGCCGATTACGAATTCGATATGAGGTTAGTCGCTCTGATGCAGCGGAATGGCGTGGGATTGCTCGCAGGCACTGACACGGGAGAAGATGGTTTGCGCGCGGGTCAGGCACTGCATCAAGAGTTAGAGCTACTTGTGCAGGCGGGTCTGACGCCCGCTCAAGCGCTGCGTACTGCCACCACGAATCCGGCGCGCTATTTCGCTAGCGAGGCTCAGTCGGGATCGATAGCCCGCGGAAAACTCGCCGATCTCGTTTTACTGGATTCGAATCCACTGGATGACATACGTAACGCACGAAAGATCTCCGCGGTGATCGTCCGGGGCCGCCTACTTGAACGCAAGCAGTTGGATCGGTTATCTAAGGAGCCTGACTTAGCGTGGCACGAGACCTCCCTATCTACGAAGCAAAGTCGAGTTCCATCCTCAGCCGCACATCAGGGTTCATCGCGGAAGCGGGTTTCACCCATTCATTAACGCCCGCCCGCAACTGCACCTACGGCTGCGTGTACTGCTACGTTCCGACCTTGCGCGTCTTTGGAGGCTTGAAACGAGCGGATTGGGAGCGATGGGGCCAGTTCACCACGTTCAAAGCCAATGCGTCCGAGCTGCTGACCCGTGAGTTGCGACCTCATCAACGAATCTATTGCTCGCCGTTGGTGGATCCATATCAGCCCGCTGAGGCCGAGCAGCGATTGATGCCGGAAATTCTCGAGGCCGTTCTGAGGAGGCCTCCCGCCGTATTCACGATTCAAACGCGAGGCCCGCTGATCGAGCGTGACATGGCGCCTCTTCAAGAGCTCAGCGGTAAGACTATCCTTCGTGTAAGCTTTTCGGTAACGACAGACAGAGACGACGTCCGTCGTTTCTATGAACCGCATTGCGAATCCAATATGCAGCGGCTCGAACTCATCCGGCGGCTACGTTCAGCGGGCATCACTGTTCATGTGACGCTTGCGCCGATACTGCCTTGTGATCCTGAAGCGCTCGCGGAAATGGCGCTCGACGCGGCCGGAACTGATCTCATCGGCGATCCTCTCCACCTTCGCGAAGTTAAGACTACCGGCGCTACGACTCGTGAGCAGGCATTCCGACTTGCGGAGGCTCAGGGTCACCTGCAATGGTTCGATCCGGCGTTTCAAACTAGAATCGTGGAGCGCATCCGCCGCGTGGCCGAAGCCCACGGCAAAAAATTCGCTATTGGCACGGAGGGATTTTCATGGCTGGCGCAGATTTAGCCTCACTTCGCAAATCGGTTCTCGCAAGGCTCGGGATTGAAGCGGTGAATTCAGGCGCGTCGTATGGGCCGTGGGTCGATCAGCCGGCTGGTCGCCGTATCTCTTCTATAGACCCATCGACAGGCATGGCGATCGCCGATGTGCTGATGGCGGCGGAAGAAGACTACGACGAGGTCGTTCATGCAGCCTCTCAAACGTTTTTGCGCTGGCGCATGCTGCCGGCGCCGAAGCGCGGTTTGATCGTGCGTGAGATCGGCGAGGAACTCCGGGCGGTCAGGCAGGAACTGGGCGCGTTGGTATCGATGGAGACCGGGAAGATTTTGCAGGAAGGCGTGGGCGAAGTCCAGGAGATGATCGATATCGCCGATTTCGCCGTCGGTCTGTCGAGACAACTGTACGGACTGACGATGCCCAGCGAGCGTCCGGAACATCGCATGTACGAACAGTGGCATCCATTGGGAGTGGTAGGCGTGATCAGCGCGTTTAATTTTCCCGTGGCTGTGTGGTCATGGAACGCGCTGATTGCCGCGGTGTGCGGAGACTGCGTGGTCTGGAAGCCCTCGCCCGAGGCGCCGCTTACTGCGATCGCAGTGCAGAAGGTTTGTCAGCGAGTGATGGAGAGGCACGGGTGGGAGGGCGTGTTCAATCTTGTTGTCGGCGATGTTGAATCCGTAGGCGAGCGCATGCTAATTGATAAACGCATTCCTCTGATCAGCGCAACAGGGTCTACTGCGATGGGGAAGCGAGTGGCAGAGGTGGCCTCCAAACGGCTCGCGAAGACACTGCTCGAATTGGGTGGAAACAACGGAGTGATCGTTATGGGCGATGCGGATCTGCAAATGGTCACGCGCGCTGTGTTGTTTGGCGCTGTCGGCACCGCAGGGCAGCGGTGCACCAGTATTCGGCGACTCTTCATCCACAGCTCCATATCGAAGGCGCTCACTGAAAGACTTGTGTCCGCCTACAAGCAGGTGCGTATCGGATCGCCTTTGGAAGTAGGAACGCTGGTTGGTCCCCTGATCAATGAAACTGCCGTCGAGCGCATGCAGGAAGCCCTTCGATGGGCAGTCGAACAGGGTGGAGAAATCGTTTGGGGCGGACGCGCTTTAGGTGGTTGCTTTGTGGAACCGGCACTGGTACGGGCGCCTCCGCAAATGCCGCTGCTACAGTTCGAAGTGTTTGCGCCGATTCTCTACCTGATCGAATTCGATGACCTCGCGCAAGTGATCGAATGGCACAACGGCGTGCCGCAAGGTCTATCTTCGGCTATTTTCACGAAAGATCTGATCGCGGCAGAAACTTTTCTGAGCGCGCGTGGGAGCGATTGCGGAATTGCAAACGTGAATATCGGCACCAGCGGCGCGGAAATCGGTGGCGCGTTCGGAGGAGAAAAGGAGACCGGCGGTGGCCGTGAGTCCGGCAGTGACGCCTGGAAGGCATACATGCGGCGGCAAACGGTCACGATCAATTGGTCTAATGAGCTTCCATTGGCCCAAGGTATCGAGTTTCCGTTGTAGCTGATTGGGAGTACAATCCTCCACTGGAGGAATGCCATGCCAACCTACATTGGTCTCCTGAAGTGGACGCCGCAAGGGCGTCAGAACCTGAAACAAAGTCCGTCCAGACTGGATGCGGCGCGGAAAGCCTTTCAATCGGCCGGTATCACCATGAAGGACTTCTACATGGTAACGGGACGTTACGACATGATCGCCACGATCGAAGCGCCCGATGACACGGCCTTGGCAAAGGTCCTACTGGCATTGGCCGCGCAAGGGAACATCACATCCGAAACCTGTCGAGCCTTTACCGAGGATGAATACCGCAAGATCGTAGGCGGACTGCCTTAGTGCCGGCCTGTTCAGGAACCCAGCTTTTGCAGGGCCTCTTCGGCCAGTTGTTTGGTTAGCTCGGCTGCCGGAAGTTCACGGCCTAATCGCGCCGCCTGCCCCGACCACAGTGGAATGAAGTCTTGCGAGCCTGCAGCTTCGGACTTCAAGCGGATAGGTGTGATGGCGCCGGCCGCGAGTGGGAACTCCGGCGCGACATCTGACATTGGGCCGACTTCACGAACGATACGGTTGACGATGCTCCGCGCCGGTCTTCCGGTGAATACGTTCGTGAGCGCAGTCTGATTGTCTTTCGCATTCTTCAGCGCCTCCCGATGCACCGGGTTTAACCGGGCTTCGGGACAGAACAAATAGGCAGTCCCCATTTGCACCGCAGAAGCGCCCAGCGCGAACGCGGCTACGATTCCTCGCGCATCGGCAATTCCGCCGGCTGCGATCACGGGTGTTTTCACCGCGTCCACTACTTGAGGCACCAAAGCCATCGTGCCGACTTGAGTAGAAATATCATCAGTGAGAAACATGCCGCGATGTCCTCCGGCCTCGAAACCCTGCGCAATGATCGCGTCACATCGTCTGATCTCGAGCCACCGAGCTTCATCGACCGAAGTTGCCGAACATATGATTTTGACGCCGCCCTCCTTCAATCGATCGACCAGATCCCTACTGGGCAGGCCGAAATGAAAGCTGACTACTTCCGGTTTGAACTCAAGCATCAGATCGCAGAAATCGCGATCGAATGGCGTGCGGCTGGAACTCGGAACAGTCCCTTTTGGATCCATCCCCAATTCGACGTAGTATCGTTCCAGTCGCTGTCTCCAAGCGCTCTCACGCGCTGCATCGACTTCCGGCGAGTGGTGGCAAAAGAAATTGACATTGATGGGCTTCGATGTCTTCTGCCGAATGGTCTGAAGCTCATTTCGAACCTGGTCGAGGCTCGACATGGCACACGGAAGTGAGCCCAGTCCCCCGGCTTCCGACACGGCTATCACCATGTCTGAGTGCACAGGTCCTGCCATCGGGGCCTGGATGATCGGCAGCTCGATACCAAAGAGATCCTGGATGCGGTGGTCCGGCCATGCGCTCATTGCGTTCTCCTACACGGTCTTCCGTTCGAGGCGAGGTTTGTTTGTGGCTTTTGCAGCCTCCCGAACTTTCACGAACTCCGTATCCCGATCCTGCCATAACTTGCTCAACTGTGCGGCCCGTTCGGGCTGTTTCGAGATAAGGTTCCGCTGTTCGGCACGGTCCTTGCTCAGATCGTACAACTCCCACGGTCCCGTCTGACCGGTCGCGATGAGTTTCCAATCGCCCACCCGGATCGCTCGATTGTTTGAGTGATTGAAGTATAAATAATCCCGGTTGACCGTCCCGCTTTTCGCAAACGCTGGAGCGAGGTTTCTACCCGGCAGCGGCGGGGCATCCTTTGGAGTCGTCGTGGCGGGATTACCGCCGGCGAGTCCGACCAGCGTCGGCAGCACGTCGATGAAATGACAGGGATCATGCCGTAAGGCGCCTTTGTCCCGGATTCCAGCAGGCCAGTGGACGATCAACGGCGATGCGATCCCGCCTTCATTCACGTATGACTTATGTAGTCGGAACGGTGTGTTCGAAGCGCTCGCCCATCCTGGCCCGAGACACAGATAGGAAGCGCCTGATCCTGGCGCGGCGGATGAATCATGCCCGTCACCGCGGATAATCTGTTCCGCGCTTGCGCCGTTGTCCGAGAGAAACAGAATTACGGTGTTGTCGAGCTGGTTCATCGCTTGGAGCTGATCCACTACTCGTCCGATCTCCTTATCCATCCGGGTGATCATCGCTCCGTGTATGGCCATCTTCGTCCGCTGGAGCTTCTTCTGCTCAGGCGTTAACGTCGACCATGGCACAGCTCGAGTGACTTCGCCCGGGCCGATCTTTTCGAACAGCTCCTTGTCGGGCGTGCTCCACGACGGTCGTACACCGGGCTCCATCGGTGACAGTTCGCAGTTCACCAATCCCATGCGCCGCATGCGCTGAAACCGCTTTTCACGAGCTGCATCCCAGCCTTCCGAAAAACGGTCTTTGTAGTGATCGATGTCTTCTTGCAACGCGTGCAATGGAAAGTGTGGTGATGTAAACGCGAGGTAAAGGAAGAAAGGATTGTTGGAGTCTTCGGCTGCATGTTGCTTCAAAAACCGAACGCCGTGTTCGCCGATCGCTTTTGTGACGTAGAAGTGATCCTCGGGCTTTACGGCTGGAAGCGGCTGCTCGTCGAGATGTTGGAGCCGTGGAGCGAAATAGCGATTCTCATCCAACAGCATGTACGAATGGTCGAAGCCTGTTCCGGCCAAGGCAGAAAATTTGATGTGCCACTTTCCTGAATGGTAGGAGCGATACCCTCGCGGCTTTAGATACTCCGGGAGAAATCGTGTCCAATCCGGTGTGCTGCCGGGTGTCATGATGTCTGCCGCTGTCTGCTGGGCATAATAGCCCGTTAGCAGACAATCTCTTGATGGCCCGCATCGCGCCGTGGAATACGCCTGCGTAAAGCGGAGACCGCCGGCCGCGAGCTTATCGATATTCGGTGTGTCGACATCGCCGCCATAGCAACCTGCATCGGAGTACCCCATATCGTCCGCGAGAATCACGACGAAATTCGGTTTCCGATCTCGTGACTGACCGAAAGCTGACGTGAAGGCCGAGGAGGAAGCGGTCTTCAGGAATGTTCTTCGATCCATAAATGTGAAAGTCTTGACAATCCCCTACTCTATCGGAATAGTAACCGCGGCCATCTATGAACTGATCGATTGCGGCAGGTTGATTAGCGCAAGAGTGAGTGTCACGTGTGCTGTAAGGTCGTACAGTCGGATGTACTGCGCGAACTCGGTCTGACGCGTGCTGAATGAATTATCGGTTTCAAGAGGATAGATTGAACCGGAATAGGGCATCAGACCGGGCGCGATCGCTTGGGGAAGTGTTGCCGAGCCTTGTCATCGTGACTCATTCTCCCCTGCAGCTCAAGGAATAGCTTCCAGGCTTCCAGATTCGTCTCGGCGGGCCTCGCGATTCCACCTTATCGCAGATTCCTAAAAACCGCCCGCACGCGTTTACGCTGGTCTACCCATTCCCGCAAGCTCGTCAGCTCTTCAATCGCACGAGCATCCAAAGTCGCCGTGGGATGCCTGACGCGCGCGCTCTTCAGAATGCCCCGTGCAACCAGATTGTGTTTCATCGCCGAAACACCCAGACCGGGCTGCAGCTCGAACCGGATGAGCGGCAGCACATGCACAAAGATGTCCCATGCCGTTCCCCGATCGCCACTCTCCAGAGCATTCCAGATAGCCACGAACTCAGGAATCAGATCGCTGCCCGGCATCACTCCGCGACTCCCCCGCTCGTACTCCTCAATGAAGAATTGGCCGTTCAATCCACCGAAGAGGGTGGCGGTGCAGCCGGTATCGCGCAGAGCGGTGATCTTCGGCGCAGTGGGCGGCGCTTCCACCTTGACCAATTGGACTTCAGGAATCTTCTGCGACATCTGCGCGAGCAGACGCGCCGGCATTGCCACCTGCGTCATCAGCGGAGCATCCTGGACCATAATGGGCAGTCCCACTCCACGAGCGATCTCTCCAAAGTAGTGGAGCAGCCCGTCTCCATCGGTTTTCAGGTAATACGGAGGAAGCACCATCAGAGCAGCGGCGCCGAGGTCCCGCGCTTCGCTGCTCATCTCGATCGCAACGTCAGTCCCCGTATGTCCGGAACTTACGATCAGCGGAACGCGACACTTCACGTGCCGCACAATCGCGCCGAGCAGTTGCGCACGTTCGGAGCCCGAGATCGCATATCCTTCACTGGCGTTTCCAAATAGGCCTAACCCGTGAGCCCCGGCCTCGAGTAGATAATCGACAAGCCGAAGCTGACTGTCGATGTCCAGACTGCCGTCCTCGTGGAACGGCGTATTCAGGATCGGATAGATCCCTTCGAAGATCGTCTGCATGGACCTAGAAAATCACCTTCATTCCCAATTGCATGACCCGCGCGTCCCGAGCTGAACTGATCGTTCCGAAGCTGGCGCTGGAATTCTTGCCATCCGGCCCCGCCGCAAAGGTTGTGTTTGGAGCGCCGAGATTTACATGGTTCAGGAAATTAAATGCTTCCGCGCGGAACTGAAGGTTGACGCGCTCCGTAATCCGCGTGTTCTTCAGCAGCGACAGATCGAAATTCACAGTGCCGGGGGTGCGTACATCCGGCAGCGCGCGCCCGATATTTCCAAACGTGAAGTTGGGCGGATTGACGAAAACGTCGGTATTGAACCAGCGTTCGACAGTTGGCGAATCGAGCTTGGCGCTCTGCCCGGTCGAGCTTGGCCGGTTTGCCTGGAAGTTATTCGCGCCGCGAATCACGAGCGGGATACCAGTCTGCATCAGCCCGATCGTATTGACCTGCCATCCACCTACCAGCGTTTGCACAACACCGTTCGAGGGGCTCCAGAGCTTACCTTGTCCAAACGGCAACTCGTAAAGGACGCTGATCACCGCGCGCTGGGCCACATCGGCCGGATCGATTGATTTGTTGGCTGCTCGATTGAACAGTCCATCCTGGAATCCGTTTTCGGTCACCTGTTCAACGTTCTGGGTAGCCGATCCGAAATCGACCGGAACCTGGGAACTATCGCTGATTTTCTTGCCGCCTGTATAGGCAAGCATCAGCGACAACCCCTGTGAGAACGTCCTCTTCACGTTTAACTGGAACTGGTGCGACATGTAATTCCCGAGCCGCGGATTTAACACGGTTACGGTCTGATACTGCGGATAGGCCATCAGAAGGCGTTCCCGCGGTATTGTCGCCGCTCCCAAACCTCCCGGAATCTTGCCTGCGAATGGATTCGGAACAGCATCGTTCAACGATTGTCCGAGTTGCAGGCGAATCGCAGGATCCACCTGATTCAGGTTGTAGCCATCCGCCGAGAAGTGATTGCCCTTGTTAGCCGCATAGGTCGCATCCACCAGCCAGTTCCCCAGTTGCTGCTGCACGGAGAAGTTCCACTGCTGCGTGAGGGGCGTCGTCCCATCCGATTCACGGTAGCTGACTGCCTGTCCCAAGAGCGCGCTCGGACCTGCGGCCGAACCTGGGGATTCAACCGGCGCATACGGGAAGCCGCTTGCAAATTGAAATGCGGCCAGCCCTGGACCTTGGGCCACATACGTTGTGCGCGTTGTGGAGAACAGGGTAGTATTTCCGAGGAAGTTCCGGAAAAATATGGACGGGTAGAAGATCCCATAGCCGCCGCGCACGACGGTCCTGCCGTTTCCGAAGAGATCGAAAGCGAAACCGACGCGAGGACCAAAATCGTTGTAATCCTCGTCGAGGAAAGTCCTCGGAGCTCCGTTTACCCCTGCGTACACTGTGATCCCGGCGCGACCAGTCACCGGATCGATACTTGTCGGATCGAAATTGACCTGGCCGTTCTGCCGCTCATACGGCTTCTGCTGATAATCCCAACGCATGCCCAGATTCAAAGTGAGCCGGCGAGATACCTTCCAGTCGTCCTGAAGAAAGAAGCTGAGCGAATAGGCCTTCCAGGAGTTGCCAAGAATGCGATCGATGAAGGACGTGTTGACCTCGCCCAGCAGAAACTGAGCGAGGTTAGAACCCGTACCCGCCGGACTTTGGGGATTGCTCGTCAAAGTGGTGAACGAGTAGTCTCCCGAAAGCGCGGCGCCTTGACGATTGCCGCCGTACAGCAGCCGGAGATTCGCTCCGATCTTCAGCGTTTGGTTACCCGCGACCTTTGTCAAAAGATTCTGAATATCCCAATTCATCGAACCGCGCGTCCCATATGCCTGGCCTCCGATGGTGCCGTAGCCGAAATCAATTTGTGGAAACTGATCGCGCGGCACGACGGACGGCATACCTAACTTTGTCGGCCAATCCTGCCCGCCGTTGGCGGCACGGAACAGGAAAAGCTGTCTCATAATCCCAACGCGTAGGTTATTGATCAGTGTCGGCGAGAAAGTGTGCGTGTCGGACACCATCGCATTACGGTTGAATTGATTATCGTTGCGGTCCTGACCGACGGTCGGGTCTGTGAAGATGCTGTTTGCGGCGGTTTGGTGTTCGGCGGACGTATATCTCACGAATATCGAGTTCCGCTCCGTGAGGCGATAATCCACTTTGACGTGCATCTGATCCCAGTCGACGATGCTGATCGCGGAGTCCTGGTAATTCTGAGCCTGCGTGAACTGGTTGATCGGTGTCCTGTTCGGTTGTGGCCAGAACCCGAGAATCGTGGGAGTGATCTTGTCGAATCGATTCGTGGGAATGATATTTCCCGGGAACAGATCACGAATCTGCCCTGAGCCGTTGGGATTCGCGCGTGTTGTAGCCGGATCGTAAATAGGGATCAGTTGACCCATGTTTGTGTACAGACGGCTGAAATTGCCGTCGCGCCATTCCTGAATGGGAACCGTTGAGATACGCGGTGTGCTCTTCCGAAGCTTATACTCCTCCCAATTGAAGAAGCCAAACAAGCGGTTCTTCAGGATCGGACCGCCCAGGGATGTTCCGTATTGGTTGTAACGCAGAGGAGGCTTGCTTGTAGCAAATGTGTTGCGCGCGTCAAACTTGTCATTGCGCAGGAATTCATAAGCCGTGCCAATGAAATTCGTTCGTGCCGGACTTCGTAACCAGATTGATCGCGCCGCCGGCCGTAAACCCGAACTCGGATGACATTGAGCCGCTCTGAACTTTGAATTCTTCGACGGCATCCACCGCCGGCGGTATGCCAACTTCACCGACGTAGCTCAAAGTGTTGTTGTTCCCATCGAGCATTTGGGCGTTCATCGAACTCGGCCCGCCGTTAATGCTGATAGAAGATAGCTGAATCCCGCGATCGCCGAAGCCGGAGTTCGTTGGGCCGGCATTCGAAACGACGCCGGGAGTTAGGAGCGTCAGCGCAAGAGCGCTCCGGCCGTTTAGCGGGAGCTCCTGAATCCGACGGTTCTCAACTACGGTGCCTAAAGTTGCGCCGGAGGTATCGACCAATTGGGCCTCCGCGATTACCTGCACCGACTCGCTGATCTGGCCGATGTCCAGCGTCACATTCACCTGAGCGTTCTGATTAACCTGCAGAGTCACGCCTGAACGTACCGTGCGTTTGAAGCCCGGCATTTCGACCGCTACTTCATAAGGGCCGACCGCGAGACCCGGCGCTGTATAGAATCCGCTCTCGTTAGTCCGCGTTCGGAAGACTTGTCCGGTTTCGCCGTGAGTCACTTGACCGCGGCAGCCTGCGACGGCGGCGTCCTGCGAATCTGTGACAACACCGGAGATGGTTCCAGCGCCCTGCTGCGCGAAAGCTGCAGCCAAACAAAGCACGAGTAGCGAAATAGCAAACGTGGCCCTGAGCATTGCGATCTCCTGGGATCGAGACGGTTTCGCCCATCTTGCCACGGAGAAAACGCCATGTCAAATCTGAAATTTGAGATTTACACACAGGAGGATAAAAAAAAGACCCGCGCACCAGCGCGGGTCGCCAACTTCTTCTGGAAGAAGGATTATTTGCCTCAACTACCCTGCTCGACTCGAAGATTGTTATCCACCGAGAACACCCCGGACACGCCATTCGCGCGGATGTTCGCGATATTCTTGTCTGTCTCGTTTGCCACTACGCCGGCAAGCGTTACGTTGCCGTTCTTCACGATTATGTGAATCGGCGGAACCGGCCCCCAGTTATACCGAGTGAGCGGTCCAAAGCCGTAAATCGAGCGATACGTCGCCAAACGAATCCGGTCGTCGAACGGTGACAATGGCAATACTTCGATGTTGTTCACAACCTTCGAAACGCCTTCAATCCGGCTGACCACTCGTTCGGCATCCGATTTGAGAGTCGGACGAGTCACCTGCCCTGTGAGCAGAATCTCACTGCCATTTACCTGAAATTCCAAATTGTCAAATACGCTAAACCAGGGCAGCATAACCAGTTCATGCCGGACATCTTTTTCCAATCCGGTCAAACCTTTTTTGCTTTGAGCGGTGCTGATCGCGCCCTGTGCGAAAGGAACCATCAAAAGCGCTCCAGCGAGCGTCAGTGTGAGGTTCCGAAGTGCTTTTCTCATTTTGTCCTCTCCGTCTACAACTTCTTAGATGGGGGCAAAGGCTTCGGGTTCCAGACGTTTACGAATCTTTACCCTCTAATTTGTTGCCGGATTGTAAAAGATTTGTCCTCAGAAAACCCGATAATCCCAAACTCATCCAGAGCCACTAACGATAGCGAGTGGAGGTTAATCCGCGGCAAACAACGACGTCTTCGGAACCCTGTCAATCGCAGTGACTTCCGGAATATCTTCCGCGACCGTGACGCCCTTCTCTTTCATTCGACGCGCCGAGACAAGTACCCGCTTCTCAAAATTACCCGCGGCATCGTTGTAGGCCCTCGTCGCCCGATCCAAATGAGTCCCGACCGCCGCGAAGTACTCAGCAAGTTTCGAAAGTCGCTCGTAGAGTTCCCGCCCCATGCGGCTGATCTCCACCGCATTCTGCGCGATCTGCTCCTGCCGCCAGCCATGCGCAACCGCCTTCAGCAACGCGATCAGCGTTGTCGGTGTCGCAATCAAAACCCGCTTATCCGCGCCGAACTCAATCAGTCCCGGATCGTGTTGCAGCGCGGCGCTGTAGAACGATTCTGCGGGCAGGAAGGCGATCACAAACTCCGGCGCCTGATCGAATTGCGACCAGTAGGCCTTCTGCGCGAGCTGCTCCACATGCGTTCGAACCTGCATTGCGTGCTGCTTCAACTTCACCGCGCGGGAAGCATCATCCTCGAGCTCGATCGCGTCGAGATATGCCGATAGAGGAGCCTTCGAATCCACCACCAGCCTTCGGCCGTTCGGCAGCATCACAACCATGTCAGGACGCAGGCGACTCTCCTCCGCATAGAGCGTCTGCTGCAAACGAAAATCGCAATAATCGACCATCCCGGCCATCTCCACTGCGCGACGGAGCTGCATTTCGCCCCACTGCCCGCGCGTGTGCGGAGTCCGCAAAGCCTTGACCAGATTGGCTGTCTCCGAACCGAGCGACTGCAGTTGAGACGTCAATAACGTGTACGCCGATACGCGAGCTGTTTCTAGTTCATGGAGTTTCGCATCCACCTTGGTGAGCGATTCCTTAAGAGGCCGCACCAACTCGTCTATTGCTACCTGACGTTTCGCCAACGCGGTGTCCGCCAGGTCCAGAAACATCTGATTGTTGGCTTGCAGCGCCTGCGCCGATAAGGCCTGAAACGATTCAAGCAATCTCGCCTGAGCTTCTGACAAAACGCGCTTCTCCGCTTGTAGATCTGTGTTAGCGACCTGCAGTTCACCGAGTCGCGCTTCCAGTTCCGGCACCCTCGACGCGATTGCTTCGGCGCTCGCGCGGCGTGCAGTTTCCGCGCGCAATGGCTCAAAAAAACGTGCGCGCATCGCCAGCCAGCATCCCAAAGTGCCCGCGAGCGTCCCAATTGCAAAAAAGATCAGTTCCATAAAAAAATGGCGACCCGGTGTCGGAGGTCACCGGGTCGCCCTCTCCCACGCACACACAACAGAGAAAAGGACTAACTACAACCGCTCGTCCCGCCGCAATTCCCGCACTTGTAGCAGGATCCGTTGCGCGTCATGATCGACCCGCATTCCGCGCACAACGGGGCATCCGTAACCGACGGCTCAAACTGCAAAGCCTGCTGCGGACTAGGTTCAGTGGGCTTCAACACCGGTGTATCGCCCGCCTCGCCCATCGCATACTCGGGGCCCAGGAATTTCGCTCCGAGCCACCGGAAGATGTAGTCCATAATCGATTTCGCGTAAGGCACCGTAGCATTGCCAGTCCAGCCGCTCGGCTCGAAACGAACGTGGCTGAACTTATCGACAAAGAACTTCAACGGCACGCCGTACTGGAGCGCATAACTCACGGCTGTAGCGAAACTGTCCATCAGGCCCGAGATGGTCGAGCCTTCCTTCGCCATCGAAATGAATACTTCTCCGGGTTGGCCGTCTTCATACAGACCAACCGTGATATATCCCTCGTGTCCACCGATCGAAAACTTATGTGTAATCGATTGGCGTTCGTCGGGCAATTTCCGTCGCACCGGCCGGTGAACCACTTTTTCGACGACCTTCTCGATCACAACAGGCCCGCTCTTCTTTTCACCCTTGCCCGTGCCCGAGCTCAAAGGCTGAACACGCTTGGAATTGTCACGATAGATGGCGACGGCCTTCAGCCCAAGGCGCCAGCTCTCCATGTAGGCGTTCATGATGTCTTCGGCCGTGCTCTCTTCCGGCATGTTGATCGTTTTCGAGATTGCGCCCGAGATGAAGGGCTGAACCGCCGCCATCATCTTGACGTGCCCCATGTGATGAATGAAGCGCGCTCCATTCTGAGGGCGGAAGCTGCAGTCGAAAACCGCAAGATGCTCGTCCTTCACATGCGGCGCGCCTTCAATCGTGCCGGTCGCGTCGATGTGCGAGACGATTTGCTCCACCTGGACCGGCGTGTAACCTAGCTTGATTAAAGCCTGCGGCACAGTCTGATTTACAATCTTGATCACACCGCCGCCAACGAGCTTCTTATACTTCACCAGCGCCAGATCGGGCTCGATTCCCGTCGTGTCGCAATCCATCATGAAGCCGATCGTGCCCGTAGGAGCGATCACGGTTGTCTGAGCGTTACGATATCCGCTGACCTTGCCCTTCTCATAAGCGAGATTCCAGGACTCCAATGCGGCCTGGAATAACGCCGGAGGCACCCGGCGGCTGTCGATATTGCTCACCGAATCGCGATGCATCCGAATCACTTCAAGGAACGAATGCTCATTACGGAGATAGCCGGGGAATGGACCCGTCGCTTCCGCAATCCGAGCGCTCGTCAGATACGATTGGCCGCACATCACGGCTGTAATCGCTCCGGAGAAGTCGCGGCCCTGATCGCTGTCGTACGGCAAACCCATCGACATGAGCAGCGCCCCTAAATTGGCGAACCCGAGACCCAGCGGACGGTAATCGTGTGAATTTCGGCCGATCCTCTCCGTCGGATAGCTCGCGCTGTCCACGATAATTTCCTGCGCCGTGATGACCGTGTCTACGGCATGCCGGAACGCTTCTACATCGAATTGCCCATCGGGACCGACAAACTTCATCAGGTTCAACGACGCCAGATTGCAAGCCGAGTCGTCGAGGAACATGTATTCCGAGCACGGATTCGATGCATTAATCCGCGCCGTCGCCTTACAGGTGTGCCAGCGATTGACGGTCGTATCGAACTGCATTCCCGGATCGCCGCACTGCCAGGTGGCTTCCGCGATCTGCTTCATCAGATCGCGAGCCTTGTATCGCCGCACCGGTTTTTCTTCCACTCGCGACTTGGTCCAATAGTCCGCGTCCTCTTCGACGGCGTGCATGAATTCGTCCGTCGCGCGAATGCTGTTGTTGGCATTCTGGAAGAAGATCGAGCTGTACGCGTCGCCGTCCAGCGATGAGTCATAGCCCGCGTCGATCAGCGTGTGAGCCTTCTTTTCTTCCTTCGCTTTGCACCAGATGAAGTTCTCGACATCCGGGTGATCGGAATTAAGGACAACCATTTTTGCCGCGCGGCGAGTCTTTCCGCCGGACTTGATCACGCCTGCGAAAGCATCGAACCCCTTCATGAAGCTCAACGGCCCCGAAGCGCGCCCGCCGCCCGAGAGGATCGCGTCTTCTTCGCGCAGCGCCGAAAGATTGGTGCCCGTTCCCGAACCCCACTTGAACAGCATTCCCTCTGTCTTCGCCAGATCGAGAATCGATTCCAGCGAATCTTTCACGGAAACAATGAAGCAGGCCGAGCATTGCGGCCGGTTGGCTCCGGCTTCCAGCTTCTTCATCGTGTCTGTGGGCTCATCCCAATACCAGCCGTAGCCGCGGGCTTCCTTGACACCGACATTGAACCAGACCGGCGAGTTGAAGCACGCTTTCTGCGTAAGCATCAGGTGCGCCAGCTCGTTCCGGAAATTCTCGCGCGTCCTGCGGCAGTCTTGAAGTACCGCCCCTTCGAGCCCCAGTCGGCGATCGTATCCACTACGCGATGCACGAGTTGTGCCACGCTGGTCTCCCGCTCTGGCGAGCCGGGCTTACCGTGGAAATACTTGCTTGCGACGATGTTCGTTGCCGTCTGGGACCAGTCGGACGGGACTTCGATGTCCCGCTGTTCGAAGATCACTGCGCCTTTATCATTGCCGATAGTAGCGGTCCGGAACTCCCAACTCACTTCGTCATAAGGTGTTTTGCCTGCGTCCAGCTTCGCTGTGAAGTAGCGCGGGAACTCAATTCCCGTACGCTGGGCGATCGGCAGCGATCGTTTCAGTTCGTCTCTCACACTCAAATCGACACTCAACAAGCCCATCACCGGTCTCCGTTTCTTAATTATTTTTACTTATTTGTTTTCTAAGGTTTACGTATTAGTATCTCGGCATGACGCGATATCGTCTCTGCACGCTAGTGAGGCTACCCCAATATCTTGTGGTCTGTCAAGGGAAATAACCATATGGAGTACCATCAGGTTACGAACAGGTGAAAATCGGCTCATAGGAAAATTCCTGCGGACTTCAAATTTTATGGGGGAGAGATCCGAGTATACAATACCTAAGGTAGGCGGCGGTATACACGTACGAACGATCTCGCGGGATCGGTTCCGACGAGCCGCATTTTCGAATCGAGTTCAGCAACCATGCTCTTAAACGCTTCCGCCTTCTCGCCCGGAGAATCATCGCCCATTAAGACGACGTAGTCGATCTGAACCGGGAAGTCCTTTAAAATCTGCCGGAGGGATTCCGAACTGGTTGTTCCCGATCCTTCGAGATCCCAGAGCTGAAAGCGCTGCGTCTCGGAGATCACTGGTTTGTGATCGACGGGGAATAGACGTGTCAACGCCTGATAATCGCTTATATCGACGAGCTTCCGCCTTGCCGCCGCGCGCGCATCGATATGAAACAGCGGCTCCAGGGCCGCAGTTTCGTAACCGTAATGCTTCCGGGTCGCTTCTGTCGGGAAACGCAAGCGGACGAAACTCGAACCGGGAGGGATCGTTTGAGAGCGCCGCTTCATATGCTTTTGCGGCTCCGGCTCACGTGACGGACATTGATCTTCAACGCCTGAAGCAATGTCGCGGTTAGAAAACATGTAGTAAAGATTGCGACAGGAATGCGCAGTGGGGCAAAGGCCGATACCGTTGATGCGGCCAGACAGCCGAAAACGAAGACGGCCCACACAAATCGGATCTTGATCGCGTCTCCCCCGAAGCCTGAATCAGGCGTAAACAGATACACGAGAAAGCTGAGGATGCCCGCGACAAACAGACACGCCTTCGGACTCGCCCACTCGCTTCTGCGCATCGCGAGCAGGCCGATGATCATATAAAAGAACATCGCGCCCACCAAGATCGTCTGTTCCCCGGTCCGGCCTTGCGAAACGGCGAATGCATGCATTGGGAAGCTGTTCCAGGCCCATGCGATCGCCGGATCGTATTGTGTGGTCTGACCGGAACCCCGCACGAACACAAGGAGGAGGATTGTCGAAGGAATAAGAACCCCAGCCAGCCACGCCGCCTGGCCGAAGGGCCTCCTTCATGCTACGCTGCGAACAGCAAGCCCACAGCCCGACGAGTCCGACCGACATCAGTGCCAGCGCAAACCCCATCACGTGGGTAAAAAATAGAATCAGCAATCCGCCGCTGATCGCAAGAAGCTTTTTCCGATTTATCGCATTTGCGTGCCGGATGTAATAACCGGCAACGAACGGAAACAGCGCCATGCCGAGATAGAAGTTGTAGAAGCCGATCCAGAGAAACCAGCTACACAGAAGAAAGTTGTTGGTCGGGGACCACGGACTGGATAACGGATCTACAGATCGGCGGAGATACGCGAATCCGAAAAACCCGGCGATCACGCACAGTGTCGCCATCGCATGTTCCGCGTCGAAGCTACCGAACAGACCCTGCATTATATTCATCAGGACCGTCGTGCTCCAGTTTGTGACGAGCTTAGGCTGGAACCGGTAAAGCTCCGCGTAAGGAGAATTGGGATTCAGCAGTAAGTCCCGAGCGACAACGGCTGTATATAGGTGCGATGGGCCGTCCTGCGTAACAAAGGATACCGCCATCCAAGGCATCACGGCCTGAAATCCAAGCAGGAGGAACGAGAGGATGCGGCAACCCGGCCCACACACGGGAAGCAACGGACTGAGCGGTATTGGCATTGGCCGAATCCACTTATTCTGTGGGGTGAAGAAAGCACGGTCGGAGGACCGTGCTTGCGACCATCAACAACTCGGCGTTCGCCAAAGCTACCTGGAAGCAACAAACTTCCACCCTTTGCGGAACTTCGGCTTCAGATACTCATTCGCCTCATTATTATTCGTGAAGCGCATCTTCTCCGCATCCCACATCAGCTTGCCTTCAAATTTCATCGAGATGACACCCAGCAGCATCCACTGCACGAACGGACCGGCGATACTGAAATTCGAGCAGGACGGCTCGCCGCCTTTTGCGGCGCGAATCCAGTCGCGGTAGTGGCCGGGCGAACGGGTCAATACTGGCGACGGAAGCTAATAGTCCGCCATCTTGGCGGCGGGCACCAAACGCGTGCGCTCGCCATAACACCCTGTGGTCACCATTCCTTTGTCGCCGATGAAGATGCTTCCATTGATGTCTTTGTCGCCGAGCAATTCTCCCGCCGGGACACCTGGAATATCCGGCTGCTTCTGCATGCCGTCATGCCAGAAGATACTGACCGGCGGCATCTTTCCGCGGGCCGGGAAATCCCATCGGAGCACAGACTTCTTCGGGAACGTGTACTTCCCTTTACCTTCTTGCTCGACGCATTCGACACTGACAGGCGCCGTCAACCGGAGCGCCATATTCGGCGTCCCGAGAATGTGGCATGCCATATCCCCGACGGCGCCGCAGCCAAATTCGGGAAACCCGCGCCACTTGATCGGCAGGTACGCCGAGCTGAATGGCCGCATCTCCACATCGCCCAGCCAGGCCTCCCAGTCGAGCGTCGGAGGAACCGATTCTTCCTTAGGCTCCACCTCGGGACCCTGCAGCCAATATCCTTCCGGCCGGTTCGTCCAGGCGTGGACTTCCTTCACGTCACCGATATCGCCGCTCCAGAGAATCTCGCAGCACTCGCGAGCGCCCTCGTTCGAGTAGCCCTGGTTGCCCATCTGCGTCGCGACCCCGTACTTCGCCGCGCCTTTCGTCAACTCGCTCGCTTCCCAAACAGTACGCGTCAACGGCTTCTGGCAGTAAACATGTTTTCCGCGAGCCATCGCCCACATGGCTACCGTCCCGTGCATATGATCGGGTGTGGAAGCGGTAACGCATCGATGTTGTTCGTTTCTTTGTCGAACATCTTGCGAAAATCTTTGTACTTCGCGGCCTTCGGATACTCCGTGAACGCTCGACTCGCGCGCTTCTCGTCAGGGTCTACGAGCGCGACGATATTTTCAGACTTGCAGCCTGTAATATCGCTGTAGCCTTTCCGCCGGCTCCCACTGCTGCGATATTCAGCTTCTCGTTCGGAGATTTATACCCGAGCTGTTTAAGGATCGAACGCTGCCGTATCCGCCTGTCGGGACCGCGCCGGCCATAAGGCTGCCGAGAAAGAAATGACGTCGCGAAAATAGATTGTCTGCCACTGTGAGACTTGCTCCTGACTTTGAGGGTTGCTCCACTCTCATCGTATAACAGGGCCGCCTCTTCCAGCTTTGTTGCTTCTGCTACTCTGAACGGAGATCAAACAACCAATATGCGATCAATCAAACTGGGTATCCCCGTACTGCTTGTGTCTGCTCTTGCCCTTCCCGGGCAGGAGAACGGAGAACTGGAGACCTGGATGAAAGCCACGGGCGCATCCCTCGGCGTCCTTAGGAAACTCGAAAAGAAAACCGGTCCCGAAGCCGTCACGCACGCCGAAAAAATCGGAGGGATCTACGAAAACATGATCGGCTTCTGGCGTCAGCGCAACGCCGAAGATGCGGTAAAGCTATCCACCGAGGGCAAAGCGGCCGCGGTCGAACTGGCGAGCGCCGCCAACGCAGATGACGCAGAGAAAGCCGCCGCGGCATTCAATCGCATCGGTGGAACTTGCAAGGCATGCCACGACGCGCATCGCGAGAAGACGCCCGAGGGCAAATATAAGATCAAGTAGTCTCCTTTGCTTGTCGCCTCTCAACTATGCTCCATCGGATGACAGGCTGGCTTCTTTCTGCCGCGGCAGAACTCCCGTCTGAGAGGAAACTCGCGTCACTTGCAACAGCGCGAAGCCATTGAAATGGATCTCGATGATCTGATCTCGCGCTTCACCGCCTCGCCCGACGAACGCTGGGATATATGCGCGCAGCTCTATAACGCGCTCGACTCCGGAGGGACGGAGCCGATCGATCTTGCGCCCTTTGCGCCATCCTTCGCTTTTTTCTGGCGCGATATCGACGATCAACTGCGGCCGTTTCAACGTCGGAATGGCCACTCATGGAGATGGCAGGAAGACTACCAGGACCCCCGAAACGAGGCAGTGTTGCTACTCGATATTCTGGGCTACGTCCCCGGGCCCGAGTTAGTCGCAGAACTGAAGAACGCGCTTACGCTTGATGATCAGCGGCTCGTCATGTTTGCAGCAATGTCACTGCTTCGCCAGCGCGAATCCGCTTTCTCCCGAGACGGTTTCGGGGGTCGCCGCCTGCGACGAAACTCGTAATATGTTCCGCAGCCTGCTTGCCGAAGTTGACTACGCTTACCTCTCTCCACCCGAATATGCGGACCCCGAGAGCCTAGCGCGCTCATCGATGGTCGAATGGCTAACCAACCCGACCGAGTGGGAATGCGCGCCCGACGACATCCACCTTGTGACGAGGATCAACCCGGATGAATTCCTGTATCGATTTCGCGTTCTGGGTTCGAGGTGCGGCGCCGGGGAATGGGTCGCTGGCTCGGCGGTCGCCTTACCTATAGCGATCTTCAGCCCTTGGCCTCCGCATCTGCGGAGGGACGTTGCTGTCCGGATGCTGAGCAGGTTTCCGCAGATGCGGTAGGGCATCGACACTAGATCCCGAAGAACCGATTCACTCCCTTCCACTCGGCAAAAAATAGAACGTCCCTCCTAACGGAGCTGGCGTAGGCTGGCCGGTACGGTACGAGCATATATCCCTGTAAACCCAACACCTTCACCTTAAGTACCGGGGTACTTTTTGCGAGAAAAGCCCATTCGTTTGAAGAGCCTGTTCAGCTAGACTGGATTTTCTCACGTATGTTGCGCAAGAGTGCATCCTGGGCTGGTGCGAGAGGCCGCCAAGTTAGTCGGCGCGCTCCAGCAAGGGACCAGTTACTCCGAAACAATCCTCGAACGATTGCCGGTCGGCGTCGTGTTAGTCACGCGAGATCAGAAGATCGGGTACGCCAACAGCTTTGCCGTCGCGTCCATACCCGACATCGATAGCAAAGTTTCCGAATATCAGGATCAATGTCAGTCTGTGTTCCAGACCGGCGCTTCCACGACAATTGGCGAGTGCGCTCCTGATGCATATCGGATCTGCTTTCACCCATTCGACGCGGACCATGTACTGCTGTTCCTAACTGCGTCCTCCGGCAGCAGGGCAATCCATCCCGATGATCGAGTCATGTCTGCATTGGAGCGCGTCAGCGGGCAAGTTGCTCATCGATTTAATAACCTGCTCACCGTCATCCTCTCTTACACGGATCTGATCTCCACTCAGTACAAATCTGTAGACCCGTTGCGACGCGATCTCGAGCATATCGCTGATGCAGCCCGACAGTTGTCGGACCTGACTGAGGACCTGCTTGCATTTAGTAGAGGCAAGCCGGCGGCTCCCGTCGCCGTAAGGATCGACAAGGTAGTTGCCGGAATGGCAAACATGTTTGAGACGATCGCAGGATCCACTCCCGTCAACATCCGCGCGGAGAGTGGCGGCGCCTCCGTCTACCTTGCAGTGAAGGAATTGGAAACGATTCTGCTCAACCTTATGAGAAACGCGAAGGAAGCAGTGCGGCCAAATGCGCCGGCGATCACGATCGCCACATCCAAAATCCTGCCGGGAACGTCCGAATACGAAGCGATCATCCCGCAACTTGGTCTACCCAGCCGGACTTATGTATGCGCAACAGTCGCAGATTCAGGATCCGGGCCGCCGGCCAAGCACAAATCGAAAATCTTCGAGCCGTTCTTCACGACGAAACCTGGAGCAAACGGATTGGGGCTATCGGTGGCCTATGGAATTGTGAAACGAGCCGGCGGCGCGCTGGTGATTGATAGCAGCGCCATAGGTGGTACTACGGCCAGAGTCGTTCTGCCTGAACATGCGGTCGAGACCTCGTGAGTTTTGTGACAGTTTTAAATCGCAGGTACTAAGCGCTTTCTTAGTCGCAAATCTAATTGCACCTAAGTAGTAATTCGCGATTGGTGCGCTATTGAAGATGTACGGGTGCTAGTGTAACCTTTGTACATCCGTTGAAATGCAGCTTGGTGCAGAAGGCTGAGCATGAAGAATATTTTGGTTGTTGACGACGAGCCTTTGGTGCTCCTGCTGCTGAAGCGTGTCCTGTCCGAAGCAGGGTACAACGTGCTCGGTAAAGCTGAGTCGGGTGAAGACGCCCTTGAGGTCGCCGCAAGCTTTGCCGGTCGTATTCACCTTCTGCTTACTGATCTGACAATGCCTGGTATCAGTGGCCAGCAACTTAGTGCCGCCTTGGTTCAGCGGCGGCCGGACCTGCAGGTGATCTATATGTCTGGCTATTGTGATCGCGCCGCCGCCGGCTTGAACTCTCTCCATGGATCGGTGGCGTTCTTACAGAAGCCCTTCGGTCGCCCGAGCCTTTTGGCTGCGATTCACGAAGTACTGCCGCCAACGATTTTGGACGCTCGATCGTACTTGAAGACGACACTGCGGCAACCGCATAATCAGAGCCACGAACAAAGTTCGCTTTAGCGCAAGTGAGTGGAGGTAATTTTTTACAGCCGTTAGGCTCTTTTCGCCGGCCGCGCGCCTTCTTAGGCTCGCTCGCTGCCGCGTGTTGTCGGGTCCGGAGTCGCCGCGTCCCGGCTATTTTCTGAAGCTCCGTCAGCTTCTGTTGCCGGCGCCTGTCCGCCTGCCGCCAGTACAGCGTTGAAAAGCTCCGCCTTTTTCAGGTCCTTCTTCGATGGCGGAATCTGCTCATGCAAATACGTATGATCGTGATAACAGGATCTGCACCGTACCTTGGCCGCCTGTCCCTCGACAATCGACACGATTGCGTGGTTGGTCATACGTCGGCATTTAATACAGTAATCGTCGATTACGTCGCCCAGCCGAAGTTCGTCCATACGATAGGCCCTGGTTTTTGAAGTATATCAAACAGCCTGCATGCGAAAATGGTCTTTTCGGAATGAGCTAATGGCTCATAGCCGCCCTGATTGCGGCGGTGGTTCTAGGAGTTGTTGGACTACGAGCCTTCTACAAACGGCAGGAGCCCGTCAGCGCGAAAGCAGCCGCCCAGCAGACCCCGCAAATCACCGGGATTAGCCTTCCGGCAAGCATCAAAGCTGCGGCAGTGGTCGCTGTTCCCGTTCCCATCGAGGGCAAGATCGAGCTATTCCAGGTAGAGGTCGGCGACGAAGTGTACGAAGGGCAGATGCTCGCTACATACGCAGCGAGTCCCTGGACGCTTTCAGGGAAAGGGCCGAAGCGGACTATATCAAAGCAGAAGACCGTGTTCATAGTCTCGAATTGGCGCTGTCCTCCGCGCGCCTGGAGGCCTCTCTGCGCTTCTGCCGACGCGAGTCGCGTACGCAACGACTACTTGAGCCAGCATCGAGAGCTTACCAGCGCTAGAAAATTTGCTGGCCGAAGGAACACGACGCCTCACATTCGAGAAGGCCGAGAAAGAGTTTCAAGCGCTTGAGGCCGAATCGAAGAATCTCGATGCCGTTGCCACAGTAGCCGAAGAACGCATCAGCAGTACCCAGCGCTATCTCAATGCCGCCGAAAGTGCTCTGAAAACAAAACTGAGGTATCTGGACATCCGCGCAATAGAATTTATCGGATCGGGTGACGTGCTTTTTCCTGGTAACCGGGATCGTGGTCGGCCGTCGCGGCCAGGCAGGGGATGACGTTCATCCGTCGATGACCGACCTCTTTCAGTATTGCATCAGACCTCAAGCATCATGGACGCCGTGGCCGATGCATCTCCGGCCCTCAGCCCGATCGGCTCAAAGCCGGCCAACCCGCAACCGTCTTAATTGCCGAGATGGGTGGTGAAATTCTTCAGGGTAAGGTTGCCAAAATCGAAGATGGAAAGGAATAGTAGAGTTTCCGAGCCCGAACCCAATGATCAAACCCGGGCTGACCGCCCAGATCCGAATCAAATCGAGAATAAGGGTTTCCTCATGCATTCCTGGAAAGCAGTCTCCTCGAGCTCATCACCCAGACGTCGACCAACCTGCCGCCCGATGTGCGCTGCGATGGCGATTGCCACCCGTCAGGAGAAGCCGGGCACGCAAGCCTCACAAGCGATGAATATCATCGCCACCAACATCGATATGGCGCAGGAGGATGAAGGGCCTATCTGCCAGGACACAGGCATGCCGACATTTTTTGTCCATACTCCGGTCGGCGTGAACCAGATTGCAATCGCCAAGGCCATTCGCTCCGCCACTGCGGAGCACGCGACTCGGCAAATTGCGGCCCAATTCGGTCCATTCGCTTATGGGCAGAACAGCGGGGACAATCTGGGCGCTGAGACGCCAGATTCACTTCGAGCAGGGGGAGCACGACGAGATCGAAGTGAAACTGCTGTTGAAGGGCGGGGGTTGCGAGAACAAAGAACGCGCAATACTCACTGCCTTGCACGCTTGAACATCTTGGCCGCGCAGACCGCACTCCCGAAGGTGTCCGCAAATGCATTCTCCATGCGGTTTGGCAGGCGCAAGGGCAAGGCTGCGCTCCAGGCGCCATTGGAGTTTGCATAGGTAGCGATCGTGCGCACGGGCTACGCGCTCGCCAAGGGCGAACGCTCCGTTCTTTGGACGATGTGAACCCGGTTCCCGAGCCGCGAAGCCTCGAGACCGAGATCATGGAGCAGGCGAATACCTTGGGTGTCGGGCCCATGGGATTTGGAGGACAAGTATCGCTTATCGGCTGCAAGATCATGGCTGCCAATCGCCTTCCTGCAGCTTCTTGTTTCTGTCGCGATGATTGTTGGGCATTCCGTCCCCTTGGTGTGAAGCTCGATGGCGGACCGCAGCGATTACGGGTTGGCCCTATCGCGACCCAGAGCGTCCGATCGACAAGATGGCGCAAGAGGCTGGCTTCCCGCTCCTGGCCGCGAAGTGGTGCTCACTCCGCCATTGACCGAAGAGCAATGCGCTCCCTGAAGGTCGGTGACGTTGTCATCAGGGCGAGATGTTTACCGGACGCGATGCCGTCCACGCATATCTGATGAAGAATCCCCTTTTGTAGATCTCAACGGAGCCGCTCTTTATCACTGTGGACCCGTCATGTCGAAGTTAAAAGCGGTGATCGCTGGATCCGTAAAGGCTGCCGGCCCGACCACCAGTATCCGAGAAGAGCCGTATCAGGCCGACGTGATCAAGCGTTACGGTGTTCGGGCCGTGATCGGAAAAGGCGGCATGGGACAAAAGACGCTGGCTGCCTTCAAAGGAAGCAGGCGCTGTATATCTGACGCCAATTGGGTGACGCTGCGCAGTTCTATTCGCGCACCAGTGGAAGAGGTCCTCGGCGTAGAGTCTCCTGGACTTCGGAATTCCGGAAGCAATGTGGCGTCTGCGAGTCAACGGATTTCCCGTCGATTGTTACCATGGATGCCCACGGCAACAGTCTTCACGCCGGTGTCGAGCAGGAGAGCGGCATCGCGCTCGAAGCTCTTACAAAACAGCCTAGCTTGTAGCGGTAACCAAAAGGCAGTTTGTTACTACTAAAATAGTTGGCCAGGTAGCTCAGTTGGTAGAGCGCGGCCCTGAAAAGGCCGGCGTCGGCGGTTCGATTCCGTCCCTGGCCACCAATCACTTTCAACCCTCTTAGTCGATGTTTGTGCGTGGATGACTGCTGTGCTGTGGTGGCTTTGTGCTCGTAGAAGTCATCGCCCTCCACTCTTTCCGGGAGAAATGAAATCGATCACCTGACGATCGTTTCGTCGATACACGCTGAAGTCTCTTCGATCGATGGTTAGCACCTGGGATCGGGCGTGCAACTCGGTCATAGCGACAATTGACGCATCGGCCAAATCCATTTGTCCATACCGCGACATCAGGGTTCGAACAGGCGGCCAATGTTCCGAGAGATCGAATTCCACCCGAACTGCCTGACGCTCCAGCAATTGGAACAGGGGATCCAGCGACAGGCCGTCTTCGCGTAAGAAGTATACAGTTTCAGTGAGTACAAGGCTCGCAGACGAGCATCGGAGCCCGGACCTGTTTCATAAGCGCGACAGCCCACTCGTGATGCGGATCGTTGCGATTCAAATAAGCGAGGAGGGGACCAGTGTCACATATCGTGATCACGGTCGCCGGAACCTGCTGCGGGCGTTCGTCGCTGGCACTCCACTGCCGGCCAGAGTGCCGGCCAAATCGGCGCTCATCGCGTAGACCGACACCTCAGCATGACGCGGGGCCTCGATACGTTCGCGAATAAGTGCCGCCATGCTGCGTCCGCTCTGGCGCGCCTGCTGCCTGAGTAATCTGGAAATCTTCAAATCGGGCGCCTTCGACTCGATTTATCCCCCATTTATCTTTCCCGTACTAGATTCGGATAGGTCCCTTACCAGCTCGAAAGATGCGTAGGCTCAAATTCACGCCCCTTTGCGGTTTCCTGGCCGCTCTGGCAGTCGCAAGTCACGCGCAGGAAACCCTTTCGCTCGATCAAGCGGTCCACAGCGCTCTCGAAAAACACGCGCGTATCCAGGTCGAATCCGCCAAGGTCAACGCCGCCCAAGGCTTTGTTCAACAAGCCGGACTCCGGCCGAATCCTCGCCTCTTTATACAAAGCGAAAACTGGAACCTCGGGGGAGCACCCGCAACCTCTAGCCTCCACATTTACCGACCAGTTCTTCTACGCATCTCAGGTATTGGAGACCGGCGGCAAGCGAGCTCGCCGAGTGGAACTCGCGCAAAATGCACAAGCCGTAGCCGAGCAGGATCGCGAAGTTGTCATCCGCGGCGTCGTGGCGCGCGTACGCTTCGCCTACTGGGCTGCCGTGGGAGCTCGCCGCGCAGTCGATCTGCTTCGAGATACGCAGAACAACTTCCAGCAGACCATCGATTATCACGTTGCCCAAGCGCGTGAAGGCGCGATTGCCGAAGGCGACCTCTTGCGAGTGCGTCTGGAAGGGGATCGCGTCACCGTCGCTTATGAAACCGCGCAGCGCGAACTGCTCACCGCGAATACCGAACTCCTGCGCGCTATGGGTCGTCAGGACTTCCCCGAGCTCCTCCTGATTGACACGCTCGAGAGCCCGCCCGCGCCGCCCGCCGTCAACATCGAGGCTGCCCTGAGCGCCCGTCCTGAAATTCAGCGAGATCGCAAAGCCCTGGCCGAAGCGCAGGCCAATCTCCGATTACAGCAGGCTCTTGCCAGGCCGGATGTCGAAGTCATGGCTGGCTACAAGCGCACCGCCGGATACAACACGGCTCTCTGGGGGCTTCAAATAAACCTACCTTTGTTGAATAGGAACCAGGGGGCCACCGCTGCCGCTATCAGCCAGATCCGCGGGGCCGAAGCAGCGCTCAAAGCCACCGAAGCCGAGGTTCGCGCCGAGATCCAGGCCGCGCAACAGGACGTCAAAGCCCGGCGTTTGCGTTTGGCAGGTCTCATGAAGGAATCGCTTACACGCGCCGATCAGTCGGTCGAAATCGCCCGCGCCGCATACCGCGAGGGTGGTACCGATCTGCTGCGCCTCCTCGATTCCGAGCGAGTGAATATCGAAATTCGCATGTTAAATGCGCGCTTGCTGACGGAATATCGCCAGAGCTTGGTGCTTCTGGGTGCTGCCTTGGGAGTTATCGAATGAGCCGGATGACGTACGTCTTTGCCGCCGCCGCCCTGCTGACTGCATGTTCAAGACAGACCGGCGTCCCGTCCGTATCGGTCACCAGCGAAGTTCCGGCCGGGAAAAGGGTTCCAAACTCAGTCACGCTTTCCGTCCAGACCCAACAGGAGAGCGGCGTCACCACCGCGCCTGTGCGCGCACAAGCTCTGCCGAGGTCGTGCGCTCGACCGCCCGGCTCACCAACAACGAGAACGACACCTGGCGAGTCGGCGCAGTCGCCGAAGGCCGCATTGTGCGCATCTTAGCCAATCAAGGTGACGTCGTGAAGAAGAATCAGCTGCTGGCGGAAATGCACAGCCATGATATTCATGAAGCGCGTGCCGAATACAAAAAGGCTAAGGCCGAACTCGCCCGTGACAAGGGTGTGGTGGAATACGCCCGCAACCAGCGTGACCGCGCCGCGCCTCTACGATCTGAAAGCCGGATCGCTGGCCATCCTTGAACAGAAAGAAACGGAACTCCGCAACGCGGAAACGGATGTTCGTAATGCGGAGGTTGAGATCGAGCGCACCGTCAGGCATCTGGTCGAGGTGCTGCACGTGCCCGTTGAGGAATCGGATGTTCCGCCACCCTCACCCGATGGCGAGGATAATGACCTGATCCCGGTCAAGGCGCCTGCCGGCGGTGTCGTTCTTTCGCGCAACGTCACACCTGGAACTGTGGTGAACCCTGCCAGCGACATGTTTCTCATCAGCGACCTCACTAGCTTGTGGGCCATCGCCGAAGTCAGTGAAGAGTATCTCGGTAAGCTGCGCCTCGGAATGCCCGCAAAGGTCTTCGTACAGGCCTACCCGAACGAGCCTTTTCTAGGGCGCATCGGCAAACTGGGCGAAGTGCTGAATCCCTCCACTCGTACCATTCAAGTTCGCGTCGAGCTTTCAAACTCCCGAGGCCGCCTCAAACCCGAGATGTACGCGACCACCGAAATCCAGATCGGCTCCGGCACGCCTGGACTCGTGATCCCCAGCGAAGCCGTGCAAGAGGTCCGCAGCCAGAGCGTTGTCTTCGTGAAGACCGCAGCCGACCGCTTCGAAGTCCGCCCTGTGCGCGCCGGACGCACACTCGACAATTCCTTCGAGATTCTTTCCGGACTCACCGCAGGCGAAGAGATCGCTGTACAGTCAGCTTTCATTCTCAAGTCGGAATTCCTGAAAGCCTCACTGGCATCGGAGTAACACGTCCATGCTCAAGCGCATTATCGACTTCCACCTGCAACACAAGTTTCTGGTCCTGGCCGGCGTGGCAGCCATCGTGGGCCTCGGTCTCTGGTCGATGCTTGGCATACCCATCGATGCGTTCCCGGACCTAACCAACAACCAGGTCACCGTGATCACGGAAGCTCCGGGCATGGCCGCGGGTGAGGTGGAGCAACTCGTAAGCTACCCCGTGGAAGTCACGCTGATGGGCACGCCTAACACGGAAAACGTCCGCTCCATCTCGAAGTTCGGCTTGTCGATCGTCACCCTGGTTTTCCGCGATTCCGTGCCCACTTACTTTGCCCGCCAGCTCGTCAACGAACGTCTGCAGGAAGTCAAGTCCCGTCTGCCCGAAGGACTCGCGCCTACGCTCGGTCCGGTCGCCACCGCTTTTGGCGAGATCTATCAGTACACGATCGAAGGCGAGCATATGCCGCCCATGGAGCTCAAGTCCATTCAAGATTGGCAAGTGCGCAACCAGCTCCGGACGGTTCCCGGGGTCAGCGAAGTGAATACCTGGGGCGGCGAAACGCGCCAGTACCATATCGAAGTCCAGCCCGACCGCCTACGCGCCTACAACCTGACTCTGCGTGACGTCTTCGCCCGCGTTTCCGAAAACAACGCGAATTTCGGCGGAGGCTACATCGAGCATGCTTCGCAGCAGTACCCTCTGCACGGTATCGGTCGCGCCAAAACCATCGGCGACCTCGAGGAAATCGTGCTGGTCTCGCGTGAAGGCACACCCGTTCGTCTCAAGGATGTCGCCACTGTCTCGATCGGGCCCATGCAGCGCCAGGGAGCTACCCTGCGCGACGCCAAAGGCGAGACGGTTTCGGGCATGGTGATCATGCTCAAGGGCGAAAACGGCAAGCAGGTGATTGAGCGTGTGAAGGACAAGCTCGCCGGCATGGTGCTTCCTGCGGGCGCGCGGATCAAGGCCTTCTATGACCAATCAGAGGTGATCAACCGTACCATCACCACCGTGAAGCACAGTCTCATGGAAGGCGGCGTTCTGGTGATGCTCGTCCTGCTGATCTTTCTGGGCAACGTGCGCGCTGCGCTGATCGTCGCCTCCGTAATTCCCCTTTCGCTTCTCGTGGCTTTCATCGGTATGAACGTCTTTGGCGTCAGCGCGAACTTGATGAGCCTCGGCGCTATCGATTTCGGCATGATCGTGGACGGCGCTGTCGTCATGATGGAAAACTCTGTGCGGCGCCTGCAGCACAAGCGACCCGGTGTATCCGCCTTCGATGAAATCCGCGAAGGCTCATACGAGGTTGCGCGGCCCATCGTCTTCGCCGTGGCCATCATCATCGCCGTCTACACGCCGATTTTCTTCCTGGAAGGCTTGGAAGGCCGCATGTTCCGGCCTATGGCGATCACGGTTTGCTCCGCTTTGCTCGGAGCCCTGGTATTCGCGCTCACCGTGGTTCCCGCGGCGACCGCCATCACCTTCCGCAAAGGCGTTAAGGAACACCAGGAGCGCTGGTTTGATCGATTCCGTGCCAGGTACGAACGCGCCGTCACCTTCCTGCTTCGCCATCGCCGGTCGACTGTGATCGTCGCTGTGAGCATGGTCGTCGTTAGTATCACGTCGCTCGCCTGGATCGGCACTGAATTTATGCCGCGTCTTGATGAAGGCTCCATCCTGATCGAGACCCGCAAGCTCCCTGGAATTTCTTTGCCGCAGTCCATCGACCTCAGCACCCGCGTCGAGCAGGTGGCGAAATCCCTCCCCGAGGTTTCCGGCGTCGTGACGAAAATCGGCCGCCCGGACCTCGCCACGGAAGCGATGGGCATCTATCAGGCTGACGTGTACGTCCTGCTCAAGCCCGATGAGGAATGGCGCCCCGGCCTAACCAAGGAAGATTTGATCAGTCAGATGTCCGAAAGACTCGAGCGCATACCAGGGATGGTCTACAACTTCACACAGCCCATGGCCATGCGCCTAGACGAAGTGGTCTCCGGTGTGAAAGGCGATATCGCGGTCAAAGTCTTCGGCGAGGATCCCAAGGCCCTTGAAAGGATCGCCGAGGAAGCCCTGCGCGTACTCTCCTCCGTCCAGGGTTCGGCCGATGCCCAAATGGAAATGACCACCGGCGTCTCGGAACTCCAGGTCGAGATCAACCGCCAGGAGCTTGCCCGCTACGGACTCAACGTCTCTGACGTTCGCGAGATGGTCGAAACCGCTGTCGGCGGTCGGCCCGTCGCGGACATGATTGAGGGCGAGAAGCGCTTCGCGATCGTGCTGCGCCTGCCCTCGAACTATCGTCGCGATGCAAACTCGCTGCGCGGCCTGCTGCTCTCGGCTCCCGGCGGCGAGCGCGTCCTACTCGGCCAGGTTGCTTCCGTCGGCCTGAGGGTCGGTCCGGAATTGATCACCCGTGAAAATGGGCAGCGCCGTCTCGTCGTGCAGTGTAACGTGCGTGGCCGAGATATCGGCAGCTTCGTAGCCGAGGCCCGTGCCAAGCTCGATAAAGTGGTCCATTTGCCCCCGGGTTACGCGATTCAATGGGGTGGCCAGTTCGAAAACCAGGAGCGCGCCACCAAGCGGCTCATGATTGTTCTGCCCGCATCGATCCTGGTGATCTTCGGGCTGCTGTTCGCCACGTTTAATTCCGTCCCTCAATCCCTGCTGATTTTGTTGAATGTGCCATTCGCCCTGGTCGGCGGCATCGCCGCTCTATGGATGCGCAGTCTCAACCTGAATCTCTCGGCCTCTATCGGTTTTATTGCGCTTTTCGGTGTCGCCGTGCTGAACGGCATCGTCATGGTGAGCTACATTAACACCTTGCGCGAATCCGGCCTCTCCTGCCTTGACGCGGTGATCAAAGGATCCGCGCTCCGCCTGCGGCCTGTCCTGATGACTGCCCTGGTGGCGAGCCTCGGCTTCGTTCCCATGGCCATTGCCACATCCGCCGGGGCCGAAGTCCAGCGGCCGCTGGCTACCGTGGTGATCGGCGGGCTCATTACATCGACTCTATTAACGTTGCTGGTGCTGCCGGTTGTTTATCCATGGTTCTCGAAGAAGGACGTGACGAAAACCGCTGCTGTAGAGCCAGAACTGGAGCATACGATAACAGAATAGGGCGTATGCGCATCCTGCTGGTGGAAGACGAAGTCGATGCGGCGCGCATTCTGGCCAAAGGCTTGCGTGAACAGAGCTACGCGGTCGATATTGCGGGCGATGGTCGGGAAGCGCTCGAAAAAGCGTTCATCAATTCCTACGACCTTCTACTCGTCGACATCATGCTCCCCGGCGTGGATGGACTCGAAGTCTGCCGCCGGCTTCGCGCCGAAGGCTCACACGTACCCATTCTTCTGTTGACCGCGCGTATCGGTGTCGATGACCGCATTACCGGCCTCGACTGTGGCGCCGACGATTACCTCACAAAGCCTTTCGATTTTGGCGAGTTGCTCGCCCGCATCCGAGCGCTGCTGCGCCGTGGCTCCGATCTGAAGGAAATTGTTCTCACAGTGGGTGACCTCTCCATCGATACGCGTTCGCATGCGGTCCGCCGCAAGGACGAGCCGATCAACCTCACGGCCAAGGAATACGCCCTGCTCGAATACCTGGTCCGGCGGCGCGGCGAGGTCGTCAGCCGGGCCGATATCTCCGAGCACGTCTGGGAGGAAACCTACGATCCGTTCTCGAATCTTATCGAAGTCTACATTCAGCGGTTACGCCGCAAGCTCGATCCGGCGGGCACGATGCCACTGCTACACACTCGGAGGGGCGAAGGTTATATGCTGGCTCCCGCACAGGAGCTGCCCACCTGATGCCGCCTGTTTGACCGTGTCTAGCACCGTATCTAGCGATGTTTAATTCCGTCCGCGCCCGCCTCACGCTCTGGTACGTGGGTGTGTTTTCGCTTGTCCTGATCACATTCGGCTTCGTGGTCTACACCTCGCTCGCTCGCGAGACACTCAGCGATGCCGATCTGCAACTCTCCGCATCGATCGAAGTCCTCTCGCGAGCCCTTCGCCATGAAGTCGAAGAGCACGGCGGCAAACAAGCAGGCGAGCAATCGTTCATCGAACAAGCCCTGGGTAGCGCCTATCGAGATCTCTTTCCCGCCATTGGTCTTGCCGTTTACGATGGGCGGCGGCTGGTCGCATCGAAGCCCGGGCCCGGCGGCATCATCCCGGAACGCCCAAAAATCACTTCGCCCGAATTCCACTTCCGTGACATCGCCATTCGTAACCAGGCTTGGCGCGAGGTCGCTCTCACCACGTCTGTCGCCAACGCGGGAACTTACGACTTCGTCTCCACGGCTTCTCTCTTGCCTGTCGAAGAGGAACTGAGCTCCCTGCGTCGTACTCTGTTCCTGGCGATCCCTTTGGCCCTTGCTATGGCTGCGATCGGCGGGTTTGTGCTTGCCCGCAAGAGCCTTGCGCCTGTGGTCGTCATGTCCGATACGGCCAACCGCATCAGCTCGCGCGACCTCTCGGAACGCATCAAGGTCCAGAATCCCAAGGATGAACTCGGCCGCCTGGCTACGACTCTCAACCAGCTCCTTGCCCGGCTCGAAGGCGCGCTTTCGAATCAACGCCAGTTTATGGAAGATGCCAGCCATGAATTGCGCACTCCCATCTACGTCGCCCACACTGCCGCGCAAGTGATGCTGCAGCGCCAGAGCCGGCCCGAAGAGGAGTATCGCGAATCCCTCATCACCATCGATCAGCAGCTCAAGCGGCTCCAGCACCTGGTCGAAGAGCTCTTCGTCCTCGCACGAGCTGATACCGGAACATACCCCATTCAAATGACTGAGTTCGACCTGGGAGAAACCGTGGCCGACGGCCTTCGTGTCGCAAAGCTCCTGGGTGAGCAGAAGCACATCATTGTCACCGGGCCCGCTACGCAGGAACTGCCTGAGTACGGGGACGAGGGCCTGATCCGTCAGTTGATCCTGATTCTGTTGGACAATGCGGTGAAATACACTCCTGAAGGTGGACGTATTGTCGTCGACATTGACACCGGAGACCCTGAGACTTATCGAATCTTCGTTCGAGATTCGGGCTCTGGCATTCCGGCCGAGTCGCGCGACCGCATCTTCGACCGTTTCTATCGCGTCGATAAATCTCGATCCCGAATCGGCGCCGGGCTCGGGCTATCCATTGCCCGGTGGATCACTGCAATCCATCGGGGCTCACTCGCTCTGCTCGAGACCGGACCCGGCGGCAGTACTTTCTGCGTCATCCTCCCCCGCCGATAAGTGGGGTGAAATTGACGTCTCTGCTATCCTAGCGCTCGTGAAGATCGTCGTGGCTGTCAAACAAGTGCCGGCGCGCGATTCGCAATTGCGAGTCGATGATACTGGGCGCTGGATTCAGGAGGACGACCTCAACTTCGAAATCAATGAGCCTGATGCGTACGCTCTTGAAGAGGGCTTGCAGCTGAAGGAAAAGAATGGCGGCGAAGTCATCGCTCTTTGCCTTGGTCCGGCTCGGGCCGGCTCGACGATCCGCGAGGCATTGGCAAAAGGAGCCGACCGCGCCATTCACATCGAAGAAGAGAACGTCGCTTGCCTCGATACTTTGGATGTAGCGCGGCTGCTGGCCAAGTCCATTGAGGCCGAACAGCCCGATCTGATCCTTACCGGTCTGCAGTCAGATGACCTCGGCTATGGGCAGACCGGTGTCGTGCTCGCGGAACTGCTTGGCTGGGCGCACTCGACTATCATCATGCAGGTCGAAGTGACCGGTTCGGAGGTTCGTGTCAAACGCGAACTGGAGGCCGGCTGGTTCCAGCACATTGTCATGCCCTTGCCGGCCGTCCTCACTATTCAATCCGGCATCAGCAAACTGCGATATGCATCCCTCATGGGAATTAAAAAGGCGAAGACGAAGGAAGTGAGGCGGCTAACGCCGGCCGATCTCCAGGTCCAGGTTGGTTCGCGCGTAACTATCGAGCGCGTCTATCTTCCGCAAAAATCCAAGCAGCACAATTGCTGGAAGGGCCTGCCAAAGAAGTCGCCGCCAAGCTTGTCGAGAAACTTAAGTTCGAGGCTCGCGTTCTATGATTCTGGTTTTCGTTGAGCGTAGCGGCTCCCAATTTCACCGGCTCTCGCTCGAAGCGCTAGCGGCAGCGCAACAGATAGGCGCTTTGATGAGGCTTCCTGTCGCATCCGTAGTTATCGGAAGCGGAGCACAAGAAGTATCAGGTAGTGGATCGGTTTACGCTATCGATCACCCGTCGCTTCAGCAATACACGGCCGACGGCTACACCATAGCGCTCGAACAGGTCATTCGGGCAAAGCAGCCGATGTATATCTTTCTCCCGCACACCTATACTGTCCGTGATTTCGCGCCGAAGCTGGCCACGCGATTCGAAAAGGTGTTGGTGAGCGACGTCGTATCCATACGCGCCGAAGGTGACGGATTGCTGTGCGTTCGCCAGCTTTTCCAAGGCAAGCTGAACGCTGATGTGCGAATCAGCGGCGGAGCGCCACACTTCATCTCCATTCAAGCGGGCGCATATCGAGCCGATCAATTGCAGGCCGGTTCGCCGGCTGTAGAGCCGTTTGCGGTGCAAATCGACCCTTCTCAAATCCGATCCAAGCCCGAGGAGCCTTTCCGCGAATCTGGTCGGGCCGTGGACCTTACCGCGGCTGACATGATTGTCTCGGTCGGTCGAGGAATCAAGGAGAAGGACAACATTCCTTTAGTCGAGGAACTGGCGCAAGCACTCGGGGCGGAACTCGCGGCATCTCGCCCGATCTGCGATAACGGCTGGCTTCCAATGGAGCGACAGGTCGGCAGTTCCGGGCAAACGGTGTCGCCCAAAGTTTACGTGGCCGTAGGTATCTCAGGGGCCATCCAACATCTGGTCGGGATGAAAGGGGCAAAGACGATTATTGCCATAAACAAAGATCCCGAAGCTCCAATATTCGAAGTCGCAGACTATGGCATCGTTGGTGATCTCTTCGAAGTAGTACCAGCGATAACGGCCGAGGTAAAAAAGGCGCGAGGTTAACTGTGTATCAGCGTCTACATACGTGTCGCGTTTCGTTTTCCTGAGCCTGCTCTTTGCTGTCAGGGTCTCGGCATATTCTGTTCTCACGCATCAGGCGATTATTGATACTGCCTGGAACAGGTCGATCAAGCCGTTAATCCTGGATCGCTATCCCAAGCTTTCGGCAGACGGTCTACGTGAGGCCCATGCTTACGCTTACGGTGGAGCAATCATTCAGGATATGGGTTACTATCCGTTCGGCAGCCATCTGTTTAGCGATCTGGTTCATTACGTTCGAGGCGGTGATTTCGTTGAATACCTCCTCAGGGATGCGAGCGATGCAAATGAACTGGCGTTCGCGTTGGGAGCGCTCGCCCACTACTCTGCCGACGAGAGCGGTCATTCGATTGCGATTAACCACGTTGTACCGATGCTGTATCCAAAACTCCGCAAGAAGTACGGTGATGTCGTCACCTACGAAGACAATCCAACGGCTCACCTGAAGACGGAGTTTGCATTCGATGTCGTTCAGGTTGCCCAGCAACACTACGCTCCCGATGCCTACCGCGACTTCATCGGTTTCAAGGTCTCGAAACCATTACTCGAGCGGGCATTCTTGCAGACTTACGGGTTCGAATTGAAGGATGTCTTCATGAGCGTAGACCTGGCGATCGGGACGTTTCGCCATACTGTAAGCGGATTGCTTCCAGAGATGACGAAGGTCGCCTGGGAGACCAACAAAGACGAAATCGTCAAAGCGAGCCCCGGCGCAACCCGGCAGGCGTTCCTATTCAACCTCTCGCGAGCGAGTTACGAAAAGGAATGGGGAAACGAGTATGAGCGTCCTGGTATCTGGTCACGAATTCTGGCTTTCTTTCTCCGGCTACTTCCACGCTTCGGACCTTTCAAGGCGCTGGGTTTCCACGAGCCAACACCTGAAGCGTTGAAGCTCTTTATGGAGAGCTTCAACAAGACGCTCGACAACTACAGGATGCGTCTCGCCACGGTCCGAAAGCATGAGCGCCTCGAATTGCCGAACGACAATCTGGATACCGGGACGGCGACGCCATTCGGCAGATACAAGCTTGCCGACGAAGCTTACGCCAAACTGCTCGGCAAGTTGAACGATCACCACTTTGAGGACGTCGATCCTGGATTGCGGAAGATGGTGCTGAGTTACTATCAGAAACGCGAAGGGCCTCGATCCGAAGATCGAGGCCCAACTTGCGGAGATAGCTAAGAATTAGAGAATCGAATCTGTCCAGTTCTCCAAAACTTCCTTGATCTTCTGCACGAACTGGTCGGCAAGCGCTCCGTCCACCAGTCGGTGATCGAAGGTCAAGGCCAGATATGCGACGGAGCGAATCGCGATCGCATCGTCGATCACAACGGGAACCTTCTCGACGGCGCCGACTCCAAGAATTCCGACCTGCGGCTGATTGATCACGGGCGTTGCGAATACGCTTCCGAAGCTACCGAAGTTCGTGATCGAGAATGTTCCACCTGCTACCTCGTCCGGCTTCAGTTGCCGGGACCGGGCTCGCGCCGCAAGATCGACAATCGATCGCTGCAGACCGACCACGTTCTTCTCGTCGGCCCCGCGAATAACCGGGACGATCAGACCTGAACCGCCGTCAAGGGCAACGGCAATGCCGAGATTGATCTCGTTGTGATAGACGATGTTCGTGCCTTCAATCGAAGCGTTCACGATTGGGAACGCGCGTAACGCCTCCGTTGTTGCCCGAGCAACGAACGGAAGGTATGTCAATCCAAAGCCGTACTGCGCCTGGAACTGTTGCTTGAGCTTCGCGCGAATCTTCGCCACCTTCGTCATGTCCGACTTTGTGAACGGTGGTGACATGAGCGGACGTGCGCTTGGAGAAGATCATGTGCTCGGCGATCTTCTGGCGCATATTGCTCATCGGCTCGATACGAGTCTTGGCCTGTTCCCCGCGAGGCATCGGGGCTGGAGCGGGCGGCGCCTGGACCGGGGAGGAGCTTGGGTCGGAGCGGGAGCTTGCGGCGGAGGAGCAGGGCGGGCGCCGCCTTGGACGTAGCCTTCGACATCGGCCTTGGTAATACGTCCGCCGGCGCCCGTACCTCGCACTTGTCGCAGATCGATGTTGTGCTCGCGCGCTATCTTGCGGACCACCGGTGAGAGTGGGCCTAGTTCCTCATCTGTAGCCTGAGCGGGCGCGGGGGGCGGAGGCGCGGCTTGCGGCTGAGGCGGCGGCGGAGGTGGCGCCTGAGCGGGCTCCGGAGGAGCGGCGGCGGCCGGAGGTTGCGCGGCAGCGGGCTGCTCAACAGCAGGCGCCGCGGACGCGCCGCCTTCATCGGCGATTCGAGCTACCACTGTGTTGATGGCGACTGTCTGGCCTTCTTCCACCAGCAAGTCCTGCAGTACTCCAGCGGCGGGGGACGGAATCTCGGTGTCCACCTTGTCCGTGGAGATTTCAAAGAGCGGCTCGTCACGCTCCACGCGCTCACCGGGCTTCTTCAGCCATTTCGTGAGAGTTCCTTCTACGATGCTTTCGCCCATCTGGGGCATTACGACGTCGATCATATGGTCCTTTCCGTAACGAGTGCCGGTTCTGCGACTTCGATCATTTCGACTTCGAACTCTTTGGAAAACTCGCGCGCAAGCGCTGCTTCTACATCGGCCCTCGAAGCCGTCCGGCCGAGAGCCTGCATGGATGTCACCGGTTTGGTGAGTCCACAAGGGACTATGTATTGAAAATAGCTCAGATCCGTTGAGTGATTCAGAGCGAAACCATGAGATGTTACCCAGCGGCTAATGTGCACACCGATGGCGCATATTTTCCGGCTGTTGTCCACACGCCTGTCGCGCCGGGTTCCCGGCCGCCTTGAATGCCGAAGAATCCCAGCGCATTAATAATGGCCTGTTCCATGGCCCGGACATACGCGGTGACGTCTCGCTTCCACTCCCGGAGATCGAAGATCGGATAGCCGACTATCTGACCGGGACCGTGATACGTGATGTCGCCGCCGCGATCGGTCTCACAGAAGGTAATACCGGCCCGCCGGATCACGTCTTCGGAAGCGAGCAGATTCTCCATGCGCCCATTCCGCCCGAGAGTGATGACATGCGGGTGCTCGATGAATAGAAGCTGATCGGGGATCTCTCCCCGTTTGCGTCTATCCACGAGCTCACGCTGCATTGCGAACGCTTCGGAATAGCCGACGCGTCCGCAATCGCGCACCTCACATTTACGCATTGATTGCGAGTCCGTACACCGCGTTGAATGCTTCGCCGACCGCTTCATACAACGTCGGGTGAGCGTGGATCGTGTGCATCAGTGTCTCGACCGTGGCTTCGGCTTCCATTGCAGCGACCGCTTCGGAGATCAGTTCGAACGCCTGCGGTCCGATGATGTGGACACCGAGAATCTCACCGTACTTCGCGTCGGCAACGACCTTTACGAAACCACCGTGGCTGCCAAGGATCGTTGCCTTGCTGTTTCCGACAAACGGAAACTTCCCGACTTTCACGTCGAATCCCTGCGCCTTCGCCTGGGCCTCGGTCAATCCCACGCTTCCGATTCCAGGTTCGGTGTATGTCGCGCCAGGAATGCGGTTCTTATTAACTGGGATCGCATGACGGCCGGTCATGTGGTCCAGCGCAACCATGCCCTCCATGGTTGCGACATGCGCCAATTGTGGCGTGCCCGCAACCACATCGCCGATCGCGTAGACACCCGGTTCATTCGTTTGTTGAAACTCGTTTGTCTTGATGAACCCGCGATCGAGTTGAACCTTCGTGTTCTCGAGACCGATGTTGTCGCTGTTCGGTTTACGTCCGACGGCGATCAGAAGGCAATCGAACTCCATTTCCTCCTGCTTGCCGCCGGCGAGCGTAACCGTCAGTTGCACGCTCTTGCCCGTTTTGCGGATGTTCTCCGCCTTCGCTCCTGTCTCGATGCGAATCCCCTGCTTCCTGAACGTCTTGTCCAGCTCTTTTGAGACTTCTTCATCCTCGACAGGCACGATACGGGGCAGCATCTCTATAATGGTGACCTTCGAGCCGAACCGCTGGAAAATTGATGCGAACTCCACACCAACCGCTCCAGCGCCGATGATGCCCAAGGTCTTCGGAACCGTAGTGAGATTCAGGATCTCGATGTTGGTGAGAATGAACTGCGGATCCGGCTGCAGACCCGGCAGCATACGCGCTTCGGAGCCGGTGGCGATCATGATGTTCTTTGCATCGTGAGTCTGCGTCGCGCCATCGGGGCCTTTCACTTCGACCTTACCGCCGCCCTTGAGTGTTGCGAATCCTTTCAGCCACTCTACCTTGTTCTTCTTCATCAAGCCTTCGACGCCTTTGGCGTGCTTGGACACGATCTTGTCCTTGCGGTCCTTCACCAAGGGCAGGTCGAGGCGCGGGTTCTCGCAGTGGATTCCCTGTTCCTTCGAGTTCTTGAAGTAGTCCCAAACATCCGCGCTATGAAGCAGCGCTTTGGTCGGAATACAGCCGACATGCAGACAAGTGCCGCCAAGTTTCGGATCTTTCTCGACGATCGCGGTCTTGAGGCCGTACTGGCCGGCACGTACAGCCGCAGAGTACCCGCCCGGTCCGCTACCGATGATGATGAGATCGTATGTCATTTGATTTCCTAATTTTAGCATCCGGTCCGATTTCGCCCGACGTATTTGTCGATGGCGAATGCGGCGGTCTCCGCTCCGTTCTCGGCATCGATATGCGCTGCGGCGGCTCCCGCGGCTTCGGCATATGAGCTGTCCTGCAGCAACGGGCGAAGCGCCTTCTCAGCCGAGCGCGCATTGTACTTCGCTCGCGGCAACACGGTCGCGGCGCCGAGCCGGCGAGTTCTCTCGGCGTTATCGAATTGATCGTGCGCAAACGGGACGATGAGCATGGGATGGCCGGCGCGCAACGCTTGCGCGGTAGTCCCGATGCCGCCCTGATGCACAACAGCACATGCTTCTTCGAACACATGCGAATGCGGAGCATAAGGCCACGCAAGCACACTTGCGGGCAGGTATTCGGGCAATCCCTGCCGATGCGGTCCGGTCAGGAAGATCGCTCGCGCCCGCAACCGCTCCACTGCTTCCAAGCTGTCGGAGTAAAAGCACCCGGCTGCTCCCACAGCGGAAGAACCGAGAGTGAATACGATCGGCGGGGGACCTTTTTTGAGAAATTCTTCGACTGCGGCAGGCAATCTTTGCGCCGGGCCGTCGTAGAGAGGAAAGCCGGTTATGAGAGCGTGTTTCGGCCAATCCGGTTGCGGGTCCGCCATGATATGCGAGAAGAGCGCGAGCACAAGATCGGGCGAATTTGCGCCCTCAAAGATTGGATGATCGGCAGTAGCCGGAAGACCGATCTCTTTCCGAAACTCCGTCACGGGGCGAATCCAGTCGAGCGAAGCTCGTTTGCCGAGATTCCATCCGGCCCGCATTACTCCGGGTCCGAAGATGCGAAGTTTGGCGAAGGCCGGAAAAGGCGCCGGAATCGGCGGATCGTAAGCCGAGAGAAACGAGATTGGCGCGAGAACCGTCGAGATCCAAGGTAACCGCAATTGCTGCGCGATCAGGACCGACGCCATTGTTGTGGGGTGGGTTACGATCGCATCGGTCTGTCTCGCTTCGTTTAATGTGTCTGCATACGTCTCACGAACCGTGTCCGCGAACGCTCGAATTACGCGCTCGGAGCCGCGGCGTTGATCAAACAGCTGCTGCATCATCTCGCGATTTTCGAGCGATACATCGGGGCGGACGGGCACGAAGCGGATTCCTTCGGTCTCGACTTTGTCGCGATAGACGGCGCTCGTCGCGATGGTGGGTTGATGACCGATATCCCTCAATCTTTTCGCGATCGCGATGTAGGGATACAGATCGCCATACGAGCCGAATGTGGTGATCAGGATGCGGGCCACTCGTATTCAGATTAGCCGACGGCGTTAAAATTGGATTTCCTCATGCAAATTTTCCGTACCTTCGGACTGCTACTGCTGCCGTTTCTTGCTGTGTGCCAGGATGTCGCCGGCCCTTATGTTCACTTGAATACGAATCTAGGCACGATTGACGTACAGCTTTTTCCGGACGTTGCGCCACAGACCGTAGCGAACTTTTTGAAATACGTCAACAAGGGAGCGTATAACAACTCGATTTTTCATCGGTCGGTCAAAAGCTTCATTATTCAGGGCGGAGGATTTGGCAAGGACCTTAAATCGATCCCGGCTGATTCTCCCGTCGTTAACGAGTTCAAGATTTCCAATACGCGTGGAACGATTGCAATGGCCAAAGTGGATGGAGATCCGAATAGCGCAACCAATCAGTGGTTTTTCAACCTGAACAACAATGCCGCTAACCTCGACGCCAACAACGGAGGCTTTACCGTTTTTGGCCGTATCGTCAGCAAAAGCAGTCTTGATGTTATGGACAAAATTGCCGCTGTGCCGATCGCAACGGGTGTTCTGGCGGACCCGTTCGGCGAAATCCCGCTCCAGAACTATAGCGGCGGTTCCGTGCAGGAATCCAATCTGATCATCGTTACTTCGATCACGCAGATGGACACCCCGCAGGCGCCATCGATCAGTGAGAATGGCGTGATCACGGCGGGCGGATTCGGCGGCTACCAATCGGCTGCTCCCGGGTCTTTCATCGAGATCTACGGCTCCAACCTCGGGGGAGAAGTATCTCGGGGTTGGGAAACGCGCGACTTCATTGCCAACAACGCTCCTACCAGTCTCGAAGGCGTAAGCGTTACGGTAAATGGCCGCGCAACCTTCGTAAATTATGTCAGTCCTACACAAGTGAACGTACAACTGCCTGCCGGGGTACCCACAGGTGGCACGGTTCCGGTGATTGTTAGTTTGAACGGACAGGCCAGCGCTCCCGTGATGATCCCGATCAAGACGCAATCCGCAGGTATTCTCGCTCCTGCGAGCTTCAAAGTCGGAGACAAGCAGTTCGTCGCTGCCGCGCACGGCGCGGGAGGGTCCTTTGTCAGCGCGACATCGCCGGCTGTTCCCGGCGAAACGCTGGTTTTTTACGGCATCGGTTTCGGGGTTGTAAACCCGACGAGCACGCCGATTGCAGGCCGGGTGACAAGCGCTGCCAATACGCTAGCGGCTCCGGTGCAATTTAAATTCGGCGGAGTTGCGGGGCAAGTTGCATTTGCCGGCCTCGTTCAAGGATTGGTCGGTGTGTATCAATTCAACGTGGTGGTTCCGGCATCTGCCCCGGCGGGAGATGTTCCGCTGGAGGTAACGTTGAACGGCGATAGTCTGGCTCAGACTATGTATATTCCCATTCAGATGAGGTGACGCGATGAGAGTTTTGATTCCGCTGTTTCTCTGTGCAGTGTCGCTATTCGGTGATGGCGTTGTGTTCCGCGGAACGCCTACTCTACGGGTGCACTCGACATTCGAGCACGACGAACGGCAGACTTTGACGGGGGATGCCTCAGACAAGAGCGAGTGTCTCATCGTGCAGCGCGGGAAGAAGTACTTCTGGGCATCGCGCGGGGATGAACCGATGACGAGAATCGACTCACAGAAATTCACGTACTTCGTCCATACCGGCGGCGCCGGGTACGTGAAAATCTTCACCGGAGTGCGGGATCCAAACGCTTCGGCCGAGTATATCGAGCACATCAACCAGGAAGGGTTTGAGGTAGTGACGTATTGGGGCAAGGCAGAGACTTCCGGCAAGTAGAATAGACTCACACATATGCCATCATCGATAAGCGTCCGCCTCAGCATCATGATGTTCTTGAATTATGTGATCTGGGGCGCGTGGTACGTGACGCTCGGCACTTACTTGACGCAGACCCTCAAGTTCACCGGTACACAGGCCGGGGCGGTGTTCGGCACCGCCGCTCTCTCCTGCATGATTTCCCCTTTCTTTGTCGGACTGATTGCCGATCGGTTCTTCGCGGCCGAGCGCGTTCTCGCCGCCTTGCATCTGATCGGGGCAGTGCTGCTTTACCTGGTTGCCGGGGCAAAGACCTTTGGGGAAGTGTACGGCCTGCTGCTCGCGTATTGTCTTTGCTATTTCCCAACGCTTGCGCTGACGAACTCGTTGACGCTTCGAAATATCACCAATGTCGCAGGCCAGTTTCCACTGATCCGCGTGTTCGCAACGATCGGCTGGATCGTCATCGGACTAGTGGTTGGTTTCATGGCTATAGAGGCTTCGGCCACGCCCTTTCTGATCGCGTCCGGTTGCTCGGTTGTGATGGCGTTGTTCAGCTTGACGCTTCCGCATACGCCTCCAAGCGCCAAAGGACAGCCGTCATCCTGGCGGACGATTCTCGGCTTAGATGCCTTGGTGATGCTGAAAGAGCGAGATTACGCGGTATTCGTGATTGCTTCGGTGCTGGCTTGCATCCCGCTGACGTTTTACTTCTCATTTACTAACGCCTATCTGAACGAGGCTGGTGTTGCTAACGCGGCGGGGAAGATGACGCTGGGCCAAGCATCCGAAGTGGGCATGATGCTCCTGATGCCCTTTCTCTATAAAAAATGGAATCTGAAAACGATTCTTCTTCTGGGACTGCTGGCCTGGTCCGTCCGCTACATGCTGCTCGCATTTGGTAACGCCGGTAGTTTGGTGTCGTTTTTCTATATCGCCATATTGCTTCACGGCGTTTGCTATGACTTCTTTTTCATGACCGGGCAACTGTACACGGATCAGGAGGCGCCGGCGCACCTGCGGATTACGGCTCAGGGTTTCATTCAGTTCCTTACGTATGGTGTCGGCATGTTCCTGGGCTCGATGTTGTCCGGTGTTGTGGTGGATCTGTTCTCTACTGGCTCGGGCGCCACTTTGACGCGTGACTGGCGTTCTTTCTGGATGACCTCTTCCATTGGCGCGTTTGCGATTTTCCTGTTGGTGGCTATGGTGTTTCAGTCAAAGAAGAAGGTCGAGACTCAGAAGGAACTGGCTGTTACCGGAGACTAAGCGGCTCGGGCTAATGGGCGCGGCGCGAATGCGATGACCTCCGCTCCCTTGCGCTTAAGCGAACTGCGGTCGGGACTCTGAATGCTGTTGTGCATTTGAAAGTGGTTGCGGACCGGCAGGTTTTGCGAAACGAAGCCAATTACATTTGAAGTGGGCGGCGTTGGCGGATTTTTCTTTCGCGCGGCTTGTGTCTTTTCGAGTTGTTCGATAGCGCGGTGATAAGCGCGTTCGATGCTCGTCATGTAGCGACGGAGGCGTTCGAAATCGGCGTTGCCGGAATTGAAGCCGATGATGGGATCGGCCCCCGCGCAGCAGAGGTTGAACTGCTCGGCTTCCAAAGCGCGCGCCCGCTGGAGTCGCCAGAATCCCTGGGCGATTTCTTCCACGAGCATCGTTTCGGCAGCGTTCGCCGGCTGGTAGGCATCGATCAGGTCGCGACGTAGAGCTTCGTAGGCTTCCTGGTCCTCTCCGTTGATCACGACCTGCTTGGCGGTTAGTCCATGGCGTGTAGCGTTACGGCTGGCTCTCGCCTTGCCGGCCTCGGATTTCGGACCGGTGGAGTGCTGGGCGTTGGCGCGATTTATTTCGATGCTCATCATTGGTTCCTTCTAGTCCATTTTTATCATTCGGTGTGGAAGTAGAAGGCGGTCCAGATTGGTAAGTGATTGGATTGTCGATAAATATGTTTGTAGAAGTTTGGTGAACCACCCATTGCCAGCGGCCGCAACCGCGGACGAAAAACGGAAATCGCGCGGTTACGCGCTGCGACTCCGAATGGGTAGGTTCGGAAGGCGTGGGAAGATGCTCTTGCTGTGATCCAGGAGTTATGTGATGATCACCCGTCACACGGTCATGCTCTTATCCGCGGTAAGACTGTTGTAGAAATCCTCCCCGGACTCCTGGCGATTGCGGCGGTTGAATCAGCCCGCACTTTACGAGCGCGGTGTAGGTCCAGGGGGCTGTCGATTTCATTTTCTGCAACTCCTGCTGCAACTGGAAGCCTCCGTTTGCGAGCAGATTTGGGTTTGTAATTGCCGGCGCCATTACCGGAAATGCTTTCGCGAATTGTCCCAGATGATGTTCGTTCACCCAAAAGTGATTTTGTGCGAATTTATTCTCGACGTTGCGATTGGTCCGGCCTAGCTGACCGCCCGTCGAGCCATGCATGTTGCGGAAGTCCGTCATGTACATGCGGATGCCGGCGTAACACTCGCATATATCTACATGTGTCAGGTGGATTCCACCGTTGAGCTGCGTGCCGCGCTTACTCAGAAATCGGTGAGCAAAAAACCACACCAGTTTGCCGAGCGGCGTTCCTCTGAGCACGCCGGTATTGTGCTCCCCAGGCACGGTGATCACTTTAACTTTATGCCCGGTATCTTCGGAGCCCGACCCGAAATGGCTGAGATTCACGGGTTTCATTATGCTGCGACTCTCATCCTCGGCAACGACGGCGAAGTAGCTTGCAACGTTCGGAGGAAGGGTATTCTTTCTGGGGTCCGCACGATTGCCAGGCCCTGCCACCGGGTCCGCCGCAAAGATGTTTACGCCGATATTCCGTGTGTTCGGGTCTGAGAGAAGCGCATGAGCCAGCATATGGCAGGTGACTGCGCCACGGCTCCAGCCCGCCATGTTGATCGTCGTGATCGGACTTCCGGCATGGATGAACTTAATAATCGTCATGGCATCGTTGACGTTTTGCTCCCACCCATGCCCGGTGACATTCCCACGAAGCTTTTTAAACAATCCTGACCCTGGCGTGTGCGCGTCGGGGTTGATTCCTTTAGAGGAACTGCCCGGGCCGTCGCAAATCATCCATTTGTCTTGCGGCGTCACGCTGTTCGGCTTGGCCTGCATTCCGGCAGTAATCGAGCCGAGATAGCCAATAAGTTCGTCCGTACGCTCACGATTGAAACCCGTGCCGCAGTTGTACACGGTGAATACCTGCGCCATTCATCCTCCGGAAAGGCCAGTTTAAGTGTGCGCAAGAGAGAATGCTATGCCCGCTTATTACTTAGAGTACTAAGTGAGTTTGCGGCGGAACCTCCGCTGGGAGAACCTCCGCTCCTCGCGGTTCAAAACCTGCATTTAGCAATCGCCGCCGAATGCCTGAAATTTCATTTCGCACGCTCACGCGTGGCGACTCCGAATCGGCCGGTTTGGATTATGGAGAGTTTTTGGGGCTGAAGTACGAAGATCTTCGTTGACAAGTACGAAGACATTCGTATATCCTGTCGGCGTGAATAAGAAGCGGTCCAAATTACGCAAGCCAACGCCGGCGGAGCTTGAGATTCTTGGCATCCTGTGGCGGTCGGGGCCGGCTACGGTCCGTGCCGTTCACGCCGAGTTGGAGCGAACAGAGCCCGTGACCTATACGACGGTCTTGAAGCTGATGCAGATCATGACCGAGAAAGGGCTGTTAGAGCGCGATGAGAGCGAGCGCGCTCATATCTACCGGCCGACATCGGAGCAGGCGGATACGCAGGGGCAAATTGTTCGCGACGTGGTCGATCGCGTGTTTGGGGGGTCCGCTGCTCAATTGGTGATGCGGGCACTGTCGGAAAAACGCGCTTCGCCGAGAGACATCGCTGAGATCCGACAGATTCTCGATGAAGCGGAGAAGGGAGGAAAGCGATGATCGCGGCTTTGAGTATGTCTCTTCTGCACTTCCTCTGGCAGGGGACGCTGCTGGGGGTGTTGGCGGCGCTCGCACTACGAATTCCTGCCCGGAAGGAGGCGCGGCTGAGATACGGAATCGCTTGTGCATTTTTCACGTTGATGGCGACCGCGCCGATTCTGACGTTTGCGTATTTTATGCGCATGACACAGGCTTCAGGGCCAACAATCCATCAGCCGCTGCGGACTGTGACGAGCTTATTGAATCCACAAGCTCAGGGATCGCTCGGAGAGGGATGGATTTCGTCCGTGTTAATCGTTTGGGCGGCCGGAGTGGTCGTGTTTAGTCTGCGCGCGGCGGGTGGACTGTCGCTTGTGATGTCCCGGGTGTCTGTGAAGACTCCGCCGCCCGAACATGTCATAACGGCTGCCCAGCGGATTGCGCACAGTTTCGGCATCAGCAAGCTGGTACCAGTCTTTACGAGCGCGCGGATCAATGTTCCGATCGTGTTCGGCGCTCTGAGACCGATTATTGTGCTGCCCTGCAGCGCTCTGACCGGATTGTCGCAAAGCCAATTGGAAGCGATTCTCGCGCATGAGCTGGCACACATCGTGCGGCATGACTTCCTGATCAACTGCTTCCAGACGGCGGTCGAAGTTGTGCTGTTCTATCACCCTGCCGTATGGTGGCTCTCCGGCCGGATCCGATTGGAGCGCGAGATGTGCTGCGACGAAATGGCGGCGAGCCGTTGCGGAGATCGGGTGCTGTATTCACGGGCGTTGCTGGCCCTTGAAGAAGGACGAGAGGATTTTGTGCCGGCAGCCACCGGCGGAAATCTTAGAAGGAGGATCGAGCACTTGTTAGGACAATCTGAGAATCATGTAGCGGAGCCGCGCGCAGCGGCAGGGCTAATCGCACTACTCACTTGCAGCGCCGTGGTAATTCTGTCGCTTGCGCCAGGGATACGCGCGCAATCGACGGATGCGCAGGAGAAAGAGCATCGCCGACGCATCAGTTATGCGAACGAGAGATTCTCCGACACGCGTCCCGGAACGGAGACGGATCGGGGGAAGATTTATGTGGAGAAGGGCCCGCCCGATGAAATCGAATCCCATCCGGCGGAGCATAGGGAAGCATGGCGGTACAAGAACGGCGACATATTTGAATTCAGCGGTCCACAGTATGACTTGAAGGCCAGTGACAGCCCGGGTCGTCACTTTCCACCGACCGGGGAGAAGCGGCTATGGATCGGCGGTAATGTGCAGAAGCAAAAGCTAGTCTCGTCGCCCGAGCCGGAGTATCCAGCGACGGCTCGCGTGGCGCGACAACAGGGCGTGGTGATGCTGGCGGTGCTGATCAACAAAGACGGCCATGTGCAGGATGTCGCGGTGATGTCCGGGGCGCCGCTGCTGGCGGAAGCCGCTGCCAACGCGGTACGCCAATGGACATACCAGACTACTCTGTTGAATGGGGCCCCGGTTGAGGTGGTGACGACGGTGGATGTGCCGTTTCGGCTGATGGAATGAACGGGCAGGCGTAATGCCTGCCCAGAATGACTATCGTATTGTCACGAGTTCCGGCGGATGTACCGACGGGGGCTTCGGCTTTTTCGGCGCGACTATGCGGCCGATCTTGTGCGATGCGGTAAAGATTTTGCCTACAGGAATGAAGCCGCCGAGCTTGAAATCGCCAATCGCGGCCAGACCCATGGAAGCGATGCAACCGCATTGAGCGCAGTCGGGCTCCCCTCCAAACTGACAAGGCGTAATTTGCGTTTTGAGATCCGCGGAGATGGTTTCCGTCGTCTGGGCGAAGATGCATTCGTCAGGCGAGGAGGGCGGCTTGAGAAACTGCTCAAGCACCAGCGGCGCCATATCGATCTTTGGATACTTCACGCGCAGCGTCTTCAACTCCTCGACGACTTGGATGCGCTGCGCCGGCGTCAGGATCTCCGGCAGATCGGCCCCGATCTGCGGAGTGAAGAGACTGAACCACACCTTCGCGACCTCGTCACGAGCGGTCCAGAAAGCGAGGAACTCATCGAGATATCCCGGCCGGTTCATCATCTGGGCAGTAACCGTACAGTGCACGGTGACCCGATGGCCGGCAATGCTCTTCAGAATGCGAGCGTAGGTAGCGGGCTTGCGCCGGACGTCGTGCTCGGGTTGCAAACCGTCGATGGAGACGACGACGTTCACATGTTCCAACGATTTCCACGATGGCGAAATCTGACGAAATGCGCTAGTGACGATTTGGACATGCACGCCACGCTGCAGAAGCAGGGGCACAAGCGTTTCGAGTTCGCGATATCTGACGAGCGGATCTCCGCCTACGATCGAGAGGTGCAGCGGCTTCATACGATCCACTACATCCAGCACACCGTTAATGAGGGCGTCGCCTTTGAAATCGGCGAGATCGCGTAGAGTTTCCGTTCCGCCCAGATGATTGTCATCGTAGGCGTAACAGCCGGGACAGCGCAGCGGGCACTCGCGAGTGATCTCGATGGAAAGAGACGGGGCGCGGCCGCACAGAATCAGTTTCCAAGCACGAACAACGTCGCCATAGCGCATGTTCCCATTAGACTGCATCCCACGGTGATTATTTCACTTTGTGCTTATTCAGAGCCGAAGCCAGCGCCAATACGCCGCGACGGATCTCGCGTTCATCGAAGGCAGCGAAGCCGACCAACAGCCCGCGAATGTCGCGACGCCGCACGGAAAACCGATCCAGGGCGATGGTTTCCACGTTGTTCTGGGTTGCGAGCGTCTCGGCGCGTTTCGAAGAAAGACCATTCGTCAGATAGACGGGAGTGTTCAGGCCGGCCTGAATATCGGGGGTGTGCAGCATATCGCCGAGATAGCGGCGAATGCCGGACTGGAAAGCTTCGAAGCGCGACGCGTAAAGCTCGCGCATTCTCCGCAGATGCCGCGCGAAGTGACCTTCGGCGAGGAAGTCGCAGAGGATGGCCTGCGGCAGCGCCGCGGGAAATCGATCCACGTTCATGCGAAACGCAAGCATGCGATCCAGGAGAGATTCGGGTACGACCATGTAGCCCAATCGAAGAGAGGTGAACAATACTTTGTTGAAAGTGCCGAGATAGATAACGGAACCATGGCGGTCAATTCCCTGCAGCGCAGGCACGGGTTGTCCTGCGAACCGAAACTCGCTGTCGTAATCGTCTTCGATGACGACTGCACCCACTTCACGGGCCCAGTTCAACAGGGCGAGGCGGCGGTCAAGCGACATCGTTGAGCCGAGAGGGAATTGATGCGCCGGCGTGACATACGCAAGGCGAGCTCGCGGGCATTGCGCGCGGCCAAGTTCAGGGTCCATTCCTTCCTTGTCCACACGAATGGGAATGAGCCGCGCTCCAGCTTGACGAAAGACATGCGCCGCGCCCGAATAGCAGGGATCCTCAACCCACACGGGATCACCGGAACGAATCAAGAGTCGCGCAATGAGATCGAGCGACTGCTGCGTTCCCGAAACGATCACAACCTGATCGGCAGTACAATTCACGCCCCGCGAAGATCCGAGGTAAGAAGCGATTGCTTCGCGAAGGGACGATGGCCGGCGATCTCGCCACCGGCCAGCAGCGCTGTGGAGAGTTTGCGCATCCGCCGCGATGCGATTTGGGACCACAGCTCGATCGGGAACTCGTTCAGGGCAGGCTCGATTGCGCGGAAAGGCCGAGCCGGGCGGCGAAACAGAGGTGGGATGTCGGACTCGGATTTCCTTTCCCGTATGGGACGAGAAGGGCGAATTTCGAGGAAGTCTTCCGGAAGGGTGTCATTGACGCGTGTCCCGGAACCGGTCCTGCTGACCAGATAACCTTCAGAGTGCAGCTGCTCAAATACCGAGACAGCGGTTCGACGGGAAATGCCGTATTGAAGAGATAGCTCCCGGGTTGAAGGAATGGGGCGCGCCTTTCGATAACCTGCCGTCAAGGACCGCGCGGCGCAGCTCATCATAGAGCCAGCGAGCGAGTGTAGTTCCTTCGGGTCGTGGGGTAAGCGCGATGTCAGCTGTTTTTCGCTGTTTCGACACGACTTAAGTGGTCCCCTCAATTCTCCCATAATGGTACTTTTGTCGAAACTATTTTGTCGCTAGGCTGGAGATATGAAAGCACGAATGGACTACATCAAAGCATCTCCGGGCGTTTTCGAAACGCTGTTGAGCGCCCATCACCTTTACAGAAATCCGGGCTCGACGAGATATTGCTGAACCTTGTTTATCTTCGGGCTTCGCAGATCAACCACTGCGCCTACTGTATCGATATGCATTGGAAGGATGCGCGGAAGCGGGCGCGAGTGAACAGAAGCTCTACATGCTGAGCGCATGGAGGGAATGGGCCGGCTACTCGGATCGTGAAAGAGCCGCTCTTGAATGGACTGAAGCTCTGACGTTGCTTACGGAGGGCTTTGTCCCAGACGACGTTTTTCGCGTCGCGCGTGAGCAGTTTTCCGAAGCGGAACTGGCGAATCTCACGCTGGCGGTTACCGCGATCAATTCGTGGAATCGCTTTAACGTGGCGTTTCGAACGGAAGCCGGCGGGTATAAACCTGTGAAGCATGAGAAGGCAGTGCTTGCATGAAGCGACGTAGCTTATTTGCCGGAGCGCTCCTTCCTTTGTTGAAGGGACACGCGGCGGACTTAAAGGTGGATACGCTCACGCAGCAAGCGATTGGCGATCTCAAGAACGCGCAAGTGTTCCTCCAAGTGGTGTCGTTGCCGCCGGGCGTGAAGTCCGGCGCGCACCGCCACCCGGGTCCTGTGTTCGGATACGTTCTGGATGGAACCATCGAGTTGCATATACAGGGAAGCGAACCGCGCATGCTGCATAAGGGTGAAATGTTTTACGAGCCGGATGGCGCGGTTCACGCGGGCACGAGAAATCCGAGCCCGCGTGAGGAAGCGCGATTTGTTGCTATGGTAATCGGGCCGGTCGGTAAGCCTGCGGTTCTGCCGGAGAGGGCCTTGACCAACTCCGCTCCCAAGCGCTAAAACGAACTTTGGTCGTGGCTCCGATTCGATGGCTTTTAAGTTCGCATGCTCACGCATGGCGACTCGATTCGGGCTTAGCGGTTCCGATAATGCCGTTCGTTGCGATTGTGGTCCCGATATCTCTGTTCCCGGTGCTCACGCCATCGTGGGGATTTTGGCGCCGACACGATATTCGCGATTCCGATAATTGGGATAGTAGGGAATGGTATTGCGATAAACGTAAGTGCTTGGGTAGCGGTAGCCGCCGTAATACGGGTCGTAGTAACCACTGCGCCGGTTGCTTGCGCATCCGACCCCAGTTAATAGCATGGCCGTGACGGCAATGATAGCCAGGAGTCTCATCCTTCCCCTCCTGTTATGTGACGTGGGATACTCCGATCGCGTTCCGAACCTCGTCAACTGTGGGACTGATTAGAACTTTAGGCGCAACCTGGCTCCGAGGAGACCAGATCGCTGGATCGCTCGCCTGAAAGATTGCGATAACGGGCACGCCAACGGCGGCGGCGAGGTGCGTGATGCCGGAGTCGTTGCCGATGTAGAGGCTTGCGCGTTGCCAACCATTTCGCGAGCTCGTAGAGATCGTTGTAGCGCACGCCTTCCGGCCAGGATTGTTCAGGACCGACACAAAAGCGAACGGGCTTGTCGATCCTGGAAGCCAACTCCGCGAAGTGCGGCCAGTTTTTCTGCTTGCTGCCGGAGTAGGGGTGAATGGCGATGAATCCGCTATCGATACGAGGCACATCGATACGCGGGATTGCGCCATCGCCACCGCCGACTTGGCGCATGAAGTAATCGACTGCGTGGGCGTCCGGGGGCCTTCGGCAATGCATCGAAGAAACGAATCGGATAACGCCAGGCAGTTTCACGGAACTCCGGTCGATTCGCTCCATACCAGGAAACGATGTCATCGAATGGCTCGAGCGCTTCTAAGCGTGGAGGGAAGGAATCGATTCCTGTGGCAGGATGGATCGGACGCGATCAGCGAAGCGGATCAAGGGCACGTTTGGGCCGGCGGTCCATACTTCGGTGTAGTCGGCTTTTCAGATGTTCGAGCGCGGGCAGCGACACGATGCAATCGCCGATCGCGCCGGGTCGAATCAGCAGCCGCTTCAGTTGCGGATATCCAGGGGGACTTTGATGTCGATGGAGTCGGGACGCAGGCAGGCGCGGTCATCGCATGCCTGATAGCTGACCTTGCTGGTGAGCATTGTGCGTCCAACAGGCGCGTTCGGCGCAATCTTCAAGGTGACCTTCAAGCGAATATCGCCGTCGAAAACAGATAGCGTCTCACCCGCAAGCTGATGGGATTTAGGGGTTGGATAGGCGACGTTCTGAAGTTGGGCAGCGTCGTTGTCGAGAAGCTTGACTTTCATCGGGTATGCCGGAGCGACGTTGCTGGCGACATGATATCCCGGCTTCATCGAAGCCACGACGTCGAACGTGAGCGTCTGATTGCGCGTGCCGCTTACCTTTTCCGGAGCGGTGAGTCGAACCACAGAACGCAGCGAATTGTAGTCAATTTGCTGCGCGCCGAGCGGCAATAACATCCCGCCCAGTATGAACGCTGCGCTGCGAATGATCGAGAAGCTGCTGAATTTCATTTTCGTAATCGCTCTTGCTGACTAATCCGACGTGTGTGGACGCAATCTTTCCGTCCTTATCCAACACGAACGTTGTGGGCAGAGAGTCGATCCCTCCATACATGGTCGCGACGCTGTCGTTGCCGAGGACGATGCGATAGTTGATCTTGCTCTTTTCGAGGTACGGCTTGACGATCTCCAGTCCCTCGTCGTCCATCGCGACGCCGAGTACCGCAAATCCGCGATCCTTGTACTTCTGCTCGAAATCGATAAACCACGGGATCTCGATTTTGCAGGGGCCGCACCAGGTAGCCCAGAAATTCAACAAGACGACTTTGCCTTTGTAGTCGGCGAGATTGACCGGCTTGCCATCGACGTCTTTCAACGTGAATTCGGGCGCGGACTTTCCGGGCGCTGTCCGGCTTGACCTCTTTGTGCTTGGCAGCCTCCCGCTTTACAGCCGGATAGGAGAAGCGCCACAAACACCAATGCTGCGGCTACAACACGGACGGGGGATGTCACAGCTTCATTATATCGAGAGCCGGCGGTCCACGACGTGCTCGCGGAACCAGCGGCGGCGGGCGTCGCGCTCGGCGCGGCCGAGTGTCATCTCAGAGTATTGGCGGGCGGTTCCGAAGAGCCATCCGGCGGAATCGCAGAAGCTTTCGCAGATGTAATCCTTCCACTTGCGGGTGCGATCGATGCAATCGGACTTGCTGAGCTGAAGCTTCATGGACTCGGCGGACCAGCCGAGTTCGCCCAGTACGCCATTGTCGATCTCTTCCATTACAAGCTGCTCATAGGAGGAGCGCAATCCGGCGCCGAGCTTCGACCAGACAAAATGGAAGACTTCGTGGACGAAAATCCGCTCGAGTACACGAGGAGTGCGAAGCATCTGTTCGTCGAGGACGATTTTGCGCTTTCGCAAAAACGATCCGGCATAGACGGCATCGCCTTTTGGAGATTTGGACAACAATTTGCCGCGATAAGCCGTCAAATGCGGACGGAAACTCACATGAATCCGCCGTCTCGCGCGGAGTTGCGGCATGCGGTCAAATACCGCTTCGGGGCGGTGTCCCGGAACCGAAAAAGTTCCTTATTTGCCGCTAGGCTGCTTTGGTTCGGGCTTAATACTCTTGAAAAATGCTTCATTTTCGAACTGAACGCTGGACTGGGCCTTTGTTTTCTCTTTCCATTCATTGAAGCCCACGTCTTTCAGCTCTTTATAGATCTCGTCTTTGACTTTCTCGTACGGTAAGACGCCCGCCGATTCGGCCCTGAATACGTAGTAACCGTTCTGGTGTCGCAGAGGTTCGCTGACCTGACCGGCTTTCAACGCAAGTATTGCGTTTCGCATGGGTTCCGGGATCTGGGTTGTCGACTTACGGACCGGCAAACCAATGTCACCGTTTTGCTTGGATGAGGCGGAGTCCTGCGAGTATTCCTTAACCAGTTGCACGAAGTCCACTCCACCGCGCGCCTGCTGCACGATTTTCTCGGCTTTCGCCTTGGCTTCGGCTTCAGAAGCGGCATCGGTGAATGGAATGTAGATGAGTTTCGCCTTAGTTTCGCGGTACTTCTCTTTATTAGTCTCGTAGTATTTCTGCTGCTGCTCCGGTGTGACTTCGACTCGGAGGTAGGCGTCATTCCATTCCGCCTGAACCAGCGTCATCATCCGCTGGAATTCCAGGAGCTCTTTCCAGGGACTTTGGTTTTCCAGTCCGTTTTTGATTGCGCTTGCCTGCTGTACCTGATACCAGGCGTACTCCTTCATGAACTGGTGCGGATCGTTGGTGAACGCGTTCTGGACTTGCGCCGGTAGACCGGAGACCATTTTGCGGACCTCATCGGCGGTCATCTTCCGGCCGTTCACGGTCGCGACGACCGTGTCCGGCGGAACCGCGAGCTTCTCGTCTTCGGCGACCAACGCGATAGCGCCAATTGCGAGCAATATCAGGTATTTGCGCATCACTTCGCTTTCGTAGCCTCCGTCAAAGCAGCTTCATTTTGTATGGTGACGGACGAATTCTTCTTGAATTCATCCAACCAGCTCTTCAGACCTGCGTCCTTCATTTGTTTGACGATATCTTCCTTCACCTGGTCGAAGCTGGCCTGCCCGTTGGATAAGATTTTAAAGATATAAAAGCCGGTGTCGTGTTGAATCGGGCCGACGATGTCGCCGGGTTTGGCTGCGAGAATCGGTCCTCGCATGCTTTCGGGGACGTTGGCTGACGTCGGTCGGATCGGATGCGGGAATTCTCCGCCTTTTGCGGCGGATTCGGGGTCGTCGGAATACTCTTTGGCGACCTTGCGCGAAATCGCGGCCTTCCCTTGCGAGTTTCGCCGCCTTTTCGGCTTTCGCGAGAATCTCTTCGGGCGTGCGTGCGTTGATCACTTTATCGCGACCGATATCGCGCGTTTCCGACATTCCTGTAATGAAAATTACACGCACCATCGCCTGCTGGTACATGTCTTTGTTCTTTTCGTAGAAGGCTTTCGCCTGTTCGATCGGGACGTTAAATTCCTTGTGGTGCTGATCGATCAGGCCGGTGACCAGGATTTGCCGGCGAGCCATGGCGATCCGTTCTTTGAAAGGGCTTTGCTTGTCCAATCCCGCTTTTTCGGCGGCGGAAAGCACCGCTTCGTACATTGCGTACTGCTCGAGGAACGCTTTCGGCTGCTGTTGGGCCATGGCCTTCATGTTCCCGTCCTGCGCTTCGGCCATCTTCTGATACTCGGATTTGGTGATCTTTCGGCCGTTCAGGACGGCTACTACCGGGTCCGACGGATCCTCGACCGGCAGCGCTTTGCGTCCAGGCGCACAAGGACAGCAAAACTAAGGCGAAACTGCACTTCCACATGAGTAAAACCTCATGGTAGCACCCCGATTTCAGGGTAGAGAACCTCCGCTCCTTCCCCCGGGCTCGATTGCGGCTCCGGTGCGGGCCTTTTAGCGGGTGAGAGGAGGGGGCCGAAGACCAGGGCTCCCATGTCGGCATCGTCCCGGAGATTGCACAGCGGGTCGCGACCATAGCCGTAGTGAAGCACGGCGTCGTCGGGAATCTTGCCATTGACGTGAAGAAGGATCGTGCTGCCGTCGGACGGGTCGACATCGGCGCGGAAGATCGCGGGTATCCATTCGCCGGCGGGTGTGTAGAGACCGAAGCCCGACACGCGACCTTCAGATTGAAGCTTGCCGGTGACGTTGGCGAACTTCACCTTGATGAGTCCGAATGCGCCGGAGCCCGGTTGATAGGTATCGGAGACCACGTTCGGACTTTTCGCCTTGGCAGTCGCGAGATTTGCCAGCCGCACACCGAGTCGCTTCAGACCGGGCGTGCTGACATGGATTTGATCGTCGAGAGAGAAGTCGATGGCTCCAACTACGCCGGACTTTGGAATCTTGTCTCCGAGTACGCGCTGCGCTTCCTGAACGGTATTCCATTCGCGTCCGCTTGCGGTCGACACGTGGCGACCGATCTGAACGTAGTAGAAGGGCAGATCGGGCTGGCCGAAGTCGCGCCGGACCGCCGCGACGAAGTCCTCGAACTTTCGCGCAAAGATGGCCGAGGCTTGGGGATTCGCCTCCGATTCTCCCTGATACCAAAGCACGCCGGTTGCTTTGGAGCCGATCGCTTCAAAGCGACGCATCATGGCGCCGTATAGGGAGTCGCCGCCTTTATCCTTCAAGGCAGGATCCCACTGGGCCATCGACGTTCCACCGTGCGCGCAAGGGATCAGACCTACCGGCACACCGGTTCGCTTGACCATCTCGACAGCGAAAGGTAGTCCGAGCCCCGCTCCTTTTTTGCGCTGCTTGTTATATGCCTCGAGCTCGGGTCCTGTGAGGCGAACGGGAGGATTGCCGCGCCAGTGGACGCGATCGACGGCTCCGACCAAATTGTGCAGAGGCTCCTCGGCGACGAGCCAGCGGTCCAATTGATCGAAGCTGTGGACTCGCGGATCGGGAGGTTGGATGTTCTCGAGGTCGCCGACGCCTTCCATGTTCGATTGACCGGCCAGGATCCAAAGGTCGCCTACCAGAATGTCCTTGATGACGACGGGTGTTGCGCCGGAGGAGCGGAACTCGATCGTGTAGGGTCCGCCCATCGGTACGCCGGAAAGGGAGCCGGTCCAAGTGTCACCACCGATTGTGGCGACTGGTTTCCAGGCCCAGCCTTTGATGGTTTTCGATCCGGAGAGGATGCGGGCTTCTATCGATTTTCCGGCGAGTCCATCGGCGGAACCGCCGACCTTGATGTCGGCCGTGTTCTGGGAACTACGCTGAAAAACCTGATGGTCGGATAATCCGGCGCCGATACGAAACTCGGCGGCATGTATGGCTATTGCCAGTAGCGGAACGAGCAAAACTCGCATTCGCTACAGAGTATATGACAGGCTCCAGACGACGCTAATGCTTGATTTGCATTCGCTTCAGCGGAGCGGGTTCGGAGGATGCAACGGCGGAGGCCGGCGTGACGGTCGTGGCCTTGGGCGGTGGTGCGGCTTGCGTTTGTGGCTGCGAAGCGCTTTTGGAGCTCACCGGAGTTGCAGCCTGCGCCGCTCGGGTTTCGCGGGCTTTTGCCAAGCGATCAGACAGCTTTTTTCGCGCGGCCTCTCCAACCTGGATATTGTTCACGACCTGGCGGTCGCCACCCGATTTAGCAAGGCGTGTCGCAACGCCTTTGCGCTGGGGGATGTCGGTTTTGCCTTCGATCTGCGCAACTCCGGATTTCACAGACACCTTGAAGTGCTCCTCGGAGATCTTCGACTTGGCGAATTTCGCCCGGATGGCGGATTCTATGGCGGCGTCGTTGAGAGGCGCGGGCTTGGGGGCGGCAGCAAATGCCACCGCCACCAGAGCCAGTAACGAGAGGAAACGCATCATTGCTGGATTAGTGCAGCGAGCGCCTTTCAAACGCAACTTTCTCTCAAATATGTGGAGCGGTGGGCCGTGGACGTGGCCGGCGGTTCGCTGCGCGCTGTCTCCTTAGATACTGATTCACTTCCTCCAGAGAGCCGAACAGTCCGATGAAGGCCCGGTCGAGGCGGGAAGGGCAACGGCGGCGAGGGTGAAAGTCGCGGCGGCGGAACTGATCGTTGACACCGATTACGGCGGCGCCCATGGGACGGTATTCGTGGGTTCCCTGCGCCCATGCCATTGCGCCTTCGGATGTCAATCCACAAAGCGAAGCCCATTGCAGATACGATATACGCTATGAACCGTCGAGAATTCTTTCCGGCCGTAGCCGCCTCAGCATTGGTTCAGGTTACGTCAGCGCAGGAAACGAAGCCCACGTATCGCAAGGGAAAGCTAAAACAGGCCGTCTGCAACAGCGTTTTCGGCCGGAACATGTCTCTCGAAGAGCGTTGCCAGCACACCGCCCGACTTGGCCTTTACGGCATCGATCTCATCGGACCGAAGGACTGGCCGCTGTTGAAGAAATACGGACTTATTCCGACGATGGTACCGGGCTGCGGAACGATCCCGGAGGGCTTCAACAAAGTCGAGAATCATGCGAAGTTCGAAGCGATCGCGCATGAACTTATCGATCAATGCGCGACCGCGGGCGCGCCAAACATGATCGGGTTAACGGGTGAGCGCAAGGGACAGGATTCGCGCAAGGGATTGGATAATTGCGTCACGTTCCTGAACAAGATCAAATCGCATCTGGAAGACAAGAACATTACGATCTGTGTGGAATATCTGAACAGCAAGGTCAACCACAAAGATTACGATTTCGATCACATGGCGTACGGGGTGGAACTTTGCAAGCGCGTGAATTCGCCGCGGGTAAAGATTCTGTACGACATGTATCACGTTCAGATCATGGAAGGCGACATCATTCGAATGATGCGTGAGAACATCCAGCATATCGGCCATTTCCACACGGCAGGCAACCCGGGCCGCCACGAGATGGACGATACGCAGGAAATGAACTACAAGGGTATCTCTAAGGCCATCGCCGACGTGGGATATCAAGGATTCATTTCACACGAATACTCCCCATTGCGAGATCCGCTGCAATCTTTGGAAGAAACGCTACGCATCTTCGATGTAGTCTGAAGTGCATGGCCCAGTTCGAATCTGGTACCTTCGTTCCGCTGCTTCCCTATGAAGAGCAGAAGCGGCATAGAGGACGTTTTGGAGGGTGGCTGTTTCATGGTCATCGATTGGATGAGCATGAGCACGAGGTAAGCACACATCCCTGGTACCTGGTTTTGTGGCTCACAGGTGTCGACTATTTTTCGACATTGGGCTACCAGCCGGGAATTGCGCTGCTTGCGGCGGGGGCGATTTCTCCTTTTGCGACGGCAATTCTGATTGCGGTCACTCTGGCGTGCGCTTTACCGGTTTATGCGCAAGTGGCGGGGCGGTCGTATGTAGGGCAAGGCTCGATCGCGATGCTCGAGAATCTGCTGAGCGGGTGGGAAGGCAAGCTTCTCGTATTGGTTTTGCTCGGGTTCGCGGCGACCGACTTCGTGATTACGATGACGCTGTCGGCCGCCGACGCTGCGCAGCACGCGATTGAAAATCCTTATCTTCACCCATTGATCGGCGAGCATAGGATGGCGCTCACGCTGTGCTTGCTCGCGCTGCTGGCTGCGGTGTTCCTCACCGGATTCAAAGAAGCGATCGGACTGGCAACAATTGTCTGCATTCCGTATTTGTTGTTGAACCTGGTAGTGCTGGGCCGCTGTCTGTTAGAGGTGCTCTATCGTCCGGAAGCGTTTCGAAATTGGCAGGCTGCTCTGCACGGGCGAGGGGATTGGACGGGGATTGCGATAGCGAGCGCCCTGATTTTTCCCCGACTGGCGTTGGGCCTTAGCGGATTCGAGACCGGTGTCTCGGTGATGCCGCTGATTGCGGGCAAGCAGGGACCTGACGAGGCGGTTCCTTCCAGCCGCATTCGAAATACCAGGAAACTTCTTGCTGCCGCGGCGCTGATCATGAGTTGTCTGCTCATCATTTCGAGCTTCGTCACTGCGGTTCTGATTCCTCCGTCCGCATATCAACAGGGTGGGAAAGCCAGCGGACGCGCGATCGCTTATCTGGCCCATGAGTTGATGGGCAATTTCTTCGGGTCTGTTTACGACATCTCAACGATCCTTATTCTCTGGTTCGCGGGCGCATCGGCAATGGCCGGATTACTCCACCTGATTCCTCGATATCTTCCCCGATTCGGAATGGCGCCGATGTGGTCGGCGTATTCGCGTCCGCTGGTGCTGATTTTGTTCGGGATCTGTGTCGTGGTGACCGTGGTCTTCGACGCCGATGTCGAGGCGCAAGGCGGCGCATACGCGACGGGCGTGCTGGTTTTGATGTTATCCGCCGGCACGGCCGCGGCGATTTCACTGTGGCGCGAGAAGCGTACGGTCCTGTCCTTATATTGCTGGATTGTCGCGGTCATCTTCGCCTACACGCTGGTCGACAACGTTATCGAGCGACCGGACGGCATTATCATCGCGAGTATTTTTATCATGATGACGGTTGTGGTCAGCGGCATCAGCCGATATATGCGGGCGACAGAATTGCGCGTGTCCGAGGTCGGGTTCTGTGACATCACCTCGAGCGGGCTTTGGAATCAGATCGTCAACAAGAGGGTCAACCTTATTCCCGTACGTACGGCTTCGGTGGAAGCGAGGCAGTCAAAAACGCCAAGAGATTCTCAAATATTACAAAGTCGAGGGCCCATTCGCGTTCCTGCATGTTTTCCTTCTGGATAATCGGAGTGAATTCATGGCGCCACTCAAGATCGAGATGGAGCAGGACGGGGAAGACTATATCGTCAAGGTCTCCGGGGCGATTGCGATCGCAAACACGATTGCGTATATCAGCGAATTAATCGATCCGATCGCGGTATTCCTGGGGTTGACGCGCCGCAGTCTGGTGACGCAGTCGCTGAAGTTTCTGCTGCTTGGGGAGGGGGAGAGCGGCATGCTGGTGTACCAGATCTTACTTCGTTATTGGGAATTCACACCCGAGGAGGATGTCCGGCCATACATTTTCCTGATGAGCGACTAAGAGGACGTCGTGTTTGACTACTAATCCGCGGGTTTCGCTAATCTCTAATTTCCGATCGGTGAATAGCGGTTTGGTTCATGAACATCTCGGTGAAAGGTGAGTACGCTCTCCACGCGCTCTTCGACTTAGCTCTGCAGCGTCCGGGAGAGCCGGTGAAGATTGCCGATATTGCTCGCCGGCAGCATATCCCACAGAAATTTTTAGAGTTGATACTTTCCGGCTTGAAACAAGGCGGATTTGTTGAATCGCGGCGGGGCGCCGAAGGCGGTTATCTTCTGGCGAAGCCTGCCGATTCTATCATGGTTGGCGAGGTGATTCGCTTCATGGAGGGCGCGCGCAACGGCAAGCCGAAAGCAAAAAGAATGAGTCCTTTCAACAAGCTGTGGGAAATAGTGGACGGAGCAGTCTCCGAAGTAGTGGATCAGACGAGTTTCGGCGATCTGGCGCGCCAGTGGCGAGATAGTCAAGGGCATTACATTCCGAACTGGGATATCTGAGGAGGAGCGGGTAAGAATGCATTTTCAAGACAACTCGTTTAGCATCGGCCGGACACCATTGGTGAGACTCAATCGCGTTGTGGACGGAGCGAAAGCGACCGTACTCGCCAAACTGGAAGCCCGGAACCCTGCGTTCTCGGTTAAGGACCGCATCGGCGCGTCGATGGTTTGGGATGCTGAACAACGGGGAGCATTGAAGCCAGGGAAGGAGATCATTGAACCGACCAGTGGAAACACAGGCATCGCGTTGGCATTCGTGGCCGCGGCTCGTGGGTATCCGATAACCCTGACAATGCCGGAAACGATGTCGCTGGAGCGACGCAAGGTGTTGAAGGCATTTGGCGCAAATCTCGTGCTCACCGAAGGCGCTCAGGGCATGAAAGGAGCGATTTCGAAGGCGGAGCAGATTTGCGCGGGGGAGCCTGGCCGGTACGTGCTGCTGCAGCAGTTCAAAATCCCGCAAATCCGGAAATCCACTTCAAGACCACCGGACCCGAACTCTGGGACGATACGGAGGGAGCGATCGATGTGCTGGTTTCGGGCGTGGGTACCGGCGGAACGATTACAGGAGCGTCTCGCTACATCAAAGGCGAGAAGGGTAAAAAAATTCTCTCCGTAGCGGTTGAGCCTTCGAACAGTGCTGTGATTTCTCAAAAACTACGCGGGGAGCAATTGAAACCTGGCCCACATAAGATTCAGGGATTGGGCGCCGGATTCATTCCGGACAATCTGGATTTGAAGATGGTCGATCGCGTGGAACTGGTTACGAATGAGGAATCGATCGAGATGGCGCGGCGCCTCAGCCGTGAAGAAGGACTGTTGAGCGGGATCTCCTGTGGAGCCGCCGCGGTTGCAGCGGTGCGGCTGGCAAAGGAGCCGGAGATGGCGGGCAAGACGATCGTCGTCGTTCTGCCGGATGCCGGTGAAAGATACCTCAGCTCGCCTCTGTTCGAGGGAATGTTCACCGAATAACTAATATAAACTAATTATTCCCGAATATTTTCTTCGGCGGCAGTAACTTTAGACCGCCCTCTCTCGTTATATAGGCAACCCCGTTACAGCGGGCGCGACTCACCCTTATCACCCAAACCCCGCGCCCGCCCCCTTAACGCGATTCAGCTTCGCGCGAATTCAACATATCCACGCGCCGCGGCTGCCAGGGTAACCTGGATTCAAAGGCGCTCGCCTTCATGCGAATACACAATATGGTTGCATATCTCGTCCTCCTCGGTCTCATCTTGTCTCTGCCCGTCTTTTCTCAGGAGGAAACGCTGGATTGGCTGGACAACTATAAGGCAGCTATTCAAGAAGCGAAACGGACACACAAGCCGATCTTCCTCGAGTACAGGTGCGAGCCTTGAATCGAGGGTCGCACTTTTGACGCACAGGTTGTGCTGTCACCGAAAAACTCTACGCGCGGCAAGTTGCTCAGTGAATATGTTCGCGTTCGCATCACGCGAATGGATGACGTCGATATTGCCTTGTTCGAACGCGACTGGAACAACACGCTTTACTACTTTCTGATGAATGCAGACGAGCAGATCTACATGCGCTATGGCGGACGCGACGCAAGAGGTCCGATGACGTATCTGGATCTGAACAGTCTTGAAGTCGCTCTCGAGCAGGGACTGGAACTCCATCGCAAGTATGAGAAAGGCGAATTAAAAAAGACTGAGCGGCCGGCGCCGTTTTTCCCGCGTCAGATTCCACCGCTAGTCGAGCGCACGTTCGCTCGCAATCAATGTGTCGAGTGCCATCTGATTGGCGATTTTCAGCTAATTCATCGCGAGCAAACCGGTGTGCTGAACAAGCTCACCGACATGTATCGCTGGCCGGACATTCGAACCATTGGCATCGAGTTGGACGTTCCCAAGGGGCTGGTTGTGAAAGAAGCTCGGGGCGCCGTTCAGGCGGCCGGTATGCGTCCGGGAGATCGTATTGCCGCTCTCAACGGAACGCCGGTCTGGACGGTCGGAGATCTTCAGTTTTATTACGACAAGGTTCCAAGAAACGCTCAGGAGATCCGGATCACCGCAGTTCGGGAGGAGAAGCCGGTTGAACTCGCGGTGAAATTGCCTCCGCGATGGTGGTTGACCGATCTTCGCTTTCGCCAGTTGAGCGTCGATCCGCGACCCGAGTTTGAATCGCAGCCGCTAACAGAGGAAGAGAAGCGAAAGTACGGGCTGAAATCCGACAGTTTCGCAGCTTCGATCACAAGAATCGGGGGCTTCGCCAGCATGTTGAAGGTACATGAACTGAAAGTCGGCGATGTCGTCTATGCGGTGGATGGGGTGGAGCGCGATGAAGTCGCCAATACGCCGGAGTTGTACATCAAACTCCGGAAGAATGCAGGCGATACCGTTACCGTCGATATTATCCGTGAAGGAAACCGCATGAAGATGCCCGTCAGAACGCAAAGGATGTATTTCCGCAAATGAGAAAACCAGCTCTGCTCTTTTTGTGCGCGTCCTCAGTATTCGCTGGCCAATGGAGTGCGCCGGTAGACGTCCTGCATGAGATGAAGCCATGCGTCACGTATCGCGCGAGATTGGAGGGCGACAATCTGGTGATTCAAGCTTCGCTGCAACCTGGTTGGCATACCTTCACGATGGACAACGAAAGACGTGCGGCGGAGAAACTCGCGGGCAAGCCGTCTCTAGGAATCGATCAGCCCACGCAGATCAAGGTGAGCAAGGGACTTTCGGTTGAAGGCAGCTGGAACCAATCGCAGCCAAAGGATTTTTCCAAGCCCGAGCTGCGCTGGTTCAGTTGGGGATTCGAACGACAGGCGATTTTTGCGGCAAAGGTTCAGCAATCCGGGCAAGGTCCCGCGCAAGTCGAGATTCGCGGACAAGCTTGCACTGAGACGACCTGCAAGAACATCGACGTGGCGCTTTCGGTTCCACTCGCTGGCTCGGATCAGGGGGCCGGGACTACCGATCTGAAGACACTGATTCCCGTAAAGTGAGACCCGGATTCTAAAGGCGATCCACAGAGCGGTACGCGCGATTCGATTATGGGGTGGCGTCGGCGCCGCCCCGAATGTTTCGGGTTAGAGAGCTGGGGGTAGCGTCAACGACGCTTTGGCAAGCGACTTCTGAAGCAGCTCGATAGCGTCAGCTTCGCCTAAAGAACGGCAAATCGAGACCTCGGTCAGCAGCATATGCCGCGCACGATCCAGCATTTTCTTTTCGCGGAAGGAGAGAGGCTTCTCCGACTGGATGATCAGTAGAGACTTAAATACCTCGGCAATCTCAGGCAGACTCCCATTCCGCATCTTGTCCGAGTTCACCTTGAAACGAACTTTCCAATCGGAGCTGTATTTACAGACTCCCGTCGAAAGGAAGTTCAGAACGCGGCTAATTTCAGCGGCCTTCGTGATCTTTCTCAGACCCACATCTCCAACATGCGAGAACGGCACCATAACCGTCATGCTGTTGTAGTTGAGTCTCAAAAGATAGAAGCGCTCGTCAGCTGAACCGAAGGAGCGAGTGCTTATATTTTCGATCGTTCCGATACCGTGATTTGGGTAGACTACTTTTTCGCCGACATTAAAGGTCATGCGCGGACCCCTGTGTACACTAAGTTGCGGTTGTTGGTTACAACTCTTTAGTTCTGAAACTGAATAGTACTGCTAACCTATAGACATGTCAATATAAATGTTTGGCATTTCGCGTGTTGTACAACTTCCATAGTACAGCGCTTGCAGTAGCACTGGCGTCAAGTTTACACCAAGCGTTAGTGCTAAATTGTTGGCGGGACTAAGCTTCAGCGGATCTCGGTCATTATCTTCCGGACGTAAGATAAATTACGCCTCATGTCAGTTTCTACGGATTTTGATGGCGAATCTGTTTCCAGATTCGCAAATCCTTCAAAACCAATTCGAGAAACGGCGCGCAGAACCGCCTCCATATCAATCTGCCCTTCGCCGAGATAATGGGGATTATCTTTGAAGTGTATCTGACAAATGCGCTTCTTTCCGAGCCAATCGATTTCCCGAACTACGTTAAAACCCTTGAGAGTTGAGTTGCCGATGTCGTAATAGACCAATACTGCTTTCGATCGCGCCCGGTCCATGATTCGCACGTTGTCCTCTGCAGAGATGGTGTTTTCAAGGCCCAGAATGACGCCTGCCTTCTCCGCTTCCGAGGCGATTTCCTTTAGGGTGTCGCCCACATACTCTTTCTCCTGCTGCGTTTCGAGGGCGCCCTTGCCGAAAAATGGCAGGAGCATTACTTTCACGCCCAGGGCCTTGGTGAGTCTGATTCCGTCGACAACCCAACGCTGCCCAAGTTTGTCATTCTTTAGATAATTGACGTGCAGTATATCGAGGCACGTTCCGTCCAGTGGAACTTCGCGTTCTCGAGAAGCCTGCAAGTACTTGGCGATGAGTTCGGGGTTGTCGAGCGGTAGTTTGTCAGCCTCCACCTGCCTTCCCAGGCTGACTTGCACACCTTGAAAGCCCAACCGACCTGCCAGAGCCACGGCTTCGAGCTTGCCGGTCTGCTTCAGGTTCCAGTCTGTGACGCCAATCTTCAGCCCGCGCAGGCCGGCGGACGCCGCCCTTGGCAGTAAACCACCCGAGGTCGCCAGAAAAGCTCGTCTGCTCAGTCCCATTGGTTTCAGCGTACTCCCGGCGTCGATTAACGAACCCAGCCGGGCGCCGCATACGCATAAAACAGCACGATAAACCCAAGCACGGAAGCAAGAAAGATGCTGTGTTTCAGGGTGAAGCGGAAGAGACGCGACTCATCGGCGGTGGGCATGCCGGCTGCCGCGGCAGCCACGGCTATGCTTTGCAAGCTGATCATCTTGCCCATGACGCCACCGCTCGAATTCGAGGCCGCCATTAGAGCGGGATCCAGATCGAGGCGCCCCGCCGTGACGACTTGCAGATTGCCGAACAGCGCATTTGAGGCGGTATCGGAGCCCGTCAGGAAGACGCCAAGCCAGCCTAGCAGGGAACTGAAGAAGGGGAAGGACGCGCCCGTCGCAGCGAAGGCAAGGCCGAGGGTCGCCGTCGCGCCGCAATAATTCATAAGGAATGCGAGGGCGAGAACCGAGGCTACGGTCACCAGAGGAAGCGCGAGCTGCCGGGCGGAATCGCCGATCGCCTTCGCAAGCCGGTCCAGCGGCATTCGGAGTGCGAGTGCGGCCAGGAAGCACGCGATCATGCAGGCGGTACCCGAAGCGGTAAAGAAGTTCAATGTGAATATGGCGGGATAAGGACCAGCCATCTTGACGGCCGGAGCGACCCGCAGGACTTGATTGTGCAGACCCGGCCAGGGAATGAGAGCAGACCAGGCGTTCAGCACGTTTTTGATAGGCTCATAACCGACCATCAATACGAGCAACACCAGTAATCCATACGGAGTCCACGCGCGAAGGACGGTTGCGGTGGAGTGGCGGTGCGCTACGGCGCGTTCCGAAGAGTGGGTATCGGACGGTTTCCACACCTTCAGCAACAGGACCAGAGCTATCATTGCGGCGATGGAGCCGATGATATCCGTGAGTTGCGGACCGATAAAATTGGAAACGAAAAACTGCGCCGCGGCAAAACTCACGCCGCATACGGCTGCGGCTGGCAGCACTCCCTTCAATCCGCGAAAGCCAGTCATCACGACCACGAGGTAGGCAGGGATAAACAACGACACGGGAGCACAGATGCGGCCTACATTGGCGCTGAGGTCGGCGAGAGGCAAGCCAGTGATGCCCGCCAAGGTGATTACCGGGATGCCTATCGAGCCGAAGGCGACTGGCGCAGTGTTGGCCAGGAGGCAGATGCCGGCCGCAAAGAAGGGATCAAAGCCGAGCCCCGCGAGCATGCCGGCCGCGACGGCCACGGGAGCGCCGAATCCGGCCGCGCCTTCGATAAACGCTCCGAATGCAAACGCGATCAGTAAAGCCTGCAGGCGCCTATCGCCGGTAAGGCTGCCCACCGTATCCTTGATGACGGCGAAGTTGCCGGTATCCACCGTGATGCGGTACAGCACGATCGCCCAAAACAGGATCCAACAAATCGGGAAGATGCCGAACGCCGCTCCGTAAACGCAGGCGCTGGCCACAAGATTGACAGGCATCCCATAGATTCCCAGCGCCAGCGCGATGGCCGACGCTAACCCGGACAGCGCTGCCACCCAGGATGGTTTGCGAAAGACCCCAAGCAGCAGAAGCACTACAAAGATTGGGGCGGAGGCTACAAGCGCGGACATCGCGACACTTCCGAACAACGGAGTATAGTTTTGTTCCCACATGGCGGAGCGGGTACGATTATTTCATGCCGCTTTCGTCAAGTCCAAGTTAGTGGTTTGCGGATGGCCTCCCTGCTTCGGGGCAGGAATGCATGTTGGAAGAAGATTCTCCGATAGAGATTCCGATCACTGACGTCTTTGATCTGCATTCCGTGCCGGCTCGGGATGCGAAAGGCGTCGTCGAGGCGTACCTGGAAGAAGCCTACGAGCGCGGGTTCCGCTATGTGCGAATCATTCACGGGCGGGGCATTGGGGCGCAGAGGGAAATGGTGCGTACCATACTTGCGCGGACTCCCTTTGTGGAAGAGTTTGGAGATGCCCCAATGGAAGCCGGCGGTTGGGGCGCGACCGTCGTGACGCTGCGTCAGATGGCGAGCACGCCGCGATAGATCATCTCTCGCGGATAGAATCGCGCGGTTACCGGGGCCCGGCCGATCTGAGTGCGGAATACGAGTTCGCTGTCGTCCTGCGAGATGGAAAGCTGATTCTTTCGGAAGCCGAATAGCAGAGTTTGTGTGTTCGTTCCGGGCGCGATAAGGCCAACGTTCGCCTGGACTGTTGGTTTGCCCTGCACTTCGATCGAGGTTACTGACGCAACGTCATCGATCGAAGCCGCCAGGTTCGAAACTCCGCACATCGCGATCACATACTGGTCTTCGAAAGCGTCAGGCAGTGGAGTTTTCAACGCGTCGAGGATCGGCGGCGCGCTTTCCCAGCGCACGACCGTGTCGAAGCGGGGCAGCGGGCCCGATTCGACTTTTGAGCCGTTCCCGGGCAGGTATCGCGATCCGCCAAGGCCGGGGAATCGAAAGCCGCGGCGTCCACCGCCGGACATGCCGTCAGAGCCAACCTTGACTTCTTTGGCCCAGGGAGAATTGGTGATCAGCCGATCGATTTCCTGAGCGGTCCACTGGGACGGGTCTTTCGCGGTCCAGAAATCAGATTGATGGGCATGGAGGCGAGTGGAGCACACCAAAGCCACGGCCAACGGAAATTCGCGCCGGGTCACTCTACTTTGACGTGCGTTCCCCGCCGGGGCGTTCCATCATTGCCTCAAGCCGCCGCTTGACCTCCGGCCATTCCGGAGCAATCACGCTGAAGTAGACGGTATCGCGCAAGGTCCCGTCCCGATTAAGCATGTGACTTCGCAGTGTACCCTCTTCACGCGCACCGATCCGGAGAATCGCCGCTCGAGACCTCGTATTGAGAGCGCTGGTCTTCAGTTCCACGCGATTGCAACCCATCTGCTCGAAGGCATGCCGCATCATCAGATACTTGGCTTCCGTATTGATGGCTGAGCGCTGCCAGGCAGGCGATATCCAGGTCCATCCGATCTCGAGCCGCTTATGCTCGGGCACGATGTTCATGTATCGTGTGCTGCCGATTGCGTTGCCAGTGTGCCGGTCGATTGTCGCGAAAGGCAATGCGGCGCCGGATCGACGCCAGTCGAGAGCAGTCTCAATGGCCGAGCGCATCTCTTCGCGTTTGGAGCAATCCGAAGGCATGTGTCGCCAGATTTCAGGATCGGATCCTGCTTCGAGCAACGAGTCCAGGTGCTGTAATGACAAGGGCTCCAGACGCACGGCACGGCCTTCCAGGGTAATCGGCTCGATCATCATGACGGTTGACACTTATGATCGCACTGGAAGAAAAACCCGGAAAGCGCTCCCCTCCCCGGGCGCGCTCTCGACACGAATACTGCCGCCATGCTCGTCGAGAATCTTCGATACGATGGCAAGTCCCAGACCGACCCCATTCGATTTCGTCGTGAAGAACGGATTGAAGATGTTTTCGACGTGCTCCGCGGCAATGCCGCTGCCCCGGTCGATAATGCTGATCTCCGCGACGTTCTCGAAGAGCCGCGTTTTCGCCGTCACCGCCCCATTCGACGGCGACGCTTGCGCGGCATTCAACAGCAGGTTGTAGAAGACCCGCTCCATCAGCTCGCAGTCAATGTTGATCGGTGGAATCTCCGGAGCGTAATTCCGGTGAACGGTGACAGAGAACGGCGGATTGTGGCGCTCGAGTTCACGGATGGCCTGATCCAGCAATTGCGTGATATCGACGCTCTCGCGACGAAGGTGTAGTGGTCTTGCGAATTCCAGGAAGCGGGTGATCAGCGAGTTGGTGCGGTCAACTTCAGAGGAAATAAATCCGGCAAGTTCTTTCGCAACCTCGTTGTGCGAATCCACTTTTTTCAACAGCATCTCAGCCGATGCGCGCATGGTTCCCATCGGGTTCCGAAGTTCGTGCGCGAGTCCGGCAGTAAGCTGGCCTAGCGCCGCAAGTCGTTCGGATCTTCGCACAGCAGCTTCCGCTGCCTGGAGATTGCGATTTGCCTGTTCCAGTTGCTGCGCTACCGCCTGAGACTTACGCGCTTCCACGCGATTCGCTTCAGCGAGTTGCTGGGTGAGGAATCCAACAACGGGAAGAAATACGACGCGTAGTCCGATCTCGCCCATCGCATAGCGAGTGAGCTCATAGCGTGACCAGTCGAGCAGAAGAAGGAAAGACAGATATGCCGAAATTGCCAGAACCGTAATGAGCGCAGTTCCAGGCAAGCCGAGAGTAGTGGCGGCGGAGACTACGGGGAGCAAGAGGGTCACATAATAAGTGCTGCTGATGCCACCGGTCCATCCGATCAGGAAATAACAGAGACCCAGCTTGATCAATGTTGCTGACACAGCGCCACGATGTGAAGTGAACCACGGGACCTTCGGTTCGATCACTTGAAACAGGCCGAGGCTGAAGACGAGGAGGATCTCCTGAGGTGTCGGATCGGTGCTGACGAGCGCGAGCGCCGAAAACAGGAGCAGCCAAACGAAATCCTGCGGCCTCAGCCAGCGGCTCCATGATGAGAGGGGCACCGCTGCTATCGTAATGCACTACTCCGCAGTCCTCCGTCGGAGACTAGCGATTGAACGGATACTCCTGGATCCAATGAAAGCCTCGATTCAGAAGAAGCAGCTTGCTGCGATCCAAGAGCTCCAATTGCATTCGAAACACCCGTCCGTCCATTTCGCCGTCCAGTGACAATCGGCCGTTGCCTGACCTCTGGAAGTTGAGACGAGCCTTCCAATTTTCGTTTGGTTTGGTTAAATCGATAGCGCCGCTCGCAACATCGACAGCGGCGCGATAAAAGACAAATGCGTCGTCGACGCCTTGAACTGCCATCGAGGTAGGACGATCAAAGATGACTCTTCGCCATTGTTCCTTCTCGGTCAGTTGAGCCGGGCCGCCACCGATCAGGAGTTCCTTTACATTCCAGATACCGTACAGCGGCGATTTAGCAGCTCCTCCCCCGTAGCTATACCACTGCTTCCGGGCCTCAAGTCCAGACGTGATGATCATCACCAGGCCAAACGCGATCTGGAGCACGAGAGCAACACGGTTTGCCCACGTTCGCACGAACAGGTTCGGGCGCGTCGATGGACCGATCTCGCGGTCCAGAAAGAATAAGCTCACGATCCTCGAGAGTTCCGGCGCCAGCAAGAACAACGAGATCAGGATTAGGTGGAACGAGAAGAGCTTCACCGGAACGTCGTAGGTCATATTGAGTATGAATACTTCAGTGAGGTTCATCAGGCATATCAGGGCTCCAAAAGTAGTCGTGCGGGGAACGAAGAGCAACATTCCGCCCAGTACCTCCATCGAACCGGCGAACCTCTCGTAACCGGGAGAGGCTCCGATCGAAGACCAGAGGACGTGCATGGGCGAGAAATTCCCGAAGGGTTCCACCAAGGTCGTGAGCGACGGAAACGGCATTTGAAGCGGAACTACTTTGATCATCCCGTAGGACACCATTACGGAACCGAGTGCGAGACGGAGAAAAAGATAAAACCACTTGTGTAGCGCACTATAGTTTTTTCGCCTGCGATCGAGAATCGACCACAATGCGACCATAAGCACGGCGCTGCAGAAGACGTAGAATGTTAACACCCAATCGAATGTTTTATCTCCGCTACCTGATCCGTCGTAGACCAAGGGATCCGAATGATCAAAAAGGTTCTTGGCTGTCCAGAAGACGATCTGGCGGAAAGGCGTGATGGTGGCAAGTCCGGGTGTGTCGACGACCGGTATGGGTATTAGCCCGATCGCAAGACAGTACAGGCCCAGATACGCAAAACAGAAACGAAAGGCAAGGCACGACGAGAAGTTCCAGCGCGGGTAGGTTATGTCGATACGGACCGGCTCGGGCTGTGTCTGCGGTTGAGTCGCCATTTCATGTTGCGAAACGACCAATAAAATGTACAGGAATCCGATTAGAGATTCAAGATCTATTTGCAAGTGATTCGCCGTATGAGCAGACAACAAATGCGAACTTCATCGGTTTGGCCGAGATGGCGGCGCGACGCGAATATCCTAATGCCCTACTCGGCGCGTAGCGTCTGGTTCGGATCGATCGCGACAGCGCGACGCGCCGGTATGACCGTGGCAAGCAGCGCGACCGAAAACAGGAGGACGGCCACACAGGAGAAGGTCAGCGGATCGATCGCGCTTACACCGAATAACAAGCTGCGGGTAACACGTGAAACCGCCATCCCTGCGGCAATTCCGAACCCGATGCCGATGAGCGACGCTGCTACCCCGTGTTTCAGGACCATGCGTAAGACGTGCGATGCGCGGGCTCCGAGGGCCATGCGAATGCCGATCTCTTTAGTTCTCCGCGCAACCGCGAAGCTGATCACTCCATAGACGCCGATAGATGCGATCAGAAGACCGATTCCGCCGCACAGGCCGAAGAGGATTGCGGCGAGACGCGGAAGAATCATCGATTCACGTATGTGCGTCTCGATTGTACTGATCCCGATTTGTACGACAACGAGAACATTGCGAAGTCCGAATCGGCGCATGCTTGCGATACTGCCGGTGTCGTTCTTGATCGATCCGATCAGGTCCGGTTTTGTGGCCCGCCACGCTGGAATCAGGCTGAAGATCACGCCGGTGATGATCGAAAGCGTTACTGCGAAACCAAGGACGCGTCCGTCGGCCGACACGTTGATGTCGATCGGGATCGGCACAGGCAGACGGAAGTGACTCAACTGGGAGCCGGCGAGCTCCGAAAGCGCTACGCCGAGCGCTCCGCCTGCAACACCGAGAAATACTCCCTCGGTGATGAGTTGGCGAAGCAAACGGCTTCGGCTTGCCCCGACTGCGAGGCGTGTCGCGATCTCTCGCGTACGAGCAGAGGCTCGGGCAAGCATCAGATTGGCGATATTGGCGCAGGCTGCGAAAAGGACAAGAAAAGTAATCCCCATCAGCAGGAAGAAAACCGGTGTTACCGTGCTCGTCATTCCCGCCATGAGTTTGCCGGCATTTTGAGCGTGAATGCTCCGGTCTCTATTCAGATCGGGAACTCGTTCTCGAATGGCGCGTGCGAGCACATGCAGTTCCGCTTGTGCAGCGGCCATGTCGACCCCGGCCCTGAGTCTAGCGACGGCGAACAACCATTGCGTGTTGTAGGAGGTTCGGCGGCGCTCGCTTCCTTTTATCGAGTTCGCCGATCTGGGACATCGGTAGGTAGAAGTCGGGCGCCAATCCGACGATCGTGCCGCGAAAACCTGTTTTGGTGACTCCCACAACGGTCATCGGCCGTTTATTAACCTGAATCGCGCGGCCTATGATTGCGAGGTCACCGCCGAAGCGGCTTTGCCACAGCGCATGGCTCAGCACGATTTTTGCGGGTGCGCCCGGCACATCGTCTTCTCGATCCGTAAACCCACGACCGGCGGCAAATCCTGGCTCCACAACATCGAAGTAGTTGGCGCCGACCAGGAATCCCCAGTACCGCTTCGGTTCGCCACCCGAACTGATTCCGACGGCCAGAAACGGAGCGATTGGGGTGACACCCGCCAGCGATTCGGTCGAGGCGCGAATGTCAACGATTTCCGGATACGAGAGCGACCCACCCGCTTTACCGTCCTGCAGATGGATGCTCGACAGCGCCAGGAGCCGGTCAGGTTCCGTTACCGGTAACGGCCGAAGCAGAGCAAAGTTGACGATTCCGAATACCGTGGAGCATGCGCCGATCCCCAGAGCCGCCGAAAGGATCGCGATCGCAGCGAAACCCGGTTGTCGTTGGAGATTTCGAATCGCATAGTGCAGGTCCTGCCAGAAATCACCAATAGCGCGAGATCCAATGTAGGGCATCGTCTTCTTACCTGTGCGTCCCATACTAATTGTGTTTCTATTACGGCCCCGGCGTCTTGGATGTTCCGAGAAAATTCCGGACTCGGAACCGCTTCGCCGGACGCGCTTGCCTTTTCCGGTGTGCCAGAATAAAGACGAACCAAGCAATTCTCATGAAGCAGCCCAAGCAAGCCACCGACGTGTTCGAGGAGCAACCCGTATCCTCCGAAGAAACGTCCTTTGGCGACATACTTACCCAGTTCGAACAAGAGCAGAGTGAACACGCGGCGCACGATACGCCCGGCCAGACTCTGCAGGGAACCGTTGTTACAGTACAGGACGACAATGTCGTTGTCGATATCGGCCGTAAAACCGAAGGTGTCGTATCCACCGAAAATCTCCGTGACGAGACCGGCGCAATCATTGTCAAACCCGGCGACGTAATCACAGTCGCGTTGACCGGAAGAAGCGGCGAATACTACACGCTTTCGGTCATCAAAGCGGAACGCCCGAAGGACTGGAGCGGTCTTGCAGGAAGCATTCAGCGAAGGCCGGATCATCGGCGGCCGGGTAGTGGAAGTGGTCAAGGGCGGTCTCCGGGTGGATGTGGGCGCGAAGGCGTTCATGCCCGCTTCTCGCAGCGGCGCTCGCGATGTGCCCGACATGGAAAAGCTGGTGGGCCAGGAGATACGCTGCAAAATCACGAAACTGGACATTGAAAAAGAAGACATTGTCGTTGACCGCCGGGTGGTCTTAGAACAGGAAGAGAAGGAGCGCCGGGAAGCTGCCCTGTCGGCCATTCAAGATGGTCAGTTAGTGCATGGCACGGTCAAGACGCTGATGGATTTCGGGGCATTCATCGATATTGGTGGAATCGATGGCCTGTTGCATGTCACGGACATGTCGTGGACCCGGATAAACAAGCCTTCCGACATATTGAAAGTCGGACAGGAGGTCGATGTCAAAGTCCTAAAGGTCAATGCCGAGAACCGGAAGATTTCGCTCGGCATGAAGCAGTTGCAGCCGGATCCATGGAGCCTGGCTGCGGAGCGTTTCAAGGTGGGCGATCGCGTTGGTGGCACGGTCGCGCGCCTGACCGACTTCGGCGCGTTCGTCAATCTGGCCCCAGGCGTTGATGGATTGGTGCACATTTCGGAGATGTCCTGGTCCAAGAAGATTCGGAAGCCCAGCGATCTGGTATCGGTGGGTGACTCTGTCGAAGTCGTTGTACTCGGAGTGAATACGGGTGAGAAGCGAATCTCGCTGGGGCTCAAGCAGGCGTTGGGCGATCCCTGGGAAGAAGCCGAGCAGAAGTACGCCGTGGGAAGCATCGTCGAAGGCCCGGTGACGAACATGACCAACTTCGGAGCATTCATCGATCTCGGGAACGGTATCGAAGGCATGATCCACGTTGGAGACATCACGCGGGAGAAGCGCCTCGACCACCCAAGGGAAGTTCTTCAGACCGGCGCAAACGTCAAAGCACAAGTTCTGGAATTCGATCGGTCCAAGCGCCGCATTCGATTAGGGATGAAGCAACTGGAGCCGACCAGCACGGATCATTACATCTCCGAACATCATGCGGGTGACAGCGTTACCGGGCGTGTGGTGGAGGTGAAGGGGGATCGCGTGAAGGTGGAGTTAGGCGATGGCGTGTTCGGTCACTGCAAACTGACGCTCGCCGAGGCGCCGGAGGCCAAGAGCAGCGCGAACGCGGAACGCGTCGACGTGGCTAGCGTAACCGCAATGCTAGCGGCAAAATGGAAGGGCGGAGGGACAACTGAATCCAAGTCATCCAGCACTGCCGAAAAGAATGCGGTCCGTGCCGGCCAGATTCGCAGCTTTACGATCGCGAACATGGACACCGAGCACAAGCGAATTCAACTAGAGTTGGCCAACTAAAAACGCAATATACCTGACATATCTGGCCGCTACCGGAATCTCCCGGCGCGGCCCTTTATATTTGGACCGGAGGCTCACGTTTTCCGGTCTTAAACGTCTGTAATCTTCGCACGGGGAAACGGGGAATCTTGAGCGGACACGGACAAGCGGTTGCCGCCCTTGGAGCCAAAACGTACTCGGAATACGACGAGGCTGCGTTGATTCGCGCGGCGCAGGCCGGAGACCAATATGCTTTCGAACGCCTGGTGCAGGTTTACGACCAGAACGTCTTGCGGCTGGCGATGAACCTATTGCGTTCGCAGGAAGATGCGAGCGACATTTACCAGGAAGCCTTCCTGCGCGTGTACCGCAATCTGCATAATTTCCGGTTCGACTGCAGCTTCCATACATGGCTGTACCGGATTGTTACGAATTTATGCCTGGATCACTTGCGGAAGCGAAAGGTGCGCAAGGAGGAATCTACGCTTTTGGAGACTTCGGACGGCCCGGTGGACCGAATGGAAGTGGTCCCGGAAGAACGCGCCGAGGGGAATCCCGCAGCGTAACCTGCTGAGCCGGCAGTTGCATAACCGGATTCGCGATATTCTTGCAACGCTAACTCCACGGGAACGGGTGGTGTTCGAGATGCGCCATTACCAGGGCATGCGGCTTAAGGCCATCGGAGAGATCTTGGGAACGACGGAGGAAGCCGCCAAGAATTGCCTGTTTCGGGCGACACAGAAGATGCGCGCCGCCTTAGGAGATTTTGTATGAACTGCGATACCGTCATGAAACAGCTTTCGCTGCTGCTGTACGGCGAGTTGTCTTTCGATGAAGAGGAGATCGTACAGCAGCATTTGGAAGTCTGCGCGCCCTGCCGAAACGAATTAGCAAAGACGCATGCAATCCACAGCAGCCTCGATAAGGATGAATCAGAACCCGATCCGGTATTGCTGGCGAACTGCCGGCGCAATCTACGCCTGGCCACGGGTACATTGGCCGAGAGCGGCGGGTCGGGGGCGCGTTGGTGGTCCGATCTTGGCGCCTGGAAGTGGTTCGGCAAACCGGTGGGCGCATTGACTTTGATCGCTTTGGGGTTTTTCGGCGCTCGCGTCCTTCCCACCGAAGCTGTTCGCACTTCGCCTATGGGGCTGGGTGAAACGGGTCCCGTAGCGTCGCGGGTTCGATTTGTAGAACCGGGTGAGTCGGGCCGCGTGCAGATCGTAGTCGAGGAAACCCGGCAGCGGACGCTCTCCGGTGGGATGGACGATGACGGCATTCGCTCGCTTCTGCTGCGGGCTGCAAGGGAATCGTCCGACCCGGGAGTGCGCGTCGAAACGATGGATCTCCTTAAAGGTCAACCGCAGTCGCAGGATGTGCGTAAAGCGCTGTTGCATGCTCTCCGGCAGGATACGAACGCCGGAGTCCGGCTGAAGGCTCTCGAGGCATTGCGCCCATCGGCAGGCGATTCGGATGTTCGCCAAGTCTTGTCCGAGGTGCTGCTGAAAGATGATAATCCGGGGGTTCGCACCCAGGCCGTTGACCTGTTGACTCAGACGCGGGAGCCGGAACTGGTCGGAGTCCTTCAGGAGTTGATGACGCGAGAGAACAATAATTACGTGCGGATGAAGTGCCAACGGGTTCTGGCTGACATGAATGCGTCCGCGGAGAGCTTTTAGAGATGTGGCGTAAGGGTCTGGTCCTCGCAATCTCGGCAATACTGGCCTTTGCGCAAGAGTCGCTGATTCGACGAGAAGGGGCCCATTGGGTACAGGTGGTTACAGGCTCCCTACCGGCTCCCCCGGACTGCACTCTTAGGATCGAGACGCGCGGTCCTGTTACCCTCCGAGGCCGGTCGGCCAATCAAATTAATTACACAATCAAAAAGCGTGTCAGGGCCCGAACCGAAGCCGAGGCTCGGGCGTTATTGAAGGCCGCAGTTGTTCGCGCCATTTCGCGGAATGGAGTGGCGGCGATCACTCTTGCGCAGCGCGCGAGAGCGGCCGTTAACGCTGAGATGGAATTGGGCACACGGCCGGATCTCAGGTTTGTGTCCGTGGATACGGCCGGCGGCGATCTTCAGATCTTTGACGTTCTGGGCTCGGTGGAAGCCGAGTCCGTCGGGGGACTCATCCGAATGGATCGGATTGGCTCCGATGTCTCGGCCAGAACCGGAGGCGGGGAGATTCGGCTGGGTGACATCGCCGGCTCGATTCGTTGCTACTCGGGTGGCGGATCGATTCACGTGGACCGCGCCGGCAAGGAATCATGGCTCGAGACCGCCGGCGGGGACATTTCCGTTCGTGAGAGCGGCGGGCCGATTCATACGCTGACTGCGGGCGGAAATATTCAGGTGCAGCGCGCCTTGGCTACGGTCTCGGCGCGGACAGCCGGTGGCAGGATCGAAGTTCTGCAGGCAAACGGAATTGTGTTGGCCGATAATTCCGGAGGCTCGATACAGGTGGGTTCGGCGCCAGGTGTTCGGGTCGCTTCGGCCGGCGGCAGTATTCGTCTCCGCGGCTCTTCTGGGTCGCTGCGCGCCGTGACGGATGTGGGCAGCATTCTTGCGGAATTCATGAGCGGCGCTCGTTTGCAGGACTCCATTCTGAGTACCGGCGCGGGTGACATTACAGTTTATATTCCGTCTAATCTTGCGTTGACAGTGAAAGCGTTGAACGAGACCGGGCCATCCGGACGCATCGTATCCGAGTTTTCGGAGATCCTCGTGCGGCAGGCTGCCGAAGCGGCGCGTCAGGGCGTGCTCGCCGAAGGAGCGCTAAATGGCGGCGGCCCGGTTCTGCGTCTGACGTCGGCAGGTGGAACGATCTACCTGAAGCGACAGCGTTGATCGTCACAAGATTGGAGCGGCGCAAGGTGCCGCCAATGAGGATTTGAAATGAAGCACGTGCAGAAATGGTTTCAGGTGGCAGGGGTTGCCGCGGCACTCGCGTCGGGCGAAGCGGGTTGGACCTACGAGCCGCCTCAACCTCCGGCCCCTCCCTCGCCCGAGCGAATGATCGTCACGCGATCGGGATCCGGCAGCTTTCTCGGAATCGGCGTACAGGAAATCGACAGCGAACGTGCTAAAGGGCTAAATCTTCGTGAAGAACGCGGTGTGGAAGTAACGAGAGTGGAAGACGATAGTCCCGCAGCCAAAGGCGGCATCAAAACCGGGGATGTAGTGCTGGAGTATAACGGCGATCGGGTAGAAGGTGTCGAACAGTTCATGCGGATGGTGCGCGAAACCCCGCCTGGTCGTGAAGTAAAGCTTTCGATTGCTCGTAACGGGTCCCCGCAGCAGTTGACGATGAAGACCGGGTCCCGTAAAACGTGGATGACTACCCGTTATGGGGATGCCGCCTCGCTCGAGTTTCCGCGCGTGGAAATACCTGAAATCAATATGCCCGATATTCCTCGCGCGTTTATGAGTTGGCGGAGCAGTGTCGTCGGCATCGAAGCCGAGTCGCTCGATTCGCAACTCGCGGAATATTTCGGTGTCAAGGAAGGCGTCCTCGTCCGTTCCGTAGTTCCGGGCTCTTCTGCCGAGAAGGCCGGATTGCGGGCCGGAGACGTCATTGTCAAAATCGACGATAGCCGCGTCACAAATCCTCGCGAAATCTCTGCAAGTATCCGCTCCACACGCTCCAAGAAAACGGTCGCCGTACAGAGTGATTCGTGACAAACGCGAACTTACGCTACAACTGCCAGTAGAGGAGCCCGCTTCCGAAATGCATCATGCCATGCCTAAGCGCAATGGACAAGTAACCCCAAGCCCATACTCGATTCCTTCACGGTCCGGCCTAGCTCCGGACCGTTTTTGTTTTCTTGGACGATTCCTTCTCCTGCCCACGGCTGGGCCAGCAGCGCTCCAGATGAGCGCGCAGACGGGTTACTCCTTGTGTCTTCAATTGCGACACACGCGACTCGTGAATCTCCATGACGGATGCAATCTCGCGAAGTGTCAGCTCCTCGAGGTAATACAAGCTCAGAACTGTGCGTTCCGGATACGGAAGGCGCTCGACCGCAAGAACCAGCAGGCGATTGAGTTCGGATTTCTCCAGCAGTTGCGAAGGCCAGTGCTGTTCGGAGTCCGAAAGCTGATTTACCATCTCTGAGCCAGGCTCGTCCCACGTCATGTCGAGACTGCCCACCGTCATGCGGTGGGAATCGCCGACCCACTCCTGATACTCGTCGAGCGAGATTCCCAGTACTCCCGCAACTTCCTCTTCGGTTGGCTCGCGGCGGAGGTCCTGTTCGAGTTGTTTGCAGGCGGCATCGATCAAACGAGCGCGTTTACGCTGCTGGCGCGGAGCCCAATCCATCTGGCGCAAGCTGTCGAGGATTGCGCCACGAATCTTGTACTCGGCGTAGGTCTTCAGCTTTACCCCCTGCGTGGGATCGTAGCGATCGATCGCCGCAATCAGCCCGAGCGTGCCCGTGGAGACGAGGTCGTCCAGGCTGATGGAACCGGGCAATCGGTCGTGAATCCGGCGTGCGATCAACTTTACCTGGGGCATATGCTCCAGGATCAGCTGTTCCCGATCTGTCGCCGTCAAGGCGGATTCTTTTGAGGCTTGCATTGGCTTTCCGGTCCTTTCGATTGCTGGCGTCTGGTCGGTATCCCGCTATCCACGGGAGGGTTGAGGTCTGTTGAGTAGCTGCCGTGTTCACGACCAGAAGAAATGCATGTACTAGCCCAAAAGGGATATGTAGGGTTATCAGGAACTTACGGAGGGTGTATATGCATGGCGCGTTTCAAAGCGGAACGAAGTCGCCGACCTCGTTCCGTTTTGGAGCGCCAGATCGAGACGGATCGAAAAGCGCGTCTCTTTGCTATACTGAGGTTGCCCCGAAGCGAAGGGGACCAAGAAGTTACAACTCTGGGGTCAATCCAGATCGACGCGACGAAAGGGGCGGATTCCGCCCCTTTCTCCTTTTGGGTTCCGCTTACCCGGCAAACGATGAAACAGCGAGTACTCGTAGTCGAGGACGAAGAAAAGCTCCGCCGCGTGATTGAACTCCAACTTCGTTCGGCCGGTTTTGAGGTCGATCAGGCCGGGTCAGCGGAAGAAGCGTCTTCGATTCAGCGGACCGCGCGGATCTTATCATCACGGACCTGAAGCTTCCCGGGATCGATGGCCTTCAGTTCATCGGCGCTTTGCGAAGACAGAATTCCCAGACGCCCGTGATTGTGATTACCGCATTTGGCTCCGTCGAAACGGCGGTCGAAGCGATGAAGTCCGGCGCGGCGGATTTCCTAACGAAGCCATTTTCGCTGGATCACCTGCTTACGGTCGTCAACAAGGCGCTCGAGGTCAGGGCACTGCGCGATGAGAACAAGAAGCTGCGGGAAGAGCTCGGATTTCGGTACGAGATCGACAACGTCATCGGACGCAGTCCGGCGATGCAGGAGATCTTCGCGACGATTATGCGGGCTGCTCCGACTCGCGCGACGGTCTGCTCGCCGGTGAGAGCGGGGTCGGAAAGGATCTGATCGCTCGAGCGATCCATCATCATTCGCCGCGGCGGGAGAAGCCGTTCGTCAAGATCAATTGCACTGCGCTTCCTGAAAACCTGATGGAAAGCGAACTGTTCGGCTATGAGAAGGGCGCCTTTACCGGCGCAGTCGCGAGCAAGCCGGGCAAGTTCGAACAGGCCGATACCGGAACAGTGATGCTCGATGAGATCGGTGATGTTCCGCCTGCCGATTCAGGTGAAGCTACTGCGGGTACTGCAGGAGCGCGAACTGGAACGGCTCGGCAGCAATAAGACCAGGCAGATCGATGTCCGGGTGATCGCTGCGACGAATACGGACCTGCGTGTCGCACTGGAGAACGGAACATTCCGGGAAGACCTGTATTATCGATTGAACGTGTTGCCGATCGAAATCCCTCCGCTGCGAGAACGCAAGGTAGATATTCCCTATCTCGCGCGAACACTTTGTTCGCAAGATCGCAAAGGATCTCGGCCGGACTTGCGTCCTTGGCGCGGACGCGCATGGAGAAACTGGCTGCCTACGACTGGCCGGGCAATGTACGCGAACTCGAGAATGCGATCGAGCGAAGTATGGTGCTCTGTGTGCCGGAGAAGTGCTCCATGCGGAAGATATACGACTGGACACGAATCGCGCGCGTCCGGCGAACAATGCTCCCGCCTTCGTGCCGGACGGCATGAATCTCGATCAATACGAGCAAGCGATCATCCGGGAGGCTCTGCGGCGCGCCGCGGGAAACAAAAGCCAGGCTGCCCGTCTGCTCGGGATTACGCGCAACGCGCTGCGATATCGGTTGTCTCAGATGGGTATCGAAGACAACACGCCCTCGGCAACATAAGTTATTGTCATTAGAGCTGGAAACGCTCGGCGTGATTTGGCGTCGTATCTCCGGACCACGTCCATACAATCGACTTATAGAGAGAGTTCCTGACAAAATGAATCAATCTAAAGTGCAGGCCACGGAGTCTTCAGTGGATAGTCGTCGTAGTTTCTTTCGCCGCTCCGCAGTTGTCGTAGGCGGTGGGGCAATTGCAGCAGCAACACTCAATGCGCAGAGCCAGGGAAACGATCTAGCGCTTCTCAATTACGCTCTCGGTCTCGAGAACCTCGAAGCCGCTTTCTACAACGAAGGGCTGACCAAGTTCACCGCTTCTGATTTCTCGCAGTCTTCGCTGATAGCCGGTCTCGGCTCTTCGGTAGGCGCCAATGTGTACAGCTATCTTCAAAAGATCCGCGAACACGAGAATGCCCATGTTGTCACGCTGGGTGCTGTGATCAAGAGCCTGGGGGGAGTACCGGTCGCAGCTTGCAAATACAACTTCGGCTATAAGACCCCGGACGATTTCCTGAAGTTGGCCGCCGTTCTCGAGAACACCGGTGTTATGGCCTATGACGGAGCCATCGCACAACTGACAAGCAAGGATTTGATCACCGCAGGCGCGGCGATCGCAACAGTGGAAGCGCGTCACGCATCGTACTTGAATCTGGTAATCGGCGATGTTCCATTTCCGGCAGCGTTCGACACGCCGAAAACAATGCAGGAGATTTTGGCGGCTGCAGGCGCATTCATCACTTCGTGCGGCACGACACCGCCCCCCACTACCGCAACCAAGGCGGTCCTGCTGCCAAAAGGGCAGACACTATATACAAATACACCGCTGACTCTCGACGCAAGCACGTCAACCAGCGCCGACGGAAAGCCTCTGACTTATGTGGTCCGTCAGTTGAGCGGCCCATCCGCTGCGCTGGCGAATGCGAATACCGCGACACCAACGGTTCAGTTCACCGGCTTCGGCATCTATGAGTTCGAATTGACTGTCACCGACAGCACAGGGAATACGGCTAAGGATACTACCTCGATCGATTTTCAGGGACGATAAAAAGGCGTAAGAGAAGGGCGGTTAGCGCGCGCCGCCTCGGCTAACTCGTCAGGCTTTGTACGAGTGCTCCCAACTTCATGAACTCATCGTAGTCTGAAGCCTTGTGAAAATACCGGGTTGCTCCTAGCTTGGCCACCGTCTGGCGATCCTTCAACAAGTCCGAGGATGTGACAATCACGACCGGGACGCTGCCGCACACGCGACTTTCCCGGATGCGCACCAGCAAATCCTCGCCGTTCTTCTTCGGCAGGTTCAGATCCAGCAGCACCACATCCGGACAGGGCGCCTCACCTGCTTCCATCCGCTCTATGTAACGGTACATCTGTTCGCCGTCTTTCTGCACAATGAGCTCATGATCCAAGCCGGCGAGCTTAAGCGCTTCACGGACCAGAAACACGTCGGCAGCATTGTCTTCGCCAAGTAACACGCTTACGATTCGCTCAACCGGCGGACTCTGCTCCGGGGAGGGTGAAATAGAACGCCGATCCGCGGCCGGCTCCTTCGGATTCGACCCAGATGCGCCCGCCGTATCGTTCGACAATCCTCTGACAGATTGCCAAGCCGATGCCGGTTCCTTGGTAATCCTCGTTGCTATGTAGGCGTTTGAAAACGCCGAATACCTGCTCGCGATAGGCAGGCTCGATGCCGATACCGTTGTCTCGTACACAGAATCTCCACAATCCCTGGCCGGCTTCCGCGGACACTCGAATCACAGGCGCAGCTTCTCCGTGATACTTGATCGCGTTGCCAATTATGTTCTGAAAGAGCTGCAGAAGATGGACTTCCTGCATCAGGAGCATGGGCATTGCGTCGATTTCAATGCTTGCTCCGGTAACCTGAATGTTAGCCCTGAGGTTGTCTAAGGCCATTTTCAGCACAGCGCCAGTGCTGACCGGAGTGGCCTCCGCATCCGTCGCCGTAACGGACTGCGTGTAGGCGAGGAGGTCGCCTACGAGCATCTCCATACGCTTGGCGCCCTCCACCGCATAACCGAGATACCGGTCTGCCTCCGCGTCCAGCTTGCCACGGTATTTGCGCTGAAGCATCTGGCTATAAACACTTATCGTGCGCAAGGGCTCTTTTAAATCATGGCTAGCCGAGAAGGCGAACTGCTCTAGGGCTTCATTCGCTCGCTTGAGTTCGGTGTTCGTGCGTGTCAAAGCTTCCCGCGCGAGCTGCGATTCGGCAAAAAGACGCGCGTTATCAAGCGCAATCGCAGCTTGCGCGGCAATGCCGATCGCGAGTTGTTCGTGTCGCTCCGAGAACTGACCTGGTTGCTTATGTCCGAAGAATAAACCGCCAAGCACCTCGCCAGAACGGGAGATGAACTGGCGCTGCCAAGTAGCTTCGTACCGGCAAGTGACCTTTCGGCATGCCTTGGTACGGTAGGTTCTGGCCATATCGCGGATCCTGAGTGATGTCGTCTGAGCGCACCACGCCTTCACCTCGGAACGTAGGATTGAACACTTTCGTGTTCCGGGGCATTGGAAATCCGGAAAAAGCCTCGCGAGGCACGCCTGATAGCGTGTATAGGGTGTAGCGCTCGCCGCGCTGATCGAGCACATTGTGAAAAAGCGCGCCGAATTCGGCTCCAGTCAATTGTGTGGCGAGATCTGTAACCTTCTGTGCCAGTGTCTCGGGGTTAAGTTCCGAGACAAGCAGTGGGCCGACACGATTGAGCAGTTCGGCGGTCTGTCTCGCTTCCCGCTCGCGTGCTAAAGCTGCCGCGCGCTCTTCCTCGGCCCGTATGAAATCAGTGATATCGCGCGCGATCTTCGAAGCTCCGATGATGGTACCCGAAGCGTCGCGAATTGGGGATACGGTAAGGGAAATATTGAGAACCCGGCCGTACTTGGTTTGTCGCTTTGTCTGGTAATGATCGACCCGCTCGCCCCTGCGAATCCGCTCGATGATGTTCGGGATTTCATCCACTCGTTCCGGTACGGCCAGGATTGTGACGGGTTTTCCGATGACTTCGTCAGCCGTGTAGCCGAAAATCCGCTCGGCGCCTCGGTTCCAACTCCGGATGATTCCTTGAAGGTCTTTACTGATGATCGCGTCGTCCGATGATTCCACGATCGCCGCGAGTAAGGACTGCTGCCCCTCCGGAAACGGATTACTGGTCACGCGCTTTGCGGGCGAGTGGTCTTCAACTTCGACGACTTCGGTGCCGAGCGGGTCAGTCTCGGGCCGTTTTGATGTCACGTCAGAATTCCCTCGTTGCGAGAGTCCAATCTTCTACTTAGAGGCTTTACCCGAGTTTTCTGACAGCATCGACGAGAAGCATGGACTTGCCCTAAACATATTGTCACATCACTGCCGCCAACCTTCTATAGATAATGCCGAAATGCTCCCGGTTTCGTAATCTGCGAAATCTCCCGAAATCGGTTGTAAACTGTCCGTATCACTCTGACTGACGCACAAAATAACAGCTATCTGTCGGACGCTTCCGGCTTTAGCGGTTGGGCGGATGCAGTCCTTCTACCGCAGGACGAGGCAGCCGTCGTCGAGATTTTGCGGCGGGCATGTCGTGATTCGATTGCAGTCACGGTGATCGGGGCGCGTTCGGGTCTGACTGGCGGCGGCGTTGCGCAGGGCGGCTGCGTGATTTCGCTCGAGAAGTTCAGTGGACTCAACGTCTCGCGAGGCCGTGCGAGGGCCGGCGCTGGCGTGAGTCTTCTGGATCTACGTGAGGCCGCCGCGCGCACCCGGCAGTTCTATGCTCCAGACCCCACGGAGATCATGGCTTCCGTCGGTGGAACTATTGCAACGAATGCGAGTGGGTCGCGAAGTTTCCTCTATGGAAGCACACGGCGGCATGTTGAGGCCCTGCGTGTCGCGCTGATGGACGGAACTGTTGTCGAATATCGCCGAGGAGACAAGGTCGACTTCGACGTTCCGCAGATTCCCTGGCCCGCGACCACGAAATGCACTGCCGGTTACCCGCTGTCTCCAGGGATGGATTACATCGATCTGTTTTGTGGGTCTGAAGGAACGCTGGGTGTCATCCTGGAAGCGGAACTCAGGCTTCTGCCGATCCCGGAAGAGTTGTTTTCCGCGGTGATTTTCTTCGGGAGTGACGACGATGCGCTTAACGCAGTGGATGCATGGCGATCCGTCGCGGGCCTTCGGATGCTCGAATATGCCGATCGGAACTCACTCGAGCTGATTCGAAACCGCTTTCCTGAAATTCCTGGCGCAGCCGCTGCCGCACTGCTGATCGAAGTCGAAGGCCATGTCGATCCGGATGAGTGGGCGGATCGCTTGTCTACGGCGCGCGCTTTGACAGACCAGTCGTGGTTTGCTGTGACGGGGGCCGATCGCGAACGTTTTCGAAGGCTGCGTCACTCGCTTCCAGAGATGGTGAATGCGACCGTTCTTCAGCGTGGATTCATGAAAATGGGAACGGATTATGCCGTGCCCATATCCCGCAACAGAGACATGCTTAGCTATTATAGGCAGCGACTCGAAAAGGACCTGCCCGGCCATTACGTTATCTATGGTCACATTGGGGACGCCCACGTACACGTAAACATGTTGCCCGCCTCTAGTCAGGAGGCCGATGTCGCGACTGCGCTTCTGAAAGAATTCGCCGGTCATGCGGTCTCAGTCGGTGGGACTGTCTCAGCCGAACATGGCCTTGGAAAGCGCAAGGCGTACCTGCTGCAGCTGCAGTATTCGCACGATCAGATTGAAGCCATGATGGCGGTAAAGCGAAGATTCGATCCGCAATGGCTACTCGGCCGCGGCAATCTCTTTCCGATTCCTACCGACCTAGCCACGACATGATTGCCGGCCACTGCTGAGCCAGCGCAACTGCAGAAATCCCGCCGTACAGCACGGCTCCCGCGATGAGACCCAGGCTTTGAATCCATCCGGGCCTCAGTGGGGCCGGCATCAGACGCAGCATTACCCAAAGCAGATGCAAGGAGGTGAACGCGAAAGCGAAGTTCCACATCACTCCGGTAGCAATGGCGAGCACGAGAGGATTTGGGGAAATTCGAAGAGCGATCAAACCCCAAACACAATATATGGCGAGCAGAGTGTAATAAACCACTTTGACTTTGTGGTCGTCCATGCCGTGAAGCTTCCGGGAAGCGATCCAAAGCACATCTGTCCAACGACGCGCAATCTGATCCAACTGGCTCACCTGCGTAGGGGCCATGATCAGAAACCCGCAGAGCAGAGTCAGGAACCAAAAGATCGGTCCGTGACGCTTGGCGAGCGCGTCCGCAGTCATCGCCGCAACGGCATTCCCATCGATGTTGCCAACTCCTCCCCTCAGGTACTCGTACGAGAACATTGCGGGTAGCGCCATGCCGATAAGGCAGCCGGGCATCCAGAGCAGGAATTGGTCGCGCTGAATGACACTCATCCACCGCCGCCACAACGATAGGCTAGGCGGGTCAAGGTCGAATATCTTGCCGGTGTGAGACAGCTTTATTGTGCGGCCGCCAATGGCGCTGGGGATAGCACCTGTTTTCGCTCCCATCCCCCATCCTTTATCGCGCGCATAGCCGGAAAACGTGCTATTGGTGAGACCGCCCGCCCCCGCTATCGCAGTGAAAGCGGCCAGCCGCGCCCAGTTGACATCGCCCTCAGGAATTAAACCGAATTTGAAAAATCCCGAAAGAATCTCGCTCCAGGTATTCCAGCTTGCGAAGAAGATCGTGACGAAACACAGATAGCCAAGCACCAGGATGAGCTTGGCCGTCATAACCTTCTCGAGTGAGTTGTATACCTTCCCGCCAAAAATGAGCGGCAAGAACGCGCAAAGAAATATGCCGTAGCCAAGTTCCTTTACCAGGGCGGCATCGGAGGCGGCAGGCAGTCTGCCCAGGAGGACGGAAGCCAAAGGAACGGCGGCATTCGCCGACAGGTATGGCCAAACTCCTCCAATTTCAAAGAGGAGATAGAACATCGGCCAGAACGGCAGACCTGGCGGAAGCCGGAAAAAGCCGACGAATATGGTCTCTCCCGTATACAGCGTGTAGCGCATGACGGAAAGATTGTAGGCGACCTGTACGAGAATCGCGAGCGTCGCGAGCCACAATACGGTACCTCCGTATTGCGCAGTGACGAGAGGGCCGAACAGCCATTCGCCACCTCCGATATTTGCGCCGACCATTACCAAACCAGGTCCGATCAACGACAGCCATCGCTGGCGTGCAGGAGGCGGCGGAGCAGGGAGCGTGTCATGTTCCCAGGCAGGCAGCTCCCAGGCGGGCAGATTGTTCATTTGTTGTTGATTATGTTATCGGACGATCTCGGGATCGATAATTCCTGGACCGCCTCCGTACTGCTGAAAATAGAGCTTCTTATACGGGGCGATTCGTGGCGGCTCCGCATTTTCATTTTCGAGCAGCGGTAGCACGTCCGCCCACCAAGCGTCGTAGGCGCGCTCCATCCGGCTAATCACTTCAGGATGCGCCGCAGCCACGTCGTTCTTTTCGCCCGGATCTGTCGTGATATCGAAGAGTTCCCAATTCTTTTCGGGCTTGCTGTTGACCATAGCGTATTGAGACGATCTCACGCTGCATTGGCGATATTTGGATTCTGCAGCTTTGCCTCTCGCCCATCTGCCGATGTGGGTGAAGAGAAACCGGTCCGGCCACGATGCGCCATCATCTCTAAGCAGCGGATTCAGGCTTCGTCCATCGAGATGAACCGAGGTCGGGACTGTTGCGTTGGCGATCTCGGCGAGAGTCGGGAAGATATCGATGTGTGCGGCCAATTGCTTGCGATCACCGGGTTTCAAGATACCGGGCCATCGAAAAAAGGCGGGCACACGAGTGCCGCCTTGATATGGCGTATTTTTCGCTCCGCGCATTCCGGCGTTGAAGACCTTCACGCCGCCAGTTCCACCGTTGTCTGTCATGAAGATCAGGAGCGTGTCCTTTTCGATACCCCAGTCGGTGAGCCGGTTCACCAGCCTGCCGACATTGTCGTCGATGTTGGTGCACATTCCGAAGTACTTCTGCGTATTCTCATCAAGATTCAGGCCCTTGTACATTCGTTGATACTCGTCGGGGCACATCAACGGTACATGTGGAGCGTTCGGAGTGATGTAGGCGAAGAAGGGCTTGCTCGAGTCTTTACTACCTTCTATCCAGGATAGCGCTTGACCGAAGAAAACGTCGGTGCAGTAGCCGTGAGTTCGTTCAAACTTGCCGTTGTGGCGGATTGCCGGATCGAAATAAGTATTGCCGGGAGCATCGGCGCAGGTACCGGGATAGTCCTGACCAATGCCGCCGCAGCCGTGAATGAATGTTTCATCGAAGCCGCGATTCTGCGGTTGATAAGGCTCCGCATCGCCGAGGTGCCACTTGCCAAAGATGCCGGTCGAATATCCTGCGGTTTTGAGAACTTGAGCGATGGTTGTCGATTTCAGACTCATCCGCTCGCGCTCAAAAATCGTGTGCGTGACCCCCGACTTGAACTCGTGGCAGGCCAGTCATAAGCGCGGTTCGCGTCGGCGCGCACGTCGGACTGGCGTGAAAATCAGTAAACCGAACGCTCTCGCTATGAAGGCGATCCAGATTGGGCGTTTTAATGACGGGATTGCCGTGCGCGGCTACGTCCCCATATCCCTGATCGTCAGTGAGGATAAGGACGATATTGGGTCGTTTCGCGGGCTCCGCGGCAACGACAGAGGCGGCCGTAACGGCCATGCAGAATTCACGTCTCGTTGTCGTTCTCATTCGAATCCCTTTTAGGGTCGCTGCAGACTCGCAATATTTCGCTTTGCCGCCTCTTCTGCCCGTTGACGATATAGCCGCTGTCCGGTCCGGAACGCTTCCAGCGTAGCCGTTTTGTCGGAAGGTCGAGAGAAATTACCCTGCCTATCGAGAAATTGGATTGCGGCCTCGAGATAGCGAACGTAGTACTCGGCATCATCTTTGCTTCTGATAGACCGCCCGTCGCGGAGTACGTATACCGGAGACGTATGTGCAAAGACCGTCTCCGGACGACGGGTCCCATAATAGTTGCCGTGAAGTGTACCGCGCTCCTGGTGAATCGCTCGCATGTTCACCTGCTTGGCCCGATATGCGGCTGAATCCTCTAACGCCCGCGCCGCGATCCAACAACTATCCTTCACCGGATACTCCAGTTTGATGGTTGCGTTGTGCCGCGGACCTGTTGGTGAGGCGTCTGCGATGGCGACTCCATTTACGACGACTTCCAATCGATCGTATGGCAGCTGCGATTGCGCCGAGGCCTGAATCTGCACGACGGATTTTTTCGAGGATACTTCGAGGATATCGCCTGGCGGACGGCCATTCACCCTGAAATCTAACAGCGGGCTGTTGGTCACGAACGTGCGGCCTTGTCGCAAGGCGGTCATCCAGTTGGCGTATGTGAATTCTCCGTCCACCCGCACGTATACGCGGTTGGAGCCGACTGTCACGAACGTGGTCATCTTGTCCGTCCCGGCGCTCGCTGTTAGACGGAAGCCGCAGTTCAGATAGCGATACCAGAGGTGAAGGCCATGATTCGCCTCGGCTTCAGGGACGACGTGCGGTACAAAAATAGCCGACTCTCGTGGATCCAGCACAGACAAAAGTTCGATGCCGTCGAGTTTCTCCATGACCACATCGAGCGGACTCTCGACACCGGGCCAACTTGGGAAGTGCGCCCATGTGACATATCCGCCGTTGGCGTGCGCTTTGTCGCAGGCGGACAGATGCAGCGGATAGTGCTCCTTCTGCATCGGTTTCACGGGCGGGACCAGTTTCTTCAAATCGAGCAGGCACATGTGGCCAAGATGATCGTGCCGAAACTCCTGAGATACATAGATAAAACGGCCGCCGCTTGAATTCGAATTGACCTTGCCTTCGAATTCCTGCTGATCCATCGTGAAGTCCGATGTCAGGATGTGAGCAACATCGAGATCCTCGGCATCCATCTCCAGGCGGCACGTCTTCGGCGAGATGTGATGAATATGGACGTCGCCGCTGTAGTAGCCGTTGCGGCCGACCGATGACCACCGACGCAGTTCGATAATCGCCAGTCCATCTTTCACCCTGTTTGCGGTGAGCGTACCTTCGGCGATCTCATATTCGTAGCCGCGGAGGACCGTGTACCGCAAAGGAAGCGAGTCGAATCGAACGCTCAGGACTCCATCCGTGTAGAAATAGCCGCGGGATTGAAAGCGAACGTCTCCTTCAACCGCATCCTTTGCAGGCTGTGCGTTCCGGCCGAGCGGACTTACTTCCTCGCCGCGTGCGTCCAGCAGCCGGAGGCGCGCAGCTATCGGTCTTTTGGTCGCTTCATCCACTATGTGGATGCGAACTGATGGGGTTGACTCCGCCTGAAAGGCGCTCGCCTGATTTGCGAGCCAGAGGCCCGCGCCGGCATCGAAAAGAAATCGGCGCCGGTCCGTTTGATCCACCATGTCGCTATTTGAGATCGATGCGAGAAAGTCCGGCTTTCACGGCTGCGATGATCGTGTCGGCTTCCGACATCGTGAGCGTCAATGGCGGTGAAATGGTGAGTACGTTGCAGAGGCCTGGAACCGTGTCGTTGTTGCGCCCGACAATGACTCCAGCTTCACGGATCGCCCGTTGCGCGGCGATAACTTTAGATTCCGGCAATGGCTCCCGAGTTGACGGAAGAACCAGTTCAAGACCGATCAAAAGACCCCATGAGCGTACTTGCCCGATTATCGATAACGCGAGTTCGCGGATGCCGTCGGCAAGATAAGGCCCGACCCGCGCCGCGTTTTCCCAGAGGCGCTCGCTGGTGATGATATCCAGATTGGCGAGAGCGGCAGCGCACGAACAAGGGTGCCCACCGAAAGTGCTGACTTGCGTGAATTTCGCGTTTTGGTCGTGCGCGCTCAGGAAGCGCTCGAATACCTGCTCGCTAGCGACAGTCGCTCCCAGGGGAAGGTAGCCCGAAGTGATTCCCTTGGCGAGCGTCATCAGATCGGGGCGGACGCCTGAATGCTCGACGGCGAAAAGCTTACCGGTGCGGCCGAACCCGGTGATCACTTCATCGACGATCATGAGTACGCCGTATCGATCGCAAATCTCGCGGACTCGCTCCATATAGCCTGGAGGAGCAGGAAAAACACCGCCGCCACCAATTGCCGGCTCGAGAATCACTGCGGCCACGGTCTCCGGTCCTTCTAGGCGAATCGCGCGCTCGAACTCATTCGCGCAGGCGAGCGTACACTCGGTTTTCTGGGAGCAGTGATCGCAACGATACGGGTCTGGAGGCGAGACATGCAGGAAGCCGGGCACAAGCGGCTCGAAGCCCTGCTTCCGAGAAAGTTGGCCGGTCGCCGACATTGCCCCCATGGTGAAGCCGTGATACCCACGATAACGAGCGATGATTTTGTAGCGATTCTCGCCCGGATGCATGCTTCGCGCGCACTGCCGCGCAATCTTGAGCGCTGTTTCGACCGCCTCTGAACCGCTGTTCACGAAGAAAATGCGATCCAAACCTGCAGGCAGTAGTTCCGCAAGACGACCTGCGAGCTGTGCGGCAGGAGGGTGGGATTGGCTCAACGGATAATAGGGCAGTTGCTTCATCTGATCGGCAACTGCGTCTGCGATCGAATGTCTGCCGTAACCTACATTGACGCACCATAGGCCGGCCATCGCGTCAAGATAACGCCGGCCGTCGGAGTCCCAGACCCAACAACCCTCACCTCGCGAGATTTCCAGTGGCGGATGACTGCGAAGATCGTGGTGCTGCAGGTTGCCGTGCCAAAGATGATTTACATCGAGTTCACGAGTTGAGGGAGCCTGTACCACCTTCGTCGTCATATGTTTGTTCGAGGCGAGCTTGGCCCGCTTCAGATTGGATTCAAAAACTAGGCGAGCGCTAAATTCAGATTCTCGATGGCCTCGTCGATCTCGGCCGTATTCTTGTAGCCGACTGTCACACAGTCCACGCCGGCGTTTCTGAAGGCGTAACGCATCGCAGCTTTCCGGTCCTCGCGAGTAGTGAAAGCGCCCTCTCCAACGAGTTTCATGCTGATCACGCCCATACCGTCGGTACGGACTTGCTTGACGTGTGTGACCACCTCGTCTACATTTCCCAGTCCACTTGTGTTGTAGTCTTCGGCGTCCATCTTGGTCCCTTTGTGATTCATGCGAATCATGGCAACCTCAAGCCATTTGTTACCGGGGAACTGACGGAGCGCAGGCAACCCATGTACGGATGCGCCATACCCGACGACGGCCTTCTTGTCCTTGGCTTCCTGAATCCCGTCCTGCCAGCGCGCAGTGTCCGTGGGCCACGTCGCAACGTGCTGGTAATGGAGAAGCAGCACGTCGAAATAATCGGTGTTCGCGAGCTTGCGCAACTCATCGATCTTTTCTTGCGGATTTGTGCCTTCACGCGTCGTGACTTTCGACATCAACCGGTAGCTGTCACGGGGGAGGCCCTTCAGCGCCACGCCGAGCATTCGGTGCATGTCGCCATAGGACTCTGCTGTCTCGAAGAAGCGGATGCCGTGGTCATAGGCGTAGCGAACCAGCTTCGTGAACTCATCTTGTCCGAGCTCACGTTGTACTCGACCGCTGAATGTCCCGGTGCCAAACGCAAGCCGCGTGACCTTGACGCCTGATTTTCCCAGCGTTACCCAATCGGTAGCGCTGCCGCCCGCCGCATGGAGTGGCAGGTTTCCGGTCCCGGCAAGAACGCCCGCGGCCAGTCCGGTTTTCAGGAAATTGCGTCTGGAGCATTGAGCCATTATTTGTCCTCCAACCGCCCGCATGGTATCACGAATCAACAACCTGACGCTCGTCTACGCTTCTACGTAGATGCTGTCCGATGCGCGATTCGAAACCTGTAACCTGACGAAATAAAGAGCAACTACTCCGAGCATTGCGAACAGGGCTCCGACGTATAATCCCCACGACCATCCCGCGCGCGCGGCGATGTAAGGAGTCGCGATCGGCGAAAAAAATCCCCCGATCTGAGCACCCGTGTTCAGGATGCTGGAAGCTGCCCCTACGTTCTCGCCGGCCGCGTCCGTCAGGAACGCCCAGAAAGGACCCTCGCAGCAGGCCGCAAAACCGAATGCAAGAGAAAGGAAAAGGACGACGGATCCTGTTCCGGAGCTGATGGTTCCGAGGTAGGTGCAAGCTGCGCTTAAGGTCAGG
>CAWHYW010000047.1:0-105288 GCA_963833675.1 Bryobacteraceae bacterium | reverse complement strand
AACTCGGGGTGCATGTAAGTGATTGATAACTATTGAAAGAAAGTACTGGCACTCCAAATGCTGTACTTAGTACTAATCAAGGCTGTTGGTGCGACTATTCGCGCACTACGTCCAGGTGATGGCGACTCGGATGACTTGCTAAACGATTCCGTCCATCAAACTCAATGCGTAAAGCGCTGGGAATTAGAAATCTTGTTGGGGAGATCACATGCAAAACAATAGGACCGGGAGGAGCGTTCGCGCTCGCCTGTCTTCCGCCAGAACTCACCTGTTCTGGCTGCTCACTCTCCTGCTCATCACTGCTATCGCAGTTCTGGGTCAGGAGAGATTCGGTGAATTAAACGGAGTTGCGACGGACCCGAGCGGTGCAGTGTTGCCGAACGTCAGCGTTACCATGACAGAAACTCGGACGGCGCGCATCACGACAACCAAGACGGATGGATCGGGCGCATACGTCGTTCGTAATCTCGAACCCGGCACTTATACGGTCGCGTTTGAGCTTCCGGGCTTCACGAAATTAGAAGTGCCGAACGTCACAGTTCTGGCTGGCCGCGTCTTAAAGGTAGATGCGCCGCTGACAGTCGGCACGGCCGAACAATCGGTACAGGTTACCGAAGCGGCGCCGCTGATTGATACAACGACCACCGCTGTTGCTACAAACATCAGCTCCGGCGAATTCGACAGGCTGCCAAAAACCCGCACCTTCCAATCGGTCGCGATTTTGGCGCCCACTGTCAATGAAGGCACTGTCGAGGGTGGGTTTCAGGTAAACGGCGCGAGCGGCGCCGAAAACAACTTTATTGTTGACGGTATTTCCACCACTAGCTTGATTCAAGGCAACTCACGGCAGAACACTGCGTTCGAGTTCCTGGAGCAGGTTCAGATAAAGACCTCCGGTATTGAGGCACAGTATGGCGGCGCTACAGGTGGTGTGATCAGCGCGATTACGAAATCGGGCGGCAACAACTTCCATGGAGACGTTCACTATTACTATTTCGGAAATGCGCTGAATGCAGGCGCGCCGAAACGTCTCCTGATGGACCCGACCGATCTGCTCACGGTCACCTACCAGCAGGATTACAAGTTCCCGCTCAGCAACCACGAAGCCGGCTATAGTTTCGGCGGTCCGTTTATCAAGAACAAACTGTACTTCTTCAGCTCGGCATCACCTCGATTCCAGCAGGCCAACGCCGACTTCTTCACTTCTGATAAGCAAACTGTCAACATTCATCAGGATCAGCAGTTCTGGCAGGCGTACAACAAGGTCTCGTACGACCCATTCTCGAAACTGCGAATCAACGCAGCGTTCCTATGGACGCCGACTGCGCGGCAGGGCATTATTCCGGCGTACAGCGGTTATGCGAACAGCTCGACCTCAAGTGCTTCGAGCGTGCTGGCAAACCAGAACCGGGGAACCTTTTCTCCTCAATCGAACTACAACGCTGACATTAACTGGACCGTAACTCCTACCACCCTCGTTCAGGTGAAGGGTGCACGGTTCTGGGACAATTACAAGGCTCTCGGCGTTCTTGGCCAGAGCGCCGTCGAATGGGGCAATTCATCACAGAACATCACCTCCTTCGCTGTCCCAGCCAATCTCCAGCAGGCAACACTGTACTCCAACATTCCTCGCGTGCGAAACACCGATTATGATCTCGCTACACGCACCACTGTTCAGGTTGACGTGAGCCACTATATGAGCTTTTTGGGTGGCCACGACTTCAAAGTCGGCTTCGGCCGCATGAAGAATGTCAACAAGGTCCTCGAGGGCTACCCGGGCGGCGGTTATATCACGCTGTGGTGGGATTCGGCGTTTCCGAATCCTGTTGATACGACCAAAACGGATCGTGGTACGTACGGGTACTATACGCTCGATACGCAGGGTACACGAGGCTCCACCGGGGGCACGATTGACAACTTCTATGTCCAGGATCGCTGGAGAATCGGTCGTCGTCTGAGTCTCGACCTGGGTGTCCGATTAGAGAAAGAACAAGTTCCTTCTTTCCGTCGCGACATTAAGAACTACGCATTCGAGTTCGGTTGGGGCCAGAAGGTCGCTCCACGGCTCGGGGTCAGCTACGACTTGTTCGGCAATGGAAAGATGAAGCTGTATGGTAGTTGGGGTATGTATTACGACTGGGTTAAATATGAGCTGGTCCGTGGCACGTTCGGCGGCGATGTTTGGACACAAGCCTATCGTTCGCTCGATACGCTAGATGTGCTCAGCCTTAGCGGTACGAACCTGCCTGGCCGTAACTTGTGGCCTGGTGGAGGTGTTCAGGATCATCGTATTCCGAGCTTCGGCTCAGATCAGATTGACCCCAATTTGAAGCCTTTTAGCTCCGATTTGACCAACGCCGGCATCGAGTACGAAATCAACCCACACACGGTATTTGCCTTCCGCTATACACACAATCACCTTCGGAATGCGATTGAAGACCTCGGCGTGCTTGACCAGTTCGGCAGCGAAGTTTATATCTACGGCAACCCGGGACAAGGCCTGGCGCAGCACGCCTCGATCTCGACCAAAACGACCCCGTTCGACTATCCTCGCCCGGAGCGCAACTATGATGGCCTCGAGTTCACGGTCAACCGCCGGTTCGCGAACCGCTGGTTTGGAAGCGCCACTTACCTGTACAGCCGGCTGCGTGGAAACTACGCTGGTATTCAGAACTCGGATGAAATCTTCCCGGCCGGTACGGGGCGCGTTTCTACAAACTCACAGCAGAGTGCCGGAACCGCTTATCGTCCTGGTACATCTTCGAGCCGGGCATGGGACCTCGACAGCTACCTGTTCGATTCGCACGGCAACCTCAACGTGACGGGTCCGCTCGGTACCGACCGTCCACACACGGTGAAGTTGTATGGATCGTATTTCCTGCCCTTTGGCACGGAAATCGGAGCCTTCTTCCTAGCCCAAAGCGGAGTTCCGATGAGCACTACCGTGCAGGACGTGAATCAAATTCCACTCTTCGTGAATGGTCGCGGAGACCTTGGCCGCGCGCCGGTTTTTAGCAGAACAGATCTGCTGCTTGCGCACGAGATCAAGCTGGGTGAAACGAAACGGCTTCGTTTCGAATTCAACGCTCAGAACCTGTTCAACCAGAAGACGGCCGAGTACATCTATAACTATTACAACCGGTTCCGGACCGCAGGTTCGCTCCTCAACCTGCGTAACGTCAACCTGTTCAATGGCTATGACTGGCAATCGCCTCTGAACGGTACCTCTGCGTCGGGCATTCCGGTCCCTCCGGATGTTCTCAAGGCAACTGGCGCGAAGGATCCCCGATTCGGCAAAGAGGACAACTTCCGCGACGGCTTCTCGGGTCGTATCGGCGTGAAGTTCACCTTCTAACGGCCATAGCAGTAAGGAAAAAAAGGGCGTTCGGATACCCGGACGCCCTTTTTGCATCTGATAGCATGGGAGTCGGTCCCCACCTGAAACTCATGCGTAACGTTGTGATCATTGGCTCCGGTTGTGCCGGAAACACCGCCGCCATCTATGCCGCTCGTGCAAATCTGAAGCCTCTGGTGATTCAGGGCCATGAGCCTGGGGGCCAGCTTTCCATTACCTCCCTCGTCGAGAACTTCCCCGGCTTTCCCGAAGGAATCAATGGACCCGATCTCGTCGAAAATATGAAAAAGCAAGCTGAGCATTTCGGCGCCGAATATGTCTACGGCTCTGTTACGGCGGTCGATTTTTCAAAGAGGCCGTTCCGCTTGGACATCGATGGCGAGTGGCATCGAGACCCGCACCGTGATCATCGCTTCCGGGGCTTCGGCGCGCTGGCTCAATCTGCCGTCCGAGCAGAAGCTTATCGGCAAAGGAGTCAGCTCCTGCGCAACTTGCGACGGCTTCTTCTATCGCGGCAAAAAAATTATGGTCATTGGCGGTGGCGACACTGCCATGGAGGAGGCCAATTTCCTCACGCGGTTTGGCGAAGAAGTAACACTCGTACACCGTCGAGAGGCATTTCGCGCATCAAAGATCATGGTTGACCGTACGGTGGCGAATCCAAAGATCAAGATGGTGACCAGCACGGTTGTGGATGAAGTTCACGACGTGAGTGAGAACGTCGTAACAGGTGTCACTCTAAGGGACCTCAAAACCGGCCAGACTTATCGCAAAGACGTGGACGGGTTTTTCGTCGCCATCGGTCATATCCCGAATACAAAGCCTTTCGTTGGACAGATCGACCTCGATGAAGAGGGCTACATTGTTTCCCACGGGGGCGTCCGGACGAACGTCAAAGGCATCTTTCATGCCGGCGACGTTCAGGACCGCGTCTATCGTCAGGCGATCACCGCCTCTGGCGCAGGTTGTATGGCAGCCATTGAAGTCGAGCGGTTCCTCGAAGCAGAAGGACATTGAGCCCCCGCGGATCGCTCGTCAAGTCGCTCTACTTCCAGGTGGTCGTCGGTATCATTTTGGGAATTTTGATCGGCGCGATCGCGCCGGCGCACGGAGCCGCTATGAAGCCTCTCGGCGACGGCTTCATCAAGTTGATCAAGATGATCATCACGCCGATCATCTTCTGCACTGTCGTCCTCGGTATCGTAGGCGCGGGCGACTTGAAGAAGGTAGGTCGCACAGGTGGACTCGCGCTTCTATACTTCGAAATCGTCAGCACCATCGCGCTGCTCGTCGGACTCACTGTTGTCAATATCGTTCGTCCGGGAGCGGGCATCAACGTGGATCCGCGAACGCTGGATGCGAAGGCGGTCGCGGCGTATGCCGGGCCGGGCAAGATGACAGGAGTGCAAGATTTCCTGCTGCACGTCATACCTTCTACCCTCTTCGATCCATTTGCAACCGGCGACATCCTCCAGGTGCTCTTTGTGGCAATCCTGTTCGGCATCGCGCTCCAGCACTTCAACGGTGAAGAAAATCCGGTTCTCCAGTTCATTGAGAAACTGTCTCCTGTTCTGTTCCGCATTGTCGCGATCATCATGCGAGCTGCCCCGATCGGCGCGTTTGGAGCTATGGCCTTTACGGTCGGCGCATATGGTTTAGCTTCCTTGCTGAACCTCGCGAAGCTTATGGCGACGTTTTATCTGACCTGTGTGCTCTTCATTTTTGTCGTGTTGGGACTGATTGCGCGCGCCCACGGGTTCAATATCTTCCGCTTCCTCCGCTATATCAGGGAAGAGTTGCTGATCGTATTGGGGACTTCCTCTTCCGAGGCGGCGTTGCCTCGCATGATGGCAAAGCTGGAGAGTCTGGGGGCGGGTAAGGCGACGGTGGGCTTGGTTATTCCGACCGGGTACTCGTTCAACATGGATGGCACAGCGATCTACCTGACTATGGCCGCCGTTTTTATCGCGCAGGCAACCAATACGGCGATGACGATTACGCAGCAGGCAACCCTCCTACTGGTCCTGCTGCTCACATCGAAGGGCGCGGCAGGAGTCACCGGCAGTGGGTTCATCGTCCTTGCAGCGACTCTATCTGCAGTCGGTCACGTGCCGGTGGCAGGACTCGCCTTGATTCTCGGAATCGATCGCTTCATGTCCGAAGCTCGCGCGATCACCAATGTGATTGGGAACGGCGTGGCAACAATCGTAGTCGCGAAATGGACCGGGGATCTGGAACCCGCAATATTGAATGCGCAGCTAGACTCCGCAGTCTATGTCTCGCGCGGTACAAAATCGAGCGAAGCCGAGTTCATACAGTAACGCAGTCCCGTTGGCCGTGGGCCATCCGGGAACACATGTCCCAGATGCGCATCGCAGCGAGCACAGGTCACCTCCTCCCGCACCATGCCATAAGAGGTGTCCGCTCCAACATGAACGTTCTGCTTTGCAATGGGTTGATAAAAGCTCGGCCAGCCAGTGCCCGATTCGAACTTTGTCTTTGAATCGAACAGCGGCGTCCCGCAACACACACAGTTGTAGATCCCGTCTGCGTGGTTGTTGGCGTACTTGCCAGTGCCCGCGCGCTCGGTACCTTTCTGTCGTGTGACGTGATATTGCTCCGGAGTCAACTGCTTCTGCCACTCCGCGTCGCTCTTTTTGATCTTATCCACTACTTGTACTCCTGTCGCCCGGCCTGCTCGGTCGAACATCGAAATCTTTACCGTTGTTCCGGCCCTAAGACGGGTGGCGGCCAACGTGAACAAGAGAACTTGCCTGCGTGTCATACAACACCTCTACTGGGCCTTGCCCATTGCCGACAAGCGGGTTCCCGCCGCAGCATCGCCCGCGGAAACCGCATCGCGATACCATTTCAAGGCGTCGATTTCCGATCTGGACGTACCCTCGCCATTGAGATTGCAGTCGCCCAGACGTGTCATTGCTGGAGCGTATCCGGAGTTTGCAGCCTCCGTGTAATAAGCGATGGCTTGTTTGGGCTTCTTCTGCCGTACCGAATCGCCCAACAGGACCTTCGCTTCCGGATCGCCCATTTCGGCAGCCTTCTCAAGCTGGCCGAGTTTCGTAAATGCATTGGCGTATCCGGTTTCAGCGGCTTTCTCCAGCCACTCTTTTTCACCAAGCGCGACCATGGCGGGCGCCTGTCCCTTCTCTGCCGCCTTTCGCAGCCACTCGCGATTTGACGAGAGAATTCCGAAGCGATACATGCCTTCCGCATCGCCGGCCTTAGCGGCCGCTTCGAACCAGTGGGCTCGCTCCGAGGAGTCCGTTGATCGTATACCGCTCTCAGTCATGGCGGGCGCATAACCTTTCCTCGCAGCTTTGCGAATCCAGTTTGCGCCGTCTACCTTATCGGGCAGAGACATGCCATATAGATAGAGCGCCTCGGGATCGCCGGTATCCGCGGCTTGCCTCAGCCAGCCCAACTTGAGCATCGAAGGCACATGGCCGGCCTTGGCCGCCGCTTCCGTCTTCCCGATCGCGGCCAGCGCTTCGGGATAGCCTCGTGCTGCCGATTCCTGGACTCTACCCGCGCGGAACAAGGCCTCGGGTTCGCCGGCATTCGCGGCCGCTTCGTAAAGCTCCTTCGCGTGTTCCGGTTGTATTTTCGCCAAAGCGGTCATGGCGGGCGCGTATCCGAAGTCGACCGCATGCTTCAGCATCTTCTTGTCACCCAGCAGGATCCCGAGCCGCGTCATCGCTGCGGGCTGACCGGCTTCGGCCGCCTTCTTGTACCAGACAATCGCCTCGCCAAAGCTCTGCTCCAAGCCGCCCTTGCCGTGCTCGACGAAGTAGGCGTAACGCTCCATTCCATTCGCGTCGCCAGCTTCGGCTGCCTTGCGATACCAGCGTGCGGCTTCCTTCTCGTCAGTCGCGTTGCGGCCGAGCTCTGTCATGGAGAGTCCATCGCCCAGTTCCGCGCCTCTGCGAAACAAACCCAAATCGCCGGTCACCAACCCCAATTTGCCGAAGGCCGGCGGATCCTGTTTGGCGATGGCTTTCTTATACCAGTCAGGATTCGCTTCGATGTCGCCAAGCCGCGTCATTGCAGGTCCGTAGCCGAGTTTCGCGGCCTTCTGATACCAGTCGTGCGCCTCTGCCGCATCGAGGCGTGCGCCCCGACCCCGTTCTAGCATGCCGGCGAGCCGGAACATTCCGGGAGCGAAGTTGATATTCGCCGCCCTGCGATACCACGCGACTGCTCCAGCAAGATTCTGATCGACACAGCGGCCCTCCTCGAACATGTCGGCAATGGCCACCATTGCGCCCGGCTCCCCTTCCTGCGCGGCACGCCGATACCAGAGCAGAGCCTGGCCCGCATCGCGAGGACAACCGATTCCGTTGGCATAGCGATGCGCCAGCTCCGTCATGTCCTTCGGATTCGTCGGCTCCGTAGAAATGGATTGCCCTGCCGCTTGGATTAAGGGCAGGGCAATCAGGGTCGCCAATAGCGACGAGAAAAGGGCGTTATTGATTTGAGCGAGGGCGCTCATAGGGTACCTTCAGGTACTTAGATGCTTCCTCTTGCGCATTTTGCGAGTTGTCTTTTGTACGAACTGCCTGCGTGTACTCATTGACGGCCCGATCGCGCTGGCTGGTCACATCGAAGATCTTACCCAGATTAATGTGACTCCACACTTCTGTCCACTTCGGGTCCAAATCGCCCTGCAGCGCTTCCCGGAACGCGTTCGCTGCGGATTGATAATTGTTCTGCAGCATGAAGACTTCCGCTACCCGGTAATGCGCAAGCGAGCTGGTGCGGTTCACATCGAGAGCTTTCTGGTATTCCTTAAGCGCGTCCGTGAATTCGCCTACTTCGACGAATTGCTCGCCGCGACGAATCGCCACAGCGACTCGAATGGGGTTGCTGAAGTGAAGCACCTTATTGTTTGGATCGAGAGTGATTTTCTTCGGCTTTCCGAACGTCTCGACAACGAATTCCGAAGAGGTGCCCGATACCTCGATGCGCTTCTCTTCAGGATTGCCTTCGGTCTCGATCCGCATCTCTACAGGCATTCGGAACGTATCAAGGTCTTGCGAGATCTTGCCCATTACGCGAAAACCTTTCGAGGTACGGAATACCGTGTAGTCCATTTTAAACTCGGGCGCTCCGCTCGATTCGATCCATTGCAGGAAAAAGTAATCCAGCTTTTGTCCGCTGACTGATTCAAACACCTTGCGGAAGTCTTCCGTTGCGGCAGACTTCCAGGCGAAGTTGTTCATGAACTGCTTTAGCGCCGCGAAGAACTTATCATCACCGACAACGCCGCGGAGCATGTGCATGACGGCTGCGCCTTTACCCGCAGTGGCAGCCCAAAACTCCGGGGAATAATCCTCCAAACGACCCGATTGAATCACCGGAACATTCTCCAGAGTCAATGCTTCGATATAGGCGTCGTGAACCTCGTTCTCGAGCGCGCCAGCGCCATTCAGATGTTCTAGATACAACAGCTCCGAATATCGCGCTCCGCCGTTCACGAGCCATATATGATTGCGAGTTGTCGGCGATACCAGGACACCTAGCCACTGCCGAGAGATCTGGTTGGCGAGAAGGCGAGGGTTCACCTGCTTGCCAATCGCCCTTGGTGAAAGGAAGATGAGCCCCTGGGCCGCATAGCCGTTCGGAGTGCCGGGCTCAGTTTCCACCAGAGTCAAAGAGGACTGCGGCGGCAGACCGAGAATGCTCGTAAGATAAGTGAGCACTTTACCGGTTTCCTCGCCGTATTGCTGCGCCATTTCCTTGGTATCCCGGAAATACATGGAGGTTGTAACGCCCTGAGATGAGGTCTGTACCGGATTTCCCTGCACTACCGCCAGACTGCCAGGAAAACTGGGCTGCGTGAACTTGACTGTATAAATCTGCTTTCCGCCGTTGCTCGCCGGGGCCGAATCCAGACCGCCCGCGACAACTCGATATCCCGAAGGTACGGTAATGTGAAGCTCCGCCGTGTACCGATCAGTCGTGTACTCATTGATCGGAAACCAGCGAGCGGGATACATCAGGAAAGCATGGTCTTTTTGAATGGATGCGAACTTAATCCCATAAACCGGTGACTCTTCCTGGCCGGAAAGTTTGCCGTCGTAAGTAAACGTCGCCTGTGCCGGCTGACCTTTCGGCAGCGCTTCGGGAAAATTCAGTGTGACTTTGAAATCCTGCTGTGAGCGCGATGCGGGTACTTGTTTCCCTCCGCCATCCACGATACGGGAGACATTCAAAGCGTTGTTCAATTCGAAAGAAACCGATGAAGTGACATCCTGCGGGATGAAGCTGACCTGAACCGTGGCGGCCAAACTCTGCGCGTCGGGGTTGATTTCCGCATCGATAAGATAGTGCTGAACGTCGATGCGTGCGCGTCCCTGCTGGGCTTGCGCGGGGCTAAGCGAAGCCACAAAAGTTGCCACAACCACGAACGGTTTGACAAAACGACCCATGTACATGCTCCTCAATCTACTTCTCCCGGTGATTCAGGTACTCACTAACGATACGCGCGGCGCGGTCCATCGGATGCTCGGGTGAAGCCAGCTTCGATGCCACTTCGGCCAAAGCCTGTTTCATTTGGCTCCGGCTCCCGGCGTCCTCAAGTAATTTTAGGGCTTCTTCGGCCAAATTCTCGCCAGATGCCTGATCCTGCATAAGCTCGGGGACGATTCTTTTACCTGCTACGAGGTTTACCATCGAATAAAAAGGGACCCGAACCAGAAATCGACCGAGTGTCCAACTCAATGGCGTCACCTTATAAAAGGTCACCATCGGAGTACCGAGAATGGCCGCTTCAATGGTTACGGTTCCGCTAGCAGCGATTGCTACATCGGCGTGCGCGAGCGTATCCGAAGTCTCGCCTTCAATTACTTTGATGGATGAGCGGGCAATCCGTTCCCCAAAAAACGAGGGCCCGGCGCTCTATCGAACTCGAAAGGCGTGGCAAGTACTAAATTTGCACCAGTTTTCCGCCTGATCCTCTCCGCCGCATCCGATACTGCGGGGGAGGTGTCGAGACACTTCGCCGACCCGGCTGCCGGGCAGCAAGGCAACCAGAGGCTTCGATTGATCAAGATCGTGCTTACGAAAGAAGTCCAGTTTCGTGGTGGAGGCGGTGTACTGTCCAGGTAAGTGGATGGCCTATATAAGTTGCCGACACCCCGTGGCCTTCGAAGTAAGCTTCTTCAAACGGAAAAATGCACAGTACCCGCGCCAGGTTCCGGCGCATCTGACGTACGCGTCCCTCCCGCCAAGCCCATACTTGGGGCGCGATCAAATATATGACGGGAATTCCTAAATGATGCAGTTTGTTTGCGATACGAAGGTTAAAGTCCGGACTGTCGGTGAGGATTGCCAAATCGGGCCGTTCCGTTTCGGCTGCCCGCACCAGCTTCCGGAACTCCCGATAGATTCGAGGGATATGGTGAACGACCTCCACCAAACCGACTACAGCGAGACTGGCAGCATTTACCACCTGACGGACTCCGGCATCGCGCAACCTCGGTCCCGTGCAGCCGAAGAAATCCGCCTCGGGATGAAGACGTCTGAGAGCCGTAACTAGTTGTGAAGCATAAAGATCTCCGGACGTCTCCCCTGCCGAGACGAGGATTTTCGCGGGCACGCCTAAGTGTAGCAATGCAGGTGGGAAGGCATGAATGAAAAAAATTTAATGACTCGAACTATTCGCAAATGACGCCCTTCTAAGTGGAAGGTTTGATGTCGGGTCACTTCCATTACTGTTTGAGGTTGCTGCGCCGTTAACCCCGGACACGCAACAACCTCTCTCTTTCTCTCCTTGCTCACGCCCTGATTTTCCTGTACAACTGTTACAAGTAATTGTTCGCTGGTTTTGTGCTTCTATCAATCACAATTCGGAGGACCTTTGTGCGCCAGTTTCTTGTTTTTATCGGTTTATTCACCGCCTTTACCGCGGTTTCTTTCGCGGGAATCACGGCCAGCCTCGATGGTGGAGCGCCCGCCGCTATGGGCCCCGGGAATTACCGCTATACCTACACGGCGGTATTGAATGACCACGTTCTCGAAGCAGGCGACTATTTTGTGATCTATGATTTCCTCGGCTATCGGGCTGGATCGATAACTGCTCCCAACGTCGATTGGACGACCGACGATAGCGGAACCGTCGGCCCTTATCCAACAGCGCCCATCAATGAGAGCGCCGCGGTGGTAAACCTGCTTTGGGTTTATGAGGGCTGTAATATTTCCGCGGCCGGTGGACCGGTTGTTCTCGGCAAATTTTCAGCCGACTCCAGTTCGAGCCGGATCGGACGCCTTTCGTTTGGCGGCATTACTGATGGAGGCAACTTTGATTTTTCCGGCACGGCGGGTGGTCCGATCCCGGAGCCTTCTACGATGGGCCTTCTAACCGATCGGTCTCGGCTCCATGTGGTACGCACGACGACGTGGGCGCCGCTGAGGTTCCTCTGAGCCGGGCAGGAGCGATCGGGGTAATATGAAGTCTGCTGAATGCCGGTCCCGCCAATGCCTCCGGGCTTTGAACAAATCGGAAACCGTCCCTTCTCGTTTTACCCGCCGGTAGTAAACATCGAGCACAACGAGTGGCACTATCGCAAAGCCACCTGGTCGGAAGTGCTGGTAGTAAACGCAAAGACTGGCCTGGAGATCTGGATTCCCCGCCTCTACATCGGCGCGATTTCCCGAATCGAAGAGCCGATTGTCATTCTCGGTCTAAGTAAAGAACTCGAATATAAAGGCGGGCAGGTCTGGCCGTATGTCAGGCGTGTCATCGAGATGCCGCGCGCCGTAAACGAAGGTTATCGACCCCGCGCCGGATATCGATGAGCCCCGGCCGGCATCCGTTGTCGGCATCCGAACGGAGAGCGGAGCCGAATCGAGAATTTGGCGCCTCCTGGTGGCGGCTCTCGCCGTGGGCATAGTTGCATGCCTGGTGGTCATAACCGTCCTTCGAAGCGGCCGGGATGGATCTCGAATTTCCTACGCCCCTGTGCTTCAGTCCGAACTCGGGCTTTCCGGCCAGGATGACTACTACGCGATTGTGAGAAAGCTTGGAAATCCGGCGGAAGACAGATGGAAGTCTGAAGCCGGAGAAGTTCAGTACCGCCTTTTGCGGTACCCTGAGCGGGGCCTTAGTGTCGTGCTGATGGGAACGGAGCGCGACAAAGCTCTCTATATCGGCGCGGTAGACAACAACGGTCGTCCGGTTCACGCCGTATCCCTCCCGAGCGGTAAGGATACCTACAGCATCCTGCGTTCTTTGCGAACCCATTAAAAAACGCGGGAAGTTCGCTAAACCCCAACCCCATCCCGTCGATATGACAACTGGTGAGGGACATAGATTGACTGTAGCGGGTGCGCTTTTAAGAAAGCGGGTCCTATGCGGATCCTAATCGCAGATGACAGCCTCCTGTCCCGGCGCTTGCTGGAGGAGACTCTCGGCGGCTGGGGGTATGAGGTGGTGATTGCTGCGGACGGGGCGGAAGCCTGGAACATCCTGTCAGGGGCAAATCCACCCACCCTCGCTGTGCTCGACTGGATGATGCCGGGGTATACGGGTCCGGAGGTTTGCAAACTGGTCCGGCAGCGAGCGGCCGAGCCCTATACCTACATTTTGCTTCTCACTTCGCGCAACGAAAAGGACGATGTGATCGAGGGGATGGACTCGGGAGCGGACGATTACGTCACCAAACCCTTCGACAAGCACGAATTGAAAGTCCGGCTCAGGGCCGGAACTCGCATTGTGGACCTCCAGGCGCAACTGGTTGCTGCGCGGGAGGCGCTTCGGATCCAAGCTACCCGTGATTATCTGACCCAGTTATGGAACCGGTCCTCGATTCTGGATATTTTGCATCGAGAGCTGGCCCGTTCGGAGCGTGAGAGACTGCCGATCGGCGTTGTAGTCGCCGATCTGGATCACTTCAAGAGCATAAATGACACCCATGGTCACTTCGCAGGCGATGCTGCGCTCCAGGAGTGTGCCCGGCGGATGCAGGAATCGGTCCGAAACTACGACGCGATCGGACGCTACGGTGGAGAGGAATTCCTGGTTGTACTTCCGGGCGCGGACGAAGAAGGTGTAAGGATGCAGGCTGAGCGAATGCGACAGGCCATCCGCTCGACCGCTGTATATACGCCGGAAGCGAAGTTAAGCGTCACCTGCAGCTTCGGCTGTTCGGCAGGTATCGGCGGCGAGGTTACGGCCGAGTCCCTTATTCGAGCAGCCGACGATGCGCTCTACCGGGCGAAACGGCAAGGTCGCGACCGCGCGGTGGTGGGTCCGACAATTGAACAGCTAAATTCGATTCTGGCAGTGGTAGGAAACGGTATGCCGATGGTCAGTTTTTTGCGACCTGAAACTGACTGAGCGATCCGGCATATTGCGCGAGTCCTTTGTACAAACCTTCGGCGATCTTCTGGCGAGTCTCATCTCGTTGCAGCAGAACTTCGTCCTTTGGATTGCTCACGAAACCGATTTCGGCCAGAACGGACGGCATTGAAGCGCCGATCAGGACTACAAACGGCGCCTTCTTGACGCCACGATTCTTGGTCCGGCTATTAGCCTTGACGGAAGCAGTATACAGATGCTGCTGAATACGCGCAGCGAACTCACGCGACTCTTCGACTTTGTCCTGTAGCGCTATTTTCTGCAGTAAATCCTTCAATTCGTATACCGTTTTCTGAGAACTGGCGTTCTCGCGGGCCGCTACTTCCATGGCAGACTGCGATGTCGCGAAATTCAAATAGTACGTTTCGACTCCTGAAGAGTTCGTTGCCGGCGATGAGTTTGCGTGAACGGACAGAAATAAATCCGCCTTATGCTGATTTGCAATCTGGGTGCGAGTCTCCAGCGGAATGAAAGTGTCGTCAGGTCGGGTGTAGACCACCTCAGCATGCATCCTGGTTTCGATTAGTCTCCCCAGACGCTTCGTGACATCCAGGACCAAGTCTTTCTCTAGGAGTCCCCCGGGCCGTAGGTGCCGGTGTCATGACCGCCATGTCCTGCGTCCAGCACGATCCGTCCGATTTTCAGACCCAGAACACGTGTCATTGAATTCGACCCATCGCCGAGCTTGGCCGGTCGCGGAGGCTTCAAGTTTACAGCCTGTTCCCGTCCATGCGTCGGATCGGGGATATTCTGAACGCGAACCGTCGGGTGGATCGGCGGCGGCGTCGAAGCCATTTTCGGCACAGGAGTTGTTGCGTGCGCAAGCTCTGTCGTCCGGGCCGTAACTTCCGTGGCTTTCGCAGCAACCGGAGGCCGCCGGCGCCGCCAATGGAAGTTCGTGGGTCAAGGGCTGCGCCTCAGCCGTCTGCAAACGCTGGACCGCGGGCCTGAGTTCCACGATCAGCCGGCTGGGATTCGATAGTTGGGACGCGGTGAATTCGACCGGTTCCGCGAGATCAAAGACAACGCGGGTTACTCCCGGTTGTGTTTCGGCAATTCGAACCTGCTTCAGGAGGTGGTCGCCGACAGTGACTGTATGAGGCCCTCTGCCACCCAGGCGCATCCGGGAGCCCTTCACGTCGAAAAAGATTCGATCCGGCGCATTGACGCGATCGGAGGTGAACTCAAAGTCTCCGGTCGCCTCGATCACTACCCGGGTGGCATCATTGAGTGTCCAATACCTGACAGCCGTTACTGCGGTTTTGATGGGAGCGCCAAAGCAGGCCGGTATCAGCAGAAGCAATCCTGCTAGTACCGTCCGCGGCTGTTGGCTAGACTCCATGGTTAGGGATTTTGGGCCGACCGGTCGGCAGCTGGAGCAGTACGCATATATAGTCGTCCCTCGGTATCAACATACGCTTGTACGGGAGCGTACGTGACCTCTGGCTCTGACGGCTTCGCAGCTTGTGCGGTTTCCGCTACGGGAGTCTTGCTCTTTTCGTTCGCTCGACGCTTCTCGGCTTGACGGCGCGCTTTTCCGTATCGCAAGCCGACCCGCTCGACGTACTGTTTCGTTTCGCGATAGGGGGGGACACTCTTTCCATACTTCCAGACCGCTCCCTCACCGGCATTGTATGCGGCTATCGTCAGCTTGCGGTCGTTCGGAAAAAGCGAGTCCAGATACTTCAGATATCGAACACCGCCTTCAATATTCTCTTTGACGTCGAAGGTGTTTCTGACGCCAAATCGTCGTGCTGTTGCCGGCATCAACTGCATCAGCCCCTGGGCGCCTTTCGCGGAGACTGCGTACGGATTGTAGTTGCTCTCCACTTCGATCACGGAATGCACCAGCAGCGGATCGAGGTCGTATCGCTTCGCGGCAGCCTCAACCAATTCTGTAACCCCACTCACATTCGCCTTGAGGCTCTCTGCCTGCTCGGGAACTGGCGTTACAATAACTGTTCGGACGAGACGCCCGTTCGAATCCACCTTGACAACACTTCGAACGAGGGGCGCTTGTGTGCCCAATGTGGCCGCGAATGCCGCGCCGGCGCATAGAGCCATTCCGGCAGGCCGCAAAAGAAAACTAGACTTTAAACAAAAGAGCATCCCACCGTTTTCCCCTGATTATACTCGCAACTCATCTCTATGCGTACCAGCCACTTGTGGCGAATGGTACTATTCTCTCATGGTTGCCGGGTTTTTCATGGCGCCGGAGGCTTGAGACTTGCAGCCGCACCAGGATTTCCCGCACTATGTCGAATTTCGCCAAGTCTCTAAGACGTTCGACCGACCGGTTTTAGTCGATTGCAGCTTCTATGTCGATGCCGGAGAAACTGTCGCGATTATCGGTCGTAGCGGCGTGGGAAAGTCCGTAACGCTTTCGCACATCATGGGTTTCCTCAAGCCCGACTCCGGCAGGGTGATTGTCGCCTATCAAGACATTACGGAAATGACCGAGCCACAACTCCGGCAGATTCGCAAGAAGGTCACGATGGTGTTCCAGAGCGGAGCCCTGTTCGACTCACTGACAGTTTCCGAAAACATTTTGTTTTCTCTGGAATTACGAGAGGATTACGACGAAAAAAACAAAGAAGACGTCGTGAACGGCTTGCTATCCATGGTCGACCTGCAGGAAGACCGGGATGCTTATCCCGCCGATCTGTCTACGGGTTACAAGCGAGCGGTCGCCATTGCCCGCGCGCTTGCGGCCCAACCCGAATGCGTTCTGTACGATGAACCGACCACTATGGTTGACCCGATCATGTCGGATCACCTCGGAAACTTGATGCTGCGGCTGAAGCGGCAACTCCACCTGACATCGATTGTGGTTACGCACGATCTGGACCTTATGCGTAAAGTGGCTGATAAAGTCGTGTTCCTGTTCGAGGGACGGGTTATCTTCTTCGGAACTGTGGCGGAATTGAACAAGTCTCCTCATCCGCATATCCAGGAGTTTCTAGCCATGGATCGCGCGGAGGTATCGAGCATTCGAAATGCTTGATATTATGTTTGCCGCAACAAGATGAGACGAACGGCTTTACTATCGCCAGCTTCGCAGCGGCAGTCTGCGGCGTCGGAGCACAACTTGGTCCGGTGAAGCAACACCACTTGCTTTATGTTGCCAGTCCTGGCATTCGGAACTATGTGGAACACGGCGGCGTTGGTGTTTTGGTTTACGACATCGACGACGGCTACAAATTCGTTAAGCGAATTCCCACTTGGGACGTGGCGCCCGGTCAAAAGATCGAGAACGTCAAGGGGATTGCGGCCAGCGCGAAGACGGGCCGGTTGTACGTGACGAGTCTGAATCGCATGATTGCGATCGACGCGCAATCCGGGAAGCGCATTTGGGACAAAACCTATGAAGGCGGATGCGATCGTCTGGCGATCTCTCCGGATGGCAAGGTCTTGTACGTGCCGCAACTAGAAGGTCCGCTCTGGCACGTTGTGAATGCCGAGAACGGAGAAGTCATCGCTCAGATCGAAACCAAGTCCGGATCGCATAACACTATCTTTGCGAACGACGGTTCGAGAGTATTTTTAGCGGGACTGAAGTCGCCTATTCTCTCGATCGCCGATTCCAAGACGCACAAAGTGTCAAGTACAGTGGGGCCCTTCTCCGACGTCATCCGTCCCTTCACGGTGAACGGCAGCAACACGCTCTGCTTCGTCAATGTGAACAAGCTGCTCGGATTTGAAGTCGGGGACATACAGAGCGGAAAAAAACTTTATCGTGTCGAAGTCGATGGCTACAAGCAAGGCCCGGTGAAGCGCCATGGCTGCCCGAGCCATGGTATCGCCATGACTCCTGATGAAAATGAAATCTGGCTCGCAGATGGCGCCAACTACTACCTTCATGTTTTCGACTCGACTGCAATGCCTCCGAAACAGATGACGAGCATCAAATTGCGCGACTCCCCAGGCTGGGTCAGCTTCAACTCTGACGGGACTCGCGCTTATTCGTCCACGGGCGAGATCATCGATGTCAAATCGAAGAAGATCATTGCTGCGCTCAAGGACGAGACTGGCCGTGATGTTCAGAGCGAAAAGATGCTCGACATTACGATCGCCAACGGAAAAGTAGTCTATGCCGGAAGTCAATTCGGCGTGGGCATGAATACGAAGTGACCCGGCCGATCGCCGCTCTTGCCGTCTTTTCCACGCTCCTTTTCGCTTCCGATAAGTTCACGGACAATCGCGTTGCGCCAATTCTTATTAAACGTTGCCTGGGCTGCCATAACGACGAGCTGAAAGATGGCGACATCTCATTCAACGATCGAGAGAGCGTTCTCAAGGGCGGCAAGCGTGGTCCGGCCATTGTGCCCGGAAAACCGGAAAACAGCAGCCTTATCCAAGTCATTCGAGGAGAGGGCGATTTAAGGATGCCGCCCGGACCCTCGCTTTCGAAGCGAGAGATAACGATACTGACGGAATGGGTGAAGCGTGGCGCACCCTGGAGCGGGAAGCTCCAGCCGAAACCTTAACGGTTTACTGATCCAGCAGAGTGCGAATCTTATCAGTGATGGATTCATCGGGCTTTTCCGAAGAGTCATCTGTCACCGGTGGTGTGTAAGGTACCTCCGAAATCTTCCGCGTCAGGTACCCTTCCAATACCCACGTTTTTTTGTAGAGCTTGCCGTCGTCGCCCCGTAGAATCAGCGAGAACGTTGGCGTCGCGCCCTGCTTCACTTCTACCGGATAATATCCTTCGATATTTCTCTCGATGTAGGCCGTCTCGTACCGGTGGTGCTTGCGGACATACGTGAACACGCGGAAACTCTGGAAATCATACGGCAGGCCTTCTTCCCGAGTCGTCGTCCAGATCCAGTGATGCTTGATGACACCATCGTCGTTCACCTCGGCCAGAGGAAAGTATGAAGTGATCCGGCGCGCCTTCGGAGTATTGCGCCACTTCGTCCGGAATCGCCATCACCAGCATTCGCGAAAGAACCCATCCGGCCTTACCATCCTTTGTGCGTACCAAAGACCAGTCTTCCATCGGCGGTCCCGTTGGTTTAGATCTTCGCTTCTTCTTTTTGCGATCTGTCGGCTGCGGCGGCGGAGGCGGTGGTTCGGGCGGCTCGGGCAAGTGACTTTTTGAGAGGTCGAGCCACTCAGGAGGCAGTCCGGGGGCTTGCGCGCGCGGAGGCGGCGGGAAGGCCGGTTCACGCTTCTTTTTCGCGCGACGTACCGGAGGAGCAGGCTTAACGATTTCAAGCGTGTTCTGGTTTTCAGGCACATACGACTTCGGAGTCGTGCGGTGTCCGATGAGCGCAACACGATCGCCTTCATTCAGTTGGTAGAAGCTGGTTGCTGTCCGGTACGGCTCGATATGCATGTTGAGGGTTCCGTAGACGGTAGCTTCCGCTTGGGCAGGCAATTTGGCGGAGCGCTTGTTGAGCTCATCCAGATTTTGCATCTGCTTGCCGGACAGGAGACTGCGGGAATCGGTCCAGCCCTCCTGTCCGGAGGCCGTGCGTACGCGAACGAATCGTCTGCGAACTTGCAGTATGTCGAGTTTGTCGCCATGTTTCGCAGTCGCGATCGTCTGCGAAGCGGGCGAAATCTCCTGGCGCAGGTTTAGGGTTATCGGTCCGGCGAACGCAGTTCCGATGCTGGGTGTGGATGAATTCTGCTTTTTGCAACCGGCTGTGCAAACGACAGAGAAGGCGCAAACGGCCAGAAGCATAAAATGTTTACAAAGGCCGTACATGGCGCCAGCAAGCCTAGTCTAACAATCCCTCTTCTCAGTGGGTGGATCAAGTGAACGACACGTCTCAATCCGAATTCTATTGTCCTAGATGCGCACAGCCCGTCTCTGACCCGCTAGCTTGTGGGGATTGCGGCGCGTTGATCTGCCGCCGTTGCGGTACCCCCCTTGAAAGCGTAGATGAGCTCGGATTCGGTTGAGGCATGACCAAGTGAAGGCGGACTCTTATACCCATTTTGCAGTATGGCCACAATCGAAGCGGGGCGTCACAGTAGAGATAGTTGCGGATGTCACGCTTCGATCTGCGCCAGAATAGAGAGATGGCGGTAAGCAAGCGTACAGCCTTAGGTACAGGATTCGGTGTCATCACCGGACTCCTCGTGCTCTCGACTGTGCTCGCGTACCACATCCAGGAAAGCTTCTCGGAGCGAAGTGTAGCTATTCACCGGCATTTCGCGCAGGAGCAGGATACCGTCACGAACCTAAGACGACTCTTGTACTCAGCGGGGATTTCTATTCGAGACTTCCTGCTGAGCCCGAAGCCCAATCGCGAAGCCTATCTCAAACAGATTCAACAACTAAAAAAGGCTGCACAGCCACTAGTGGAACAACTGCGCAAGTCAAATCGCAACAACGATGCTGTTGGCGAACTCGATCGGAACACGCGCGATTTATGGACGGCGTTGGAATCTGCCGTCTCTGAAGCAGGGGATCGGACGCTGAATTACACTTTCATTCAGAACGAGATAGCTCCCCGACGCGCAGCTGCCGGTAAGCTGCTGCAGGAACTGGAAATAGCGAATCGAAGCGCCCTCAGGGATAGCGAAGAGCAGTTCTCCGCCAGTCGATCGGCGGCTGCGAGCAGCCTGATGTGGCTTCTGGCGTTTTGCCTTCTGGTCGGAATCGCGGTCGCCTGGTTCAGCCTGCAGTATTACGACCATCTGGAGCAGCAGGCTGCAGCAAGATTCGAGGAGGTGCTCAAAGCCAAGATGGAGCTGGAGCGGCTCTCGAACCGGCTTATGGAGATTCAGGAGGAAGAGCGCACCCGGCTGTCTCGCGAACTTCACGATGAAATCGTGCAGAACCTTGCCGTCCTGAAGATCGATATAACCGAGGCCCTCGCCCGAGTGCAGGCAGTTGAGGTCAAGGATTCTCCGGGAAGACAAGCACTGGTACGCGCCAAAGAGCTAGCCGATCGTACGGTTGCCACGGTGCGTAACATAAGCCTGCTTCTGCGGCCTTCCTTACTGGACGACCTTGGATTGGGACCGGCTTTGCAGTGGCATACAGACGACTTCACGCGCAGAACTGGAGTTCCGTGCCAGTATGTAGAAGAGGGTCTGGAAGAAACTCTTCCGGATGCCGTCAACACTTGCGTGTACCGGGTTGTCCAGGAGGCGCTCCGTAATTGCGAGAAGCACTCTCGGGCCAAATCGGTTGCGGTCCACATCCGGCAAACGGAAACAGATTTGGCAGCAGAAGTGCGAGATGATGGAGTAGGCTTCGCAGATCAGCGGCGCTCGCCGGCCAGCCTGGGTGTGTTGGGAATGCGGGAGCGCGCTGCCTCACTAGGCGGCGAACTCACTATCCTATCCGCGGCTGATGCCGGGACTTCGGTCCGGCTTCAACTGCCGCTTTCCAAGAAGCAAAAAGATATCACAGCAGCAAAGGCGCACGTATGAATCAAATCAGAATTTTACTTGCAGACGATCACAATCTTTTTCGTCAAGGACTCAGACGCATTCTGGAGGGGCAGGAAGGCTTTGAGATCGTTGCTGAGGCGAGCACCGGACTGGAAGCTGTCGATCTTGCAAAACAACATCAGCCGGATGTTGCGATCGTAGACATCGCGATGAAGGAATTGAACGGTATCGAAGCTACCAGTCAATTGCTGCGTCATTCTCCCGATACAGCCGTGCTGATCCTGAGCATGTATAGCGACGAACGGTATGTTATTCGTGCGGTCAAGGCCGGGGCCCGCGGATATCTGCTCAAGGATACGCTCGAGGAAGGCCTCATCGAAGCAATCCAGGAAATTCAGGCGGGCAAAGCATATTTCAGCCCTTCTGTGGCGCGTCTTCTTAAAGAGACCCACAACAGCGGTCTGGATGAGCAGAAGTTCGAGGATCGGTATGAGCTTCTCACGGAACGTGAGCGGCAGTTGTATCATCTCCTCGCCGAGGGACGCTCGAACAAAGAGATCGCCGCGCGCCTCGGGCTCAGTCTTCACACTGTCGAGACGCATCGCACGCGGATTATGGACAAGTTGGGAGTCCATTCCATCGCCGAACTCGTCTTGAGTGCCGTACGACGCGGCATTGTCGTCTAATCGTCGAGGAGCATAACTATGCAAATTCGTCCTCTGCATGATCGAGTTCTCGTTCGACGCATTGAGGAGAGCGAGTCGAAGATAGGCAGCATCATCGTTCCGGATTCGGCCAAAGAGAAGCCGCAGCAGGCGGAAGTGGTCGCGGTTGGCAGCGGCCGTTGTCTGGAGAACGGCCAACGGTGTCCAATCGATGTCAAACCGGGAGACCGGATTCTTTTCAGCAAATATGGCGGCTCAGAGACGAAAGTCGGCTCGGAGGAGTACGTCATTTTGCGCGAGGATGAGGTTTTGGCCGTCCTGGCCTAGCCGCTCTGGTAAGCTGGAAGCATCAAACTAAACAGGAGTAGTATGTCCATGCTTCGTACCAGTGCTCTGACGCTGGCGTTCGCCTTCGCTGCATTTGGGCAGTCGAAAATCGCTATTATCAACTCGCAGGCGGCCGTCATAGACACGGCCGAGATTAAAAAAGCTCAAGCAGAGCTCGAGGCCAAATATAGACCTCGACAAGCTCAGGTAGAGACGCTGCAAAAGGAAATTGCCGATCTCCAGCAGCAACTCCAGGCAGGCCAAGGCAAACTCACCCCGCAAGCCGAGCAGGACATTCAGATGCGAGGCCAGCGCAAGCAGCGCGAACTGCAGCGTCTCGGTGAAGATTTGCAAGGCGATGTCGACCGCGAGCGCAACGAGATTCTTGGCCGTACCGGACAACGTATGCAGGACATCGTGAAGAAAATCGCCGAGGAGAAGGGTTACGATATGGTCGTCGACGTCTCCAATACGGTCTACTTCAAGCCGGCGATGGAAATTACCAAGGACGCGACGGCAGCATACGACAAGGCCTATCCGGCAAAATAGGATATATGGCTGGCTATCTGGAGGGATACGGCGAGGCGCAGGCGCGGCGGTCCCGTAAACTCCGATGGCTGATCCTTACACCGATCATTCTTGTCGTTCTCGGGACTGTGTTGTATTTCAAGTTCCGGGATTACCCCGAACATAGGCGCGCCGCTCAGTTCCTCGAACTCCTGAGAAAAAAGGACTACAAGGCTGCCTACGCGCTATGGGGTTGCACCGACCAGAAGCCGTGTCCTCAATACACCTTCGACAGCTTCATGGAAGACTGGGGCGGCAATGGGTCTTTCAAGAATCCGGATCGGGCGACCATTGCCGACAGCAAAGGGTGTAAAGGCGGTGTGATCAGCGTGGTCCGGTCACCTGGGCAGGAGGACATTCAGCTTTGGGTCGATCGCCGCACCGACGAAATCGGCTTCGCGCCATGGCGGTTGAAAGACATACCGCCCGGTTTCCGCGCCCATCTGGCGTCCTGGATGTGGGACATTACCCGCAACTGCGATCCGCTGATCGGTCCCTGACTTCTTCGCTAATCCTGCCGCCAGTCGAACCAGTTCGTCTCCACTTCCAAACGTTCCCCGTCGGTGCGAAAGCTTATTAAACCTGCACGATCGGTGCGAAGGGTTTGGGCATGCGCTTCCTGCAAACGCCGGATCACGTCGGGATGCGGATGACCGTAGAGATTGCCTTCGCCCACGGAAATCACGGCGAAAGCCGGTTGAACGGCCCCGAGCAGATCGGGGATTGTCGATGTCTTGCTGCCGTGATGGCCCACTTTCAGTACATCCGCATGCGTCAGCATTCCCTTCATGACAAGTTCAGATTCGACAGCGCGTTCGGCGTCTCCGGTAAGCACGAATCTTCTGCGGCCGTAAGCGATCTCCAGTACGAGGGAATCATTGTTGCGAGGAGAGCCCGAAGTGACGTAGTCCTCAGCAGGCGCAAGCACGCGTACTTCTACCGGACCAAAGCGTTTCGCGAATCCGGCAAACGGCTTCACGACGCGGGCTCCGGAATCGCGCGCGAGCGCGACCAATCTATTGGCTGATACCCCCGGTGTCGCCCCCGTCCAAAACTCAGCTGGATGGAAGTCGCGCAACAAAGCTTCAAGGCCCTGGGCGTGGTCATCGTGGGCGTGAGTCATCGCCACGACATCGATATGTCGGAGTCCCCGCTGCCACAGGTATGGCGCGACGACTTGCTCTCCGATGTCCATTCTTCGTGCGGGAGTCCCCTTAAAACTTGGGAATCCACCGCCGTCAACGAGCATGGTTCGTCCATCGGGAAACGCGATCAGCAGGCTGTCTCCCTGTCCCACATCAATAGCTGAAAACTCCAGCCACCCTTCGTGATTGGTTTCGCTTCATAGCGATACATGAGCAAAGCCAAAGCGATAGACAACGTTGCCGGGATGATCGACAAGGCGGCTCGTTTTCGGAGGGTGACCGCCGTGATTACAAGACCGCCGACAAACGCGATCGCCAGCACTGCGGGTGAGCTGGCCGAACGCGCATTCGGCTCCAGCCGGGCGAACGCGGACACTGTTGCTTCGGCGACATTGACGAGTGTCCCTGCTACGGAGGTGAGTAGAGATGACCCGGCGATCAGGCCGGTCAGGCCGAGTCCGACGGCGCCGTTCAACAGCGGAACAGCGATCAGATTCGCGAACACGGACGTGAGCGGCACGCGATGGAAATACATGATGGCGGGCACGGTCAACGCAAATTGGACGCTCCCCGATAACACCACCATCTCCCAGATCGTGGCGATTGTGCGGGCTGAAGCCTCCACCAGGAATTTCGCTGCTCGTCGCGGTATGCTGACCACGGCTGTCAGGGTTTGAGAGAGAAGGCGGAGTTCAACACGAAGGCTCGCGACTTTCGGTTCTATGGAGCGGCTCGGCCGGACATAATCGAGATCGCGAGCGGCCGTCCGCAGACGAGCCGAAGTTCGGTCAATAACGGGAGCGGCAAGCGCGCCGATGGCGGCAACGGCTGCAAACGACAGTTCGAAGCTGGCTTCGAAGAGTTGATCCGGATCGTAAAGCAGAAACGCGATCGCCACCGCAGCCAGGATGTTCAGCACTCGCACCCGCCGGTGCGCAGCCGCCGCAACGAGAGCGAGCGTGAAGCCTAAGGCCGCTCGCATTACGGGAGCTTGTCCGCCCGCGGTCAGGGTGTAAATCCAGGCGGCCGCGAGTGCGAGCGACAAACGGATTGGCATTGGAAGGAACAATCGGCGCATGATCCAGAGCAAGGATCCTGCAACCAGGGAAATGTGCAAACCGGAGATTACGATCGCGTGGTAGGTTCCGGTCCGCCGGAATTCATCGGAGGTGTTACTGTCCAATCGATCATCGTCTCCGAGCAGGAGAGCGCGCAGAAATCCGGCAGTTTTGGGGTCGCCTGACACTAGCGTATCCAGCCGAGCCAGTGCCGACTCACGGAAATTCATCAGCCAACCAACCAACCGCGATCCACAATTGCCCGACAGTTTTGTTAGCGGCTCGTGCGACGGTACGGATGCGAGCCAGAACGTGTTACGGCGCGCGAGATAGCCGATGTAATCAAATGCGCCCGGGTTGCCGTAGTTTCGCGGCAGCCGTACTCGTGCAGGGAACTCCACTAAGGATCCGTAGGGAATCGAGGCACGCGGCTCTCCTGGTGAGAGACGGAAACTCACGGCCGCTCGCGCATTCGCTTCGATCTCGACGACGAATTTACCGCGGCCGTCTTGAATCGTAAGCGGCTCAACTACGCATCCGCTCACGAGCAGTGTCTCACCGGACTCGGAGTCAATCACTGGGGCTGCCGGACGGCGGTGAAACTCCGCCGTGGCGATTCCAATGACACCGAGGCAGCACGAGCAAGCCAGCCAGGTAAGTCGGGCGGCACGGCAAAAGCAGACGACCGCTATGGCTGTAAACAGCGTAAACGCGATGAATATCTCACGTCCGTCGAACCGGGCGTAATGGGCCGCGAGAATTCCTGCCGCGAGCGCAGCGCAGGGCAAGATCAGCGGCTCGTGAAACCGTGCCACAGAGGGGAGTGGTCGCGAACCCGGAGAAATCTCATTAAAGGAGGATCGAAGGTTCGCCGACAAGCCCACATAGGAACGAAATGTCCCCAGATGTCCGTAAAAAACCCGGAAAGCGCCAACGCACCCTGCGCCTCGATCAGTTGCGCGAGGAACTCCGGCAGGGAACGTACGAAGTGGACGCGTTACGCCTGATAGAGGCGCTGGCGCGAAACGGTGGAACTAAGCCAAATTGAGCGTACGCAGCAGCGTGCCGCGTTCGGCTTCGATCTTCTTCTGCAGCAGCATGATCGAGTAGATCAATTGCTCCGGTCGCGGAGGGCAGCCCGGGACGTAGATATCGACAGGAATCACCTGGTTTACCGGCACCAGAGCATAGTTGCTGAACACGCCGGTGGATGTCGCGCAGGCGCCCATGGAAATGACCCACTTCGGTTCGGGCATCTGCATATACAGCTGGCGTATGACCGGAGCCATCTTGTTCGATACCCGGCCGGCGATGATCATCAGATCCGATTGCCGAGGTGAACCTCGGAAGACTTCAGCCCCGAATCGCGCAATGTCGAATCTCGAGGCGCTCATCGCCATCATTTCGATAGCGCAGCATGCCAGGCCGAAAGTCATTGGCCAGATCGAATTCTTACGCGCCCAATTAATGGCGCTATCGAGGGTGGTGAGCACAAAGCTATCGCCAAAATCCTGACCGACCTCGTTGTCTACGCGCGCAAACAGGTCGGCTGGCTGACTCAGATGTAACTTGTGATCGAGTTGCTTGCTCTCCAAATGCTTTTCGTCCATGGCTCGACTCCATTATCTCATGTAAGCCGCATGGTTACATAGAGATTACGTCCGAGAGCGTCGGCTAGAATCGGAAGAACACAATGCTCAACCCCGCCGAGGACTATTCGCCCGCGACGAGTTACGAAGAAGGGCTCCGGCGTGCTGCCCGGGCGTGGGGGGTCCAGGAAGAGTATTGGGATGTCTTTGGCAACAAGCACAGTGCCGATGCGGAAATTGAGCGCTCTATCCTAAGGTCGATGGGTTTCCAGCCGGATTCCCTCGCAAATCTCAATCATGCAATTCGAAGGCGCGCCGATCTCGAGTGGGCTGTTCTTGCCCCGCCAACGCTGGTGGTAAGTTTGTCGCGCGGAGAGGCGCCGATCAACACGCCCTCCGAATGGGAGCGGGGCACCCTAGAGGCTGAATTCCATTGGGAACATGGCGCCTCGGAAACGACACGAGTGCAATTGGAATCGCTGCGCACGGACGGTGAGCTTGCGTTGGATGGGGAAAGAGTCACTCGACGTTTGTTGCCTCTGCCTGCGGGCACGCCGCTGGGATATCACAGGCTGATTCTCAGGTCCGGGGGTGTGCAATCTGAGTCCAAGTTGATTGTCTGTCCCGACCGTGCGTTTCAACCGACGTTTCTAGCGGACGGAGTCAAAGCAGCGGGGATCGCGGTGAGCCTCTATGGCCTGCGGTCTAGTCGAAACTGGGGCTGCGGCGACTTTACCGATCTACGACACTTTTGTGATTGGGCGGTCGACGCCGCAGGCGTGAGTTTCGTCGCGTTGAATCCGCTTCACTCGATTCCGAATCGTCAGCCGTACAACACCAGTCCTTACCTGCCGAACTGTTCTTTCTATCGAAACGCGCTGTACCTGGACGTAGAGGAGATTCCGGCCGTTCAAGCGTCTGCTGCCGCGAAGGAGTCACTCGCCAGCGCCGATGTCCGGAATCAACTTGAAACGCTCAGAGGATCCGAGTATGTCGAATACGAGAAGGTATGGTCCTTAAAACTACGGTTTCTCAAGCTTGGATTCGAGGAGGTCGCATCGCGATCGCTGCCCAAGGAATTCCAGGACTACCTCGCGGCCGAAGGCGACCTCCTCGATAGCTATGCTCTTTACTGTGCGCTGGAAGAGCGGATCCATGAGCAGAATCCGAATATCTGGATCTGGCCTGATTGGCCCGAGTGCTACAGAACCCCCAATTCCCCAGAGATAAAACAATTCCGCGATAAACATGAGAAGCTGCTGCTCTTCTACAAATGGGTTCAGTGGCATGTTGACCGCCAGCTTTCCGCAGCACAAAAACATGCGATCGGCAGAGGCTTGCAGATCGGGTTGTATCACGACTTGGCGCTTGCAACCGATCGCTGCGGCTCGGATTTGTGGGCGCACGGACCGTTCTATGTGACGGGTTGCCGCGTTGGAGCGCCTCCCGATGAATTTTCGCCCAAGGGCCAGGATTGGGCCTTCCCGCCGCCCAACTCTTTGCAGCACAAGCTGGACGGCTACCGGCTGTTCGCCGAATCCATTCGAAAAAATTGCAGACACGGAGGCGCGCTGCGTATCGATCATGTGATGCGCTTTTTCCGCCTGTTCTGGATTCCGCAAGACAAAGACGCAACGCAAGGCACTTATGTTCTCGATTACGCGCAGGACCTGGTTCGTATCCTGGCGCTGGAAAGCGTACGGAATTCGGTAATCGTGATCGGTGAGGACTGAGGAACGGTGGCGCCTCACATTCGCGAGGAGCTACACCGGTTCGGGATTTTGAGTTATCGGTTGCTTTACTTCGAGAAGGATGATGAAGGGTTTCGAACTCCTGAGGAGTATCCTCGCGAAGCTCTGGTGTCAGTAAGTACGCACGACCTTCCGACGCTCGCGGGATTCTGGCAGAACCGCGATATCGAGATCAGAAGACAGACCGGGATATTGCCAGATGAGCAAAGCTATCAATCGCAACTTCGCGATCGAGTGATGGAAAAGCAGAAACTGCTCGATTTGTTTCACCGATTGCAGCTGCTGCCTGAATGGTTCCCAAGCCGCGCAGATGAGGTTCAGGAATTCACCGGTGAGTTGCACTATGCGGCAATCGGATTCCTTTCCTCTACGCCAAGCGTACTAATGGTGTTGAATCAGGAAGACTTGTTCAAAGACACTGATCAGCAGAACATGCCCGGTACAACCGAGCAATATCCGAATTGGCGCCACAAGATGAGATACGCCATCGAAGAATTGCGGACCGATCCTCAGGCGGAGGCGTGCACAAACATGTTTCACGATTGGCTGGAACGTACCGGGCGGCTCAACCGCGCATCCTGACCGCGATTCTGCCACCACGCGTTCAGTCCAGTCGAAGTGAGCAAGACGGCGCCTCCGAGACACGCGAGCAGCGCGGGTCGCTCTCCTAAAAGGAGCCAGGTCCACACCGGATTCAATGCAGGCTCAACCAGCATCACAGCCGAAGCCTCGAATGCAGGGACTTTGCGAATGCCCTTTGTCAGGCAGTAGTATGCCAACGAGACTTGGCACGTGCCCAAATATGTGACAGCGACACCATCCGAAACGGCAAATTTGCTGACCGGCAGCGCAGGAATCAAAGCCACCAAAAATGCGATCAGGTTGCCGGCGAAGACGGTCGCAAGGCCATCGGCTCCAGTCTTGTCCTGACGTCCGGTCCAGCGGAGCCCGGCGACAACAATCGCCCAAGCGAAGCCCGAGATTGCGGCCAGAATATTCCCGAGCGACGGGATTCGGCGCGGTTGACATCGCAGGCTCGGTACTGACAAAAAACAAGCTCATGCCGAAGGCCATCGCGGCCATCAGCGCGAGGTCACTCCGGCGCAGAGGCTCCTTGAGCACCAACGGGCCGATGAAAAGCAGATAAATCGGAGCAGTCGACTGAAGGAAGATGGCGTTGGCCGACGTGGTCAGCTTCGTGGCCGCCACGAACAAAATCAGATTGGCGGCATAAACTGCGCCGAGGCTCACGAGTTGCCGTGTGCATTGCCGGCGAACGCCGGGCAGCATGAACCATAACGTGCAAGCTGCGATTACCGACCGTAAGCAGGCCACCTGCCAGCTTGTGAGTTGATTCAGTTTGATCGCCGCGCCGCCGGTGGAAAATAAGACTGCCGCTAATACCAGCAAGAGTCGCGGCGGCACGCTAGATTTCCGGCACGCGCGTCAAGAAGCTTTGTACCTCGGCCAGTCTCACGCCGTATACTTTTTCGACCTGCCGGCAGATCTCCCTGCCAAGTCTGTCGGGTGATTCATCTTCGTCGTGATCTACAGTGACTTTGAGATAAAGGTCCGTCCGGGCCATCATCGACCATGATAGCTGCCGCGCCCAAATCGACGCCGATACTCCGAGCCGGGAGCGAACTAAGGTTAGACTTGTCGCATGAGCTATCAGTGGCGCGACCTGATCGGCGCTCTCCTCAGCAACAAATATCGGCTCACCGAGTACCTTGGAGACGTCGACGGTCATGGCGTGTTTGCAACGAATGCAGAGGACGGGGCTGCAATCGTTCGATTGGCTCGGGACGAGACTCCCGAAGCCGAGCAAGTTTTCCAGCAATGGTCCGCGGCGGCGCGACTGCCGCATCCGGCAATCATCCGATCGTATGAAGTTGGGAAAGATGAATTGGATGGGACTCCAGTCCTATATACTGTGACCGAACGGCCAGACGACAGTTTGGCGGAGGTCCTCCGCGGAAGAGCGTTGACGGCGGACGAAGCCCGGTCCGTCGCTGACTCAATTCTTGACGCTCTCGCATACCTGCATTCTCATGGATCCGTTCATGGTCAGATTGCTCCGGACAATATCGTGGCCATCAAGGACAATGTCAAGCTCTCGTCCTGGCCAATCCGTCAGGGTACCGATGCTGAGAGGGATGCCGACGTCGTAGCCGCCGGCCAGACGATCGTAGAAACGATAACGCAGCGGCGGCCAGCTGACGTACTTCCGGTGGACGTCCGAGCGTTACCTTCGCCTTTAGGCAAAATCGCTCGCGCCTGTATCGAACGCAAGCTGACCGCAAGCGGAGCGCTCGCAATGCTGCGTCCTTCGGAAACGCCAAAAGAAACGAAGCCCTCGACGTTCCGGTTGCCGATGGGCGCTCTGGTAGCGGCGCTGGCGGGAGTCGTGCTGTTGATCTTCGGAGTTCGATCTTACGAATCGCGTCCGACTGTGCCCGAGAAGGTGGCGGTTGTCGCCCCGCCGCAAGCCAATCGGGAGCGTGCCGCGCCAACTGCGGTTGCGCCGGCGCCGCCAAAGACCAGCGCTGGAAACTGGGTAGTGGTGGCGGCGATTTACAGGGATTATGACCTCGCTGCGAAACGCGCCGAGCAGATTGCGCGAAAAGAAAAGAGCTGGCAACCAGAGGTGTATCCTCCCGAAGGGCAGGGTGGCCATCGATACATGGTCTTGCTGGGACGCGCCGAAACTCGTAAAGAAGCCGAGCGCATTCTGGCGCGGGCGCGTTCCGCCGGAATGCCGAGCGATACCTATCTGACCAAGCTCAAGCCTTAGGCCGTTACTTGCTGCGCTTGCGTGAGGGCTGTAGCTCCGGCCAGCGGAAACAACTCGTGAGATGATCGTTCACCATCCCGGTCGCTTGCATGAACGCATAGCAGATGGTGCTGCCAACGAATTTAAAGCCGCGTTTGCTCAGATCTTTACTCATTGCGTCCGACTCGGGCGTCTTGGCCGGGACCTGCTGTATGGAAGCCCAGCCGTTTTGGAGAGGAAGGCCATTCACAAAACTCCAGATGTAGGAGTCGAACGACCCAAACTCGTCCTGGACGCGCAGGAATTCCTGTGCGTTCTTTACGGCGGCGTTGACCTTCAGACGATTGCGAACAATGCCCGGATTTTCGAGTAAGGCCATGATTTTCGCGTCACCGTAGGCGGCGATACGCCGAGCGTCGAATGAGTCGAACGCTTTGCGGTAGTTCTCGCGTTTGTTGAGAATTGTCTCCCAACTCAGGCCCGCCTGTGCGCCTTCCAGGATCAGCAGCTCGAAGAGCTTGCGGTCGTCATGAAGCGGAACGCCCCACTCTTCGTCATGGTACCGGCGATAGATTTCGCTTTTGGCCCAGGGACAGCGGGAAAGCTGCTTCACGTCTTAGGTTAGCGCGTAAGGCAGATGAAAAGACGCCCCGCCGATTGCAACGGGGGCGGGGCGTCTTCGAAGCAGCAACGGCCTTAGAGGCCTTTTTTCGCGACGAAGTTGATGAGGTCGACCACGCGAGAGGAATAGCCCCACTCGTTGTCGTACCACGCCACAACCTTCGCCAGATTGCCGTCAAGTACCTTCGTCAACTGACCGTCAACTATAGAGCTATTCGGATTCTTCATCATGTCCGTCGAAACCACCGGATCCATGGTGAAGGCAAGGATGTTCTTCAAGCAACCGTTGGCCGCCGATTGCAGTTCCTTGTTGATGTCTTCGTTGGTAGTGTTGGTCTTCAGTACCGCGACAAAATCGACCACCGAAACGTTCGGGGTAGGAACTCGAATCGAGTATCCGTCGAGTTTCCCTTTCAGCTCCGGCATCACAAGACCGATGGCCTTCGCAGCGCCGGTCGAGGTCGGGATCAAATTGATCGCAGCGGCACGAGCGCGGCGAAGGTCCTTATGGGGGAAGTCGAGGACATTCTGGTCGTTCGTATAGCTGTGAATGGTCGTCATCGACCCCTTCTCGATGCCGAACTTCCCGTGCAACACTTTCACAACCGGCGCCAGGCAGTTCGTCGTGCAGGAAGCATTGGAAATGACGTTGTGCTTGGACGGATCGTATTTATCTTCGTTTACGCCGAGCACCACAGTCACGTCTTCATTCGTCGCCGGAGCGGAAATAATTACCTTCTTCACACTGCCGCGCAAGTGCGCCTTGGCCTTCGTTGCATCAGTGAAGTGGCCGGTGGATTCAACGACAATCTGGGCGCCAAGCGAGGGCCAGTCTATCTGGGCAGGATCCTTTGTCGCGAAAATCTTGATGGTTTTTCCGCCGACCGTGATAGAGTCCGCATCGTGTTTCACTTCCTCGTGAAGCGGTCCCAGGATTGAGTCGTATTTAAGCAGGTGGGCCAGCGTCTTCGTATCTGTGAGGTCATTGGCCGCGACGAATTCGATATCGGGGTTACCCAGTCCGGCGCGGACTACATTTCTCCCAATGCGGCCGAAGCCGTTGATTCCCACTTTAATTGCCATTTTGGGGAGGTTCTCCTTTGGAGTTGTTGGTTTCTAACTCCACTATACCAAGCAGGCCTCTTTGAAAACGGCCGAATAGTGGCCTAGAGTGGCGGCTTCATTGCGGGAACAGTCGATCCGCCGAGCCCTGCATAGGCTTCCTTCACGCGCGAGACTTTCCCGTTTGCGAACGTTACGAACGTGACTTTTCCCGGAGGCTGACCGTAGATCCAGTCTTCTTCATCTACGCCCTCCTTCGTTTCTCGAACCTTCGTCCGAGGCTTGCCCATCGCCATGATCACCTGGTCGCGATCCATCCCTTCGATCGCGCGCTTTTCCTTGACAGCGGTCTGAACTTCGGGCGGCAGCGACTCGATCGGCCTGTTCGGTCGCGGTTCGCTTTTCGAAATCCAGAATGGGAGCCAGCATTTTCTTCAGCTCGGACGCCTGCAGTGCCGGAACCGGTTTGTCGAACAGCACTGCAATGCTCGTACCACCAGGAGCGGCAGTGTTCTGCTGGGAGTTAATAGGCGTCGTCCGAGTGCCCATACCGACTTCGACATTCTGATACCACTTGCGCTTTCCCTTGGCGCCCCCGTTGATCTCAAGAACGATCTCGCTCGTCGTCGATGTCGACCTTGGTTACTTGTACGAGGTCCCCGGGTCGCGCAGCAGGGCCGAGTTGTTTGCCAAGTTCCTGCCACTCGTTTTTGTCGAACTGACCGGTGCTTTTGAAAGGCAGCGGCTTTTTCGATTTCGGGAGGAAAGTCTTGGCGGTCGCATACTCCGAAAGCATCCCGCGCAGGATTTCGATACGTTCTTCAGGTGTGAGCTTATCGGCGAGCAGAGCGCTAGCGGCGAAAAAGATCATCAGGCGGGTACGGAACATACAAACCCTCCTTAAGCTGCCGGGCGGCTGGACTGGCGCTCGATAGAGCAGCACGATCAAACGCAACGATAATGCCGCACGTCAGCACGCTAGCTTCGGGACCGTATGATCCGCCGCTCCAGAGATCTGAAACGCGCCAACGCACGACAAACCCGGTCACTCCCATTTTAAAGCCGCTGACGTTCAAACCGAAAACCACCAGCGCCCAGTTCCACCCGAAGTGAATACGCGATCGGCAGCCAGAGATCGCGACTGCGAATGTATGCATATCCCAATACGAGTCCGAATCCGAAAGTGTTAATCAGCCCGAGCCACGAGATCCCTTGATTCCCCGCGTGGGCAAAGGCGAACAGGAGGCTGGTGGGAAGCAAAGCGGAAAACGGACCCGATCCTGCGATCAGCGTCTGAAAAGCGTACCCGCGGAAAAGCATTTCTTCCCCGAATGCGCCGAATAACAGCGGGCACGTCAGAAAGATGAAGGCAGGACAGACTCGCCGGAAACTCGGGATCCGGCTGCACAGATGCAGCTCCGAACAGCAGAGCAGGAGCCAGGAACACCGCGGCGGCAAGAATGCCGCTGGAGACGCCCAGGCCGATGTTGCGCAAAGACCGGTAATCCCAGCCCAGTCCCATGTCGGACAAACGTCCGCGTTCGAAGATGCGGACGGTGATTGCATTCGCGGCCGCGGCAGCGAGAAAAGTACCCACCGCTCCGGCGATCAGGATGCCTGTCGGGGCAAGCAATGTAAAAAACAGCATCAGACCGGCGTACGCGAAAAATGCATACAAGCCGATCCGCAGCACCAAACCGAGCTTCTCGCTGGGAATGGTGGCTTCCATGAGACTCCTACCGGGACACCTTTACGCGAACGCCTCGGGGAGCGACTTTTACATCCAGAATTTGCGCCCCCTCTTTGCGAAGTGCTTCCTGAACGGCGGCCTTCGAGTCCGGCTCCACTAGAAAGAAAACGCATCCTCCGCCGCCCGCGCCGCAAACCTTCGCAGCCTTGCCGCCCGAGCGTTTCGCCGTGGCAACCAACTTGTCGATGAACTCTGTTGTTATACCGGGCGCGTTCTTGCGGCGATGCGACCATTCTTCACGAATCAGCCGTGCAGCTTCGTCCCAGTCCGGCTTGGCCAGCGCCGAACGCAGCGCATGAGAGATTGCGGCGATACGTTCGAAGTTCTTGAAATACGGTCTTATCGCCGTCGATGTGCGCCTTGGTGACTTCCCAGTTGTTGATGCCGGAGTTGCGAGGTTTGCCCGAGTAGACGAGAACGATACGGCTGTTGAACTCATCGAGATCGACCGGCAAGCTATTGTGCTGGATGCCTGCGGGCGTGAGGTCGATCGCGCTGACACCGCCATACATTGCAGGGTAGTAATCCTGGCATCCTGTCGGCACTTTGATGATCTGCGCTTCGACATTCTGCGCGATCTCGCGAATCTTTTCGATGTTGTGTCCGGCCCCGGTCAGTTTATTTAACGCGCTTGCGGTCGTAATCAGCAGCGAAGACGACCCGGAGATCCCTGCCCCTGCCGGAGCTTCCGAGTTCGTCGAAAGCTCAATCCCCGTCTCGGGCCGGAAGAACCGAACGATGTAAGCAAGCAGAGGAAGTTTGTATTTCTTGGCCGATCGCAAGGCCTCGAAGTCATCGAACATCTCCTCGGCGTTCTGATCGGCGGAGCGGATGACGATCTTCCTGTCAGTCGCGGGTGACGATGTCGCACGAAGTGTAGCGATCGACCGCGAAGTTGACGGTCACGGCGTTTTCGTGAAAGAGATACAGCGGCCAGATGTCGAGAGTTCCGCCGGCGAGATCGACGCGGCAGGGCGATTGAGCTTGAATTTTCATTTGAGGCAAATTCGAGGCTACCGAGAAGCAGCGGTCTTGCGCAAGCGCGTTGTAAAACTGTACCGCAAGCTCCGTCGCTGCGAGATAATCCAGGATATAACGAGCTACGGAGGGATAAATGAAAATTGCTGCTGTTGCGGCATCGACCGCTATCGTTGCCGGCGTGTTTGTGATGAATGGATTCCAGGCGACGGCCCCGGCGAAGATCGATTCCGAGGAGGCGCTGATTGCCGGCTTTAAGAAATCGACCGTCGCGTCAGTCGCGGACGCGGTAGATCAGATTACGGGTCAAAGGGGGTTCATGTCCCACGATATGCGGCCACGAGTACCGGGACAGATCGTGGGCCGCGCAGTGACGGCCACGCTACGACAGGTTCCGCCCGAAAAGGCAACGGCCGCTCTGAGCGCCAAGCATTCGGTGGCGATGATTGACAACGCAAAACCGGGCGAAGTCGGCGTGATTGTGGTTGAGAACGGATTGGATGTCGCAGGCCTTGGCGGCCTTATGGGAACCACCGCAAAGGTTCGTGGGATGGCGGGTGTTCTAATCGATGGCGGTCTCCGGGATATTGCCGAATTGCGCGCTCTCGATCTACCGTCTTACTCTCGTTCTGTCGTGCCATCGAGTTCGGTCGGTCGATGGGCAAGTGTTTCGAATAATACAACTGTTCAGTGCGCGGGCGTTACTGTGAAGCCGGGCGACATCATCGTGGCTGGTGAGGACGGCGTCGTTCGCGTACCGAAGGAACGGGCGGCTGAAGTCTTGAAGCGATCTCAGGAAATCGACGATCGGGAAACGAAAATGGTGCCCCTGATTAAGCAATACAAGGCCTTGAGCAAGGTTGTCGAAGTTTTCAACAGAATCTAGTAACCCTAGGACGGGGGTGCTCACGTCTAAGCGGTTGGGAGGATCGGACGTAAGTAGGAACCTGAAAAGTCCTGGTGGGACTACCTTAATGAGTACAGGGGTGGCTAGTACCCCCATTTTGCGCTAAAGGTTTCCTTTCGTGCGCCGATAACACGGGTATATGTATAACCGCAGAGCTGAGCCGCGGATGCTATGTGCGGACCTGGTCGATGTCCAGTGGAAGGACAAGAACGGCCGAGTCCGTCGCGCCGTGGCCAATCTGGAAGATATTTCACTTTCAGGCGCGTGCGTTCAGGTCGACACTCCGATTCCCGCGGAGACCACCCTTCGGATCAGCTACCCGAAAGGTGAGTTGCAGGGTCGCGTCTGCTACTGTGTGTTTCGGGAAATCGGCTATTTCCTGGGAATAGAATTCGAACCGGGATTCCGCTGGTCGATGCGACAATATCGTCCCCAACACTTATTGGACCCGACGGCGTCTTGTGACGCGCACAGCAATCCGTGCCCCCCGTTTGACGATGATCCCAGGCGCAAGCCAGTTTGTGCATTAATCTCATCGACATATCCCATCCGTACGATTTCAGGTAAGTCCCTGCTAAATTTAGGCTTTCACGGTCATTGCAATGGCTTTGGAAGGTAAACTAGAATCAAAGAAGTAGAAAGTCGGGGCGTAGCGCAGCCTGGTAGCGCACCTGCCTTGGGCGCAGGGGGTCGTGTGTTCGAATCACACCGCCCCGACCAAACCTCACTGCTGATTTCGGAAGAGTTCGCTACAGCTTCGCTGTTCTTTTGACTCTACTGGGTGCTAAACCAGTTGTCCCCGTTCGCTCTGGAATCAGGCTCCTGTATTGGAGAATCATCTATAATTTGCACTTCCGATCCGTACCCTTTATAATCAGAGTTTTGTATACCCGCACGTAGCGCTCGTTGTGGAGGTTTGCTTCCCGGCGCTCAGGAATCAAGAACAATGCCAAAACGTACGTTTCAGCCGAACAATCGGAAGCGCGCCAAAACTCACGGCTTCCGCGAGCGCATGAAGACCAAGGACGGACGCGCCGTGTTATCGCGCAGGCGTGCAAAGGGTCGCCACAAGCTGACAGTTAGCGACGAACGGAACGTCCGCTACGCGAAAGCCGCATAGGCGGTCGAGTCCACCGGGCGAATTCGGCCATTGTCCCAATTTTCGTTTCCTAAGGCCTTCCGAATTCTTCGCCGCAGCGACTTCCGTAAAGTTTATGACCAGGGTTCCCGTTTTTCCTGTCCTTTTTTTGCTGCATTCTGTCTTAAGCAAGCCGAGCAGGAACACGGACCCAAGGTCGGCTTCACGGTCACGAAAGCCCTGGGTAAAGCAGTGATCCGCAATCGAATGAAGCGGCGCCTCCGGGAGGCGGTCCGCTTGCAACTCCGTGAACTACCACCCAGTTGGATGATTGTGATGAATGGCCGCCGGCCTTTGCTTGATGCGGACTTCTCGGCTATCCAGCGAGAAGTTGGGAGGCTCTTCGCACAATGCGCGAACTCCTGATCGCTTTGCTTCGTAGCTATAAACAGTGGATATCCCCCTTGTTGCCGGTAGCCTGCCGTTTTGAGCCGACTTGTTCGGAATACATGATGCAAGCAATTCGAACGTCACGGCGTACTTCGAGGCTCCGGCCTCGGTGTGCTACGCCTACTGAAATGCAATCCGTTTCATGCAGGCGGGTTTGATCCCGTCCGTTGATCATCCAGGATGCCTGAACCCGATAACCCAAATTCCAATCCTAAAAAGCCGGAGGCGGAGATAAGCGTCGAAAAACGTCTTTTGCTGGCCTTCGCCCTGATGGGCGCTGTTCTTGTTCATCACGCAATACTTCTTTCCGCAATCACCGCAAAGCACGCTCAAACCGGCGAAACAGGCCGCGACACCTCAGCAGGCTCAGACACCTCCCCCCGCCAGCCAACCGGCAGCTCCACCGGCCACGCCCTCGGCAGGACAGACCGCGGCTACGACATCGGACCTCTACACCATCCAGACTGATGTCTTCAAAGTCGTTTTCAGCAATCATGGCGCCGTGGTCCGCAGTTGGGAGCTGATGAAGTATCGGGACGGTACCGGTAAGCCGCTGGAGCTTGTGAACACGTTCGCGGCGACAAAAACGCATTACCCGTTCTCTCTGCTATTCGAAAATCATTCGCCCTCGGCCGATTTAAACCAGGCGCTCTGGGTCGCTCATCTTACGTCCGACGGTTTAGGCATTGATTTTGAATACTCCAACGGCCGCTCCGCCTCCCGCAAAAGCTTCCGGTTTCTGAAAAACAGCTACTTGACGCAGGTCACGTCTGAAGTCACAGAAAATGGATCCCCGGTGGCCCATCTACTGGCTTGGCGAGGTGGGTTCGGCGATAAGACTGTCGTGGGACGAAGCGCCGTGCAGAAGACGCTGTTTTATAACGTCTCGGATAACAAGCTGGTTGAAAAGGACGCCGGCGCAGCGAAAAAGGGCACAGTGACGGATTCCGGAACCTTTTCGTTCGCCGGAATAGAAGACACATATTTCGCGGCGGTTTTTCTGCCAAAGGACAACCGCGCTCTTCGAGTTCAAACTCTTAGCGATACTGTTGCTTCCGATCCGAGCGGCAAGGAAGAGCCTCATGTTGGCGCTGCCGTGGGCGGAGACGGGCAGAATCAATTCTCATTGTTTGTCGGTCCCAAGGATGTTGATTTGCTCAGGCGGATTGATCCGAAGCTCGAGCAGGTGGTGGACTTCGGTTGGTTTTCTTTCATAGCGAAGCCCCTTTTCCTGGCGATGCACTGGCTGAATGACAAGTACGTTCACAGCTATGGCTGGTCGATCATTCTGTTAACGATCCTGATCAACACGCTCTTGCTGCCACTCAAGATTTCCGGCATGAAGTCGATGCGCAAGATGTCGTCTCTGCAGCCGCAAATCGCCGCAATCAACGAAAAATATAAGAACATCGGCATTCGCGATCCCCGCAAGGCAGAGCAAAACCAGGAAGTGATGGATTTGTACAAGAAACATGGCGTCAACCCGCTTGGCGCCGGGTGCATGCCCCTCGTGCTGCAGATCCCATTCTTCTTTGCGTTTTACAAAGTGCTGAGCGTCAGCATCGAAATGCGAGGCGCAAGTTGGCTCTGGGTCTCCGATCTGTCGCAGCCCGAAACTCTTGCGATCCGGATCCTGCCGCTAACGATGATCGCGACCCAGTTCTTCCTGCAGAGGATGACGCCGCCCACCCCGGCGCCGATCCCGCTCAACAGAAGATGATGATGTTCATGCCCCTGGTAATGGGCTTCATGTTCTACGGAGTATCCAGTGGGCTGGTATTATATTGGTTAACCGGAAACTTAGTAGGAATCGTGCAGCAGTGGCTCATCAATAGGAGTATGCCTCTTCCGCAGCCTCCTGATACCAAGACTGTTCCGGTGAAGCGCAATCCCAGGAAGTAGCGTGGAAGCCAAAAAATACACGGTCGGCACAACTGGTCCGAAGATCGAAGCGTTCCTCCGCTCGATTACCAAAAGCGGCGGCTTTCAACTGCGTTGGGTGATCGAGGCGGCCCAGGCTGTTCATCCTGACATCGAGAATCCTGATGTCGTCGTGAAATTCAGCGGCCCCGATGTTGATCTCTTGTTGGCCAACAAAGCGGAACTGCTGCTCGCTTTGGAACAACTCACGATGGAAATGCTCCGCATGACGCAGGATGAGCACTCCATGCTGCAATTCGATGCCAACGACTACCGTGCGCTGCGCATTGAGGAACTTCGCCTGGGGGCGCTTACGGCGGCCGAGAAGGTAAAGAAGAGTCATTTGCCTTTCACCTTTAGTCCCATGACCAGCCGTGAGCGGAGAATCATCCATCTAGCGTTGCGAAACGAACCCACGGTTCGCAGCGAAAGCACTGGGATGGGACCGAACCGTTCGGTCGTTGTGTACCCGGCAGACATGAAGTCGCTGCCGTCCAGCCCCGGGCCATTCCGGCCCCGCGGCCGCCGATAATTGCAGCTTTCCGACACGATCGTCGCAATCTCCACACCCGTAGCTCGAGCCGGTATCGGCATCGTCCGCGTTTCCGGAGCGGAAGCGCGCAGTATCGCAAACCAGATTCTCCGTTTTCCCCCAATCATGTCTGGAAGCCGTGGACGGCGGCGTTGGGCGCCCTCGTGGATGGGACCGGCGCTACGGTGGATCAGATAGTTGCCACATTTTATCGCGGCGCCTCGGTCGTACACGGCAGAGGACGTGATCGAGATCTCCTGTCACGGCGCTCCGGTAGTATTGCGGTTTTGTGTGGAAAGGGCAGCGCTAGCCGGCGCTCGCCTTGCCGAGCCGGGCGAGTTCACGCTTCGCGCATATCTCAACGGCCGTCTCGATCTTCCGCAAGCCGAAGCTGTTCGCGACCTGATCGATGCCACGACAATCTACCAGGCGCGTGTCGCAGCGCAGCAAGTCGAAGGTTCCGTGTCTCGCCGCATCGGCCCTCTGAAAGAGCAGTTGCTCGAACTCATTTCGCTTCTCGAGGCCGGTATCGATTTCGCGGAGGACGATATCGACATTGCCTCGCAGGATGAAATTCTTCGTCGCCTCTCGCCAATAGAAGAAGGATTAGATCGACTCGCGCGAACGTTCGCCTACGGCAAACTCGTGCACGAAGGATTTGCGCTCGCAATCGTCGGCCGGCCGAACGTCGGCAAGAGCAGCCTGTTCAACCGCCTTCTGGAGCAGGACCGCGCGATCGTTACCGAAATTCCGGGCACCACGCGCGACACAATCTCAGAAACGGCTTCCATCAACGGAATACCCGTTCGCTTTATCGATACTGCCGGCATTCGCGCGGGTGAGGATCGTGTGGAGCAGCTTGGAATCGAGCGAAGTTATCAGGCCATGGCTGATGCCGACCTGACTCTTGTGGTTCTGGATGCATCTGAACCGCTGACGTTTAACGATGAGGCGCTGATTTCGCGGCCTGCGCGCCGGATGCTCGTGGCAAACAAGATCGATCTGGGTCGTAAAACGGTCGGTGAAGCCTTACCCGTATCCGCTTTGAGCGGAGAGGGCATCGATGATTTGCGGCAATCGATAGTTGCGGCAATGGCGCCCAAAATAGAGCAAGAAGCCGGTTTCATCACCAGTCTTCGTCATGAAACTCTACTCCGGGAAGCTCTTGTCGCGTTAGGAGACGCTCGGGAAGCAGTAGCCAACAATATCCCACATGAGATGTTACTGCTCGACCTCTATAGCGCTCTACGGCCGATCGACGCGATTACCGGAGCTACTACCGCCGACGATATCCTGAATCGTATTTTCAGCACCTTCTGCATCGGGAAATAGCGGCCGGCTTCAAGACGCTTCAGCCTCGATTTCCTTTCGGACCGAGTCCAAAACGCCGTTGATGAATGGCGCCGAGCCCTCTCCGGAAAACTTCCGGGCCAACTCTATCGCTTCATCGATAACCACCGCCGGCGGAGTCTCGCCCTGCATCATTTCGAAAATCGCCATCCGCAGGATGTTGCGATCGACCGCCGGCATGCGTTCAATACGCCACCGCTCGGAGTATTTGACGAGCCGCTCGTCGATGTCGGCCTTTTTCTCCACAGCCCCGTGGACGAGAGCTTCCATGAACGGATCTTTTTCGGGCGGTTCGGCATTTTCTTCGGAATACAACCCCCCGTAGAAAGCGGAGATCGCCTGGTCCGCAGGCAGCGATCGCATATCGCATTGATACAAAACTTGCACTGCGCGATGCCGCGATGTCCTGCGGGAACTCATTCCGTAGATTCGCTCCGCAGCTTGCGCAGAAGTTGCGCCATCTCGATCGCAGTCATTGCCGCATCGAAGCCTTTGTTGCCTGCCTTGGCTCCTGCCCGATCCACTGCTTGCTCCACGGTGTTCGTCGTGAGTACTCCGAACGCAATCGGAACACCTGTTTCCGCCGGTATACCGGCAAGCCCGCTCGCCGCGTTGCCCGCGACATAATCGAAATGCGGCGTTTCGCCGCGAACCACCGCGCCAAGACAAATGATGCCGTCATAGCGCTTCTGCCGCGCGAGTTCGGCGGCTACTACCGGCATCTCCCAGGATCCAGGCACCTTTACGATCACCACCGAATCTGTGTCCGCTCCGGTGCGGCGGAGCGCATCCAGTGCGCCTTCGAGCAGCCGCTCTACGATAAAGCTGTTGAATCTCGCGGCAATGATGGCGAATTTCAACCCCTGCGCGTCTAAGTTGCCTTCGATCATTCGAGCCATTATTTATTTCCCAGCAAACACCGGCGGACGCCGTTCGAAAAAAGCCTTGATTCCTTCATCTCTGTCATTGGTGGCAGCAGTCAATCCAAAGGCCATGGACTCGAATCGCAGTCCTTCTTCCAGTCCAACGTTTGCTCCGACGTCCACCGTTTCTAATGCAAGCGCGATCGCAATCGGACTATTTGTGAGGATCGTGCGTAGAAGATCGCGCGAACCCTCCAGCAGCGATTCCGATGGAAATATGCGGTTCACCAGGCCGATACGGCATGCGGCTTCCGCGTCGATTTTGTCGCCCGTCAGCAGAAGCTCCAATGCTCTTCCGCGCCCTATCAGTCGCGCGAGCCGCTGCGTCCCGCCGTAACCAGGAATCAACCCGAGTTTGAGTTCCGGCAGTCCTAACCGCGCCGTTGCAACCGCCACTCGCAGCGTACACGCCATCGCGAGTTCCAGGCCGGCTCCCAAGGCAAAACCGTTTATGGCTGCAACCGACGGCTTTTTCATGCCTTCCAGACATCGAAAGATAGCTTGGCCCCGAGCGGATAACCGGGCCGCTTCGATTGCGCTGATCGACTGAAGTTCATGAATGTCGGCTCCGGCTACGAAAGACTTGTCTCCCGCAGCCGGTTACGATCAGAGCCTTGACAGTGGGCTCATTCTGAACGTATTTGAAGGCGGTTTCGAGCTCTCCCATGGTTTCCCGATCCACCGCATTTAGCTTCTCCGGACGGCTCACCATGACAGTGGCAATTCCGTCCTCAAAATGCTCAAATACGATATTTTTGTAGGACATATGGGATACTGAAGTTTAGCCAACATCATACCGCATGGACCCCACGCACATCCGAAACTTCTCGATCATCGCGCACATCGACCATGGCAAGTCCACCTTGGCCGATCGCTTGCTCGAGTACACCGGGGCGCTGTCCAAACGCGAAATGATGGATCAGGTTCTCGATTCCATGGACCTGGAACGCGAGCGCGGCATCACGATCAAGGCTCATGCGGTCAGGCTGGATTACAAGGCAAAGGACGGCAAAGATTATCAGCTCAATCTGATCGACACGCCGGGCCACGTCGATTTCACCTATGAAGTCTCGCGCAGCTTACAGGCTTGTGAAGGAGCACTACTTGTCGTCGATGCCTCTCAGGGAGTCGAAGCGCAAACACTCGCCAACACTTATCTGGCGCTGAATCACAATCTCGAAATCATTCCCGTCATCAATAAAATCGATCTGCCTTCAGCGGAACCCGATCGGATCCGGGAACAGATTGAACAGGTGATTGGGCTCGATGCAACCGAAGCGGTGCTCGTCAGCGCGAAACAGGGAATCGGGATCGAAGAGACGCTGGAAGCGGTCGTACAGCGTGTTCCACCGCCCACTGGCGACCCCGAAGCACCTTTGCGGGCGTTGATCTTCGATTCGTGGTTCGATCCTTACCGCGGCGTCATTATTCTCTGCAAAATCGTGGAAGGGCGCTTGCGGATGGGTCAGAAAATCAAGCTTTGGTCCACCGGGGCGACTTATGAAGTGGAGGGACTCGGCTACCAGTCACCGAAACCTGTCCCTTGCGACGAACTCTCGGCCGGCGAAGCCGGGTTCCTGTTTGCAAACATAAAGACCGTGTCCGACGCAAAGATCGGAGACACGATTACTGACCAGCAAAATCCGGCCTCCGAACCTCTTCCTGGTTTCCAGGAGATCAAGCCGATGGTGTTCGCGGGCCTTTACCCTGTCGAATCCCACGAGCACGGATTATTGCGCGATGCCCTCGAGAAACTTCGACTGAACGACAGCGCATTCAACTTTGAACCTGAGAACTCTGTCGCTCTCGGGTTCGGCTTCCGATGTGGATTTCTCGGACTTCTCCACATGGAAATCATCCAGGAGCGTCTCGAGCGCGAGTTCAATATCGATCTCATTACGACAGCTCCCGGAGTGCGGTACGAGGTCACTCTATCGAACGGCGAGAAAATAACCGTTGAAAATCCGACGAAATTTCCCAATCCGTCTGAGATTAAGCAGATCGAGGAACCGATTATCGAGGCTACGGTAATCACGCGGGAAGAGTACATCGGTGAAATTCTCAAGCTGCTCGAGGAGAAGCGCGGGAATCAAAAGAAATTCGAATACATGGGCGGCGGTCGAGTGATGCTCGTGTACGAAGTTCCACTTAACGAAATCGTTCTCGACTTCTACGATCGCCTAAAATCGGCATCCCGCGGTTACGCTTCACTCGATTATCATTTAGCCGGACATCGCGTCTCGCCCATGGTGAAGCTGGACATCATGGTTGCGGGCGAGTCGGTCGACGCCTTGTCCATCATCGTTCACCGCGATGTCGCGTACGAACGCGGCAAGGCTTTGATTGAGAGACTTCGGAAGCTCATCCCACGGCAGATGTTCGAGGTGGCCCTGCAAGCCGCGATCGGCGGCAAGATCATCGCGCGCGAGACCGTCTCCGCCATTCGAAAGAATGTCCTCGCTAAGTGCTACGGCGGAGACATCAGCCGGAAACGCAAGCTCCTCGAGAAGCAGAAGGAGGGTAAGCGCCGCATGAAACGCGTCGGTCGCGTGGAAATTCCTCAGGAAGCATTTCTGGCCGTGCTCAAAGTCAGCGAGTCCGGGGACGATTAGAAGTTTAGAGAGTCTGTCAGGCTGGATCCCACTATCACCACAGCGGCGTCGACAGCCGGAAGAGGCAGTCCGGAGAAGCTTCCGGGGCTATCGAAGGAAAGCTCGGATTAGGACCGAGCCTTCCGACACTGTCGAAGCCGAGGTGGTGATTTCGAATGCTCGAACTCACGATCCTTGTGAGATCGGTACTACTGGCACTGCTGGTAGTCACCGTCACTCTCAAGCTGCGGATACGAATCCGTTAGCCTGAAAGGGGAAACGGCCAGCGGCCAGCAGGTCGTTTCCTCTCACAGAATATACCAACTTGCCTTTCACTGCTAGAGGATTTTAGTTTTTGTCGGCCAGAGCTTCCGTCATAACGCCAAGGGAAGCGCCCCAGATCAGGTGCGCGGCAATGATCATGGCATTCCGGGGAGCAGGTTCGTCATCGGCTGACCGGTAAAGCCCGGCGCTTGGAAGTATCCCCAGATAACTTCCACCCCAGACTGCGATCCCGTAGAGCATTCCTTCGACAGCGGACGGCAGGCTCGTCGATCCGGCGATTGGTCCATACATTGCGCCGACGGATGCGCCGTACGCAAAATGCGCTCCCAATGCGGCCGCATTGCGTGTATCTTCGTCACCGAGATTGACACCGGCGCGCGCAGCGGCGTTGTCCGTGATCTGGCGTGGAGGAAGCGGATCCTTGTGCTCCGGCGGCAGCGCTCGATGCATTGCCATCATTCCTATCGTCATCGGAGCCGTAGCCAGAAAGCCTGCGATTGAACTTGCCAATTCCCGTTGCACGCCCAATGGACGCTTCAGCGGCATCACTGTTTCGGGATAGCATGAAGGTACCCCATGCCAAAACTGGTCCGCTACACGATGTCGCAGCAGTGCCCTCCTACAGCTCCCGATTCGAAGTCCGATGTCCATCACGGTAGTTTTGAGCATCTGCCTGACGGCGCGCGCCTGCTCCCGCCATGTTCACCGACAAAGATTGTCTGCATCGGCCGGAACTATGTCGACCATGCGAAAGAGTTGGGCAATGAAGTCCCTTCAGAGCCTTTAATCTTCCTCAAGCCGCCATCCTCTCTGATTGCCCACGGCGACGCGATCGTCTATCCGCCGATCTCACAGAACGTACATTTCGAAGGGGAACTCGGGGTCGTTATCGGGAAGGCAGGCAAAGCATGTCAACCGGGAAAACGCGATGGAATTCGTAGCCGGATACACCTGCCTCAACGACGTGACCGCTCGCGATATCCAGCGCAAAGATGTGCAGTTCACGCGTGGGAAAGGTTTCGATACTTTTTGCGCAGTTGGGCCTCACCTGATTCCTCGTGACGAGGTCCAGCTAAACAACCTTCGCGTGATCACCCGGCTTGACGGCGAAGTTAAACAGGACGGTGTAATCACGGACATGATATTTCCCCTGGATGCTATAATCGCGTTCGTCACTGCTTGCATGACGCTTGAGCCTGGAGATTTGATCGCAACCGGCACTCCTTCAGGCGTTGGTCCAATGAAACCTGGGCAGACAGTCGAGGTGGAAATTCCGGGCGTAGGTCTCCTGCAAAATCCGATCATCCGAGGGTAAACGAGTGAAGATCTTTCTTGATACCGCGAATCTCGATGAGCTGAGGAAGGGCGCTGAATGGGGCATCATCGACGGTGTCACGACAAATCCTTCCCTCATCGCCAAAGAAGGCAAGCCGATCGAAGAACAGATCGCCAAGATCTGCGACATAGTCGACGGTGACATCAGCGCTGAAGTGGTTGCGACCGCCTCAGAAGAAATGATTGCGGAAGGGCGGAAGCTGGCCAAAATCCATAAGAACGTAGTGGTGAAAGTGCCTCTTACGCGCGATGGCATACGCGCCTGTTCACGTCTTTCAAAGGAAGGAATCCGCGTCAATGTGACGCTCATTTTCTCCGCGGCTCAAGCGCTACTCGCCGCAAAGGCGGGCGCTTACATCGTGAGTCCTTTTGTGGGCCGTCTCGATGATATCGGCATCGACGGAATGCACTTGATTGACGAGATCGTCCAGATTTTCGACAACTACGGATATAAATCGCAAATCCTTGCGGCGTCGTTGCGCACTCCGAATCATGTAATCGCATCCGCGATGGCAGGGGCCCATATTGGGACGATGCCATTCAAGATTCTCGACCAGCTTTTCAGCCATCCCCTTACCGACCGCGGACTGGATCAGTTTTTAAAGGATTGGGGCAAGGTCTTCCAGGAGCAGCCGCAACAATCCCGATAGATGGGCTCGCCGGTTGGATTCGCCTGGGGCGCGGCTCTTGCCATGTCGATGAGCTCCGATGCGTCGCTCTATTATTGGGGAATAAGCCGAAATCCAGCTCCGGAGTGGTAAGAATCTTGCCGAAGCTGGGTCCGAAGTAATACGGAAAACAAAAATTCGCTACCGCATCTGCGACGACATCAACACCCCTAATTGTTTGCCAAGGTATCGCTTTGCGGACTTTCAAAAGGAAGCCGATCAGGTTAGGCTCAAAGAGGGTTGGGGACCTGCGCTTGAAGCGTGAAGTAGATCGCTTGAAAACACGCGATCCCCAACCCCATTCCTAAGCGCTCGCTCTTGTGAGCCGGTCCCGAATACCGTCCCATTCTATAGAGTTAGGTAACGGTTCTACAGCAATATACTCCAGGCCTTCGCGATCGAGCCGGTGGAGGATCGAGTACAGGTCTCTCGCATAAAGTCCCGGATCTTGAGGCATACGTACCGGAACCGCTGCGGGCTGTTCCGTCTTCCACCACAGATATGCTCCACGCCCGGAAGGCAAATCCGCCGTGATAACAAGCCGGGTAGCAGGACTGTAATGCTTTGGATGCAACCCTGGCGAAGCGTGCACGTCGGCATCTGCTTTCCACATGCCAACCGTTCCGATGACTTCTTCTATTTCTGTTTGCGTGACCATGCCGGGCCGCAGCAGGTTGGCGCTGCCATTCGCCAATGACAAAACTGTCGATTCGATCCCGACCTGCGTAGGCCCGGCATCGAGGATCATCTCGACTGCCGATCCCAAACCACGACGGACATGTTCGGCTTCCGTCGGCGAGATGTGAGTGAATAAATTCGCGCTCGGAGCCGCAAGCGGAATGCCGGCTGTCTCAATCAACTCCAATGCGAGACGATGAGCAGGCACCCGGACACCAACAGTGCTCAAGCCGGCTGTGACTTCATCCGGTACCGAAGGCCTTTTCGGCAGCACCAGAGTCAGCGGCCCCGGCCAAAAGCGGCTGGCCAGTCGCGCGGCGGGTTCCGGCCAATCCGAGACGATCGTCTTTGCCATCTCCACCGAAGCGACATGCACGATCAGCGGGCTCGTAGGAGGACGGCCTTTGACCGCATAGATTTTTCTGACCGCCACGGGATCCAGAGCATTCGCCCCCAAACCATAGACTGTCTCGGTAGGGAACGCGACTAAGCCGCCGGACCGCAACGTCAGGGCCGCTCGTTCGATCTCCGCCTTAGTCGGGTAGTTCGTCGGCTCCATCGGCGGCGGTCTTTCCGGTCCGCTTCCAAACCAGATAGGCGTGTATGAAACCTTCGAGGTCACCGTCGAGCACGCGGTCGACATCACCGACACTGAATTTCGTGCGGTGATCCTTGATCAGTCGGTACGGCGCAAGAACGTAGCTGCGAATCTGACTGCCGAAGTTGACATCGAGCTTGGAGTCTTCCAACTTGCGCTCTTCTTCTTGCTTTTTTTCCAGCTCGAACTCGAAGAGTCGCGCACGCAATTGCTTCATCGCGCTTGCGCGGTTCTTATGCTGCGAGCGCTCGTTTTGACACTGGACTACGATTCCGGTCGGAAGGTGCGTCATCCGAACCGCCGATTCGGTTCGATTCACATGCTGTCCGCCTGCGCCGCTTGCGCGAAAAACATCGACTCGCAGGTCCTCCGGCCTGACGTCAATCTTGATTTCATCGTCGATCTGGGGGTAGACGAACACCGACGCAAAAGATGTATGACGTCGGGCTGCGGAATCGAAAGGAGAGATACGAACCAGACGATGCACGCCGATCTCGGATTGCAAAAGGCCATATGCGCCCTCGCCATTCACTTCGAAAGTGACGGATTTGATACCAGCGCCTTCGCCCTCCAGCCTGTCCGTGACGACCGCCCCGAAGCCATTGCGCTCCGTCCAACGGAGGTACATGCGCATGAGCATCTCGGCCCAATCCTGGCTCTCCGTGCCGCCGGCTCCCGGATGTATGGTGACGATTGCGCTGCGATGATCGTTTTCCCCGGAGAGCAACATTGCTGTCTCCAGTTTCTCGAGTGTTTGCGAGAACGAACGAATTTCGCGCTCCAGGTCCGATGATACGTCCTCACCCTCACGCAGGAGTTCAAACAAGGTATCGAGATCGGAAACCGCGCCGCCCAAACGGATGTCGCTCTCGAGCGCTTCCTCGAGGCGTTTCCGGTCCTGCATTATTTTTTGGCTTCGTTCAGGAGAATTCCAAAAATCGGGGGAACTGATGTGATCTTCTGTTTCGAGTAATTGTGCTTTTTTGGAGGGGGCGTCAAAGGTAGCTCCGCACGGCTTCAGCCTGCCGGCGGAGCGTAACGTACTCTCTTTCCAGCTCTTCCAGAGTCATGTGGCCAGTGTATCAGAGGGGCTCGGCCCCCTCTGATAACCGCCGCATTCCGGTCTATGCCGCTTTGCGGAGAGGCACCATTTCGCTCAGCGCGTTCTCCCGGCGAATCGGGATCGGTCGAGCCGAGTGTTTCCTGTGTTCACCGTAGAAATACTCGCTCAGCGGGTACAACGGGTACGGCTGCAGTTCCGCGAACGTTTTTCCCAATTTCGCCGTCACCCGGTAGACGGCGTGGAAGAACAGCCCCTTTTCGATTTTCATCCTGCGGCAGCAAAGACGCCAGTCGGCTCCTAATAAAAAATGATATTTGAAGACTTTATATTCGGTATCGTTTAGTGTACGCCGGGCAACCAGCAAGAAATCAGCCGCGTATTCTTCGTCTTTTCGAGCCCAGGCGACCTTGCCGTGTGGAGAAGCTGTGTGCTCCAGCCGGGGCCGGCTGATGCTTTCCTTCTTCACGACAGACAGCTTAAATCTTTCAAAACACACCCGAAAGATGCCTCGCAACACACAGTTGCAGGCGGTTATTTGGCCATTGCGCGACGGCCGTAAGCCGTATCCCTCACAAGTCGTGCATTTCTCCATGGCGAGCGCCAGGACGTCAGATTGGTTCCACTCCATTTTTTCTCTTTTACCTTCTTTATTTTGCGTTCTTTGTTTAGAACGGTCTCTCTGATATCCATCCTAGAACCACCTCTTTTTTCGTCTATTAGGAAAAGTACTTAGGAGCGGTAGGGCCTTTCTCAGGAGCGTCGTATTCCTCTGAATCGGCCCTACTTAGCCTGAAAATCAACGTCATAGCGATTACAACAATCTGTGGCGCGCCAGCCTCAGGCGATACGGGAGATGCGGAGTAAAATCTTCGTAGTACCTGCAAAATTTGCGTATAGCTGGGAAGAATAGGGTCGCGAGGGGTTTGAAATGTTGTTTACGGAGCTGCGAAGCTCTCTTATCGCTGTGCTCCGGGCAAGAGTTCGAAATGGCGAATTAACAGAACGCGGATTGGCTCGTTTAGTTGGCGTTTCCCAACCGCATATTCACAATGTCCTTAAAGGAGTCAGGGCGCTTTCTCCTGAGTTAAGCGATCAGATTCTTCAGCATCTGCGCATATCGCTTTTAGATTTGATTGAGCGCGAACGCATCCAGGCGCATTTGAGCTTCGGAATGTCGGCTGGGGACTATATTTATGTCCCTCTACTCCGGGGGAGAATCGGTCCGGGCTTTCCATGGCCCACGGAGACAGCCGAGAACGACCGGCTGCCTTTCAGCGCGGCGCAGATGGGGTCAATTCCTCATCCCGTAGCCTCCCGTTTGGCGGCAGATGCCCGAATGGCAGATGCGTTCTCCGAGGGGGATGTTGCGCTTTTGGATCAATCAGCGCGCGCCAGAACGGACATCGACCCTTCAGCTTACTATGTTGTGAAGTCAGGCAACGGCGGTATCATCCGGCGTATTCATATCTCCGGAGGTACACTTTATCTCATTCCGGGAGACTGCGCACATCGCTCGTCAGGCTGGCAAAGGATACCGCTGGAAGGGCGTACGCTAACGCAATTGCTCCGAGCGCGTGCGCATATCGTGACGCCTATCTATGAATGGGATCCGCATTAGCGAACGCGCGCGACTTCACGATAGACTTCCAGAGTTTCTTCGGCAGTCCGGCGCCAGCTGAATCGCCTGACTTGTGCGAAGCCACTTCGAATTAATTCGTTTCGGAGACCCTCGTCGATAAGCACATCCCGGATCCCTCTGGCGATATCGAATACATTCTCCGGATTAACGATCATCGCCGCGTTTCCAACAACCTCCGGCAACGAGCTGACCGCGGACGTAACCACCGGAATTCCTGTAGCCATGGCTTCGAGTGGAGGAAGTCCGAAACCTTCGTAAAGGGATGGAAATGCAAACACGCTTGCGGCGGAATAGAACGCTTTCAAAGTTTCGAAAGGTACGAATCCGAGAAACCGGACAACCTGCTGCGTCCGAGTCTGAACTACGGCGCGGCGAACTTCAGGATTTCGGCTTATCTCATCTCCGATAATGATGAGCCGCAAGTCCTTATAGACGTGGTGACTTTCCAGTTCTCCGCGGACCACGGCAAATGCCTCGATCAGTCTAGGGAGGTTTTTGTGCGGGCGGATCCGTCCGGCATAAAGAACGAAGGGATACTGAATCTGGAACCGCTCTCGCAGCCGTTCGCGGGAACCCGGCTCAGCCCGATGATTGAGAAAATTCGGATCCGGTGCGCTGTAGACAAGACGCATCCGGTCAGGGCGTATGCCAAGAAGATTTTCGACGTCCCTTCGTGTCGCCGTCGAGACCGCAATTACTCTATCCGCCCTAACCAGCCCGCGACGGAACCGATACAACCGGAGATTTTCTTTAATTCCCGTCTGCCCCCCAAAAAGAAAACTGCTCATATCGTGAATCGTCACGACATATGGATTCTGCATGAACAAGGGGGCGCTATTCAGCGGGAGGTGCACCAAGTCCGGAGCCAGACTCTTAAGGAACCAGGGAAACCTAATGTCTTCCCAGCGGTATTTTTCGGGCTCGTCGTACACGACCGCCTCGAAATTCGGCGGAAGGTGTCGGAATTCAGGTACATCACCGCGGTACGCCGGCAACAGATATTTATTGTGTTGGTCGAGCTCGCCCAGCGCGGCTACGAGGTTCCGAATGTAAGTGCCGATTCCGAAGTCTTTGATGTGGCGAACATCAATGACTATACGGAGCGGCTGCATACGACGCTCAGACGCCGACTGTTTCGCTTTTCCAGCTATAAAGCGGAAACCGATCCGTAAGAGACTTCACGCGGGACCGCACCGCCGCCAGATTGTCCTCCGAGGCGTGATCGGAGAGCACCTGCGCAATGCAAGAAGCTACCTCCTGCATTTCCGCCTGTTTGAAGCCGCGCGTAGTCACCGCGGGGCTGCCCAATCGGATACCGCTCGGGTTCAAGGGCGGGTTGACGTCAAATGGGATGCCGTTTTTGTTCGAGGTGATGTGAGCTTTATCCAGGGCATTTTCGGCGTCTTTCCCGCGTATCCCCTTAGCAAATACGTCCACCAATAGAAGGTGGGTGTCAGTGCCGCCCGAAATGATACGATATCCGGCCGCGGCAAGCCCGGCCGAGAGCGCCTGCGCATTCGCGATTACCTGCCGCTGGTATTCGATGAATTCGGGCGCAAGAGCTTCGAGGAAGCAAACTGCTTTCGCGGCGATGATATGAACCAAAGGTCCGCCTTGCATGCCGGGGAAGACCGTCTTATCGATCGCCGACCCATACTTTTCACGCGCCAGAATGAGGCCCGACCGAGGTCCCCGCAACGTCTTGTGTGTCGTCGAAGTAACGATGTCGGCGTACTCGCAGGGGTTAGGATATAAGCCGGCGGCAACCAAACCCGAAAAATGCGCCATGTCGACGAGAAAGAGCGCGCCGACCGAGTCCGCCACTTCGCGGAATCGTTTGAAATCGATAATTCGTGGATAAGCGCTGGCTCCCGCAATGATCATTTTCGGCTTGTGTTCCTCCGCAAGCCGAGCGAGTTCGTCGTAGTCGATGATCTCGTCTTCTTTCCGAACGCCGTAGGGAATGATTTTGTACGTCTTGCCGGAGAAGTTCAGGTGATGGCCATGGGTCAAGTGTCCACCGTGGGCCAGATTCATCCCGAGGATCGTGTCACCCGGCTGCAGCACGGAGGCGTAAGCAGCCTGATTCGCCTGTGAACCCGAATGCGGCTGCACATTCACGTACTCAGCCTTGAAAAGCTGCTTGGCGCGATCGCGAGCGAGATTCTCGACAACGTCGGCGTATTCGCAGCCGCCGTAATAACGTCGTCCGGGATATCCCTCCGCGTATTTGTTCGTAAACACGCTTCCTGCCGCCTCGAGAACCGCTTCGGAGGTGAAGTTTTCGCTCGCGATCAGTTCGATGCGGGTATCCTGCCGTTCCAGCTCGGCCCGAATCGCCGCGTAAACCTGAGGATCGGCCTCGGCGAGGGGACGGGCCATACTTTGCTGCTCGGTCATACTTTTAATGCTTGCTCCTTAGCGTGTTCTTGATTTTCCATGGCGGCGATCTTTTCGATTCTTCGCAAGTGGCGGGCGCTGCCGCTAAATTCCGTTCGCAAAAAGATATCCACCAGACGGATCGCCTCGTCCATCTGATAGGAATTTCGACCCGAGCGCAATCACATTCGCGTCGTTATGCTCACGTGTAAGCTGCACGCCTGCTTCGTTCGTCCCGAGTGCGGCGCGGATGCCCGCCACTTTATTTGCCGCGATCGACATTCCAATTCCGGTCGAACAGACCAGGATGCCTCTGGCGCACGGGTTCGATGCGACCTCTTCTGCGACAGCGAGAGCATAGTCCGGATAGTCAGTGGACTCATCCGAAAAAGCGCCGAAGTCCGTCACTTCATGGCCCGCCGCGGACAGCCTTTTCCGCAGCGCTTCCTTGAGTGTGAAGCCCGCGTGATCGGCTGCAATCGCAATCTTCATTGGGTAGAAGGAGCTATTTTAGCATGCTAGAATTGGGCTTATTCTTGCACGACCGGCGCGCGCGCAACGTCATTAGCGCCTTTCAAGATCAGGAAAATTCAGGATAATCCATATGCGTTGGAGCCACCTCTTTATCCCTACTCTTCGGGAAGTCCCGGCGGAAGCAGAAGTAGTCAGTCATCAACTACTACTGCGAGCGGGTTACATTCGGCAACTCTCCGCTGGTATTTACAGTTACCTGTTTCTTGGCACAACGCTCGCTGCAGAAAATCCAGCGGATCGTCCGCGAAGAGATGGATGCCATCGGAGCGCAGGAGATGCTGCTGCCCGCGCTACAGCCGGCGGAGCTATGGCAGGAATCCGGCCGCTGGGACGTGATGGGCGACAACATGTTCCGTCTGAAAGACCGCTTCGGACGCTCCCTCTGCCTCGGCATGACCCACGAGGAGAACATGACGGTTGTCGCGCGTGGCGAGCTACGCAGCTACAAGCAACTTCCCCAGATCTGGTATCAAATTCAGACGAAGTTCCGCGATGAGCCTCGTCCAAAATCCGGCCTCCTGCGCGTGCGGCAGTTCATTATGAAGGATTCCTACTCCTTCGATTTGGATAAGGCCGGTCTGGATGCCGCCTATGACAAGCACTACAAAGCCTACTGCCGAATCTTCGATCGCTGCGGGTTGAAGTACGTGGCGGTGGAAGCTCATTCCGGATCGATGGGCGGCAGCCAGTCGCACGAGTTCATGGTGGCCACAGAAGCAGGCGAGGATTTTGTCGTATCGTGTCCCACGTACAGGTTATGCCGCAAACCTGGAGAAGGCTGTCTCCCGGCCGGCGCCTCCGTCCATCCCCGATCCCGAGGGCGATCTCACGCCGGAGAAGTTTCATACGCCCAATCGCAAGACGATCGCGGAAGTAGCGGACTTTACGGGTCTGCCCGAAACGTCGCAGATGAAGAGTCTGGTGATGATGGTGGACGGCAAGCCCGTGCTCGCGTTGTTACGCGGCGACCATACGTTGAGCGAAACCAAGTTCGCCGATGTGACGGGAGGCAAGGATATCCGGCCGGCCCATCCGGAAGAGATTCGACAGCATTTCGGCGCGGATGCCGGCTCGCTCGGCCCGGTAGGCGTTAAGAACATTCGCATCATCGCTGACACAGCTCTCAGGGCCGCCGGAACATGATCGCCGGCGCAAACGAGAACGACTACCACTTGAAGAACGTCACTCCCGGCGAGGACTTCAAGGCGGAGTTCTTTGATCTGCGCCAGGTTGCGGAAGGCGACACGTCGCTTGAAACCGGTGATCCGCTCGAGATAAGAAAGTCGGTAGAAATCGGGCATATCTTCAAGCTTGGATACAAGTATTCTGAGGCTCTGGGCTTAAAGGTCTTGAATGAGAGCGGAGAAGAAGTCACTGTCATCATGGGTTCCTACGGCATCGGTATCGAGCGAATCCTATGCGCTGCAATCGAGCTGTATGCGGACAAGGACGGAATGTCGCATGCCTGCCTCTATCGCTCCGTTCCAGGTGGTAATTACTCCGGTCAACTACTCCGATAGCGCGCAGAAGCAAGTCGCGGATGACCTCTTGAGCGCCTGCTGCGCGGCTGGTTTAGATGCAGTCCTCGACGATCGCGATGAACGGCCTGGCGTCAAATTCAAAGATGCGGATCTGGTCGGCATTCCTTATCGCATTACGATCGGGAAGAAACTCGCGCAGGGGCTGGTTGAGGTAGTTGAGCGGCGGACAAAGCAATCGGCCGATGTGCCGTTGGCAGAGGCGGCGCAATATGTCCAGAGCAAAATCCACAACGCCTGATTGGGAGGCTGTCCGAGCGGAATTTCCGGCCTTGGCGAACTGGACGTTTCTTAATACCGCTACCTACGGCCAATTACCGAAACGCTCGGTTGACGCGGTGAATGGGCACTTTGCGCCGGCGGGATGCGCTTGCGTGTACGGATTTTCTCGAATGGTTCGACGACGCCGATGCGATCCGGAGTTCGATTGCTAAACTTATCCACTGCTCTCCAGGTGACATCGCGTTCATACCGAACGCGGCTACCGCCTTGGGGCTGTTGATGAGTGGTGTCTCGTGGGAGGCGGGCGATCAGGTGATCGCGCTGGAGCACGAATTCCCTAACAACCTCTATTGGCCCTCGTTGCTTAAGGCATCGGGAGTTGAGTTCCTGGAAGTACCCTGGAACCGCTTGTATGAGAGTCTGACGGAGCGGACGCGACTCGTCCTGGTTAGCGCCGTCAATTACAGCACCGGATTTCGCGTCCCCGCAGAAGAACTCGGGGAAGTACTGCGACAGCGTGGTATTTTGTACTACCTCGACGGCACACAAAGCGTTGGTGCGCTAAAGGTCGACGTCGCAAGCTGTACAGCCCGACATGCTTGCCGTCCACGGTTACAAATGGCTTATGTCGCCGAACGGCGGCGGCTTCGTCTACGTCAAGCCCTCTTTACGAGAGCAGTTGCGGCCGAACGTGATCGGCTGGCGCAGCCATAAGGATTGGCGGCGTGTGGACAATTTGCATCACGGCGCTCCGGAATTTGTCAGCGACGCGGAGAAATACGAAGGAGGCATGCTTAACTTTCCTAGCCTCTATGCAATGGGGGCATCGATCGACATGATGCTGGAGCTCGGCCCGGATCGCATCGAACATCGCGTGCTTGAACTAGCGGATCAGTGCGCTCGAGTGCTGGAGAACGCAGGTGGCGAGATCGATCATCGCGGGTCTCCGATCCTTCTTGCTCGTTTCCGCCATCTTACTTGGCGCAGCTCTCCCGAAAGTTAAGGGAGCAGCGCATAGTTGTGTCGGCTCGTCACGGCCGCTTGCGTGTGTCTACACATTTCTACAACGACGAAAGCGACCTTCAGAAGCTACAGGAAGCTCTCAGCGCAGGTGTACAGGCTGCGTGAACGCGCCATTCCGGCTGAGTCCCAGATCGGCAAATCGCACCCACTTCTTTCCCGCCGCATCGAACGGAATCCGGAATTTGTGGACGCGAATGGCGCCATCTCGGTAAGGCGGATAATCTGGCGCTCGACCTTCTTTCCATCGCTCCAGACCAGTTCGGCGAAATCCGGAGGAAACGTCCAATCGGCTTCCGCTACATAGACGCTTCTTCGCGCCGGTTCCTTCGATCGACCAGTTGCGAAGAAGAACCTCGCCGGAGGTGACGAAGTAATTGCCCGCGCGCAACGCATCCATAACCGGGCTCCAGCTTTCCTTGAACTTCGGCACGCGGTCGAGTTTCACGTAATTCACCATCAGTTGCGGATACGTCTCATCATCCGGATACTTCATGTACGTGTCGCCCTCCGCAAGCATGTACTTCGCGCCGGCCCAGTTATTCATGTCATCGAGCAGCCCGAAGCACCGCTGTTCACAAAGGCGCTGATCTGGGAGAGGTCCACAGGCAACGATTGAAACGATCCTCCCAGGAAGCGATCGCTCTGAAAGAAATCCTTGTCGCGAATCGCGTCAGGATAGCCGGTCGATCCTTTGGTCCGCGGGTGCGTCTGCCATACCAGTCCGCTTCTTTATTCAGCAGGTCCAATTCTGCTTTTGCGCTTGCGGGGTGATAGACCGTTCCATACTCCGGGAGAGCTTCCGAAAACGGCTGCTCAGCGCCTCGATAGGGCTGCTTGACATGCGTGAAGAAGAGCGGCTTCGGGAACAGGAACATGTAGTGTCCCCGAAGTTCGCGTCGGGTTCCTCCCCCGGGAACAACAGAAAGTCTCGATCCGAGAAGCGCTCGCATCCCTCGAAATACACCTTCTGCTCATCGAGGCGGGCTTTGCCGGTGTCCTCCGGATGCCCGTCTCCACTGGAAGTCGGCGAGTATCGCGATGTTGATTCCAAGCGACCGGAACACCGGCAGCCAGCTAGGCTCCAGGTCGATCGTACCGGCATCGGAAAGCTGTCATTGAAATGGAAATGAAAGTGGCTGACCAGCACCTTGAAGCCGGGGATCGGCGCATAGACATCGTCGTGCGTGAAGGCCATCACCGCCTGTTGTGTCGCTCGACTATCGCGCGGGCTCAGATAGAAGTAGACGGGCATGCGCTGCATCGTTCCGGGAGGCGCATTGTATAGAGCGAAGTTGTTCACGTGTCCCCGCGATTCGCGACACCCGACATTCCAGACCTGATCCGAGACTCCGTAAGGCCGATAGCTTGCTTCACGATCGGGCTGCATCGCCAGCCGATCGCGAACGATGTCTCGCTGTCTTTCCTGTAGTAAACGTAACCGAGGTTGGTCTCGATTTCTCGTGAGAAGAAGAACTTGTGCGAGGGTGGCAGGAAGGCTAACGAACCTCCGCTTGCCTCGACAATCGCCAATCGGTTTCGCGCATGCAGCCCGACGGCATCCTTGTTCGCGGCCCCGCCGAACGCGTATTGTTGCCATGCCCGCGCGGGATCTCGCCAGACGACACGAGTGCTATCCGAGATGGCAAACCCTTTCAGGCCGCCCATGTACTTATAGGCAACTGATGGCTCGCCGGTCTTCGCGATGACCTCCTGTCGCAGCAGGTTCGTGCCTTTATAGGCGGTGTACTGCAAAGAACCTGAGAAGATGCCCATCGTGACCCCTGGGAAGGTAACTTCAATGCGAGCACCGTCGGTCTTCACCTGGCAGGCTGTCGTGTTGTACTTAGCCCATCCTCGCCGAACTTCGTCTGGTTTGCGAGGAAGTCCGAGATTTGTGCCGGGGCGTCCGGGCACCATGAGTGGCGCATCCCAGAATGCATTCCACTTCTCGCGTTCGATGACTTCAGGTGTAAGCTCGACGCCGAGTTCTTTTAGAGGAGCGATTTGTTGTTGCGACAGGCGGCGAACGCCGCTCGTGACCTGAAACTCCGGAGAGAGATTCTGGCCAAGGATTATCCAGTTGCCGGAGGCGGCTCGCGCAGCAAGGTCATTTACAAGCGGCTGACCGTCTCGGATGCTGAACCTGGCGCGCAGTTGCTCGCGACGTTCTCCTTGCCAGTTAAGCTCAAGAACCCCGGCACGGATTTCGGCTCTGAGTCCCTCTTGAGCTTTGTATGCGCTCAGATCACAGCGCATGTCCTGAGCGTAAGCGCCGCCCAGACACAGAATGGCCGTCAGCAGGGCTCGATAGAGATGCATGCCGCGAAGTATATCGCGGCCCTCGTGTGAGACTTACTGGACGGCCTGATCGAAGTAGCCGGTCGCCAACTCCGGTTTAAACTCGAGAGCTTGCCGCCAGCAACTGCGAGCTTCATCCTCCTCACCCTTACTCTTCAGGGCGTGGCCGAGATTCAGAAGCGCTTCCGCAAAGTTTGGCCTTTGCGCAATCGCTTCGCGATAGAGACGGATGGCGTCTTCCAATTGTCCGGTCTTCTGAAGTAGAAGACCCGTGTTGTAGAACAACTCTGGAGTTTTTTCACCAAGATTGATCAACTTCGCCTGGAGATCCAGCGCGCGATCGTACTCTTCACGCTCCACTGCTAATGCTGCCAAACCACGGAGGGCATCGAGTGAGTCTGCATCCAGCGCGAGAACCTGTTCGAAGGCTTTGACGGCCTGGTCACGATCTCCGAGCCGCCAATGCGCGATTCCAAGGTTCACATGGGCTTCCGGCCAGTCGCCGCGCTTGCGTACGCAAGACTGGAATGCTTCGATGCTGCCGCGAAAATCGCCTTTTTGCAATCGCAAATACCCAAGCCGGAACCATGCGTCTTCGGACGAATCACCGCGCTGAGCGGTGAGCTTCGCATAGTACTTCTCCGCTTCTTCTTTTGCGCCCTGCTGCTCGAGAATGGAAGCCAGGTTGTAAAAAACTTCCGGGATATCGGGACTAATCTGCAGCGCGCGCTCATAGGATTCGCGCGCTCCTTTCAGATCGCCCAACTCCTGCCGAACCATGCCGAGGTTGACATGCGCCTGCTTGCCATCGGGACGAATCCTGATCGCTTCCGCGTACGCCTTCGCGGCATCTTCCTTGCGACCGAGTTTCTGATTGGCAACGCCGAGATTGAATGCGCGCTCAAAGTGGTTCGGGGTCGCTTCTACGAGCTTTTCGCAATACCTGGCGGCAGCTTCGTAATCTTCGTCGGCAAATGCGCAGGTCGCGAGTCCTTCGAGCGCGGTTTGAGAGTTCGGTCGAACTTGAATCAGGCGCTCCGAGTAGCTGCGAATCGTTTGAATGTCCTTGCGCGCGATCCCGATCGTAACCAGATTAATCAGGGCCTCTTCCGCATCTTCGTTATGCGAGAGTACCCGTTTGTAGATGTCTGTCGCTTCATCGAAGCGCCATGTCAACTGAAGCCCGACGGCCTTTCCGAACAGCGCAGTCTCGTTTCCCAAGTCATCGGCCAACACTCGATCGAAGTTCTCCAGGGCAGCTTCCGACTTCTCGAGATGCAGTTGGCAAATCGCTAAGCCGAGCCGGGCCTCTGTACGTGCCGGACTTGCTTCGAGGACTTTCGTGAACCGATCGGATGCTTCCTCCCAGCGTCCCAGCTTCTCCAGGCAAACCGCGAGATTAAAGTGCCCCGCCATATGCTTGGGATCGAGAGAAAGCAGCTTGGTGTAACTCTTGGCTGCGTCTTCATACTGCTCCAACTCGAACTGAATGTGCCCCATTGCGGAAGAGAACTCTGCGGTCTCGCCGCGTGGGAGGCTGCTCCTTTCAACTCTTGCAGGGCTTCCTTGCGTTTGCCTTCGAGATGGAGCGATACAGCTTTCGCCAAAGCACTCGCGGAGCCATTCGCTGCTCCGTTTGTAGTTCCATTTGTCCCATTTACAGCGCCTGCTTTCGAGGCGGTCTCCTCAGGCCTACGGTTCTTAGGGTTCATCGTTTACGTTCGCTCCCATCACTCGCTTGAACATTAAGGGCCAGCGCCGCGAATAGTCTGCCGATCGCGTCGTCGTGGTGAGAAATGCGAATGTTCTGAATCAACGCCTGCTCACCCTTCGCGCTGAAGAAGCCGGCTCCGCCGATCTTCAATCGCTCCTCCGACCAGAAATCGACAACTTTTTCCTGGACCATTAGAGTGAAGGACTGATCCTTCACATCCAGAGCAATCCGGTAGACAGTATCGGCTGCCACTGTCATGGGAAGGATAGTCTGTTTACGGTCTGTTTCTTTGCCGTCAACCACGGCATAGCGCACAACAGCTACTGTGGGTAGCGGTCCCGGCTTCAGCGTTACCAGCTTGATGGCCTGATAATTGCGGTTGTCCATCGCGCGAACGACGAATCCCATCGCCTGTTTCACGATTTGAGCGGAGAATGCTACGCGATAATCGCGGAGTTCGAGAGAGGGCTTGAAGAGCCCTAAGCCAACCGGCTCCATGGCGCCCGACGGCATCCGCTTCCATTTGTCGATTCCTTGCCAATTCCTGAGGCCTTCGCCGAAATCATCGGCCTGCTCGATCGCAGCGCGACGTACAATCGCCTGCCGCAATATGCTATTCCCACCCGCTTTCGACACGACATCCCACGGGATGAACAGCATCAGCAGCAAAAGCGGCACAATCGCAGCAATTGACTTAATGCTCAGCGGCGTCGACTTCCAATGCTTCGAAACAGAGCGCAGAATCGCCGCAGGTGCGCCAGAGTGCGGGCGAGGCTCGAGAGCGCTGCAGGGAATTGCATTCGTTACGGCGGCGGCCGCTTTACCACTCTTCGGCCGCATCCTATAGAGACGATCGAGGAACGACGGTGCTGCGGCCGAACCCGATGGAGCAGGCATCGTCGCCATAACCGGCTCGGGATCGGGGGCTGTGAGGTGCTTGGCACGAATCGGCTGCGCCAGCGTATCCGAATCCTGCGCGGGCTGTTTGAGGCGCATCCGGTACATGCGGTTTACGAAGATGGGCTTAGGCCCGGTGATAACGTCCCACCAGTCAGGAACGAATTCCGGCTGACCCGGCGCGAAGTCCAACGGCGCGTTACCGACGCTCGCTAGAGGCGTTTTTCCATCAACTGGTGACTTCGGCCGGAAGCGATAAAGCCGCAACACAAGATTCGGCCGACAAGCGGCAACGCCAATGGAACGTACTGCGGGCTTTGATACGAATCGCTCCTCGGGCGCCCCATCCAACATAAGATTCGCCATCGAAGGAGATGGAACACCAGGTTTCGGCTTGCCTCGGTACAACTTGTCGAGGAGAGGCGGAGCCAAATGGCGGGCTTTCGACGAAACGAACCCAATTACGGACGGAGATGAGAGCGCCCAAGCGGGCGCCGTCGTAATCGATTCAGCCGATTGAGTCCGATCCGAGCTGATACCCGTTCGGGAGCGTATCCGGAATGCACGGTCCTGAAATGCAGGTGAGAGATGAGGCAGTGCCGGATCAAATTTCGCGATCGCGAGGTCTGTGGCGGCGGCCGATATCGGCGTCGTAAGGCTCGGAAGCTGGATAGCGGTAGCTCTGGAGTTGAGGCCGGAACCAGGACGCATACGGTACATCCGAGTGACAACCGATGGAGATGCGTCGGTGAGACCAGCAATGCCCGGCATTGCCGGCGGCGATACGAGTCCTTCCGGCGTGGTCGATGGGATCAGGTCCGCGACACTTTCGCTGACGACCCCACTGCGTGGGCGCATGCGGAAGAGACGGTCCGACAGTCCGGGCTGGAAGGTGAGGACAGGTTTGTCGAGTTCGCAAATGGCTGGTTGCGAAACGAACCCATTTTCCTCCAGGTTGACTCTGTGCAAGGTCAGCAGAGCTTCATCGAGCACCGGCCCGCGCGGTCGAGGACGATAGAAGCGGTCCGCGAGCGATGGGGCGCAGTCTGAGGTGGACGAAAACCCAGGATTCACCGGCCCAGTTGCGAAATCTAGGGCAAAGTTGATCGCGATTGCTTCGGCGCTTCGTCCTGCGGCTGCCCGCATACTCATGCGGAACGGGCGTGCCGGAGCGGTGGGAGAGAACTCGCTCTGCTTTATCCGCAGATCCGGAATTCCGGGACGCGCCTCGGTCTTCTCGGAGGCGAACGGGGGGACGCATTGCGTTAAGATCTGACTGTCGAGCGGGCCGCACGGCCGGAATCGAAGGAACCGATCAAGGCGCACCGGGTGCGAGAGAGCCACAACTCCAAGATCGCTTGGACGGATCAGATTGACTGTGGACGACAGTGGCTCAGACGCAATTTGCCACATGAGCGGCAAATCAACACAGAGCACAGCCATCCGCGGCCTCATCTTGAAGACGCGGTCGAGGAATCCCAGACCGCGAGCGGTCGATTCAGAGCGGACGCGCAAGGATCCTGAGATTGCCAGGGGGCTCGTGAGTTCGACGGGAGATGCCGGCGAAATTTTCTGAGACAACGGCTGTTCTACCGGCACTAGCTCGACAAAGCTACGGTATCCGAACCCAGGGAGTGCCCGGTGTTTCTCTGTTGTGAAAAGACGTACTGGCCCGAAAGAGACTGCAGGTTTTGGCCTCGCCAATCGGAGCTTGAAAATCGATTTAACAGGAAGGGTGATAACGTCCGGCGCGCGCAGCATCATCACCGAAGCCGGCGCAAATCCGAAGACAACGGAGCCGCGCAGCCTGAGAGCCGACTCGTAAGCGATGTCCTCATTCGATTCAACCGGCTCCAACGAACGCGAGTCCAGGAAGCCGGAGTTGTATCGAGGCCAGGGGAATTCGGGGATCAATGACAACAATAGCTGGCGACCACGTAAGCGTTCCTGACGGACAGGCGGGTTTGCGGCCGACAACTCAGGATCGATCTGCGGGAGGAACTGCAGGCACAGTGAACGGTCATGCAGGTCCGGGAAAACAGACCGGAACGCTGCGATTTTCGCCGGAGCTTGCGCTTCGATTGCAGGCGCAATCACGGCAGCTGTCAGGCGCGCGTCTCCGGGACCGGACCGACTAAGCCGGTGCAATCGCGTTCGTGAATGCTTCAGCCGCTCACGGATAAGCTGCTGTTGCTCCGTGTAGAAATTATCCCGATGCTCCGTCGAGCAGAAGTCACTATCGGTGAGTTTCTTGAAGGCCGAGAGTGTGCTTCCGCAATGCAGGCAACGCATACCGCTAAACTCCCCAGTATCAATTTGTAATCGATATCGTTCTCGAAAGATACGCGTTGAAGTACCTATCCAACCAGTAGCTAGGGGCTGACATTAGACAACGACTAGGGTAAGGGCCCCATACGCTAGACCTAGGGGTTCCGTCGTGATGTAATACTGCTCGATGACGCGACGACAATTTCTGCAATCGCTCTCTGTGGCCCCATTCCTTCAGCGGTATCACGCGATGGCGGCCGCCGACAAAGGAAAGGTAAAGATACAAGACATTCAGGTGATGGTCGTGCAGGGCCCTCGTACCTACACGCTGGTCAAGGTCGTTAGCGATTCCGGGTTATTCGGGATCGGCGAAGCTTATGGCAATCCGGGAGCCGGTGTAAAGGAACAGATCTTTGCATTGAAGCCGGATCTGATCGGCAAGGACCCGCTGCAAATCGACGTCATTTATACCGGACTGGGGCAGCGGACGGATGGTTCGGCTCACGGCCTCATGCGGGCGGTCAGCGGGATCGAGATGGCGCTATGGGACCTTTCCGGTCGGATCCTTGGCGCTCCGGTGAGCACTCTGCTTGGCGGAAGATTCCGGGATCGAGTTCGCGTCTACGACCACGCGGCGCCCAAGAACATGCTCGATCCCGCGTCGTGCCGCGAGTGGGCGCAGAAGGTGAAAGCCGATCCAGCAGGTTTCAAGACCCACAAGTTCGGATTTCAGCACACCAGCGCGGATAAAGACCATGCGCGCGATGGCGCGAACCGCGTGCTGACCACGACGGAGCTATCAAACATCCGCAGAGGATGGGAGAATTGCCGGGAAGCCATCGGCTACGACCATGACTTGATGGTCCACTGCCACTGGGAGTACGATCTGCGTACCTCGATTCAACTCTCGCAAGCAGTCGAGTCGATCCGTCCCGTCTGGCTGGAAGATCCGATGCCACCGGATTATTCTGAGAGTTGGAAACGCCTGGCTGCATCCTCAACAGTCCCGATCTGCACGGGTGAGAATCTGGCGAGACGCGGCGGATTCAAGGATTTCATTCTCAACCAGGGCTGCGACATCCTGCACCCCGATCTTCGCAATACAGGCGGATTCTTAGAAACCAAGCGCATCGCCGACATGGCCGAGGTGTTCGGTTTACCGATGGCAACGCACAATACCGGCAGCATTGTCGCTACGCTTGCGAACGTGCAGTGGGCGTCATCGATCCGCGATTACATCGCATGTGAAACGATCACCGGACAGGGCGGTTGGATGGACGAACTCGTGTTGCATGACGGTCCGATCTTCCAAGGCGGAACAATCGCTGTATCCACCAAGCCGGGACTTGGGATCGAATTGAACCCGGATGTAGTTCGCGCCCACCTGGCAACAGGCGAACAGTGGTGGGGCTGATGCTCAGGCGGGCGGCGGGTTCTTGAATGCGCCCCGCACGACCTCACCGGCGACGATGGTGGGGCGCTCCGCGCGCCCGTTGTGAAGATAGGTCAGATTGATGTGGTTAAGGCCGAGGGCATGCAGGATGGTGGCGTGCAGGTCGTGCACGTGCGTGGCGCCGTCGACAACGCGCAAGCCGATCTCATCGGTCTGCCCGATGACGTGTCCTCCGCGAATGCCGCCACCCGCCATCCAAGTCGTGAATCCCCATGGGTTGTGATCGCGACCTTTCCCGTTTTCATTGAAAGGGGGTACGGCCGAACTCCCCGCCCCAGATCACGAGCACGTCATCCAGTAAGCCCCGCGCCTTGAGATCCGCGAGCAATCCGGCGATGGGCTTGTCCGACGATTTGCACATCGCCGAGTGATTGCCTTCGATATCGGTGTGCGCATCCCACGCGCTTCCGCTTCCGCTATAGAGTTCGATGAACCGGACGCCGCGTTCCACCAGTCGCCGCGCAAGCAGACAGTTCGCGCCGAACTTGGCAGTGGCTTCTTCATCGAGCCCGTATAGCTTTTTCGTGGCCTCGGATTCTTTCCTGAGGTCAACCGCTTCGGGGGCTTCCTTCTGCATGCGATATGCGAGTTCGTAGGAACTGATGCGCGCTTCCAGATCGCTGTCTTCCTGCTTGCCTGCCGAGAATCGCCGGTTGAGCTGCGTAAGCAGGTTCAGCTTGCTGCGCTGCTGCTCGTCATCAATCGTGTCGGGCGGGACGAGATCGAGAATCGGCGCGCCTTCATTACGAAACAGCGTGCCCTGATATACGGCGGGCAGAAATCCGGAACTCCAATTCTTCGGTCCGCCGAGCACCTCAGCCCGGTCCGTGAGAATCACGAACGAAGGAAGATTCTCGTTGGCGCTCCCGAGGCCGTAGTTTACCCAGGCGCCGAGAGAGGGACGACCGGCAAGAATCGACCCGGTGTTCATCTGGCACACGCTGCCGACATGGTTGAGGCCATTCGCCCAACAGCCCTTGAAGACGCGAGATGTTGTCGACGTGCTTCGCTATTTCCGGGTACCAATCCGAGACCCAGATTCCGCTTTGTCCGTGCTGGGCGAAAGTGCGCTTTGAAGGCATCAGCGAATTGTTGCTGGTACCCATCGCGGTGATTACTTTCCCGAAGGAAGCGGGCATCGGCTGCCCGGCGAGCCGCTCGAGTGCGGGCTTGGGATCAAACAGATCGATATGACTCGGGCCGCCTTCCATGAAGAGCCAGATCACGGCTTTTGCGGTCGGCTTATGGTGAGGCGGTTTCGGCGCGAGCGGATTGCGCGCGGTCGCGGCTTGCGCCGCCGGAAGGAGCCCGTCCTGCGCGAGCATCGAAGCAAGGGCCAGCCCGCCGAGACCACTGCCGGATTTCATGAGAAACTCGCGGCGCGAACGGGCTGGGATTTTGGGGGCACTCATGACTAGTTCCTATAAACGAATTCGTTCGAGTTGAGCAGCATGTGGCAGAAGTCCACGAGTGCCGCTCCACGCGCCTCGTCCATACCGACCGGGGCCGATACGGGGAGCGCAAGCTTTTTGCCCTCCGCCTGACGCTTCGCGACGATCGATTGCTGACGATCCAGGAATGTCATCGCGGTGTCGCGCTCGGACGGATCGGGACGTCGCGAGTATGCAAGCAAGTAAGCTCTGTCGATCTCTGCTCGCAGTTCCGGACCGGCGTCGCGGATCACGCGCCCGGCAAATGACTGCGCCCAATCCAGGGAAACCTTTCCATTCAGTAATGACAACGCTTGAGGCGCGGTGATTGTGGTGTCGCGACGGCCGCAAGATTCGTGTGTATCCGGCATGTCGAACGCCTGAAGCATCGGATAACGTGAATTGCGGCGAACGAAAATGTAGACGCTGCGGCGATTGCGCTCCTCCGGCCCCGAGAGTTTCCAGCCTCCACGCGGAGCGGGCATACCGTCGGGAAGCTCGGGCATCACGCTCGGCCCACCCAGTTTCGGAGTTTAGAACTCCTGAGACAGCTAGTGCAGCATCGCGGATTTCCTCGGCTTCCAGCCGCTGCCGTGGGAACCGCCATAGCAACCGGTCACGGGAATCGGCTTTCGCTGCGGCTTCGTTGAAGTCCGAGGACTGGCGATAGGCTGCCCGAAGTAACCATCAGCTTGTGCATTCGTTTGATGTCCCACCCGGTGCGGACGAACTCGGTTGCGAGCCAATCGAGTAGCTCGGGATGGCTAGGCCGCTGACCCATGATTCCCAAATCGCTCGGCGTGCCAACAATGCCCTCTGCCGAAATGCCAGTACCACAGGCGATTCACCATGACGCGCGCCGGCAGTGGATTTGCCGGATTGGTGAGCCAGTTCGCGAGTGCGGTCCGGCGTCCGGTGGTGGCAGGCCCCGGTGTGAGCTTCGCCGGGCCCGGCGCGAGGAGAGTAAGAAATCCCGGTTGTACTTCGTCGAGAGGAGCATCCCAAACGCCGGTCTTCAAAATGTGCGTCGCGGGCGCATTCGCGCTGATATCGCGCATTCCGACTCCGAGCGGCAAGTCGCCCGGATAGATATCGGAGAACTTGGCCAACTCCTCCTGGAGGGCAGCGTATTTTTTCTTATCGTCACCCTTGAGGGTCTTCTTTGCCGCTTCGTCATCGATTTCGAGATATGGCTTCGCCTTGTAATACATCTGCCATTCGTAAGGGTTGCGCTCGGCTGCGGGTTTCGCGATGGCGGCCTGGATCTCTGGCGGATACTTGTCGACGAAATCCTTCAGAAGTTTCTGCTTGCCCGGCGCGAGCATTTGATACATCTGCTCGCGAATCTCTTTTGTTTTCTCATTCCAGACGGCCATTGCGACTTCGCGTTTTGCCGCGGCTTCCTTCGATAACAACGGAATCTGATCATCGGCGGCCGTATTGGCGTAAAACGCCTGGAGCCGGTAGTAATCGGCCTGAAGGATCGGATCGTACTTGTGGTTGTGGCAACGCGCGCACCCATAAGTCAGGCCGAGAAACGTCGCGCTGGTCGCATCGGTAATGTCATCGAGGATTTCCTGGCGGCGCTGCATCAGATTGCGAGCATTGCTTTCGTCCGGATAGTTCCGGTTGAAAGCGGTGGCGATTCGGGCCGAAGTGTCGTTCGGCCACAGCTCGTCACCCGCGATCTGCTCTTTGACAAATCGATCGTAGGGCTTGTTGGAATTGAATGCCTGGATCACATAGTCGCGATAGCGCCAGGCGTTCGGACGAGTCTCGTCGGCCTTGAACCCTTCGCTTTCGGCGTAGCGCGCCAGATCCAGCCAGTGCCGAGCCCATCGTTCGCCGTAGTGCGGGGAAGCAAGCAGCCTATCCACCACCTTCTCGTAGGCGTCGGGCGAATTATCCTTCAAAAACGCGTCTACCTCTTCCGGAGTCGGCGGTAAGCCGATCAAGTCGAAAGTCACGCGACGTAGCAATGTCACCTTGTCCGCCGCTGGCGACAACGTTAGTCCCCGATTCTCTAACTTCGCCAAAATAAAGGCGTCTATGGGGTTGACGCACATCCGGGCGCGCCACGACGGGCAGTTCCGGACGAGCGACTTTCTGAAAGGCCCAATGCTTCTTTTGCGCTGGAGTGAACGGGTCTGTCGTCGTGACGTTGGCCGCCATCAGGATGACGACTGCCAGGAGGAGAACTCCGAAGGACGCAATCTTCATAAATGCGGCCCACCTCTCGCGAGCCGACACACGCCTACATCAATATAATGCAGCCGGACGGCGGAAATCTCAACCTCCAGTCGCTCTAACTTGCCAGGTCCGAATCGATAGCCGTCGCGGTAGAGATCGCGTACACTACGTAGACAACGCAAATGAGGCCGCCGATCGACAGCTTGTTCTTCCTGACGATCGCCGCCACGGTGCTGCGCTTCCCCGAAGATGCGGACGTGGTACGGCGGCTGAAGTCCCGGGATGCCGATGTGATTGGTGAGCTGTACGATCGCTACGGACGCATCGCCTATACGCTTATCCTCCGCATAGTTCACGATCGCGCTGTGGCGGAGGATTTGGTTCAGGAAAGCTTTCTACGCGTGTGGAATCGCGCGCAAGCCTTTGATGCGGAACGCGGAGCTCTTGGACCCTGGATTCTCACGATTGCCCGCAATCAGGCGCTGGATTACATCCGATCGGTACAGGGCCGCGTATGGAACGACATGGCTCCAGCAGACAGCGAACACCCGGCGATATTCCGCGACTGGGAGGGCCAAATGCTGGACGGCGTACAACTGGAAAGGGTACGTACTGCGCTTTCGCGCTTGACCGATCATCAGCGCACGGTAATCGAACTGGCATATTTCGAGGGTCTGTCTCATTCAGAGATGGCGGAACGTATTCAACAGCCTCTCGGAACGATTAAGACTTGGATAAGAGGTGCACTCAAGAGTCTCCGCGAGGAACTCGGTGCGCCAACGCCTGCATGAGTTGCGAAACCAATAACGAGTTGTTGGAACTCTACGCGCTCGGCGTTCTGGATCCTGAGGAACGCGAGCAAGTGGAGGCTCACTTGCGTGAGGACTGCATTCGTTGTACGACGGGACTGCGCCGCGCGTATGCGTTCAATACGGCGATTCTGGGATCCCTCCCGCTGCAGCAGCCATCCGCCGGACTGCGCGCCCGGGTCATCAACAGCATCCAGCCAAAGCGCACCCGGCCTCCGCTCGCGTGGGTCGCGGTAGCGGCGGGATTGGCGGCTGCTACGATTTGGCTTGGTTTCGAAAATCAACGGCGAGCCAGGGAGCTCTCGATTGCAAGAGTCGAGACTCGCAGTCTGCAACAGCTTTCCGAAGAGCTGAGCCGATCGCTGACCTTTCTGCGAGATCCGGAAACGCGCCCCGCGTCTGCAAAGCCGGATGCAAACAAGCCACGCGGCACTTACTTCGTAAACCCGAGATCGGGTGTGATGTTGATTGCGTCGAACTTACCTGTGCCGGCCGCGGGCCGTGCGTATGAGATGTGGGTGATTCCCAAGGGACAGGCCCCGAGGCCGGCGGGTGTTTTCCGGCCTGAGGCCGATGGAACAGTTGTGCATTTGCAAAGCGGACCTGATCGATCTGGGCGCAGTGCAGGCCTTCGCGATTACCGAAGAGCCGGAGACCGGCTCAAGTGCGCCGACGACCACGCCATTTCTGGTGACGCCTGTGCAAGGACTCTAGTCATGGAGGAAAGTCAGCGTGAGGTGTTGGCCTTTGGTCCGTCGATCTCGCCCCACATTACCTGATAAGCTTCGAGGGAGTTCTCGAAATTCTTCCCACCGCGAATGAATACGCGAGTATTGACGGCCAATTGTGTCGGACTGGTGGGCACTCCGGAATCAACGTATCGAGTATCTTCCCGCAAAATGATCATCTTTTCGGGTTCGGTGCGGGTTCGTACCACGAGCAGCGTTGGACTGCGCCGGATGACGACACCGCCAAAGGTGAGATTCCCACGAGGATAGATGGAATCGATAACGCTGCGAGTTGCAGGAACGGTGGAACGTCTGGCGACAGGTACCACGGCGGCTTCTGCCGAAATCAGCCGGATAATTCGCGTATAACAACGCCCCAAACGCTTATCCGTGAGCACCTCGACGGAAACTCCGGCTTCCAGCGCGGCCAAGGTCAGCCGCTTGCGATCGCGTTCGATCCAAGTATGCGAATCGAAGCCGCAGCGAGCGGATGTTCCTGATGCCTGACGCACCTGCAGGACGCCGTCCTCGGCCTGGATCAGAGTCCCGCGCAAAATGCCGGGCGCGGCATCCTCGGCCAATAACGGAGTCAACAAAACAAGCGCTGCAAAATACCGTCTCATGGCATTCCTAGTATGCGCGCAGTTCACCACATGTACAAGGTGGATGCTAAAATAGCACTTCGCGCTACATCCAGGCAGGAATTCTTTTTGCCCCAAGCATTCTCATCTCTCGATCCGCATCTGACCGAGATCGCCGGTCAATGGTTCCTGAAATCCGGAATCCAGGAGTCCAGCGGCGGTGTCGCCCGCTACTATCATTCCGATAGCAGACGGAACGCGCGAGTCTCCACGGAAATCACGGGTTATGCGGTGAGTACGCTTGCGTTCCTTTACGAGCGCGAGGGCATTGGCGAGCACCTCGACGCGGCGATTCGGGCAGGACGTTTTCTGACGCAGGTGGCCTGGAGTCCTTCCCTGAAGACCTTTCCGTTCGAGCACTCGCATGACGGCGACGCGCCGCAACCGCTGACCTATTTCTTCGATTGCGGGATTATCATCCGAGGCTTGCTGGCGCTCTGGCGAATCACGAAGGATTCGGAGTACCTGGATGTCGCGGTCGCGCGCAGGTGAATCGATGGGCGTGGATTTTGCAGCCGGCGACACCTGGCATCCGATCCTCGAATTGCCAGGAAAATATCCGCTGCAATGGACGAATCAGTGGTCACGCCGTCCCGGCTGTTATCAATTGAAGTCCGCACTGGCGTGGCATGAATTGGAGCAGGCGACTGGCGAAGCCCGATTCGGTAAATGGTATCGAGCGGCGGTAGAGAAAGCTCTCTCGACCAAAGACGAGTTTTTGCCCGCGGAGACGCGCGAGAAAACGATGGATCGCCTGCACGCCTACGCTTATTTCCTTGAAGGCTTGCTTCCGGCGGTCGATCGCGCCGAGGTCCGTGACGCTATTGCGGAGGGCATTCCACGCATCAGCGTCTATTTGCGTGAGATTCGCGGTGAATTTGAGCGCTCCGACGTATACGCCCAATTACTCCGGGTTCGTTTGGCGGCATCAGAGCTGGCGGGGCTGCCGCTCAATGAAGCGGAAGCTACGGAAGAGGCGTCGGCAATTCAAGACTTTCAGATCGATCAGCCGGATAGCTCCGATCATGGGGGTTTCTGGTTCGGTCGCAAAGATCGGCGCGTTCTGCCCTTTATCAATCCGGTTTCGACAGCGTTCTGCCTTCAGGCTTATCAATGGTGGCTGGATTTTCAGGCTGGCCAATTTGATCCTCGGTCCATCATTTGAGTCGGCGGGTAAAGGTTGCCTTCGCATCCTGCCTTCGGGATCACATTCCTGCGTTCCTCGACCGCTTCTCTGAGATTGCTCCGGAATCCGATCTTTGGGTCGTCTCCGAATTTCAACCGCCTCGCGGCCGCTGGATCCCCTATCGCATTGACCGCAGCTCCTCGAGAAAACCTGATCCGCGCTTCGGGCCGCTCTCGGCGACAGGGTCATTCAGTTTGTCGCGTTGTCACTACAGCCGAATAGCCCGTACGGGGCAATGCGAAGAATGGCTCTTCGCATCGCTCCGTTAAGGACGCTTCTCTATAACGAAAATCTCGACCACTTCACCCTGAGACCGCGATCCTGGCCGGCTGTCATCCGATATATAGCATGGAAAACGCGCGAGCATATCACTTGGCAGATCCATCCGGGAGGCGACCTCTATACCTTTCTGTGGCGGCTGAAACATCCGCGCGAGTTTCGAAGGCCGTTGGCTTATCGCGCCGCCCTAAAGTCGGGCAGAGTCACGGCGGATCGCAAAGCTGAACTTGCGCACTTGACGGCTACGGACCTGGGACCGGCACAGCCGGCCGGCATCTCGGTGGTGATTCCATCGAGAAATGGCCGCGATCTGCTTGCCGTTTTGCTGCCTGTTCTCGAGCACATGGTGCAAGGAAGGACGGCGGAGATCATTGTTATCGATAACGGCTCGTCCGACGGAACTGCGGATTCTCTGCGAAACGGGCATCCGGAGGTTCGCAGCCATGTGAATGCCGAGCCCCTGAGCTTTGCACGCGCGGTGAATCGCGGGATTGCGATGGCGAGCTACTCGCATGTACTGCTGCTGAACAACGATATGCGCCCGCACGATGGTTTTCTGGAGCCGCTCATCGAGGCTTTCTCTTCGATTCCCGACCTGTTTTGCGCCACAGCGCAGATCTTCTTCCCGGAAGGTCGGCGACGGGAGGAAACCGGCAAGGCTGTGTTCCCTGCGTAGAACACAATCCCATGCATTTCCGGTCGAGTGCGTGCTCCCCTTGGAAGGTGAAGACGGCAGTTACGTGTTTTACGGGAGCGGCGGCTGCTCCCTTTACGACACGGCGAAACTGCGCGCGCTAGGAGGCTTCGGTGAGGTTTTCGAGCCTAGCTACGTTGAGGATCTCGATATCGGATTCCGCGGGTGGCAGCGCGGATGGCCCAGCGTGTTCGTAGCGCGATCGCAGGTGACGCATTATCACCGGGCGACAACGGCCCGGTACTTCTCACCGGACCAGCTTGAACACATGGTGGAGCGGAATTATCTCCGGTTCCTCGCGCGATCCGTCGGTGATCCTCAGATTATTCACTCGATTGTGGCGGTACTGCGATCGACCGGCTCAACCGGAAGGCGGCAATCGAGCATCACGCGCCATCATTGGCGGCGCTGTTGGAAGCGAAAGACGCGGCGCGCTTCATCGAGCCCACTCCTGCCGCAGATGAGGAACTGATCTTCGCCATCGGCAGCGGCGATGTTGCCGTCTTTCCAGGTCGCGCAACGCGTAATCCGACGAGTCCGATCATTCTGGTTGCGACCTCGTACATTCCGTTCCCGTTGTCCCATGGCGGCGCGGTTCGTATGTACAACCTGATGAAACGAGCTGCGGTCGACTTTTCTCAGGTGTTAATCACTTTCGTGGACGAACTCCATACGCCCGCAGAGGAACTGCTCGATATTTGCGTTGAACTCGTGCAGGTCCGGCGGGTCGGCAGTCACGTCAAACCCGATCGCGGACGACCGGATGTAGTGGAGGAGTTCGACACACCGGCATACCGGGCCGCTCTCCGGCAAACCGTGCGCAAATGGAAACCCGCCCTAGCGCAGTTAGAGTTCACGCAGATGGCGATGTACGCGTCCGATTGTGCGCCGGCCAAAACCATCATGGTTGAGCACGACATTACGATCGATCTCTATCAGCAATTACTCGGATACAACGAGGACTGGGAACTGCGTCGTCAACTCGATCGCTGGCGAGATTTCGAAACAAACGCATGGGCGAATACCGATTGCGTCGTCGTCATGTCGGAAAAAGACCGGGCTGCCGTTTCGAACGCACGCAAAGTAGTGACGCTCGCCAACGGCGTGGATATTGAGCGGTACCAACCCTCTGCCGTGGATCCGGAACCGAATCGATTGCTGTTCCTCGGCTCGTTTGCGCACCTGCCCAATCTGCTTGCCGTCGATTTCTTCTTGCGCGAGGTTTGGCCGCTTCTGGCGTCCGGACCGTCCTCATTTGCACATCATTGCGGGATCGAAGCACGTCTATCACTACGAACGCTTTCGAGACCGGCTCGGATTTTCGCTGGAAACGCCGGAATGTGACTATCGAGGATTCGTCGCCGATGTTCGGCCTGCGTACCGAGCAAGCCTCAATCGTCATTGCTCCCCTGCTGGCATCGGCGGGGACGAATATCAAGATCCTGGAAGCGATGGCGATGGGAAAAGCAATCGTCAGCACGACCGGCGGCGTTAATGGCCTGGATCTGACGCCGGGCGTGGAGGCGATCGTCGAGAACGATCCGGTCCGAATGGCGGCTGAGATCCAAAGTCTGCTCGGGCGATCCGAACCGCCGCGCTGCACTAGGACAGCAAGCGCGGCTAACTGCCGAGAAACGGTTCAGCTGGGACGTGATCGCCGCTTTGCAACGGCAGATGTATCAGGATCTGCTCAGATCGTGATTCCGATCTGCCAGAGCATATAGCCGATTGCCTGACGCAGAAACAGCCAGCGTTCCCGCCACGTACCTTTTGGTTCGGCTCGTCTCGGGGAACCGTAGACGTCCAGGCCGCGAAATTCCAGCATTTTCTTGACACGGAAGATGTGATAGCCGTCGCTGACGACGATGCAGGATTTCAGATTCATGCGCCGCATGATCTCGGCCGCAGCTGCAGTGCTGTGCATCGTGCTTTCGCTCTCGGCTTCGAGAATGATGGCTTCGGAAGGAACGCCGTGCCTTACAAGGTAATCGCGGCCGACTTCGCCTTCCGTGAATACCGGGTCGCCTCCGGCGCCTCCTGTCGTGAGGATTCGGGGCGCAAGATTCCTCTTATACAACGCAAGCGCATGGTCGAGGCGGGCACGGAGAACGGGTGAAGGTTTTCCGCGATACTCGGCCGCTCCAAGTACGAGTATGACGTCCGCCGGACGTGCTTCATCGATCTCTGATTGGCGATGAATACTCGCGACAATCGAGCCGAGATAAAGCACGATGAGCAGCGCTAGCAAGGCAGCACTGCGCCAGAGCAGTTTACGCATGTGCGCTATGATTTCTACGTTCGAATCTAATTCAGCATACACGTCCAACTCCCTTCGCATGCCTGCAGAGCTCACGAGCGCCAAGAACCCTCTCCTTAAAGACGTACGGCGCGCGATCGCTCGCGGCGGGCTCACTTCAGAAGGCTGCTGTATCGCTGAAACTTTTCACCTGGTGGAGGAGGCTCTTCGAAGCGATTGTTCGATTCAGGCGATCATTGCGTCCGACTCCGTGCGCGCCACTGTGGAGCGGCGCGTCGGCGGACTCCGCAACATAGAAATCATCCGAGTACCCGATACGGTTTACGCCCAGATCTCGGCTACCGAATCGGGACAGGGCGTCATGGCGCTGGTGAAACCCCCCGTCTGGGATCTCGAACCGCTTCTGCGCGGCAAATCGCTGGTGTTGGTTCTTGATGGCGTGCAAGATCCCGGCAATGCGGGGACGATGCTTCGAACGGCCGAAGCCTTCGGAGCAACCGGGGTTCTGTTCATCAAGGGCTCGGTTAATCCTTACAATCCAAAAGCAGTCCGAGGCTCGGCCGGATCGGTTTTTCGTGTGCCTCTCATCACTTCTCTCGAGCCGGAACTCGCGCTTGCGGCGCTATCGCAGCGCAAGATCGACCTCTACGCGGCGATGCCGAAGGCCGAGATCACGCTTGGCGACGCGGATTTGCGAAGGCGATGCGGCTTCATCATCGGCAGTGAAGGCCGAGGTGTTAGTTCCCGGCTGCAGAGCGCCGCTGTGAATCTGCGGATTCCGACTGCGCAAGTGGAGTCGTTGAACGCCTCCGTTGCGGCGGGAATCTTGCTGTATGAGGCATGGCGGCAAAGGACCGCTGAGTTGTGAGCCTGTTTGAGGAGAGTCCTCTTCCTCGTGTCGATAAAGACCGGCCATTAGCCGAGCGGATGCGGCCTGACACCTTGGATGAGTATGCCGGTCAACAGCATATCCTGGGACCCGGCAAGCCTTCTGCGGGCGCAGGTGGAGCGGGATCAGCTTACGTCCATGATCTTGTGGGGGCCGCCGGGCGTAGGCAAGACGACGCTGGCCCGGCTGATCGCGAAGCTCACCCGGGCTGATTTCGTGCCCTTCAGCGCGGTGCTAAGCGGTGTGAAAGAAATCAAAGCGGTCATGGCGGATGCTGAGCGGAATCGAAGGGCAGGCCGCCGCACGCGTCGTGTTCGTCGACGAGATTCACCGGTTCAACAAAGCGCAGCAGGATGCCTTTCTTCCTTACGTGGAAAAAGGTGACATTATCCTGATCGGCGCCACCACCGAGAATCCGTCGTTCGAGGTGATTTCGGCTCTCCTGTCGAGAGCGAAAGTGTACGCTCTGGCGCCCCTGAGTGTTCCGGAGATCGTGACCTTGCTTCGCCGCGCGTTGTCGGATCGGGAACGCGGCCTGGGCGATCGGAATCTGCAGGTTTCCGACGACGTCCTGGAGCAGATCGCGGTTTATGCGGGGGGAGATGGACGGTCCGCGTATAACATTCTTGAACTGGCGGCGCTGGCTGCTCCGGACGGACAGATCACGGCCGAAACGCTCGAAGATATCCTCCAACATAAAACCCTGCTTTACGACAAGAGCGGAGAGGAGCATTACAACCTGATCTCGGCTCTTCATAAGTCCGTGCGATCGAGCGATGTGCAGGCGGCCTGTACTGGCTGGCCCGGATGCTGGAGGCGGGTGAAGATCGCTTGTATCTGGCGCGGCGACTGATGCGGATGGCCATCGAAGATATTGGGATGGCCGATCCGCGAGCCCTGGAACAAGCCGTGGCGGCGCAGCAGTGCGTCCATTTTTTGGGAATTCCCGAAGGAGATCAGGCGCTGGCGCAAATCGCGATCTATCTTGCCCTCGCGCCAAAGTCCGACGCCGCCTATTCTGCCCTGAACGCTGCCCGTGCTGAGGTGCAGGGCGGAACGCCATATCCTGTGCCGATGCACATTCGGAATGCTCCGACCAGACATATGAAGGAATGGGGATACGGTTCGGGTTATCAGCACGCTCACAATTTCGCGGATGGCGCTCACGAGTATGGACTGCCTCCCGGAAGCCTTTGAAAGGCGCTGAATTCTACAAGCCCAGCGATCGCGGTGTTGAAAAGCGGTTGCGAGAGCGGCTACAAGAAATCCAGGCAATTCGTAAGCTCGGACAACTCTTCCTAGGAGTTCTCCGCCTGGGCGAATCGGATTTTCCGTAAGCCCTTAGGGAGTTGCCCTCTAGGGCCAAAGTACCATCGTACTATTCACTTAGAGTATTCATTCTATTGAACGTGAGGAAACTCCGGTGCATTCTAACGTAGAGGTCGATGCCGGTGTTTCTTGAAAATCAAGTTTCTTCTGGACAAAAAGAGAGTGGAATCGAGCGGCGGGGTTCCGATCGCTTTCCAATCGAAAGAGAAGTGCGTTATCGCATTCTGAACAAGCGCAGCACGGCGGAAGAAGGAACCGGGAAAACCGTCAATATCTCGAGCAACGGTGTTTTATTCACTACCGATCAAATCCTGATACCCGGCAAACGTCTCGAGCTTTCCATTAGCTGGCCGGCGCAATTAGATAATCGTTGTCAACTGAAACTGGTCGCGCGCGGGCGCGTAGCACGCCTCGAACAAGGCCGGGCAGCGATCGAGATCCAACAATACGAATTCCGCACGCAGGGCTCACGTTCCTTCGGCGTGTAAACAAGGTCTATCCTCCACCCTCGATGAGCGTCGCGATGCGGCGCTCTTTCTTTACGCCTTGGGATGCGCCTTATCGTAAACGCGCATCAGGTCCTCAAGAGATACCTGGGTATATCTCTGCGTTGTGGAGAGGCGCGCGTGGCCCAGCAGTTCCTGAATGGATCGAAGGTCCGCTCCAGCCGAGAGTAGATGCGTTGCGTAGGCATGGCGAAAGCTGTGTGGATGGATCGCGGGGTCGTCCGAGTATCGCTTCACCAGCTTGCGAACGCTGGCATCGGTCAGTCGGGCCCCATGGTGATTTAGGAATAAAGCACTTTCGCCCGGACGCGTCTGCCGCTTCGCAAGATGGTTCCGAAGCACCGCGGCGGCGCGCTCGGTAACAGGAACCTGCCGCTCCTTCTTTCCCTTGCCTCTGACCGTGATCCAGCCTTCCGACCAGTCAATGTCGTCGATGTCCAGCGCCACCAACTCGCTCACGCGTACGCCGCAACCGTACAGCATTTCCAAAATTGCGAGATCTCGTTCGGGGTATGCGGATTCCTGTCGCTGCGCTTCTGCGGGAGCCTCATCGAGAATCGTATTCGTTTGCTGAGGTGTCATTACCTGAGGCAGCGATTTCGGAGCTTTTGGCGTCCGAATCAGGCGCCCCACGTTAGCCTTCACCAAGCCGGCGCTATGTAAGTATTTGAACAGCGAGCGCACGGCAGCCAGTTTTCGGCGAATGGTGGTGGCGCTCAGATTCACATCGTATAAGTGCCCCATCCACTCGCGTATGGCGAGAGTGTCAATGTCGGATAGGGTCGCGCTCTTGTCGGGCAGAGTGAAATATGCGCAAAATTCCCGCAGATCCAGTCCGTAGTTGCGGATAGTGTGAATCGATGCATTCTCTCGTTGCAGTTGCGCGAGGTACGAGTCGATATGTCCCGAAAGCAGTTCAGGCATGGACCGAAAGGTACTCGTCCAATGCAGCAGCGGAGCGCCGGCAGACTTCCGCGTGCCTGGCTTTCTTATCATGGCGCAGGCGGTGGCGTGTTTGCTCATCGAGCGGCGGAAGCAGGTCGAACGTGATGTTGGCCGGCTGATAATGACTGGGATCCGCTCCGGTAATGTAGGACGTTAGCGATCCAAGCGCAGTCTCACGCGGAAACGGCCTCGGCTGCTCGCCCGCGAGAAATGCCGCCGCGTTGCGCCCCGCAAGGAAACCCGTGGCGATCGCCTCGATATAACCCTCAACGCCGGAGATCTGTCCGGCAAAGAATATTTCTGGGCGGGCCTTCAGTTGCAGCGTCGGCGTGAGCAGACTCGGCGCGTTGATGTAGGTATTTCGGTGGATCTGACCGTAACGCAAGAATTCCGCTTTCTCCATACCGGGAATCATACGCAGCACGCGCGCCTGTTCGCCGAACTTCAAGTGGTTCTGGAAACCGACCAGATTGTAACTCTCGGCACGCAGATTCTCCTGTCGCAGTTGTACGACGGCCCATGGCCGCCTGCCTGTTCGCGGGTCGTCAAGTCCAACCGGTTTCATCGGACCGAACCGCAATGTCTCGCGCCCCCTTTTGGCTAGTTCTTCTATCGGCAGACACGCTTCGAAGAAGGGGACCTTTTCATCGAAATGCGATTCGTAGGTTTGCGCGCTGAGCAGCGCGTCGACGAAGGTGTCGTATTGCTCGCGGTTGAACGGGCAGTTCACGTAATCGCTGCTGCCGTCCAGGGATTTGCCATAACGGGAAGCCCTGAAAGCGATTTCCATGTCGACCGTCTCGGCGTCGACGATTGGACTGATCGCGTCGTAGAAGTACAGGCGTTCGGAACCTGTGACACGCGCGATGTCCTCGGCGAGTTCGTCTGAAGTTAAGGGTCCTGAGGCAACAATCACGACTTGAGCGTCAGGCAGCCTACGTATCTCTTCGCGCCTAATCTCCACAAGCGGGTGGTGGTCAAGTCCATGGGTAATCTCTGCGGAAAAGATGTCACGGTCGACGGTCAGCGCTTGACCGCCAGGCACTCGCGCCTTGTCGGCCGCCTGGAGGGCCAGCGATCCGCAGCGCCGCAACTCACTTTTGAGCTGCCACGGGGCAGTATTTGGCGACTCACTTTTTAATGAATTACTGCAGACAAGCTCGGCGAAATCTGCCGTTTTATGAGCCGGCGTGGCCTTGGCCGGTCTCATCTCGTAAAGTATTACAGAACAACCAGATTGAGCAATTTGCCAAGCTGCTTCCGTCCCGGCTAATCCAGCGCCAATTACAATCGCATTTCGGTTATTCATTTATTTGATAGACGCTTAATTTCTACGTATAAAGGTTCTGGAACATCTGTCTCTCCAGCCATTGTACCGGAGTTGGCGATCTCAGCATTGAGCAGGCGCAGGTTGATGTTCTTTGCTCCCGAACGGTTAGTCAAAGCTCTCCAACGGTGACCCCAGACTAGTTTATGAGTTCACACTTAATCCTCACCTGGGTGTTCCACCGATATGACTACCCTCAAAAGGGGTTGTTCTGGACCAACATCAATGCTATGATCCATTAGTCTCGCGTGCAGTCGCGGAGGTCAAGCGGCTGTTTGAACGACGGGATTTCGGAGGCAAGATGATGAAAATTTTGGCAGTCGCTGGCCTGCTTGGGCTAGCGACCATAGCGAACGCAGCGATAACTGTGTCGCTAGATTCAACAGCCGCAGACCCAGGCGGAACGCGATTCAACTACTCGGTGTCCTACTCGGCCAACGACAGTTTCAAATCGGGTGACTTCTTTGTCGTAACAGATTTCGCCGGGCTGGTTTCGGGAACGAATACGCAGCCTGCAGGATGGGCTTTCAGCACTGCGGCAATGGGTCCGCTTCCTGGCTGTTGCGGCAGTCCCGGAATCGACACTGCGATTCCGAACCTGGTTTGGACTTACGGTGGTTCGACAATCAATCCACCTCCCGGCTCTCCGGGATCCATTGCGGGATTCTCCGCCGTATCGATCTATAGCAGGCTTGTTGACGGCGGTTTCACTTCTGAAAACACCAAGAATCCGCGCGGTACCAAACAGGGTTCGGGTGGATTCGTGGATGTTCCGGGAGCATCTACTCCTGAACCGGCGACCATGGGCTTGATGGGTGGCGCTTTGTTGGGCCTCGGCCTTTTGGCGCGGCGTCGGAAGTAGTTCAGGTACTTTTACAAACAGACATGGGCGGCCGCCTCCAGGCGTGCTGCCCTTTCTTTTTATATAATCACGGCATGCTCGAATCGCCCATGACGCGCAGAATGGCGCTGCGTACCGCTACGGGGGCTGCCGCCTTCACTGCCGCTTCCTATAATCGGGTCCTCGGCGCAAACGATCGTGTTCAACTCGGCCTGATCGGCTGCGGCGGACGCGGCCGTTATGTCATGGAGACCTTCACCAAAACGGATCAGGTGGAAGTGCCCGCTGTGTGCGATGTCTGGCCTGAGCGCAGTCTGGAAGCCAAGAAGGTCGCCGTCAACGCGCAGCAGTTCACCGATCACCGAAAACTTCTGGAGATGAAGGGGCTCGATGCGGTGTTGATCGCGACGCCGGATCACTGGCACGCCGGGACCGCAATCGACGCGTTGAACGCCGGCAAGGACGTGTATGTCGAGAAGCCGTTGACGCTTCGAATCGAGGAAGGTCCGCGCATCGTCAAGGCGGCGCGCATTAACAACCGCGTTTGCCAAGTGGGCATGCAGCAGCGGTCGGGCAAGATCTATCTTCAGGCGAAAGAAGAAATCGTTAAGCCGGGCAAACTCGGAAAGGTCACTCTGGCGCGCACGTGGTGGCACGGCAACGGCGCTCATCTGATGAAAGTCCCCGAGAAATATCGGGCGAAGCCCTCGGATCTGGATTGGGCGCGTTACCTGGGTCCGGTAAAATGGCGCGATTACGATCCACCGCAATATTTTAATTTTCGCGCTTATCTGGATTTCGGCGGCGGGCAAATTACCGATTTATTTACGCATTGGATCGATGTTGTCCATATGTTCCTGGAACAGGACAACCCCATCGCGGCGAATGCATCTGGCGGCGTATACCATTACAAAGACGGCCGCACCGCCCCGGATACAATCGCCGCATCCCTTGAATACCCCGGCGAGTGGACTGCGACCTTTGAAGCAACACTTGCGCCTGGATTGACGGGCGCAGCAGTCGAACTGGTAGGCACCGAAGGCCGCCTCAACATCACGCGAGCGCGGTACGAGTATTACGCCCAAGGGAAGTCGCGAGCCTGTGGTCGTGAAATCAGAGCGGGATCAAACAATCGATCACGTAGAGAACTTCCTCGAATGCGTGCGTAGCCGCAAGCGTCCCAACGGTGATGTGTGGATCGGACACCGGTCGGCTCAGGCGTCCCACTTGTGCAATATCGCGTATCTCGAGAAGCGCCGAATCCACTTCGATCCCGATCGCGAGGAAATTCTTCCGAGCTAGGATCGGGAGATCTTCTTCGCTCTGAGAAACGAAGTTACACCGAAGTAAATCATCAGCAGCGCAAACAGGCAGCTCAGAATCACCCGGAACAGGCTCTCTCCCTCACCATTGAAGTCCCTGACGTGGCGATAAGCTGCCGGAACGGTCCAGACAGCAAGGGCAAGGAAGATGAAACCGATGATCTCGTTCCAGAGAACGCGCATCGGCTTGATCACGCCCGGAAGTACATGATGGAAGAACTTCTTAATCACGGCTCTACCCCGATTTTACATGGCAAGGTCGAGGTAGAGCCAAACTTCTGCGCCTGGCTTAAGGCGTGGCGGTAGCGCGCTTTCTTGAAATCTCCCGCTTTGAAGTAGCTGATCTTCTCAGGATCGATGTGACGGCGCATCGCGTCGATAATTTGCTGGCCAGTCAACGCCGAAACCTTGTTCTCGAGGTCCTGTTGATAGGCTAACGTGCGGTTCTCGAACTCGTTCTCGGCAAGAATGCTGACGAGCGAGGAGTCCTGGCTGCGCGACATTGATTTCTCCTGCAGCCACCCCTTCTTCGCTTCTGCAATTTCCTGTTCGGTGAAGCCGTCCTTCAGAGCCTTGGCGAGCTCCTCCTTGAAGGTAGCTTCCACCTTGGGCACGTTCTGAGGCGCGGCAATCGCCATGGCAAGGAATGAACCATCCTCGAAGACGGGATGGCTTGTCACCATCGACATGACGCCGTAACTGAGACCTTCCGTCTTACGAATGCGATTAAACAGACGGGAACTGCTGCCTGCGCCGAACATGTAGTTTGCAAATGTCAGAGCGGGATAGTCCGGGTGCTTCTCGGATATCTTCAATGGCACACCTGCGGCAAATGTGGCATTCGCCTTGTCCGGAGTGTCAATGGATTTAGTGATAACTGCCGCGGGCTTATAAACGTAAGGAACACGAGCATACTTGGAAGAACTCTTCCAATCGCCAAACAGCTCCGTCGCAAGCTGCTTCATTTCACCCGCATCGAAGTCGCCGACCAGGGAAAGCTCAGCCGTCGATGCGCCGAGAAAATCCTTATAGAATTTCTTCACATCCTCCAACGTGGTGGCCTTAGTGTCAGCGATCTCCTCGTCCGGAAGGCTGACGTGTCGAACATCCCCTGCCGGGTATTGTGACAGGTGGCTCCGGAGCGTCAACTGTGCCAACGGCGTTGGATCGCTGCGCATTTGTTCCGCTCTCGCGAGCGAACTCTGCTTGAGTTGTTCGAACTCATTGTCCGGAAAATTCGGTTCGCGGAGCACCTCGGCGAGCAACCGCATTACCGCCGGGAGGTTCTCCCGAGTGGCCTCGATCGAAAAGCGCGTGCTGGTCGCGTTCCCAATCGGGTTCATTCTCGCTTTCAGCCGGTCAAGCTCTTCCTGAAGCTGCTGACGCGTGTGCTTGCTGGTGCCTCGCATCAGCATCTGTGTCGTAAACGATGCTGCGCGTTTCCGATTGCTGGCATTATCCGACATCGCCGTAATGGAGATTGAAAGCGCCGTGAACTGTCGCGCCACGTGTCTTTTTCGAAAGCAGCGCCAGTTTCATGCCGTTCGGCAGTGTCGAGCGGACCAGCCTCTTCTCGATATTCGAAACGCTCGGATCGAAAGCCTCTCCTTGCGCAACCATAGCCGATCCTTTGAAGTCTTTCAGGATGGCTGCGCGGTCGGTAATGGGCGGAATTTCGGAACGATCCGGTTTATCTACCGGACGGAAGTAGCCGATCGTCTGATTGTCTTCTTTGATGTATGCCCGCGCGACGCGTAGCACATCTTCGGGCGTGACCTTCTTGATGTTGTCGCGACGAAGGAAGAACAAGCGCCAGTCACCTTGCGAAATAGGCTCGCTTAGGATAATCCGATACGCTCGCTGTCGTTCAAAGCCAGATCGATACTGTTTGAGCTCGAGATTGGCGAGCGCGCTCAACCTCTTCTTTGGTTGGCGGTTCTTTCGGTGACGTCGTGCACGACGCGCAGCAATGAGTTTTTCGCATCATCAAGATTGCCTTCTTTTCGAACTGTCGCGCCGTAATACATGAAGCCGGGTTCTCGAGTATCTCGAATTCCGCCCATCGTGCCCGTAGCCTTTTTACTCTCTACTAGAGCTTTATGCAAGCCTTCCGGCAGGCGTATCGGCCAGAATATCGCCGAGGAGATCCAGCGCGGCCATATCAGGGTGGGCGCCATCCGGGGTCTTATACATCGCTATCACGAGCTGCACGTCTCCGACTCTTTTGACGCTAACAGTCCGTTCTCCATCCTGCACCGGCTCCGCGGTATAGGTTGCATCCAACTTTCGCGACGGTCGAGCGATCTTGCCAAAGTTCTCCTGGATCACGGTTAAGGTCTTCGCTTCGTCGATTTTCCCGGCGACCATCAAAACCGCATTGTCCGGCTGATAGTGCTTTTTGTAGAAAGCCTGCAATCGATCGATCGGCACGTTCTCGAGGTCCGATTTCGCCCCGATTGTCGACTTGCCATAGTTGTGCCATATAAAAGCTGTCGCCAGCGTTCGTTGAAACAGAACCCGCATCGGTTGGTTTTCGCCCATCTCGAATTCGTTTCGAACAACGGTCATCTCTTTATCGAGATCCTGCTTGGCGACAAAGGAATTCACCATGCGGTCCGATTCCATCTCGATCGCCCATTTCAAATTTTCAGCGCTGGCTGGAAAAGTTTCGAAGTAGTTCGTGCGGTCAACGTCTGTGGTTCCATTCCAGTGCGCGCCATGTTGCCGGAACTCTTCTACCGTCTTCGGATGATTCTTCGAGCCGAGAAACAGCATATGTTCGAGCAGGTGGGCCATGCCTGTCTCGCCGTATCCTTCGTGACGCGACCCGACAAGGTAGGTAACATTCACTGTTGCCGTCTGTTTGGTCAAGTCCGGAAACAGCAGCACCGTGAGGCCGTTCTCCAGCCGGTACTCAGTAATACCCTCGACGGAAGTGATTTTCTTAACGCCGGTCGGAAGGGTTTGCGCAATCGCGGTGCAAACAAATACAGCCACGGTCAACGCATTGGCGAGCTTTCGCATGAAGTACTCCTTGTACAGAATGTGACCAATTTACCAGAAGTTATACGCTGGAATAGTGTTTTGGTTAGCCTTCGCACTGCTGCTCGAAGTAACACCCTCGACCATCCCACAGGGCCAAGTGGCTCGTGTAAAGGCGCCCGAGGCCGCGGTGTCCGTACGGTTTTTGGAGAAGTCGATTCCCCTTTTCGCGGCGTCGGACGGCACACGCGCCGGCCTGATACCGGTTCCAGTGCTGGCAGCACCAGGCCAGCACACGCTCCAGGCGCTCGACGCAAACGGCAACGTGATCGAGAACGCCATCATCTCGGTTCAGGATGCGCATTTCGAATCGCAAAACATTACGCTGGGCCGATCGTTGCAGAACCTGAAGCCGGCTCCAGGCGAAATGGAGACTTTGGCTGCTCTTCGCAATACCGTTAGCCCCAAACAATATTGGACGGAGCCATTTGAGGTTCCGGTTCCAGGCTGCTCCACATCCCCGTTCGGAGTCAAACGCCTTTATAATGGCAAACCCTCAGGCAACTTCCACTCGGGACTGGACCAACGCTCGCCGGCGGGGACTCCGATTCGCGCCATCACCGGCGGTATCGTGAAGATCGTTCGCAAATTCAACATCAACGGGAACATTGTTGGTATCGATCACGGTCAGGGAATGACATCGTTCTATCTGCACATGTCGAAATTTGCGACCACGGAAGGCGCGACGGTCAAGAAGGGCGAGGTCATCGGATATGTGGGGTCCAGCGGCCGATCCACTGCGCCTCATTTGCATTGGGCGATCGACGTTCTCGCAGTGCCGGTGAATCCTCTGCAGTGGATGACGATAGGTCCTTGTGATCCTGCGCCGGCGAAGGCGCCGAAACGGACGGGCGGGAAATCACGGCAATAAGCAAGCCGCTTATATAATGAACTCCGCCATGCCCGCATCCTCCGGATTTGACGGTGTATTTCGCGTCGGAGTCACTCCCGACTTCTATACGGAAGCGAAGGGCCGATTCGAGAACATACTGGAGCATAAGCTTAGCGGGCTCAGCGGACTCAACTGGCAGCCGATGCCTCCGCAGCCAGGCAACGTCGCGACCTCAGACGCATTGAACCAGTTTGACGCCCTCTTCGCCCTCGCGCTTAGGTTTACGGCGGACAGCGTGCGCGAGGTAGATCGCCTGGCTCTCGTCGCGCGCTGGGGAGTGGGTTACGACATGATCGACGTCGATGCGCTGACAGACGTCTGACATCGCTTTGGCGATCACTCCGGCGGCAGTTCGCCGCCCGGTTGCTGAAGCGATCTTCACATTCATCTTTGCCCTGACGACGAACTTACGGCTGCAAGATCGTCTGGTACGCGAAGGAAAATGGCGGGAGATCTGCCCAGACTTGGCCGCAATATCAAGGGCCGCGTCCTCGGCTCGCTGGGGTGCGGAAATATCGCTCGTGAGATGTTTCGAATGGCCGGCTCGCTCGGATTCGGTCGTATGATCGCGAGTGATCCTTTCGTCACACGCGAGCAGGCGGCGGCCGTTGGCGCTGAACTTGTCGAGGTAGATGAATTGCTGGCCGAGAGCGATTTTCTGACAATCAACACGCTATTAAATTCGAAGACGCGCGGCTTCATCGGTGAAAAGGAACTTCGGCAGATGAAGCCGGAAGCGTATCTGATCAACACGGCGCGAGGCCCGATTGTTCAGGAATCCGCGCTGGTTCGCGCGCTAAAGGAGAACTGGATTGCCGGAGCCGGACTCGACGTATTCGAACAGGAGCCGTTGCCGCAATCCAGTCCTCTGCGCGAGTTGGACAACGTCATTCTGTCCCCGCATGGACTCGCCTGGACGGAAGAGATCGTACGTGACAATGGCATGGAGGCGTGCGACAACATCCTCGCCATCGCCAGGGGTGAAGTTCCGGACACGATCGTGAACAAAGAAGTGATTGAACAACCTGGCTTTCAGAAGAAGCTGGCTCGATACCGGAGAGCACATTGAAACCAAATCGCTTTCGTGAAGCGCTCGCAGACGGCCGAATGCCCGTCGGCCACATGATCATGGAGTTCGGAACGCGGGGAATCGCGAAGATTCTCGAGACGGCCGATCTCGATTTCGTCGTCTACGATATGGAGCACAGCGGCATCGACCTGGAGCGTATTGGAGATCTCATTGCATGGTCCAAGGCGTGCTCCTTTGCTCCATTCGTTCGAGTGCCCCAAGGTATCTACCACTTCCTGGCGCGAGTGATGGACGCAGGCGCGCTCGGCGTGATGGTCGCCAACGTAGAGACTCCCGAACAGGCGCGCGCCATAGTTGACGCGGTCAAATACGCGCCACTTGGAAAGAGGGGCGTCGGGTTGGGGACGGCTCACACCGACTACTCAGTTCCGGATCCCGAGCAGTACTTCCGGGAAAGCAATGAAAGCACGGTGGTCATATGTCAGATCGAGTCAGAGTTAGGAGCGCGTAATGCGGACGCAATCGGCGCTGTCGCCGGTGTCGATGTGCTCTGGGTGGGACACTTCGACCTGACACAATCCATGGGCATACCGGCGCAATTCCATCATGAACGCTTCACTTCAGCCCTTCAGACAGTTGTGGCAGCCGCGCGGAAGCACGGCCTCGCTGCGGGCATTCAACCGGGAAGCACCGAGCAGGCGGACGAATGGATCGCGTTAGGCTTCAACGTGATTTCATGGTCAAGCGATATCGCGGTATACCGTACTGCGCTGGAGTCCGCCGTAATGCGCTTGCGACAGCAGCGGGCGCGCTACGCTTAAAAGATATCAATGAACATTCTCGTGATCGGCAGCGGCGGGCGAGAGCACGCAATCGCCTGGCGTCTGGCCAAATCGCCTCTGGTCAAAAATCTGTATGCAGCGCCCGGGAATCCGGGCATTGCGCGTGTGGCGCAGTGCAAGTCCGCGGCTACGATCGAAGACTATCTGGCCTTGGCGCGTACGCTCGCTATCGATCTTACAGTCGTGGGACCCGAAGCTCCATTGGTTGCCGGGATCGTTGATCGCTTTCGCGCCGCCGGACTGGCCATCTTCGGGCCTACCGCGGCGGCCGCGCAGCTTGAAGGCAGCAAGTCGTTCAGCAAGGATTTCATGGTTCGCGCCGGCATTCCGACCGCGCGCTATACGGCTGTTACAAACATCCAGGATGCTCGCCGAGCCATTCAGGATTTCGGGTTTCCTGTGGTACTAAAGGCTGACGGTCTCGCCGCGGGCAAAGGGGTTGTGATCGCACAATCGTCCGAAGAAGCAGAGACGGCGCTTCCCGCACTGCTCGGGCAAAAGCTCGTCGTTGAAGAGTTCTTGATGGGCGAAGAGGTCAGCTTCATCGTGCTGAGCGATGGCCGCAACGTACTCCCGCTGCAGCCTTCACAAGATCACAAAGCGGCTCGGGACAACGATCAAGGCCCAAACACAGGAGGGATGGGCGCCTACTGCGACAGCCGCATCCTTACGTCGCAACAAAGCGAACAGGTGATGCATTCAGTTATCGAGCCCGCAATCGCTCAGATGGCCGCAGAGAAAACGCCATTTACAGGCTTCCTCTACGCCGGCCTCATGATGACCGCCAACGGCCCGAAAGTCCTGGAGTTTAATGCTCGACTCGGAGACCCGGAAACCCAAGCGCTGCTCCATCGCATGAGTTCGGACTTGGCTCTGGCGCTAAACGCGGCGACTCATGGCGACCTCGCCGGCGCAACTCTCGAGTGGAAATCGGACCCAAGCGTCTGTGTCGTCTTGGCAGCCCACGGATATCCCGGAGAAGTTCGAACGGGCGATGTCATCACCGGCATCGACGCCGCCGAAGCGCGAGGCGCCACCGTCTTCCAGGCGGGAACTAAACAAACAGCCGATGCATTGGTTACAGCCGGAGGGCGGGTGCTTGGCGTGACTGCTTCCGGGCACGACCTCCGTACTGCAATTGATTCCGCCTATGACGCCGCAGGATTGATTCACTTCGACGGGATGCATTATCGATCGGATATCGGAGCCAAAGGGTTGAAGAGATATTAATGTGCGCTGTCGTACCCTCCGAAATTCCTGGAGTCGTCTCCAGTGGCGGAGGGTGATGATGCTATCTCGAATCTTGCTGGTTGCTGCCTTGGCAGTTCCGACGTTTGCGCAGTATCCATATACGTACGGACGGAATCGCGATGACGGCTACTACGGGCGCGATGACGGTTACTACGGGCGAAACGATGATTATCGCCGCGGACCATATCAGAATGGCGGAACGTATTCCAGCGCTATCATCGATCGCACAATGCGAGACCTCGAAATGGCGGCAACTCGCAATCGAGTCGATGGCCATGACCGCAATCACTTCAACCGTGCGATGAACGAATTGCAGCAGTTCCGTTATAGATCGCAGCAGGGCAAATTCGATAATGGCAAGCTGGACAAAGTCATCGAAGACTTGGATCATCTCTCGCGCGCCAATCAAGTTCATCCACGCGATCGTCAAATGCTGGGACGAGATATGCAGGATCTTCGGGTTTTCCGCTCAAACGGCGGATATGGCGGCTACGGCTATCGCGGTGACCGGCGATGGTAAATGCTAGCGTGATTAGGTGACGCCGCGCGCTTACGTCGGCTGTAGTGGTTGGAATTATAAGCATTGGCGAAACCTGATCTATCCAGCCAAGTTTGCGCAGAAACGATGGCTCGGTTTCATGGCGGATCGCTTCGATACGGTAGAAGTGAACACCTCCTTCTACCGTATACCCACGCCTGAGACCATTCGTTCCTGGCAGGAGGCCACACCTGACCGATTCAAGTTTGCCCTCAAACTCTGGCGTGGAATTACTCACTACCGGAAGCTGCTGAATTCGCAGGAGTTCACCCGGCGATTTCTCGATGTGGCCGATGTTTTGGAACCAGGGCGGCGGGCTCCGCTGTTGATACAACTTCCACCCAACCAAGGCAAGGACATCGATAAGCTTCGCGCGTACCTTCAGGATCTCCAGTCCTCGTTCGCAACGCCCTGGCAAGTAGCGGTCGAGTTTCGCAATGATACGTGGCTCGCAGAGGATGTATATCGACTGCTCGATGAAATGCGGACTGCGCTCTGTATCCACGACATGCCCGGCAAAGCCGCGACAGACCACCCTAACGACGTCGACTTCGTATATATACGCCGCCACGGCACCGCGAAAGGACGCTACGCCGGCAGCTACTCGCCCGAGCAGCTCGCATCAGAAGCCGATCGTATCCAACGCTGGGTGAAAGACGGTAAATCCGTATACATATACTTCAACAACGATATCGGCGGACATGCTTTCTGGAACGCGGAAACGCTCCGTTCTCTTATGTAATCGCCCGCAAAACGGACCTCGTCCCGGCATAGCTAGCGGTTGCTCAACTGCAATTGAGGCCGGGAACGGACCTTTGCGGGCTATGATCGATATGAAGTGAAGAAGTTACTCCTTATGGCTATTGCGGCCTCAACTCTATTCGGCCAGGATGACGAAGGTCCGGATGCAATCCGAACGCAAGCGCGATCGATGGTGATGACCAAGTATGGAATTGTAGCCACGAGTCAAACGCTTGCATCCGCGGCTGGAGTGAAAATCCTCGAAGCGGGAGGAAGCGCGGTAGATGCGGCAATCGCAGCCAACTCCATGCTCGGCTTGGTAGAGCCGAATAGTGACGGCATCGGGGGCGACCTGTTCGCGATCATCTATGAAGCGAAGACGGGTAAACTCTACGGTCTGAACGCGAGCGGTTGGGCTCCGACAGGACTCACGATCGATCTGCTCGCCGCGAAGGGCATTACCAAAATGCCGCTGCGCGGTATTTATTCGGTAACGGTTCCCGGAGCAGTTGCCGGATGGGATGCGATGCATAAGCGCTTCGGCCGTCTTCCGCTGAGCCGCTTGCTTGAACCGACCATTTATTACGCCGAAGAAGGGTTTCCCCGTCACCGAGATCATTGCCGATTTCTGGGGAAGCGAACGCGCGATGCCGGCATTCAAAATTCACCCGAACGCAAGCAAGCTCTACAAGCCGAACGGGAAAGCCCCTAAGCCTGGCGACATCTTTCGCAATCCAGATCTAGCCCGCTCGCTCAAGCGGATCGCGGCGTCCGGCCGAGATGGATTCTACAAGGGCGCCACAGCGGAAGCGATGATCGCGATTTCAAAGGAACTCGGCGGCACAATGACGATGGCCGACCTTGCTGAGTATCAGCCCGAGTGGGTCGAGCCTATCTCGACTGAATACCATGGCTGGAAGATCAGTGAATTGCCTCCGAACGGGCAAGGCATTGCCGTGCTCGCAATGCTCAATATCATGGAGCAATTTCCGCTGGCGAAGTGGGGACCGAACTCGGCGCAATCGCTTCATACGATGATCGAAGCGAAGAAACTCGCCTACGCGGACCTGCTCAACTATGTGGGCGACCCGCGCTTCTCGAAGATTCCAGTTCCGGGAATGATTTCGAAACAATTGGCCGCCGAGCGCGCGAAACTCATCGACAGTGATCGGGCCTCGTGCAGCGTTGTTCCGTCCAATCTGATATCCACCGCGAAGATGCCCGGCGCCGATACCATCTATCTCTCCGTAGTCGACCGCGATGGAAATATGGTGTCGTTCATCCAAAGCATTTTTCAAGGCTTTGGATCCGGGATCGTCCCGAGCGGTACCGGCTTTATGCTTCACGACCGCGGAGGACTGTTCACATTAGAACGCAATCATCCGAATTCCCTGGCTCCCCGCAAGCGGCCCATCAACACCATCATTCCCGGCTTCATGGAAAAGGGAGACACACGGATCGCCTTCGGAATCATGGGTGGTTGGAATCAGGCGCAAGCCCATGCCCAGTTTGTCTCGAACGTTGTCGATCATGGGATGAATATCCAGGCCGCGCTTGAGGAGCCTCGCTTCACGAAACTCAGTTTCGAAGGCTGCGACGTGCAGATCGAATCTCGCGTGCCGGAAGCAACTCGCGCGGAGTTGATCAAGCTGGGACATGATGTCAGAGTTGCCGGGCCCTTCTCGCAGCGGGTCGGGGGCGGCCAGGCCGTCCTGAGTACGGGCCAAAGCATACACTTCGGAGCATCCGATCCCCGCAAGGACGGAGCAGCTCTGCCCGAATCACCTCGATTTCCTCGCGTCACAACGACCCGCTAGACGGTGGCGTCTATCATAGCGGGTATGCCTCGCTATGCCGCAATCGATATTGGTAGCAACTCGGTTCGAATGCAGGCTGCGGAGGTGACTTCGGGCTCGCCGATCCGGGTGCTCGCGACAGATCGCGAGGTGACCAGGTTAGGCGAGAGCGTTTTCCGTTACGGCCGGATCAGCGATGAGGCGACCGAACTTGTTTGTCAGGTACTGAAACGTATGTCGGCGGCCTACGCTTCACTCGATGTCATCGGCGTTCGCGCTGTCGCCACTAGCGCCGTCCGCGACGCCAGTAATCAGGCTGAGTTCCTGGCTCGCGCTACAGAGGCGGTCGGCTCCCCGGTTGAGGTGATCTCCGGACCCGAAGAGGCGCGACTCATCTACATGGGTGTTCAGGCCCGCTGGCCCCACCCCACCGACTGCATTCTCATCATCGACGTCGGTGGAGGCAGCGCCGAGTTTATCGTTGGTGATGCCGGAGAGCTGAAGGAAGGAGTTTCGCGTCCACTCGGGGCAGTCCGTCTCACGGAGGTATTTCTGAAGGATGATCCTCCGTCCCCGACACAACTTCGTCGTCTCGAGAAATTCATCGACGAGAAGTTCGATCCGGTGCGCAGCAGGATCGAGGAGTTTTCCTTCGATCGCGTATTATGTACTTCCGCGACAGCTGCTGCTATCGTAAGCGCGGTGCAAGCAATTCCGCGCGCCAGGCGCGACGATGCAGATCGTCAGCGCGCGAAGACATCCGAGTTGCGCAAGCTCTTCACCGAGTTATCTCGGCTCGAGTTAGCAGAACGGAAAAAGGTCACTGGCATCGGGCCGAGACGAGCGGAAATCATCATCGCCGGCATGGCGGTTTTCTTGCGTGCTTTGGAATCGCTGAAGCTTCCGTCTATGTTCTATTCCTCGGCGGGCGTCCGCGATGGCATCATCGCTGACCTTGCGGCGCGAGGCGTCGGACGTGAGCGTAGTCGCCTCAACCGGCCGCAGCTTCGTCTGGTCGAAGCAATGTGCCGGAAATACAGTGTGGAACTGAAGAGCGCCAGACAGGTTGCTCGCTTATGCACTGATCTTTTCGATGGATTGCAGACTGTGCACGGACTGCCTGTCGAAAGCGGCAGACTTCTTGAAGCGGCCGCGTTCCTTCACAATACTGGACATTTTATTAGCGCAACTGGTCATCACAAGCATTCGGCATACATCATCACTAATTCCGACATGCCGGGCTACACGGATCGGGAACGCGTAATGATTGCGGCGCTATGCCGCTACCATCGCAAGGCGATGCCGGCCGCCCGGCACGATCTTTTTGGCAATTTGTCCGGCGACGAGCAGCGTCTGGTCCAAATGCTGATTCCGATCCTGCGGGTTGCGGTTGGTCTAGAGGCCAGCCGGTTGCAAAAAGTCGAAACGGCGGAAGTGGCTACTTCCAGTGAAGGTGTCACGGTGACGGTCTATGGAGAGGGCGACATCGACCTGGAAATGTGGGCTGCCGAGCGTGCAGCCGATTCTTTCCGCCAACTCTACAATGTACCGATGACGCTGACCAAGGGTAAGCGATGAACCCGGCACAGACGATGCGCGAATTCGCCATCGGCAAGACTCTCGCGCTGATGGACGATCTGCTCTCCGTGATGAAGCATGCCGTCGATGCTCCGGATGAGGAAGCAGTTCACAAGGTGAGGGTCGCGATACGGCGGTTTCAGCAGGCCTTGCGTTTGTTTCGACAGTATTTGAAATCGAGCGGCGTTGAGAGAGTAAAGGCCAGGTTACATGCGATCATGCGGATCGCGGGTGAATTGCGGAATCGCGATATCGCCATCGCCTTAACGAAAGATGCCGGCGCCAACACGATCGTCCTCGCGGACCAACGCGCCGAATTGGACAGGCGGTTCACCGCGCTGATTCGGCCCCTTACCTATGAGGGATTCGGCGGCAAGTGGCGCAGGCAGTTGGGGCTGGATATCTGATGAAAAAGCCCTGGAAAGACCACATGAGCCTGCAGCAAAATCTTCGCAGGCGGATGCCGAAGCTGGCTCGTCAATACTTCGATGAAGGTCGTGATGCTCTGGCTCCGGGCACGGCCTGGGCAGACATGCATCAATTCCGGCTTCGGACAAAACGATTCCGTTATACGCTCGAAACCTTCAAAGATCTCTATGGACCCGGGATGGTGAGGCGCATCGAATCCCTCAAAAAAGTGCAGACCTTCCTAGGAGACATTAACGACTGCATCATGACGTGCGAACTCATCAAAGACCTCGATGGGATGGACGATATCCGCGCCAAGCTGAAGAAAAAAGCGGACAAAAAGACCGCCGAGCTTCAGGATTTCTGGGCAGAGACATTCGATGCTGATGGCGTCGAACGCGTCTGGACACGCTACCTGGTCATCTATGCCTGTCGCCCCTCGCGGTCCGCGCGGCCAGCGAAATAATGCGGGGGGCCGACCAGACGCGATATATTGGAAGAAGACAAACACTGGGAGGTCGTCTAACGGTAAGACTGCGGCCTCTGGAGCCGCGTATCGGGGTTCGAATCCCTGCCTCCCAGCCACACAATTTAGCCGTGTGTTTCCAACAACTCACGGCGCAGGGTGATTGTCACTATAGAACTCGCGTGAGTGGCTGTCTTCCGCATTGACGGGACCGGATGGTACGATTCGATCTCGACAGGCGGTGCACTCGATGCGATTCGTGCGACGACATTGGTACAGCCTCGGTCTTGCGGTCGCGGGCGTCTCCTCAGTGTGGGCGTTCGTCGGTGAGCTCACAACAGTGCAGCTGATTCTGCTGCTCAATTTCATTGTTCTCCTCTTGCATCAATTCGAGGAATACGCGTGGCCAGGGGGTGAACCGTGGATCATCAACGAGGTGATGCAGCCAAAGGGCAACCGGCCCGATCGGTACCCGCTCAATCAGAACAACGCATTCATCATCAGCGTCCCACTGGCGTATTCCTTCTATCTGCTCCGGTGTTCTTCCCGGAGCCCGCATGGGTCGGATTAGCGCCGGTCCTGTTCGGCTTCGGCCAATTCGTTGGTCACGGGATCGCCAACAACCGGAAACTCAAGAGCTTGTATAACCCTGGCTTGGCCGCCGTCGTGCTCGGCCATGTCCCTCTTGGACTGTGGTATCTCCACGAGGTCCAGATTAGAGGGATCATCACTGTTTGGGACTTGGTTTTCGCGGTCGTCTATATGGCGGTCTTCATCGTCGTGGGTATGTTGAAAGTCGGTTACGGTTTTCTGGCCGATGAGGACTCCGTTTACCCGTTCGCGCCAGAGGAGATGGAGCGATTCGAACGTCGGCAGCGCCTCGCTCGAATCCGAGGGGCTCGGTAGACGAGCTATTGGCCTGCAGCACCGTCGCATCGCGGTCAGTGCCGCTCGCGGCACGAGGATCGTGAGGCCTCAGGCGGAAGAACCGATGCCGTTTGTTGTCCGAAATTTGTATACACATTTCGGACACGCCTTGCATCCTGGTTGGTAGGCTGCGATCTTTGAGGAGCCAAAATCACTGAGATTCGGAGGTCTGTTCGGCGAAGCCCATTACGCAGCAGTCACCAACCAGTTGCGAATTCCGTCCCTAACACCCAGCCATAAGCCGTTATTGAAGTCGTTCTTTCGAAGGACCTTCCATTGATGACACAGGTCCCGCCCCGCGTCGCCCCAACACGGAAATTTGAATGCGAAGCCGCTTGCGATCAGTCTGCCCGGCACGACACGGCGACTCTTCAAAAATGAGTTCGGTTTCTGTTCGCATGAATACCGCCCCCAATCTCGAGCATCCACTCCCGAGCGGGAAAACCAAACGATGCTCCCCAAGCTTCTCGGAGCTGGCGCATGAACTTTGCGTTCGGTAACGGGTTCGGTGACGCGATATTAACGACGCCTTCGATCATCTCGATCGATCAGCCAGCGAACAGCCGCGACAAAATCCTCGTAATGGATCCATGACATAAATTGCCGGCCATTGCCTGCGCGGCCGCCGAGACCGCGTCGTACGAGCCCGAGGAGCGCGTCGAACACTCCTCCAGCGTCCGGACTCAGGGTCATCGCAGATCTGAGTGCTACTTTGCGAGTCCTTCCTGTGGCAGCCGCATCGAAGGCCTCCTCCCATGCCCGAGCGACGTCGATGCTGAAGCGCCACGAACTCGGAGCGCTCGATTCACTGCCTCCAAGCACGCCCGAGTGCTCATCGTTAACGTCATCGTATCTGTGGGCATAAATTGTGGCGGTGCTGGCTTGAAGCCATAAGCGCGGCGGGCACGCCGCTCGGCGGATCGCCTCTCCGATAACACGCGTGGACATAACACGCGATTCGAAGATCTCTTTCCTATTCTCCGCGTTGTACCGGCAGTTGACACTGCGGCCGGTCAGATTGATCACGACGTCCGAACCCTCAATGTCGCGTTGCCAGACATCCAGGTTCCAGCCATCCCACGTGACCACGCGCCACTGGCGAACCTGTGGTCGTCGGCTCAGGACGACTACGTCATGACCCTCGGCGTGAAATGCACGCGCCAAAACGGTCCCGACTTGTCCTGACCCGCCTGGAATCACGATCTTCACACGCTTTCCCTTAATCGATGAAGCGATTTCGGAACTCTGGACGCGGCATCAGACAATGTTCAGACTTCCCGAAGGCGCGGTAGCGAATTCGGGCCACCAGGTCGTATACATGGTCACGGAGTCCCTGCGGAGCCACGCGCATCGCGCGCATCACCTTCCATGGCCACCCAAGTTCACCCACGACGAAAAGGGCGGCATCGCTCCGTTTGAACACGCATGACTCTTGTGTGCGGTAATTCGCAAGGACGTAGAAGGATTTCAAATCGTGCGAATTGCCGCCGCTCGCTCTACCAGGGCTCGAGCTGCTGCACTTTGGAGCGAAGCGAAACGAAAACACCGCGCCGATCGTGCCGCAGGAGGAATTGCAAAAGCCGGTTGCATAAACCGCATACGCCGTCGTACAGCACGAGGTGTAAGCCGTTCGGCTTCAAAACTGATTGCATCGGAAAGCTGACCATGCATTAATATTAAATGAACATGTTCACCAAAAACGTCAAGCCGCAACAACGAGGCCGGCCGCGAGGCCGAACCTCACGTGGCGTGGAAACCAAAGATTCCCTTTATCAAACAGCGATGCGGATGATCGCACAACGCGGCTACGAGGCGACGACCCTGCGCGATATTGCCAAAGAGGCGGATGTCAGCGTCGGCCTACTATATCGGTATTTCCCGAGCAAGCAGGCGGTGATCATCGCTCTCTATGAGCAACTCTCGAAGGATTATGCACGTCAGGCCGCAAGCATGCCACCGGGCAAGTGGCGCGACCGCTTTATTTTTGCGCTCGAAACAAGCTTGAATGTTCTTGAGCCGCACCGTCTCGCTCTGCGTGTATTGATCCCAGTACTCATTGGCGACCCCGATGACGGGGTGTTCGCTGCGGGAACGGCCTTCTCGCGTGAGCGGGTGCAGCGCGTCTTCGAGGACGCGGTTGCCTCTTCGGACGACCTGCCGGAAGCCCCCGCTGGCTGCTGCACTCGGCAGGGTGTTGTATCTCGTACATCTCGGGGTGCTGTTGTGGTGGCTTCTCGACAAGACGCCCAAACAACGCGCGACCGTGGCGCTCGTCGCGTTGATGCAACGGATGCTGCCGTCCGCGGCGCTCACGCTGCGTCTGCCACCTATTCGACAGTTTGTATTAGCAATGGACGAATTGATACGTGAAGGACTCTTCGGCACTCCAGCCGAAGCTTGACGCATTATGTTCCTGACGCGACGTCCATCCCAACACGACATCGATCGCTTCCTCGAACTCGCGCGAACTACGCCTGTCATACGGTCCAGCAGGGCTCGTCATGAACGTATGTTGCAATGACAAATTCGACGAACAAGTCGTTGCAATCGGGCACGGCCAAGAGGACTTCGTGCGAGCGCGTGATGCCCTCCTGAAATGGAAGCAGTTCGACATCGGGTGGGTAGAGGCCTTTCCTCGGCAGACAGGTGTAAAGGTCGGAACTGTGTCGGTCATCCTGATTCACCATCTCGGGTTCTGGTCCTTAAATGGCGTTCGGGTGCTCTACTGTGTTACCGGCGCCGCTGGTGAGCCTCGCTTCGGGTTTTGCTTACGGAACACTGACCAACCACGCCGAGAGCGGGGAAGAGCTGTTCGAGGTGTTCATCGATCCAGTGAGTACCGCTGTCATGTACCGGATCCGCGCAATTTCGTTGCCTCAAACGACGCTAGCGCGCATCGGCCAACCGATCGTACGCATGCTTCAGGCACGTTTCCGCCGGGATTCCGCGGCCGCGATGAAACGTGCGACATCTCCTATCCGATCCGAATAAACGACCGTACCCGCTCGATCAACTCGCTGGTGGCATGACCCCGGACGACGTATTGCGCCTTTCCAGCGACACGGGAGGCCGAACACTTCCACTCGCCTCCGCCGTCCACAAAAACGAACAGATCCGGATCGATCAAATCCAGGATGCTATTGGATTCGATCAAAGTGTTTCCCCTGGGTAGCTCGAGAGTTTCGTTGCCGCCGACAAGCAGAGCTTTTGCTGCTCCGGCTTCGAGATAACGCTCGGAGTCGCCATGCAAGGTTCGTTCGTGCGCGTGCGGAGTTATCTTGATTGCTGTCCAATGGGCTTCTCGCGTAGCTGCGATGATTTCGCAAGCCACGGTCGTCTTACCTACCTTCCGACCGCTACCACCCACTACGAGGATCACTTGAGTCGTTTCTTCAAATCCGCCACATCGGCCCGAAGCTCCGGTATCCTCGAGAGGTTGGCCAAGAGCTGGAGATGTTCTTTCAATGGACGCGCAGGAGTTCCCCACACGGTCTGACCGGATCGAATGATCTTCGACGTTAAGACGCCGCTTCCCGATCCCAAGACCGCTTTGGATTCAATCCGCGCTTTATCACCAATCCCGACCTGGCCGCCGATGACTGCGTAATCTTCAACCACGACGCCGCCAGACAGTCCGGTCTGGGCCGCGATCACGACGTGGCGGCCAATCCGGCAGTTGTGGCCGATGTGAACCATGTTGTCGAGCTTGGTTCCCTCACCGATCACCGTGACTCCGAGAGCAGCACGATCGACGCAGGCGTTCGCCCTATTTCTACGTCATCGCCCAACTCGACCCGGCCAACTTGGGGAAACTTCTGATAGCGATCGCCAGCGAGCGCAAAGCCGAATCCGTCCGCGCCGATGACGCAGCCCGAGTGCAATACAGCGCGAGCGCCGACACGTACATCAGCGTAGATCGTTACTCGCCCATGAAGTCGGGAATCCTTGCCGATTTGCACGCGTTCTCCAATGGCACAGCCCGGCCCGATGATCGTTCCTTCGCCGATCTCCGTTTCAGCGCCCACGGTTACATACGGCGCAATCGAGCAACTCGGATGGATTCGCGCCCCGGCCCCAATGACTGCTGTTGGATGAACACCAGCCTCCGGGCGCCGGTCGGGGTAAAGCTTCGCAACAACAGCCGCAAACGCCGCACGAGGTTGAGGAGAACGAACAACGGTTTGCTCAGGCAGGGCGGGATATTCGGGTGTGGCGATCAGGCAGCCTGCCGACGATTGCTGTGCAGCTTCGAACAATTTCCGGCTGCCAACGAAGCTCAAGTCGCCGGCGGCCGCACTTTCAAGCGGCGCCACTGCATGGATCTCTCGTTCGCTATCACCCTGATACTCAGCCGCGAGTAGCGCAGCGATTTGCCTAACCAGCACGCTTGTATCATACAAAGGAATGCCAATCGACCCGTCTGCGCGCATTGCTCCCACTGCGCGCGTTCATCGCGACGCCGTCATTGGGCCGCGCTGTAGTATCGGAGAATTTTGCGTGATTGAATCCGATGTCGTCCTCGGTTCCGAATGCATTCTCGAGCCATATGTCTACATAAAGCGATGGACATCCATGGGCGACAGAAACGAAATCTCAGCGGGCACGGCGCTTGGGACAGATCCTCTCGACAAGAACTTCACTGGCGAACGAAGTTATCTGCGACTCGGAAACGACAACAAGGTACGCGAGCATTACACGATCTCTCGCGGCACAAAACCAGAGAGTGAGACGACGATCGGAAATGGCAACTACATAATGACTTCCGGTCACATAGCGCACAACGCGACGATCGGCAACGACACCGTCATCGCGAGTTGCGCGCTTGTTGCCGGTTATGTGGACATAGGAGACCGTGCTTTCATATCGGGCGGGGTGGTGATCCACCAGTTCTCGAAGGTTGGAACGCTGGCGATGATCGGAGGGAATACGCGCGTAAATGCCGACGCGCCTCCATATTTTCTGTATTCGGGATTCGACATCACCCCTGTGGGGATCAATACCGTGGGTCTTCAGAGGGCCGGAGTCCCTGACACCGACATCACAGATTTGAAGCGAGCATACCGGCTCCTCTATAAGTCGGGGCTCAAGCTGAAGCAGGCATTGGATCGAATGGGCGCTGAATGCAACTCGTCGCCCGCCCGCCATCTCGTCGAGTTCGTACGAAAGAGTGAGAGAGGTATTTGCCGTCCCTAAGATGGCTCCGTTTCAGTTCGCGTAGGCCGTTTCCAGATAACCGGTCGCCATCTCTATCGGCATCGGCTTGCCAAAAAGATAACCCTGGGCCAGATCCACACCGATGCGGCGGATCGAATCAAATTGTAACTGCGTTTCGATGCCTTCGGCCGCGACCCGCAAGCCCATGCTGTGCGCGAGCGCAGTGATCGCCTGGATTAGGGCGCATGTGCTGACAACATCAACGTCCTGCAGGAACGAGCGGTCAATCTTAAGCAAATCCACCGGCAATTTCTTGAGATAGCTCAAAGACGAGTACCCAGTGCCAAAGTCGTCAATTGCCACTGTGACTCCCAACGAACGCAGCCGTTGAAGCTCTTTCGCTGAATCGTCTGAGTTCCTCATGATGAGGCTCTCTGTCAATTCCAACTCCAGGCACTCCGGCCGCAGGTCGCAGGAAGTCAACGCGCTCCTAACGATCTCCAACAAGTCGGAAAAGTAAAACTGTAGAGCCGACACATTCACCGCAACCTTCAGATCCGCGTAACCGGCGCGATGCCATTCCGCACATTGACGACACGCCTCGCGGATCACCCAGGAGCCGATAGGCACGATCAAACCGGTCTCCTCAGCAATCGGGATGAAGTCGGCCGGCGCAATCAATCCCCGTTTGGGATGCTCCCATCTGAGAAGCGCCTCCATACCCTTGAGATTTCCCTGCAGATCTACTTGCGGCTGGTAAAACAGCCTCAACTCGTCATTCTGGAGAGCGCGGCGCAAGCCGGTTTCGGTTTCGAGCCGCTCTTTCGCGCCGCGTTCCAGATTTGCATCGTAGAACGCGTAGCAGTTTCGCCCTCGGCTCTTGGCGCGATACATGGCCGCGTCCGCTTTTTGATGCAGTTCGATGGAGGTAAGGGCATCGCTTGGGAAAACGCTGATTCCGACACTCGCGGTCACAAAGAGCTCGTATTCTTCCACCTCAAACGCTCCTTGCAACGCCGCAAGCACGCGCAGCGCGCACGCCTCGGCGTAAGGACGGCTCTCGGAAGGATTCAGAACAATCGCGAATTCGTCGCCGCCGGTCCGCGCGACGAGAGCGCCGGTCTCCGCGCACTCTGACAGGCGCGCCGCGACCTTTTGAATCAGCGCGTCGCCTACTCGATGTCCAAGAGTGTCATTGACTTCCTTGAAGCGATCCAGATCGATCCAGAGGAGCGCGACGTTCGCGTTTTGCTGTAGCGATTCGGCCAGACTCTGCTCGAATACGAAGCGGTTGGGTAGGCCAGTCAGGGTGTCCCTTGTCGCCTGCCGGTGAAGGTTTTCATAAAGCCGCCGATGCTCGATCGCCACCGTCGCTAGCCGGCTGGCGGTTTCGGCCATATGGATTTCCTGTGTGTCCGGTCCGTGCGTATCGTGCCGAAACACCGCAATTGCTCCTTGAGCCTCGCCGTCGGCGCAGATCGGACTGCTCCAGGCTGATCCGATCTTCAATTGTTCGGCCAGCTCGCGCACATGCGAGAACTCCTCGGAGTTTGCCGCATCTCTCACGATGACCGTCTTGCGGGTATGTACAGCGTGCGCGCTGGCGCCATATCCGGCTCGAACCGGCACTCCCGTCCGACACAGGTCGTCAGGCAATCGAGAACCCGGAACCGGATAGAGCTTTCCGTCTTTGCGCAGCGCGATGTAGCAGGTTCGTCCCGGCCCTTGCCCCTCGAGCAGCGCCGAGATGCGCAAGAGTATTTCATCCAGCGTCTCGTTCCGGGCCACCATTTCCAGCACCTGGCGGCATTCTCGATCGAACATCTCCGCACGCCTTTTGCCGGTGATGTCTTCGACAATTCCTTCGTAGAAGACCGTCCTGCCGCCGAGGTCCTTTACGGCCTTTGCGGTCTCGCGAACCAGAATGTGTCCTCCGTCTTTACGGATCCATGTCGATTCGAGCCCGTGCACTTCGCCTTCCTGCTCCAACCGCCGATCAAATGCTTCAGAATCGACTCGCCGGATAACCGTCGTATTGGCTTGCGCATAGCCGAGCATTTTTGCGAGCGCCGGGTTCGCCAGGACCACCGCGCCATCCGGAGTCATCCGATACACTCCGCTGAGGACGTTATCGAAGAGCTCACGGTACCGATGTTCACTCGCCTGCAGCGCACTCTCGAAAGCTTTGCGGTCGGACGAATCGAAGGCGTGCTGCAACGCTTGCAGCTGATGCATCAGGGTGAACGCATCCTGCTGCTGTGCCGGTTCGGGAATGCGCGACTCGACTGCCATCCTCAAAGCTCTTCGACTGCCCGAACGAGCGCTTGAGCAATTCTTTAAAAAAATTCCAATGCGGCCGGTATGCCTTCGCGATACGAGGGATATCGCAACGTTAAATTTAGCGCCTTACGAATGGCGGCCCCATCCACGCGGCGGTCGGCGCGCCGGGTGTGGTGTACGTCCTCAGCGGCGGATTGCTCCGGAAGCGGCATGCGGAGCAGCCTGGCGGTATATTTCGCGATCTCCAGGGATGTGCACGGGTGCTCGTCCGCGACCGGCCAAGCTCCCGAAATATCGGTCAACAGAGCCCGCTCGATGTGGGTCGCCAGGTCCTCGACGTGAATCCGCGAGACGAAATTACTGCCGTCGCCCACCAGGCGGAACCGCCCTTCAGCCATACTCACGTGAATGCCTCGTCCAGGACCGTAAATGGCTGCCGGGCGAAGGACAACAGACGAAATCCGGAGGTCAGGACAGCCTCTTCCACTCGCAATCTTTGCCATGCTGCCGTGCAGCGGCGCGGGACGCGATAATTCAGAGACATCGCGCTGATCGCCGTAAACACCCGTCGTGGACAGATATACCAATCGTTTTGGCCTATTGCCCAGGGCGGTTACGATGGCCTCTGGATGGCTGTTCCCGGGCGGCGGAATCGAGTGGAGCACGAGGCTTTCCGGAGGAACGAAATCGAGCGAAAACGGCTTGGTGGTATCCAGCGCGATAACTCTGGTCCCGGAGGCGGGCCAAACGGGTGATATCCCGCGACGTGCAGATGACGCGCGATCTGTATCGCATCATTCTCCGTGCGACATGCTCCCCGTATAGCCGCACCCCAGAATGACAACAGTCATAGCCGACGATTCGCTCAGTTGCTCTCCGCTCTCGTCGGCTTTACCGGGGCTGGGGCGGCTGCGGTGTCAAAGGCGAGCTCGGTGGAGCTTCTTCCGATTTGCGGACCGTTACGGTTCCTCGCTCGCTCGTTATGCTGACTGCGGGTCCGTCGCCGACACCTCCGACAAGTGTGCGCCTCTGCTTTCGCTTGTCTGCCGCAGCGTATCGCCGTAGTCGTTTTCGATGTCACCTTTATCCACACGAGCTTTTAGGGTGAACTTTGCTCCGCGCGGAATTGCAAGATCTACATTTCCACTCCAACTTCAATGTCCGTCTTGGATAGCGGTAACGCAGGACGCAGGTCAACATCGCCGCGTTGTAGTGTCAGGTCCAAGGAGGAGTTGTAGTCGCTCAGATGAAC
>CAWHYW010000046.1:0-99275 GCA_963833675.1 Bryobacteraceae bacterium | reverse complement strand
GCGCCGCTGTGCCAGGAGCCACAATCGTCGTTCGAAACCAGGGCACAGGAGTTGTCGTGGAAGCGGCCGTCGATGCCAGCGGCTCTTACACCGCGCCAGATCTCTTTGCTGGGCAGTACACGGTGTCGGCCCGCAAGGAAGGGTTCAATTCGATTGAGATAAAAGACATTCAGCTCCTTGCCTCACAGACAGCGCGCCAGGGCATCACTCTGCAGGTCGGTGAGGTGCGTCAGACGGTGGAAGTGGCTGGAAGCGCTCCTTTGGTGCGTACGGACCTGCAGACGATTGGTAATACGGTTGGCGCTAAACAGCTGTCCGAACTCCCGCTACCTACGAGATGGATCGACGGCCTCCTGGCCCTCGCCGCGGGTGTGTTCGACCACCGGCAACAATCCTCGAATTTCGGGAAGCAACTATTGGGGCGGGAATAACTTATACTCTTAACGGTGTCAGTGTGAACGACCCCGGAAATGGCGGGGCATCCTATAGTTCCGGCGTAGCCGGCTTGGGGCTTGCGAATATGCCGCTCCCGACAGTTTGCAGGAGTTCAAGATTGACAGCGGCAATCAGAATGCCGAGTATCGCGCGGTCGCGACGGTCACGATGGTCACCAAGCAGGGGGCGAATGCGTTCCATGGTTTGGCATATGAATACCTGCAAAACAACGCACTTAACGCGAATCAATTTCTACTGAATGCCTCCGGCCAGCAGCGGCCACCGAGCAGGCTAAACCAATTTGGCGGTGACCTGAGCGGCCACTTCATACCCGATCGGCTATTCTTTTATGGCGCGTATCGGGGTGTCCTGCAAAAGACCTCCGCCACCACAAATCTGACATTGCCATCAATGGCGATGCGGAGCGGCGACTTCTCCGCGCTCTGCAGGACTTACGTCTCGGGAGTATGCGCGGCCGGGGCGGGCACCCAACTCTACAATCCGTTCAACGGCAATCCCTTTCCGAATAATCAAATCCCGGACAACTTGATTACGCCGCAGGCGAAGACGATGCTGTCATATTTACCTGCGCCGACCAATGCCGCGTCCACAGGACTGCCGAACGGGTCGCCGAACTTTATCGCGCCCAAGACGAATAACATCGGTATCAAAGGCGTGGATTACCGGATGGACGCGATGATCTCATCGAAGGACTCGCTCTATGGAGTTTTCCACTGGTCCAAAGGCTCGCCGTGGTATTTGGCGAGCGCGGCCTATCCTGGATAGTTACGGAAATCAGCCGGATTACGGCTACACCGACTTCGCCATCAGTGCCACCGAAACACATATCTTCAGCCCGACCGCGCTGAATGAATTCCGGGGGGCGTGGGTTGTGCACTGAGCGTGCCGTACCGGCCAAAATACCGACTTCAAACCCTGGTCGCTCTTTCCGCAACTTCCGGTCAGTGATAACGGCGGTTTGCCAACGATGTCCATGACGGGATATACGGGCATGTTCTACGACTATGGCAAGGGCTATCCGTTCCCGGAGTATGACATTGAGTACAGCGATAACTTCACGAAGGTGGCCGGGCGGCATACGTTCAAAATAGGCGCAGCCGAAACCGGGTACAAGAACTACATCCAGCAGGGTGGACCTGCCTTGTCGGCCTCGCTCGGAAATCCGCTCGGCACATTTGCTTTCAGTGGAGCTTGGACGGGGAATCGAGGATGGCCCGGCCAGCCTTCCTCCCAGGGCAACGCATTCGCCGATTTTCTATTGGGCACGGCGAATTCCACTAACTTCGCAGGCCCTCTCACTGAGATAGTCACCTACTCCCGTCTTTGGGAGTTCTATGCGCAAGATACGTTTCAGGTGAATCCGAAACTTACACTCAACTACGGAATTCGTTACACGTATCAGAGTCCATGGCGTGTTCGCGATGACCGCGTGAGCTATCTCGATCTCGCCACGAACAAGCTCGCCCTTCCACAGGACTCCGATACCGTTACGACGCCACCTTTGGCGATTCCTTCGCTGATGACTGCCTACGCCTATGAAACCACCAAACAGGCGGGCTGGCCGGTCGATTATTACCAAAAGGACACCAACAACTTCGGTCCGCGTTTCGGATTCGCCTATCGGCCGTTCTCCGGCAACAAGACAGTATTACGTGGAGGTTGGGGCATGTACTACAACTTTATTCCCGGATTCATCGGCAACCACGAAAACATTTTCAACCCACCATGGCGATCGGGTTCGAGCTTCAGTTCGCGACTTCCCGGCACTCCGACACAGCCGTTTCTACCGGACTTGACGTTCAGCAATCCGTTCCCGACCAATGCCCAGAGTGGCCCGGCTGCGAATCCGCTGATCTACATGACTCAACGCAATCTGGTGAATACTGTTATGCAACAGTGGAGCCTCACGCTCGAGCAGCAGCTTGCCTCGGATTGGGCGGTTCGCGCATCTTATGTAGGAGCGCAAACTCACCACGCTTTGTGGTATGCCGGCGACATCAATAAGCCAGGTGTACAACAGCCAAATGTCCCGCTGCAGTTGCAACGTCCGTACCAGCCATGGGGCCAAATCAATCAAACGCACTCAGGCGGCAAGATCAATTTCAATCAGATGCAGTTGGAGGTCAATAAACGATTTTCATCCGGCTTCCTGATGCAAGCTCAGTACAACTGGACTATCAGCCGAGACAACGTCCCGCTTGTGGGCGGACCGGAGAATCCTTCCGATTACAATCGCGACTACGGCAACACGGATTCCATCCCACGCCATTCGTTGTCAGTCAACTATCTCTACGAACTGCCTTTCGGCCGTGGTCGAAAGTTCGACATCTCCAATCGCTTTCTTGATGCCGTCGCAGGAGGCTGGTCCTTGTCAGGTATCACTATCTACAGAACGGGCGCGCCCTTCTCAGTTAACTTCGCCGTTCCTAGCAGCATTGTGGGCTGGTGGGGAGGCAGGGCCGATGCCGTAGCGGGCGCTGACGTCTATGCTGGCCAATCTGACTCGCACGATGTCGTCTCCGGCGTGCCATGGTTCAACACCGACGCTTTTGCGCCTCCGGCCAAATGGCAATACGGAAATTCTCAGCGCAACAATGTGTTCGGACCGGGCTTCTGGAACTGGGATATCGGGGTGCAGAAGACGTTTTCAATAACCGAGAACCATCGGCTGCAACTCAGGGGCGATGCGCTCGATGCGTTTAACCATTTCAATCTCGGCAGTCCATCCGCTACGATTGCGAACACTCGGGATGGTGGACTCCCTGATCCGAGGGCCGGGAAGATCTTCGGCGGTAGTGGAAGTCGAGTGATTCAACTCGGACTCGAAGTACATGTTCTGATCAAAACAGGCTTAATTGGCCTTTCTTACTCCGTCGATCATCAAAGACGCTACGACCGTCGAGAGAAGCGGATATCTCCATCTCGTGATCGATGACAGCTTCCAGGTCGGCTTCCGGCTGTAATCTTTCCTCGACGGTACGAACGAAACGGTCGAGTCGACGAAAGCCTTCGATTTTCTGACCGCCATCTACCGAAGCAATATCCAGGGACTTACGCAGAACAGCAATCGAGTCATCGAAAGTCTTCAGCGGTACGGGAAAGGGGTGGCGATCCTTGCCACCCAGTGCGAAGGAAAACCGGGCGGGATCCTTGAATCTACTCGGAGTTCCATGAATTACTTCGGCCACAAACGCGAGTGTTTGTAATGTTCGCGGTCCCAGGTTCTCGACAAGCAGAAGATCCGCAAAACTCTTGAGATCTCGCTCGTATGCCACGGCCAGCACGACCGAGCCTCTTCAGGTCCACGTCCTCCCGCCGAACATCGTGATGCCGCGGCAGCTGAAGATGCCGAACTTCCTGAAGTGTTTTCTCCGGAACCTCTCCGGCAATTGTCAACAAAGCTTCTCGCGCCGTGACCGCCTTCTCATCAACCAGGTTGAGAATGATACCCTGCGGCTCACCCACGATGCCGCTATGGGGCTGGGACACGAAATCGCGCACCGACATGGAATGCCAGTGGTATCGCCTCGCCATGCCCGATCTCTCGTTCATTCCCTGCTGCACCACGGCCCACTCGCCGTTGGACGCCACTATGAACGAGTGCAGGTAGACCTGGAATCCGTCAGCAATGCAGTTGTTGTCGATCTTCGCCGTGAGCCGGCTGGTCCGAACGAGATCGTCGCCATCCAGTCCCCTTCGGTCTGCAACTGCAATTAACTCCGAAGGGGTATTTCGCGAATGTTTGCCCCGTCCTCCGCAAACATACAGGCCCAATTCCGAAGCCCTTGGGTTGAGACCGCGTTTCAATGCTCCCAGGACCGATGTTGTGATGCCGGACGAGTGCCAATCCATGCCCATCACACTGCCCAATGCTTGAAACCAAAATGGATCGCTTAGTCAGAGAGAAACTCCGAGTGTCCGTAATGCAGCAGGATGCTTTCAACGATCGCAGCCCCTAACGCTGTCATGCGATCTGCTAGCCACGATGGCACACGGCCGCCGTGCAAAGGCAAGTCTGCAAACCCCGACCGCTTCACTCTTCTATTCTCTGCTACGAAACAAGACCAATCCTGTTAAATCGCCACACCGAGATCGCGCCAGTTCACTACCTTGCCCTGCGTGCAGCTTTCGTGTCCAAGAATAGCCGTAAGCGCCGCCGTGGCCCCGATGAGTACGTCGGCGGGACTCTTTGCACCTTTTTGCACACACTCATAGAAGGCGGTAATGTGCGCATGCGGCGGTTCATTCACTTTTGCGGCCAATTCCGTAGGTTTGCCTTCTTTACTCAGCGGATACAGCATTGCTGTAGTCATTAGCTCAGCTGAGCCCTTTGTCCCATAGACGTAGACCATCTGATTGTTGTTGGGCATGCTGCGTGGATGGAACACCATCTGGGTGAACGAGAGCTTTATACCGTTGGGGTATTCGTAGGTGATACTCGAGTGGTCCATAATGTCGCGTCCCGGAGGATCATTCTTATACAGACCGATGCCCCCGAACCCGGCTGCGCGAACCGGGTGGCTTCCGATCGCCCAGTTGCACACGTCGAGATTGTGGACCGACTGCTCGATCAGGTACCCGCCGGATTTTTTCACGTTGAAATACCAGTCGGCTGAGGAACTGTTGTGATCGATGTCCGCGCTCGCATGGCGCTGCGCCTTTACAAACAGCACATCTCCGATGGCGCCTTCGCGAATCTTTCGGATGGCTTCCCCCAATTGCTTCAGTGATCTAAGCTGTTGGCCTGCCTGAAATACTCGATTGCTCGCCCTGGCAACCTGCAGCAGCTCGCGGACCGATTCCGGGGTGATGCCGATGGGCTTTTCACAGTAGACATTCTTGCCTGCCTTCAGCGCTGCAATGGCCATCTCTGCGTGTAAATGGGGAGGAGTGGCGATAAACACTGCATCCACATCCTTCCGGTCTAGAATCCGGCGCTTCCGAAGTGGTCGCCGGATTGTCTTTTGCTGCCGTCGTGGCAGCCCTATCCAGCCGGTCCGGTTTGTTGTCGCACAATACTACGACGCGGGCATTCGGCTGATCCATTACGCCGGTCAATAGATTGGACCCGCGGTTGCCCACGCCGATCAACGCGGTCCCGACACGCTCGTTTGGCGCCTGTCCGAACGCAGCTTGCGCCCCGACTGCCGAACCCATTAAGAAAGTTCTTCGTTGCATATGTAATTCACTATAAGAAAAGTGCGATGATTGCTGTAAGGTTCAGAAAAGGAGGATATCGTGACCAGGTTTCTACTATTGACAACGAATCGATCCGGAGTTCTGAGCCGAATTATTTCCATCGTCAGTTCGACCGGAGCCAACATAGAGAGCGTGGCCGCCTACCCGCTAGCCGATTCGGAGCTTGCCATCATACATTTGGTATCGGAAAGCTCCAGCGTTAGCCGGGAGCGTCTGGTACGTAAGCTCAGCCGGCTGGTGGACGTAATCGAATGCTCGGCGACCGATGAAAACGCAAATCTACAAATCGACCTTGCCGCGCATCTGTCTTTCGCCGGAGCCATGCGTAACATCGGAACTACCCAGTAATCGATGGATCGCTCATTCCGTTCACTCAGAGTTCTCGCCGTTGCAGTTGCGTGTACGACAAGGATTGTGGCGGTCGAGAACTCTCCTGTCGCGCCACTCGCACGAACGATCCGAGAGGCGGCCAATGTCCAACGTGCAGTGGACACCGTATCCAAAGTGTATTCCACTGACCGCTGGTTTACGTTCCCGAAGTTTGAGGAAACGGCAGCTTACCTGAAATCACGTCTTCAGGAGAGCGGGCTGACGGATATAGAAATCGATGGCGCCTCTGCGGATGGTCATACGCAAGCCGGCTTCTGGACAATGCCGCTGGCTTGGGATGTGAAAGCCGCACGGCTGGAGGTGACATCCCCGGAGAAGATGGTCCTCTGTGACTACGAAAAAGTCCCGACGTGCCTAGGCATGTGGAGCGGGCCTACTCCTGCCGGCGGTATCGATGCCGAGCTAGTCGATCTTCGTAACACGCCGTGGGAGCAGGTGAAGGGAAAGATTGTACTGACCGACAAGAATCCGGCTTCACTGAAGTATGAACTGGTCAAGTACAAGGCGATCGGCGCCGTGAATGCGTTCACGGAGAATCCTGACCTTTTGGATGGCAGGCAGTGGATCAATGCCTGGGGAGATAGCGGATGGGGATACACGAAAACGAGCACGCCTCTGCTTTGCTACTCAGTTACTCCACGCCAAGCGAAAGCTTTACGAAAGATCCTTGCAGAAGGTAAGAAGATCACTCTGCACGCAGTCGCGGACACACGCTACTACGAGGGCCGCTATCCCTACGTAACTGGTGTTCTTCCCGGGACTGATCGAACGGAAGAAGTTCTCGTTCTCGGTCACACATCTGAGCAGGGCGCGCAAGATAATGCAACTGGAGTGGCTGCGAATATCGAAGCGCTGGCCACTCTGAATAAACTCATCGAATCCGGTAAGCTGCCACGGCCTCGGCGGACGATTCGCGTGCTTCTCATGCCTGAACTCTACGGATCACTTACCTACATCACGAAGCACCAGGACCGGATGCGCAACACGATCGCCGCCATGACGGTCGATACACCTGCCGCCTCCTATGACCTCGCCGGGACCGAGTACACCTTGTATAGCAATCCACACGTGGCAAAATCCTGGACCGACGCTTTGATTCTTCGTGTCACGCAAGCATCTCTGCCGGACGGACGTCCCTGGCACGTATCCGAACACACAACGGGAACCGATGCATATTTAGGCGAGCCCACAGTGGGCGTTCCCGATGTGTGGGCATACAGCGGCACTGGAGTTGTGACCCATCACAACAGTGAAGATAAGCCTGAAACTGTAGATCCGCGCTCGATGCGAGATCTGATTAGCATCGTGGCGACATACCTCTACTATTGCGCGGAAGCCGGGGCGAAAGAACTGCCTTGGCTGGCCGACATCACGCTCGATCGCGCGCTTATCGACATGCAGTCGGCTGCATCTACTGCCATTGATTCCTTGGCGTCCGGAGACAAGAACGGCGGAGCTTTCGGACTTGAGCGTGTTCCCTATTTTGCTGACCGCGGCAGGGATGCGATACTGACGCTCCTTCGTCTTGTGCCGGAGGCCAAGCGTACCGAAATCCGCCGATCTCTTGAACCCGCGCTTACGCAAGTCAATGCTGCCCGTGACGGCCAACTCAGTCGGCTCCGCAACGCTGGGGCGCAGACGTTAACGCGCAAAGTTAACCCGGACGCAGAGACGATCATCGTGCGGCGGAAGCGACTCGGAACCATCCCGATGGATGATATTCCACGCGATCGTTGGCAGGGCTATCCTTCGGGGGCTTGGGACAAGCTCGTCACTGTGGCGCTCTACTGGTGCGATGGCAAGCGTAATTTGTCCGAAGTGATTCACCTGACTGAAATGGAGATGGGCCATCGATCCGATTTCGATTTCGTGGGCTATTTTCGATTTTTGAAACAGCTCGGCTATGTGGACTTCGCCAAGTAAGCTATTCTTTCCAATCTTAGTATTCACAAGCGCATGCAGCGCGCTAGACCTGCGAGTGCTTCCGGAGTTCTACCGGCCCGATCCATTCGGAGGAGTTGTAGAGGCTGATCGATCGACTTCTCTCGCGTCTATCGAAAGTTCTCCGCATGCGTGTCGCTCGGAACGGCTATGCCTCCTCGCACCTGGTGATCGACGGAATCAAGTCATCAGAGGAATACTCCTTGATATCGAGTTTCCACTGCCTGTCGAGACCTACCGCGAGTGGTTCCACTTCAACAAGCCCGATCAACGGTACTATCCGGACGCCTTGATTCCGATGAAGTTCCCCTTTCGCTCGCGAATACCGGATCCGGATCATCACATCCCAAATCAAACCGCTGCCGCATTCTGGCTTGATATCTGGATACCTGCCGATACGAAGCCGGATCTCTATCGCGGCAAAATCACATTGAGATCCGGAAACGAGAGTAAGTCGATTCCGATTGAGCTTTCCGTACTCGCGTTGACAGTCCCTAACGAGGATGTCGTAACTCTTGACAGCAACTCTTATGGCACGTCGTGGATGTTCGAGCAATATCCGGAAACTCTCGCTCGAAACGACGAGACCAGTCTCTTTCGTTTGATCCATTCTTATCACCGAATCTTTTATGAGCACCGAAGCACATTCCACCAACTCGGTTATGGGCACGGAGGCAAAGTAGGGCCGGAGTTTGCGCCTGAACTGGCGGGCTCGGGAAAAACCAAGCAAATTGTAAGTTGGGATCGGTTCGACCGCCATTATGGACCGCTCCTCGATGGATCGGCCTTTAAGGATACACATCGCGGTCCAAAGCCAATTCCTTTTGTATACCTGCCAATCAACCCCGAATGGCCGGCATCGTTTCTTTGGTGGGGCGAGCCGGGCTACGAGATAGAGTTCGTTAATGTGCTCTCTGCCATGGAGCGGCACTTCCGTGAGAAGAATTGGACATCTACACGGTTTGAACTATTTTTCAATCACAAGAAACGTTATAAGGGCTTCAACTGGGATGGGGATGAAATTCGCTTCGAACGCGACAATGACTACTTGGTCACATATCGCCGCATGGTCGATAAAGCCGTCCCAGCGGACTCGCCGGTAAAGTTCGTCGTTCGCGCGGACACGAGCTGGAGTATGGCCGATCAGTTTGAAAGACTCCGCGGAATCGTGAACTTCTGGGTGGCTGGCGAGGGAATCCTGAGTTGGTATCCGGACGCGCCGGCGACGCTCCGGACGCGTGGCGACATCGTGTGGAGTTACGGCGGAACGCCCTCCGTAGATCGTGTGTCATCCGAAATCACGGTAAACCCACTCAGGTCATGGGTAAGCGGTGTTCAGGGCTTTGTGCGATGGCTGACTGTGGCGCCCGGGCCGGACCCGTGGATGTCGCTGCAAGGCGGAGGTGAAACACTGGTGTATCCCGGCGAGCGATTTGGGTTGCGTGAGCCTCTCGCTAGCATTCGACTGAAGCTGCAGCGCAATTGCTTGCAGGATCTTGCTCTCCTTCAAGCTCGCACGCAGGCCGTCTCCCGAGACGCAGTGCTTTCGGAAGTAGTTCGCCGATACAACGGAAGTTCGCTGAATGACTGGAGAAATACTGCTCCTCCGTTAGCCAGCACGCCGGTACTCGATTGGAACAACCTCAATATCGAAGAAGCGCTGGCGCCGTTTAACCACCGATTTTCGAAAGTCGAAACCGATGCGTGGCTACGAGTCCGGGATTACGCGTTGACCAGCGACGGAAGTGCGCAATGAGAACGCTAGGTCTTGTCTTCATTCTGACTCTTGCTGCCTCAGCTAAAGATGCCGACACGTTGGCGAGAGACCTCGACAATATTGCCAGGACGGCGTCGGTCATGATCGACGGCGATGTGTGCCAACGCATCGTCACTCCGCGCGCACTCGAGTACATGCTCAAAAATCCCTCCCAAGATAAATGGGCCGATGCGGACAACTATGATGTAGATGATGCTTCGTTCATTGCAACGAAGAAGACTTTGATTCGCTTGTCGCAGCTTGCCGACTATCCCGTCGACGTAAATCTATGGATGCCTCTCAAGGCCGATCTTTCCGTCGTGCATATCGTAATTCGTAACCGGAATGAGATGAGTCAGTTCTGGCCTTGGGGTAAGCTCTTCCAGGACACGCCCGAGCCGATGCGCACCGTACTTGAGACAGGACAGCGCGTTGACCGTGACAGAAAGGTCCGGATATGTGTCGGTGCTCACGCCCGTTCGTAACAGCACAGGCGACATCGTTGGCCTCGCCGAAGTGGTCAGTCGCGTCCAATTAGATTCTAGAGAGAATGTCAAGTGATCTTCAGCGCGTTCAAATACCTCACTGCATTCGTACTCGTCAGCACGACGTGCCCTGCGGGCCAGCTTATCCTTCCATCCGCGGTCCTCGGCCGCGACCGCATTGTTCCGGTCACATATAAGTTAGGCGGTCAAATCACCGGGGACGGAAGAGCAACCGTACGGTGGACAGATAGTCTTGGCCGCCTGATCGAAGATCGGACCTTCAACGTATCGCTTACTGACGAAGAGGAGTTCACATTCACGATCGATCTTCGTCGGGCAGTCGCCATGCGGAATGAGCTTCAGGCGCACTTTTCTATCGATGGCGCGAATCTGAAGGGCCCCGATCGCCGGGAAGATGACGCCAAAGTCAGCTTCGTCGCGCGTCCGCCGAATTCCAAGTGGACTGACTACCAGATCATTATGTGGCAGCAGTATCCGCCCAATCTCCTACAACCTTTGGAGAGGCTAGGCATCACTGCCGGACAATACAGCGGGCGCGCCGAAGCGCTACCGGAAGCGTTCATCGCGCATAACATGCCCTGGTATTCAGAGAATATCGGCACCGATTTCTACGCTGAGTATCATAGATATCGCCGCGATCGCATTCAGCACTGGTCATTCCTGCAGGCGAAAGAGCTATACAAAAAAGATCCCACCAGCAAGGAAGCGTTCAAACGTCACCCAAGCTTATGGGATGACGTGTGGCGAAGGCGCATTCACGACCGACTAGTAGATTCAGCGAAGCGCAACTCACCGTACAATCCCCTCTTTTACAGCCTTGCGGATGAGAGTGGCATTGCAGATCTTGCTGCGTTTTGGGACTTCGATTTCTCCGATCAATCGCTAGCGCCCATGCGCCGCTGGCTTCAGTCCAGGTACGGAACATTGGCGGCCCTGAATAAAGAGTGGGGGGCGGAGTTCAAGAATTGGGATTCTGTTACTCCGCCCACGACACATGAAGCCATGCAGCGAAAGGGCGACAACTTTGCTGCATGGGCTGATTTCAAGGAATGGATGGACATCTCGTTTTCGGACGCCCTCCTGATGGGACGAAAAGCGATCGAGGAAGTGGATCCTGAAGCGTACGTGAATATTGGGGGCGGGCAGCGGCCAGGGTGGGGTGGATACGACTATGCACGAATTACAAAAGCCCTCACCGCGATCGAGCCCTATGACATCGGCAACAATGTCGAGATCATACGTTCTCTGAACCCAGCTATGGCCATGGTGTCCACAGGTTTCGCAAATGGTCCGTGGGAGCAGCAGCGGGTCTGGAGGGAGCTCTTCCATGGTCACCGTGGCCTGATCATCTGGGACGAAAAGCATGAGTATGTCGATGCAAACGGCCAGATCGGCGCTCGGGGCGCGGAAGCATCGAAGTATTACAACGAGATCCGCAATGGGGTCGGCGCTCTCGTTATCAATAGCCAGCCTGTTACCGAGCCCATCGCGATCCATTACTCGCAGCCCAGCATGCGAACGGAATGGATGCTTGCGAGGCGGCCGGAAGGAGACAATTGGATCGAGCGTAACGCAAGGGCCGAGCGTACCGACGATGAATTCCTGCGTCTGCGTGAATCATGGTGCCAGCTGATTGAAGATCAGGGGATGCAGTACAAGTTCGTTTCTTATGATCAGCTTGAGAATAACGAATTGCTGAAGGGCGGATATCGTATCTTCATTCTTCCAAGGTCGAGTTCATTGTCGCAGCAGGAAGCCGATGCCATTCGAGCCTTTGTCTCGCAAGGAGGAACTGTAATTGCTGATGGCGAAGCCGGTATTTTTAACGAACACAGCCGTCGGCTTTCCGCCTCTCCTATTGCTGACCTCTTCAGCGGCGATCATGCTCAGCCCATCACTGTCCGCAACTTCGGCAAGGGAAAGGCTGTTTTTCTGAAGGCGCCGACTCTCACTTATCACACGGATCGATTGTTAAACAAGGAAGGTCCCCTACATCGATTGATAGGAGATCTCTTGCGGCAGGATGTAAAGCCGGTAGTTGCGATAACTGACGTATCGGGAAATGCTGTCGTTGGCGTGGAATCACATATCTTTCGTAATGGTGGAATCACGTTGATTACTCTTCTTTCGAATCCGCTGCAGAGAGTGGACGAACTAGGCCCGCCGGATTTTAAATCGAACAAGCGGTTCGAAACGCCTGTTCCGGTTAAGGTCAATCTGCCGGTTTCCGCACACCTATACAATGCACGTACTGGCAAAGCGCTGGGGCAGGCGAAGATACTGGACGTGACTGTCACACCCTACGAGCCGTTAATTCTGGTTTCATCGCCGGCGCCGCTTCCGACGATGTTTGTATCCGCCGTCGCGACTGCCAAACGTGGCTCGAATGTCGGCTTGGGAATCGCTTTTCAGGACACTCCGGCGGAAACCCATGTGGTCCATATCGATGTCCTCGATCCGAATGGGAATCGGATGCTGCAGTACTCAGGCAATCTTCTCGCGAGGCACGGGAAGGCCGCCAAGCACATACCGCTAGCGATGAACGATCCCACCGGACAATGGACCGTACGGATCCACGACGTCCTTAGTGGGCAGACAGAAACTCGAACGATTGATATCCGCTGACAATGCTGTATCGGCTTAGCTGCATTCTCATGTGTGCTGCGACCTCTTCTATCGGGCAGGTTTATTCACCAACTCTGACCAAAAAAGGTCAGGTTGATGCGACGAGTCTACAATCACTGACTCAGGGCATCTACGAACAGGCGTCCGCGATCACTCCAAGAGAAAAAGCGGAAGCGATCTGGCGATTCTTCCTCACCGACGCACGCTTTGTAAAGCCGGGATTTTGGTACCACATTGCGGGTTGGGCTTATGAGGAACCCAAAGGCGAAGTGCTCGATCCGGTAAAACTCCTCAACAGCTACGGCTTCGGACTTTGTTATCACATCGCGCCGCTGCTCGAAGCGGCTTTTGAGGCAGGCGGTTTCGCCGATGCTCGAGTCTGGTTTCTCACTGGCCACACAGTTGCCGAAGTCTTCTACGATGGCGCTTATCACTACTTCGATTCGGACATGCTCGGGTATAACCCGATCGGTTCAGGGCCGCTCAAACAACGACCAGTGGCATCCGTGCGGCAAATTGAGCAGGACGGACAAATCATCCTGAACAAACTCGCCGGCCCTAAACAGGTCGACCCTGGAAAGGCAGACTATCCGTGGTATCCGGCAGATGTACGCGAGAACGCGATTCCGAGTCTTGCCGCCCTGTTTACCACGACGCGAGATAACTGGGTTTTCCCGTTCACGCGTTATGCGGAAGGACATACGATGGATTACACGCTGCGTCCTGGCGAGCGGATCATCCGCTATTTTCACCCCGCTGACGATCAGAAATACTTCTTGCCCTGGGTTTATGACGGCGCCACGTGGAGGGAGTTTCCGCAAGAGATTGAGACCTACAAAATCAAAACGAGCAACGGTCCCAGAAGTCAGAAGGATTCCCGCGCATGGGGAACGGGACGCATTGAATATCGTTCGCCTCGATTCTCCGGATCCAATGTTGTTATCGATATGCCGTGTCCGTACGTGATCATCGACGCCGCGTTCACCTTGGGTGTGAAACTCCCGGCTTCCGGAAGTCTCACGGTCGAAACATCAACGGATTTCGGACAAACATGGACGCTAAGCGCGCGCCTCACCGGTCCCTACGAGGGTCCGTGGCGAGTGGAGCCGGCCACGATCGCGAAGTCCAAGAACGGCACGCTGAACGCCGTATCCGGTAGCTACGGTTATCAGGTCCGGTTCACGTCGTCACAAGCGACAATCACGAATCTGCTTCTTGCTACGGAGTTCCAACTCAATCCGCGTTCGATTCCCCAAGTTACGCCCGGACAGAATGAGTTCCATTTCCGTTCGGGAACTTCTCAACGTACAGAGCTGCCGATTCGAGTGGACCAATATCAAAGGTTCGCGAAGAGCACTATGAATACAGAGAAGGTTACGGACCACGGGCAGAGTTTCATTCGAAACCAGGCGCATGGACCTGCGACAGTGATCTTTTCGGTAGAGGCGCCTGGATCCGAAGAGCTGGCTGGGTTCGATGCAGGCGGACGCTTTCTTGACCTGCGAGATGGCTTGGCTCCTGACAAGCTGACGGCTGAAGTACGACGCATTGCTCCCTGGCCCGCGAAGACCGCCGACGTTCCTGCCGCTTCCATCTCCTGGTCAACCGGACTGGGCGGGCCTTGGCAGCCGATTTGGACCTACGACCCGAAGCTCACCTGGAAGGATGGCGACGCCATCGATCGCACGCTGCGATGGCCAGAGGTTCAGAAGCAGGTTCGGTCCATTCCAGCCGGTGTACGCCGCATCTATGTCCGATACAGTTTTCAGTCGATGGCTATCGACGACTTCCGGTTGGCATACGTTCGTTCCAATCTACGCCCAGCTTCTCCTGTAATCGTTACGCATGTTTGGAAGGAAAACGGAACGGAGCGGCGCCACATTGAACAGATCCCACCAGACCAACTCCCAAAGTCTTACCATCTTAAGATTCCCGATAGAGCTCAAATAGCAAACGAGGCGCTCATCATGGAGTGTCCATCGAATGCGAGCCAGCAATGAAATCGCAATCGGATCTACTGGCAGGCTAGAGCCGTGAAGCCTGCCAGGCCTTGAGAAAGTCGGCAGCTCGGAAGCGAATTGTTCGGGCATCGAGTATCTCTGCGCCCGGCCGCAAACCTGCATCCTGACCGAGCGCGCTTCGACTGGTGTATTCAATCTGAATCGTTACCGGGCCTTCAATGCGATATGGCTGAATCCGTCCGATTTTGGTCATTGACGCGGCCGCCCGCTGCCGAATCAGTCGTCGCGCCGCGTCAGCGGACAGGGAGATGCACGCGTAATTCGAAAGACCTTCCTTTACGACGGCAGTCTCAGCGTCAGGTACGATCGCGTGCAATTGCTCAGCGGCCGCCTGATCTCCACTAAGAAAGATCACCGGAGTTCCGAACCAGCCGGCGAGGGCCGCTCTCGTCTCGATCTCCCCAACCGGCTTCCCATTCATCAACATGTTCTGAATTCCAAGGGAACTGTAACTATGCGCCATAACCCCGCGCGGAGAATTCGCCCGCGCATGCTGACCGATGAATGCGATCCCCGCAAATTTGCGTTCCATTAACATCGTGGAACTCAGGCCTCCCATGATCAGTTTGGCGCGGGGCTCGATGGTAGAAACGGAAAGTGTCTGACTTCCATCATGGCCGTCCCAGACAATCACTTCCGTGGCGCCGCCCTCGATAAATCCCTGAACTGCGGCATTGATCTCTCCAGTAAGAAGAGCGCGCATTTCAGAATCCTTAGGGTCCGTCTGATCTTGCCGGCAGACACCGGCGACACCCTCAGCATCGGTAATCACGAAGACTCGCTTATCCTGAGCGGCTAATGGGATACAAACTAGAACGAGGAAAAGGGCAGAGCGCATTTGAGCGGCATCTTATCGCATTATTCCGCTGCGGCTAACATTTGAAGAATTTCTGCGCCGTGTTTTTCGACCAGCTTTGGACCGACACCACTGACGCTTATCAGTTCAGCGGCGTTCGAGGGATTGGCGGCCAGGATGTTGTCCATAACTTTGTCGGCCATGATTCGGAATGCCGGAACGCGTTTCTTCTTCGCTTCGGCAGAGCGCCACGCTTTGAAGACGTCACGAAGTTGAGAGTTCATCGCAGTTCGTGTCGATACCCGCTTTGGGGCGGCCTTCCTGCTGTGTTTCCCGACAGCTCGTTCAATCTCTTCCGGAACGGTCACATGATCGACGGCGTCAGGGTCTCTCCCTTCCGGCGTTATGCGTACTTTTCGAAATTCGATTTGCCGACCGTCTTTCTCAAAAGAGGAGTCGATCACAATGGCGAGTCTTGCGCGTGCCATCGTGTTCAGTAGATCCTCGAATCCGCGGCGATCGAGTTCTCCGTTGGGGAAGCTCTGTGTATACAGGCGGCCGGCCGAAATTCCATCGGACCCCTGCAGGGTTTTTAAAATCGTCCGCATACGCTTCTTCTCGGTAGCTGTCGCTGGACGAAATGTCTGCGCGATAGATAATCCTGAGTCGCAGAAATCGCACACGCCACATTGCTGATTAGAATCGGCGGTATCACCGAAGTACCGCACGAGAGCGAGCATCCGGCAGGAGGCTGATTCGCAGTACCCGAGCATTTTTTCAAACTGGGTTGCCTTGTGCTCGCGCTGCGCAAGATAGCTTTCCCGGAAGTCTTCATGCCCTCTGCTAATGTTATCTGCGTAATCGGCAATCGCGCCGCCGTGGATCCAAAGCTTTTCCAGAGCGACATCAAAGTCATCGCCCTTTATTCGAACGCGCGAACGAACCGTGTCTTTCGTCTGCGGCTCGGCCGTCAGGATACGGAAGATATCCTCGAGTACGCCGATGTCGGGATAATCTCTTTCGAAAAAGAAATCATGCGTCCGTCGATCCGCGTAGGACTGCATGAGAATCGCTCGCGACGCCGCTCCGTCCCGCCCCGCTCGTCCGATCTCCTGATAATACCCTTCGATGCTCCCCGGCAAAGCCGTGTGAATCACAGTGCGAACATCCGGCTTGTCCACTCCCATTCCAAATGCGATGGTCGCCACGATCACGTCCAATCGTCCGGACAGAAACTCATTTTGTATGCGGTCTCTTCTCTTTCCGTCCAGCCCCGCGTGATACGGCTCCGACGCAAATCTGCTACCAAGCCGAGATGCCAGCTGTTCCGCTTCGCGTCTTGTCGGCGTATACACGATAGCCGGCCGGCGTTCTTCCGAATCGAGTAATTCCTCCGCAAGAGCAAATCGCGCACTAGGGGGCACTCGCGCCACCTCGATCGCAATATTGTCACGCCGGAAACCTTGTATGAACAGATGCGGAGCGTGGAGCCCGAGCTGCCGCGAGATATCGCGTTGGACCAGTGGCGTCGCTGTGGCTGTGAGGGCGATGACCGGAGCGGGCCTCAGAGGGGGTAAGTGCCGACCGATATTACGGTAGTCGGGCCGAAAATCATGTCCCCATGCAGATATGCAGTGCGCCTCATCAATCGCGACCAGGCAAGGCTTCCGCTTGAAGAGCATCTCGGGGAAGCCCTTTACGCGAAGTCGCTCGGGCGCAATGAATAGAAAATCAAGTTCACCGTTGAGGTATTGCAAGCAGACCTCTCGTGATGTTGTGCGATCGCGCCCGGAATGAATGCGTTCGGCGGCGAAGCCGAGTGAGCGCAATTTCGCGACTTGATCTTCCATGAGCGCGATGAGCGGGCTGATCACCAGCGTTGTTCCCCCACGCATGATGCCGGGAAGCTGATAACAGAGCGATTTTCCTGAACCGGTGGGCATCACCACCAGAGCGTCCCTGCCGCGAGTTACTACGTTGCAGACTTCCTCCTGACTCGGCCGAAACGAAACGAACCCAAAACAGGTCCTGAGCACGTCCAGAAGCGTTCCTGTCCGCTCCGCCGGCTGTCGCCGGAAGGTTTGGGCGGGAACTACGTCGGAGTGGTCGTGATTGTCTGCCTCCGAGACGGTTTTCGCCTCTCCCCCAGCCTTACCCACCACATCACGAACGTACTCTTCAATACTCGCCAGAAATGGCGCCAGTTGCGACTGACCACGTTCGATTCGTTTGAGATAGGCTTCCCAGTGGCCGGTCATAGCGGGACTCTTCACCTCGGGGTGTACGACCTCAATCAATCGAATACCCTTGTCCGTTGCTTCAAGGCTCTTGCCCCGGCGCACGATGAATTCGCGTTTCAACAGAATCTCGATGATTTGGGCTCGTGTGGCGGGTGTGCCAAGGCCATTCTCTTTCATCGCCTCAGAGAGCTCTTTGTCATCAAGAGTCTTGCCAGCGGTCTCCATTGCCGTGAGAAGGGTACCTTCAGTAAACCGCTTTGGCGCGCGTGTCTTCTTCGCAACGGACTGGACATCTATAACTTCTTGCGCCTGGCCCTCTGCGAGATCCGGAGGCAATTGCTGGCCTTCTTCGGAATCATCACTTTCGGCCCGGCCCTTCGCCTTTTTTGTACTGACAACGTCGAGCACCTTCCATCCGATTTGCACTATTGCCGAGCCACTCGAATGGAATCGATCGTCGACGCTGCTGCGAACTAGCGTGATGATTGTTGTGACGGACCAAATATGGTCGTCGTGCCATGCCGACAGCAAACGTCGGCAGATCAGATCGAACAGCTTGTGTTCGTCCGGATCCAGCCTTGCATTTACGGGCGACACTCCGGTCGGAATTATGGCGTGGTGATCCGAGACTTTGGTGTCATCGACAAATGCGCGGCCTAAGGGGCGCTCGCCTGTGCCTGGCGCCAGAAGACCTTCATAATCTCCCGCGATCGCCTTAACGATCTTGGGTAAAGTTCGCGCGACATCCTGTGAAAGATGCCGACTATCGGTGCGTGGGTAGCTGATTAGCTTGTGACGTTCGTATAGCGCCTGCGCCAGTTCGAGGGTCCGCTGCGCGCTGAAGGAGTACAGGCGATTCGCATGCCTCTGGAGTTCGGTTAGGTCGTAGAGAGCCGGAGGCGACATCCGTCGCCTTTGTGATTCGATCTTCTCGATATGCGCTCTTCCGGTTCGAACGCGCTCGCAGATCGCCTGCGCCTCCTGTCCGTCTGCCGCCAGCTTGGAAGCGGAGTCCATCGGCTCAACAGCCGGCCGGAACCACGTGCCCGTGTATTTGTCCTGCGGTCGTGGAGAAAATGTAGCGACCACATTTCGATACTCCTCAGGTACGAAGTTCCTGATCGCAAGTTCGCGGTCTACGATCATCGAGAGTGTAGGTGTCTGGACACGGCCTACCGAGAACTCCTCGTTGCAAGCCAACGTGTAGGCACGGGAGAGATTCATGCCCACCAGCCAGTCCGCGCGACTGCGTCCTCGCGCTGCATCGGCGAGAGCATCGTACTCGCGCGCTTCCTTTAACTTTGCGAAGCCATCGCGTATCGCCTCGGAGGTGAGGGAAGAAATCCAAAGGCGTCGGACGGGCTTGTCCGAGCCGGCAGCCTCGTAGATATAGCGAAAGATCAGCTCTCCTTCTCGTCCGGCATCCGTGGCGCACACAACCAAGCCAACCTTGGGAGAAAGCAGAATCTTCTTGATGACGTCAAACTGATCTTTTGTTTTTTCGCTAACCACAAGCGGCCATGATGAAGGCAGCATCGGCAGCAGGTCGCGACGCCAGGAACGCCACTGCGGATCTATTTCGTGAGGCTGTGGAAGCGCAACGAGATGCCCGATCGCCCAGGTAATGACGAATCCATTCCCGTGTAAATAGCCTTCCCCGCGTTTCGTCGCGTTCAGGACACGAGCGATGTCCCGCGCCACCGAAGGCTTCTCGGCGACGACCGCAACGGTAGTTTGTACCGTCATCTATTACTTTTATTAAGAATATCAGCGGCCGCGACTGGTCGATGGGTTTGTCACCACCGTTGTATCACCTGGTGTTTCAATCAGCATTGCGCGGGCCCTTTCCAGATCGCGTCGCAACACGGTGAGAAAGGTAATCAACAGCATGACCGCGACCGTTGCCTGAATAAACGCCAAGCTGGCGAAGGCGTTTGTAAGTCCGAAAGAAGTTTTCAATGCGCCGGCCAACAGCACACCCGCGCCACCGACAAAACAGCTCGTCATATTCATGAAACCGATTGCGGTTGATCGCAGCCGTTCAGGCAGAAGTTCGCATAGTAATGGCTGCGCGTTCACATATCCCATGCCAACCATAAGCGAGAAGCCGAATATGGATGCCGCAATCAACCCCCATGACTTGCTCCATGCGAATGTACTTAGGAAGGGCGCCGCTATGCAATAAGCGCAGACCATCATCAACATCCGATACCGGGAGTGGATGCGAGCCGCGCAGTCCGAGGGGATGCCACCCAACATGACACCGGCCACACGTCCACCTTGAAACCACACCGTGCCAAAAAATCCCGCCATGGCGAGCGAAAGCGAGAAAGTCTCGGCGAAGAACAGCGGAAGCCAGTTGATGAACACCCACCCAACCGTTCCGGAGAGGACGTTTTCGAGTGTTAACACGAGAAAGCTGGGTATCGTGAATAGCCGCTTGAGAGCGCTTGGTAAAGAGAGCGTCTCGTTGCTTCTTGCGATGACTCGGCTGCCGTCGCGAAGCGTTAGCAGACAGACGACCGTGACTATCACACCGAAAGACCCGAGGATGACAAAGGATGGCCGCCAGCCGATGTGATCGCCCAGATAGCCAGCCAGGGAGCCTCCACACACCATTCCCACGGAAAATCCCGCCAGATGAATTCCAATCGCGCGAGCTCGCGTATCTGAGCCGTGATGTTCGGCAATCAGCGCAGTGGCGGCAGGAATATAGGCGGCCTCCGCGATCCCCAGGAGACCTCGCATGATAAGTAGCTGAGTGGCATTTGTGGCCAGCGCGCTGCATGCCATCACGATGCTCCACGCTCCGAGGCTAAAAGACAATAGCCGAGCTCGAGAAACTCGATCTCCGATGTATCCGGCAAAGGGCGAAACCGCCGCGTACGTCCATAAGAACACGGTTCCGGTAGCGCCGAGAGCGATGTCGGACATTCCTAAATCCCGGCGCAGCAGCGGAAATACGGCTGTGATCGCCGTACGATCCGCGTAGTTAAGACCCGCCGCAACGAACAACAACGCCATCACGTACCATTTGTACGACTGAGCGCCCGGATTCCATTCTGTCGACAGTATATCTCGTGTACACTGAATCCCAGGCGCCTCGTGAATCGCGCTTCTGATCATGGCAAGGAACGCGACTTTCGGTCCGGTCAAAATCTCCACTTTGAAAGACAATATCGTTGAAATCATCTCGGAGGCGATTTTTGCAGGCAAGATGAAGCCGGGCGAGAGGGTAAATGAAAGCGAATTGGCTCGTGAGCTTCAGGTCAGCCGGGCTCCGATTCGAGAGGCCCTACAACAACTCCAGGAACAGGGGCTGATCATCAATCATCCCCGACGCGGCATGTTTGTTGTGCATCTGGAAGATGAAGATTTTCAAAAAATCAACAGCATTCGATTGATTCTGGAAGCCGAGGCGCTACGCTTGGCTCGCGCCAATCTCAACCAGACTGCCCATAACAAGCTCGCGCAGATTCTCGAGCGCATGGAGCGTTCCGAGACTGCGGCTCCGAGCGTTCGGGTCAGATTGGACCTAGAGTTCCACAAGACGATTTGGAATCTCACACGAAATGAATTCATGGAACGTACTCTCTCCAGCTTGACAGCTCCTTTATTTGCATATGGAGTGATCAGGGCTATGAAAGCGGACAAAGTTCGTCATATCATCCATTCGCACCGCCCGCTGCTTGAATTCCTATCAGGCAAGATCAATGCTCCGGCCGAGAGCGTCTTAGCGGATCATCTGAAAATACCCTGGAATGAGCCGGAGCGCTTCTCCAGTCTCTCTGAAAGCATGCAGCGCGCCCCTCGCAAACGCCCGGCTAAGCGAACCTGATTTATGGCGTGCCAATTTATTCGACCTGACCGGCGCTACCGCTTTGGTTACTGGCGGCGCCGGAGTCTATGGAGCTTCCATCTCTGAGGCGCTGGCACAAGCTGGAGCCCACGTGATCATCGCGTCACGAGATCTGGACGCATGTGATCGGGTAGCGACCACGCTGCGCGGAACTGGATCCATGGCGTCGGCTGAGCAGTACGACCAGGCGAGGGAGGAGTCGATCCTTGCCTTGCGTGATCGGCTACAGAATCGCTTTGAATCGATTGACGTGCTGGTAAATAACTCCGTAGCCAGGCCGATGCGCCACTATGAAGATCCGTTGAAGGCGTGGCAGGATTCCATGGATGTTAATGCGACTGGGCTCTTTGCGATTAGTCGAGCTTTTCTTAACATGATGATGGGCCGCGGAACGGGATCGATCATCAATATCGGATCGATCCAAGGTGTCGTCGCGCCCGATTTCGAGAATTATCGAGGGACGGCGATGTCAACGCCTCCCGATTACCACTTCCACAAACACGGACTTGTGGGACTTACGCGCTACTTGGCGGCCGTCGCGGGACCTCGCGGAGTTCGGGTCAACGCCATCTCTCCCGGAGGAGCCGAAACTGCCGAGATGCCCTCGAGTTTTCGAGAGAATTATTGCCGGCGTGTGTTTCTGGGACGCATGGGAAAGCCTGAGGACATTAAGGGGGCCGTCGTGTTCCTTGCATCTGCGGCTTCCACTTACATCACCGGCCAGAACATCGTCGTGGATGGAGGATACACCTGCTAACTGAACTCAAAGGCGGAATCCATGCTAGAGACCGTGAGCGCCGGCACATACGGTCGAACATACTTTTCGAGGATTGTCCTTACTGCAATCCGTTCATCCGGGGTCAATTGCGTAATATAGGGAGCTGCAGTCGCCCTTTCACAGATTCCTAGCCATCGTAACGCCTCGTCGAACGCTCCCCAGATCGCGCCATGCTTGAAGATCTGCCACGTCTCGATGAGCGTTTGCTGCCTTTGTCGGGCAGTGGCGAGGTCCCCGGCACGAAAAGCATCATAAAGTTCGACAGCAATTCGTGGGCAAACATTGTGTAGGCCGCCCACAGAGCCATGGCACCCCATCTGTAAAGCAGCAACAATGAGGAACTCGCTGCCGGTTAGGATCGCGAACTCGCTATCATCTCGCATCAATTCGATCAGGGACTGCAGGTTCGCAAAATCCTGGTTGCTCACCTTAATCCCGGACAGGTGTGGGATACTCGCACGAAGCTGCGCGATGGTTATGGGGTGAATGTAGTTCTTCGTCAATGCAGGATTGTCGTAGAGAAATACAGGTAAATCGACTGCGGCGGCGATATCGGAGAAGTAGGCGACTAGATGTTCTTGCGTAGCATAGTAGTAAAACGGAGGAAGAATACTGAGTCCATCCACGCCTTCGGCAGCTATACGCTTGGCCATCTTTATGGCGCGGCCGGTGGAGGTTTCGCCTAGCCCACCGATGACTGGGATTTGGTGGTTCACCGCCTGTGTGGTTGTCGCGATGGACCTGATCTGTTGATCATCGGAGAGGAAAGCAAATCCGCCCATTGTCCCGTTCGCAAGAATTCCATGCACGCCTGCGTCAACGATGTAAGTTACGAGCCTTTTCAAACCTACGACATCGACCTTGTCATCCTCGGTAAGAGGAGTCCCAATGGGAGGAACAACGCCTTGTAACTTCATGTGAGCTCAATTCTACCGACTGTCGACAGTCGGCGGCAAGGCATATACTCACTAGAATGGATCACGTCACGCTTGGGGAAGGACGGACGCCGGTTGTTTACAGTCGTCGAATCGGCCCTTCGCTTGGACTCAAGTCCTTGATATTCAAACTGGAATTGTGCAATCCAAGTGGATCTTACAAAGACCGCTTTGTTGCCGCCCAGGTGAGCGCAATGGGAGCTCGGGGTGTTCGCTCGTGCCTGGCGACTTCGTCCGGCAACACGGGTTCAGCGCTGGCGGCCTACTGTGCACGTTATGAGATTCGCTGTACGGTGATTGTGAACGAACATGCGCCGGCGGGCAAGCTGATGCAGATGCAAGCCCACGGGGCTAGCGTCGTCAGAGTTCGAGGTTTCGCGACATCGCCAAAGGTTACCCAACAAGTGTACGCTCAACTCGATCGATACTCGCAAGTTACAGGAGCTCCGCTTGTTGTATCCGCCTATCGTTATTGTCCGGAGGGAATGAAAGGAGTTGAGAGCCTCGGCGGTGAACTCCGAGAGATACCGGGCCTTCGCCATGTGTTTGTGCCTGTCGGCGGCGGGGGACTGTACTCCGCAGTTTGCCGCGGCATCGCGGCAGAAGAAGTTCGTGTTCACGCTGCTCAGCCCGCTGGCTGCCTGACCATGGTTGCCGCCTGGCGACGAGGTGATGATCGTATTGTTCCGGTGGATAGCCACACCCGGATAAGCGGGCTGGCGGTGCCGTTTGATATCGACGCGTCTCTGGCTTTGAAATTGCTGCGGCAAAACGGTGGCTCCGGTTTCGCGGTTTCGGATGAAGACGTTCTTGAGTCACAGCAGATGCTTCTGGCACAGGAGGGCATCTACTGTGAGCCCGCGGGCGCTGCCGGGTTGGCGGCCGCGCGAATCGCCCGCCGTGAGGGCATCATCACTGAGGATGAACCGGTCGTCTGCCTGATAACCGGCCACGGATTCAAGGATCCTGATTCGATTGCAGCGGCAGCAGCGGGATTTCCTTCGAGCGTGGTTGCGCCTGAAGAACTGGAGGAAGCCCTTGCATGAACCTGGACGGTAAGGTCGCAATTGTGACCGGTGGTGGGACGGGTATAGGTCTCGGTATTTCTAAGGTCCTTTCAAGTCACGGCGCCGGCATCTCGATTGCCCAAATTGACACCTCGAACGAGGACGCCATTGCCGCGCGCCTCGAGAGCAAACAATTCATGCTGTGTCAGGTTGATGTATCGGATCGAAGGCAAGTAGATCGAATGGTCGATCTTACGATCGAACGCTTTGGCCGCATCGACTTCCTGGTCAACAATGCCGCAATAACAGGCAACGCGGCCACGTCGGCATTCCTGAGTTCCCCAGGATCGCTTGTGGACAGAATCGTGGATGTCAATCTCAAAGGCGTGTTCCATTGTTCGCAAGCCGTCGCCCGTTATATGGTTCGAGGCGGGATTCGGGGGTCCATCGTGCATATAAGCTCCGTAGGAGCATTTGCTGCCCAGGAGCACGCGTCCGTCTATTGCGCGACAAAAGCCGCCGTGTCTTCGCTCGCACAGACGATGGCTCTGGAACTGGCCGAATACGGAATTCGAGTGAACTGCATCGCGCCAGGGGACATTCTCACAGAGACGAATCAACACGTCGTACAGGATCTGAAGGCCGGTGGAGCCAGCGGGAATTATCTGCGGACGACTCCCCTCGGCCGGCGAGGTTCGCCTGAAGAGATCGGTCATGCCGTCGCATTTCTCGTTTCGGAAGGCGCTTCATTTGTGACCGGAACTTGCCTCCGTGTTGACGGTGGATTCCTTAGCTATTAGAACCCATTCTCGTTCTGTCGACAGTATGCTAAAATTTGGCGCAGGTCCGCACGGTCCATTTCACTCTGCAGGTTGGCGCGGTGGAGCGAGACGATCACCGTCGAGGGAGAGGCTCCCATGCTCGAAGCCGAGACGTCGCAAGCCGGCGAGGTGATCAAGACGGAACAAATGACAAATCTGCCGCTCGCCCAAGGCGCCAGCGCCCACTGCAATCATATTGTCAGCCCCACATTGATCAACAGTTTTTCGGCCGGATACACGCGATATCACAACTTGCTCGGCACTCTGAATTCGTTTCAGCAGGATTTTATCAGAGGGCGACCGCTCCGGAACGAACCGAATCGGAATGTCCGGGGAATAATCTCGAGACGCGGCCCGATACCAACGATTCACTTTGTGCTCAAATACGTCTTTTAACACTCGGAAGATCACTGAAATGCCTAATCGAACATCTATACTCGGGTGCCTGATCTCGTTTGGTGTTGCCTTGCTGGTTGCTGCCGAGTTGGAAGATCCTTTTGAAATTTTTGTAGCGCCTTCGACGGAGTCCAACAAGCGTAACTCTGAAGCCGACATGCTCATAAGAAAAGATGGACGAGTCATGCTCGCGTGGACGGAGTTCTACACCTCTGAGGGAAGCGATTGGGGAAAGGCTCGCATTTCGGCGATGCACTCTAAGGACGGTGGCCGAACCTGGAAGGACAAGTTCGTCCTTCAGGAGAATATTGGAGCGATGAACGTGATGGAGCCGGACCTGCTCCGCCTACGCTCCGGCAAAGTCGCATTCGCTTTCTGCCGAAAGAACTCGGAAGCAGATTGCAGGCCTATGTTCCGCATCTCCAGCGACGACGGCACGACTTTTACCGAGCCGAAGCCGATAGCGATTGACCCGTATCCATCCTACACAGGAACGAACAATGATCGTTTGATTCAGTTGCGCAGCGGGCGAATTGTGCTGCCGCTTTGGTACACGCCTGACTACCGCGTGGATAAACATATCCGAACGCGTGTGTATTACTCCGATGATGAAGGCGCAAGCTGGAAGCAAAGTAGAACTCTGGTAGATATACCCGATAGCGCCGCCGGAGCGCAGGAACCGGGAGTTGTAGAGCTGAACGACGGCAGCCTCCTGATGTGGATGAGAACCGATAAAAAGAAAATCTTCCACTCATACTCGCGAGATCGTGGTGAGACATGGACAAATCCTGAGCCCATGGCACTCGATTCTCCGCGCTCGCCCCAATCGATAAAGCGAATTCCAACGAGCGGTGATTTGCTATTGATCTGGAATAATTCTCCAGATAAACGTTTCCCTCTGACGGCAGCCATCTCGAAGGATGACGGGGCAACATGGGCGCAGATCCGAAATCTTGATGAAGATCCCGCACACACGTACGCGTATACGAGCATTGAGTTTTTGAAAGACAAGGTTCTCTTCACGTACTACGCAGGTCCGGCAGCCGGTGTGCCCAGCGAGCCCCGCTGGTCTTTAAAGCTCAAAGCTGTTCCAATGAGTTGGTTTTATCAATGAGATTACTGATCAGCGCAGTGCTTCCTCTAGCCGTAATGGCCGCCGGATTCGAGACCGGTGTCGTCGCGCAATCCGATGGCGCCGCTTTCCATCGAAACACAATTCCTCAAGTCGCCAGACTTGGAAATGGGAATCTAATCACGGTGATGGGTGTCTACTCCAAGGCGGCGCCTTCGACAACACGTATCGCGACAGCTGTTTCATCCGACGGCGGCCGAACCTGGTCGCAACCGCGAGTGCTGTACGAAGAAAAGGAAAAGGAGCGCGCAGTGGGCGATCCAAACATGCTCGTCGATGGCGCCTCTGTGTTCGTCTATTGGACTCGTGTTCACAATCCGAACACCATCAAAAAAGCCTGGACTTGGGCCGTGAAGAGCGCCGACAATGGCGAGACCTGGTCTCAACCGGTAGAGATTGCCATTCCGCGCCAATATACGCCGGGCAAGCAGCACAATGCCATTAAGCTCGCGGATGGAACATACGCCATGGGCATCTCATGGGATCTGTGGCCTGAGCGCGGACTGAACGCCCGCACCGAAGGTGAGATGAGTCTTTCAAGCGGCATATTGCTCTCGAAGGACGGGTTCAACTGGAACCTTTATGGCGACCTACACGTGTTCGTCGAAAAGGTGACGCCTGGTTCTACAAACGGCCTCGCTGAACCCTCGATCGTTCAGTTACCTGAGGGTGAGATTTATATGCTTTTGCGGTCGGGCGGCTCCCATCATTACGAAGCTCGCAGCCGTGATGGCGGTGTCACCTGGACGCGACCGGTCCCAAGCCCACTCACGGGTCATAACACGCCGACGGCGCTGTGGCGACTGGAGAACGCCAACAACGACATCGTCGCCGTATGGAACAACTCTCCGATCAATCGCTTTCCCTTGTGTGCAGCGCTATCGTCGGACGGTGGCCGAACGTGGTCTGTTCCGCGGATCATTGCAACCTCTAATGGTCCTCAAGTTTCGTATCCGGGGCTAACGCAAACGAAAGACGGCGCGATTGTGGCCGTCTGGCAGGCGCAACGCGACGATGGTGGCCGAGACATCCGCTATGCGCGTTTTACGCGCGAGTGGTTGCTCAACGGTGATGTAGAGTGAATCTCTCCGGCCGTGCCAGAGGCGCTCGGCATCAGTTGTCGCTTGAGGTCAAAGCCGGTGATCATCAAGTTGAGTTGCCGGTCATAGTTGTTCGCGGAGGCACTGCGGGCCGCACTCTCGTTGTAACTGCCGGGATTCACGGCGATGAATACGAAGGAGTGCGCGCCATTTTCGATGTGATTAGCCAGCTTGATCCTGAAACTATGTCTGGCGATCTCATCTGTATACCGGTTGCGAATCCGCCGGCATTCTGGGCAGTTTCGCGTTGCAGTCCGATTGACGGTAAGAACTTGGCGCGCGTATTTCCTGGCAGTAACACGGCTTCGATTACCGAGGCAATCGCAAGGACAATTGATTCGGAGATCATTGCTCGTGCGGATTTCTTTCTGGATCTACATAGCGCAGGTGTCCGCTTTCTCATGCCCACGATGGCGGGCTATCACGCGCCTGACGCACGCGCCGAAGCCGCCGCTCGCATCTTCGGGGCGCCTGTCATCTGGGCGCATGACGTGATAGCGGCTGGTCGTACTGTTTCAGCGGCGTCAGCGCGCGGCATACCTTGGCTCTACACGGAAGCTCGAGGCGCCGGACGTATCCATCGTGCGGATCTCCTCGTTTATCGCCGCGGAATTCTCAATCTGCTCCGTCATCTACAAATGATCGATGGCGACATTGATGCGCCCGCGCCCGATTATTTCCTGTATGGTGATGGCAACGTAGACTCGTCGATTACAACGGAGCGAAGCGGATTCCTGGTTCCGGAAGTGGATCTGCTTCAGAATGTCGTTGCTGGGCAGCGACTCGGTGTGCTGCTGGATCTGTGGGGCAATCCTCAGGAATATTTCACTGCTCCTCATAAGGGTGTAGTCGCACTAATCCACGTTTGTCCCGTAGTGAAGGATCACGATCCGTTGTTTCTCATAACCGGCGTTAAGAACTGAGGAGGATGGTTCCTGCATCTATGTCCGCACTGGCGATCCTGCTGCAAACGGCAAGTTTCTCCGCGCAGGCGGTTCGGATTGTGACTTTCGGTGACTCGCTTACCGCTCCGCGCGCGGGTGTGATCACCTACAGCGATTTACTCTCGCGAAATCTTACGCAGCAGGGAATCAAGGTAGAAGTGATCAGCGCTCGCGTACGTGGTGACACAAGCACGAGAGCTCGTGCGCGTTTCGCTATTGATGTCCTTGCGAGATCTCCTAATTTGGTTATTATTCAACTCGGCGCGAATGATGCAGCGATTGATGTCTGGAACATGCCGCCGGCCTCCCAACCGGCGTGTCAGCAAGTCCGAGTACGATAGCAACCTCCGATATTTTGTTCGGAACCTGCGAGAACAAAGTATGAGACGTTATACTCATGACGCCAAATCGGTTGGCCTGGCCCCCGAGGCTCTGAAGTCTCTACGACAAACCTCGGTACGATGTTTCGAGCGATCATGGATTCAACTTTATGTTGGACGAGTACTCTGAGATTATGCGCGACACTGCATCCCGCGAACGCATCCCGTTGATCGATTGCGCAAAGCACATCCCATCCTCCGCTCTTCTCGACGGCATGCACCCTAGCTCGGCCGGACACCGTATCGTAGCCGACCTTCTTCTATCTGTCGTTTATCCCCTACTTATAAAGCCGTGATTGATCGTCGAACCAGCACGTTACTGATCGCAGCCGCTCCAATGCACGGATTCTTTCAAAAAGATGTGTCCGTTGGATTCATTAGCGATCCTTCGGGACCCCACCTCCAGATCTATCTGGATTCGCTGCGCGCCGATGTCATAGGCCAGATCGCGATTGCCGACGCTTCCGGCGGCATATTCGAGCGTGCCAGGAAGACTCTGGCCAACCGATCGGTTCGCGAGTTTCGTGATCCAGCTGAAATGTTGCGAGCCGCGCGGCCGCAGCTTGTGCTGGTGGCTCTCGAGTCGCGATTGGCGCCAGAAGCGATCCGACTTGCTCTGGAACACGATGCTCATGTGCTCGCCGAAAAGCCCGCGTGTGTGCGGGCGAGCGATTTTGCCACCATGGTCGATCTTGCGGATAAACGCAAACGGAACCTGATGCTCGCCTTTGCGACACGGCTCCATCCTGTATCGCAGCGTGCTCGCGCCCTGATCACTGACGGCGCCATCGGCCGCCCATACGGCGTTTCAGCTCATTACATAGCCGACCAGACGCGGCTCACCAACCCCGATTATCAGCGTTCTTGGTTCGCTTCGCGCGAACGCGCCGGAGGCGGGCACCTTATTTGGCTCGGCATTCACTATATCGATCTGATTCAGTTCATCACCGGGGAACAGATCGTCGAAGTATCCGCTCAGACAGCGAATGTCGGAGGCCAGCCCGTGAAGATCGAGGATTCCGCGGCGCTCTCGTTCCGGCTAAGCGGTGGAGGAGTCGGCACGCTGCAATCGGCTTACTACCTCGATCGCGGCTATCATAATGGCATCACAGTTTGGGGTTCGGATGGTTGGCTTCGTTTCGATCCTTCCGGAGAAAGCATCGAATGGTACCGGCACGGAGGGGAGACGAAGACAGAAAAGCTCGGCAAAGTGGAATCCTATCCGGAATTGGTACGCGCAGCGGTCGAAGCTGCCATGGCCAGAAGGGACCAGGTGGTGACCGGCAGAGAGTCTCTAAGCGCTCTCCGTGTCGTTTTCACCGCGTATGATTCTGCCGGTAGTCACCGGATTCTCAAGGTGGAGCGATAGCGGTCCTGTCACTCCAGGAGGCGATTGCGGATAAGATGTTTGCGATGCGCTTCCTGGTGCTTGTGGCGTTTGGACTGTCACTGCGTGCGGCAGGGACATTGCCTCCACAGATTCATTTCCAGCGTGGGGCAGTCAATAGCGTGACCATCGGCTCTGATACAGCCGTGTATGGGGCGACTCCCGGCAGTCGCGTTCGTCAATTGCTGCTTACGCATGCGCGACGGGATGCGGTAGGACTCATACCAAAGGGCGTTCGCGTGGTAGCGCCATCTGCCGGAAAGGAAGCCTTTGAACAACCCGGCAAGTTTTGGCAGGCCGCTCGAGGAGGGGCGCTTCCATGATTACGCGGAGAAGAGCACGAAGGTTCCCGTAGAAGCCATACTGGTTTCCCAGGAGGTCGGAGAAAACGCCAATGTTGGTGTCTCGGGCGCTAAGGTATTTGCGATTTCCACGCCAGGCTATACCACGGGCGCGGTCTCATATGTAATCGATGCGGGTGGCAAGCGCATAATATGTTCGGGCGACCTCATCTATGGAGACGGGAAGATCATCGATCTTTATAGTCTGCAGGACGCCGTGCCCGAAGCAAAGGCGCGCGGATACCACGGCTATGCCGCGCGCGCCGGGGAACTCATTGCGAGCCTGCGCAAGATTTCGGCGCTGAAACCGAATGTGCTGCTGCCCGCTCGCGGGCCTATGATCACTGATCCTCAGGCGTCGATCTCTCATCTCATTTCTGGTCTTCAGACTTTTCTACAGAGTCATTACGAGACCGATGCGCTGCGCTGGTATTGGGGCGATGAAAACCACAAGATTCGTTCCCGCGCCGTCGAGCGCGCGACAGTCGAAGCTTCCGAAAGACATAGTTGCGACAGGGAACTCGCGCATAATTAATTCCACGACCGGAGCAGCGTTCGTTGTGGATGCCGGTTATAAGAAGACGTTGCCAGAGATTCAGCGCATGAAGGCAGAAGGTCGCATTAGCAGCGTCGACGGAATCTGGATAACCCACTACCACGACGACCACACTGAGCACGTAAACGAAGTTTCAAAAACGTCCCATGCGCCTGTTTATTTCACAAAGACCATGTCGGAAGTAATCGGAAACCCAGATGCGTTTCGCTTGCCTTGCTTGACCACACTGCCGATATCGACTGACAGTGCCAAGCCGGACGGCGCGACGCTGCGCTGGAAGGAGTGGCAGTTCACGTTCTGGAACTTCCCGGGGCAGACGCTCTATCACGGCGGTCTGGTCGCCCGGCGTGATGATGCACAGACATACCTTTTTGTCGGCGCCGCAGGAGTGGGAAAATCAGGAACGCGCAGGAATCGATGACGATCCCCGCGCAAACAGACGGTGAGTTGGGCGCCCAGTTCAACGTTGGTGAACCGGGCTTGCACGTAATCACGGCGGACATCAGCTTTGAGAATTGGCAACTTCCGCGGTGGACAGAAGCCCTGGTACGTGTCCGCTAAAACTGATATCGCAGAGCTAACTGGATCTGCCGCGCCGAAGTGGCAGTAGTCACTTGGCCGAACGCGGTAGAGCTGAAGTTGGTATTCGGGTCTCCAAAGTTCACGTGGTTCATGATATTGAAGAACTCGCCGCGCAATTCGATGAAGTGATTCTCACGGGGATAGAATTTCTTAGCCACTGAGAAATCCACGTTCTGTCGGCCATCTCCATCCACGGTAAAGGCCCCGGAATTGCCGTACGTAAACGGCGCAGGCAGGCGGAAGGCAGAAGTATCGAACCACTTGTCTGGCGTCTTCGGACCTAAATTAGGATTGCTAGCGACGTCCGGCCGCTGATAGGTGCGACCCACATTGGCGCGGTCTTGACCGAGCGTTACGTTGTAGGGCCGACCGGTTTGAATCCGAACGTAGCCGTCAATCGCCCATCCGCCGGCGATCCAGTCAAGCGCGCTGTTCCATCCTTTGCCGAACTGCCGCCCGCGTCCAAACGGAAGATCATAGACATACGCTGCATTGAACACGTGGCGCAGGTCGATGCTGGCGCGCGAATAGTCGGCTCGCATGTTGAAGGGATCCTGTGTCTTCCATTCAGCCAGCGAAGACTGATCGTCCATCGCCCTTCCCCAGGTGTAGTTCACATTGAAGAGAAGACCGCTGCTGAATCTCTTCGTCAACTTCGTCTGAAGCGCGTTGTAATTTGAGCCGAATCGGTTGGATCCTCCATCGAGATCGCCGAAGTCAGGCAGCAGGCGGCGAGGCTGAATGGCGCCCGGGCCGGGTGTCGCTGAGTTGATCGCTGTGTAGCCTGCTTGCTTGCGGTTCGACGAGCCGATATAGCCTACCTCAAGCGAAAGATCGTCCAGCAACTGCTGCTGAATCGTGAAGTTCCACTGGTTGGAATAAGGCGTGCGATTGTTGGGGTTTTGCGGCCAGCCGCCGATAGCGGCGGTATTGTTGAAGGACGGTCCGGCGCCAGTTATCGGGAGATCCGGAATGGTTCCGGTGTTAGCCACAAATACTTGCTGCACAGTAAATGGCCAAAACTTTCGCAAATCCTGGAGTTCTTGTACGAAGGTCGAATTGTAGTAAGTACCGGCCGCAGCCCGTATGACAGTTCTGGTTCCAAGCTGATAAGCAATGCCAAGCCGTGGGGCAAAATTATTGAAGTCACTCTTCATCAAAGCTCGTCCGTAGCCAAGTTGCTTCGCGGGCTGATCCCGTAGACCCGTGTCTGGGTCAATCTCTGGATTGGTAGTGGCCCACATCAGAACACCTTTATACTCTCCGGTCTTCTCATCACGTGTGACCATCAGGTTTCCAAGGCGATCGGTGAGATCATAAGGCGCATTGTAAAACTCGTAGCGCAGTCCGAGATTGACGGTCAGCTTGCTGCTGACACGCCAATCATCCTGGACAAAGAACTGCGGAGCATTGATACGGCCCTGTGTCAATGTGTTACCTTGGCCACGGCGGATTTCCGTTGGATAGCCGAGAAGCATCGTGGCGAAGCTGTGACCCGAGTTTGGGGTATCGGCGCTCTCCGTCAGGCGCCGGTCGAAGATGGCATCTCCATTCATCGGGTTCGCTGTGTTTGTAAAGAAATGGCGCCGGCTGTAATTTACGCCAAATTTGATCGAGTGGGAACCTTTCACTAAAGCGAGATTGGCAATACCCTGAAAGATGTGATCGTTTGTCACAGTGCCGCCACCGCCTACGCTGAACTCTCCGTTTGCATTGAAGTTAGGCGGTACCGTATCTGAGATCACGTCCAGCTGATACATGCCTATGCCGGCTTTATTCAGGTAGTCCACCCGGCTAAGCGAACGTCCGAGATTCATCGATGGGTTGCTCGGGAAGTTGTACCCGAATTTCACCTCGAGCACGGTCGTTGCCCCAAAAATGTGATACCAGGCAGTCGCGAGATTGTTCACATCGAAGCGCTCTTCGCTGTAGAACACTGGATTCGCGTTCGGCGAAACCTGACCGGCGTGCTGGCGCAGATACCGAAAAAAGACGTTATCTTTCGTGCTGAACGTGTGGTCCACACGCATGTTTACGGCATCCCGGTCAGCAGCGAGGGACTCTGTGCTGACAAGATTGTTGCTAAGTCCCGGACGATTCGGTAGCGGCACATAGGAGTCGAGTAGCAGCTTGATTGAGGGGCTTATCCTGTTTGCCGGAATGCGGTTTCCCGGGAATTGCGTCCGCACAATAGTCCCGTCAGCGCGAGCAATGGATGTTAAAGGATCGAAAATTGGTCGATCCTGCTGAGAGAAATCTCCGTTGCGTTGCGCTTCAATCGGGCTGGTGCTGATGTTGGTTGTACCGCGACGACGACGATAACCTTCCCAGTTCACGAACCAGAATGTCTTATCACGACCGGTGTACAGTTTCGGGATGTACACAGGCCCCCCGAAGGAAAGGCCGTACTGATTCTGCCTGAAGGGAACTTTACCGCTCCCTTGTCTGTTCGCAAAAAAGTCATTTGCATCCAACACATTGTTGCGGAAGTACTCGTAGAAGGAGCCGTGAAGTTCACGCGTACCGGACTTAATCACCATATTGACGTTCGCGCCCATCGAGCGTCCGAATTCAGCCGAAGTGTTATTCGCAACCTTAAACTCCTGGATGGAATCCATCGGGGGGGATGCTCCCGGCGAATTCATCATCATAAAGTTGTTATCCACACCGTCGACCGAGTAGTTATTATCTTGCCGTCTTTGCCCATTTATGGAAATGAGCGCAGTTCCGGACATCGTACCCATGCTCTGACTGCCACCCTGATCGCTTGAGCCCGGCATCAGCATGATCAGACGCGTATAATTGCGGCCGTTCACGGGTATGCGTTGCAGTTCTTGCGTGGTGATGACGCCGCCAACTGAGGCATCCTGTGTTTGAAGCATAGGAGCGGCTGCGGTCACATTGACAGTCTCGGCGATCTGGCCAACATCGAGCCGAAAGTCGAGCTTGACATTGCCCGCTACTTCGACAATGACATCCTGTAAGGTTTGAGTACGGAACCCGGCTTTGGACACGGAAACGTCATACGTTCCCGGATTCAATGGAAATACGCGATAGGAGCCCGATTCATTCGTATCCACAGACCTCTTTATGCCGGTTCCTTTACTGGTCACGGTCACTGTCGCGTTTGGCACGACAGAACTCGAGCTATCGACTACGTCGCCGACGAGCGTGGCATTTGTAGTCTGTGCGACAGCTGAGGGAATAAGTCCCAAACCCAAAATGACCAACTTGGTCATTGATACTGACATATAGCGCCTCCGGACGATGGCACCCCAAGGAGAGAGTTTGGCAAAATGTATCACATGTCAAATCCTGGGCGCAACATAATTGTGGTTACTGGGATTTCGCTCGGCCTACTTTTTAGGCTAATGTTAGGCCAGGGTGTCACAACTCACGATGCAAAGCCGAAGGGTGCTGCAGTCCGGTCAGGAAAGCCCTTTCTATCGACATTCACGGACATTGCTGAATCCGCCCGCCTGGAGATGAAGTTTGATTCGGGTGGCGAGAAAACGAAACGATACATCATCGAAGCAAACGGCACTGGCGTCGCGTTGATCGACTACGATAACGATGGCTGGCTGGATGCATTTCTGGTTAATGGCGGAACTCTGGAAGGCTCGAAGGAGTCTAGCCGTCTTTATCGAAATAAGCACGATGGAACGTTCTTAGATGTTACAGAACGCGCTGGTGTTCATCGCGCGGGTTGGGGCAACGGTATTTGTGCCGGCGATATCAATAATGACGGGTATGTTGACCTATTCGTGACCTATTGGGGCGCGAACTCGCTGTATCGGAATAACGGTAAGAGCGAGTTTCGAGATATTGCCGCGAGCGCAGGTGTAGCCGGTGATAGCAAAGAATGGTCCTCTGGATGTACATTTCTGGACTACGACCGTGACGGTAACCTCGATCTTTTCGTCACGCGATATCAAGAGTTCGACATTCGAACGGCAGCGACTCCGGGCAAAACTTCGAACTGTGTATGGAAAGATATGCCTGTGTTCTGTGGGCCTAGAGGGCTTCCATTCGGGGGCGCCAGGCTCTATAGGAACCGCGGAGACGGAACGTTCGAGGATGTAAGCGTTAGAAGCAAAATCTCTGAGGCAAAGAGTTTCTATGCTTTCACCGCCATTGCTGCCGACTTGACCGGAGACGGTTGGACGGACATCTACGTAGCTTGTGATTCGACTCCAAGTCTGCTGTTTCGCAACAACCGCGATGGCACGTTCAGTGAGATAGGAACCGAAGCAGGGGTCGCGTTTAACGAGCACGGGTTCGAGCAAGGCGGAATGGGGGTGGCGGTCGGAGACTTTGACGGGGATGGCCTGATCGATCTATTTAAAACGAATTTTACCGGTGATTATCCGAACGTGTACAAAAACACGGGTAAAGGAATCTTCGAAGATGTCGTTGTGAAAGCCGGACTTGCCGTCAATCCACAATACGTCGGATGGGGCATCGGATTGGCCGATCTTGACAACGACGCATTACCGGACATTCTGCAGGTAAATGGCCACGTATATCCGGAACTGGAAGCCAGAAACGGACCTGAGAAATATCGAAATCCTCGCTTGGTGTACAGAAACCTTGGAGACGGTAAGTTTGAGGATGTGAGCGGACAGGCAGGATCTGGAATTGCAAGTCTCCATTCTAGCCGGGGTGCAGCATTCGGTGACTTCGATAATGATGGAGACATCGATGTTCTTGTGATGAACATGAGTGAGCGGCCGTCGTTGCTTCGGAATGCTCTGAAATCGGACCGGCACTGGATCGGTATTCAACTTGAGGGCACACGATCAAACCGGAGCGCGATCGGAGCTCAGGTCACGATTGACGATGAGATCCGGCGACAGACACAGCCTGTGCTGAGCCAGTCGAGCTTTGTTTCCCAGAATGACAGCCGTCTCCACTTCGGTCTGGGCACAGTGAGCAAGATTAAGAATATTCGCGTGGCTTGGCCTAACGGTTCCAGCGAGGATTTTGGACCTTCTGAAGTGGACCAGATGATACATTTGCGAGAAGGAACTTCGCGCAAATGACCGGTCAGTACATTGCGCTCCTTTTTTTCGGTGCAGTTGCCGATCCCGCAGCGCTTTCGGATCAGGCGCAGAAATTTGCGGAACGGAAACAATTCGGGGAGGCCGAGAGACTTTGGAAGTCTGCCATTGCTGCAGACGCGAAGTACTTCCCGGCGCTCTTCAACCTAGGCTATTTCTACTATTCGCACGGACGCTATGCCGAAGCGGTAACGTTCCTCGAGCGGGCAGCAGATACCAATCCGAAGGATTTCAATTCTCGGTATCTTCTCGGAGCATCGCAGTCGAAGTTGAATCGGACGGATGCGGCCCTACGGGCTTGGCGCATGGCGCAAACCCTGAAGCCGGATCAACCGAAGTTGCTTTCGCTCATGGTCGTTGAGTATGGAAAAGGACGGTACTTCAATGAGGCGGCTGAGGTGGCTAAACTCGCTCTGAAGCTCAACAGAGATGATGAGACGACGTTTTACCTAGCTATCAAGGCGCTAGCCGACGCCGGCGACAGCGCGGGAGCCCAGGAGATTGCCAAATCGGCCGTTGAAAAGTTCCCGCAGTCCGCACGAGCCAACTTCGAATTCGGATTTCATCTCTCAAAATCCGGCAAGACGGAAGAGTCCCTCCAGCTCTTGCGACGGGCTATGGAACTCGATCCGAAGTACGAAGAGCCGCCGTTTTTTCTTGCCGAGTCTTTGTTCGATTTGGGCCGGACGGAAGAGTCGCTTCCATTTGTTAAGTGCGCCATTGAAAACCGCCCCGATTACGTACCTGCGCGGGTCCTACTGTCACGCGCGCTCATGAAACTCGAACGTTGGGATGACGCGATTGCCGAGTTGCAAAAAACGATCCAGCTAGATCCCTCTCACCCGCAGCCGCATCTGCTGATGTCGCAGATTCTGTTCCGCACAGGCGACGAGGCCCGCGCTAAGCAGGAGCGAGATCTTTCGCTCAGGTTACGCAGGCAAAAGCCGGAATCTGTCGAGGCGCTGCAAAGCCGGCCTTTTCCTGCACACTGACGTGATTTCCACTGACGCAAAATTCAGAGGTTAGCAGTAGAAAGCCTTCAAGATAACCGTGACTTAGAGCTGGCGGGAAACAAATTCCTACATTGTTCACCCAACGCTAGACTTCTGTCCATATTTGGCGCAGAATACTTAGCGCGGTTGATGTGAAATCACGACAACAGTGGGGTTCCGGATTCGGCGCCTTGGTGTTGTCTGCGCTCCGGTGAACGGACTGTGCAGGCTGCTCCCTTACAACTCGTGCTTAAGAGCCTTCTCTGATGCTTATTTGTCTCTACGTTTGTTGTCCGGAGTCGGCGTCTCCGCTCAGTTCCCTGATAGCCCACTGCAACAGCAGTGATGGCTCACCACAACATAAACAACATTTTGGAGGAGGAGTGACAGATGAGTCTTCAGAAAAGAGCTCTTGCTGAGTTCATGGGAACGTTCTGGCTGGTTTTTGGAGGGTGTGGAAGCGCCGTACTGGCGGCGGCATTCCCGGCAGTCGGTATCGGCTTGCTTGGCGTGGCATTTGCGTTCGGTCTTACTGTACTCACGATGGCTTACGCAATTGGCCACATCTCCGGGTGTCATTTGAATCCTGCCGTATCCGTTGGGCTTGCGACAGCGAAGCGGTTTCCCGTATCGGAACTTCCGGCCTACGTCGTCGCACAGGTCTTGGGAGGCATTCTGGGAGCCGGAATCCTTTATGTGATTGCCAGTGGCAAAGCCGGGTTTGACATCGGTGGTGGCTTGGCTTCGAACGGCTACGGCTTGCATTCTCCGGGTGGATACACTCTCTCGGCGTGCATCACCGCGGAGATGGTTCTGACATTCATGTTCCTCATGATCATTCTCGGCGCTACGGACCGCCGAGCGCCGCAGGGATTCGCGCCGATCGCGATCGGTCTCGGTTTGACGCTCATCCATTTGATCGGAATTCCAGTCACCAATCTTTCCGTCAACCCGGCCCGCAGCACCGGACCGGCCGTGTTCGTGGGCGGCTGGGCTCTTGAGCAACTGTGGCTGTTCTGGCTGGCTCCGATTGTTGGCGCCGCGATCGCGGGTGTCGCTTACAACGGACTTGCGCATGAAAAGCCCGCCGACGAGTTGGGCGCGACGATGGCTGCTCGGCACGCATAGGCTTTTCCCCGGGCATCATTGGGGCCGCCAGATCAGTGAGTCTAAATGGGCGGCCCGCCAACTGTTTTCAAAATCGCAGAGAATGCAACGATGACGGCAAATAATCGGTGAACGAGCAGGCCTGGAGCAATGCCGTACCGGGGAAGCGAACTGGCGGAAATGGGGGCCTTACTTAAGTGAGCGGCAGTGGGGAACTGTCCGTTGAGGATTACAGCGATACCGGGTCACCCTGGGACTATTTCACCCATGATCAAGCCCGATCTCGGTCCTACCGATGAGACGAGGATGGCCTTGCCGGGTATTCGGATGAAAAACAGAGGCTTTGCTTCTCTTTGCCTCTCTGGAACGGCGCCGACCCGATTCTAAAAGAGCGTCTTTTTCGTCTCACGAATTCCGAAGGCAATCATGGCGAGGATGTGTAAGGAATACTATTTCTACCTCGATGGCACGCCAACGCTTTCGTACATGAAGTATTCGTACGAAATCGCAGCGAGCTTATCCATACTCCGAACTCGTGGAGGTTAACCGTCGCCGAACGCGTAACGAAATGGAGTACGAGTTGATCGATACGGGTGTCTTCGATGATGACCGATATTTCGACATTTTTGTGGAATATGCCAAGTCGGACGCCGAAGATACGCTGATCCGGATAACGGTCGCGAATCGTGTCCGGAAATAGCCCGAGTGGATGTGTTGCCCACGCTCTGGTTCCGGAATACGTGGTCAGGGGCTAAGCGAACTCACAAACCCAGTTTGCGCGTCAACGGTCAAAACACTATCAGGTTGGACGGGCTTAGTCGCCCGCTTGATTGAGTTGTTCGCAGAAGCTCAAGCCGATGAGGTGCTTGAGAGCGAAGTTGCCGGTTTTCAAGTTCAGGACGATCGGCCCGAGCGCGTCGCTTCCGTTGGCCGGACAGTGTACCGCTACTAGACTGCTATCGGTACTGCCGCAGATGATCGATTCGCTCGATCATCCAATGCCAGCCGGTATGGGCGATTAGTGCAGACAGAATGATCGTTCCCATCCTCTCCTCCACAACATAACGGAAGAAGAGATCGAGTAACGGGATCAGGACCAGCAGCACCATCAACTGTCCAAGTTCGACACCGAAGTTAAATGCAAGCAGCGAAGTGAGCAAGTGTGTGCCGGCGAGTTGCAGGTTCTCGCGCAGTGCGAAGGAAAAGCCGAAACCATGAACAAGTCCGAATGCGAACGCCACGATCCATCTTCTCCTTGTGCTTGCGCCCACGATGTTTTCGAAAGCCATATAAACGATTGACGCAGCGATCAGTGTTTCAATCAGCGGAGGAAACCATAGGCGATCCGGCATGAGGCCGGAAGCTGACGCGATAAGGGTGATCGAATGGGCGACGGTGAAGGCCGTCACTACACCCAGCAGCTTGACGAACTTGCGAATGGGAATCACCAGACAACCCAGAAACAAAAGATGATCGATGCCATCCAGAATGTGCCAGAACCCCATCTCGACAAAGCGCCGCGCTGCTTGATACCAGCGGGGATCAAGGGGAACCAGCCCTGGATCACCCTGGAACTCGTACGCCCGAACTGCTCCCCCTGGCTCGACGAAACGCAGAACGGTCACAACGCGGGCCGCCAATCGATAAAAGCCGGGGCGAACGAAGAAATCCGACCGGTCCGATTCAATTGGATATTCAAGAAGCACATCAAAGAACACCTGGTTCCAAACCAGATTCGCTATGTTGGGTAGCTTAGGCATTTGCACATGCCGCAGTGCATCGTGGAATGTGTCAAACGACCGGTCCGATTCGAGCGAGATTTGCGTCGCGCTCACCTGAGGAGCGGGCAGGACGTGTGATCCTTCGTGGACTTCCATCAGATCTGCGATCTGGACCTTGGCCGCCGAGGGCAAGAGCGGTGTGAGTTTCTCGATGTCGAGATATCCACGCTCATCTTCGGGAAATTCGATGTCGCGTATGGCGCTCAACGGTACGCGCACGATGATCTGAAGCTTATCGCCATGCGCGCGGACGAACGCATGGGCCGTCACGTCGCTTGGAATGTCGTGCGCATGAGCCCATATCGCGAACAGCAGGAGCAATCGTAGTATCTTGTTCACGCTGAACCAAATCGAGTATCATAGCCTAGCCCGTCCAGGAAGGAAGCATGAAGCGCAAATACCTTGCCGGCGCAGCATTTGCCGCCGTCCTCATCAGCATTCCACTGATCTATAAGCGCGCCACGGTTGAAGCTGCCGCGGTTCAGGCTCCGAGATTCGAAGTCGACCCATTGTGGCCGAAACCGCTGCCCAATCATTGGGTCATCGGCGCTGTAATCGGAGTCGCCGTGGATGGCAAAGACAACGTCTGGATCATACATCGCGCAAGCTCGCTCGAAGCCAAGGAGCAGTACGCGACTTGGAATCCGAAGGCGTCGGAATGTTGTGCCGCTGCCCCTCCTGTCCTGGAATTCAATCAGGCGGGCGATCTTATTGGACACTGGGGCGGCCCGGGCCAAGGTTACGACTGGCCCTCCTCGAATCACGGTATCGATGTCGATTACAAGGGAAATGTCTGGATCGGGGGCAATGGTCGAGGCCAGCAAGCAGCGCCACTTGCCCACGACGAAAGCAGGATGGCCGCAGTTGGTCCCGTTCACGACAGTTTTCTGCTGAAGTTCACGCAATCGGGCAAGTTCTTAATGCAGTTAGGCAAGCCCAATCGCAGCAAAGGCAGCAACGACCTTGAGAATTTGCGGCTGCCGGCGAAGTCGATTGTAGACCCTAAGACCAACGAACTCTATGTGGCCGACGGTTACGGTAACCGGCGAGTTATCGTTTTCGACGCGGATACGGGCAAATACAAGCGTCATTGGGGCGCATATGGCAATAAACCGGATGACAAGGAACTTCCCCCATACAATCCGGCTGATCCTCCATCCCAACAGTTCCGCACTCCTGTCCACGGCGTTGCTTTGGCGAACGACGGTCTGCTCTATGTTTGTGATCGCACTAATGATCGCGTGCAGGTATTCAAGACGGACGGTACCTACGTCAAAGAAGCATTCATCGCGAAAGACACGTTGGGAGATGGCGCGGCCTTCGATGTAGCCCTATCGAGAGACCCGCAGCAAAAGTATCTCTATGTAGCTGATGGATCGAACATGAAGATCCATGTGCTTCAACGCGACACCATGGAAATTCTGACGACGTTTGGTGACGGCGGCCGCCAACCAGGAGCTTTCTATGCGGTACACAGCATAGCGACGGACTCCAAAGGCAATATCTACACAACCGAAACGTATCGCGGCCAGCGTGTTCAGAAGTTCCATTATCGAGGTCTTGCTCCAGTCACCAAGAAGGATCAAGGAGTCGTGTGGCCAAAGCCAAAAAGTTAGAAGGCTAGCTGGGAAGGGACATGAATCGCCAATCACTGGTTACTATGATCGTCTGCACCATGCTTCCGCTGTCCGTTGTTGCCGCGAGTGTGCGTGTGGAATCGACCCCCGGATACGATTTCACTAAATTCAAGCAATACAGCTGGCGAACGCATCCCGTCTTCGAAAAACGACCAGAGCTTGCGGAAAAGTATTCGGTAGGCATTCAACTAGTTAAGAACGCTGCCAACGAACACCTGATCGGACGCGGTTTTCAGTCGACGCAGGGGCCCTCCGATTTCTACATAACTTTCTTTCTGACGGGCGCAGCACGTCAGGACGTCGACGTAGTGTACCTAGATAATGCCTACGGATGGGGTGGCTGGTATGGCTGGAGTTCCATGTATTACCCTTCCTGGACGCAGACGGTCACCACGAACTATGTCGAGGGGACACTGGTGCTCGATATCGTAGACGTGAAGACTAATCAGTTGGTCTGGCGCGCCTATTGCCGAGATGACATCAAGGAATGGAAGAACCGCGATCAGAACGTCACGAAAACGGTCGTCAAAGCGCTCAAACGATTCCCGCCCAAGAAGTAGTTCGCATCAAACACAGCATTCGCTTTCCATCCGCGATACGATACGTCCCATGGCCACGGGAACTGAGCCTCTCACTGGATCCAAGATCTTGCGAGCTTATGCAGAGAAGACGCCCGGCTCGCGATTCATCCATCAACAGGCGAGAGCGCTGCTGCCGGACGGGATAACGCACGTCATTCGCTATTTGGAACCGCATCCGATTTACGTAGAGCGTGCTGCAGGCTCACGCAAATGGGATGTCGACGGGAATGAATACATCGACTATCTCGGCGGGCATGGCGCGCTCATTCTGGGGCACAATCATCCGGCAGTTCTCGAGGCGGTCGCAACGCAAATCGCAAAGGGAGTGCATTATGGCTCCTGCCATCTCCTCGAGGTCAAGTGGGCTGAACTGATTCAGCAAATGATTCCATCTGCCGAACGAATCCGGTTTACAGTGACGGGTACGGAGGCCACTCATCTTGCGTTACGGATTTCTCGAGCATTTACGGGAAAGAACAAGATTATTCGGTTTGCCGGCCACTTCCATGGTTGGCATGATCATGTGTCTTTTCCTCCCGGTGGAAGCCGAGGGATCATTCCCGGCATTGTTGACGACATGCTGATTGCGTCGCCGAATGATCTGAAGCAGGTGGAGGAATGGCTTTCCTCTCACGACGACATTGCCGCCGTCATCCTTGAGCCCACAGGCGCAACTTTTGGTCAGATCCCTACTCAAGCTGACGTTCTGAGGCGTTTACGTGAACTGACCGCGCACTACAGAGTCCTGCTTATCTTTGACGAAGTGATCTCGGGATTTCGCTGCGCGCAAGGCGGCGCACAGCAGCTATATGACATCAAGCCTGACCTGACTACCTTGGCCAAAATCCTGTCCGGAGGATATCCGGGCGCCGCTCTAGTTGGGCGCGCCGATGTGCTGCAGGTTCTCGATTATCGTCACGAAAATGGCGGCTGCAGATGCCAGCCGTAACCCATCAGGGAACGTACAATGCGGAACCCGTATCGGCGGCAGCGGGCATTGCCACTCTCAGCGAGCTTCGCAGTACAGATGCGATTGAGCGCGCCACTCGAACCGCATCCCAAATTCGTGATGGAATCAACGCGGCGTTCCGGCGTCGCGGCCTTCGTTGGTGCGCGTATGGGCAGTTCTCCGACTTCCACTTGTATCGTGGTGATGCATCGCCTGAGGACATCCATGCTGGTAAGATTTCCTGGCGCTTATTGAAGGGGAACATCCCACTCGAAATCGTCAACAGGATCCGCGCTGGCCTTTTGCTGCAAGGAGTGGATATCGCCTCCTGGCCCGGTGGGCTCGTTTCATCGGCGCACACTGACGAGGACGTCGCGCGCACAATCGAGGCGTTCGAATCAACATTCGACATGCTTGCCGATGAAGGAAGCTTGTGACCACAGGTGTCGCGTTGATTCCAACACGGACGCGGTATGGTGTCCTTTTGTTCGTCTACCTTGCGGCATTCATCACTTATTTGGACCGCGTTTGTATATCTGTTGCTACGCCTGCCATGCAAAGAGATCTCGGACTTTCGCAAATCCAGTTCGGCTGGGTCTTCACTGTCTTCTACATAGCGTATGGAGTCTGCGAGATCCCCACGGCTTGGTTGGGCGATCGCTGGGGTCAGCGACGCATGTTAATTCGCATCGTTGGCTGCTGGTCCGCGTTCACGATCCTCACCGGATTTGCACGAAATCTATTGAGCTTGCTTGTCATACGAACTGTCTTCGGCGCGGCGGAGGCCGGCGCATTCCCGACCCTCTCGCGCGCTTTGTCACGTTGGTTTCCGCTTCACGAACGAAGCCGCGCAAACGGCATCATGTGGATGGGGGCGAGATCCGGCGGCGCATTAGCTCCGCCGCTTGCGGTTGCGCTCATTGCATCCGTGGGCTGGCGTCACACGTTCGCGATCTTCGGAATAGCAGGGTTGATCTGGTGTATTGTCTTCGCGGTTTGGTATCGCGACGATCCCGCCAATCATGCATCAGTGAATTCGGCCGAATTGGCGACGATAAGTGAGGATACTGCCCCACTCCCCGATGCTGGCGAGCGGGTGCCTTGGAAGGCTCTGCTGCTAAACCCCACGATGGTTGCGCTCTTTTGCAGTTATTTCGCGTCAGGTTTCGGATTCCAATTCTTTGTTACCTGGCTGCCTACTTACTTCATGCGAGAACACGGTCTGACGCTACAGCGGTCAGGGATGTTTGCGGCCTTGCCGCTAGCGGCCGGCGCGATCGGATGCCTGATGGGCGGAGTAATTGCTGACTGGATCACACGCCGGACTGGTAGCGTTACGATCGGCAGACGAACCGTGGGTGTCAGCGGATTTCTGTTGGGAGCGCTAGGCTATGCCGCTGCAGTTTTGGTCTCTTCGGCCGAAGCGGCCATCCTATTCCTAGCCTTGGCCAGCGGAGCGCATGATCTCACGTTGCCAGTTCTATGGGCCACCACAACAGATACCGGCGGACGCTTTGGAGGCACTGCTTCCGGTTTCGTAAATTTCGCCTCCAGCCTTTCAGGAATGTTGGCGCCGCTCTCCGCTGCCTATCTCGAGTCGGCTTTCGGATCCTTCCATGCTGTCTTTTTTGTCGCTGCCGGACTATATGTGTTTGGCGCGGCATTGTGGCTCGTGATTGATCCAAGAAAGTCGCTGCCTTCCAAGGACCATCCATGACGCGAAAAGACTATCTCTATCAGCACCACACCTGGCCGGAACTGGGTAAGGTCGCGAAGCGCCAACCCGTCGTCGTACTTCCTATCGGATCTGTGGAGGATCACGGTCCGCATCTGCCTCTCGATGTCGATAACTTCCTGATCTGGAGCATCTGTGAGGCAGCGGCACAGCAGGCGAACGGTGACATCCTGCTCATGCCTATCATTCCTTTTGGCTACGAAACGCATCACATGGATTTTCCCGGAACCATCGACATTTCCATTCAACACCTCCTCGATTTCGTTCTTGATGTAACGAAAAGTATTGCCCACCACGGATTCCGACGCATTCTGATCGCGGATGGTCACGGCTCCAACATGCCAATTCTCGATCTGGTTGCGCGACGAACAATTCTGGAAACGGAGGCGCTGTGCGCTCCGTTCTTATGGCCATCGCTGGCCATGAAGGAGATTCGGCAGGTTCGCGAATCAGGCCGCGGAGGAATGTCGCATGCGTGCGAACTGGAAACCTCTGTCTATCTCTTTCTCGATGCAGATCGAGTTCAGATGGACAAGGCGCGAAAGGAGATGGAACAACCTCCATCGGACTTCATCTGGAACGACCTGACTGATCCAGGTCCGCTGCGCATGATGGACTACTGGACACGCTTTTCAAAATCGGGTATCAATGGCGATCCTACGCTTGCCACGAAAGAGAAGGGTGGAATCATTTTCGAAGCGGTCGTCAGGAATCTCGTCCGATTAGCGCGGGAGTTTAAGAATCGGCCCCGTGGCGAGCGCGTAGACTATCACACAGTCGACTGGCAAGACTGAAGGCATTGTTCGCCTGTTTAAATGCGGCCGATCTCGACGGCTACGCGGTTGGCAGACTCGAGTGCAGCTTCCTGGCCCCATGACATCTGCGCCGCATATGCGCCCGCAAAATGGATGCGTCCAAACGGGCGTGTTACTTCAGGCCAGAATCGGCTAAGTTCACCGGGCTTATATGAAATGCGCTCACACATTCCGGCATATGGGTCCTTTGACCAGTCGTGGACGACGATCTGCTCGATATCCGCCGACTTGCCAGTGTAGAGCTTATGAAAAGCATTCAAAGAGGCAGGCGCAACCACACCTGGTTCAGCGCCGCCGAGCAAAATGCCTCGTCTTGTATCGACCTCTTCCGCCATCGACCACAATTCGTTGAGTCTGGGATCGGATGGCAGCCAGTTTGGACTGATCTTATCCGTTTTCCAGAATCGGGTACGCGACTGCAGGACGACACGCGTCCGTGTGTAGTAGGGCATTTCGCGTATCACGAATGCTTTGGCTTCCGGCCACGCAGGTGTCACCGGAATGCGTCGCAGAACGACTGCAGAAACGCAACTGGCGACGAAGTCTGCTTGGAGTTTGCGTTCCTCTCCGAACTCTCGGAAAGAAACCGTCGCGCCTGAAGCGCCATGTTGAATATGGGTAACCGGACATCCGAGGTGCACGCGATCGCCGAGACGGGCCGCGAAGGCATCCGTCATGAGTTGGTTGCCGCCCTTGATGCGGAACAGTTTTTTCGATTCCAGATCTGTTCCTCGCAGTTTTTTAATCGCGGCAGCCCATACCCACTGCAGAGCGCACCCCGATCCGCCAAAGAACTGAAGTGACGTGGCCGACGCTCCTTCGCGTTTCAGCAACTCAGCCACGCTGGAGCGATCTAATTCCGCCAGCCCACCAGCAAACGGGTCAGTCTCGATCGCGCACCCGATCGACATATTTTTGAAAGTAAAGGAGCGGAAGCTCGGCCCAGGGTCGCTTGTTTAAGAAAATCCACTTCGTTCTTGCTGAAACCAAGCTTCTCAAGGACCTTCCGAGCGTGAAGGTCTTCCTCGCTATACCGCTCACCGTTCAGAAAACGAACCATATCATCACGGCGTGGATAGGGAATTGCTGTGAGCGAGAATTCCTTCAAATACCTCCAGTAATTCGTGTAACCCGGATAGTAAAAATGTTCCGCTCCAAGGTCAGCGTAAAGGCCGTCCGCGAACGGATCGTGTGCCGTCCGGACATGGCCTCCCGCCCGGCCGGTAGCTTCGAGGACTGTGACCTCGTGACCGCGCCTCACCAACTCGTACGCGCAGGAAAGACCTGCTATTCCGGCGCCGATTACAATCACTCGCTTCTTCACACCCGCCGGCTGGGCCGCGAACGAATTGGATCGCTGATGCAAAGTCAGACTGCCGAGCATCGCTCCACTCATTCCCAAAACGTCTCGCCGATTCATGTCATCTTCATCCTAGTTTTTAGAAGCCGCTGTGGGCGCATCCTTGCCGGAGGGTAAATAGTTCTGGCGAACGCGCGTTGGAGAAACAATAGCAACCAATCGCGGCACATCGAACTCCTTATAAAGATCGAGGCAGAACAAATCCGGAGCGGACTCGTAGGGCACGGGCGTATCGAGAAGCCACCCAAAACTGCGCATACCTTCGCGTATAGAAATTTCTGCGTAAGCTGCCGGTTCTAAAGCGGCCGCGATCATCGAGACGGCCTGGTTACGAATCCCCGTGCTCAGAATGTGCTTTGTCCGGGCTCCCATCTGCGCTTCCATCCATTTAGTGATACCGAGCAGTTGCGCTGTCTTGAGACCTAGGGGTCGGTCGCCGACAGCAGCCAACAATTGCGTATAGTCGGGCACACGACGGCTGTCGATGGAGTTGTCACCGATGAAAAGCAGGTCCAAAGCAAGAACTTGCTCAGCGCGGTTAATCCTATCCGAAACATCCTCGGACGTCGATTTCTTACCAGCGTCGTTCAGAACGATTGCGAGCGCCGCATTGTCAGGAGTACTAATTGCCTTGGCCCACACGCCGGTTGCACAAAGGCCGTTGCTCATCTCGAACACATACGAGCGGGTTTCAACGCCTTTGTTTTTTAGTGCTTCCGACAGGCCAGGCATGCTGTACAGTTACGGGACTGAAGCGAACCAGCTTCCGGAGGTTGTCCCGTTCTACCGCGCTCGATGCGCTTTCGTCGCCTTGAGGCGAGATGGAACGTGCCAGTTTTCTTGCCAGCCCCAGGATTGTCAGATTATCTTTGGGTAGCCCAACTTCTAATTCTTCGGAAGTCTTGATCTGTCCAGAGACAGGGAGTTCGCTGTCGATGGTGGGCAGGCCAAAGTGTTCGGCGAAGAATCGATATGCTTGTAGCCGGTTGTCAAACTGGTAATTGTGTGTTCCTGGATCTGCGTTTTCATACCAGCGAAATGCGCTCTCCTTACCGAAAAGGCGGAAGAACGGCTTCATTTCATCGAAAATGCCGTTTTTCACGAGCGGTCCACGAAAACAACAATCATCCTCAGCGTTGTAGATAAGGAGCGTCGGCCGGGGCGCACGCATCGCGGTTAGATGCGTATAGTCCTGCCGTTCGCGGAAATCTGTCGCATTCTGTTCTATATCGTTGCCGACATATTCCGGATGTTCGATTCCAGTAACAAGAGAACTATATCCTGCGACCGGGACGGCCACTGCTACCCTTTCGTCCAATGCGCTGAGCGTGATTGTCTGCCAGCCTCCCCCGGAGAGACCAGTTACGCCAATTCGTGCGCGGTCGACATTCGGACGGGCATCGAGATAATCAAGACCTTTCCGCATGGCCAAGTAGAAAAGTCCGACACCGTTTGCTCCTACCAAGTCGAGGTGACCTGCATACGAGTGCTTATTCTCAGGATTTGAAAGTTCTCCGTATGCTATCCATTCGAGGTTCAGCGCGAGAATTCCTCTCTTTGCGAAATTTATGCATCGCTTCTGCTTGTATTCCACTGCCTTACCTATGGGGCCGACGTGACCGTTGACGTTCAGGATTGCGGGCATGGGGCCTTTTAGGGGCTGTGGCTCATACAGCAGAGCGCTCGAGAAAAACCCAGGGACGATCTCGTATCGCAACTTCACGATTCGGTAGCCGTTGCCTGTCTCAATGGCGCCGACTTCCTCGAATTTTGGCCCGGCGGTCACCCATTCCTTCGGCCAGCCATGGAAAATTACCTCGTCGAGAAGGTGTGTACGAACGCGCTGTGCTTCCGAGGACCATTTCGCGGCACTAGCCGGCACGCTAACAGGCGTGACGTGCTTCATCAAGTATTGGCGTAACTGAAATTCTGTAACTTGCGGCGCTTGTATTCGGGCCTCGAGTGCGGGCTGCAACTGTCGGGAATCACTCTGAGCGCTGGCAGCAGCGGCGAAAGCCAGTGCAAACCCAACCGCGCTTATCCATTCTCTTTCAATATGTTTCACGACTGCTCCTAGCGTCCCCAAATACGAGTTGCCTCGAAGAAGTTGGATCATGACAGAGATAGGTGCCAAAATGCAATCAGAGCGAGCGGACGGTCTTGCTCGGAAAGGTAAATACGTCTGTGGGTCCTTCTCGAAGAGCATTCCTGTCTGCAGCTGCCGGCTCAGTATTACTACCTCGCACCGCGCGTTCTTATAGCCGGATTCTTGGCGCCAACGATCGAATACAGATCGGGCAGATCGGTTGTGGCCACCGCGCAGGCGGGCATCGCCGCATGTTGAAGCTCTCTGCGGAAACGGACCCGAAATTTGACTTCCGCAGTGTCTGCGATCTCTGGAGCGTAAACCGGCAGCGGGCAGCGGACCATTCTCGAGAACTTTTTGGCCAGGAGCCGCGAGCCTTCAAATATTCCGAGGAACTGCTCGCAGATCCACAGCTGGATGCCGTAATGATTGCGACGGGCGATCACCAGCACGCGAAGATTCTGGCGGAAGTAGTTAAGGCGGGCAAAGACTGCTACTGTGAGAAGCCCATGGCCAACACGATTGAGGACGCACTGCTGGCCCGCAACACTGTAAGGGCAAGCAAGCAGGTCGTTCAGATGGGCTCGCAGTGGCTCAGCGATCCATATCAGCATCAGGTTCGCGAGATCGTTCGTGCCGGCAAGCTCGGCAAGATTGTTTCTATCGATCAGAGTTGGAACTTTAACGGTCCTCGTTGGCGCGTCCCCAACGACAAAGACATTGCTGCAATACGTGAACAGGACACCGATTGGAAACGCTGGTTGCTGGGCCGTCCGTCCCGTCCGTTCGACCCAAGGGCGTATTTCGAATTCCGCTTATATAAAGACTTTTCCGGCGGCATCACGGATCAGTGGTATAGCCATGGTTCGAGTCTTGCGCACTTCTACCTGGATACGTTCATACCGGATCAGACCATCGCCAGCGGAGGCATCTTTATCTGGAAGGACGGGCGCGAAAATCCGGATACCCTTACCTGTGTGTCGATTTTTTCAGAGAAGCAGGTGCAGTACACGTATAGTACGACGTTCGGTAACTCCTACGGTGACCACACCATCATCCGCGGGACCAAAGGAACACTGTATTCTCCGGGCGGAGAGGGCAGCCCGCAATGGTGGTACCTGCCGGAGGCTGGAAGCGCCTGGCGGTCAAACGTTATCTTCAAAGCCCAGCTAGGGAAGGCGAAGCCCGAGCCTATCACGATTCCCGGTCACCCCGAGCCACCGCCGGTCGAGCAAGACGACAACCTCAAGTACCACACGGATGATTGGTTTCGCTGCATGCGCAGCCGCAAAACGACCAACGGGAATATCGATACCGGATTCGCCCACGCTATCGCCGTAATAATGGCTACGCGAAGCTATCGGGAAGGTAAGAAGATGTACTGGGATCGACGGGCTGAACAGATCTCATCTGAGACTCCGGCATCGGCGTGAGGACCTTCTGGCAAGCGGAATGCCCGTACTAAGGGCATGAGACGCATTCTCGTACTATATGCCACGCGTGAGGGTCATACGCGCCGGATCGCGGGATACCTCGCTGCGGCCCTGCAGTCCCGAGGGTTCTTGCCGCATGTAGTTGACGCGGCGCGATTGCCGGCCAAACTCTCGATTGCAGATTACTGTGGGGTCATCCTCGCCGCCTCGATTCACCGGCAGACACATGAGAGCGAGATGACGCAATTTGTCAAGCAACGTCTGCACGAATTGAACAGTGTTCCATCCACTTTCCTTTCCGTGAGCCTTTCCCAGGCTGGGGCTCAGAATAGAGCAGCTTCATCTGAGCGAAGTCTAAAGTCCGCGCAAGACGTCCAAAGAATGATGGACCGGTTCATCGCCGATACCGGTTGGCGTCCGGTCATGACAAAGGCTATCGCAGGTGCGCTCACGTATTCGAAATACAACTTTCTGCTGCGTCGAATTATGAAGCGGATCTCCCGTAAGGAAGGCGGCGACACGGACACCTCAAAGGACTATGAATACACAGATTGGAAAGGCCTGGATGACTTCGTCAAAGATTTCACAACATCGATAACAAGCTCTGAACAAAGAGACCTATGCCGGCCGCCGGACCAGTGGGTGAAAGGACGCAATCCACCGTCGGAATTGCGCTAAACAACGCCGGACATCGGCCGCTTATAGATCTAGATCCCGCAATCGAAGCGCATTGGCAATAACGGATACTGAGCTGAAGGTCATCGCAGCGCTCGCGATCATCGGACTCAACAGCAATCCAAACGCCGGGTATAACACACCTGCCGCTACAGGCACGCCGAGCAGGTTATATACGAACGCGAAGAACAAATTCTGCCGTATATTCCGCATCGTTGCCTGACTAAGCCGCCGAGCTCGCAGGATGGCTCGAAGATCTCCTTTGATGAGAGTTATCGATGCGCTCTCGATGGCGACATCCGTACCTGTGCCCATTGCGATTCCCACGTTCGCCTGCGCCAGCGCGGGAGCGTCGTTTATGCCATCGCCAGCCATGGCTACGACGCGGCCACCCGCCTGCAGTTTTTGGATCGCTTCTGCTTTCCGGTCCGGGAGAACATCAGCCTCGACCTGATCGATCCCAAGTTTCCGCGCAACCGACTCGGCAGTCGTTCTGTTGTCGCCAGTCAACATCACAATCTTGATGTTCTGTGCGTGCAAGCTTTTAATGGCTTCTGCGGTGGTTTGCTTGATCGGGTCGGCTACACCGATTAAACCGGCCGGCTTGCCATCGATCGCTACAAACATTACGGTCTGACCTTCGCTTCGCATCTGATCCGCGCGATTGATCAGGGCACGGGCATCGATCGAAAGCTCTTCAAGCAATCGAAGGTTCCCGATTGCAACAGAATGTCCTTCCACGCGAGCGCTGGCGCCTTTGCCAGTGAATGAACGGAAATCTTCTACGCCTGTAAGCTGAACTTTTTTTTCCTTGGCGCCGCGCACGATGGCTGCAGCTAGGGGATGTTCGCTTGCTTGCTCCAGACTCGCAGCGAACCGGAGCAAGCGAAGCTCGTCAAATCCTTCGGCTGGAACAATCGATACAACTTCCGGCTTCCCTTCGGTGAGAGTTCCGGTTTTGTCGACCACGAGTGTTTCCACCTTTTCCATCACTTCGAGCGCCTCGGCATTTCGAACCAGTACACCCGCCTGAGCGCCGCGACCCGTTCCGACCATAATGGACATCGGAGTAGCCAGTCCCAGCGCACAAGGGCACGCGATGATGAGTACTGCAACGGCGTTCACAAGCGCGTACGCCATACGAGGCTCCGGTCCGAAAAAGGCCCAAGCAATAGCAGTTAATACCGCGACTAAGATTACCAGCGGGACGAACCACCCGGACACGGAGTCCGCCAGGCGCTGAATCGGAGCCCGTGATCGCTGGGCTTCGCTCACCATCCGCACGATCTGCGCGAGGAGCGTATCGGAGCCCACACGCTCAGCTTCCATGACAAGGCCGCCGGTACCGTTTACGGTTCCACCCGTCAACTTGCTTCCAGGCTCTTTCTGAACGGGAATGGATTCGCCCGTTACCATTGACTCGTCAACCGAGCTCGCGCCCTGACGCACGATGCCATCCACCGGCACCTTCTCGCCCGGTCTGACTCGCAAACGGTCGCCGACTTTGACGTGCTCAAGTGGAATGTCTTCCTCTGCGCCGCCAGTCAGAATCACTCGTGCGGTTCTTGGGGCTAATCCAAGCAGTGCTCGAATAGCGCTGGAAGTCCTGCTCCTCGCTCTCAGTTCGAGGACTTGTCCGAGGAGCACGAGCGTTACGATCACGGCCGCAGGCTCAAAGTAAACAGCCAGCGCGCCAGTGTGGTGATCACGGAACGACTCCGGGAAAAGGGATGGGAAAAGTGTCGCGGCGACGCTGTAGAAATATGCCGCGCCTGTGCCCAGAGCAATTAGCGTGAACATATTCAGATGCTTATTCAGGACGGATTGCCAGCCCCTGACAAAGAACGGCCACCCTCCCCAAAGCACCACTGGTGTCGCCAAAACAAATTGCACCCAAACGAGCGCCCGCGGACCAAGCCACGATTGAAGAGGCTTGCTCGGAAGCATCTCCGAGATCATCAATATCAGGATTGGGGACGTGAGTGCGACGGATGTCCAGAAGCGACGGGTCATATCCCGCAGCTCCGGATTGTCTTCCTCGACCGTGACGGTGCGAGGTTCGAGCGCCATTCCGCAGATCGGACAGGAGCCCGGTTCGGATCGCACGATCTCGGGGTGCATCGGGCACGTCCACTCCGTCTTTACCAATGGAGCAACTTCAACGGGCTCAAGAGCCATTCCGCACTTCGGGCAAGAACCCGGTCCGATCTGACGAACTTCCGGATCCATCGGGCACGTGTACTCCACGCCTTCGTGAACGATGGCGTCAGGATCCGTCTTCTTCGGCTCCAGATACTTGCTTGGATGAGCCATGAACCGCGTGACGCAGGAGGGATTGCAAAAGTAATACTTCTGCCCTTGGTGCTCAACGATTCCTGCAGCCGTTCCAGGGTCCACCATCATTCCGCACACAGGGTCACGATGACTCTGGGTCGCAACTGCCGGTTCATGATCCTTGACGAATGTCGTGGGGTGAGCTTTGAAGCGCTCAAGACAAGATGGATTGCAGAAATGATATTTTCGGCCCCCGTACTCGTAAGATCCGGCAGCCTCGGCAGGATCGACCGTCATCCCACAGACCGGGTCTACGTGTTCAGCTGATGCGCCCGCAGAGGAGTGTTCAACCATATCCATTAGGCTCATTATATACCCCCTGGGGGTATCGCCGAAACAATCGTTATTCGCAGATCCCGAGCACGTTGCTTTCGGTGGGTAGCACCTCGCGCCAGGCGCTGATCAAATTCTTATACGCATGGCCGACTGGATTGATATTGCGATCCATGTCACAAAGCCCAAGCGTGTTTACTCGGCCATTGTTTTCTCGCAAGGCCGTATCCCAATCGACCTGATCTTGCAGACTGTACCACGTGAACCCGAGCATCGGCACTCCATCTTGTCGTAGCCGGTGAACATTAGCCCATTCCTTGTTCAACCACCTGACCGCATCGCGTCCACCCAATCCGTTCGTCTCCGTGTGCATAACTGGCAAGTGGTAGCGTGCGAAGTACTGGTGAGTAATGGGGTAGTATCCGAAAACTTCTCCAGACAGCGAAAGACTGCCGTCACGATGAACCAGGTTTTCGTTGGTGACGTAGTAGTCGTTTCCCATTACGCAACGCGAGCGCAGGTGATGTTGCAGGAACCAGTGGTACTCGTCCCGAGTCATGCCGTTGTCAAGCAGATATTCGTAGATGGTTGCGTTCACATGGTGGCCGTAAGTCAGGTCGAGCGAAAGAAAGCGTTTCTCATTGAATCTCCGCGCATGATCCTGACAGGCCGGTGTCTCCGGATGGAAATACTGCGTCGATTCGCTCTGTATGAAAATCGCGTCCGGACGGTGCTTCAGAATGGCATGCATCGCCTTCACATTGGCTAGAGACAGATTTTTAAGAGCGGTGACGAACGCCCGGTCCGTGGTCAGCCGTTCGTTCCACCAGCCGAATTGGGCTGAGAACGTCGCCGCAACAAAGATTTCATTGACGGGTGTGTAAAAACGAACCCAAGGAAACCGCTTTGCGAAGGACTCGGCGTACTCGACAAACAATTTCGGCAAGTCAGGATTCTGAAAATCTCCCATCCAATCAGGTACGCCGAAGTGACACAGATCCGCGATCGGTGTCACATTGTGTTCTTGTAGCGCCTTGAAAGTCTCGTCTGTGAATTCCCAATCGTACTTACCGGGACCGAGGTGAACAGAAAAATACGGGGGGCCGTAGCGAAGGTATTCGATACCGAGTTCCTTTACAAGCCGGAAATCGTCGCGCCATCGCTCATAATGCTTCGTCTTGGCGAGCTCATCCTGACGGATAGTCTTCCCTTTCCACTCTATCGTCGGATAGCTGTTTTCGATACCGGTAGTGAACATGAATTCTGCCATGGCCGCCTCTTAAAGAATGTCCAGCCGGCCACCATCGACAACGAGCGTGGTTCCGGTGATAAAACGCGCTTCTGGAGACGCAAGGAAGCAGATCGCTGCTGCAATATCTTCCGGCTTGCCAACCGCGCCCTCCACCTTCTCGGCGCCGCTCTTGATGTTCGGGTTGTTCCAAAGCATCGGGGTATCCACTGCGCCTGGCGCAACGCAGTTGATACGAATCTTGCGTGGAGCAAACTCTTCGCTGCAGCCCCGTGTGAATGCCTCGATGCCGCCCTTCGAGCTTGCATAGGGAACAACATTCTTCGTCGTCTCGTGCGCGTGAACTGAGCTGATATTAACGATCGCGCCGCCAGGCGGCATATGTGGGACAGAATATTTGCAGAAGAGAAACACCGATCGGAGATTCACGTTCAGAACCTTGTCCCAATCGTCCTCAGATAGTTCGATCACCGGCTTAAACGTCATCATGGCCGCATCATTGACGACGACGTCGATCCTTTCCCACCTGTCCAGGACGGTTTTGATCGATGCTCGTATTTCGTTCGGGTTGCCGACGTCGCATCTCGTGAAGATTGCGTCCCCCTTAGCTTCGGTGATCTCCTTGACTGTCCGAGATCCGTGCTCCTCATTCAGATCGACAACCGCAACCCTTCCGCCTTCCCTCGCGAATTGCTTCGCCGCGGCTTTACCTATTCCAGAACCGGCTCCGCTCACAACACAGACCTTCTCGGAAAATCGCATCCACTCCTCCTGCTCAACATATTTCTGACGACGAAACACCGAATCGAAGTCGCCACACGTCAGCGTGCGGCAGTCGCGAAGATTACGCCGCCCGCAGCCGATAACCGACACCCGGTTCTGTGATGATGTATCGAGGACGTGTAGCGTCAGCCTCCAGTTTGTGACGCAAGTTGCTCATGTTTACCCGTAACAAGTGCATTTCATTTTCATAGCAACCTCCGCCCCAAATTTCTCGAATGAGCTGCCGGTGAGTGAGAACCCGATCTGGATTCCGCACCAAAAGTTTGAGCAACTCATACTCAGTGGGCGTGAGTTGCACCTTCTTTTCTCCGACTTGTACCGTCCGCCTGATAAGATCTACGCGTCAACTCTCCCCACTTTGAATCCGTCACTTTCCAGCCTGCTTGACCGTCTCAGCGCCACTCTCAGCCGGGCTTCCAGCTCCCCCATGCTGAAGGGCTTCGTGAGATAGTCATCCGCGCCTGCATCCAACGCAGCTATCTTGTCGGATTCTTGATCGCGAACGGAAAGAACAACGATTGGAACCTCGGTCCACTCTCTCAGTGTGTGAGTGACGTCGACGCCATCGAGGTCTGGTAATCCCAAGTCGAGGATGATCACGTCTGGCCGGCTGATTGGTACCTCACGAAGTGCCTCTTCGCCGGTTGCGGCCAGAAACACTTCGTAGCCGTGAGAGCTGAGCGACGCTTGGAGCAACTTCCGAATCCCATTCTCGTCGTCAACGACGAGGACGCGAGCCCCGGTAACCTTATCTTTTTCCGCTCCGTTCGCGTGTTTGCAATGGAATCGTAAAGGTGACACCTGTCCCGACTGGTTGACGTCGGGCCGCCCAGATCTTTCCATGGTGGGCCTCGACGAACCCCTTACATATAAATAGACCCAGACCTACTCCGCCCGTTTCTCCCGTTCGCCCCGCACGATCGAATTTTTGAAAGATATTTTGAAGATTGCTATCCGATATGCCGGTCCCACCGTCGGAAACGGTCATTTCGAACTCTGTCGGAAGCAAGCGAACTTCGACTGTGATGGGAGTGTCGCCGGGCGAATACTTCAGAGCATTATCGAGCAGGTTCACAAGCACCTGGCCGATCAATACGAAATCCATGTGGACGAAGGGCAGATTGCCGGGTATCTTCACATCGATCTCGCGCTCGCGTGCTGCTAGACCGAGTTGCTCTAAGGCCGAGCCGATAAGGTCCTGAACATCGCATGGATCGTTTCGAACCGGAAGGACGCCCGCCTCGAGACGACTTAGATCCAACAGATTTCCAAGAAGCCTGTTCAGGCGTTGCGCTTGTTCCTGCGCAGTCTCGAGGAGATCACGGTAGATCTCCGGCTCGAAAAAGCCGTCCTTCTCTCGCAGTGTGCTCAGCACGCCGATGATCGATGCTAGGGGAGTCTCTCACATTATGAGAAATCGCGTGGAGCAGCGCCTTCTGGAGCCGATCGGCATTCGAGAGCAAGTCTGCATTGCGCGCTTCGTCTTCCAACTTCGCGCGTAGGATCGCTAAAGAAGTTTGGTTGGCGATGAATTCGACAAACGCCCGTTCCTGCTCCGGCAGCTTCGATCGCTTTCGATTCGTTCGGAACCCAAGAGCGCCGACAGTGCCTTTCCAGGATGTGAGGGGGACGAAATGCGAGCAGCCCGCCTGTGCGGCGTTCAAGTGACCAGTTCTGAGGACGAAACTGCTTGCGCTGCGCTAGCCAAATCGATGCTATCGGGAACGAAACCGCTACTATGGAGCGCGGCGCGTAACTTGCCGTCGTGGGGTAGAAAAATCGCCACGGGCCACTCTCTGGCTCTGAGAGCACCCTCGATTACCGCAAACACCTCTGCCAGATCTTTGCACCTGGTTAAAGCGCCCGTGAGTTGGCGAACGTACTCTAGCGAATTGTGATCGCGCCTGGTGATCGCCGCTCTCACTTATCTATTTTCCTCCAATTGACACTTTCTTGACACGCAACCTCGAAATCTTGACCCCTTCTTGATCCAAGCCGTTCCTATGATCGAATTAGGAGGGCTATGAAGTGGTCTAGCGCAGCAATGCAGTTCCCCCGCAGAGAAATCCCACCGATGGCCCGCGTGCGCCAGAATCTTCCCTCGGATCACATTCCGGATGTGCGCAGCGATGTCCGTCAAAAGCTGGATGGGTCCGGTTTCCTCAAACAAATCAAACATGGGAATCGAATCGCGGTCACTGCGGGCAGCCGCGGGATCGGAGGATTCGTCGAGATGCTGTCCGGCATCGTTGACGCAGTAAAAGCATGCGGTGCCGAGCCATTCATAATCCCCGCAATGGGCAGTCACGGCGGGGCTACCGCCGAAGGGCAAACCGAAATTTTGCACAGACTCGGAGTCCTGGAGCAAACCGTCCGAGCGCCCATTCGCGCGACGATGCAGACCCGTGAACTTGGAACAGCTCGCAATGGCGCAGTCGCTCATCTAGACCGGTACGCCAGCGAAGCCGACGGAATCATCGTCTTGGGAAGGACGAAAACCCATCCCGAGTCGGTCGGTGAGCTGGCTTCTGGTCTCCTGAAGATGTGCGCCATCGGTTTGGGTAAACAAATCGGCGCTCAAGAAGCCCACAATCACGTATTGTGGGACTCCGTTCGAGAAGTTCCGAAGCTACAAGTAGCGAAATCGAAGATCGTCTGCGGAGTCGCGGTGGTCGAAAACGGTTATCGCCAACCGTGCGCGATTGAAATCGTTCCTCCGTCATACGAAGCATTCCTCGAAGCGGATACTCGCCTCCTGCGGCTCGCAAAGCAGCATCTGGCAAAGATTCCCTTCAACGACTTGGACGTATTGATTGTCGATGAGCTTGGGAAAACCATTTCAGGCGGTGGTCAATCTGGGACGACGCTCGATCGCGCCCGAGAAACTTTTGCGCGCGCTGCTGCTACAAGTGCTGTATTCAATCCGCAGCGAACGCATGTTGATCGAGCAATTAGATTACAACTTGCTGTTTCGTTGGTTCGTTGGCCTCAGTATGGATGATGCAGTCTGGGATGCGACGGTGTTCAGTAAAAACCGAGAACGGTTGCTTCAGGGGGACATCGCGCAGGCCTTCTTCGAGGCGGTGTTGCGGCAAGCGCGCGAGTTGAATCTCTTATCGGATGAGCACTTTACCGTGGATGGCACGTTGCTGGAAGCGTGGGCCAGCCGGAAGAGCTTCCAGAAACGGGAGGACCCGCCAAGCCAAGGCAGCGGGAGCCGGGGAGAAGTCCTATTACGACACACGCATGAATGCAAAACGGATCCCGATGCGACGCTGTATCGCAAGAGCCGAGGAGCGGAAATGAAGCTTTGCCATATGGCTCATGTGTTGATGGAGAATCAAAGCGGTCTGCCGGTCGCGGTTCGCGCGACCGAAGCCATCGCGCATCCCGATTGGGAGACTGCCATTCCATGGACCCCAACATCATCGGGCTGTGGAGAAGCTCAGACGCGCCTCATCAACCCGACTACAAAAGGATTGTCGTTCTGTCACTGACCCATCCTTCTCTCGGAAACGGACTCGGCATCGGTATGGCGGACTTCACCACCAGGCGATTTATCGAGTCGTACGACCCTGCCGTAAGCTACATAAACTTGTTGACCGCGTCGGAGCCGGGCGGCAACACACGCGAAGGTCCTCTTCCGCTCGCTCTCGATTCCGATCGGGAAGCCATCGAGGTCGGCCTCTTCTCCTCACTCGCGGGTTCGAAACCGCGGATCTGCCGCATCAAGAACACCGCGCTGCTCGATGAGATCTGGGTATCCGAGGCGCTGTCGGATGAGGTAAAGCAGAATCCGAAGCTCACCCTTGTCGAACCGGCCAAGCCCTTGCCCTTCGATACCGAAGGAAATCTGCTCAACGGGAGTCCTCATGCCAGCCATTGAAACCCGAATTTCCGATTCGCTGATCCGGATCGCCGCAAAAGCTCCCCCTCGTAACGACCCCGAAACACCGGCCACTCTGACAATCGACGTCGCGGCACTAGAACGCGAGATTCGCGAAGGCGTGACTGGAGAAGTGCGATTTGATGCCGGGGATCGGGCGATGTATGCATCGGACGCAGGCAACTATCGCATGGTGCCGATCGGTGTCGTGTTGCCAAGGAATGCCGAAGATGTCCTTCACGCTCTAAAGGTCTGCCGGTGGCACGGCGCGCCCATCGTAGCTCGCGGTGGTGGAACGGGAATACCTGGACAGACGGTGAATGTCGCCGTTGTCCTCGATTTCTCGAAGTACATGAATCGCATTGTGGAGTTGAACGCCGAACAGCGCTATGCGCGGATCGAGCCCGGTATCGTTCTGGATGAATTGCGAAACGCAGCCGGAGCGCACGGTCTGACCTTCGGTCCGGATCCGGCCACCCACAGCCGGAATACGCTGGGAGGAATGATCGGTAACAACTCGTGCGGCATCCATTCTGTGATGGCCGGCGAGACTGTGGATAACATCGATGAACTCGATGTGGCGCTCTATGATGGTACTCGTCTCACGGTCGGTGCAACCAGCGATGAAGAGCTCGAGCGCATCATTCGAGAGGGTGGCCGAAAGGGTGAGATCTATAGTCAGCTCAGGGCCCTACGGGACAAATACGCCGAGCAGATTCGAAAAGAATTTCCGATGATTCCTCGCCGCGTGTCGGGCTTCAATCTACCCGCGCTCCTGCCGGAGCAGGGTTTCCATGTAGCCAGAGCTCTCGTGGGCACGGAGGGAACGTGTGTTCTCGTCCTTCAAGCGAAGACCAAACTTGTTTACAACCCGCCGGTGCGATCATTGCTCGTGTTCGGCTATCCCGATATTTTCGCTGCCGCTGACGACGTCACGGAACCTGTCAAGTTTCATCCCATAGGCCTGGAAGCTCTCGACGACACATTCATTGCCTATATGAAGAAAAAGGGCATGCATCCACCAGACATGAGTCTGATGCCCGAGGGTAAAGCGTGGCTCTTGATCGAATTCGGCGGCAAGAGCAAAGACGAAGCCGACGCCAATGCGCGCAAGTGCATGGACGATTTCAAGAAGCGCAGCAATCCGCCTTCGATGAAGCTTTTCGACAATCCTGCGGAGGAGAGGCTCGTTTGGCATCTCCGTGAAGAAGGGCTTGGGGCGACCGCAAAGGTTCCCGATATGCCCGAGAATCACGAGGGCTGGGAGGATTCGTCCGTGCCTCCGGACAGGCTCGGTCCGTATTTGCGCGATCTTAAAAAGTTGATCGACAAGTATGGTTACCTAGGACCGCTCTACGGACATTTCGGCCAGGGCTGTGTACATACGCGCCTCACTTTTGACCTGGACAGCGCGGAAGGAATCAAGAACTGGCGGCAGTTTCTGATCGAAGCGGCCGATCTCGTCGTCCGTTACGGAGGCTCTCTTTCCGGAGAGCATGGCGACGGCCAGGCTCGTGGGGAACTGCTTGGGCGAATGTACAGTCCGGAGATCATGAATGCCTTCCGTGAATTCAAAGCCATCTGGGATCCCGACTGGAAAATGAACCCGGGCAAAGTAGTGAACCCGTATCGAGTGGACGAGAACCTGCGTGAAGGTCCGGACTACAGCCTCCGCCAGGTGAAAACTCATTTCCATTTCCCCGACGATCGTCACAGCTTTGCCTCGGCCAGTGATCGTTGTGTAGGGGCCGGTGTCTGCCGTCGCCATGAAAGTCTGGACGGAACCATGTGCCCGAGTTACATGGTGACAAGGGAAGAGAAACATTCGACTCGAGGACGTGCCCGCCTATTGAATGAAATGATTCGCGGCGAAGTCCTGAAAGACGGCTGGAGAAACGAACCAGTCCGTGAAGCACTGGACCTTTGCCTCTCCTGTAAGGGTTGCAAACATGATTGCCCGGTCCAGGTCGACATGGCGACTTATAAAGCCGAGTTTCTGTCTCACTACTATCACGGTCGACTGCGGCCGAGGTATGCCTACACGTCGGGTCTGATCTATTGGTGGGCGCGCGCTGCGGAACGAATGCCGGCAATAGCCAACTTCTTCACGCAAACGCCTGGTTTGAATAACCTGGTCAAGCTTGCGAGCGGATATTCGCAGAGGCGACACATTCCTCCGTTTGCTCAGGAAACGTTCAAACAGTGGTTCGTCCGGCGGGAACCTCTTAACGCAGGCAGGCCTGAAGTTTTCCTTTGGGTGGACACATTCAACAACCACTTCACTCCAGCGGTCGCCAAAGCGGCAGTCGAAGTTTTAGAGCATGCAGGATACCGGGTACGAGTCCCCTCGAAGAATCTTTGCTGTGGCCGCCCTCTTTATGATTACGGAATGCTGGAAACCGCAAAGACGCTGCTGAATCAGACGATCGCTGCGCTCCGCAAACCGATTCGTGACGGCCTGCCCATCATCGGGTTGGAACCAAGCTGCATGTCGGTATTCCGTGATGAGCTACCCAATCTCATGTTCGGAGATGAGGATGCAACGCGTCTTCATCACCAGAGTTTTCTTCTGAGCGAGTTCTTAAAGGACAAGGTCGAAAACTACCAACCGCCGCAATTACGCCGCAGAGCTCTGGTGCACGGCCATTGTCACCAGAAGGCGCTATTGCACTTTGAGAGTGAAGTGGAACTTCTAAAGCGATCCGGAATCGAATGTGATGTGCCTGGTACAGGCTGCTGCGGTATGGCCGGCTCGTTCGGATACGAAGCGGACCACTACAAAGTCGGACTCGATTGTGGCGAACGCGTCCTGCTGCCTGCGGTTCGGAATGCGGCGGAAGATGCTCTGATCATCACCGACGGATTCAGTTGCCGCGAGATGATTGGTCAGGAAACCGATCGGAAAGCCGTTCACTTTGCCCAGGTCCTCCAAATGGCAATTAAGGAACGACCGGCTGGACCTGCCCGACCACTCCCCGAAACTCCTTACGCGAGACTCGAATCCACATCGCATGTTCCGGTCAGCATTATGGCTGGCGGCGCGCTACTCGCGGGAGCAGGACTCGCTTGGGCGCTACGGTCACGCCAAGCTACCTGCCGCGGCTGAGATAATCCGTCAACTGAGCCGCAGCCGAACGCACGCCGAGAGCGAGCACATCCTCGTCAACATCGAACTGAGGAGTATGGTGCGCTCCCGTAATTCCACGCGCCGGATTTGCCGTCCCCAGAAACCAGAAGAATCCGGGAATTACCTTCTGATAAAACGAGAAGTCTTCCGCGCCCATTGTCGGCCGGCTTAGCACAACATTGTCAGTGCCCATTACTCGCTGCAGGCCTGCGAGATTTGCTCGCGTGAGGTCGGGGTCGTTAGAGGTCACAGGATACTCGGTTGGCCCCCACTTCAGCTCAAACTGCGCGCCCGAAGCCGAGGTGCATCCTGTCAGCATCTGACGCATCATCGTACGAACCTCCTCACGCGTTTGTTCGTTCAAGGTCCTCACCGTCCCCAGCATAGTCACTTCGTCCGGAATGATGTTGTCGCGGTTGCCGCCATGAATCGACCCGAACGTCAGAACGACCGGCTCGAAAGGATCGGTGCGTCGGCTGCGAATCGTCTGCAACGATGTAACGCACTGCGATGCGATGACGATAGGATCGACGCCAAGATGCGGTATTGCCGCGTGAACGCCTTTTCCCTTGATACTCACTTTGAATGCGTCAGCCGAAGCAAGGGCGCTGCCAACGGAGTAATGAATCTTTCCCGACGGAGCCTGAGCCCAGATGTGCAGTCCGAAGATTGCCTGTGGCTTCGGGTTCTCCAGAGCGCCTTCCTTGATCATCAGCGCCGCGCCGCCGGCTTCTCCTTCGGGCGCGCCCTCTTCCGCCGGTTGAAAGATGAACTTCACGGTACCGGGTAGATCCGCCTTCATTTTGCTCAGCACTTCCGCGACGCCGAGCGCAATCGCCATGTGCGCATCATGCCCGCACGCGTGCTTCACACCCGCATTCTGCGATTTGTAAGGCTTCTCGACGATGTCCTGGATAGGTAAGCCATCCATATCTGCACGCCACGCGACCACCGGGCCTGGCTTTTCGCCCTTCAGCAACGCCACCACACCGGTGCGAGCCACCCCGCTTCGAATATCCTCGAGCCCGAGCTCTCGTAAACGCTCAGCCACGAACTTGCCTGTCCACACTTCACGATTGGAGACTTCCGGATGCCGGGCCAGTTCGCGACGCGTCTCCACCACACGAGATTGAATCGCTTCTGTCTCTTTGCGAATCTTGTTGTCAAATTGCTGTCCGTAAGCAACGAAGCAAGCCATTAAACACAGGAAGCGAATCACCATGTGTCTCCCATTCGATGCAGCTTTACGAAGTTCGTCGTGCCGGATCTGCCGATTGGCTGCCCGGCCATGAAGACCACATTGTCGCGTACTTTTACCAATCCTTTTCCAAGCAGCGTCTGGTCGATCAGCAGCACCATCGCATCGGTACTCACTGGATCCGGCACAACCATCGAACGCACTCCATAGATAATCGATAGCTGCCGCGCGACTGCTTCGCTTCCGGTAAAAGCAAAAATCGGCACCGGCGGCCGGTATCTGGACACGAGTCGCGCGCTCGAGCCGCCGGCCGTAAACACGACAATCGCCGTTGCTCCTTGCATCCGCGCGCACCGATAAGCCATGTCCGCCATCGTTTCCTGATAGGTGGGCGTTTGATCTCGTTTCGGAGGGTCCTTGTAACCCTGGATCTTCAGGGAAGCCTCGGCCTCAAGCGCGATTTTGGCCATCATCTTCGCCGACTCGACGGGATAACTTCCCGCAGAGGTTTCGGCAGAGAGCATGACCGCATCCGTGCCGTCATAAATAGCGTTGGCGATATCGCTGACCTCCGCGCGAGTCGGATAGGGATTCTCAATCATTGACTCGAGCATCTGCGTTGCGGTAATCACGAATTTTCCGTGTTTACGCGCGCGCTCAATAATCGATTTCTGGATGAAAGGCACCTTCTCCAGCGCCATCTCGACCCCCAGATCACCGCGCGCGACCATTACTCCATCGCTCTCTTCGAGAATGGCGTCAAGGTTCGCCCATCCTTCCGGTTTCTCGATCTTCGCAACCACCTGCACATGGGAATCTGCATCTTCCAGGTGCATCCGGAGCCGCAGCACATCATCGCGCTTGCGCACAAACGACAGCGCTACAAAATCGATGCCGGCCTCCATCCCAAAACGCAAATCGGCAAGATCTTTCTTACTTAGCGATGCGGCGCTTACCTGTACACCAGGCAGATTGATTCCTTTGCGATCGGAGATCCGTCCGCCGCTGACGACTTGGCAGATAGCGTCCTGACCATGCTTGTCCACGACACGAAGCTCAAGACTGCCATCTGCCAAAAGGACTCTATCGCCGGGATGCACGTCTTTTACGAAATCTTTGTACGTTGTGGAAGCGCGGTCGCAGGTGCCGACAATCTGCTCTGTCGTGATCCGAAACTGCGAGCCTGTTTCGAGAACGCAGCCGCCATTTTCAAAGGTGCCAAGCCGAATTTTCGGTCCTTGTAGATCGAGAAGAACGCCGGCATGTACGCCGATTTCGGCCGCGAGTTCACGGACCATTTGCATCCGCCGCGCATGATCCTCCTGTAAGCCATGCGATGCATTGAGCCGAAACACATCGACCCCCGCCTCTAGCAGTTCTCGGATTGAATCCCGGGTATCCGTGGAAGGTCCGAGCGTCGCGACGATCTTCGTGGTCCGCATGGGAATTCTATTATCGCAACTGACTTCCCGCCGGATTGTATCCTGAGGGATTCTATGCCGATTTATCAGGCTGTCATCCTTGCTATCGTGCAAGGCATCACGGAGTTTCTGCCCATAAGCAGTTCGGCGCATCTTGCGCTTGCCCCTTGGCTCTTTGGTTGGAAGGATCAAGGGCTCACATTTGATATTGCGCTCCACTTCGGCACTCTCCTCGCCGTGCTTCTGTATTTCGCGCGCGATTGGGCGCAGATCTTCGCTCAGGCATTCGGCATAAATTACTCACCCGATCCCGATCTTCGCCTGAACCGCACCATGCTGTGGCTGTTGGCTCTCGCATCCCTGCCGATCGGCTTCTTTGGCTTCTTCTTCGAGAAGCAGGCGGAAACGACGCTTCGGAATCCCATAATCATCGGGACCATGCTTATTGTTGTCGGCCTTGTCATGTGGTACGCCGACCGCGAAGGACGTCGCGACCGTGGCCTCGGAAGCATCGGTGTTACGGATGCGGTGTCAATCGGATTCGCCCAGGCCCTCGCTATTGTTCCCGGCACGTCGCGAAGCGGAGTAACCATCACCGCTGGTCTTTTCAGAGGGCTCGATCGCTACGCGGCCGGACGCTTCTCCTTTCTGCTCTCTACGCCGGCAATTACTGCCGCCGCCGCAAAAGCATTCCACGATCTTTATAAAGAAGGTGGGATCCCGCCGGACATGCGGACCCCCTTCTTCGTCGGGATGGGTGTAAGCGCCGCTGTGGGCTGTCTCGTGATAGCGCTTTTCCTCAAGTTTCTTCGCGCCAATAGCCTGCGATTCTTCGTATTTTATCGCGTTGTTTTGGGACTATTCATCCTTACGCTTGCGCTTTTCATTCGCCCGTAGCACTGCATCGCTGTATAATGGTCAAGCTCTGGTCTTTTTGTCCGCTGACGCGGAATGACAATCTTGGGACCCACCCGCCACCCACGCCTGAACGAGGGGATAGGACTTGTGTACCTGGCTCTCGGAATCGCGATAATCCTGAGTCTTGTCTCCTATCGGCCTGCGGATCTTTCCTGGAATACCGTCGGCGTTACCGCCAAACCGCTGAATCTGATTGGTAAAGCTGGCGCCCACGCGTCAGACTTGCTCCTTCAGCTAGCGGGTTTAGGCGCCTTTACTGTCCCGGTGCTTCTCTTCGCGCTCGCCTGGAAATGGCTCCGCTCGGAAGCGATTGACGCCCAGGTGGTCAAGCTGACCGGCGCGTCAGCGTTGATCTTCGGCGCATGCACGGCGTTTTCCCTCGGACCGCAGTGGCATCCGTTCGGCGGCGCGATATCGGCCGGAGGCGTAATCGGGACGCTTCTTGCCGATTACCTGATTTCGAACTTCAACACAACCGGGGCCATTCTAATTACCGCCAGCGGCCTCATCTTGTCTCTCTATCTCGTCTCGAGCTTCTCGATGACAAAGCTGGCGTCTTGGCTTTCCGGCCCGATTGCGTTCTTCAAGCGTTTGAAAAATCGATTCGATAGTTGGCGCGATATTCGCAGGCAGAAGCATCGCGAACGCATGCGTGCCTTTGCGGAGCAGGCTCGGCTGCGCGCTCAACAGAATAAAGCGCGCCGTGCGCGGCAGACGAGCTCCTGTCACTGAAGAGCAGCCTCTTCCCGAGCCGGTTCCCCAGCGCACTATCGTCTCGCCTGAGCCCATGTCCAATCGCGGACCGGCAGCCGAGAGCGAGCACACTCCGCCGTGGGATGAGGAGATTCCAATTCGCACGTTGGACGACGCCGACGGTGTTGTCGAACAAACTCCCGAAGAGATCGAGCCGGTGGTCGTGCCGCCTGCTCCTGATCCCGAACCTGTTCCGGTAGCGCAGCGAACGCCTGTACGAAAACCCCCTTCCTCGTACCGGCGGCCTCCGACGGAAATGCTCAACGAACCGCAGGGCCGTCTGACCTATGACTCGCAGGAGTTAAAGGACATCGCTGCGGCCATCAAGGCAAAGTTCGAAGAGTTCAACGTGATGGGATCGGTAGTTCAGATCAACCCCGGTCCCGTCGTCACTACGTTCGAGTTCAAGCCTGAAGCGGGAGTGAAATACAGCCGCATCACCACGCTCACCGAAGATCTTTGCCTCGGCCTCCAAGCCGAATCCGTCCTCATTGAGCGAATTCCCGGAAAGCCCACCGTCGGCATCGAAGTCCCCAACAGCAAGCGCGAGGTGATCAGCCTTCGCCAGGTTCTCGAGTCAGACGAGTTCCAGAACTCGCAATCTCCGATGACGATGTCGCTCGGCAAAGACATCAGCGGACGCATCAAAGTCGCGGCGCTCGAATCCATGCCGCACCTGCTTATCGCGGGCTCAACGGGCTCCGGTAAGAGCGTCATGCTCAACACCATGATCATGTCGCTGTTGTATAAGTCGACGCCGGACGAAGTCCGCATGATCATGGTCGATCCCAAGCGTGTCGAGCTCGGCATCTACGAAGGCATTCCACATCTGTTGACACCCGTCATCACCGACGCGCGCAAAGCGACAAATGCCCTTCGCAACGCCGTGCTGGAGATGGAGCGGCGGTTGAAGCTGCTGGCTTCACAAGGCGTTCGGAATATCGATCAGTTCAACCGGAAGGTTCGTCAAACGCAGCAGGCGCCGCGCAGCCTGTTTGAAGAAGAGCCCGAAGAGCCGAAAGAAGAGCTGACACCGCTGCCCTACATCCTGATCATCATCGACGAGCTGGCCGATTTGATGATGCTTGAGCGGCACAACGTCGAGGAGTCGGTAACCCGGCTGGCCCAGATGGCTCGCGCCGTGGGCATGCATCTCGTGCTGGCGACGCAGCGTCCGAGCGTCGATGTGATCACGGGTCTGATCAAAGCGAACTTCCCGGCGCGTATCAGTTTCCGTGTAGCCACACGAGTCGATTCGCGCACCATCCTCGATGTAATGGGCGCCGAGCACCTCCTCGGCAAAGGGGACATGCTCTTCCTGCCCCCGGGATCGTCCCGTCTTACGCGCGTTCATGGCGCATATGTCGGCGAATCCGAGGTCGAGAGTGTCGTGCGAATTCTGGAAGGATCAGGCTCGGCCGGAATACGATCAAAGCTTCCTGCTTGCTCCCCGTCGGACGACGAAACGCCGATAGCGACGACGAAGACTTCGATGGCGAGCAGGACCCGATGTATCAGGACGCCGTCCGCACCGTCGCTCGAAATGGGCAAAGCGTCGACATCTACTTTGCAGCGCCGCCTCCGCCTCGGCTATGGTCGGGCGGCACGCATACTCGACATGATGCAGCGTGACGGCATCATCGGTCCGCCCGACGGCAGCCGGCCGCGCGAAGTGCTGAAGCGGCCCGACTGGCTCGAAGAAGTCGAGCAGCAAGTGCGTTAGAATCAGGCGACATGAGAACCGCTATCTTTAGTCTTTGTTTAGCGGGAATCTGCTTCGGCCAGAATCCGCTAATGCAGGCCTACATGCCGCGCTATGACACGATGAAGAACAACCTGGTCGAGGCCGCGGAAGCCATGCCGGCCGAGCACTATGGTTTCAAACTGACACCGGCACAGAGGGCGTTCGGCGAATGGGTTGACCATACGATTCTTCTCCTGCACGGCTCCTGCTCCACGATTGCCGGCGCCCCGACTCCCGCGATGGATCACGCCAAACACACCGGAGATAAAACGAAGGCGGATCTGGTAACGTCGCTCAAAGAGGCGGCCGATAGCTGTGACAAGTCAATCAAAGCGATGACGGATCAGAAGGCCCTTACGGCTATCGATATCGGCGGCAAACCCAGCTATCCGGTGAACGCGATGCTGGGGCTGTTAACGAATATGGCGAGCCATTACGGCAACATGGTCGGCTATGTTCGCGCGAAGGGCATAACACCGCCGAGTACGGCGCGAACCCAGAAACATTAACTGCGCCGAATCAAATCGTCTTTACAGTTTCTAAAAGCTCATTTCTTCCTCGCGCCGACCATTCCGCCCCGGCCAGCACAATCATCGACGCCAGAAAACTCCACAACACAATCGTCACCGAGTTGATGAACGGCCCATACTCGCTTTCCAACTTCCCTCGCAGAAACGGCCAGGTCAGAAGATTGACGTACTTCAATGCCTCTAACCCGAGCCCAACGAAGATCGACACCGGCACAACACTGCGCCAGGGTAGTCTGCGATTCGGCAGCAGCCAATAGACCAGAAACAGCATGAAGATCGTGATCGGAATTGCGGCGGACTTGAAGAAAATCGTACCGAGAATGGAAGCACCCAGCGGAGATTGCTCCACAAAACTACGGTTCATAGCCGTGAACACAATCGAAAGCAGTACCAGTCCGCCGCATACGAAGATGAGTCCCATGCTGACCAGTTGATTTTTTAGGAAGCTCCGATTCTTGCGTAATGCCCCACGCGCGATTCAACGCGACTTCCATCGGTTCGAACACACCGTTGGCGGTGAAGAACAGCAACAGAATCGATCCGATCTGCATCGGCCCTCGCGAACTCACGGTGTACTTGACGTTGCGTTCGATGAATGCCACCATCTCCGCCGGAAAATAATCGTGCAGCGCGAACATGATCGCATCCACCGCGGCCGGCCAGCGAAACACATACCTGCAGAGCGACACCATCACGATCAGGAACGGAAAAAACGACAGCAGAACATTGGCGGCGATCGAGAATCCATACACGTGGACTTCGGTCTCCATCCAATAACGGAACGTCGGCCTGCACGCCTGCCCGAGACGCGCGAGAGGACCGGCCTTTGGAACGCTCAGCATACTTTCAGGATACGAAGCGAGCCGGCCGAACCATATAATACAGGTAGCTTTCGAGCCATGAGCACCATGTCACACACCCGCCGACAAGCCATCCAACTGATGAGTGCGGCTGCCGTAAGTCTCGGCGCCGCCGCAAAAAACCTGGAGAAGCGAAGTTTCGGTAAAACCCGGACAGGAGAAGCAGTGGATCTGTTCACACTGAAAAACGCAAAAGGGATGGAAGCGGCCATCACGAACTTTGGAGGCATTGTGGTCTCGCTGAAAACGCCCGACCGCAATGGAAAGCTGGCGGATGTTGTGCTCGGCTTCGATTCCCTCGACGGCTACCTCGGCGATAATCCGTACTTTGGCGCCATTGTAGGGCGTTATGGCAACCGCATTGCTAAAGGTCGATTCACGTTGGATGGCAAGCAATACAAGCTCGCCACAAACAACGGACCGAATGCGTTGCACGGTGGCATCAAAGGTTTCAACAAGGTTGTGTGGCAGGCGCAGCCGGCGGGTGATTCCGGCGTCAAACTCACCTATGTCAGCAAAGATGGCGAAGAAGGTTATCCGGGGACTTTGACCGCCACAGTCGAGTACACGTTAACGGATGCCAACGAGTTGAAAATTTCCTATCTTGCCACCACCGACAAAGATACTGTGCTCAACCTGACCAATCATTCCTATTTCAATTTGGCCGGCGAGGGAACGGGCGACATTCTCGGGCATGAGTTGCAGATCTTTGCCGACCGGTTTACCCCCGTCGACGCTACCCTTATCCCGACAGGCGAGCTAAGGCCTGTGGCAGGCACTCCCTTTGATTTCCGTCAACCGCATACGATCGGCGAGCGGATCGATTCAAACGACGAGCAGATCAAGATCGGAGGTGGCTACGATCATAATTTCGTCCTCAATGGAACGATGGGCACGATACATCCCGCGGCCCGTGTCAGTGAGCCCAAGTCCGGACGTGTGATGGAAGTACTCACTACGCAACCGGGAGTGCAATTCTACAGCGGAAATTTTCTCGACGGCAGCATCAAAGGAAAGGGCGGCAAGCCATATAAGCATCGGTATGGCCTCTGCCTGGAAACGCAGCACTTCCCGGACTCGCCCAACCACCCGAACTATCCCACCACTACGCTGAAGCCGGGTGAAAAATACCAGACCACCACGATTTACAAGTTCTCAACCGGCAAGTAGACGACTACTGAATCAGATCCGGCTTGATCGCCAGCGCTTTATCCCAGCACGCGCGAGCTTCGGCTTCCTTGCCGAGCGATTTCAGGACATGTCCCAAGTTCAAATTTGCTTCAGCGAAGTTTGGATTCGTCTGCAGCGCCTGAGTGTAAGCGTTCGCCGCGTCTTCGGGCCTCTTGGCGATCTGCAGTGCCACGCCCAAGTTGTACGACAGTTCCGCGGAACGGTCTCCGAGTTGGTCGAGCTTCGCCTGATAGGCTACCGCCTTATCAAGATCATTCATCTCAATCGTGAGCGAAGTCAAAGCGCGTAAAATTTCCGCTGACTTTGGCTGTGATGAATGCGCCTTCTCCAGAGCCTTTCGCGCAGGCGCTTGCTCTCCCTTTCGCCAGTACGCGATTGCGAGATTGAGCTGCGCTTCAGACCAATCCGGACGCCGGCCCACGCAGTTTTCAAAGGCTTCAATACTGCTGCCGTAATCCTGCTGCTGAAGCTGCCAATACCCCAACCGGAACCATGCCTCATCCCAATCCGGCTTCTTCGAAATTGCCTCCGAGTACAGGATCGCTGCGTCTTCCGCATCGCCTTGTTGATCCGCCACAATCGCCATGTTCCATAAAGCTGTCGTAAGATCCGGCTTTGCTTGCAGGGCCTTCTCATATGCATTGCGAGCGCTCTTCAGATCGCCTTTTTCCTGCAGCGCGACGCCGAGATTCACAAACGCTTTTTCGGAACTCGGTTGAATGCGAAGCGCCTCGTGATAGGACTTGATTGCCAAATCGATCTTTCGCGCCTTGTAGTAGGCGAAGCCAAGATTGTAGTGCGCTTCGAAAGATCCCGGCAGGATCTTGATCAACTCCGAGCAACGCTGGATCGCCTCCTCGTACTTTCCGTTTGCAAGCGCCAATATCGCTTGCCCTTGCAGTGCGGGCCTTGCTTGCGGCTGGAGACGGGATAATTTCTCCGAATACTCACGCACGGCATTGCTGTCATTGCGTGACAGGCTGACAGAGATCAGATTGGATAGTACAGCGATTGTATTGGGTTTGCGCGCGATCAGCTTCTTATACGATTCGATTGCGTCGTTCACCCGGCCCAACATTTGTAGCGCAGCAGCGCGCCCAAACAGCGCCGTTTCGTTTTCGGGATCCAGGCTCAGATATGAGTTGAACTGATCTAACGCCTTCTCGGCTTGGTCAAGCCGAATCAGGCAAATGCCGAGACCTAACCGCGCATCCTTCCGCTCAGGATCGAGATCGATGGCGACCCGAAATGCCTCGGATGCTTCTTTGTATTTCCCGCTCTTTTCGAGGCAGACGCCCTGGTTGTAAAAACCCGTTTTGTGCTTGCGGTCCAGCACCACGAGATTACCGAACATGGCTGCGGCGTCATCGTACTTCTTCAACTCGAAATAGATCTGACCTAGGGCCGGATAGATTTCGGGCAACGATTTTGCGGTAGCGATCCCCCGCTTAAGCTCTGCCAGGGCATCTTCGCTCTTGCCGGACAGATGCAGTTGGATCGCTTTGACTACTTCAGGGGAAGTCGCCGCCGTCTTGCCGTCGACCGAGCCTTTGTCTACTTGGAGTGGAGATAATTCGCCCTCCTCATCGTCAAACCACAACCATTGATCATCATTCTCTGGCATAACGGCTCTTCTCCCGCAGACTACCTTATGTACGAAACCTGTGAGGATTTGATTTGCGATCGCTCGCCGGTTTCGGTATAGAACCCTGTCCCGCCTAACTTGATGCGGTTATCCGTCCAATAGTCAACCAGCTTGCCTTGTACATATGTGGTGAACTTGTCGCCACTGACGTCGAGGCGCACCTGGTAAACACTGTCGGTCTTGACTTCATTGGGCAAAATCACCTGTGTGCGGGTAGTTTCCTTGCCATCGATCACGGCATACTTCACGAGCGCTACCAAGGGATTTGTTCCGGGTTTGATGATCTCGAGCTTCATCACGTAATAGTTCTTCGGATTCGACGCGCGGAAAATCCAGCCGAGCGCCTTGCGTTCGATTTGCCCACGAAATTCGAATCGGTAGTCGGGCATTGTCATCGATGGACGGTAGATTGAAATCTGCTTGCCCTTGTTCGTCGGCGCGTCGGCCCCCCACGTAGTTGTCCAGCCGCCTCCCCCAATCACCATTCCGGGCATTGCTGACGACTCGGTCGCGGCCTCGGCAGTTGTCTTGTTGCCGGAAAAAACGAAATACCCGCCAAAGCCGAGCGTCACGAGGACTGCCGCCACCATCGCAATCTTCGATCGGTTCGATTGTTCCCCCTGAGAAAGCCCAAGCATCGGCGCTTCCACGATTATTGCTGCTGGCGCAAGTGGCTCTGGCTTTCGTATCGGAACCATCTTCGGCTTCGGCAAGGGAGACGGCGTCTCCGGAATCGCTTCCTCGACAGGAACGGCATTGCCTCTATCCCGAACAGGGCGGTTCGGCGGTTGCGAGGCCGGCTTTGCGGCGCGTTTTTCGGGAGTCGCCGCTGCGGTCCGCTGAACAACGGCGGGTGCCGGCTTCGGCTTAGGCAGAGATGGATTCGGTCCGCTGAGAATCCGCGGCCGCGCCGTACTCAACGATAAATCGGGTAGCTCGACTGGAAAATCCGGTGGGGTAACATGCGCGAAGCCTTCCAGCAGCTTCGCAACGGGCGGCGCAGCCGGTTTTAGTTCGGCGACCTGAAAAAGCTCCATCAGTACTGGAGGCTCAGGTTCAGGCTCGAATTCCTGTGAAGTCGATCCGAAAAAGTCATCCTCGTCGTCGTAATCGAGGAACTCAATCGGTTCATAGACCGCGATCGGGACTGCCGAAGGGCGAACTTCGAGGATGGGCCTCGGCGCCGGAATCCGACTTTCAACGGGAGCAGCGACCTCCGGGATAGCTGGTTCCTCGTGTTCGGGGGCATCCACACCCTCAAAACCGGTCGTTCGGAGTCCGGCATCGAGATCATCCAGTTCCAACGGCGGGGCAAACGGATGATACGATTCGGCTATCAACGCGGGCCGTTCGGACGCGGCAGGCCTCACGAGTAAGCCGATCCCGACGGGTTTCAGCAGTGGCTTGTCGGCGCCTGGAGTCTTGGATCGCTCACAAATTCCTGCTGTGAGTATCGGCAAAACCAGAAGCAGGGATTAGATTGGGAATCTACCTGACCGCCTCACTCAGGAAAGTCCCTAGGATCGGCTACAATCCTGGACCGAACCGGGTTTTTCCAACGTCCAATTAAAGAGTCATAATAAAGGTACGCTCCTCAGTCGATAGACAGGCGTCCAGGACAGGTATTTCTTGATGAAGTTGAGTGTCGCTCTCGTTGTCGCGGTGTCTGGTGTGGTCTCGATGGCTGCTGCCGAAGTGGAACCGCCGAAGGCCGGTAAGGTTCAGATTCTGAAGTCTTCCGAGATCAAGCCGGGCATGAAAGCTACGGCATGGACCGTATTCGAAGGCTCGAGGCCGGAGCCGGTTCCGGTTGAAATTGTTGGTCTATGGAAGAACGCCTGGGGCCCGAAGCAGGATATTATCCTCGCCAAAATGGGCGGGAAAGCCTTGCGCACCGGTGTTGCCGGCGGCATGAGCGGCAGCCCTGTCTACGTCGATGGCAAGCTGATCGGCGCAGTGGCGCTCCGCATCAGCGTCTTCTCGCCTGATGCGATCTGCGGTATCACGCCCATCGAGTTGATGCTGGAGATCAACGATTACGACGAAAGCCGGCCCGCCGATTCGAAGGCGCCGGACAAACTCCAGGCGCGCAACGGAATCGAGGTCCCTGGGCAATTGCTTGCCCAGGCGGTCGCGGCCGGAGCTTCGCCGAATCTGCCGAAACAAACGCCTTTGATGGTACCGATCGAGACCCCACTGGTCTTTTCCGGCTTCCACGACAACGTCCTTCGCGAGTTCGGACCGATGTTTAACCAGATGGGGATTACGGCAGTCCAGGGCGGAGCGGCCGCGGCTCTCAGAGATCCGAAGCCCGCGAAAGACTGGCAGAATGCCTTGCAGCCCGGTGACGCCATCGCTGGTGTCCTCGTATCCGGCGATATGAGTGTGACTGGTCTCGGCACAACCACATATAACGACGGCAAGCGTGTGCTTGGCTTTGGACACCCGTTCTTCAATCTCGGACCCGTTAATATGCCGATGAGCAAGGGCGAGATTTTGATGGTTCTCTCTTCGCAGTTCCAACCGAACAAATTTGGTAACGCGACAGAGATCGTCGGAGCTCTCAAACAGGACCGCCACAGCGGCATTATGGGCGACTTGGGGTCAACGGCGGAGATGATCCCGGTTTCGGTCAAAGTCCGCAGCTATACCGATTCGAACGCGCTCCGGAAGGAGAAAGACCTGAAGTTCAACGTCTTTGTCCATCAGAAGTGGACGCCGTATCTGATGATGGTGACGCTCTTCAACTCCGTTTCGGGGATGAACGACTTTGCGGAAGAAGCCACATACCGTCTTACGGGCGAGATCGAGCTGGATGGTCAGCCGAATGTCTCGATGAGTACGATGCTCGCGCCAAGCGAACTGCCGGTCCCCACCTCAATGCTGCTTGCCGGGTATTGGGGCGACAAATTCAATCGCCTGTTCGGCAATGCCGTGAAGCTTCCGCGACTGAAGCGTGTGAATGCCACTATCGATCTGCTTCCGGAGCGGCGCATTGCCACGCTGGAACAGGCATGGCTACCGAATTCCGAGGTGCAGGCAGGTTCCGACGTGCCAGTCAAAGTCTTCCTACGTCCATTCCGAGGCGAGCGGATTGAGCGGGAAGTGACGGTCAAGATTCCTGCCGGCATGCCGAAAGGTGAACACCGCATCCTCCTCAGCGATGCCGAAACGCTGAACCGCATGCAGAGCGTCGCAGGAATGGCGAATCGCTTCATTGACCTGCCGGAAACCGTCTCGCTCCTCAATCAGGAGCGCAGCAACAATCGTCTCTACGTATCGTTAGTGCAATCCCGCCCGACCTTTTATGAGGATGACAAGACTCTCCCCAGTCTTCCTGCTTCGGTCTTGAATGTCATGCAGGCCAGCCGCGCCGCGAGCCGGCCCCTTATCAGCTCGGGTGACAGCACATATGAGCAAGCGTCGGTGCCGTTCGAGTTCGTCGTAAATGGAAGTCAGGCGCTGAAGATCACAGTCAAATAGAAAACATCTACTACATGATTCGACATTTCCGTTGGCACACGGCGCCGGGTTTGGCGGTGTGTGCCGTCTTCCTCCTGGCGACACATGCCGCAGCCGTAGAAACCAGAAGCTGGACGCATTCAGGGCAGTCCGACTTCGAGAAGGGCACCTTAGATAACTTGTCGCTGAGCAGTGACGGCCGTTTAACGCTGGCGCCTGTATTTCGAGAGTTGGCAGATCCAGCCGTCGCATACTTGTGGGCGCTCGCGTCCGATTCCAAGGGCACGCTCTACACGGGCGGCGGAAGTCCCGGCAGTTCCACATCAAAGCTCGTGGCGATCGATTCGGCGGGCAAATCACGCGTTATCGCGGAACTCCCGGGTCTTCAGATTCAGGCGATTGCTGTGGATAAGCGGGATCGGGTGTATGCGGCGACGGCTCCGGACGGCAAGGTTTTTCGAATCGAACCCAGCGGCAAGTTCGAGACTTTTTACGATCCCAAAACGAAGTACATCTGGGCGCTTGCCTTCGACAGCCATGGCGATTTGTTTGTCGCAACCGGCGATGGCGGCGACATTCATAAGGTCACTCCCGATGGGAATGGGAGTGTCTTTTTCAAAACGGAAGAGACCCACGCTCGCTCCTTAGCGATTGATTCCAAAGACAATCTGATTGTCGGCACCGAACCGGGCGGGCTCATTCTGCGTATCTCGCCGTCCGCAGATGGGTTCGTTTTGTACCAGACTGCGCGGCGTGAGGTGACGAGCGTTGCAGTCAACGGATCCGGGATTATCTATGCCGCGGCGGTTGGCTCCAAGACGAGTTCCCCGACTGGTTTGTCGATTCCGACACCGCCTCCGCCCACGCCGACCGGAGCCGCGGCGAGCGCCAATCGACCGGGTACGCCCATTCAACTCGCCCCGCCGATTGCGCCGAGTGTATCCCAGTCCATCCTCGGAGGATCGGAAGTTTATCGGATTGGGGCCGACAACTCCCCGCAGCGAATCTGGCAGCACGCGCAAGATGTCGTCTACGCGGTTGGCTTCGATTCGCAAGGCAGCCCGATCGTGGGAACGGGCAACAAAGGAAATATATATAGGATAGATTCTGACCTCGTCAGCACACTTCTGGTGAACGCCTCTCCAACCCAGGTGACGGCATTCGCGGCTGGTCCGAAGGGGCGGCTTTTCGCCGCCACCGGTAACGTCGGAAAGGTATACCAGATCGGTCCCGAGTTGGAGAAGTCCGGCAAGTTCGAAAGCGAAGCCCTCGACGCGCAGTTCTTCTCGTATTGGGGGCGTGTTCGTTACAAGGGAGAACTGAATCAGGGGGCAGTCACGATTGAAACTCGCTCGGGCAATCTCGATCGGCCGCAGAAGAATTGGAGCGGTTGGGCTCCGCTCGACCAGGGGGCCCGCACAGTTTCTCCTTCGGCCAGGTTTTTGCAATATCGTGTGAATCTCAAGGCCGGACCGCAGGGTAGCTCCCCGGAGTTGCGCGAAATTGAACTCGCGTACATGCCGAAGAACGTGGCTCCAATCATTGAGGAAGTAGATATTACGCCGGTGAACTATCGTTTCCCGGCGCCGACACTCCCACTGACAGCAACCAATTCCATCACACTCACGCCGCTTGGACAGCGCAAACGGGCCACAGGACCCACGATTTCGCTCGAGAGCGTCTCCTCAAGTCAATCAATGACCTACTCGAAGGGAAGCGTGGGTGTGCGTTGGACGGCAAGCGATCCCAACGATGACGATCTCATCTATACGGTGCAAATACGAGGTGTCCAGGAAAAAGAATGGAAGCTCCTTCGCGACAAGCTCAAGGAAAAATATCTGAGCTGGGAATCGAACGCATTCCCGGACGGCGAGTACATCCTTCGCATCACGGCGTCGGACTTGCCTGACAACACTCCTGACCAGGCGCTCACTGCCAGCGTCGAGAGCGAGCGGTTTATCATCGACAACACTGCGCCGCGAATCACCGGTTTGACGGGCTCCAGATCCGGATCGAAGATTACCGTTCGATGGCGCGCGCAAGACGAACGGAGCTTGATCGATAGAGCGGAATACTCCATCAATGGAGGAGACTGGATCGTTGTTCAGCCAACGACACGTTTATCGGATGCTTCCGAACTCCAGTACGAATTGACGATCGACGCGCAAACGGTAACGGAACGCACGATTGCTGTGCGTGTCACCGATGAATACGATAATCAATCCGTGGAGAGCGTAGTTCTGAAGTGAGGCCGTTCGCCGTCTTGGATAGCCGCTAGCCAACAAATTTGCGAGCGAAGTCAAGGTCGGCCAGAAAACGGCGATACTCCTGTTCGTCCTGATCGGGAACGCGCAGCAGGTAGGAAGGATGAACTGTCGCCGTAACAGCTTCAGCGTATCGGTGCGGCAGAAGCCGGCCGCGAACGTCAGAAACTTTCGTGGCGCGCCCGCGGACGGACAGGAGCGCGGTATTACCCATGCAAAGAATTAATTTGGGACGGATCAAAGCCAATTCCGATTCAAGCCAGGGCTGACAGGCAGCGACTTGAGCGCGACTCGCGGTCTTATGGATCCGATGTTTCCCGCGGGCTTCGTAGCGAAAATGCTTTACAGCCCCGGTGATGTAGATCTCATCTCGCTTAAGTCCGACTTCAGCCAGGGCATGGTCAAGTAACTGTCCCGAAGGTCCAACGAAGGGACGACCCGCCAAATCCTCCTGGTCCCCCGGCTGCTCTGCTACTAATACGAGGCGTGCGTTTGCGGGACCTTCGCCAAACACCGGCTGCGTTGCGCGCTCGTGAAGCTCGCATCCACGGCACTTCCACACAGAGTCACGAAGAACGGGCAGGGTAGCTCCAGCGGGTATAAAGTCGGCGGCTGATGGTGGTTTCACATCGCAAAGCCGATGTGCTTTCGCTTTCGCTTCGACAACGAGACCGGGAATGATTGCGGTTTCAGGCATCGCCGCCCAGTAGCGTCCTGGTACATGTGTTCGCAGCAGTTTCTCATTCACGCGAGCAGGGTTGAAAGTGGACGCGTAATAAGCTTTCCACAACTCTTCAAGCGCGTCCCCTGAGGGCGCCTCGGAAGCCGCAACCCCAGAACCGAAATGCAATCTGGACAAGTCCCAATGAGCGCTTCGATCGGGAGTAAAAATACTCCAGCGCATATTGTGGAAACGCTCCGCAAACCAGGGCGCCAAGAAATCAACCACCAAATGATCCGGACGGTGCCAGGCAATATAGTGCCCATCGACTTCGCGGAAGCGCACGAACGCTTTCATCCTATGCATGTCATGCATAACTTCCTTACGCATGCTGCACAGCCGGTTTGTGTCCGGATCGCTTTCAATCGCCAACAGATGCCGCTCGCCATTCGCGATTCGATACAGCACGCGGTAGAGCACGGCCCATTTCGCGTCGCTCCGATGACAGCCAACCAACTCGGCCAGTTGCACGAATGCTTTTGGCACGACGATCCTGGACGGTGGCGCATCGGCGATACCGTCACCGAAGAGAGTTGGTTTATCGGCCCACAATACGTCGTTGGGATCGACATTTGCCGCTACTAACCGCCGAGCGGTCTCTCGCCAGCCTGAGAGCGTCTGATCGAAGACGGCGACAATCATATTTCGCCAGTAACGGAAGCAAAGGTCGATTCGAAAAGACTCATCTGTTGAAACTGAGAAGCCAAGTTGATCCGATCTAGTTCTAGGACAGCGGGGTTATGGTCAGCAGCGACGATGAACGGCTTTGCCTTATTAAGCGAAATACGCAAGCGTCCCAGATCTTCCAGTCGAAGTTGCGCGAACCTGCGAATTTTGATCATGCGCTGCACGTTTTGCACACCAAAGCCGGGAACGCGAAGCAATTCTTCTCGAGATGCGCGATTGACGTCTACTGGGAATCGATCGCGATTACGCAATGCCCAGTCAAGTTTCGGATCCCGCTCCAGCGACAGGTTCTCGTGCTTGACCCCTGTCAACTCTGAGGATGCAAAGCCATAGAAGCGCATGAGCCAGTCGGCTTGGTAAAGCCGGTGTTCCCGCACAAGCGGAACGCGGTGAACCGGCAATCGCGCGTCGGAAAAAGGAATTGGGCTGAAACCGGAGTAATACACACGCTTTAACCCATGTTTCGTGTATAGACGCGAGGCCGTACTGAGGATAGCTGCATCAGTTGTCTCAGTCGCGCCGATAACCATCTGCGTGCTCTGGCCTCCAGCAAAAGATCGACTCGTGTCTTTCGCCTCCGCGATGCCGGCGTGGATCTGGGCCATGGATGTTTCGATTTCCTGGTGACTTTTCGCAGGCGCAAGTTTGTCCAGGTCCGCCTGGGTCGGCAGTTCGATGTTCGCGCTCAGACGATCGGCCCAGCGTCCTGCTTCGAGCAATAATTCGCGAGACGCGCCAGGAACGGCCTTCAAATGGATATACCCACCAAATTGATGGTCTGTTCGCAGCGAACGCGCAACTTGTACCAACTCTTCCATCGTGTAGTCGGCATTTTGGATAATTCCGGAACTTAGGAAAAGTCCCTCAATGTAGTTCCGTTTATAGAATTCGATCGTGAGTGTCACGATCTCGTGCGGTGTGAAGCGTGCGCGTGGTGTGTCGCTCGAAACGCGATTTACGCAATACGAGCAGTCGTAAACACAGTAGTTCGTCAGAAGAATTTTTAGGAGAGATACACAGCGCCCGTCGGGCGTGTAGCTGTGGCAGATGCCTACGCCGGTTCCGTTTCCGAAACCGCCCTCAGGCCGCTTCCGAAAGGAACCGCTGCTCGCGCACGAGGCATCGTATTTTGCAGCATCTGCGAGGATTCTGAGCTTCGATTCGACGTCCATACGAATGAGAGAACAAAAGGCGAATCTTCCTGTATTCTCTCATACTGGTCAAATGCCGTCGCCGCCGACACCTCGGTCATCGGGACGAACGAAGCCCCTCGCTTCGAGGAGGCGAGTGATCTGTTCCTTTGCCTCGATGTCCTTCGTTGAGAGGGTCTGAGGATCAATGTCAACAAATTGCTCAGCGCCCACAACTTCTCGGGCGCGGTCGCGCTCTCCATCTTCATCAGACGCCACGGTGCAAATCGTAATGAGCCCGGCGGCGGCGGAGATCTTGGCGAGTTCCGGCAGGAAATGGCTCTCGACATCGTCCGCAAGCACGTGGACGAGACAGCCGCGATCGAAGAGCTCGCGTTCGAGAAGATAGGCAACGTCCGTCCGTGCGGTCAGCCAAATGGTTACCGGACGATGGCCGGCACGCTCCCAACGCTCCGCCGCGGTCAACCGGCTGCGCTCGAATTCGACACCTGCAAGAGCTTTTCGAGTGCGGTCCTCCCGGACGACTCGCTCCGCGATCATCCCGGCAGCGACAGTAAGGTTTGAGACCGGATCGATCAGGATGAAAGACCCTGTTGCGCGATTCCGTCGATACGCATCGAAGAAGAGCGGACGATGTGTCTCCAGCGATACTACGCCGATTTCATTAAGTTCCAGAGTATCCGCCGGGATGCTTGAAAGATCGTTGATGTCTACACGATGCTGCAGTTGCGTCACAGTGGCGCGAACCTGCTGACTCGTGTGTTTTAGCAGGTAGGGCCGGTCCACTTGCATTGGGTCCGTGTGCATCCAGACCAGCGTTGCCTCCACCCGGCGCGATACGTGCGGCATTCGGGAAGGCTTTACCAGCATGTCGCCCCGACTGATGTCGATCTCATCTTCGAGGCAGACGGTCACCGACTGTGGCGCATGCGCTTCTTCCAGATCGCCGTCGAAGGTGACGATAGATTTCACCTTACTGGTGCGGCCCGAAGGAAGCACCATGAGCCGGTCGCCTTGTCGAATGACCCCGGATGCAACCTGACCGGCATATCCGCGAAAATCCAGAGTCGGCCGGACTACGTATTGCACTGGGAAGCGCATGTCTTCACCGAAGTTCAGTTCGATCGGCACGGTTTCGAGCAGATTCAATAGCGACCCGCCACGATACCAGGGCGTGCGCGGGCTTTCCGTTACGACGTTGTCACCTTCCAGCGCGCTGATGGGAATGAAATGCACGTTACTGAGATGGAGGTCGCGCGCGAATACGCGAAAGTCTTCGCAGATCCTGTTAAAGACTTCCTCGCTGTAATCCACGAGGTCCATTTTGTTGACCGCGACAACAACATGCGGGATTGCAAGCAGCGAAGCAATGTACGCGTGCCGCCGCGACTGGGGCAGCACACCCTTGCGAGCGTCCACCAAAACAATCGCCAGTTGCGCCGTGGATGCGCCCGTCGCCATGTTTCGCGTGTACTGTTCATGACCCGGTGTATCGGCGATGATGAATTTCCGCTTGGGGGTCGTGAAATAGCGATAGGCGACATCGATGGTAATGCCCTGTTCACGTTCGGCCTTGAGTCCATCGGTGAGCAGGGAAAAGTCGATCGGCCCTGCCGAGCGGTTAACGGAAGCCTTCTTTACCGAGGCAAGCTGATCTTCGTAAACGCCTTTGGAATCGTAAAGGAGGCGGCCGATAAGCGTGGATTTTCCATCATCGACACTTCCCGCCGTTGTAAAGCGAAGAAGCTCTTTATGCTGTTCCTGTTGGAGGAACTCGTCAATTCCGGAGATGGCGGCGGCCATTTCTAAAAATAGCCCTCGCGCTTCTTCAACTCCATCGAGCCTTCCTGGTCGTGGTCGATAATGCGGTTCTCACGTTCGGACCGGCGCATCAGGAACAGTTCCTCTATGATTTTCGGCAGCGTGTCCGCGCTCGATTGAATCGCTCCAGTGCAAGGTGTACAGCCAAGGGAGCGCATGCGGGACATCACCAATTGAGGTTTCTCACCCGGCAGAAGTGGCGGGTCATTCTCCAGCGGCAGCAACGATTCACCTCGAACTACCATCGGCCGCTCCTTGGCGAAATAGAGGGGAACGATGGGAATATCTTCCAGGTTGATGTACTGCCAGACGTCGAGTTCGGTCCAGTTCGAAAGAGGGAACACGCGAATCGTCTCGCCCTTATCGATGCGCGCATTGTAGATATTCCACAATTCCGGACGCTGATTCTTAGGATCCCACTGGCCAAAGGAGTCGCGAAACGAGTAAATACGCTCTTTCGCTCGCGATTTCTCTTCGTCGCGGCGGGCGCCACCGAACGCAGCGTCGAAGCCCCACTTGGTGAGTCCGTCGAGCAACGCGCGCGTCTTCAAGAAACCGCAACACTTCTGGGTACCCAGCTTATACGGGTTGGCGCCGTCGGCGATGGCTTCCTCGTTCCTATAAACCAGCAATTCGGCGCCGATTGAGGCCGGATACTGATCCCGGAACTCGATCATTTCCTTGAATTTAAAGCTGGTGTCTATATGCAGCAAAGGGAAGGGAATCGGGCCGGGATAGAACGCCTTCTGCGCCAATCGAAGCATGACGGAAGAATCCTTGCCGATGGAGTACAGCATCACCGGCTTTGAAAACTCCGCGGCTACTTCGCGGATAATGTGAATACTTTCCGCTTCGAGGGCGCGCAGGTGAGTGAAAGTGCGGGAACTGATAGCTTCGGCTACTGCGCTCATGCTAACTGTAGTACTGATTGCAAGAATAACATGGCAATCTGGAAGAAGTCTATCGGGATTGGGGGCTTGGCTGTTCTCGCAGCTATTGGAGTGATTCTCGCCCAAAACCAGCAGATCTCGGGCGAGCGCATCAAAGCGCACGTGAAATTCTTGTCGAGTGACCTGCTGGAAGGACGGGGAGTAGGTACTCGCGGTGGGCAGCTTACAGAAGAATATGTCGCCGCTCAACTCGCCGCCTCGGGCGTGAAACCTGCCGTCGAACGCGGCACGTTCTTCCAGAATGTGCCTATGGTTGGAGTACAAACCCAGCCCGACTCGCAATTATCGGCGATAAAAGGCGGAAAAAGAATTGACTTTAAATGGCAGGCCGACTTCGTCGGCTCCACGCATCGCCAACACCCGCAGGTGAATCTGGAGACAGAGGCGGTATTTGTCGGACACGGTATCGTTAACGAACAGGAGAAATGGAACGACTATAAAGACGTGAATGTGAAGGGGAAAGTAGTCGTTCTCTTCACGAATGAGCCGCAGCCCGACAATCCGCAAGTGTTCAAGGGCCGCACGCTTACTTACGCGGGCCGCTGGGTTTACAAGTATGAGGAAGCCGCGCGGCAAGGAGCCGTAGGCTGCCTGATTATTCACACGACCCCAACGGCGGGTTACGGATGGGATGTTGTTCGGAATTCCTGGAGCAAAGAGGATCCGCAGATGCTTCTGGAACCAGGCTCGACCCCGCTCGCACTGGCTGGCTGGCTAACGCAGGCAGCAGGGGAAAATATGCTCGCCATGTCCGGGCACTCGGTAGAGGAACTCCTGCGAGCCGCCGATTCACGAGAGTTTAAACCAATTCCGCTGAATCTAACCATCCGCGCCGATTTGAAGGCGAAGATCAGAAAAATCGAGAGCCGCAATGTTCTCGGCATGGTCCAGGGCAGCGACGGCAAGCTGCTTAACGAGTACGTGCTGTACAGCGCCCACTGGGATCATCTTGGTATTGCGCTTCCCGTCAACGGCGATACGATTTACAACGGCGCGATCGATAATGCCACGGGTTGCGGTGTCGTTCTGGAAATCGCGCGAGCGTATGGAGCTTTGCGAGAGACTCCGAAACGTACGATCCTGTTTGCGTTTTGGACGGCTGAGGAGAGCGGCCTGCGCGGCGCAGAATATTACTCGCATCACCCCCTATTTCCGCCTGAGAAGACTGCAATCAATATCAACTATGACGCGCTATTCCCGTCAGGGCGTCCGCAAGATGTTGTGGTTACGGCGGCGGAAAGAACCACTGCATTCCCGATTGTGCAGGAAGCAGCGCAGCGATATGACCTGAAAATTGCCTCCGATCCGCGCCCGGAGCAGGGAAGCTACTACCGATCGGATCACTTCATGCTTGCTCGTATCGGCATACCAGCGTTTCGGATCGGATTTGGTAGCAAAGTATACGGCAAGCCGGACAACTATGCCGATGCCGCGTTTACGGAATACAACACGAAGCATTACCACCAGCCGAGCGATGAATTCCATGAGGACTGGGACTTTACCAGTTTGGAAACGGCCGCGCGTCTGGGTTTTACCATCGGCTTGAATGTCGCGAACCAGGAGGCGATTCCGAGATGGAATCCTGGCGATGAATTCGCAGTGGGCAACCGGTAGGTCAGGACGCCGGCCGGAGGATCATCTTGACGCCATGGCGCGTGCGCAGTGTGATCTGGGGCTTCGGTTGGATGGTCTGATTCGGGACGAGGTTGAATCGCCAGCGCTGGGCGATAGTTACCAACAATAATAAGCCTTCCATCCATGCGAACCGCTCACCGATGCACACGCGCGGACCGCCCCCGAAAGGGAAGTAAGCGAATTTCGGACGATTTTGTTTTGCTTCCGGCTTGAAACGCTCAGGGTCGAAGCGCTCGGGCTCCGGGAAATAACGGGCGTTGCGGTGCATGACGTATGGACTCATCAGGCAAATGACGCCTTTCGGTACTTCGTAATTGAAGATTCGGGTGCCGCTCTTCACCGTGCGGCCGATTGCCCACGCGGGTGGATACAATCGCAAAGACTCGGCAAGCACCATCTCGGTGTAGGTGAGTTTTGGGAGATCCGCATACTCCGGAAGCCGTTCGCCGAGCACGTTGCGAATCTCACAGCGCATTCTCTCATCGACTTCGGGATTTTGCGAGAGGAGGTACCACGTCCAGGTTAGCGCAGTCGCCGTTGTCTCATGCCCTGCGAGGAATAAGGTGATCGCCTCATCTCTAACCTGCTTGTCCGTCATGCTGCCAGAGCCTTCTTCATCCATTGCCAAGAGCAGCATCGAAAGAAGGTCTCCGGCGTCTACGTCGCTGGCGCGGCGCTCCGAGATGATTTTGTAAATCGTCCGGTCGAGAAATCTCCGTGCCCGCTTTGCCCGCAGGAATTTTGGAAGCGGTAGCAACTGAATCAAAGGAGCGAACGGCAGTAGGAGCGTATCGAAAGTACCGAGCACGTCGGTCAACGCCTTGCCGATATCCGAAGCGTCGCGTTCGACGTCTTTGCTGAAGAGAGTTCGACCTACGATAGCAAGCGTGATGCGCATCATCTCCTCGGCGAGATCGCGGGTCTCACCGGGCTTCCAACGCTCGGAGGCGACTTTGGCGCAGGTTGCCATCGTGTTCGCGTAAGAGATAAGCCGGTCGCGATAGAACGCGGGCTGGACGAGACGGCGCTGACGAAGATGAGACTCCCCTTCATTGGTCAACAGCCCTTCCCCGAGAAGCGCTTTCGCACGCTGCAAAACCCGGCTCTTTTTGAAATCCCGCTGATGGGTTACGAGCACATCCTGGATAAAGTCGGGACGATTCAGCAGATATACAGGCTGTCGTCCAATTCGAAAGGACACTATGTCGCCGTATTGGCGAGCCATGCGCAGCAAGAAATTCGCAGGATCGCGACGATACTGAAAGTAAAAGCCGGATATCGGATGACCAACGGGACCGGGAGGCCGGCCCAAAGGATTCGAGCGCGTCACGTCAATCCTCTAACAACACGGGTGGAGAGCATTTTGGTTTTTCCAAACCAGCCGCCTCTAAGCACGCAGGACACAAACAATGAGCTTCGTTTCCGTTGGGTATCTTGTGGGTTGGCGGCCGAGCTATGCACCAGCATCGGTCCTCCGGCGTGCAATCGAAACTGGAACCGCATCGCGGGCAGACAGCCTTCGCCATTATCTTATTAATGTCACGACGGCCTGGGCCTCCGCGGATCGACCTTCTCCAACTGGACCGACTTTTTCGCTCGTCTTGAACTTCACGGAAATCCGTTCTACGGGCAAACCGAGAGTTTCAGCGAGCCGGGCGCGAATGCTGGTCCTATAATCCTTCAACTTAGGACGCTCCAGAATCACCGTGGAATCGATGTTCGAGATTTCGTAGCTTTGCGCCTGGATGAGTTCGCAGGCGTGCCTGAGGAACTGCAGACTGTCGGCTCCCTTCCAGCGCGCGTCAGTATCGGGAAAGTGCATCCCGATATCTCCCAGAGCAGCGGCCCCCAGGATCGCGTCTGTTATCGCATGCGACAGCACATCCGCGTCGGAGTGTCCTTCCAGACCGATCTCTGAAACGATCTGAACCCCGCCTAGAATGAGAGGCCGGCCAGGAACAATCCGATGATTATCCCAACCTAAACCGGTCCGAATATCCACGATCAGGAAGCCTTGCGCTCGGACGTCTCCAGCGAGTGGAAAAGACGAGCAAGCTCCATATCCGTCGGGCGGGTTATCTTGATATTCCGCTCGCTTCCAGCGACGACGCTGACTTCCACTTGCTCCAGCCGTTCGACAAGGCTGGATTCATCGGTTCCGATAAACCCGTCTTCTCGAGCTTTCTGAAACGCTTCCCGGAGAAGGTTGTACCGAAAAACCTGCGGAGTCTGCGTCAGGACGAGCCGCTCGCGCGTCAGCGTCTGACGCACTTTGTTGAGATGAACCAGCTTGACCGTATCCACTGGCACAATCCCGACGATCGCTGCGCCTGTCTCGCGCGCTTCCTGAATGACCTTCTCGATTGTCGGAACGTCGATGAATGGCCGCACGGCATCATGGACCGCAACCAAGTCCGTGTCGGGCGCGAGCGCCTCTAATGCGTTCTCAACCGATTGCTGACGGGATTCGCCTCCCTCCACCAAGCGAATCGGCTTCGACATGGATTCGGAGTGAAGCAGATCAGATGCCCAGGAAAGGTCTTCAGCCCGGATAGCCACAATGATTTCAGTGACTAAAGCACAGGCGACAAACTTACGAACTGTGTGGACGAGAATCGGCTGATTGTCGAGAAGCATGAACTGCTTCCGGCTCGTGCCTGCTTTTTCCGGTTGGGGCCGTCCCATGCGGGTACCTAGCCCGGCCGCGGGGAGGATGACAGAGACTTTCATGACCGGACCTCAATTCTACCGCAGGAAACGGCCTGTACTTAGGCCTGGGGCGCTGCGGCGCTGGTCTCGCGGTGTTTGGCGCCGTCGTTCTGGGGTTTTTCGTATACGGCGTGGACGCGTTCATCGAAGCGTCCAAAGATCATCTTTCCGGCCGTGGTTTGGAGCACGCTGGTCACCGAAATGTCGATCGTCTTTGAAATGAGCCGGCGGGCGTTGTCAATGACAACCATTGTTCCATCATCCAGGTAGGCGACCCCCTGGTTGTACTCTTTTCCTTCTTTGAGTACAAATACGCGCATTATTTCGCCAGGGAGAACAATCGGCTTCAGCGCATTGGCGAGCTCATTGATATTCAATACTGTAACGCCATGCAATTGGGCCACTTTATTTAAATTAAAATCATTTGTGACGATCTTGCATTTGTAGAGCTTTCCCAGTTCCACCAGTTTCATATCCACTTCGCGTATGTGGGCGAAATCTTCTTCGAAAATCTGAACCGAGATCTGAGGCATTTTTTGAATGCGCTGTAAGACATCCAAACCCCGGCGTCCGCGATTTCGCTTGAGGGAGTCGGCCGAATCGGCGACTAGTTGTAGTTCCCGAAGAACGAATTGTGGAATAGCCAATCCACCATCGATGAATCCGGTCTCGGCGATGTCGGCAATGCGCCCGTCGATGATCACGCTGGTGTCCAGAATATGGAATTTGGGCGGAACTGGTTTGATGACCGGGATCGCATCAGATGCTCCGATAGCGGTAAAGGAGACTCCACGCGAGGCCCCGAGGGACAATCCTAGATAAGCTCCGAGTATAAAGAGGGCTATCTGAAAAAACGGTATGGTGGAGGAATCACCTCGACCCGCGCGACCGATGAGCAGAGAAGCCAGTAGCGCTAATCCAATGCCAATGAGTGCTCCTAAAGCAGCGCCCAGGAGTTGTGTGGAACCAACACTGCGCAGTCGCCATTCGGCGACCAGGATCAGGATGCCCGTCGCAACGCCGAGAACGGCTGCGCCAGGCGCCTCAAGTTGAAAAGGCTGGAGAAAATAACCGGCAGCCCCAAGAAAAAGAACAGAGAGAACACGAAGAATATGAAGGTCAATCACGGAGCCTCCTGCCCGGATCGCTCAGCGTCCGCGACAACAAAACGTGGCGCGAATGTCAAACAATTCTAACGCCCATGCTGTTGAACTGCAAATAAACTTATGACAATAACGAAAGCGGGTGTGGGTGAGGATGAGAGAGGAAGAGGGAAGAGCTGGCCGGCCTTACAGCGCCTTAGCCAACTCTTCCGCGAATGCGCTCTGAGGACCTTGCGGACGCTTGTGTTTCTTTCCACCTCTGCGATTCCGGTCGAAGCCGGCGCCTGCGGATACTGGGCCGTTTGCGGGCTGCTGTTGCGGACCCCGTGCCGCGTTCGGCAGTCTTGGGACCTACTTTAGACTTCGGTGGCTGAGCGGGGTTGGCGCGAAGTAACCGATCTTCGAGGGGGGCGCGATCGAAGCGGCGGATAATCGCGTTCATTTCTTCGTTATTCGGGGCATCAATAAATGCGAAGCCCTTGGATTCCTGTGTTTCGGGATTGCGGATGACCTTAACAGCGTCAGAAACCAGACCTTCGGCGGTCAGCCAAGACCTGATATCGTCTGCGGTCACCCATACGGGGAGGTTTCCGAGAAATACGGTAAAGCTCATTCTTATTGTTGTTTTCTACTCCGTGGGGATTGATTTCGGGACCGGGTTGGACGCGCAGCCCATGAAAGCATCTCTATACTAACACATCGTTTTGGGCGTGAAAAGGGGAGCTCGGAATGCGGAGGAAAGACCAGGGCTGCTACAATGGCAAAAGCCCGCAGGAGACACGGTGAGGTGCGAGAGCGGTTGAATCGGGCGGTCTCGAAAACCGTTGAACCTTTACGGGTTCCGTGGGTTCGAATCCCACCCTCACCGCCAGAATAGAATCAATAGCTTAGCCGAAACACCGGCAAACCTTGAGCAATTTTGGGTAATGCCTGTGGTATGATCGGGCGCGTTTATGGCCCTGAATCTATACCGAAGGCACGGTTCCCATTGCATCGGCGGTCGTGCGCTGCACGCGATGACGTACGAAGCCGATGAGCTTCGCCGCGCTTGGAAGAACTGCAGCTGTCCGATATACGCGTCCGGCACACTGGACGGCACGATTCAAGCGGAAGAACACGGAACGCACCAATTGGGACGAAGCTAAGTCTATCGTGACGGCCTGGGAAGAAGCTTGTTCCTGGGACGGCTCGGCAAAGTGGCGGCATCGGGTGCGGCAGCACCCACGCGGTCCCCCAGGCTGCCGCGCGCATCACCATTGCGGATGCAGTCGCTGCCTTCCTTGCGATCCGTGAAGGCTCGAGGATTGCATCGTCGACCTTGCGGAAATACCGGACTTTCTGCCGACAGCTACGTGCCTTTGCCGATGAAAAGGGCTACATCATGCTGGACCAGTTTGGCGCGGCGGACGTTGACGTCTTCTACTCCCGATGGCAGCTTGGTCCACGGGCCAAGGGCAAGGCACTCGGAACGCTGCGGGCGTTCTTCCGTTTCGCGGTCGCGCGCGAATGGCTGACTAAGAACCCGGTAACCAGCGATCTGAAGCCTCCGCTCGGAGCCAATCGCGTGCCAACAAGTTTCCGTTCACCGACGAGGAACTCGAACGTATCTACTCGGCTTGTGATCAGATTGGCGCGATCGAGTGGAGTAACGGAAGGAAGACGGGAGCGTGGACGGGCGAAGACGTTAAGGACTTCGTCTATCTGCTCTCCTATACCGGGCTGCGCATCTCGGATGCGGCGTTGTTCAGTATGGATCGACTAAAGGGCAACGAGGTGTTCCTTAGGGCCAAAAAGAACGGCGGAGACCTCTTTATGTGGATCCCGGATTGGCTGAAGGATCGCTTGATCGCTCGCGCCCGAGAACATGGCCATCGTTTGTTCATGATCGGCGAGTCAGAGCGGCTGGAAACGCTGACCGACCTCTGGCGAGACGTCTGAACAGAGTGTTCGAATTTGCTGGCAGGTTCGATCAGCCTCCCACACCCCACCGGTTCCGCCACACATTCGCACGGGTGTTGCTCCAGCGTGGCGTTTCCGTGGCGGACGTTGCGGATCTGCTAGGTGATGATGAGGACACCGTACGCGAACACTACGCGCGCTGGGTACCTGAACGTCAGGCGCGGCTAACGAACATCTCAGAGACGCCTTCAACGACAAGCCGCTGTCGAAGCTAGTGGCCCTACCCGGCGGAAGGCGGTAGCCACTATTATATGTCTAATTTAGTATATTATACGCGCGCGCGAGGCAGCAGAGTTGGCATTTCAACAAGCGACCGATATGGCCCTCCAAGTTTATGATTAACACTGACCATTCCCCTGGAGACAAGCGCCAAAAACGACAAAGTTCGGGCGAGAATCTCCGGTTCAAACGGTACATGCTCCCGGTAATCCGGCGCGATCATCACACGCCCAAAAGACCAAGGAACTCGAAGCAATCGTTAACACGATTAGTATCGAACTCCCAGACGATGACATCGACATCGCTTCCAAGCTCAACGCCCTTCATCAATTGCTGATTGAACTCCCAAATGCCGTTGTTGAGTTGCAGGATTCCGCTAAGGAAATCGTTCGGCAGGCGCATCGAGAGTTAGCACGCCGAACTGTGCTCGGCAGAAACAAGTACGGCACCCTCGAAGCCGTTCAATCATTGGAGATTTGGCGCCACGTCACGTCTGAGCCGATCCACCGGCGGATTTTATGCAGGACTGCTGCGTCGGACATTGTATTTCTGCTTGAAGTCTTCGCGAAGATTGCTCGCACTTTCCCCATTACTAGCAGTCCGAGGTGAAAATCCACATAAACCATTTCCACTAGCTAATGTTTCAGCTTAGAATGGGCATGGCGATGGGAACAAGGAAAGGACGGGAACGGCAACAGGAGTTGTGGGTGGCCACAGCGACTTTGGCGCGACCGGCGGGCCACCCTTTCTATGAGCGGCTGAACGTGTTGCTGGACAAATGCAGCTTCGACGAATTTGTGGAGGATGTCTGTCGGCGGTTCTATGCCGAGAACATGGGTAGGCCGGGCTTGTCACCGGGGATCTATTTTCGGCTGCTGTTGCTGGGATACTTCGAGGGAATCGATAGCGAGCGGGGAATCGCCTGGCGAGCAGCGGATTCGCTGAGCATTCGAGCCTTTCTGCGGAGTCAGTTTAGAGGAAACAGCGCCGGATCAAACGACGATCTCGCGGACGCGGCGGTTGATCGACGTGGAGACGCATCAGTTGGTGTTCGCGTGGGTTCTGACGGTGCTGGCGGAACACGGCTTACTGCGTGGTAAGACAATCGGGATCGATGCCACGACGCTGGAAGCGAACGCAGCATTGCGAAGCATCGTGCGGCGGGATACGGGTCAGACATACCAAGAATTTTTGCTCCAGTTGGCGAAGGCGTCGGGAATCGAAACGCCGACCCGATCACAACTGGCGCGGTTGGATCGCAAGCGGGCCAAGAAGGGATCCAACCAGGAGTGGACGCATCCGCAAGATCCCGATGCGCGAATCACCAAGATGAAAAACGGGCGTACGCATTTAGCGCGTAAGGCCCGAGCATGCCGTGGACATGGAAACGGGGGCGGTGGTTGCGGTGACCGTGCAGCCAGCGGATGCCGGAGATACGCAAACGGTGCAGGAAACGCTGGAGCGAGCAAGCGAGCACATCGGTATTGTCGCCGAAGCCGTGAATCCAGCGGTTGAGGCTGAGATGGTGAACGCGAATGGGACCCGTGGAAGTCGTGACCGACAAGGGGTACCACAGCCGGGAAGTGGTGCGGAAGATCGGGGAGGCCGGGATTCGGACCTATATTTCGGAACCGGACCGCGGCGCGCAGCGTTGGATCGATCAATCGGCGGCGCAAAAGGCAGTCTACGGAAACCGCCGACGTGTCAAAGGGGAGCGTGGCGCAAAGCTGCAACGCCAACGAGGAGAGCGGCTGGAACGAATCAACGCCCATCTTTACGAAACCGGCGGAATGAGGCGAGTGCACCTGCGGGGTCGTGACAACATTCTCAAGCGGCTGTTGATTCACATATGCGGGCTAAACCTCGGATTGCTGATGCGGTGGGCCTGCGGACTCGGAACGCCTCGGGGACTTCAAGGAAGGCGAAATAGTCCCGTTGATGCGTTCCAGCAGCTTCTGCATTGCATTATTTGCCTGATAATTTGTGATGATTCGCGTCAACAGTCGTTCCCGGTAACGTCCACGCCGCAGGCATCGCCTGATCATCAACTCGCGGCTTGCTTCCACTCCTCGTTCGTTTTTTTAATAATGTGATTTCCGCCTCGGACTGCTAGCGGTCGTGTGAAACGAAATAGGTCCAGTGCGAAACCAAAGCCTGATTCGAGAGCAATGCTTAAGGGCTTCATCCGCGATCTAAAGAGACTAAGAAAGAGTCATTTGGAAATTTGCAAGCAGCTCGATCAAGAGGGTTATCGCATTCCGTCGCACTTCAAATGGGGTAAAGTCACTTGGGTGCAGACGTTTAAGTCCGAGGATCGTGGCGACCTCGACGTGTTCATCACACGGGCTTAACCGCCCGCCCCTTCTTACAGCCGCCTGCACATCTTACAACTGCAATACGGTAGGCGTAAGAAAGCATTTGCTTTTGAATCCTTAGTTTCCGCCTGCTCCCTTCTTACACTCGTTGCCGTCGGCGTGTAAGAGCGCCCAATATGTACCCATGAGAGCAACAAAGAGCACTAGCGGCAATTACAAAGAAAGAACTTCAGGACACACTTGATGATGTCGGCAGCAAAATAGCCGAGATGCTGAATCCCGCCCTCAGCCGCGAAGACATCATCGTAAGCCTACAAGACCTGGATGAACTCGTGAATGGCATTGACGACGAGGAAGACGACGACGAGCGAAGACGGCGAGGAAGAATAGGCAGAAGGATCGGGCCGGAGCTCAAGTCACGCCTTGCGGGGCTGCTGCGCTTGTGGTCTAGTTTTCTGAACAGCGGGGCGTCAGCCTCGCACACTCACATTCAAACGAACCGACATCCGGTGAAACGGCGGCGGGCAATGCTGGAGAGCACCCCGTCAAGGGATAGCCGGTGGAGAGCCACCCCAGAAAGGTGAGCCTTCCGCGAGCCGGGCCAGTGATTCGGCCCGGCTCGGCAGAACTCTATTCGTGTGCCTTTTTGGGCCTCCTCCCCATGCCTCAAAAATCCGGGGAGGCTCCAGCTCGCTGGAGCCGGGGGCAGAGCCCTCTTCTTAACTTGACTATTAGAGAACAAGTGTAACAGCAGCAAAAGCGTCGAGGACTTTCAGCTATGAAAAAAGCTTACTGCGGAACGATGACTTTGGTTGGTCCTGTGGATGACTGGAGATATAGGATTTGCGCGAAACCGCTGCAACACGTATGACTGCGATCATTGCGGTCCGCGTAGACTCCGTAAAGCTCGCGTCGCATCGCCCAACTTGCAACCGAGTTCAAGCTTCAGCGATTCATGACATTCACGCTCGACCAATCTAAGCTCGCACCAGGCGAGGACTCCATACGCATCTCGCGGAATGTTGGGCGAAGATGCGGGTTGACCTACACGTTTCCGCGTCGGCCTGTAACGTTCATCGCGGTCAAAGAACTCCAACGCAATGGGCGAGCGCACCTGCATGTACTGGTGAGTACGTTCTTGCCACAGAGTTGGATTTCTTCCGCATGGGATACGGTGGGTGGAGGCAAGATTGTTGACATCCGGTTTGTAGATGTACACCGAGTCGCGGCCTATTTCGCCAAATACGTAACCAAGGAAGCGGGGCGGGTTTGTCCTCAGGTGTCAGGCGATTCTCGATGTCGAAGGGTCTGACACTTTGGCCTAAATCGGGGGCGGCAAAGGCTGGTTCGCATCCCAGATGACCATCACGTTCTTGCCTCATGGGCGAAGCAACCCTCCCACGAACGACATGAGGACACGACAGAGGGTGTGCGGACTTTGGTCTGGTTTCAATCTACTGAGCTCATCTTGCCCGCCAAGATCGTGAGATGCTGAAGCCGGACAAGCATTCACTCGTATGGCCGCCGGAAGACACAACATTCGAGAGGCACTACTCGATCGCAGAATTTTCCGGCAGTGGGGCTACGGTCGTGAAACTTTGCGCAAACTATTAAAAGATGAACCGGGCGTTTTGAAGCTTCGGTGTGGGAACAAAAAGGCAATACGAGGTACAGCGTGCCGGAATCTATTGCCCGCCGAATACATACGCGATTGTTCAATGTAACCAGTAGCGAGACGATGTAGGCTGCGGCGCTTCCCGGGCCGCAGCTGGGCCGAATTAAACTCTCCTATGAAGACGGATGGTCATTGCGAAGTGGAGCGACGTTGATGTCATGCTAGGATTTGGCAAACGATCATGCGACGAATGACCCCGATCGCTTATGAACTTGGAAATGCGCTGTTGAAGCGTCATCGAGAAGTATGCCTGTCCCTCACGTCTGTCCTACTCCCGAGGCTTACACTACAGTCTTTTCGATTAGATCTCCGCATAGCCCGATAGCAGCATTTGTCGAAGTTCCAGCTGATCGCGGGCCAGTGAGCCGTGTACCGGCCCGCATGTCGCGGGCGTGGAACCAGATTTTCAAGAGTGCTGCTCGACGTAGAAAGTTTAGCCCGCGCGACCTCGGGCGGGTCTAGCATCTTCTGGGTTGTAGGATTACTTTGTCGACCTGCTTGCTTCGTGAGTATCAGGCCGGGGCCGCCCAGCGCAAACCGCCGCGCGGGCTAGAGTTGATCGTGTTTCCAATTAAACATCTTGAAGTGGTGTTTACCGCATCGCGGCCCGACCCGGCCGACAAGGAGCCGTTAGTGTCACGACTGACCGACTTGATTGCCCAAGCTAAAGCCAAAGACCCGCAGTTGGGGGCGGATCTGGAGAGGGAATTCAAGGTTCTATCATCACGCTTGCCATTCGGCCTGAACTTCGAGCGCCACCGCCCGGAGGCCGTGGAATTGCCTCAGCGCCCCATCCGGAAAGGTGATAAGGTGCGCGTTTTACAGGAGCGCGGCTCTACGAAGAAAGGCGACCCGCGGCTTTGGCAGGTTAAGGCATCCACAAAATTGCAGATACCAAGGTCGCCGATCTGGAGCTCATGGGGCGCGAACGCGAAGCTCAGTCCGTGGCGCTGGGATCGACCTGGTCGTGGTTGCCGAGTTCCGCGACACCATCTATCCGGGCCTAGTCACCACAGGAAAGGTGCAGCGGGGCGGCGATAAGCCGTTTCACACGGTCATCAATGGCGAGAACTACCACGTCCTGAAGGCCTTGACCTACACGCACCGAGGCAAGGTGGATGCGATCTACATCGACCCGCCGTACAACGGCGGGGCGAAGGACTGGAAGTACAACAACGATTACGTCGAGAGCGACGATCTCTATCGACACAGCAAATGGCTGGCGATGATGGAAGCGCCGTTTGTCGCTGGCAAAGGACTCCTGAACCCGGCCGATTCGGTGCTGATCGTCACTATCGACGAGAAGGAATATTTCCGACTGGGGTTGCTGCTGGAACAGTTGTTCCCAGAAGCACGGATGCAGATGATTAGCTCATAACGATCAATCCGAAAGGATCTGCCCGCGGGAAGGAGTTCTATCGCGTCAATGAGTAAATTCTTCCTGGCGTTCGGTAGTGCAGTTGTACAGGACTGTCTCGTTCCTGGTCTATGTATCTCGAAGGCAGCGAATGACCCCGAAGACGATACAGCAGCCACCGAGGAGAGCGGCGAGCTTCCCGATGTTCGTTGGGCCTCGCTACTGAGGAGCGGTCGTGGCGCACAACGCGAAGAATCACATTTGAAGTTTTACCCGATTTACGTCGATGTGAAGACAGCCAAGATCTTAGGCTGTGGCGATCCGCTTCCTTTAGGTGAACACCCGAAAAGTAACGGCATCGATTCAGATGTGCGCGCGGTTTGGCCAATTCGCCAAGACGGTAGTGAAGGGCGTTGGCAGTTGAAGACTGACTCGTTCAAGAGCCTGTTGCGAGATGGCCATATAAGGATCGGTTCGATCAACAGCGAGAAGATCACGTTTTATTACCTGATGGAGGGGCAGCGAAGGAAGCTTGGTAGTGGCGAGTTGGTCGTTACTGGAGTAGATGAGTACGGTGCTATTCAGGTGGGCTATGCTAACGTTGCGTCAATCAGCGGTCGGCCGAAGACACAATGGATGGCCACTTCTCACAGTGCCACCGACCATGGCACATCTTTGCTTAGAAAACTCATTCCTGGTCGTCCATTTCCTTACCCTAAGTCGTTATATGCAGTCGAGGATGCGCTCAGATTCTTCGTCGGCAATAAGAGATCTGCAGTGATACTTGATTTTTTTAGCGGTTCAGGAACAACTGCGCATGCGGTTATGCGCCTAAATCGCCAAGATGGGGGCGGACGGCAATGCATTTCAGTAACGAACAATGAAGTGTCCGCTGATGAGGAAATCGCCTTGCGCAAGAAAGGCATTCGTCCAGGAGATACCGCATGGGAGCAATTGGGTATTTGCGAATATATCA
>CAWHYW010000045.1:0-94540 GCA_963833675.1 Bryobacteraceae bacterium | reverse complement strand
CGTTCCTTCGAACCCCTCCAACACCGAAAATCATCAAAAATCCAAAACTACCGACTCAGAGTCGCAGCGCGTAAGCGCGCGATTTCCCGCCTCCGGCCCCGCGCGCGTTCACGCCAGTAAAAAATATCCCTAAGCCACGAACTCCCAACTACATACAACGACACCAGCGCGCAAAGACGGCCATTTTCCTTGGCCTTCGACGCTAACATCGAATCGAAAGTTGGCGTATGAGCGAACGGATCTACAAACTTCAGCCAAATCGCACGATGGCGCTCCGAGGCTTCGATGACCTCGGCGCGGCAGCGGCCCTCCATTCCGCGACGAGCAACACCTTCAAAGTGAGTGGCGTCTTCCGCGATCCTGCCGATTTTGCCGTCCTCATCCTTTACGACGCCGACAACTTCTACGAGCATCCTCGTCTGAAATACCTGCCCGACTTTCGCTTCGGCGGCCTCACACTTAGCTTCGATGTCCGTTACACAGGACTGATGCCCCTCGATTCGTCGAAATACGCCACCATTGACTGGCCATATCTCGATTACATCCTCGCCGATGGAACCACAGGCCGGGAGCCGCTTTTCACGCACGCCACACAAAATGGTGGAACTTACGAAAATGCGACGGCTTCCTTCACGATGGCGGCGAACGGAATCAAGGAATTCGATCGCCTCACCCTTTGGTACCTGAACATTGCTTACGACTACCTGGTTCCAAAGGTGGAATGCGCGTTCGTGTTCACGGGGCAAGGCGCCGGGCATGCTCACATCGTCACTGTCGCAGGTCAGGCGTACACGTACACAGAGCAAGCCGGCGATTCGAACACCGGAATATCCACCGGACTCGCCGCCGCTCTCTCTGCATGTCCGGATGTTTCCGTAGTGCGAGGCGATGGAACCGCGGAACTCGGCCCAGTCAATCAATTGAATATTCGAGCGGCGCGGGCAGACGGTTCGATGTTTGATGTCGCTGCAAACGGCGTCACCTATCACCTTACAGGCGTGAGCGCGGCGAGCATCGCTCGCGCGTTTGCCGCGCAGATCAACTCGACAAACTGGAGCGTCGCAGGGGCTCTGTTTCCTCTTCGGGCGGAAACTGATGACGCCACCCTGCGCCTCATTGCAGACCGGCCGGGCGTCGATGGCAACACTTTGCGCATGTATTCCGTCGCTAAAAACGACAGGCTCAAAACCACATCCGATGCCGCGGTTTTCAGCGGTGGCTCCTCGGATGCGATCTGGCGTGTCACATTGGATTTCAGCGCCTTAGGTCTACAGGCAGTTAGGCAGATGTGGCTCACCTTCGCTCCTCCGCTCGCAAATGGAGCGGCTTTCGAAACGACGGAATGGCAAGCTGAGTTCACCAACTGGACTCTCACGGGACCGGACGAGATCCGTACGTTGAAAGTAGCCGGTCCAGGTTCGGTGCGCATCGAAGAGGACGATTCCTGGTGCAAGTACAGCGGCACGTGGACCGACGAGACTGGATTCTTCTCCGAAGGTTACGCCAAACACGCTTCTTCAGCAGGTTCGTCGGTAACCATTAAATATTCGTGTTCGAGTCCGCACGATCTGTATCTCGGAACTTCGCTGTATTCGGATCGCGCTACCGTGGCTGTCCAACTCGACGGCGGCGCCGAAACTTCGCTCGACTGCAAGCTCACTGCCGAGCCTGCCGTGAATTCGCGTCGAAAAGTTCGTTCCCTCGTCGCTCCTGGAGAACACAGTGTGACTCTTCGATTAACGACTCCCGGCCATTTCTACTTCGATTTCCTCGAAGCCGTCGTTCCAACCGATGTGCCCGACCCTATGCCGGTGCGAAACAACGTATCCCCGGCGCTCGACTACAGCACCGACCATACCTTTAAGCTGTCTCCCGATCGGTTGCACTGGATTTTCGATGGTTTGGGATACGCCGGTCCCATGAACGAGTACATCGGCGTGTTCTGGTGGAACCAACGTAAGTGTGAAGGCGCAGTGTTCCCGCAAGTGACCGCGCAATTCGGCGGTACTTTTGCTGCAGGAGACCAGGTCTTTCTCAACATCGGAGGACAGGAGTGCGGCAAGACTGTGTTTCCGGGTGAATCTGCGGCCGTCATCGCTCGACACTTTGAGTTCTTCATCAACGCGAACTACGTGGGCGTTTGGGCGAAAGCCACGGAAAATTCTCTCGTCATCACCGCGCGATCTGCCAAGCCTGCCTATTCATACACGTTCAGTGCGCGCGTGGAGAAGGCGGAAGGCTCAAGTGGGTTCGTTTCGCAAAATGGATCTCTCTCCGGTGGCACGCCCGGCAGGTGGGTTGTCGATCCATCGCAGTCTCCGGCGCTGAATCGCGGCGCGCGCGATTGGCACGCGGATTTCTTCGCGCAGTGCAAAAATCGCAATCGCGAAATCGTGGTTGCGAGTTCGATGGAATTAGTGAATCCGCCACAGGGCTTTGGCGCCGTATTCCCGGATGGCCAGGAAGTCGAAACCGATGTGGGATTCGGCACTCTGAAATCAACTCACTGCGCGTTCGTGCAGGCCGTGCGTGAATATCAGATCTCAGTCTTCGAATCCATCGCGGCTCTTATGTCAGCTGCTGGCCTAACACCGACGCTTCAACTTGGCGAGTATCTGTGGTGGTTTTTCACGAATCATGGCGGCATGGCCTTCTACCATCCGGAAATCAAAGCGGCGGCGCAAACCGCCTTAGGGCGTCCGCTGCAATTGTTCACGAAGCCCACGGACGACCCCTCCGTCAATTCGTACGCCGACGCGGTCTTTCTACGGAATCGACTCCGCGACCATGTTGCCGCAATAATGAGCGCTGTACGAGTCAATTACCCGGATGCCCGTTTCGAATTGCTGTTCCCCTACGACGTGAACTATCCCGAGCCGGCGGGCATCCATCAGCTCGGTGGAGCGCTGAATCGCTTTATCAATCTTCCGGTCGAATGGGAAAGCAAGGCGACTTGTCAGCTCGACCGCATCAAAACGGAAGCGCTGGATTTTGGCGCCTGGTCGCGCAACCTGGATCTTGCGAAAACTGCAATCGAGCTGCCGATGCTGCTCGGATGGCCACGCGATTCCGTTCGTCATCTCGTACCCGTGTTTCGCTGTGGCTACGCGTGGGAAAAGGAGTTGGCGATGGCGACTGGCGCAGGTGTGGACGCAGTCAATCTCTGGGCATTCGATCACGTCTGTATCTTCGGCCTCCCCCCGACGCCGGGAAGCTCCGGCCGCTCGCAACGTATCTGATCTAGGCCAGCATCTTATCCACGACTGTGCCCGAAATATCGGTCAATCGGAACTCGCGGCCCATATGCCTGTAAGTCAATTTCGTGTGGTCCATGCCAAGCCGGTTCAAAATCGTCGCCTGCAGATCATGAACATGGACTGGATCTTCCACAATCTTGAACCCGAGCTCATCCGTCGATCCGATTGTGACCCCAGGCTTGATTCCACCGCCGGCGAGCCACATCGTGTACGCGTTCGGATGATGATCTCGGCCCGCGCCGTCCGGATCAGCCGTATTACGGATCTCGACCATCGGTGTGCGTCCGAACTCACCGCCCCAAACCACCAGCGTCGAATCGAGCAGACCGCGCTGGTTCAAATCCTTGATCAGCGCAGCGATCGGTTGGTCCGTGATGTCGCAGTTCTTCTTCAGCGCCTTGTTGAGATTCGTATGCTGATCCCAACTGGCGTGCATCAGCATCACATAGCGGACGCCTCTTTCCACCATGCGGCGCGCCATCAGACAATTCGTCGCATACTGCTTCGTCGTTTCGTTGTTGACGCCATACATTTCCAAGGTCGCTGGGGATTCCTTGGAGAAATCGGCCAGCTCGGGACCAGCCATCTGCATCCGGAAAGCGAGCTCGTACGACGCAATTCGCGAGGCGATTTCCATGTCGCCGGTCTCGGCCAGCCGCTCCTGATTCAAGTCGCGAACTGCATCGAGCGCGGCCCTTTGCTGGTCCCGCGAAACGCCTTCGGGATTACTCAGATACAGGATCGGATCGCCGGTGCTGCGCAGCAAGGTCCCTTGATACATCGAAGGAAGGAAGCCATTCGAAAAGTTCGATGCCCCGCCGCTCGTACCCGCGCCCGAAGCCAATACAGCAAACGCCGGCAGATTCTTCGATTCGCTGCCAAGACCATATACTACCCATGCGCCCATCGTCGGACGTCCGAACTGCATCGAGCCGGTAAACAGCAGCAACTGTCCCGGGTGATGGTTGAATGCGTCCGTGTGCATGGACCGCACCATGCAAAGGTCATCCGCGACCTTCGACATATGAGGCAGATAATCCGAGAAAAACATACCGGACTGCCCGAACTGCTTGAACTCGCGCGGACTGGCGAGCACGGCCGCCGTCGGCTTGATAAACGCGAGCTTCAGGTCCTTCGTCATTTCCGGCGGCAGCGGCTTGCCGTGCCACTTCTGCAGACCTGGCTTTGGATCGTACAGATCCATCTGGCTTGGGCCGCCTTCCATGAAGAGGAAAATGACGTTCTTCGCCTTGGGAGCGAAATGCGGCTTCTTTGGGGCGAGTGGATTCGGCGCTTCGGCTCCGTGCAGCAAATCCGCCAGCGCGATCATTCCCAATCCGCCGCCAACATTTTTCAGAAAGGAACGCCGTGAGGCGATACGCGCAAGTTCAAGTGGATTCATGGCTATTCCCTTACGATGAATTCGTCGGTGTTCATCAGCACCCGGCTCGCCGCAACCCAGGCTGCCGCTTCGGCCGGCTTCGTCCCCATCGACATAGGCATCAGCGCCTTCGCGGATTTTGGGTTCGTTTCGAAATATGTCTCCTGTTCGTCGACATATTTGGCGAGTCGTTCCCGCTCTCGCGAATTGGGGTCGCGAGCCAGGCACAAACGGAATGCCTGGTCGATACGGGAGTTGGCTTCGTTTCGCAAAATCCGCAATGCGAGCGCCTGCGCCGATTCGAAGAACACCGGATCGTTCAGCAAATTCAGCGCCTGCAGCGGAGTATTCGACCGCGATCGTCGCGTGCAGGCCACGTTCGAGTCGGGCGCGTCGAAGTTCATAAGTTGCGGGTAAGGCGCGGTCCGTTGGAATTGAATGTACAAGCCGCGGCGATACCGGTCCGCCCCGGTGCTCTCGACCCACTTACCGTTGCCATAGCGAAGTTCGGCAACACCCGCCGGCTGCGGCGGTCTGACGCTCGGCCCGCCGATTGTTGTACTGAGCAAGCCGCTCGCCGACAGCGCCACATCGCGAATCAATTCCGCCGGCAAACGCAATCGGGTCTGGCGCGAAATCAGCGTGTTCTCAGGATCGCGTTCGCTCAATTCCTTGCGTGTCGCCGAGCTCTGCCTGTACGCAGCCGAAGTAACAATCAGCCGGTGCATGTGCTTCCGGCTCCAACCCCCGTCCCTAAACTCCGAGGCAAGCCAATCGAGCAGGTCGGGATTCGTGGGCTTTTCCCCTTGTGTCCCGAAATCGTCGGAGGTACGAACGATGCCGCGGCCGAAAAACTCCTGCCACATCCGGTTGACGACCACACGCGCCGTCAACGGATTCTCCGGTCCGCACAACCAGCGGGCAAAAGCGAGCCTGTCTTTGACAGGAGCCGAAGTCAATACAGCCGGAAGTCCGGGCGTTACTTCCGCGCCTTTGCTGCGGTAGTCGCCTCCGAGCGCGATATAAGCTTGCGGCGCCTTGGGATCCACGGCCACCGTCATGGCGTGCGTCAGCGGGGTGAAGCCCGCATCGAGTTTTGCGAGTTTTTCGCGCAGCTCTTTGAGTCGATCGTTCAGAGGCTTGTCTTTCGCCACATCCGGTCCGAGATTCCGGACCCAGTGGTTCGTCATGATCTCTCGCTGTTCAGGCGTACGCTTGCTCTCGTCGATAAACAGCAGCTTCACGGCGTTATCGACCATCGCTTTGAACGACGTGATCATGAAGTCCCATTCGATGTTCTCGCCCGGATGCTCGACGGCTTGCCTGGCGTGCGCTTCCCATTTCGCCTGCTCGGCGGCAGCGCCGTATTCTTCGAGCAACTTGGCCCGCTCTTTGTCATACTCAGGCCGCGCTTTCAGATAAGGACCGATCTCGCCCGGCATCGGCGCTTCGATGTCGTTCTCTTCCAGGTCCGACACGTACGCGAACATCTGGTAGAACTCTTTCTGGCTGATCGGGTCGAACTTGTGGTTGTGACACTGCGCGCAGCCGACCGTCAGTCCCAGCCAGACCGTACCGATCGTGGCTGTCCTGTTGATGTTCTGTTCGAACCGAGCCTCTGCACGATCGACCCCGGCCTCGCGATTGGTAAGAACATTGCGTTGAAAGCCCGTCGCAATCCGCTGGTCAACAGTCGGCTTCGGCAACAGATCTCCGGCAATCTGTTCTACCGTGAACTCGTCGAACGGCATGTCCGCGTTCAACGTGTCGATCACCCAATTTCGGTATCGCCACGCATACGGCCGGACCAAATCCTTTTCGTAGCCGTCGCTATCCGCGTAGCGGGCCAAATCGAGCCACTGCCGTGCCCATCTCTCTCCGTAATGAGGAGAGGCCAAAAGCCGATCCACCACACGCTCATACGCGTCCGGGCGTTTGTCGTTCAAAAACTCGTCGATCTCTTGAGGAGTCGGCGGCAACCCGATCAAATCGAGAGATACGCGCCGCAGAAGGGTCGTTTTAGATGCCTCGGGCGAAGGTTCGATTTTTTCCGATTCAAGTTTCGCAAGCACGAAAGCGTCGATCGGGTTGCGAACCCAGTCTCGTTTCTGAACATTCGGAACGGCTGGCTTTTTGATCGGCTGCAGTGACCAGAGGACCGTATTACCCAACGGCGCCTTTGCGCCTCCGTCGATCCATGTGCGGATACTCGCGATCTCTATGGAAGTGAGCGGCTCTCCAACCGGCGGCATCTTGAATCCCGGTTTATCGCTGCTGATCCGTTCCACCAGCCGGCTCTTCGCCGAATCGCCTGCGACAACGATTGCGCCGGTCTTCGATCCTTTCAGGACGCCGGCGCCGCTATCGAGACGCAGCCCTGCCATCTGCTGACCAGCGCCATGACATGCCGAACATCTCTTGGCCAGAACGGGTTGTACATCACGAGTGAAATCGGGTTCCGCAGAGTGGACCGAGAAGGCCACGGCCAACAGAAGACCAAATTGCCGCATGTCTTTAGTTTAACGTTTTTTAGAAAGTACCCGGGTAAGCGCCGCCATCAATCAGTAGATTTTGTGCGGTAATGTATCCGGCCTGTGCGCTACATAAGTAGGCGCACGCCTCCCCGAACTCGTGCGGGTCGCCGAAACGTCCAGCCGGATTTGATCGCTTTCGTTCTTCCGCAACCTCTTCGATCGATCGCTTTGAAGCGTTCGCCACGGTCCGCAGGTTGGAACGTAGGCGATCGGTATCGAACGAGCCCGGAAGCAGGTTGTTGATAGTCACGTTCTTGCGAACCGTCTTTCGAGCGATACCGGCAACGAACCCGGTAAGCCCGGATCGTGCTCCATTTGAGAGTCCGAGAATATCAATCGGAGCCTTCACAGCGCTGGAAGTTATGTTCACGATCCGGCCGAAGCCGCGGTCCATCATGCCATCGACCGTGGCCTTGATGAGTTCGATCGGCGTCAACATATTGGCATCGAGAGCTTTGATCCAGTCCTCACGCGACCAGTCATGAAAATCGCCCGGCGGCGGTCCGCCGGCGTTGTTCACAAGAATGTCGGGTTGCGGACAGGCGTTTAATGCGGCTTCCCTGCCCTTCGAAGTTGTGATGTCTTCCGCGACAGCCACGACTTGGACTCCTGTTTCGCGCCGGATCTCGTCGGCTGTCGCTTCAAGGGTGTCTCGTGTGCGGGCGACGATCGTTACATCGACCCCATTGCGGGCGAGCGAAAACGCGCAGGCGCGCCCAAGTCCTTTACTCGCAGCGCATACAATCGCCTTACGGCCGGCTATACCGAGATCCATTCCGCCATTCTATTGCCGCATCATGGGAAAATAGATATTTCCCCATGACAGGCCACGAAATTCGCCAAAAGTTCCTGGATTTTTTTGCCGAGCGGGCGCATCGGCCGGTACGGAGTTCCTCCCTCGTGCCGCACAACGATCCGACATTGCTGTTCACAAACGCCGGCATGAACCAGTTCAAGGATGTTTTCCTTGGGCAGGAAAAACGGGACTATTCGCGCGCGACATCTTCGCAGAAATGCGTTCGGGCCGGTGGGAAACACAACGATCTCGAAAATGTCGGCTACACGCGCCGGCACCATACGTTTTTTGAGATGCTTGGCAACTTCAGCTTCGGCGACTACTTCAAGTCCGATGCCATCGACTTCGCTTGGAATCTGCTGACGAAGGAATATGGTTTGCCGAAAGACAAGTTGTATGTCACGGTCTTCCGCGAGGATGACGAAGCCGAAGAGTTGTGGCAAAAGGTGGCGGGCGTTCCGAAGAATCGCATTTTTCGGCTCGATGAGAAAGATAACTTCTGGCAGATGGGTGAGACTGGCCCCTGCGGCCCATGCTCGGAGATTCACTACGATTACGGTCCGTCGGCTGCGGAACCCGGCCGCGAGAACGAAGAATTCCCCGATGATGGAGGCGGCCGTTTCGTCGAGATCTGGAACCTGGTCTTCATGCAGTTCGACCGCTCGGCGGAAGGGGTCTTAACGCCTCTACCCCGTCCGTCGATCGACACGGGCATGGGCTTGGAACGTATCGCGGCTGTGATGCAGGGCAAGCTCAGCAACTACGAAACGGATCTGTTGTGGCCGATCATTGAGCACGCTGCCAAGCTATTTCGTGTTGAGTATGCACAAAGCGAGCGTATTGCAACCACCCTCCGCATCTGCGCCGATCATTCGCGAGCCGCTGCATTCCTGATCAACGATGGTGTCATTCCGTCCAATGAAGGACGCGGATATGTGCTGCGCAAGATCATGCGGCGAGCGATGCGCAACGCGCGAATGATCGGCATCGAAGAGCCGTTCCTGTACAAGCTCACCGGCTTCGTCGCCGATTATATGAAGCCGGCGTATCCGGAGATGCTCGAGAGCATGGACCGGGTAGCGCGTGTCGTCAGGGAAGAGGAAGTGCGCTACGCCAACACCTTCCAGGTGGCTGAGCGCGTGTTCCATGACGAAGCTAAAACCGCGCAGGGCGGTGTGCTCGGCGGAGCGGCAGCGTTCAAGTTGTACGACACGTTCGGTCTCGCCATCGATGAACAGGAAGAGATGGCGCGCGAGTTCGGGCTGCAGATCGATCGCGCCGGTTTCGACACCGAGATGGAGCGGCAGCGCGAACGAGCGCGCGCAAGCTGGAAAGGCGGCGACAAGACTTCGGTAGCGCCCATCTACCAGGAGCTTTACGCGTCGCATCCAACGAAGTTCTACGGCTATGACACGCTGGAGCATTACGCGAATGTCATCGCGCTGTTGAGAGATAACAAGCTTGTGGATGAGTTGCCCGCCGGCTTAGACGGAGAGGTCGTGCTCGACATGACGCCCTTCTATGCGGAAGCAGGCGGCCAGGTTGGGGACCAAGGCGCCTTCTATGACGAAGAAGGCAATAAGCTCGCGGATGTCATTGGGACATACGCTCCCGTAAAAGGATTGAACGTCCACCGGGTTCATACCGTCGCGACGATGGTGAAGCAGTTTGGATTGCACGCGCGCGTCGATCCGGACAAGAGGAACCCGACGATGCGCAATCACACTGCTACGCATTTGCTGCACGCTGCCCTGCGCGATGTGCTCGGCAAACATGTTAAGCAGGCGGGCAGCGTCGTCGAGCCATCACGACTCCGCTTCGACTTCACGCATTACGCTCCCGTCGACCGTGAGCAGTTGAAGGATATCGAACGATTGATAAACGACTCGATTCTCGCCAACATCGAGATGCGCACCGACGTGATGAGCATCGACGACGCTCTTAAGACCGGCGCGATGGCGCTGTTTGGCGAGAAGTACGGGGATAAGGTTCGCGTCGTGTCGGTCGGAGACGGATCGTTCAGTCGCGAACTGTGCGGCGGCACGCACGTCCGCCGCACCGGAGACATCGGAGTCTGCAAGGTCGTGTATGAGAGTGGCATCTCGCACGGAGTTCGGCGCATCGAAGCTCTCACCGGCGACGCCGTTGTGCGGCGGCTTGAAGAAGAGAAGTCCACCATGTCCGAGCAGATCGAGAAGCTCAACCGTCAGATCAAGTCGCAGGAGAAGCATATCGATCAGCTCAAATCCAAACTTGCCCATGCGCAAGTCGCGACTCTGGAAGGATCGGCGCGCACGCTCAAGGGCGTGAAGGTGCTGTCGGCGCGTGTCGATGGGCTCGACCGGTCTCAGTTGCGCGAGTTGGCGGATTCATTCCGCAACAAGTGGAAGACGGGCATTGTGGTGCTCGCGACGGCTGCCGATTCGAACGTGGCAATCATCTCCGCCGTCACCAAGGATCTGACGTCGAAGGTGCATGCCGGAAAACTCGCGGGCTCGGTAGCTGCCGCCGTAGGCGGCAAGGGCGGAGGCCGGCCTGATATGGCCGAAGCGGGCGGATCCAAACCCGATGCTCTTCCCGCGGCGTTAGAGGATGTTTACGCCTCCGTCGAGGCGATGCTGTGAATACCTTCGATGCTGTTGTGATCGGGGCCGGCCCGACCGGCCTTGCCTGCGGCATCGAATTGAAGAAGCGCGGTGTCAACGCCGTTCTGATCGAGAAGGGGTGTGTCGTCAACTCGATCTATCACTACCCGACGAACATGGTGTTCTTCACCACGCCGGAGTTGCTGGAGATCGGAGACATCCCGATGACCAGCTTGAACGACAAGCCGAATCGAACGGAAGCGCTGAAGTACTACCGTCGTGTTGCGGATCATTACAAGCTAAACATTCATCAATACGAGACGGTCTTGTCAGTGACCGGCAAAGACAGCTCCTTTGTCGTATCGACGCGAGACCGATTAGATGTCGAGCAATGTTACATGGCGAAGAAGATCGTCGTCGCGACGGGCTACTACGATGTGCCGCGCACGCTGGACTGTCCGGGCTCCGATCTACCGAAGGTGATCCATTACTACAAGGAAGCCCACCCTTTCTACGACCACGACGTTGCGATCATCGGCGCGAAGAATTCTGCCGCGATCGCAGCGCTCGAGTTGTGGTGGACAGGTGCTCGTGTGACGCTGATTCACCGCGGCCCGGGTATTCACAACAACGTGAAGTACTGGATCAAGCCCAATATTGAAAACCGGATCAAGAATGGCGAGATTCCCGGATACTTTCACTCGCAAGTTACACAGATTCGTCCCGATTCGATTACAGTGCGTACGCCGGATAAAGAGATCGAACTCAAAAACGATTTCGTGCTGGCGATGATCGGTTATCAGCCCGATCTGCCGTTTCTCGCCTCGATGGGCATCACACTGCAGCCGCACACGCAGAGGCCCTTGACCGATGAGGAAACGCTGGAAAGCGAGCGGAAGGGAATCTATCTGGCTGGAGTAATCGTGGCCGGAATGCACACCAACGAGATCTTCATCGAGAACGGCCGCTTTCACGGCAAGAAGATCGCCGACGCGATTGCTAATTCGATTCGGTGATCACTTCTAAACCGAACTGCGCGTCCATCGAGGGCAACCCCTCGAATACTAATAGCTTGCTTGCCGGTGTCTTCTTCTTTTGGAAAAAGTCGTATTGAATTTTGCGGATACTCTCGGCTGCTTTACCTGATAACGGATAGAACTGTACCCAGACCGTGTCCGTCAGTTTGCCCCCCACCGGTGTCAAAGCTTTTTCCAATCTCTGAAAGGCGAGACGTGAATCGTCTTCCCCGCTTCCGAACGCAAGCTGAGTTCCCGTGATCGCGATTTTGCCCGTGACTCCCTGTCCTGGCTGGGCGGCTGCGATTGCCTCGCATTCATAGGCGTCGCCAAACGTATCGCGTCGAAGTTGAACGAAGTTGGAGACTGCCTTAGGGTACGCCGTTGCGAACTTAGTACGCAGATCGGCAGCCTTGTCAAGCGAGTTCATAAAGCAAGTAATGGCTCGCGGTTCGACCCCGGCGTTCCCCGGCTTGAATCCCGGCAGAAAGACAACTCCGTTAGGATTGACCACCTTCTTATCCACGGCAATCGACTCGAGCACCACCTGCGCTCCATCCATCGGCAGACTGCCCACCTGAATGACCGATACGGCGGGAATAGGAAGCTTCTTGTCGGAGAACATGTCGCTCACGATCATCGGCACTCGCCTCATATCGCCAGAACCGGCTACGAACGCCCGAATCTTTACAATCTGCGCCCCTTTGGCCGAGTTCCAAAGAGCCTTGACACCGTCCCGAATCTGAGGTGACAGAAGTCCCTTGTTTGACAACGGAGAAACGTGAAAGACCAGACGATCGGCGGGCGCGGCAACGGCCTGCGGCGGGTCTTTCGGGAGGTCGAGAACCTGTGTGACCTCGGGCGGTTCTTTCTTCGGTTTCTTCTTCTTAGCGGCAATGGCCCAATCCGCCGACAAGAGACATACTATGGCGGCACAGACGGCCAGACGAGCAACCATGGTCGTATCCATTCTATCAGTTGCCTCGAATCATCCAATTTGTTATTCTGTCAATCTTAATGGCATGCTGACGAGCGTCCAATTCGACGAGAGATCATCCATTCCGATTTATCGTCAGCTAGCCGATCAAATTATCGAGCAGATTCGTACCGGGACCCTGCTTGATGGTGATCGACTCCCTCCGACACGAGAATTGGCTGGCCAACTTGGACTGAACCGGACCACCATTTCTGCCGCCTATGAAATTCTCGAATCTGAAGGGTTGATCAAGGGCCACGTCGGTCGGGGTAGTTTTGTGCATTACGCCTCCATCCCGAGCACGACTGATACTTCGCTGATCAGCTTTGCCTCATCAAGACCCGCGCAGGACGATTTTCCAGTAGCAGCGTTCCAAACTACGTGCCGTGAAGTGATCTCCGGTCCGACGGCTACCGCCATCCTTCAGCTTGGCTCGCCTGCCGGCTTTCCACCGCTTCGGCATTACCTCCTAAAACAAGCGCGCGAGGAAGGCACTGCTGGTCCCGACGACGACATTCTGATCACCAGCGGGTGTCAGCAAGCGCTCGATTTGCTGCAGCGGGTGCTTGCTCCCGCAGGCACAACAGTCGCAATTGAGGATCCCGTTTACCACGGGCAGCGCAACGTGTTTCGCAGGTCCGACATCCGTTTGGCGCCAGTGCCTGTACTTGAGCACGGCATTGATGTCGAGCAGTTGGCGAGAGTCTTCGCGCAAGACCGGCCGAAGATTGCGCTACTGACGCCGAACTTCCAGAATCCAACAGGCGCGACGCTCCCGCTTCGATCGCGTGAGGAGATTGCCAGGCTCGCTCAACAATTTCGTGTGCTGCTCATCGAGAACGACATCTATGGTGGGCTTAGATACGTCGGAGAGAGTGTGACGACAGTGAAGCAACTCGGTGGAACGGTGCTGCTGCGCAGCTTCTCGAAGGTCGCGTTCCCTGGATTACGTGTGGGCTGGATCATCGCGCCGAAGCCATTAATCGCGGACTTGACGGAAGCTCGCCAATGGTGCGACTTGCATACGGATCAGTTATCGCAGGGCGTGCTGTTACGATTCGCCGAATCGGGCCGGTTGGCCGAGCACATGAATCGGACGCGCAAAGCCGGGCGCGAGCGTTTGGAAGCCGCGCTCTCCGCGTGTGAGAAACATTTGCCGGTCGGGACTGCGCTAACGCGCCCCGAAGGCGGAATGAGCATTTGGGTTCGGTTGCCTGAACCATTGGATACAGTCGAGTTGCTCTCCCGGGCGCAACGCGAGGGTGTTTCGTATGTGCCTGGGAAGCATTTTGCCGTCGGGCCGCACGATGCGCGAACACTTCGACTCAGCTTCGGAGGGTTGCCTCCAAAGCTTATCGAAACGGGCATCGAACGGCTGGGCCGGTTATTTCAGGAAGAGTTAGAGAGGTCGCGCAGCATCTCGCGTTTCGAGGCCGCGTCGGCGCTCGTTTAGGAGGACAGGATGTATTTGGATGAGCAATTTCGATTGAAAGTCGGCTTAGCGGAAATGCTTAAAGGCGGCGTGATTATGGACGTCACTAACGCCGAGCAGGCGGTGATCGCAGAGAAAGCCGGCGCGACCGCGGTGATGGCGTTGGAGCGTGTCCCCTCTGATATTCGGAAAGAGGGCGGCGTAGCTCGTATGGCGCCCATCAGCAAAATCCGGGAGATCATGCAAACGGTTTCCATTCCGGTGATGGCGAAAGCGCGTATCGGCCACTTCATGGAGGCTCGGATTCTCGAATCTCTCGAAGTCGATTACATCGATGAAAGCGAAGTCCTCACGCCTGCCGATGAAGAGCACCACATCGACAAGCGCGATTTCCGCGTGCCCTTTGTATGCGGCGCGCGCAACCTGGGTGAAGCGCTGCGGCGGATCGCTGAAGGCGCGGCGATGATTCGCACCAAAGGCGAGGCGGGATCGGGCAATATTGTGGAAGCGGTTCGCCACATTCGCACGATCGTAAAAGAGATGAAGCAGCTTACGGTGCTCGGCAAGGAAGAGCTGATGGCGGAAGCGAAGAAGCATCAGGCGCCGCTGGAGCTCGTGCAGTATGTAGCTGAAAACGGCAAGCTGCCCGTGCCCAACTTCTCGGCAGGAGGGATTGCGACTCCAGCCGATGCCGCGCTGGTGATGCAACTTGGGGCCGAAGCTGTGTTCGTGGGTTCGGGCATCTTCAAGTCTTCGGATCCCGAAGCTCGGGCTCGGGCAATCGTGAAGGCCGCGACCTACTACAAAGACCCTGCGAAACTGCTCGAAGCGAGCGAAGATCTCGGCATGGCAATGCCGGGCCTCGATATTACCAAGATGTCTGAGGGGGAATTGCTGCAAACGCGTGGCTGGTAAGGAAGTGAAGAAGCGGATTGGTGTGCTCGCCCTGCAGGGCGATTTCGAAGCGCATGAAAAGGCGCTCGAACGGGCGGGCGCCGAAGTCATCGAAGTGCGAAACGCCGGAGACTTGGAGAGCATCCAGGGTCTCGTTATTCCGGGAGGCGAGAGCACTACCATGCTCAAACTGTTGGATGCGACCGGGCTCAAAGAACCACTCCGGCAATTCGCCGAATCGAAGCCGATATTCGGCACGTGCGCGGGCGCAATTCTCGTTGCGAAACAGGTGACTAATCCGATCCAGGAGTCGCTGGGACTGATGGATATCGAGGTTGAACGTAACGGCTATGGAAGACAATTGGACAGCCGTATCGTGCATCTTACAGCCGGAGATAGAGGGCGGAGACTTAGAAGCCGTGTTCATCCGCGCTCCAATCATTCGTACAGTCGGTCCTGAAACCAAGGTATTGGCCCGTTACAATGGCGATCCGGTGCTGGTAGAACAAGGCCATCATCTGGCGGCTACGTTTCACCCCGAATTAGGCAAAGACGATCGAATTCACCGGTTATTTCTCGATAAAGTCGAATGAAAAAGCGAGTTCTATTTCTCTGCCTCGGTAACATCTGCCGTTCCCCGATGGCGGAAGCAATGGCGCGCAAGTACGGCTCGGATGTGCTCGAAGTCGGTAGCGCCGGCCTAACTCCTGCGATGAACACGACACCCTTTACTCGTAGTGTTCTGCAGGAGAAGAACGTTGACTTGGGAGACCATTTCCCAAGGCATTTCCGCGACCTCGATTTACAGAAATACGATCTGATCGTGAACATGTCGGGCGCGGGTTTGCCGAAAACGATCGGAGTGCCCGTAGAAGAATGGAAGGTTGACGATCCGATGGGCGGCACCGAAGACGACTTTCGCGCTGCACGCGAGGCGATCGAAATGTTAGTGATGCGGTTGATCCTGCGCGCGCGGTTAGGAAAGCTCTAAAGATTCAGACTCGTTTATTGACTAATCGAGCCCGGTTCGCGAAAATGGGTTTGTCACGCGAAAGTGCGGATGTGGCGGAACTGGCAGACGCGCATGGTTCAGGTCCATGTTCTCGCAAGGGAGTGAAGGTTCAAGTCCTTTCATCCGCACCATTTCTTACTTAACTCACCCCACTAACCGATAATCCTTGGCTCTGGCGTGCTCGCGCGTGTTGATTTCAGGGTCGTAAATCGCCCGGATTGTGGATAACTAAGCCATAACTTGCTAAAGTGACATACTTGGGCACGTTACGCTTCGAAACCGCGGGCGAGTCCCATGGCGAGTGTCTTGTGGCAACGCTTACGGGCCTTCCGGCGGGAATTCCGATCTCTTTGGATAGCATCAATCACGAGCTTTGGCGACGCCAGCAGGGCTTTGGCCGCGGCGGACGCATGAAGATCGAGACGGACCGCGCCGAAGTTGTTTCCGGCGTTCGCCACTCAAAGACAATCGGTTCGCCCATCGCCGTCATCATTCGCAACTCCGATTGGAAGAACTGGACGGAGAATCTACCGGTGGAGGGCGGCGATCCCGCTCTGCGCAAGCCGGTGACGCGCCCTCGTCCGGGTCATGCCGATCTGGCGGGAGCGATCAAGTACGACTTCCCTGATGCGCGTTATGTCCTCGAGCGGGCCAGCGCTCGGGAAACGACGGCTCGCGTTGCAATCGGCGCAATCGCAAAGCAGTTTCTCGAACAGTTCGGAATTGAAGTATTGAGCCATGTGATCGCGGTGGGCAGCGAACGTCTGGAGCGCCAAGCGTCCTGGGATGAGCTTGTCGAGCTCTCGAAAAAATCGGAAGTCTTATTGGGTTGCGTCGATCCGGAAGCCGAGCAGCGAATGAAAGGTGTCGTGGATCACGCGTTTCGCACAGGCGACACAGTGGGCGGGGTCTTCGAGGTCGTCGCGCACGGCGTGCCGGTTGGCTTGGGCTCCCATATCACCTGGGACACGCGGCTGGACGGAAGACTGGCGCAGGCAATCGTTTCGATGCAAGCGGTGAAAGGCGTGGAGGTCGGATTCGCCGGCGAAGGCGCGGCGGCATTTGGATCAAAGGTACAAGACACGATTCACTACGATAAACAGGGCCGGGCATTCTTTCGCGGCGCCAATCGCGCCGGCGGTCTCGAAGGCGGCATGACGAACGGCCAGGACATCCTGGTGCGAGGCCTCCTGAAACCGATTTCCACCTTACGCCGGCCGCTGGAGTCCGTGGATCTCGAGACTCGCGAGCCTCGGCAGCCGCATACGAAAGAAGCGATGTAGCGGTTGTTCCAGCAGCCGGTGTGATCGGTGAAGCGATGGTGGCCCTCGTTCTTGCCCAGGCAATGCTTGAAAAGTTCGGCGGCGACTCGCTGCGCGAGACGAAACGCAATTACGAGAATTATCTCGAACAGGTACAGAATTTCTGATGATCTACCCAATCGTGAAATACGGCGATCCGGTTCTGGAAACGAAAGCCGCCGCAATTGAGGAATTCGACACTCCCGATCTACACAAACTGATCGAGGATATGTTCGAGTCAATGTACGCGGCCAGAGGAGTCGGTTTGGCGGCGCCGCAAATCGGGATCGGCAAACGTATCGCTGTAATCGATTGCTCGAACGGCGAACGTCCGGAAGAAAAAATCGTGATCATCAATCCGGAAATCATCAAGGTAGAAGGCGGGCAGGCGAGCGAGGAAGGCTGCCTGAGTATTCCTGGATTCCGCGAGAACGTCACTCGCGGGAAGCGTGTGACGGTAAAGGCGCAGGATGTAAAGGGCGAGTGGTTCGAGAAAACGGGTGAAGACCTGCTGGCCCGCGCACTTCAACACGAAACCGATCATCTGAACGGCACTCTGTACATCAATCACGTCAGCGTGCTGAAGCGCGACTTGATCAAACGGAAGATTCGTAAGCTGGCGAAGGCCGGCGAGTGGAGCTAACTCATTTTGCGATTCGTGTTCCTGGGCACGCCGGCATTTGCGTCGCCCACGCTGGATCGGCTGGTGTCAGCCGGGCACGAGTGCGCCGGAGTCTGGACGCAGCCGGATCGCCCCAAAGGGCGCGGGCAGCATTTGTCGGTGTCTCCGGTGAAGGAAGCCGCCTTGCGGCTGGGGCTTGCGATCCACCAGCCGGAGCGCATCCGACGTCCGGAGCAGGTAGAGATGCTCGCATCTCTGAAGGCCGATGTCATGGTTGTTGTGGGGTATGGACAAATTATTCCGCAATCGATTATCGATCTTCCCGCGTTCGGAATCATCAATGTCCATGCATCTCTGCTGCCAAAATATCGCGGCGCAGCCCCGATTCAATGGGCGATTGCGAACGGTGAAACAGTGACCGGCGTCACAACTATGTTGATCAATGCCGGACTGGACACGGGTGACATGCTCTTAAAGGCGGAGACACCCATAGGGCCTGACGAAACCGCCGAAGAATGTATCCGTCCGGCTGGCGGAAATGGGAGCCGATCTGGCGGTTCGGACGCTGGCCGGACTCGAGGATAAAAAAATTCAGCCGGAGCCGCAGGATGATTCGCAGGCCTCCTGGGCGCCTGTCCTAAAACGCGAAGATGGCCTGATTCATTGGGATTCCAGCGCTTTTGCAATCCATAACCGTGCGCGCGGATTCCGGCCCTGGCCGGGCGCTTATACCACATTTCGCAACCAGAGGTTGCACATCTGGGGCTCGAAACCGCATGATATAAGTTTGGGGCCTCCAGGCGCCATCCACATCGAGGGCCGTAAGCTGATGATCGCTTGCGGGGGCAATACCGCCCTCGAAATCCAAGAACTGCAGTTGGAAGGTCGCAAACGAGTCTCAGCCGAGGCTTTTGTTAATGGTCATCGTCCCGGCTCGGGCGAAATGCTAGGAGAGAAAAACAATTGAAGTTTCCGTTGGGCTTTCGTTACTCAGCTGCCTATGCGGGCATCCGTCGAGATGGCAGAGAAGATTTAGGGTTGATCGTCTCGGATCAGCCGGCCTCCGCCGCGGCTGTCTTCACCACCAATCGTGTGCAGGCCGCGCCCGTACGAATAGCCCGCCAGCATTTGCGCGCCTCGCGCGGCCGGGTTAGCGCCATTCTTGTGAATGCCGGAAATGCGAACTGCGCCACCAAAACGGGCGACGAGGTGGCATTGACCTGCTGCCGCGCCGTCGCAAAGCATCTGAAGGTGCCGGTGGCGCAGATCATACCCGCATCCACGGGCGTTATCGGCGTGGAGATGGACGCGAATCTGATCGTCAACGCGCTGCCGCAGTTATTCGAAGACATGCTGGAGAGCCGCTTCCCCGATGTCGCGCACGCGATGATGACGACAGATACGGTTCCGAAAATGGCTCACGCGGAGGTCTCGCTGAAAGGCGGAGACGTGCAGATCGCGGGCATGACAAAGGGCTCGGGTATGATTCACCCGAATATGGCGACCACGCTAGGGTTCGTCATGACCGATGCGGCGATTTCGCCGATCCACCTGCGTCAGATGCTGGTGAACACGGTCGAGAGCACTTTCAACCGTCTTAGCGTCGATGGCGACATGTCGACGAACGACATTGTCGTCCTGCTGGCAAACGGGGCATCAGGGATTCGTCCCGTCAGAACGTGAGCGCCGAACGATGGAAGAATCGCTGTGCCTGGTGATGGAGGATCTGACAGAGCAGATCGCTCGCGATGGCGAAGGCGCGACGAAACTGATCACGATACGGGTAGTCGGCGCCGCAGACACGGAATCGGCGGTAAAGATCGCGCGAAGTATCGGCAACTCTCCTCTGGTGAAGACTGCGATTGCCGGCTCCGATCCCGAACTGGGGACGCGTTTTATCCGCGGCAGGATGCGCGGGAGTCGAGTTCGATCCGACCAAAGTCGATATTTACATGCAGGGTGTCGCGGTTTGCGCCAATGGTGTGGCAACCGATTTCTCCGAGTCGGAACTAAAGACTCGACTCGATGACCGCGAGATCCTGATTCGTTTCGAGATCCGCGGCGAAGGCAAGGGCGAAACCCGCTTCTGGACCTGCGACTTCACCGAGGGCTACATCAGAATCAACGCGAGCTATCGAACGTGACACGCCGGGCTGCGCTCCTCCTTCCCGTTCTGTTATGGGCAGATGAGCGCATCGACGTTCTCGACGCCGTTGAACCGCTTGCAACGGCGTTAAGCAATGGGGATGCTGATGACTTCATGGGTCGCATCCCGGAGGACTGCCCGAACCGGCGCGCAACTCGGCGACAACATTCGAGGGCTGCTTGCGCAAGCCGAGATTACCTGCTCGATCGATTTCAAGCGATCAGAAAAAGGAAGGGCGGAGCTTGATTGGTACATGCAGATCAAGAGCCGCGCTTCGCAATCTGTCCTGGAGCAGAGGAAGGCTTCGGTGTTTGTCACACTGCGCGACCAGGCAGTCTGCACGATCGAGCCGGTGGATTTTTTCAAGCCTGCAGTAATTCCTTAGCCAATTCGCTGGTAATTTCGCGGAGTGACGAGATGGAATTCGATCTCAAGGCTGGTGAAGCGTCGCAATTCCTCGCGCAATTGCGGCGTCGGCATTTCCGGTCCGGCGACGAGCAGCCTTCCTGCATCGAGCCGAATCGGAATCAGCCTGTGTTGCGCCGACACTCTGTTCCGGAAGTGACCGCGCAATGGTTCTTTTCACTTTTGATGGCTCGATACGGCTTTGCGGTAAGGACTGCTGCAAGCTCAGAGCTTCGTAGAGAGATTCTTCATCCAAGCGCCCCATTGCGACCAGGTGTTCGCCCAACCGCAGATCATCCGGCATGGATTCCAGCGCATGATCGAGATCGGGTTGGTTCAGGTACCCGTTGGCGACCAGCAACTCGCCCAGCCGCATCGTTCGCTGGACAAGCGCTTCCTGCCCGGGATACGCGTGCTGCGTTTTATCCAGACAAGCGGCAATCCTCGCCATTTCGCTGACAGAAATTGCCGTAAGGCGCAGAACGTCGCAGACCGAGTTGATGTAGTTGGCGAATACAACCCGCAGCGGAACAGTCAAGGCGAACGCAATACCGAAAAGACGGCCGACACAGATCATGCGATACAGCATTCGATAACCACCGAGTAGCGCACCGACTTTGAGCAAGGGAACATCGGGATCGCAGCGCCGCAAAGCCACCGAATCAGCGCCGTAGACAAACAGGCCATTCGTCAGAAAGCTGATGGGATTCCCGAAAACGCCTTTCCGATCACGCCAAAGCCAATATTTCTGCACCAACCCGCCAGGCCATCCATGGCGATCCCAAGTTTGGAAGGTGATTCCGGTGATCCATCGGGTACGTTGACGAATGGCATTTCTTAGAATTCGCGGAAAGTACTCACGGGTTACGATACCCTCCTGCTGAAACGGCAAAAACAACTGCTCCGCTCCCTGAAGGCGCAGGCGCAAACCGTTCTCATAGTCTTCCGTAAGACAGACAGGTTCGAAGATTCGATTGTCTTCAGATCGGGCCAGAGCATCGAGCGCGTCACGCCTGAAGCCTGTTCCGACTCCTTGTGATGGAATAAACGCTCCCATTGCTTGCCTGGCCGGCATGTCCCGAGTCTGGTATTCACTGAACTCGTCGATATATACACCGTGCGTCCAATCCGTAAGCGGAGTGCGCAGGGGAAGCACCGGGACCTGCACCATTTGATATCGCAGGCTGTAGTGGTTGATCCAATGCAGCGAGTCGCTATGAATTACGTCTTCGGCATCGTGTGTGACTATGATTTCGAAGCGGACATCGTTCGCCTGTTCGTAGGCGAGGATGTTCTGAAAAATCCAATTGAGGCAATCCGCTTTAGAGGTGGGTCCGTCGTGCGGACAAATGGAAAGATGCACGCGGCTGAATCGCGTCTCCAGCCTGCGGATTTCATTCAACGTCAGTTCATCATTGGGGTAAGCGCCGATGAAGATCTGATAGTTCCTATAGAGGATTGAAGCCGTGTTCTGCTGCACCATGCGCGCGATTACGGCGTCCTCACGCCACAGGGGAACGAGTATGGCGATGGGCTGCTGCGGTTGCGATAGGAGTGTCCGTCGAGAAGGTCGATCCTTTCGGGCGCGGCGGCGCAAGGCAGCGAAACCCGCGACAATATCGACGAGCAAATCGTCGAAGCCGCTGAAAAGAATCCAGATAGTGATAGGCCATAGGATCGCCGCTACAACGGCATCCACACTGCTCCAAAACAGTAGGCAATGGAAATTCACCAGTAAGGAAGTGGTTAAGGTGAGGGGAGATTCTCACGGAATTTGGGAATTCGGCGCGCACGGGTGTCGTTTCGTGACGTTGTTACACTGAGACTTCCCGTGGACCTCGCCACCCCGTTAACTTATGTCAAAGGTGTCGGCCCGGGCCGCGCGGCCATGTTGGAGGCCAAGGGCCTCCTCACGGTAGAAGACCTTCTGGCTTATCTGCCTATCCGCTATGAAGATCGGAGCAACTTGAAGCCGATCTCGGGGCTTGCGCCCGGCGAGATGGCGACTGTGATTGCGGAAGTGCGCTCGGCAAAGATGTCGGGCTTTAAACGCCGCAACCTCGGTCTGTTCGAGGCTACATTCGCCGATGGCTCGGGACACACGTTGAATGGCAAATGGTTTCATGGCGGATACCTGCAGAACGTACTCGTGCCGGGCGTGCGCGTTGCCCTGTTCGGGAAGATCGAATTCGACTCCTATGCTGGCCACTTGCAGGTAATGCATCCCGAATTCGAAATTTTGGCCGCGGATGACGAAGACGGTGAATCGGGGCTGCATACCGGCCGAATCGTGCCGATCTATGAGGCGGCTGCGAAGATCACGACGCGTGTGTTCCGATCGCTGTTACGGCGTGTACTTGACAGTTTGCCGGAGTTGCCGGATGGCTTGCCGGCTCAGATTCGTGAGCGCCTGAAGCTTCCTGATCGTACAACAGCCATCCACACCGTACACTTCCCGCCGGAGAAAGAAGATATCCGGCTGTTGAACGCGTTTCGGTCGCAGTCGCATTTCCGGCTTATCTTCGAGGAGTTCTTCTGGCTGGAAACAGGCCTGGCGCTGAAGCGGGCGAAGGCGCGGACGATCGAAGGCATTCCTTTCGAACTCACAGATCGTGTACGCGAGAAGATCAAGGCCATGCTGCCGTTCAAGCCGACGAACGCGCAGAAACGGGTGCTTGGCGAGATCGCAGCGGACATGGCAGCACCGCACCCGATGAACCGGTTGCTGCAAGGCGACGTCGGAAGCGGGAAGACGCTGGTAGCGGCCGAGGCCGCCATCATCGCGATAGAGAACGGCTACCAAGTTGCGCTGCTTGCGCCGACTGAGATTCTCGCGACCCAGCATTACCTCTCGTTCAAGAACCTGTTTTCAAAGCTTGGATATGTACCGCTTCAACTCACGGGCTCGAACACACAGCGCGAGAAAACACAATTGAAGAAGCTGCTGGCGGAAGGTTTAGCTCACATTGCCATCGGCACACATGCGCTCCTCGAATCGGATGTGGAGTTCCGCAAGCTAGGGCTCGCCATCATCGACGAACAACATCGCTTCGGAGTCATGCAGCGACTGAAGCTATACGAGAAGGGCCATCGTCCGGACGTGTTGGTGATGACGGCAACGCCGATTCCGCGTACGCTCGCGCTGACTGTTTATGGCGACCTGGATACTTCGATCATCGATGAGCTTCCTCCTGGCCGTAAAGCGATTCAAACGAAGCATGTGATGGAAGACCGTGTGGAGCAAGTCTACAGCTTTATTAAGAAGCAGGTGGAGTCGGGACGGCAGGCGTACGTGGTGTACCCGGTGATCGAAGAATCGGAGACGCAGGCGATGAAGGCGGCTCAAGCGATGCATCAGCACCTGTCAGAGATCGTTTTTCCGGATCTCAAAGTAGCTTTGCTGCACGGCAAGATGCCGACGGACGAGAAGGAACAGGTCATGGCCCGCTTCAAGCAGGGCGAGACGCATATCCTGGTTTCCACAACCGTGATCGAGGTGGGCGTTGATGTGCCAAATGCGACTGTCATGGTGATCGAACAGGCGGAGCGTTTCGGGCTTGCTCAACTGCACCAGTTACGCGGACGTGTCGGGAGGGGAGCCGAGCAGAGCTACTGCATTCTGGTCACAGGCAAGCTCGGGGATACGGCGCGAGAGCGGATCCGGACGCTTGTCGATTCTACCGATGGGTTCTACATCGCCGAGATGGATATGAAACTGCGCGGTCCGGGTGAGTTCTTCGGTACGAAGCAATCCGGTTTGCCATCGCTTCGCGTGGCGAACATTATTCGCGACGGCGAGATCCTGGAAGTTGCACGAGCGGAAGCGACGTCGTTCGTCGAGCATCCACCGTCGCCGGAATTATTGCGGGAGGCCATTGCGTTCGTTCAAACGCATTGGCAGCGGCGATATGGATTGGTGAAGGTGGGTTGAGATGCGGGTCATCGCCGGGGAATTTCGCAGCCGGGTATTGAAGACTCTGCCGGGATTGGACACGCGGCCAACACCGGATCGCCTGCGGGAGACGCTCTTCAATATCATCGCGGCCCGAGATTGAAGAGATTGTTTTCCTGGACGCGTATGCGGGAACGGGCGCCGTAGGTATCGAAGCGCTCAGCCGTGGGGCAAGTCGCGCGATTTTTATTGAGCGCTCGCGCGCGGCGGCCGGTGTCATTCGAGAGAACTTGACGGCGTTGGGATTAACTAGCCGTGCTGAAGTGCTCCACGGCAAAGTTCTTCCTTATCTCTCGCAGCGTACGGCCGGAATGGTTTTTCTCGATCCTCCTTATGAGGAGGCGAAAGAGTATCGAGAATCGATGACGATTCTAGGCAGCGGAAATACGCCAGTTGTGATTGTGCAACATGCGTCGCGATTCGCACTCGAAGAAAGTTATGGCGCGCTCGAGAGAAAGCGCGTTGTGAAACAGGGGGACAACAATCTCAGCTTTTACCGGTCCGCACAAGGCTCTTGAGCAGATCGATATCCTTCTTGTCATCGCCCGGATTGTCGACCGGCGTTTCCATGATGAAAGCGTTCGATCTCAGTTTTGGGTGATTCAGAATCCGCCGGAAGCCGTCGACACCGATAAGCCCCTGGCCGATGTTGGCATGTCGATCAAGGCGCGAGGCGAGACCACCTTTGGAATCATTGCAGTGGATCACCTTGACGTGCTCGAGCCCTAGCACGGTCTGAATCTCGGTTACTGTATGCTTCAAGCCATCGACAGTCGAGACATTGTAACGCCCCGATGCGAAGCAGTGGCAGGTATCGAGGCAAAAACCGATTGGAAGGTCGATACGCTGTTCTGTGAGCTCGCGCAGCGCGCGCAGCTCTTCGAACCGGCTGCCAAGCTGGGCGCCGGAACCAACCGTGTTCTCGAAGAGGAGATGAAGATGTCTACTCCGGAGGCCATGCGCGGCTTCTTCGATGCCTTCAATTACGGCACATAGGCCCTCCTCGATCGTTTGTCCCTTGTGATTTCCGGGATGGAGGACGAGGTACTCGGCCCCGATTGCGATAGCGCGTTCGATCTCGCCTCGGAATGCGGCGATGGACGAAGTGCGAATTGCGGATTCCCGAGACGCGAGATTGATGAGATAACTATCGTGAATCACCAGCGGCGTGAGGTCGTACTTTTCGCGCGCAGCTTTGAGGAGTTTGACGTCGGCAGGATCAGGCTTGCTCGCGCGCCACTGCCGGGGGCTGGACGAGAAGATCTGAAGGCAGTTCGCTCCGAGTTCGTGAGCCTTTAGCGCCGCCCGTTCGAGCGAGCCGGCTTTCGATGTGTGTCGACCGATGCGCAAACCGTTATGGTAGATCACGCCGGAAACCGGCTTCGCTGAGGATGAGTCCAAGCGCGCGAGAATCGCCCGCTCCAGAGAACGTTTTATCGACGGACAGGGTCACCGACGATCCGGAGACCGGCTTAGTTTCAATCGTGTAGGCTCCGGGTGCTGGCAGCGTCTGTTCATGAATGACAGTGTTATCGACAGTGACCGTGATCTTTCGTGCGGGCGCTGGATCCGGGATAAAAATCTTGAAATGAAGCGGCTCGGGCTCAGGCGGCGGTTTCAGTAGAAGCATCGCGCGGCCGCTCGTCCAGCGCCACTGACCTTGTTCAAGATCGTAGATACCGCTCACGATCTGAGTTCGAGCTTCAGGCGAGCCCATCGGAAGGTAGGAAAGCGTAGGCTTGCGCTCTAAGACGGTTTCGATGCGTACGCGATCTATCGGAGCAGTGCTGATGTCAAAAGGCCGGTACCCCAGGGCTGCGGTCGAATAACCTGATCGCGAGTTCAACCCGATCAGACGTAATGGCAATGTGGCGATGACATCGCGCTCCAGGACGGAAGCAGTCGGAGCCGTCACTGAAAACGGGTACGCGAGGGCGCTCGACACAATCCATTCTCCGGGTTGTACGACTTGCGTGCGGGCCAGGGGTAACGCTCCTTCGGATTCGAGATAGTAGCGCAGACCCCATTCCCCATTTGTCCAGACTCGTTTCTGACTGATTTCTTTTCGGATGCTGACAGCAAGTTGGCGGTACGCGTCCCAATGCTGGTAATTGACCCAGGCAAGCGCAAGGCCGACGATCAGGTTCGCCGCGAATGCGGGAAGGACCCAACGACGCTCCTGAGCTGCGAGGATTGCGATGGGGGCCGCCATTGGAAGTAAGTATCTGGCCGATCCGGCGAAAAAGATGACAAGCGCCGAGACGAAGAAGATCAGAACCCACGCGGTGAGGAAGTCTGGTTTGCGTGTCGCGCACCAGGCGATCACCAAAGCGCCGATTGCAAACGAGACGAAGAACAGCGGATTGGAATCGATGAAGAGTCCGAATGCTCCGGCGCCACGGCAACGGGCCAGCGCCAGCGAAACGCGAATGCGGATAGCGCGGGGAACACCAGCCAACCGGTGTGGGCCGTCAACGCGGCGGCGTTATTGAGCTTGTTTGTGAGTTGCTGCAGGCCGTAGCTGGAGAAGTAGCCTGCCAGGACGGTCGCCGGCAACTCGCCGCTGGTGGCTCGCTCGTACGCCTGATACGCGACAACGGCAATGACCGGCGTGAGCGCGGTCAACCAGGCTCTGCGTGAGCTTCGAACGTGCAGCCAACAATAGACGAAGAGTATCGGTGTCGCGATCACAGCTTGATAGGCCGTCATCGCGGCCAGTGTGAGCGCGATTGCGGCCATTGCGTATCGTTGAGCGACGAACAGAGCAATACCCGGCCATCCAGAACGCCAGGAACGGAAAGTCCGCCTCGAATGAGTTGCCGTTAATTATGAAGGCGGGAGCAGAGAGAAACAGAAGCGTTGCGCCGAGCGGATTGGCCGAGAATCGTTTCGCAAGAAACCACATGGCGATGGCGGCGATGAGAGAGAACAGGATGTAGAACGAATGGAATGGGATTTCGTAGACGTCGCCGAATAGCGTGAGCAGAGCTGCGAGAATCCACGAATCCAGCGGTGGATGCGGATGTCCCCGCATGTCTACCATTTCGCCCTGGAAGATGTACTTCGCGTGGCTCGGGTGAGCAGGATCGATGAGCGCGTGCTCTGCGCCGAGCAGGTAATACGGATCGTCTCCCTGCACCGGCTGGGTCAAAAACGGCAGCCGGAGCAGCAGGACGATGGCTACGATGAGGGCGACTTGCCGGGCTGCCAACGGACCACCGGTTTGCGCGCCGCACCGACTTCATCCACACGGCTAGTGCGTGTGAGATGCGGCGCCTGGGTGACTAGCTGCGGATCGTCTTCGATCTCCTTCGCGATTGAGATTAGAGCATCCGCGAAGAGATCCAGCTCGCGCTTACCTTCCGTTTCCGTGGGCTCAATCATCAGGGCTCCAGGCACGATCAGCGGGAAGCTTACGGTGTAGGGATGGAAGCCGTAGTCGATAAGCCGCTTGGCTATGTCGCCGGTCCTAACGCCTAGCTTCGCCTGACGCGAATCGGAGAACACGCACTCGTGCATCGATGGAGCGTTGTAAGGAAGGTCGAAATACGCTTCCAGCCGCTTGCGAAGATAGTTCGCATTCAACACGGCGTCCAGCGTCGCCCGTTTCAGGCCGTCCCCACCATGAGCGAGAATGTACGCGAGCGCGCGGACCAGCACACCGAAGTTGCCGTAAAAGGCCCGAACGCGGCCGATCGATTCCGGCCGATTGTAATCCCAGGTCCAGCGATCCTCACCAGACCGTCGCAGACGTGGAGTTGGCAGGAACGGTTCGAGGATCTTTTTTACGGCGACCGGACCTGCTCCCGGACCTCCGCCGCCATGCGGCGTCGAGAAGGTCTTGTGCAGATTCAGGTGCATTACATCGATTCCGAAATCGCCGGGTCGAGCCATGCCAACAAGCGCGTTCATGTTCGCGCCATCCATATAGACTAGAGCGCCTTTGGAATGCATCAGGTCGGTGATCCTGGTGATGTTTTCCTCGAACACTCCGATCGTATTCGGGTTCGTGATCATCAGGCCAGCGACATCTTCATCGACGAACTTTTCGAGCTCGGCCAAGTCCACGAGTCCGCGCTCGTTGCTGCGGATGTTCTGCACTGCGTAACCAGCCATGCTCGCCGTCGCGGGATTGGTTCCGTGAGCCGAATCAGGGATCAGCAGCTTCTTGCGTGGATTGCCGAGAGACTGGAGGTAGGCGCGAATCAGGAAGATGCCGGTCATCTCGCCATGAGCGCCTGCGGCGGGCTGCAACGTCACCGCGTCCATGCCGGTGATCTCGGCGAGCATGTCTTCGAGGACCGCGTTAATCTCCATCGCTCCCTGCGACAGCTCTTCAGGCTGGTAGGGGTGAGCCCAGGCGAGGCCCTCGGTCCGCGCCACGGCTTCATTGATGCGAGGGTTGTACTTCATCGTGCACGAGCCCAGCGGGTACAAACCGAGATCAATGGCGTAATTCCAAGTCGACAACCGGGTGAAGTGACGAATCACCTCGACTTCACTTACTTCGGGGAAGCCTTGGATTTCGTCGCGGACGTTAGCCGCGCCAAGAGCCTCCTTCGCATCTACCGAAGGCACGTCAAGCTCGGGTAGCTGGTAACCTTTCTTTCCAGGGGAACTGATCTCGAATAGCAGAGGCTCGTTTTGCGTGATATGCGGCCGAGTCTTCTTGATCATTAGCGGCTTCCCCCGTTGCGCGATACCAAGGCGGGCTCGGAGACCGTTTCCACACACTTCTTGAACTGATCGAGGTGGGCTCGTTTGCTCATCTCGGTTGCGCAGACCAGCATGCATCCACTCAGTTCCGGATAGAATCTGCCGAGCGGGAGACCGCCGATGATGTCGTATTTCAATAGCTCGGCATTGAGCGCCTCGGGTTCGGCTTTCAGGACAAATTCATTGAAAAAGGGCGCGCTGAATCGATGATTGAGATCCTGCGCCAGATAGTGGGCCTTCGAGAGATTCTGATGAGCCAGTTCGCGGAGCCCCTCTTTGCCGTAGACGGACATGAAGACTGTCGCCATCAGCGCGATCAACGCTTGATTCGTGCAGATGTTGGAAGTGGCCTTTTCGCGACGGATGTGCTGCTCACGCGTTGCAAGGGTCAGACAGAAAGCGCGATTGCCGTGAGTATCTTTCGTCTCGCCAACGATTCGTCCGGGCAACTGACGAATGAACTTTTCCTTCGTGGCGATAATGCCCGCATAAGGACCGCCGTAGCTGGGCGAAATCGCGAAAGACTGCAACTCGCCGGCGACGATGTCCGCTTCTTTCGGAGGCTGCAGCAATCCGAGTGATACGGCTTCGGTGAATGCTGCGACGAGTAGCGCTCCGTGTTTGTGCGCCAAATCAGCCGCTTGTTGGACATCCTCGACAATGCCAAAAAAATTCGGCGTTTGAATAACGACGACAGCCACGTCGCCGTGGAGTTTCGATTCAAGATCGGCGAGATCGATGGATCCGGCGCCCTCGGCGTAGCCGAACTCTTCGACGGGCATGCCCTGATGCTGCGAGTAGGTTCGGAGAACTTCGCGGTATTCAGGATGGACAGTGCGTGAGACGAGCACGCGATTCCGGCCAGTGACGCGGACGGCCATCATCGCCGCCTCGGGAACTGCCGAGGAGCCGTCGTACATCGACGCGTTGGCTACATCCATGCCAGTCAACTGACAAAGCATGGACTGAAATTCGAAAATTGTGGTCAGCGTTCCTTGAGAGATCTCGGCTTGATACGGAGTGTACGAGGTCAGAAATTCACCACGCGACACGACGGTATCGACCATGACCGGACGGTAGTGGTTGTACACACCGGCTCCAAGAAAGGACGTGAACCTGGTGGCATTTTCCTCACCGCGTGCACGGAAGTATTCGACGATCTCGTATTCGGACTTACCGGGAGCGATGTTCAAGGGCCGGTTCAGTCGCGCTTCTTCGGGCAGATGAGAAAAGAGGTCCTCGATAGATCCGAGACCGAGAGTGTCGAGCATTTCCCGACGCTCAGATTCCGACTTCGGCAGGTAACGCAAAGGGAACTACTCTCCTATATAACTTCGATAATCGTCTGCAGAGAGCAGACCTTTGATGTCGTCCTGAGAAGATAGGCGGATTTTCACCAACCAGGCGTCTCCATGAGGATCTTCGTTGAGGCGTTCCGGCTTGTCGGCCAGAGCCTGATTGATTTCCACGATCTCGCCGGAAACCGGCGAATATATGTCGGATACGGCTTTGACGGATTCCACCGATCCGATTGTGCCTCCTTGCGACACGGATGTTCCTACCTTGGGCAGGTCCACATAGACGATGTCGCCCAGTTCCTTTTGCGCGTGGTCCGTAATACCGATCGTACCGACTTCACCTTCGACCGAGACCCACTCGTGTTCCTTCGTGTAACGAAAATGGTCAGGATACATGCTTTTTATTTGGCTCGCTTGTAAAATGGCGTGGGTACGATAACGGCATCCACGGGCTGGTTTCGAATCATGATTTGAATGGTCTTGCCGATCTGCGCAGCTTCCAGCGGCAATATGCAAAGTCCGATGTTCTTGCCGGTTGTCGGAGATGGCCCACCGCTCGTCACCCAACCCGCAGGCGCTCCGTCAACGTAGACTTCGTAGCCGTCACGGCCGATCCCACGGCCTGTCATCTCAAAGCCCGCCAAACTACGCTTCACACCTTGAGACTTCTGCTTTTCCAGCGCAGCTTTCCCTATGAAATCCGGCTTGTCGAACTTGACGATCCAGGCAAGGTCGGCTTCCAACGGGGTGATACTCGGCCCGATCTCATGACCGTATAGGGCCATCTTGGATTCGAGTCGCAGAGTATTACGAGCTCCCAGACCACATGGTTTGATTCCGAACTCCTGACCGGCATCGAGCAGCTTGTCCCAAATCGGCTCGGCTCTGTCAGGCGCGATGTAGATCTCGAACCCATCCTCGCCCGTGTAGCCGGTCCGCGCGATACGCGCGAAAACACGGTCCACCTCTCCATCGACAAACCAGTAATACTTGATATCCGCAAGCGGAGTGCGTGTGAGCTTTTGGAGAGTCGGGAGCGCTTTCGGCCCCTGCACGGCGATCTGGGCATAACGGTCGGACGCGAACTCGACCGTAGCTTTGTGCCGGTTCACCAGGTTGATGTAGTCGAAATCTTTCTCCTGATTGGAGGCGTTGACACAGATGAAGAAGTGATCGTCGTCCACCTTGTGGACCAGGATGTCGTCCACGAAGCCGCCATGATCGTACAACAGCCCTGAGTAATGCGCCTGACCTTGCTTGAGCTTGGAAGCATTGTTTGAGGAGACCGAGTCGATGACATCTAAAGCCTCAGGTCCGCGCACTTCTACTTCGCCCATATGACTCACATCGAAGAGACCTACCGCATTGCGTACGGCGTTGTGCTCCTCAATAATTCCGGAGTACTGAACAGGCATGTCCCAGCCTCCGAAATCGACCATCTTCGCTTTCATACGCCGATGAACAGAGTTCAGCGGTGTAGCTCTGAGATTGGCCGCAGGCTGGCTCATGAAAGACCCAATCTAGCACACCGAAGGCGCTATCATGCTCCAACGGAATGGCCTGAATGTGGTGGAGTTAATGACACGCTGATTGCGTAGCCCAGCCCTTTCAAACGTTTCGCGCTGGGGTACGTCCATCTGCTTGTAAATACGGTAATCTAACGACATGAAAGTTCTTCGTGCGCTGTTTCTCGCCGTCATCGGTGTCGCGTTCGCCTATGCTCAGGCAAGCGCCGCCAAACCTGCTCCCGCCAAAACGCAGGCGGCTAAGGCCCCGGCACCCGCTGCCAAGACCGAAGCTGCAGGCAATCTTGTGGACATAAACTCGGCGTCAGCGGACGAGTTACAGAAGCTCCCGGGAATCGGCACGGCCTATGCGGATAAGATTGTAAAAGGACGTCCGTATCACGGAAAGAATGATCTGGTAACGAAGAAGATTATTCCGTCGGCAACGTACAACAAGATTAAAGATCAGATTATTGCAAAGCAAAAGTAGATGACAGAAGCACAAGTTAAGCCAGTTCCAGTCTCATCGTGGCTGCCCGCTCTCCTGGCCGGTTGGATCGTTCCGGGCGCCGGCCATTTTATGCTCGGCCGGCAGGGTCGTGGAATCCTGATTTTCGTTTCGGTAACGACCATGTTCCTGATCGGGCTGATGATGCGCGGGCCGCTTTTTCAGCCGCAAGGCGGAGATCTGCTGACCACGCTCATCTATTGCGGCGGATTTCTTTGCCACTTGGCGTCCGGAGCGCTGTATTTCATCACCGTGGCCCTCGGATACAACCAGCCGGATATGGCCGGGCACGTTTACGACTACGGCAGCAAGTTTTTGGTAGGTGCGGGGCTGCTGAATATCTTAGCCATGGTTGACATTCACGAGATCGGGACAGGAAAGAAAAACTGATGCCGAGAATGGCTTTATCCCATCTTGAGACCGCGATCCTGTTCGCGCTCTTTACGTCGGTGGTGCTTGGCATCACCACAAAAAAGACTGATCAAGAGAGAATACGCTACGGGCTTCAGTGCTTCGCGTATTTTGTTATTGCGTTATTTGGATTGGGCTGGCTGATGCACTTCGGCCACGGTTGATTTGCGCCCGCAATCGCCGGTGCAAACGACCTCTTCCGCTTTCCGGGGAGGCCCGAGTTTACCCGGATCTGATGGCAGAGCGAAGCGCACGGTGGTCGTTTCCACAGTGCCGCCGGGTGTGTCCTTTTTCTCGATAACTTGTTGGCGGAATAACGTTAACTTGCCCGTAGGATCCGGAACATAGACGGTTGTTTCACGAGTGCCCGCAGGATCGATGCGCGCGGTGCTCTGGCGCATGATTCGCATCTCACCCGTCGAGGCGCTCTCGTATTCAGCGGTATTTTCGTTCGTTTGACCGTTCACCGTCACGGCTTCGCGGACCTTTCGCGCCGTTTCAGCGAAGCGGCCGTTTGCATCGCGCCGGGTAGTCGCGATGTTTTCGGTAGTCTTCGACCCATCGGTAACTACAGATTGTTCGTTCTTTTCCACGAGATCGAAAGATCCGTTTAAGGTCGGCCGCTCAATCGAGGTCGAAGTTTCCGTCCGGTTCCCGTTTGTACGGCTAATCGATGTGGAGCGTTCGGCTACCTGAAAGCTACCGTTAATGGTCCCCCTCGAGACGGTGGTGGATGTATGAAGGGTTCCGTCGGCCTGCTTACGTTCCTCGACTGTGATGCGCTCGGCCGGGCCCGGCGTGCCGTTCGCGTCGTACCGCTTGATGGTACGCTCGATAACTTTGACTCCGCCGGAATCGCTGACAATCCGTTCTGTGACAGACTCGACCGGCGCCGTTTGGCCGTTAATGTCGCGTGTGATTTCTTTAGTTGAACCGCCTGAGTTTCTAACACTTACACCGGATACTGGATGGCCGTTTACATCGTAAGTGCGGGTCGCGACCGAGGACTGCTCACACCACAAAGCGGTACAAAAAAAGAGGCACAGCAAACATTTCACAGTTATAGACTACCACCAAATCCGGTCTCGATGTGTTAGAATTCCTCGACCATGAGCGCTTTGCTGAAAAACAGCGCGTTTGTGGTTTTCCTTTTTGCCACGGCGTGTTCGGCCGAAACTATCGTTCTGAGAAATTTTACGCTGATCGACGGAACAGGGAAGCCGCCCGTTCCGAACGCGGCACTAGTTGTCACTGACGGCCGTATCCGCTATGCGGGTCCTGCGCCGTTGCCAAAGTTCCCGCCGATGCAACCACGCTGGATTTATCGGGCAAATACGTCATGCCCGGCATCATCAATCTCCATGGACATATCGGCAATGTCATTGGTTTAGTTCAGGATCCGAAGAATTTCACCCGTGCCAATGTAGAGCACAACCTGAAGACCTACGCCTCCTATGGGGTCACTTCGATGATCAGTATGGGCAGCGACCAGGACCTGTCTTTCCAGATTCGTGCGGAAGAGCGGGCAGGAAGGCCGCAGTACACTCGCCTGTTCACGGCCGGCCGAGGCTTTACCGGAAAGGCAGGTTATCCGACGTCGGCTCCAGGCATGAAGGGTGTGCCTTTCGAAGTGGAAAACGCCGCGGAAGTACGGAAAGACGTTGAATGGCTGGCTGACAAGAAAGTAGACGAGGTGAAGATCTGGGTGGATGATCACTTCGGCAAAGAACGCAAGATCCCGATGGATTTGTCGAAGGACATCATCCAGGAAGCTCACAAGCACGGACTGAAAGTCGGCGCTCACATCTTTTATCTCGAAGACGCGCGGGGGTTGGTCGAGGCGGGATTGGACGGGCTCGCGCACAGTATCCGAGATAAGCCGGTTGATGACGCGATGATTGCTTTGATGAAGAAGAAAGGCGCGTGGCAACAGGCCGCGACGCTCACTCGGGAGATGTCCTCGTTCGCGTTTGCAAATCCGCCTGCGTGGCTCGACGATCCGTTCTTCAAGCGCAGCGTGACACCGGACGTGATCGCCACATTGAAAACGCCCGGTCAGAAGGCAGTCGCATCCGATCCGCGTTTTCAGACTGCGTTTGAGGTCGCAAAGAAGAATCTCAAACGTCTAGTCGATGCGGGCGTAAAGGTCGGGTTCGGGACCGATACCGGACCTCCGGGACGATTTCCTGGATTCTTCGAACATCTGGAAATGCAATACATGGCCGATGCCGGGCTGACACCGATGCAGATTATTCAGATGGCAACTCGCAATTCGGCAGAGTTTCTCGGCGCCAAGGATCTGGGGACACTAGAAAACGGTAAGTGGGCGGACCTCATTGTCCTATCCAAGAATCCGCTCGATGACATTCGCAACACCCGCACAATCGAGAGCGTAATGATCGCCGGCCGAAAGGTGAATTGACCTATGAGAGCGTTTCTTATAGTCGTAGGAATGGCGGGCCTGCTTTGCTACTGGGCCGCCGCGCAGCAGCCGAAGGAGACACCGAGTTGGGCGCCTAAGTACGAGCCCGCGAAGTATCCTCCGGGCCACAAGCCGCACACGAAACTGGCCGATTTGAAGACGAAGTATAAGGGTCAGGCGAACTGGCGGGAGATCATCGTAAACGATGATCATCTTCATTCCGAGTACATTCAGTCGGCTCCCGGCACGAAGGTGAGCCGCCGGTACCATCCCGATACGCGCGAATGGTGGGTGGTGATGGATGGCCAGATTCGGTTCGATATCGAAGGCCAGGATTCGTTTGTCGCCAGCAAGGGATCCATGGTGCAGGTTCCGGCCCAAACTACCTACTCGATGGAAACTATCGGCGATCAGCCGTCATTGCGATTCGAGACGAACATCGCAAAGGCGAAGACCCTTTATCCGCAGGATGTGAAACCACCCGAACTTCCGGGCGCAACTTGGATTCCTGTGGTTTTCAATCGCAAGCCGTTTCCCTACGGGCACGAGAACAAGCCGCATATCAACCTTTATGAGCTGGAAAAAGATTCCGCATATAAGGGCAGCCGGTTCGTTCACGACGATCGCGCCGTATCCAACATCATCTATGGGTATGCGAAGAATCTTCCTCCTCTGAACGAGAAGGACCGCGGTCACTATCACCCCGAGTGCGCGGAGTTCTGGTTGATTATGCAGGGACAGATCCGATATCCAATCGAGAAGGTCGGTGTGATCATCGCGTCGGAAGGAGACGTTGTGTACGTGCCGCCATTCACGTTCCATGCTCCGCGATTCTGGGGGGACGGCCCGAGTACGCGGCTCGCGATGAATGGCTACCCGAATATCGCTCACCTGAGAGATGCAGTCCAGCCGCACTGATATGCTTCCCGCGGCACGGCAGGCCCCTATGAGAGGCGCGTCAGGCGTCCGTCCGACTCGCGTACGCCATATCGTTCTGTGGTTTACCGTAGCGGCCTACATGGTGACCTATATGGATCGCGTGGTGATCGGGTCGGCTACGCCTTCCATCCGGCAGGAGTTCGGATTCAGCCTGGTGACGATGGGCTGGATAATGGCTTCCTTTCGTTGGGGCTATTCCCTGTTTCAGATTCCCGGGGGCTGGCTGGGTGACCGCCTTGGTCCGCGACGCGCGCTAAGCCTGATCGTGACATGGTGGAGCTTTTTCACCGCCGCGACTGCGCTTTCCTGGAACGCCGCGTCGATGCTGGTCACACGATTTCTCTTCGGCGCAGGCGAAGCGGGCGCATTTCCAATCGCCACCCGATCGTTGTCCCGCTGGATGCTGCGCTCCGAGCGCGGGTATGCGCAGGGACTAACTCATGCGGGGTCGCGGCTTGGAGCAGCCTTCGTGCCTCCGATCGTGGCGTGGTTGATTTTGCATTATGGGTGGCGCTCGCCTTTCTACCTGTTCGGCACGATGGGGATCGTGTGGGCGGCTGCATGGTACGTGTATTATCGCGACACTCCGCGCGAGCACCCCGCCGTCAACGCGGCAGAACTCGAGCTAATACATTCGTCAATCGGCGAGCGATCGAGCGTTTCCAAGACGATTCCCTGGCGCGCCATTCTCCGCTCTCGAACGCTTTGGCTGATGTGTGTGATGTACTTCTGCTACGGCTACTGTCAGGCTTTATACCTTGATTGGTTCCCATCGTATCTTGCGCTATATCGGCAATACAACCTGAAGGAGATGGGACTCTATGCGAGTCTCCCGCTTTTCGCAGGCGCCGCAGGTAATCTTCTCGGCGGATGGTTGTCCGATTTGTTATTGAAGCGAACCGGCAACCTGGTTGTGGCAAGACGCGCTCTCGGAGTTATCGGATTCCTGACAGCAGGCAGCGCAATTGTGCCGGCGGCACTGACAGCTGACCCCTGGACCAGCGTTTCATTCAGCTGCCTGGCCGTATTCGGGCTAGAATTAACTATCGGGGCGACTTGGGCGCTTCCATTGGATATCGGAGCGGAGTACGCAGGCTCGGTCTCTTCCGTCATGAACACGTTCGGCAATATGGGCGGAGCAATTTCACCGGTTTTGTGTGCTTATCTGGTGAAGTGGTTCAGTTGGAATGAGCCGTTTTTACTGGCGTCATCCCTGTGTCTGGTTGCGGCTGTGGTGTACTTCCGAATCGATGCGAGCCGCCGCATTCTCGAGTGAGACTGTATGACGATCAATCCGCATAAGTGCGTTGCTTGCGGCAATTGCACGTACGTGTGCCCGATGGGCGCGATCTACATCGACCCGGTGATCCACCGCGCCACGATCAATCGTGACGAGTGCGTCGAGTGCTATGCCTGCTACAACGGCCTCAGTCAGGAGCACTTGAATCCCACCATGGTTCGGACAATGAGGAGAATCTTCAAGGCAATGCGCCTGCGATTCGATCCCGAGCCCGATGTATGCCCGACGGCAGCGTTCGAGCCTGACGAATTGAAGTGGCCGCGCGTAGTCCGGCGCGCGTTTTCGGATCCTCGCGTGCCGCACGAATCAACCGGTGTTGAGGGTCGCGGCACCGAAGAAGTAAAAACCAACGATGTCAGCGGCCGTGTGCAGATCGGTGAGGTCGGCTTCACGATCGAGTTCGGACGGCCCGGTGTCGGTGTCTGGTTCCGCGACATTCAAAAGGCCTGCCATGCGCTGGCGGGCGCGGGAGTCCACTTCGAGAAGAGAAATCCGATTACGTCTCTGATGACGGATGTGGGAACCGGAACTCTTCGGGAGGACATTCTTGGCGAGAAACTGATGTCGGCAATCGTCGAGATCAAGGTTCCGGTCGAGCGTACGGAAGAAATCATTCGTCTGGTCTGGGATATCGAAAAACAGGTGAACACAGTCGTAACGCTGGGAGTGGGAACGCGCTGCGATGCAAGCGGTGATGAGACGGTGGTCGCGCCCATTCTCGAGAAGCTTGGATATCAATTGCAGCGAGCCAAAACCAACACAGGGCTGGGACGTGTGCTGAACGTCATCGAAAACGAGCGGCAAACCGTGGGAGCGGCGAAATGACAAATACCTTGCACCGGTTTGGGTCGGCAGCGTCCTTCCAGGACGATTATGTAATTTTCGCGATCGCCAGCAAGGGAAAAAACGATCAGGGCGCCCTGGAAAAGCTCCGAGAGTTCCTGCGGCTGGCCTATACCTTCGGCCCCGTCAACTTGGGAGATGCGCGCAACGGTGGCGCATTGCGCCCGTGCAAGAAGATGAACCCGCTCTCGCATTGGGATCGGGACATGAAGCCCGACTTTAATGCCGTTATCGACGGTTTAAGTCATGTGACAACCGTAGCCGCGGTGTTTGATGACCGCGTGAAAGCGGAAGACTTCCTGAAGGCGGTAAAGGAACGGGATTTCGGAGTAAGCATCAACATCTCAACGTCTATCGACGGCGCAGACCAGTGTTGTCATGCGGCCGGGATTCCTCGCCATAGTGTCGGGTATTCGCTTGGTTTCGAAGGCAAAACGGAGCATCTCCCGAATTCGCAAGTGATGATGCTCTCGACGATGTGCGGCCATGGAATGATCGCGCACTCGCTCGCTAAGAAAATGATCGATTGGGTTAAGGAAGGCCGGCGCACGCCAGACGAAGCGGTCACGTATTTGGCACGATTCTGCTCCTGTGGCGTATTTAACCCCTCGCGCGCGAAGCGTATTTTGGAGGAAGCTCGTGTCAGCAGTAAGTAACGCAACATCCAACAAGGATTTCGTGAAAGGCATCTATCACTCGTTCAGCAGAGGGGATGCGGCCGGCGTGCTGGCGTCATTCGATTCCGAGATTCTTTGGGCGTACCCGGATAATCTTTACTATGCCGAGGGCAGTCCGTACCGAGGACCGAATGAAGTCTTCAACAAGGTCTTCGTGCGTCTCGCAACAGAATGGGAGAACTTCAAGGTGGAGCCGATGGAATACATCGCGGAAGGGGATCGCGTTGTCGCTCTAGTGCGCGAAACGGGGATCCATCGCGAGACCGGTTCCGCGATAGAAGTGGATACCGCTCATATCTGGACCATTCGCGACGGAAAAGCCATCGAGTTCTATGGCTACACGGACACCCAGGCGTTCAGCAAGGCGGCGGGGCTGATCTAAGCCCCCTCATAATCACAAATCAGAAGCTAACTTTCTCCGGGAAGAACTCGCGAATCAAGTCTTCGTAGTAGGGCCGCGCCTTCTCTACACTAACCTTCTCATCGCCCTTGGAATAGAGATCATAGGGGTTGAACTTCTTCACCCACTCGAACATCTGATGATCCTTAGCGGTCATCAGATAGTCGTAGGCGCCCTCCCGATGAATGGGATAACACGAGTGATAGCGGATCATGTACAGAGCTTCTTCCGGCAGGTAGTCCCGGCAGATCGTGTACATGTATTCATCGTGGCCCCAGGACATATTCACCTTATCCAACCCACAGTTCGGCTCATAAACACCGTACTTGGTTTGGAGTTGTCCGATCTGTGAATCGGGATTGTCGCGGAAGAACTCATGGTAGACGATTTTGTCCGACCAGGCGCAGCCAACCGGAAACGTATCCCCGACCACCGCCCACTGTTGCTCTCCATAAAGGCAAAGCACCTTGCCTAAGTCGTGAATCAGGCCAACGAGTTGAAACCAGCGTGGATGTCCGTCGCGGCGAATCGCCTCGGCGGTCTGCAGATTGTGCTCAATCTGCGATAAATCCGTATCCGGATCGCTATCGTCCACCAGCGTATTCAGGTACTCCATGGCTTCCCAAATACCCATACGACGCCGATCGAGGGTTCCGAACTCGCGCCGTCTTGGCGAGCCCGAAATCGCGAGTCTGGTTCGTATGGTTCAGGCGGTAGAACTCGCGAACCACGGGCGGCGCGTTGTCATACACGCGATACGCCTCTTTTTCCTTGCCAGGCTGGTACCGCTCGCCGACAAAATCATCCCAATCGCTCAACGCTGGCAAAGGACCACTCATAGGTACTTACCATTTTACGAGTTTTTGTTACAGAAAGGTGAGTGCTGGAGTACCAGACCATTTCCTCCGATACTATAGATACACCTCCCGGCTTATGAATCGTCGCGCCCGGATCGCAATTGCGGCAGGCTGTGTTGTCATCTTGGCTTGGGCCGGATCGGCGCTATGGAGAGCATCCCGCGCAATCGGCGTAGCGGAACGAGAAATAGCCTCGACTGGGCACTTTCCGTTCGTCCTCTCGGAACTGCACGCCGTGACGACAGGGATGGAGCAGATCAGCGCTCCTGCCCAATTCTCTGACGCAACTGTCTACAAAGGTCGAATCTATGCGGCGGGACCGGGCGGCTTGTTTACCGAAGGCATCGACTATCGGGTGGGCGCCCTTCTCCCGCCTGCGCCACTGTCTTCGATGGCGCAGGCTATCACCTCGCAGTCAGCCGAACCCGAACTATGGATCGGAACCTCAGGCGAGGGCATGCTCGCTTTTGATGGCATGCGATTCCGTCATCTTCGCCCTGTAGACGCCCGCGCTCGTAATGTCACCGCCGTAGTTGGGCTTGGAGTCGGACGAGTGCTGTTCGGGACACAGAAGGCGGGACTCCTCGCGTACGACGGCAAGAACCTGACGCGCCTTCACGATAGCCTGAGTGACCTGCATGTGACATGTCTGGCAGGGGATGAAACGGACCTTTGGGTGGGCACGATCGATCGGGGGCTTGCTTCATTGGCGGGCCGGGCAGGTAACTGAGATCCGGAATCTCCCAGATCAACAGGTGCTCTCGATTGCAACCGGACAAGACGGATCGGTGTATGTGGGAACAGCGCTTGGAATCGCCGTGATCAAAGGAGGTCGCGTGGAGAGGACGATTGGTCCCGGCCTCTTCGCGAAAATCCTTTTCGTCCGTGGGCAGCAGTTATACGCAGGAACGCTCGACCCCGGCATGCAGGAAGTTCCATTGACAAACACGGGCCGGCCGCATTTTATCGAGACGCCGTCGCCAGTTCACAAGATTTTCGAATCTGACGAGACTCTGCTGGCTGTTTCCGACGAAGGGGTCTTCGCTGCGCGCCAGTGGTTGCCGGCGTTGAAGCCGGCAAAAGCCGTCCTCGCAGATCGAAACATATCCACGCTGTCCGTCGATAACTCCGGCCAGCTATGGGTCGGTTATTTCGACCGCGGCCTCGACGTCGTAGATTCGACATTCAGCAGAGCTCGGCACTTCGAAGACCAGCATCTTTTCTGCGTAAATCGCATTGTTCACGGGCCGACTACGGCAGTAGCAACAGCCAACGGGTTAGTGCTGTTCGATCGAAGTGGTGAAAAACGTCAGGTGCTGGGCCGCGATCAGGGTCTGCTTGCAAATCACGTCACGGACATCGTTTGGAATGGTTCCGACATAATCGCCGCTACCCCAGCGGGCTTGTCTCTCCTCTCAGCAGACGGCGTCAGAAGCCTCTATGCGTTTCACGGGCTCGCAAACAATCACGTCTATGCTCTATCGGCAGAGCACGGCCGCATACTGGCGGGCACTCTCGGCGGATTATCGCTGGTGGAAGATGGCTTGGTACGGGTGAGCTACACCACCTCCAACTCACCATTGCGCCATAACTGGATTACTGCCATTGCTTCCTCCGGCCATGACACGTATATCGGAACCTACGGCGCAGGCGTCATCAAACTCGGGCCAGATGCCACTTGGCAGAGCTTTTCAGATATGCCTCCACACACCGAGATCAATCCCGGCGCGATGGCAGCTACGCCGACACATGTTTACGCGGGAACGCTAGGTAAGGGCGTGCTGGTTTACGACTCTGCCGATCATCGGTGGCATGCGCTTACGCAGGGCCTGCCGTCTGTAACGTTACGGCCGTTCATGTAGCGAACGGCCGTGTCTACGTCGGCACCGATAACGGAGTAGTCCGACTTCCATGAGAGGCGCCTTCGGACTACTCGTTTTGTTGCTCCGCTTTGCTCTTCGCGGAGGCTGGCATCATCGTCCCGACCGGCGCGCGCGAGCCGGACGCGACGAAGTTATCTCTCGATGAGATGGACGTGCGCATCCGAATCGACAACGGGCTAGCGACGGTATCTCGTCAAACAGATCTTTGCCAATCACACGCCGGCAATAATGGAAGGCAACTACACCTTTTCCCTGCCCGGGCGCGCGCTTATCTCCGACTTCGCGATTTGGGACGGTGTCACCCGAATCCCAGGAGTCATTTTAGAGCGACGCCGTGCCGAGGAAATTTACGCCGAGGCAAAAGCTCAAATCATCGACCCAGGCCTTCTTCAGCAGGGCGAGCGCGATCTGGATGAAGCAGGTCGCACCCCTGTGTTCAGCGCGCATATTATGCCGATCCCTGCGTTTGGGACCAAGCGGGTGGAAATGGAATATCAGGAGCGCCTGCCGGTAGAGCAGATGCAGTCTTTGTTTGCGCTTCCCTTACGACCTGACGCATATCGGGCAGCCACGGCGGGCCGGCTGCAAATCGAGGTGGAATTGCTCTCGTCTCATGAGTTGAGCAATTTCGAGACTGTCAGCCGAGCAGTATCCGCTCACAATCACGGAGCGCACACCAAACCGCCTGAAAGCCGATTTTTCAGGCGAGCGCGTGGGTCTGACTGAAGATTTCGCCATAAAGTACACCTTGGATCCAGCGAAGAAAGACACGCTCGCCATTCTCGCTTACCGCGACAGCGCGTCTGAGCCCGGTTTCTTTGAAGCTTCGGCGTTGATCGGCGATACTGCCGCTCAAATGTCGGGTGCGCCTCGGACGATCGTGGCGCTTTTCGACACCTCTCTATCGATGCAATGGGAGAAGTTGGAGCGAGGCTATACGGCGCTCGAGAAATTGCTCCGCGCTCTACGCCCGATCGATCGGTTTCATTTGTTGTTATTCAATTCCGAAGTGACTGCGTTCTCGACCCAGCCGTCAGGCCCCGAGTCTGTCGACAAGGCGCTCGCCTTTGTCCGGTCCAGCCGTCTGCGCGGCGGGACCGACATGCAGAAGGCGCTCGCGTCCGCCGCTGCCGCAACGAAGTCGAGCGATTCTTACGTGGTGCTGTTCACGGATGGCAGTCCCACGAAAGGCGCGGAGATCCGAGGCTCGAAGATCGCATCCTGGTATGCGAACCAGACGCGAGCGCGCACATATGTTTTCGCGGTAGGGGACGATGCCAACGTTTCCCTGCTCAAGCAACTTGCCGGAGAGCGCGGTGTGCTCGAGTGGGTCCGCTCAACTGAACCCCTCGAGTTTAAGTTGAACGCCTTTCTCTCGAAGATCGGCAGGCGGCCTTTGGAGCAGATGAGCTTGAGCGCTCGGCCTGCGGCAAACTTGCAACTGATCTATCCGCTGGAACAGAGTACATTCCCTGCTTCGATGCAGTGGTGGGTCGGCCAGTACAAGCAGCCTGGGCAAGCCACCTTCACACTGCAAGCCCGTCGAGAGAATGTTCCACTGCAATTGCGTACTTCAATAAATTTACCGGCGACCTCGACAGATCATCCACACCTGCCGAGAGCATGGGCGAAAGCTCGTGTCGATGCTCTCCTTGAAAAGATCGATCGCGATGGCGAAGACCGCGCGACCATCGATGAGATCATCCGCCTTGCTCGAAAATATAAGTTCGTCACGCCATACACTTCCTTTCTAGCCGCGCCGAGGTCTCTGTTGCGACCCCGGCTGATTCGTCCCGGCGACCCGGTCCTTAGGGTGCATACCGATGAGAGCATCACGTCTGTAGTCGCGATGTTCCCGTTCGGGCTGGTAAAGCCGCTTCGATACTTAAAGGATGAAGACGTCTGGCAAACACGATTTCTGGCGCCTTCCGATATGGCGGATGGTATCCATACAGTTCGATTGATCCTGCGTGACCGTCAGGGCCGGGCTTTTCGTGAATCGAAAACATTCGTGATTGCGAGTAAACCTCCAACAGTCCGGGTAAGACTTGATAAAGCTCGATACAAGCGCGGCGAATCGGTAAAGCTTCGTGTTGGCGCATCGGAGACGTCGCGAAACGTGGTCGCCCGGATGTACGGAGTATCACCGGTGCAACTGCGTTGGAGCAACGAGGCGAAGGCCAACACCGGAGAATTTCTGGTCCCTGCACACCTGCCTGCAGGACGCTATTCACTTACGGTCACCGCAGAAGATTTCGCCCACAACATCGGCCGCGAGGAGGTTTCGATTGAAGTCCTCCCGTAAAGGCCTCGCTATTGCCGGTCTGGTTGTCGTTATCGCGGGCCGCGCTGAGTTGGCGCAATGGGCTCAGCATGTTCCCGGAGGCAGCGCATTAGAAGGCATTTTCTTCCGAACTGTCTCTCTGCCTGCCGGCCGGTGTTGTCGCCCAAACCGCCTCGCGAGACTGTAGCGGAGTTGACGAAACAGATCGCGGCCGCTCCTTCGCGCTCCGATCTAGTCAGCCTGCGAGCACAGGAAGCAGAGTTAAACCTCGATTTCGCGACGGCGGACAAGGATTGGAAAACGTTCTCGACGATGTCGCCGGATAAGCAGGCAGGCAGCGTGGCTCTCGCTGACTACTATCACCGACGTTTGCAGCCGCAGGAAGAACTCTCAGCTCTGCTTGTGGCTGCAAGCCAACCATCCATGGGGCGTGATGCTCTGAATGCGGATTCGGAACAACGCTCCTGGGAACTGTTCAAGCGCGCAGTCTCTCTCGTGGAAGCACAGGCGTTGCCGCTAGAGAGCGCAGAATCCGTTTATAACGCTTGGACCGCACGATACCCCAAACAGCCGCAGCCTTATATCCAGTTCGTCGATTTTCTCATCGCGGCTCGCCAGCCACGACGCGCCGAGCAGGTTGTCACAAGGTATGTAAGAGCCTTCCCGCAGGACGAGGCATTCCCGCTACAGGCGCGTGCCCGGCTACTACCGCCAGCGGAGGCGCTGAAACTGTATGAGGCCAGCTTTCGACCGGTACTCCCGTCGAACGTCATCGCGCAGTACTTCGAGCTACTCAAAGAAACTCGCAATTTGCGCACCTTCCTGGCGAAAGCTCGTAGCGAGGTGGCTTCCAATCCGAACGATCTGAATGCCGCCGCGAAGCTGTTCTACTACTATCAGCAACAAGGCATTCTCCCGCAAGCACATCGAGCGCTTCTCGAATATCGGATCCGCAGGGGGCAGGCGACGGCTTCTGAATTGCTGGATCTCGCCACTTTGTTCGAACAGACGAACAATTATGTCGAAGCAGCGCGATCCTATCAGCAGCTTTCGCGATCGCCAAGACGCCAACGCCGAAGAGGGCTATACCGGGCTTATTCGCATTCTTTTCACGGCTCCCGAGCAACAATTGCCAATCGGTGGCGGCGATATCAGTTTCTACAAAGACATCGCTACCATGGACCCTTACCCTGGCACGCTGAATGGAATTCTGTCGTTGCTATTCAACTCGACGGACCCGCAATGGCGTTACTCGGAACAGCAGCGCGCCGCGGTACCCTACTTCCATCGCGCGAAGGCAGCAGAGTTGTTACTCGAGATGGAGAAGCGATTCCCGCGATCGCAGCATCTTCCCTCGCTTGCAAACCATGCTGCTTCAGGCGTATGCGCGTCACGGCGAAAACGATGAAGTCATTCGGCGGGGCCAGAAGTTTTTATCCGAGCATCCATCCAGTCCCGCGCGAACACGGTTTGGCTTCTGATCGCGGACGCCCATGCTCGACGCGAGCAGATATCAGCAGGAGTTCGTTGTCTATGATGCCTTGTTGAAAGAACTCGCGGCGAAGGCCCAGCCATCTGCCACTCGGCAGTGCCGGCGAGGCGATTCCGTGCTCCGCCGTACCGACGGGGAACCCCCCAGCGTATCGCCGCCTCAGCGACCTGCAGTTGTCGCTCCTCGGAATACGCTGACGTTCTCGACCGCTACATTAACCGCCTCGTATCATTCAAACGCGATCAAAGGATGCGTTGGCTTTATACCGCCGTGAAATCGATCAGAATCCTAACGATCCGGGATTGTATGAGCGGCTGGCCGAGTTCCTGACCAAAACAAAATGGCCGCCGACGATCGAGTCAGGTATACGCGAAGGCGATGCAGCAATTTCAGGACCGGTCCTGGCATCACAAACTCTCGCGCTGGTACCTGCGTCAGAAGCAAACTGCCGCTTTCGATAAGTTGACGCAAGCCGTCGTTAGCGACTTCTCCGGCACGGAGTTGGATACGTACTTCCTGCAGGTTGTCGCAGGCGCGAATCTGGATGCGGGACTTTATCTGCAGGTGAACCTCTACGCTCACCAGCGCTTCCCGCACGATCTGGTGTTCGTCAAGAATCTCCTGAACGCATATCAACGCAAGGGCACTTTCGACGCGAACGCATCGTATGGCCTTGCTGCGACAGAACTGGTATTACGATAACGATCTTCGGTCGCGGTTCTTTCGAGCGGCTCGTCGACAGCGGCAAGCTTGATGGCCGAGACTTCCGCTCTGAAGTCTTCCGCCAGCGGATACACTCGCGGATCGGGCAGCGACCGAATTCACCGCGAGCGCCGAATCTGGCGTTCGCATTACGAAAATGCCGCTCCGGCAATGCAAACCCTGGCGATGGACTATCCAGGAGATCGCAATTTGAACTCGACGACGTCTTCTCTGTTCCGTTCGCTCGGGCAATTTGAGACTGCGGCGCAGATTGCTGAACGTATCTCTCGTAGCGACCCGCGCGATCGGCAAACGCTTGCGGTCACAGGCGAGATATACGCCGACCGGGAGCAGTTTCAAAAGGCCCGTAGCTACTGGAATCGAATCGCAGATATAGAACCGGGCAGGGCTGAAGGATACCTCGACGCAGCTACTATTTTTTGGGATTACTACCAGTATGATGATGCCCTCCGTGTCATCGAGCGGGGTCGTGCCAACCTTGCGCAGTCCGGCCGCCTTCGCCTACGAAGCTGGAGCAATCTTTGAAAATAAACGCGATTACCCGAAAGCAATCACGGAGTACCTAAAAGGGGCCGTGGCAGATCCGGACTCGGCCGCACAACGGCGCCTGGTCAGTTAGCCGCCCGGCCGGCCCATCGTGACGCGATTGAAGCGCGGACGCGTTCTCTTGCATCCGATGGAAACTCATCCATCAGCGAGTGGAATCTCCGAATCGTGCTGCTCGAGGAGCAGAACCGGCGCGACGACATTGCATCTCTCTTAAGCGAGACGGCATCGTCAACATCGAACTTCGATCTGCTTGCTCGCGTCGAGCAGGTCGCCGAGCGCAACGGGCTGCTGCATATTCGTGAAGAGGCGATAGCCCGCGCAGGCGTCCATTAGCACCGATCCGGTGGAAAGAACGCGTCTGAGACTCACTCTCGCGCGGCTCGCGGAAGATCGAAAGGACGCACAAGGCGCGAGACAAGCCATTGAAGCTGCGTACAAGGACAACCCCAGTATCGCGGGTGTAATCCGCGCCAGTGTGGACTATTACTGGCGTTCCGGAGATCGGAAGCGCGCCATCGACGTCCTGGAGGAAGCCGCCGGTCGCTCCAATGCGGATTTCAAACGCCAGTTCACATTAGAAGCAGCACGCAAGGCCAGCGAAGCAGCGGATTATCGCAGAGCTCGAACCCTGATCGAGCCGTTATTGGCAGTGGAGCCTCTCGCAAGCGACATTGTGGCTGCAACCGCGGAAACATATGGGCGCGCCGGAGATGACTCAGGATTACGCGCCTTCTACAATGACCGACTGAAACTTCCAAGCTCTGCGGATCAACAGAGCTCATTGCGGCGCGCATTAATCCCAGTGCTCACCCGCATGAAGGATTATGGATCGGCCGTCAACGAATACATAGCGATCCTGAACAAATTTCCTGAAGACCAGTCGCTGGTTTTGGAAGCTGCACGCTATGCGCGCAAGTATGGAGTGGCGGACCGGTTAACGGCGTTCTACGCAAAGGCGGCCGGCGATTCTCCGCGCGATGCCCGCTGGCCAATAATCCTTGCACGGATGCAGGCAGCACTCGAGAATTTTCCGGCTGCAATTGAGACCTACACTAAGGCGCTAACGGTCCGGCCCGACCGCTCCGATTTACTTGCCAGTCGTGCAGCGTTGGAAGAACGCCTACTAAGATTCGAAGACGCTGCGAAGTCGTACGCGAAATTGTATGAGCTGGCGTACAAGGATCCGCAGTACATGGTGAAGGTCGCGGAGTTGCGTGCCCGGTTGGGACAAAAGTCTGCGGCGATTGCTGCGCTGCGTACAGCGTTTATCGAGGGCAAAACTGCAAAGGCGCAGTCCTATCTCGAGATCGCCTCGAAATTGGAGCAATGGAATTGGCTCGACGAGGCGAAACAGTATGCGGACCACGGTCGCAAGCTCGACCCGGAAGAAGGGGTGGCGCTTCAAGCCCGCATTATGGCGAGGATGCGGCAATATAGCTCGCTCGATTCCGAGCAAGCGATTCACGCAGCAGCACAAGCCGTAGGTGACTTTTACGCTCCGGAAGAAAAGACGGCATTCGGAGCTTGGCTCATGAATTCCCGGTTGTCCGACAAAGCCCGTATCGCCATCACCGCCGGATTGCAGGACATCGCAGTGAGCAATCTCAACAAACGCATCACAGCCGACCCTAGTCTCGCGTTGGGCAGCGAAGGACAACAATTGATCCAAATCCAGCAGCAGCGGCTTCAATACGCGGAGTTGGCAAGCCAACTCGAAGGCTATTGGAAGCCGCTGGCGGCCAACGAGCAGCGTGATCAATTGCTCATCCGAGCCGCCGATAATTGGCGGCTTGCCGTAAATCCTAAGGAAGAGCGGCGCGTGAGACAAATTCTCTTCCAGCGTGGCAATGTTCCCGATCCACCACGGTACGCCCAGCTTCTTTTCCGCGATGCTCCGGATCGCTTTGTTCAAGCCGCAGCCGGCACATCGGCCTTGCGCGACGCAGCGATGGGCCTGGCATACGGCGCAGATGATCCAAACATCGCGTTGCGAGTCATCGCCACAAAAGGCGCGAAAATGCCTCCTGTCTGGGCAAGAGCGTACACCGCCTTGACCGGAGTCTACTTCAACCTTAAGGAACCGGGAATCTCAACAGCATTCACAGCCGTTTTAGGCCCCCGCACGATAGGTGAACATATAGCGGTACGCCGACCGCAGCCAACAGGTAGTCGGCGATACCTGGTTCTGATTACGGCGCTCGTTACGGCGAATTTACCGATTCAGAGGACTTCCTCGCGTCTGAAGTGGAAGGAAGGCCCGCATCGGCCAATTCGTACCTGAGCTTAGGCGATTACTATCGCGATTCGAAGGCAGATGCGAAAGCATTGGCGGAGTACGAAAGGGCGCTCACGCTAGCTCCGAAATCGGCCGATGTTCACAATCGCATGGCGGAAATCTATGCCGCGCAAAAGAGGACGACAGAAGCGCAGGAGCAGTGGCGCAAAGCTCTCGATTTTTGGGCGGACATGCAGGACGGCCGCCTTCCGGAGAATTTCTGGCCGGGACTCTCGGAAACGATTGAACATGCCGGACCGGCGTTGCGGCCCGAAATCGATAAGGTCCTTCGCACGTACATCCGAAGAAATGCGGCCATATCGGTTCGATTCGCTGTTGCCCGCAATCTGGAAGAGCACATCGAGTGCTGCCGATGCCGCACGCTGGGTCGCTGAGCTGAGTTCCGCCGCAGCCGAGCCGGCGCAATTTCTTGCAGCGATTGTCAATGAGGAGATCGTCGGGCCCGACGAACGTGAGCTATTGTATGCTCGATTGCTTGAGTTGGCGCAGCAAGACGCCGAACGCCGCGCTGGCGATGCCCGAAATGATGCCCGCTGGCGCTTCCAGGACTATCAGCTTCGGTATTTGCGATCCCTGTTAGCCAATCGTCAATTCGATAAGGCCGGCGAGGCGATTCGTGCGATTCCCGAAGATCTTCAGGCATCGATGCATGGGTCGCTTATTCCGATCCAGATTGAGGTCGCAGCCGCAAAAGGCGAGTTGGCGAGTATCCTCGAGCGTCAAGACGTTTCGCCCGATCAGTTGAGGCAAGCAGCCGCCTCGCTCAGGCAATCGGGCAATGCGGCTTCGGCGCGAGCGCTTCTCAAGCGCCTTACACTCGCGAACTGGACAGCAATAATTTCGACGTCTCAAACTTTCTCGGCCTGGCTGAGGTGAAGCTTGAATCGAACGATGTCACGGGAGTCGTCGCATTGCTTCGCCGTATGACGTTTGTTGCCGGCGAACCATTCGAGACGTTGAATGCCGCAGCCGAATTGCTGAGTCGTTTCCACCGCAATAAGGAAGCTGCAGAATTCTGGAATTCTCGCGTGAAAGCAGCGCCCTGGGACCTGGAAGCTGGAGTTCGTCTCGCCACCACGACGGGGGACGTCGCAACACTTCGTCGGATCGCAGCGAGTAACGACGCTCCATACTCCTCGCGCACAGACGCTGCCGGAGCCCTGGCAAAGACAAACGCAAAAGGCCTTGGTTCCGCAGAACTGGATGCGCTCGCATCGGAGTCGATTTTGTCGATTCCTGAGATCGACAAGCCTTACTTCTACGAAGCCCGATTGAAAGCGGCGGCACAGACGAAGGATTCGAACCCGCGTGTCGCGCTACTTCGTGCCGCGATCGCGGTGAATCCGGCGCCAACGGCCCCCCGCCTACAACTCTTCCAAACACTTTTCCAGGCCGGGCAATTCGATCAGGCCGTCTCGGTATTCCGCGATCCACCGGCTTCGCTGGCGCGCGATTTGGCAACGGCATTTCGAAAACTCGGGAATCTGGATCAGGCGAAACGTTACCTGTTGATGCTCGCGAGAATCGATCCGAAACAGAATGTCAAATCGGAGATCGCATCCTTGGATGCGGAACTCCAGCGGATTCAGGAGAACCAACGGCGCATGCCGCATGTGCATGACAACGTCGATCAGACCGACCGTGTGAGGCCCGCATATGAACAAGCGCGTGATTGGCGTGGCCGCATTGGTAGTCGCCGCAGGTGTCGTCTGGCTCGCGGCCCAGAATGCTCAGGGGCCGAACAGCCTTTCGTCCGTTTTTCCCAGCGGCGCGCTTGTATATCTGGAGGCGCGCGATCTCTCCTCGCTAGTGACTCGACTGGAACGGCTCGCAAGAGAAACGTACTCTGGTTGGCGAGTGCGAATCATGAAGTCTTTTCCAGGACCCGGCTATTCATGCGACTTGCAGAGGCGCAGCAGCAATTCGCGGAAGCCGCAGGATTCGCTCCAGACATGTCGTTGGTCGATTCCGTTGCAGGCGGCAATCGGCAATCGCAATCTACGATATAGGCGAACTCGAGTTTTTGTACGTAACACGTCTCCCTGCAGCCCGCATCCTGAACAGCACCCCGTTTTCTAAACGAGCGTTTATGAATCTCGCGAATCGGCCGGGATCAGTATTATGTGCGTTCGGGAGCGAACCGGCGTGTGGCAGCTTTCGGATCGACCGACGGATTGCTGTTTCTCGCCACGCGTGGCGAACTTGTGGCCAATGCGCTCGCGCTATTCGCCAAAGGTCAGGCCAGCCCTTCGTTAGCCCAGGATCACTGGTACAGCGAACTATCGCGTCGGCAGGCAATCCCGGTGACATTCGCATTGCGCTAAATCTACCAGGACTTCTGAAGACTCCCTACTTCCGTTCGTATTGGGTGCAGCGAAATGCTTCGCAGTTGAAGCCCTTCGCTGCAGGCGTCGTTGACTTGTTTCGTGAGCCCCAACAGATCCGCGAAGAGCGGACTTTCCTTCGCGAATCCGCGTCGCCCGCGCCAACCGAGGGGGCTGTTGCACAGGTAGTCGCGTGGGCCCCACCCGACTCAGGTCTGTACCGGGCTTGGGCGGATCCACAGACTTCGCAGGTGCTTGATCTCATCCGAACCAAAATCGTCGCGCCTGGAACTCCTGGGAACGCCCCCAGCAGAATTGCTCCTGCCGCCGGGAATCCTGATTCCATCGCTGGTGACAGTTCGGACCTGGAAACCCGAATCGATCAGGCGCCGCTGCACACTCAAGTTGTCGATGCTACTTCCTCCTTACGGCCTGTTATCGAGGCAACCGGAGTTCGGGCTATGCTCCATGTGCAAAGCAGCCGCCCGTCAACGGACGGCGTTTTCGTCGATAGCGATTCCGCAATTGCGCTTCTGTCGAATACCGATTGGCCGCAGGTGAATCTACCGGAAATTTCCGTTCATCGCCAAGGGCCGATCATGGTCATAGCAACCAGCAGCGCAATGCTGCAGAAGGTTGTAGGGCGGCTTAATGCGCCGGCGGCTTCAAACCTCAGAGCGGCTTACACTGCGCATTACTCGCATTCGCGAGAGCTGGCGGCCTATACACGGATGATGGCCAAATCGACGCCGGAAATGCTGAGGCGGCGGCGATGGCCCGCGATTTTTCTCCCAAACATTGCCAGTCTTCCGGTCAGGTAATGAATCGAGTCGATTCGGCAACCATCGTGTCTCATGACGATGGAAAACGAGTCATGCAACAGATGATCTACAAATTCAAGCCATGATCTGGTATGCACAACTGCTGCTTTTGGCTCCGACGCTGTTCGATCAGTCGATATTTCGCCTGTTGCAGCGCGATTTTCCCGCGACGCAGTTTCTGCTCGTGGATGCCGATACGCATGAACTGATCGGTGGCCACTGGGTTGCGCCCGAGAGGCCTATCCCCATGGGTTCTCTCGTGAAACCTTTCTCGGCGCTCTCGGGATCGGCATTGAAATTCCGGTGTAATCCGCGGGAATGCTGGCGACCGGAAGGGCACGGCGAAATGGATTTATCCCATGCGATCGCCGAATCCTGCAACTCGTATTTCCTGCAACTGAACGCTGTGGCAATTCCGGAACAAGTGCGTGCGATGACGGCGCGATTTCATCTTCCTAATCCACGCGACTTCAAACCCTCGACCCTCACCGGCATTGGCGCGCAATGGCTGATCAGTCCACGCCAGATTGCGACAGCATACGCGGCTCTCGCATCGGACGAATCGGCTGCCGCCATTCGTGAAGGTATGCGGATGAGCGCGAAACATGGAACAGCTAAGGCGCTGCGTTCGGAAGCGCTCGCCAAGACCGGTACAGCCCCGTGCAGTCACGCGAAGAAGGCGCCGGGGGACGGATACGTTGCCGTGCTCTACCCGGCATCATCGCCGCGCTACGTTTTGTTGGTCCAGGTACACGGTGTCAGCGGAGCCGTTGCGGCGCACACGGCCGGCGAAATGCTGAAAGTGATACGCGATGGGAAGTAAGGCTGCAATCGCCCTGCTCGCGTTACCCTTAATTGCTTCGGATCTCCGCATCGGGGTTCTGAGCCTCTTCCGGCCCGAGCGAGTAACCGTGCGATCTTCGCAGGTTCTTTGGGTGCAGGCCGGCTCGCGAACATTCTTCATGACACCAGGACAGGTCGCCGGGATGCGAGCGGTCGGCGCTGACGTTGACCTGTTCGCTCAGCAGCAGATGACCTCCTCTCCTCGCGTGCTGGTCTCCGGCCGCGGCGGCGCTCCGATCGAGTTCAGCCTGAATATCGAGGGCAAAATCGATCGTAAGTTCAAAGGGCGTCTTGAAGTCACTGCTATCGGATCGCGTCTGGAACCCGTCATTAAGGTTGACCTGGAATCTGCTGTGGCTGCTGTCGTTGCGGCCGAGATGCCTCGCGACACTCCGGCCGAAGCGCTGAAAGCGATGGCGGTCCTCGCTCGAAGCTACTACGTGGCCGGCGGGCGCCGGCACGGGAATTACGATTTCTGTGACACGACGCATTGCCAGTGGCGGCGCGAAACGATCGCCGAATCGCACCCGGCAACCACGGCTGCGCAGGCCACCGCTGGCATCGTGGTCCTGTACAAGGACAGGCCGTTCGCGCCCATGTATCACGCGAGTTGTGGAGGCCGGACAAAATCGGCATCACAGGTTGGACTCGAATCTGAGCCTTATCCGTATTTCCCGGTCGAGTGCGACGCTTGCCGTCGGGAGGCAACGTCATGGACTCGGCGCCTTCCGCAAGATATCGCGGGAGGGCTGCTGACGAACACTTCGGAAAGCTTGCGCCTTGACGTCACTCGCCAACTCGGCTGGAATTCGCCCCCGGCAATACTTTCAAAGCGACCGCGGATGGGGAAACGATAGTTGTTGAGGGCAGAGGCGAAGGTCACGCAGTAGGAGATGCCAGCGTGGAATCGGAGCGCTCGCGAGAGCGGGAAAGGAATTCCGTGCGCTCCTGACAACGTATCTACCTCAGACTCGTACTGGTTCGGTTCAATAAGCGCATTCACCATCAGGCTCCTGATGCGTATACGCTAATTTGGAGTGACTGACAATTAGAGTGACTCGACGAACAGCACTCGCCCTCGCCGGAGCCTTTGTCTGCCGTGCCGACATACGTTACAGACAGTACGCTCGTTGCTTTCCGGATTACCTCACACGACTGGCCCGCGAGGCTTACGACTGGCGGAATGCGGCGCTTTCAAAACTCACCAGCTCAACCGCGATCACGGAACGCCAGCACTGGGTTCGTGACACGTTCTGGAAGCTCAGCGGCGGCATGCCGGAAAAATCGAATCTCAACATTCGGACGTTAGGCAGCTTCGATCGCGCATCCTACCGGGTAAAAGCTCGTCTACGAAAGTCAGCCGGGTTTGCACATTCCAGCAAATCTATACATTCCAAAAAATCACCAGCCGCCGTATCCGGGTGTGCTGTTTCAAATGGGCCACAGCCTCAATGGCAAGGCCGCCGAATCGTATCAGAAGTGCTGTCAATCGCTCGCGCAACTTGGTTACCTGGTGCTGGCATTCGATCCGATGGGTCAGGGAGAACGCACATACTACCCGCGACCCAACGGGGTTCTGACCCGATTGGGTTCAGCCGACGACGAGCACTCGCAACCGGGCAAACAAATGCTCCTGGTCGGGGACACGGCAACACGTATGCAAGCGTGGGACGCAGTACGGAGTCTGGATGTGCTTGCATCGCATCCGTTGGTCGACCGTAAGCGTCTCGCCTCCACGGGACAGTCCGGCGGCGGAACAACCACCATGTTTCTAACCGCGGTAGATGACCGCCTTGCTGTCGCAGCAGTATCGAGCGGCAACACTGAGAACTTCGCTTGTGAGGATTTCAACTCTCCGGGCTCCGTTGATGACGCCGAACAGAACTTCATTGACTCCGGACCGCGAGGTTTTGATCGCTGGGATCTCTTGTACCCGATGGCTCCCAAACCCATGCTGATTGCCGTAAGCGCTCGCGACTTCTTCGGCACATATTCGCCAAGCTATCTCACGAACGGCAGAGCCGAGTTTGACCGGTTGAAAAGCATCTATCGAGTCCTCGGTAAAGAGGGCAGCCTCGAGTGGTACGAAACTCCGATGCCACACGCGTTAACGCGCGACCTGCGCTTGCAGATTTACAACTTCTTCGAACGCACGCTTCGCCAATCCGATAAACCGGTAGTCGAACCGCCAGCGAAGCCTGGAGAAGGATGCACAGCTCTATGTAGGCCCCACAGCCAATGTGGTTCGCGACTTCGGAAGCAAGACGCCGCTCTCTCTTGCGCGAGAACGCCTGCCGGTAAAGAAAAAGACGGAAACAGTAAATACCTTGCTCCGAGTTGATACTCCACAAGCGAGTCCGTCGGTCAATGTGCTCGGGCGCGCGCGAGGCGAAGTGAACTTCATTGATGCGGTCGAAATCCAGGTCTCGCGCGAGGTCTGGCTTCCCGGCTTCATCTTTCTGCCTCCAGGGAAAGCGCGATCGGTTATCGTACCGCTGGAGCCGAGAGGGCGAAACGCCCACTGGAAGGAAGACGATCTTTACCCGCAGCTCGCTGCCGCCGGACACCTCGTCGCCGCGTTCGATATCCGCGGTATCGGTGATCTCTCGCCGGAAGTGGGTCGCGGAAACTCGTTCTATACCAGGAGTCATGCGAAGGAGATGTCCCACGCATGGGCGTCCCTGATGCTAGGCAAACCAATGCTCGGGCAGCGCGTAACGGATATTCTGCACATTCTTCAAGCGCTGCGAGCCTACACTCCGGCGCAGAATACGCAGATTACGATTGCTGCACTCGGTCATTTGACTGTCCCTGCAATCTTCGCGGCGGCAAGCGATCAGTCCGTATCTCGGCTGTACACGGCTCGTGGTCTCGAATCATATGCCATCCTGCTCAAAAATGAAGACTACGTTGAGCCGTTCGCAAACTTTGTGCCTGATATTCTCGCAGTGACCGACATCCCCGAGTTGCGCGATCATCTCGGTACGAGGCTCAAACAAGGTACGGCATGGGATTTTGATACGCTGTCGAATCTGTGAGGCTACTCACCGCTGCGGATATCCCCTCTCTTTGTGAGCTATCCGGCGCCGCCGGCTGGAATCAGACGCCTGAAGACTGGCTTCGCATGATTACGTTGGAACCGCTCGGATGTTTTGGGATCGAACAGGACCATCGTATTGTCGCCACAACTACCCTGCTGACTTATGGCAAAGATTTAGCGTGGCTAGGAATGGTGCTGACACATGCTGATTATCAGCGCCGCGGATACGCCCGCCAGCTTGTCACAACAGCACTCGAGCTGGCCGATACCCGCGGCATCCGATCCGTGAAACTCGATGCGACTGACCAAGGCCGCCCCCTGTACTCCAGCCTCGAATTCAAAGATGAACAGCCAATCCAGAGATGGCGGCGACCACCTGCGCCACTAGCGTCAGCGCGGGCAAACCAGGGCGAAATCCCCTGACGATCTTGATCGGCGCGCTACCGGAGCCGATCGTTCTGCATTTCTGAAAGCTCTGGGTCCTGCCGTCGTTGCCAACAACGCATTTCTTCAGCATCGTCCGGGAGCCCGAGCAAATCACCTCGGTCCATGTATTGCAACCTGCTTCGAAGATGCCTCTCAGCTCATTCGGGCTGCTGTCGCCACGAAACCAGATGAGCCTTGGCTTTGGGATATACTCCCGGCGCGCGAAAACGCTCGTGCCCTCGCCCAAGAACTAGGTTTCACCCCTGTACGAAATCTCATTCGAATGTATCGTGGAGAAACCGTTCGCGGCGATGAGAGCATGGTATACGCAATAGCAGGATTTGAGGCTGGTTAGATTATTTCAAGCATGATTCGCAACGAAAACGAACTCGAAGAGCTCCTCTCGCGACCAACCGAGCGCGACAAGGCAGTGATGCAGTCGCTGGAAGGTCCGCTTCTTATTCTCGGCGCCGGCGGGAAAATGGGTCCGACTCTCGCAATGCGGGCAAAACGCGCGGGAGCAAATCAGGTTATCGCCGTCGCTCGCTTCACCTCGACGGCTGTAAGACGCCGTATCGAGAATGCAGGCGTCGAGACGATATCGGCGGATCTGATCGAACCCGATGCCGTCTATCGTTTACCAGACGCTCCGCACGTCGTATTCATGGCTGCCATGAAGTTTGGGACCACAGGAGCGGAGCACCTCACTTGGGCGATGAACACCTATTTGCCGGGTCGTGTCGCAGAGCGCTATCGATCCTCCAGGATTGTCGCTTTCTCCACCGGAAATGTGTATCCTCTTGTACCCGTCACGAGCGGCGGGGCCACGGAGCAGACGCCGGCAGCCCCGGTCGGCGAATACGCTCAGTCGGCTCTGGGTCGCGAGCGCATGTTCCAACACGGCAGTGATGCATTCGGTACTCTCGGGGTTCTACTGCGCTTGAACTATGCGGCGGAGCTTCGTTACGGGGTCTTGCTCGATGTTGGATTGAAGGTCTTTGAACGACGGCCGATCGACCTGAGAATGGGAATGGCCAACGTAATTTGGCAGGGTGACGCGAACTCCGCCTGTTTGCAATCGATTGCTCTCTGTCAATCTCCACCGTTGGTGCTGAATCTGACTGGCCCCGAAACGCTCTCAGTGCGATGGATCGCTGAGGAATTCGGTCGGTACTTCGGCGTAGAACCCGAGTTCACAGGCGAGGAGGCGCCCACAGCACTTCTAAACAACAGTGCGCGCGCGATTCGTCTCTTCGGATATCCGAGCGTGAGTCCAGCACAGATGATCGAGTGGACCGCTGATTGGATTGGGGCTGGTCACGCGTTACTAGGTAAGCCAACACATTTTGAGACACGGGACGGACGTTTTTAGATGGATCTGCGCGCTCGACTCAAGCAGGGGCTCGTCATACCCGCTCATCCTCTTGCTTTAACATCCGACCGAAAGCTCGATGAGCGACGTCAGCGAGCACTGACTCGCTACTACGCCGCCTCTGGCGCAGGCGGCGTCGCAGTAGGAGTTCACACAACGCAATTCGCTATTCGCGAACCCGAAATAGGACTATTTAGGCCCGTCCTGGAACTCGCTGCTGAAGAGATTCGCGGCAAGGATATGGTTGCGGTCGCGGGCGCGGTAGGCCACACGACACAAGCCGTGCGAGAAGCGGGTATCGCCCGGGATCTTGGCTATCAGGCCGTCCTTCTCAGCCTTGGCGCTTTGAAAGATGCGCCGGTTCGCGACCTCATCACGCACGTTCGAGCAGTTGCGGATATCTTGCCTGTCTTTGGGTTCTATCTTCAACCGAGCGTGGGCGGACGCCTGCTTTCTTATGACTTCTGGCGCGAGTTCGTCCAAATTGAAAACGTAGTCGCCATCAAGATGGCTCCCTTTAATCGCTATCAGACGATCGATGTCGTGCGTGCCGTGGCGGAGTCAGGTCGGGACATCGCGCTCTATACGGGGAATGACGACGCCATTCTGATAGATCTGCTCACCGAGTATGCGTTCGGAGCGGCGAAGGCACGAATCGTCGGAGGACTGCTCGGACACTGGGCCGTGTGGACACAAAAGGCGTTTGAGCATCTCCAGGCAACTCGCAATGGTCCCAGTCCGGAGTTGCTCACTCTCGCGGCGCAAGTGACAGATGCGAACGCCGCGCTTTTCGATCCCGCGCATTACTTTCATGGTTGCATTCCAGGTCTTCATGAGATCCTCCGCCGGCAGGGTCTGCTTGCAGGTCGATGGTGCCTCGATCCAAACGAAGAGCTGTCACCCGGCCAAATGGAAGAGATCGATCGCGTGTGCCGCATCTATCCACATCTCACGGACGATGCTTTTGTTCGCGAGCATGTCGATAGGTGGCTGGCAGATTAGCATGTTGCAGAGCCCTGATTCCGAATTCATGAAACGATAAAGACATGTCGCTCTACAAGGCTGACTACTACGCCTGGACGCAGGCGATGGCCGCGACCCTACGCCAAGGTCGTTTTGTAGGAAACGCTGATCAGTTGCTGATTGCGGAGGAAATTGAGGACTTGGGCAAATCGGAAGTAACAGCTTGCGAAGTGCGGTGATTCAGTTATCCATGCACTTATTTAAAGCCCGAGAACGTTGAAAATCAGTATCACAGCCCGGAGCGCCGGGTTGGAGTGGCGGAAGACAGTGCGAATCGAACACACCAGCGACTCTAAGAGCCGCCGAACGGTTTTGAAGACCGTCCCGGACACCAGCCCAGCTTGCCTTCCGTGCCTATTGTAGCCAACGAGTTAGCGAGGCCCACACTGCGGGCGCTCTCGTTTGCAGGTTGGTTTATGTATCATTTGTGCATCAACGAGCGCACAACTCTCCTGCTAACCTTCAACCCGAGAACGATTAGCCTCAGCCCGAACGTCAATACGTGACTTCGAAGAAGCCGCGCGCGAGGCATTCGAATTTTTCGGCGGCGTGATCAACGAAAAATGCACCACAGGATCACCGTGCAGACGAACAGCACAACAGCCCAGATCCTGTAATCCCTTCCTGCCAGACTCTGATGCCCAGCGGAACTGAACACGTTGCCCTCCACTTTGTACTCCGGAGGCGGCGCGGTCCCAAGGCTGACCACAACCATGATGACTGCCGCGAAAAACCAAACCAGGATGGAACGGTGAAGAAACGAAGTCAGATAAGGGTGTGACAGCAGCGCCCAGCCGAGGGTCTGATCGAGAAACAGGAACATGCCGAAGGCGAAGCCCGCCGCCCCGCCGGCAATTGCCCCGGCAGTGTTTCCGCGCTTCCAGAGCAGGCCGACGAAGATCACTGCTCCCAAAGGCACACCCAGATACGCCGAGATCAGTTGCAGGTATTGCCATATAGTGACCGACAGTCCCACCAGAGGCGCCGCCAGCACACCGAGTATGGCCATCAGCACTGTGACCCTCCGACCGATGGCGACCTGATCCTGATCAGACAGGTTTGGTCTCCGTCGCATGACGAAGTCGCGGACCACAAGCGTGGCGCTTGCGTTGTAGCAGGCGCTCATAGAGGACATCAGGATGGCGATGAGTCCGGCCAGCACCAGTCCGCGAAGCCCGACGGGAAGCAGATCGCTCACCAGTCGCGGATAAGCCATGTCGGCTTTCTGCAGGTCGGGATACAAGGCATGAGCGATCACGCCCGGCAACACCAGGAGGAATGGGATCAGCAATTTCAGGAAGCCGGCGAAGATGGCCCCCTTCTGGCCCTGGTCCACAGATTGCGCGCCCAGCACGCGCTGCACGTTCGTCTGGTCCATGCACCAATAGAACATTCCACCGAACAAGTTCCCGATGAGGAACCCGGTGATCGGAAGCTCGGAATCCATCGGCTTCACCATCTGGATTAGTCCGGGATCGACGCGCGCTGTCAGCCCACTCCATCCGCCAACAGCGATAAGCGCCGCGATGGTCAGGACAACGCTACTAACAATGAGCCATGTGCCTTGCACCATGTCCGCATAGACCACGGCGCGAAGGCCTCCTTTCATCGTGTAGATGGCTGTGAAAATCGAGAGGGCAATCATGACCGCCATCTGATTCCAACCAAATAGCAGAACGAATAGAAGCGACCCTGCCCAAAGGTCGATGGCGTTCTTCGTGAACACGTTTATCACCAGCAGATTGGCCGACAAGAAGGCGCGCAGACCCCATCCGAAGCGGCGCTCGAGGAACTCGGGAATGGTGTAGATCCTGCTGCGTAGATAGAGAGGCGCAAAAAGTGAGGCGAGCATGATAAGGCACCACGCGGCCACCCATTCATACCCGCCAGTGACCATGCCGACGCGATATCCGTCACCCGCCATGCCGACCACGTGCTCGGCTGAGATGTTAGATGCCAGCAGCGACATTCCAATGAACGGCCACCGCAAGTCGCGCCCCGCAAGGAAATACTCAGCGTCGGTTTGTTTCTTGCCCGCGGACCGCAGAACCGCTCCAATAACCAACGCCAAACTGATGATGATGATGACCGAATCGAATATGCCTAGCACGTGCCAGCCTTCCCTGAGTTTTCACTTATGACCCGAAGCGCCCTGTTGTTATATACTCCCTCGATCAGAGGGTCAAACATGCGCCGTTATTTTTTCCAGCTCACTTGGTGCCTGCTTTTTCTGAATATTTTCAATTTCTCAGCAAATGCGCAGTACGGATCAGGCACAATCATCGGCACTGTTACGGATCCAACGGCCGCAACTGTACCCGGCGCGACCGTCACCATCAAAAATCAGGAAACCAGCGCATCTCGAACTTCCCGGACCGATACGGATGGAAACTATCGCTTTAACGCTGTCCCGCCCGGCCGATATACAGCGACAGCAAGTGCTCCCTCCTTCAAAGTCACGAATATTCCGGATGTCATCGTAACCGTCAACACCGAGACTCGAGTGGACTTCTCGATGCAGGTTGGGGCGGTGTCTGAGACCGTCAACGTACAGGCCGTTACACCGGTCCTTCAGACCGATTCAGCTTCGCTCGGCACCGCGATTGATACTCGCACTGTTCATGAACTGCCGTTGAACGCCCGCAACTTCTTCGACCTCGTGGCGCTGACGCCTGGCGCGACCAAAGTGGCGGGCGGCAGCAGCGTGATGGATGGACGTTCAGTCCAGGTCGGGGGCATTCGCAACACGTCGACCTTGACAACTCTCGACGGCACGGACTTCACAGTTGCTAACGTCAACAATCCGGCGATTGCGCTTTCCCTGGATGCTCTGCAGGAGTTCAAAGTTCAGGTCAACTTCATGGACGCATCGTATGGTCACGGCGCGGCCAGCATCGAACTGGTCACCAAAAGCGGCACCAATTCTTTTCATGGAGTCGCGTATGACTTTATTCGAAATCGAGCCTTCAATGCCGGCCAGTTTTTCCGCCCTCGCAACGGTCCGCCGCGCTTCACATACAATCAGTTCGGCGCCAATCTTGGTGGTCCTATCTGGCGCGACAAGACTTTCTTCTTTCTCAACTACGAAGGCCGTCGACAGAGCCAGGGAGTTATCCTTCAGGGCCTGATTCCAACCCAGCAGATGTTGGCCGGGGACTTCTCCGGAACCGGCAAAACCATTCGGGACCCGCTGAACAATAATAATGCGTTCCCAAATAACGTGATTCCGCAAGCGCGCTGGGATTCCATCTCGAAACAACTGGTGCAGTATTTCCCGTTGCCCAATATCGTGCGCCCGGGCGCCAACTTCCTCGCAACACCCAGCGACATCGAGCGCCGGGATCAGGGTACGATGCGTATCGACCATCACCTGACCGACAAACTGAATCTCTTCGGTCGCTACTCGTATGCAACCGACGACCTCGGTAACGCGGCGTACATCACGAATCTGGGCGTCATTCGCCCCGATCGAACACACTTCCTCGTGATTGGTCTCACCGATGTAATTTCGACGCAGTGGATCAGCGAAACACGGCTCGGCTTTACTAAAACCTTCCTTGCTCGCGTAAGCGACGGCGATACCACGTCTACGAATTATGCAGCGGAGCTTGGTCTCAAGAACCTCGCGGCCAATCCGGGCGATTACACACTGCCGAACATCAACCTCAGTGGATATGCGCCAGGCACACCCGGCGCCAGCAGCGGATTTGTCGGTTACGGCTCTCACATCGTTCAGAACAACCTCTACTACCGGGCAGCCGAAACACTCACTTGGATTAAAGGCTCGCATACGCTCAAGATGGGCGCCGACGTAAATCGCCTCATGGTCGGCTACGATCAGGGCAGCAGTCAGAACGGTATCTTCAACTTCAGCGGCACATTCACCGGCGATTCCTTCGCCGATTTCCTGCTCGGCTATCCTTTGACGGCCACTGGCGGACTCGGCAGCGTTGGCGATTTCGGCGGCGTAGCCAAATACTCGATCGGAACGCAGTACAACGCCTTCCTTCAGGACGACTGGAAAATAAACAGCCGCCTGACGCTGAACCTTGGTCTGCGCTATGAGATCTTCCAGCAGTGGCGCGGCCGTCTGGCCAACTTCGACCCTGCGACAGGCCGGCAGTTGCTCGCTGATTCACCGGACTATTTTGTACCCGGTCAGGGCCTCGTAAAGGGGAGCGGCGCAGCGTTGCTGCCCGAGCGGCCCATTCAGACCGATGCCAATAACTGGTCCCCCCGTCTCGGCATCGCCTACAGAGTCGGAAGCAAGACGACCATCCGCACGGGAGCCGGCGTATTCTATGCGCTGAATACCGGCGGCAGCCTTCTCGTGCCGATGATGAGCACGGCGCCTTACTTCGTCATTGCCAACCTGACGTCCAGCGCCACCACACCGCAACTCCAGCTTTCAAGCCTGTTTCCGGCTGCAGGTCAGGTCAAATCTGCGGTGACCACCAACATCGATCTGAAGAAACGCGACGGCTATATCTATCAATACAATTTCAGCGTGCAGCACGAACTGGCGAACGCGATGCTTCTGGAAGGCGGCTACATCGGCAACACGGGTCATAAACAAATTGGCAACGTGTGGCTCAATCAGCCGCTGCCTCCTTCAGATCCGGCTCAGCCTTCTCCATTCACCGCGCGGCAGCCGTACCCGGCGCTTTCGCCGGCGTTCCAGCAGGTGACGGGCTATCAGTATTCGAACTACAACGCGTTCTATGCGAAGGTCGAGCAGCGCCTGAGAAAGGGACTCTCCTATATCGCTTCCTACACGCATTCGAAATGCGTGGATACGACCGGTCCCGGGCAGAACATGTACAACCGCCGTCTGGAGCGGGGACTCTGCGACACAGACGTGCCGAACAATTTCACCGCCAGCTACGTCTACGATCTGCCGTTCGGACACGGACGCGCCTTCGATATCCGCAACCCGATTCTGAACGGATTCCTGGGCGGATGGGAAATCAGCGGTATCACATCCTTCATTTCGGGCTTCCCGCTGACAATTAACACCACCGGCGACATCGCCAATGTCGGCACGGGCGGACAACGTGGAAATGCCACCGGTATCCCGCCGGAAAAACTGGATCCCCGGACAAACGGACTTCTCGGCCTCAATCCTGCCGCATACAGTGTCCCCGCCGCCGGCACGTTCGGCAATCTGTCCCGCAACACACAGCGAGGCTTTGGGCTGAACAACTGGGATATGGGGATCAATAAGAACTTCGCGATTCCGCAGTTCGGGGAATCGGGAAGACTCCAGATTCGCGCCGAATTCTTCAACATCTGGAATCACACGCAGTTCAACGGAATGGGACTCTCCGTGAACCAGCCCGCAACCTTCGGAATCGTGAACAGCGCGTTGCCTCCTCGGATTCTGCAGTTGGCGGGTAAGCTCTACTGGTAGGCAAGATGTGGAACCGGCGAACGTTTCTTCTGCGAAGCGCGGCTGCTTTTGGATCCGCTCTGTTAGAACCTCTGCGCGCGGTCGCTGCGGAGGCGAAGCGCATCCGCATTACTGATGTAGAGTCCTTCCGCATACGGATTCCTGGCGGCGATCCGCGGGAGGACATGAAGGTCTACACTTACGGAGTCAGTCGCGTGCACACCGATGCGGGTGTCACCGGAACTTCGTTTGTGCCCTGCCCAAACGATATCCTGCAGCGTTGGGTAAAGCCGGTGCTGGTTGGAGAGGACCTCTTCGCCGTCGATCGGCACGTCGCCAGACTTCAGGCGATGCGCGGCGAATCCGGCGTGCAGATTTGGTCCGGCGTAGAGCATGCTCTCTGGGACGCAATCGGACGCGTGGCCAATCGGCCCGTCGCCAAACTGCTCGGCGGAGCCAGGGACCGCCTCCGCGTGTATCGAACCACAGTTTGGCCTTATTCGCAGGCCGCTCTTGCAAAGAAGCCGCTGCTCGAATCCGACCAGGCCGAAGTGCCTTATGATACGCAGGCGAAGTTCGCGGTGAAGCTCCGCGAAAACGGATTCACCGCGATGAAAATTCGCGCGTGGCGTCCGAAGCCCATGGACGATGTCGAAGCCGTGGGAGCGATTCGTGCCGCCGCCGGTCCCGATTTCAAGATCATGCTGGACCGCACCGCTGTTCGGCCGGGCTGGGTCTGGGATTATCCGCAGGCTCTGCAAGTGTGCCGCGGACTCGAGAAGCACAACGCTTACTGGCTGGAGGAGCCCTTTGATGGTCACGACATCTACGGCCCTGCCCGGCTGGCCGCCGAAGTAGACATCCTGATCACCGGCGGCGAACTTGCGAAAAGCACTTTCGAGTTTCTCGAATTCCTCGTAAACAAGACCTATGACGTCGTGCAGCCCGACACGCGCATCTGCGGCGGCATCTGGATGGCGCGGAAGATTGCCATCCTGGCCGAAAGCTTCGGCGTACCCTGCATTCAGCACGGAACGGCATCACTCTCCCTTGCTGGCTACATTCAAGCCGGATGCGCAATGGGCAATTGCGAATGGCAGGAAATCATCGGCGGCCCGAATCTGCCGCAGGAGCAGTGGGAACCTGCACGTAAACTGGTGCGCACGCCCGAGGTGTTCCGCATCGAGAATGGATTCATCCTGCTGCCCGACCTGCCTGGTCTCGGACTCGATTTGAACGAAGACGCCATCCGGGAGTATCGCGTCAATGCGTGAACTCTCACGAAGAAGTTTCTTCGCAGGCCTTGCTGTAACGGCCACGCTCGAACGAATCCGCGCCGCCGTGAAACCTGTGCGGATCACCGGCGTGGACATATTTCCCGTGCGCGTCCCCGTCACGGAAGTCGAGGCTAAAGCCGGTTATATGAACCGGTACATCGCCTGCCGGATTAAAACCGATGCCGGCGTCACAGGATACTCGTTCGCCGGCCCGCCTCCACAAACGGCGCCCTCGGTCAAGGAGCTACTCCAAGACAAAGACTTGTTCAACATCGACGCCTTACTCCGGGAAGGTCTGTGGAAGTGGGGTGGCGTGGAGCACGCCCTCTGGGACGCCATCGGCAAACTCTCGGGGCAGCCTGTGTATAAACTCCTGGGCGGTGCCGGGGATCGAGTTAACGCCTATCTAACTTGCGTGTGGCCTGGCCCCGCGGACCAGCAGCAGGTGCCGTTCGCAGATCAAGTCGGTATGGCGGTGAAGATTCGGAACGCCGGCTTCAAGGGCATGAAAATCCGCAGTTGGCGTCCGAACCCAATGGATGATGTAGAAGTTTGCCGCCTTATCAAAGAGGCCACCGGCGCCGGCTTCCACATCATGTTCGATCGCACTGCGCAGGCTCCGGTCACGGCTTCCGGACAACAGGTCTGGGATTTCGAAACTGGTCTGAAAGTGGCCCGTGGACTTCAGAAGGCTGGAGGATACTGGCTTGAAGAGCCATTTCATCGCGACGATTACGAATCGCCCGCCCGGCTCGCGTCCATGGTGGACATTCTGATCACTGGCGGAGAAGGTTACTCCAACCTCGAAAATTACAAACAGTGCCTCCTCCACCGGACTTATGACATTCTCCAGCCGGACGGTCGTACTTGCGGAGGCATTTTCCGCGCCCTGCAGATAGCGACTCTTGCCGAAGCGTTCCATGTTCCCGTCATTCTGCATGGCAGTATTTCGCTGCCTCTCGCTGGATGGCTGCAGGCCACGCTGGCGATCGGAGCGCCGTGGCAGGAGATGGCGCTCCTGACGCCGCCATTGCTGCCCGATGAGCAGACTTCGCCCGGACTGAAACTCCTGAAGAGCAGCAGCATGTTCCGCATCGAAGACGGCGCACTCGTGGCGCCTCCCTACCCCGGCATCGGACTGGATGTCAATGAAGATGCCCTCGAGCGCTACAGAGTTCGTGACTAGTGTGGGTCGCCAGAATTAAAGCGAACGCAATTCTTATCTTGACATCCTGTATACAAACCGTATACTAAGCCAACAGACTTTGCAGGAGAGTACCATGCGTCAGATTTGCTGGCATTCGGTTGCGGTCTTATTACCTGTTAAATCGGTTTCCGTTCCCGCGTCAGCGCCCGTAAACATTTCGGTCTGATTTTTGTTTTTGGGGAGGGAAGTACATGGTTTCCTTGCGGCTCCTGATCATTTTCCTGATTGCTTGCGGGGCCTCTGCGCAAGAGTTCCGCGCAACATTGCAAGGCTCAATAACGGATGCCTCCAATGCTGTGGTTCCTACCGCGCCGGTGGTGCTGCGGAATGTGGACACAGGGATTCTCCGCCAGGAGGTCGCGGACAAAGAGGGTCACTATCTGTTCTCCTTCGTGCCGCCCGGCAACTATTCACTCACGGTCACTGTGCCCGGTTTCAAGACGTACACACAGGACATGATCACCCTGAGTGTGAGTCAAAATGCGCGCCTGGACATCGCGCTGGCGGTGGGAACGAACGCGGAAACCATTTCGGTGGAAGCTGACGTGAACCTCGTGCAAACACAATCGTCTTCTCTCGGCTCGGTAGTCGGAACCAAAATCATCGATACCCTTCCCATGAAAGGTCACAGCAGCCTTCTGATGTTCAATCTCGCGACGGGAATTACAACGAACCGCATGGGAGGAGACGGCAGACCGAATGACTGGTCGACCAACATGATGTTTCCCGCGAACGGATCGCCGGTGGCTACGAGTGATGTTGCCGTGGATGGCGTTCCAAATCGGTCGACGTGAACCACGGCACAGGTTTGTCGCCGTGGGTTCCGTCGATGGAGTCGGTGGCCGAATTCAAGCTACAAATGGGCACGCTGCCTGCGGAGTACGGCAGGTCAGGTGGGTCTTTCATGAACGTCGTCATCAAATCGGGTACCAACGACGTGCACGGCGCTGCCTATGATTACTTCCGCAACTCAGCGTTGGATGCGAACCTTTTTTTCTCGCGAGGCAGGGGCCAACAGCTGGCAGCATTTGCAGCGAACACTTTCGGCGGCAGCCTCGGCGCTCCGATTTACATCCCTAAGATCTACAATGGCCGCAACCGTAGCTTCTTTTACGTCAACTATGAAGGCGTACGCGAAGGTAATGGGTTGAACAACACGAACAGCGTTCCGACCACGAAGATGAGGATGGGGGACTTTTCGGAAGTCAGCAACGTGATATACAATCCGTTCTCCGTCCACACCGTAAATGGTGTACCCGTCCGGGATCCTTTTCCGAACCAGACCATCCCGGTATCGCTGCAGGACCCGGTGGCGCGGAAGATCATGACCTACTACCCGGAACCCAACACCGTCGGGCCCAATCCCGCCACACCGTGGGTGCAGAACTTCGTCTACTCCTCCAAGTGGCCGCGCAACTACAACATGTTCGTTGCGAAGCTAGACCATCAGTTGACATCCAAGCACCAGATGTTTGCCCGGCTGAATTACGGTACGGCGCGCCTTGTGTACCCGCACCAGTTTGACGGAATCGCGACACCGGGGCGTGATATCAACGACCGTCCACATTTTGGCATTGGATTCAGCGAAACCTACATCATGACGCCAAGCACGATTTTCGACTTCCGCGTCGGTTATGCCGGAGGGACAGAGCGTTTTCGGCCCTGGTCGAATGGCTTCGATTTATCTCAGCTGGGCTTTCCTGCCTCGTTCCAAAATCTCGTACAGAGCCGCGCGTTTCCGACCATTGGCGTAACGGGATTTCAGGCGCTATCCGGCAGCCGTTATTTCGAAGATCCCTCGGGAACCTCGTCCTTGCAATCGAGCATTTCCCTGCACCGCGGCAAGCATCTTTTCAAAACCGGCGGTGAAGTTCGCCTGATCCGCGGGAACTTCTTCGAGAACCTCGCACCATCGGGGACTTTCAGCTTCGGCCCGACGTCAACCGGCGGACCGCGCGCCGACACACCTACCGGCGCAACCGGTTTTTCGATGGCGTCACTGCTCACGGGTTACGGCAGCGGTTCGATCGACACCAGAACAGCGGTCTCGGTACAGAATGTTTTCTACGGGCTCTACTTCCAGGACGACTATCGCATCACAACGAGACTGACCCTCAATTTGGGACTGCGATGGGAGTATCAGACGCCGCGAACAGAACGATTCGATCGCACGACGCGCGGATTCGACTACTATTCGCCAAGTCCGCTACAGGCGCCCGGATTGAATTTGCACGGTGGACTCCTCTACGCGGGAGTGGATGGAGTCCCGCGGGGCCTGTATAACCCCGATCGCAACAACTTCGCTCCGCGGATCGGATTCGCTTACAGCATTACCAGCAAGACTGTATTGCGCGGAGGCTACGCGCTGAGCTACATTCCGGTGCTGCCAAAGGTGATTCCTAACGGGTTTGAGACGACCACGCCCATGGTCAACTCGACCGACGGCATCACACCCAAAGACCTGCTGAGGGATCCGTTTCCCAATGGGTTGTTAAGTGTTCCCGGATCTTCTCAAGGTTTAGCCACGTTGATTGGGCAGAACATCGCGTTCATCGAGCCCAATGACCGGACTCCCACGTACCACAATTGGCAGTTCAGTATCCAACGGTCACTTCCTTCGCAAACGCTCGTGGAGGTGGCTTATGTGGGCAGCCGGGCTATCCACCTGTTTGGCGGCTCGGATTACGATACTGTGCTTTCGGAACAGCTGAATCAACTGGCGCCTGAATATTACTCGATGGGTTCGGCCCTCCTGCAGCCGGTACCCAATCCGTTTTTTCGGGGTCATAACGAGCGGAGCCTTAAGCGGCGCGACGGTGCAGCGGCAGCAGTTGCTCCGTCCGTATCCTCAATTCCTCAACGTCACACGTCAAGCCGCTGCTCTTGGGAACAGCGTGTATCACTCGCTTCAGATGAAGATCGAAAAACGGATGAGGAATGGAGTGACAGCTCTGGTTTCCTATACCCAATCAAAAACGATTTACGACATTGTCAACGCGCAGAACGCCTATGACCGCAGGTCAGAACGAACACTTACAAGCTTCGATGTTCCCCAACGATTGACGGCTTCAGCAGCCTGGGAACTGCCTTTTGGGAAAGGAAGGCACTTCTTCACAAACGCTTCCCGTCCGGCGGACCTTCTCTTCGGCGGGTGGCTGTTGTCGACATTCGCCACGTTCCAGTCCGGTTTTCCATTGGGTGTGAGTCTGGCAAGTCCCAACCTGTATATTGGAGGCGCGGGCTCCCAACGCCCCGACGCGGCCGGAGACCCATCGGATGGGATCTCCGGCAGTATCGAGTCCAGACTGGGTCGCTATTTCAACACGCAAGCTTTCGCGCAACCGCGGGATTTCACGTTCGGCAATCTCAGCCCCCGGCTTTCGACATTGCGCGCGCCAGGAATGAACAATATCGACCTGACGCTTTCGAAAACGTTCCCGATCACCGAGAAGGTAAAGGTAGACTTTCGAGCTTCCTCGTACAATCTGCTGAACCATCCCGTATTTTCAGCGCCGAACACAATATTCGGAGACGCGTCCTTCGGGCGCATTTCTGGCCAGGCCAATTTTGCGAGACAGATCGAGTTCGTCGCGAAGGTGGTTTTCTAATTCGTAACTCATAGGAGAGAAGAGAACATGAATGTCAACCGGCGTCAGCTTTTGACCTCCGCGATCGCCATGGCTTCCGGCGCCAGCCGGGCTGCGGGCGGGGGTTCGTCCAACGCGCCCGATTTCGCCGCGGTCAGAGAGGATTTTCCGCGTGTCAAGACCGGAGCTTACTTTGACAACGCCTCCTGCCATCCGCTGAGCGTTCATTCGGCCGCCGCGCTGCACCGCTATATCGACTGGGAGAGCAACGAGGTCGGCGATCCCTGGTGGCCCTATTGGGCGAAGGCTCGGGATGAATCCAAGCTTTTGTTCGCGAAACTGATCAATGCCAAACCGTCTGAGATTGCCTTCGCGCGCAGCACAATCGAAAGCGAAAGCAACCTGCTTAACGGCATGGATATCCAGAGTAGCGGCGGAAACGTCGTTACGAACGATCTGCACTATACGGCAGCTCTTTACAACTACAAGATGCGCCAAAAGGCGGGCCTGGACGTTCGTTTTGTGAAGAATCGCGATTGGCAGACCGACGTCCGCGATATGGAGCGCGTTGTCGACCGCAAGACGAAGTTGATTTCGATTGCACTGGTCTCGAACGTGAATGGTTACCTTCAGGATGTGAAGGCGATTAGCGACCTTGCGCATGCGCACGGAGCCTATGTCTACGCCGACATCATCCAATGTGCGGGCGCCATTCCGATCGATGTGAAGGCAATGGGGATCGACTTCGCCGCCTGCTCCACATACAAGTGGCTGATGGGAGTGAAAGGGTATGGATTTTATTATGTCCGGGAGGATCTCCAGGGCGTCGTGGCGAAACCCACACAGCACTCCGGCGGCGTGAAGTTCAACTATTCCCCTTGGACAGACGGACCAGCGCAAGGACGCGAGGACATGGAGTTCACTCAGGTCACAGGGCCGCACCGCTATGAAGTCAGCTACCCCTCCTATGAAGGAGCGATCAGCGCGCAGGAGAGTCTTCGGTACATCCACAATCTCGGGGTTGACAATATTCGCGCGCATGCGCGCTCGTTGACGGATCGTCTGCAAAAGGAACTGCCGGCCATTGGTTATCCGTCCATAACTCCCAAAGCCAACGAGAGCCCGATCTGTAGTTTTGTTGCGAAAGATCCGGCAAAGACGATGGAGAAGTTGGCCAAGGCTCGTGTTTACGTAGCTATGCGTTTCGGGAACAAGATGCGCATTGCGCCGTCCGTCTTCAACAACCAGGAGGATGTGGATCGCTTGCTCGCGGCGCTTGGGTAGAGACACCCCGGTAAGCGATGACAAATCGACTGCTTTCGGGACTTGCCTGCGTTTGGATTTGCGGATGCGGGTTTCACGCCTGCGCCCAGTACACGTATAACTACTACTATCCGCCGGCGCCCAGCAGCACCCCTTGGGCGCCCGCATGGTCACCCGACGGGAAATCGATCACCGTCAGCATGATGGGTTCGTTGTGGGACGTGAACCCAAAGACCGGAGTTGCCTCTGAACTTACGACGGATGGCCGCTACGACTCCTCGCCACACTGGGCGCCTGACGGCAAGTGGATCGTGTACACCTCGCAAGCTCCTGGAAAAAGCATCCAATTGGCGGTGTTGGAGGTAGCAACCGGCAAGACGAGCCTGCTGACAAACGAGCCTTCCACGTATCTTGATCCGGCCTTTTCGCCGGACGGCCGAAAGATCGCTTACGTGAGCACCGGGACAAACGGACGTTTCCATATCTACATCCGTAAGATCCGCGATGGGCGGTGGGATGGCGAGCCGATCGCCGTGACGAGCGATCACCGACATCCCAGAGAGCGCCTCTATGTCGATATCTGGGACATGCATATCCAGCCGGCGTGGACTCCGGACGGGAAGGAACTCGTCTTTGTCTGCAACCGGGATGTACCGCTCGGCTCGGGCGACATCTGGAAAATGCCTGCGGAAGCGGATGGCATCCGGAAAGCGACGCGCATCTTTAGCGAACAATCTCTGTTTCGAACCCGACCTCAAGTATCGATTGACGGCAAGAGAATGATTTACTCGTCGCATGCTGGCGGCGCGACTCAGTTCAGTCAGCTTTACGTGCTGCCCATAACCGGCGGGGCGCCCTATAAGCTGACATCCGGAGACTTCGATTACTTTCATCCCCGTTGGTCACCGGACGGCGAGTGGATCGCTACTGTATCGAATGAGGGCGGATTACCGCAGTTGCTGCTGCTCGAAACATACGGCGGCGCAACGAAGAAAGTCAGGATAAGCGAACGGCGTTGGAAATGCCCGATGGGAAAAGTCCACGTGCGTGTGCGAGACGAGGGGACCGGGAAGGTAACCGCGGCGCGGGTTCACGATGTGGCGTCCGACGGAAAATTCTACTCTCCCTTCGATGCCTATGCGAGAATCCCGCTATCCGGTGAGCCGTGTTTCCATACTGCCGGCGAGTTCACACTCGAGATACCTCCCGGCAGACTCGTATTGAAGGCGATGAGGGGTCTGGAGTACTGGCCCGCGCAGGCGGAAATTGAGGTTGGGCCCGGAGCTACCGCCGAAGTGGAACTGAAACTGCTGCGGATGGTGAACACGGCTAAGGACGGCTGGTATTCCGGAACGACGCACACCCACATGAACTACGGCGGAAACCTGCGCAACACGCCCGAGAACATGATATTCATGGCGAGAGCCGAAGATTTGCGGGTGATCATGGCAGAGGTCGCCAACAAGGATAATCGGGTACTCGACCGGCAGTATTTCGTTCCGGGCGGCGGCGAACATCCGAGTTCCAAGGGCGACCCGGAGATCAGAATGCACATCGGCGAGGAGTACCGTCCGCCCTTCTTCGGGCATGTCTCGCTGCTCGGCTTGAAAGACCATCTGATATCGCCGTTCACGACAGGATACGAAGGCACCGGAATCGAAAGCCTGTACCCCAGCAACACAGACATGCTGCGGAAGGCGCGCGCGCAGGGCGCCGTCACGACCCAAGTACATCCGTACTCAGGCAGTAAGGACCCCGTCACGATCGATCTTGGACACGCGAAGGTACTTCCCGTCGATGCAGCCCTGGGCGTGCTCGATTGCCTGGAGTGGACCTACATCAACGCCGTCCAGATGGAAATCTGGCATCATCTGTTGAACAACGATCTCGTGCTCGCTCCAGTGGGAGGCGAGGACTCTATTACAAACCTGCATCGAGGGAAACAGATCGGTAGCGTGCGAACCTATGCCAAAGTCGATGGCCCGCTGACAATCGAGAAATGGCTCGAGGCGCTACGCAGAGGCCATACGTACTTCAGCAGTGGGCCGATCCTTCAACTTCGAATTAACGGAGCGCAGCCCGGTGATGTCATCCGGATGCCGGCAGGCGGCGGTACGGTAACGATCGAAGGCAGTGTGTCCTCGATTGCCGCATTGAACAAGGTGTATCTTCACGCAAATGGCCGGGTACTGAAACCGATCCCACTCGATACCGCCTCGAAGCGCGGGAATTTTCGCGAGCAGATCAAAGTGACCGAGAGCACGTGGTTCTCTCTGTTTGCCGAGGGCCCGCAGGACCGTTCGCTTGACGGAGAATATCCGCAGGCCGCGACGAACGTGATTCGAGTCTATGTGGGCGATCAGAAGATTCGGAACCGTGAGTCGGCCGAGTACTTCATACGTTGGATCGACAAACTTCGGGCCATGGCGGAAGCGTGGCCGTGGTGGCGATCTGAAATTGAAAAGACGCATGTGCTCTCCCAATTTGCAGAAGCTCGAGGAGTCTATGAAAAGTTTGCTCAGGAGGCGCGCTAGAGAAAGCTCAGGTCATCATGCAACTTCTCCATCATTCGAAAAAAGCTGTTCTCGTCAGCGTATTTGCTGCCGGCTTAGTGTGGGCGTATCAGGCTCGAACCACCGCTCCTAGCGACCCCTTGCTTGCTGGCTTTCGGCGCACAACGGTCGCGTCGGTATCCGATGCGGTTGATCAGGTCACAGGCCATCGGGGCTTCATGGACTACGACATGGTCCCTCAAACGCCAGGCAGAGTGGTGGGCCGCGCGACCACTGCAGTGATTCGCCCGGCCGAGAGGGCTGCAGATTCAACGCCGGCAACCGCGATCAAGCATGCGGTGGAGATGATCGACAACGCCGCAGCAGGGTCGGTAGGAGTCATCGTCGTTGAGGGCGGTCCCAACATGACCGGCCTCGGAGGGCTGATGGCGACAGCGGCGAAGGCTCGCGAAATGGCCGGCATTGTTGTCGATGGTTCGATACGCGATGTGCAGGAGATCCGGACGCTTGGCCTCGCTGTATTTGCGCGCGGCCGCGTCCCGGCCACTGCGGTCGGACGCTATGTCAGCGTTTCGCGCGATACAGAGGTTCGGTGCGGCGGAATAACCGTACGCCCTGGGGATATCGTCGTGGGTGATACAGACGGTGTAGTCGTGGTGCCGGCGGATCAGGCGCAGGCCGTTCTAGCACGCGCTCGCGAGATCGATGAGCGAGAGACCAAGATGGTGCCGTTCATTCAGAAGTTTCGTTCTTTGGCTAAGGCCATCGAGGTGTTTAACCGCATCTGAGGTGAGCGAATGAGACAGATGATTCCGCTCCTTATCGCCGCTTGTTGCTTCGCGCAGCAGCCTACCGCAGAAGACATGCCGCAGGAGATGATCTGGGTCGACCGCGCGGGCAAGATCCTCGGTAAGGTCGGAAGTACACAGAATTCTATCTTTCATCCGGAGATCTCGCCGGACGGTAAGTCCATCGTTGTGTCGGCGCGCGATGGCGAAGTGAACGACCGGGACATCTGGATTCATGACGTGGAGACTGGCAAGAAACGCGTCATCGCGTCCGCGAAAGGCAACGACAATTTTCCCATCTGGTCTCCTGACGGCAAACAGATCATTTTCAATTCCAGCCGCACTGGCGAGTATGAGCTCTATCGCAAGGATTTGGATCATCCCGAGAGTCCGGAAGTTCTGCTTCTCCAGATGCGCGCTGCGCAATATCCGCGTTCATGGTCGCCGAATGGCCGCTGGCTGCTCTTCACGCAAGCGGATCAGAAGCGGGATGTGATGTTGTGGCAGATTGGCGAAGGCGAGCCGATCGATTTGTTCGGATACCAGAACGCATGGACCGAAGTTGCCCGGTTCTCTCCGAATGGCCGCTTCATAGCCTACGTTTCGAATCTCGATGGACCGTTTGAAGTCTACGTTTCGCCGACACGCAGCCCGGAGAAGAAATGGAAGGTCTCTCGTCCGCTCTCGATGGGGTGGGCCGGCGGTGGCGGCCAGATTCGTTGGCGGGCAGACGGCAAAGAGCTTTTCTACATGATGGGCAACGATACGCTGCTCGCAGTCGAGGTCAACACCGACGGCGAGTTCAGCTATGGACAGCCGAAACGCCTCTTCTCCATGCCCGGCATGAAGGGGAATTTTCCCGATGAATCTCCATGTACGGCGAGGTATGACGTGACGGCCGATGGGCAGCGTTTCGTCTTCGTGCGCAAAGTCGCGCGTTGAGCACAGGTTGCGCAGTTCCTATTTTTGCGTCAGGATATCAGCGATGCTGAAGGCCATTGTCGCCGTTGCTTTCCTGTGGACTCAAGCGGCGTTGCCGGCGGATCGTGCTGACTGGCGTGTTGCCGAATGGGTGCTGTATATGGGCGGGAACGTGCGGTTGGCCGGTGATCCGCGTACTATTCAGGATCTCAGTGAATTGCCGGCCGGCGACTTTCGCTTAGAGTCCGTCGATCTGATCGGCGCACATAGTCTCGACGCAATCGATCTGGCAAAACTCAGCCCTTTGCAGGATTTGAAAGGAGCTGCATCTTCCCGGACCGATCGGGAGCCGGAATACTGCTGGCGGGCGCGGGATTCGACGGCGGCGATGTAACCAAGGAAATGCACTATCTGTCGTCGATACCTACGCTCGAACGGATCATGTTCAGCTATCACTTTCTCGATCGGATCCGGCTTGACGACGAAGGACTGAAGGCGATCGCGAACCTGGTGAATATGCGCGAGCTTGGCCTGTTTCAGACGCGAGTGCGCGGACATACTCTTGCGCAGTTCGTAAATCTTCAAGTGCTGGATGTCGGTAAGACTCCCTTCGATGACGAAGGCCTGCGCAATCTGTCTTCGATGAATCATCTGACTCGTCTCTGGGCGCCGGACACGCAGATTACTGACAACGGCCTGCAATTCCTGAGCAAGCTTCCATCGCTCGAAGATATCGACCTGCACAGCACGGCTGTTACCGATACGGGCTTGCAGCACCTGCGTCCTTTGACCCACCTCCGCAAACTGAATCTGATGAGCACGGACATTACAGATGCCGGACTTGCAAACCTCGAGCAGATGAAATCGCTCGAGCAGCTCAGCTTGTATCGAACCCGGGTCACGAATGCAGGGCTCGAAGCGTTGAAGGAGTTGAAGTCTCTTACGCGAAGTGGATGTGCGCTATTCGCGAGCGACGCAGGCGGGTGTCAATGCGCTCCGAGCCGCTTTGCCCGAGACGCAGTTCGTCTTTGTCGGGGCAGCGCCTCGCGTTAGTCCTCCAGTGAAAGCGGGCGCGAGTTTCAGTACCTGGGTGCGCGCACAAGGCGGCAAGGTTGTCCTTGAGAAGGGCCGCGTGGTCGAAGTCTCTCTGGCTTCCAGCGCAGTATCGGATGCCGATATGGCGAGGCTGTCGGGATTGTCCGGACTGCGGAAGTTGGATCTGAAGGGTACCGAGATAGGCGATCTAGGCCTTAAACATCTTGCGCGGCTGATCAATCTCGTTGACCTCGATTTGGGAGAGACGGCCGTTTCCGATTCGGGGCTGATAGCTCTCGCGCGGATGAAGTCTCTTAAGCGACTCAGTCTGAAGAATACGTATGTCGAAGGACAGGGTCTGGCGGGACTGACTAGCGTGGAAGACCTCGACCTGTTGGGGGCTCCGATTAATGATGCCGGCGCGGCGGAAGTGGGTCGGATTGCTTCGCTTGTACGGCTGTCGCTGGCTGAGACGGATATTACGGATGCAGCACTGGTTCACCTGGCAAAGCTTCCGAAGTTGCAACGGCTGGACCTCAGCGGATCGGATATCGGCGACGCGGGATTGGAAAAGCTGAAAGGCGCGACTGCGTTGAACGAGCTGATTTTGCGGCAGTGTCGTCTCACCGACGCCGGTCTGGTCCATTTGCAGGCGTTTCCCAGTCTTCGCGAACTGGACTTGCTGCAAACGCGCATCAGCGACAAAGGAATGGCGGCACTGGCGACGCTTGTCAACCTCACTGCTCTAAACCTGGACAACGGTGAGATCACTGACGACGGCCTGAAGCGACTCGCCGACGCTGAAGCAATTAACGGAACTCAGCCTGGATAACACTCACGTGACCGACAAGTCGGTTGCTGTATTGCGCGGCCTGCCACAGCTTAAAAAGCTCAACATGTATCACACGTTCCTGACCGCTGGAGGACAGTCCGAGCTGAAGTCGGCGCTTCCTGGCTGCGAGATCATTTGGGACCAGGAATCGAGCCGGCCGAATCGGCGAAGGAGTTGAACTCATGTTGTTTCTGTTACTGGCGCTTTCGATTTTCGATCTCGGGCGGGTCGAGAAGAATCCGGCCGGGGAGATCGTCAGCATAGACCTCACCTCGACTTGGATCACTGATGCGGACCTCGAGCCGGTCGGCAAGATCAGCTCTCTGCGAAAGCTGAATCTGGCACACACCAGGATCACCGATGTGGGTATTGAACATCTGAAGCCTCTGCAAAATGTCGTCGAGCTCAACTTGTATTACGCCGAGTACCTTACCGATACGGCGCTCGCTCATCTGCGCGGTTGGAAGCACCTCGAAGTCCTGAATCTTCGAGGAGTCCGGTTGACCAGCCAAGCGTTCGAGCATCTGTCGCAATTGACCGCGCTGCGATCTCTTGACATCGCGTTTACCGAAGTCGAAGACGACGGGTTCGAGCAGCTGTCTTCGCTGACCAAGCTGGAGAGCCTCGCCATTGGCGGCAACCGTTTGAGCGGAAGCGCGCTGTCATCGCTGAAACTCCTACCTGCCTTGCGGACGCTCGACGTCGGCGGTATGCAGCGTGTCGATTCCGGCCGCTGGGGCCTGGCCTTGTCGGAGGACAATCTCCGCCGGCTGTCGGAGTTGACGCAAGTTCGCGCGCTGATCCTGACAGGAGCGAATCTGAACGATCGACGCATCGATCGACCTGGGAATCAATTGGCACAGCGAACCGAGTTGACGGATATTTCCAAGCTTCATTCGCTGCAGAACCTCGAGCTTTTGGATCTGAGCCGGACGCCTGTCCTTCCGAGCGCTTTGACCGCTCTTCGAGATCTGCCCAAGCTGCGTGAATTACGACTCGGTCTCACGCCCAAGATCGACGACACTGTCATCGACACATTGATCGCAATGAAGCAACTCCGCAGTGTTCATCTCGGCGGCTCGAAGGTGAGCGCCGCAGGCATCGAGCGCTTTCGAAAAGAGAGACCGGATTGTCAGGTGACCTGGTGGCCGTGAGAAGTTATACCGACGAACGAGAGTTTCTTCTCCGCCGTTGGGAACTTACCAATTCCCGCCTGCATTACCTCATCGCTCAACGTGAGATAGAGATCGCCAAGCGTACCGGTTGTGCGGGTATGCATCCCGGTTTTCACGCCGCCCGCGTGGCCCGCGACAATCACGGCCAGATTATTGTTCTTGTGAGCGTTGGCTTCGGCATGCTCGTGGACGTAGAGCAGGCACGTGTGATCGAGCAATGTGCCCTCGCCCTCCGGCATCGCCTTCAGTTTTCCGACCAGGTACGCGAATTCTTCGACGTGCCAGCGGCAGATGTCGCGCAGGATGCGCATGCCACGCGGGGTCTCGACCTGACCGTGAGTGTATTCGTGATGGCGTTCCGAAGTGTGACCGAGCCAGGGGAAGCGAGTGAGCCCCTGACATTTGGTCAACATATAAGAAGCGACTCGGGTCTGCCCTGAGGCGAGCGCATGGACCAACAGGTCACTTTGCAGTTTGGCGATGCGCGGCCAATCGCGCAGGTCGCCGCCCTCCGGGGGACGCTCGACGACTTGCGCGTACTCCGGCGGCAGACTCGCGATCGAACGCTCCAGATCGCGAACCGAGGAGAGATATTCGTCCAGCCTTCTTTCGTCTCCCTTGCCCAGTCTGGATTTCGCCGCATTGGCGTCATCGCGCACAGCGTCGAGGATGCTCTTCTGGCGCTGCATCCACGACTCTTCCTTGGTTCCGAACAGGCGGTCGAAGAGACGATGCGGGATGGTTTCCGGGGGAAGCGGCCGGTCCCGGTCGACCCAACTCATGTTGCGCTGGATGCTTTCGCCGAAGCATTCCTGAGAGACACCGATCTGGAGGGAAGCGAAGCGGGAATCACGGCCGAGTTTGGCGGCGATCACCTGATCCAACGACGGCCCGCCTGCGCCTCGGCCAGTGAAGGCCTCGCAAGAAACAACGGCGCTCATCGATGGGTAATGGCTGTTGCCTGGACCGGGTAACCGGGCGGCAGGGCTGTCGAGACCGGTGATGACATGAAAGTCATTGCGATACGCCGCAAGAGGTTTCAAGCAGGCGGTAGTTTCGTAGCCGGTTCCGGTTTCGCTCGGAATCCAATATTTTTCGGGGATTCCGTTGCCGTTAAACCAGAATACGAAGCGAGACTCAATCTTTTTATTCGCGGCATAGGCGGTCCCGCTGCTGTTGAACATCGCTTCGAGCGGAGGCAGACCGATGCGGATCATTGCGCCAGAGACTCCGACGCCCCTGAGAAATGTGCGTCGCGAGAATCCTTGGCTATGCATTAATCCGACCCTCCCAGAAACGGCTCTGATGTTGCTATTGCAATTATAAGGTTCTTAAAACGAAATTGGGAGGAGCGGAATTGCTCCAGCGCGGATTGTATCGACGCTTGATCGGCTTCGGTTTCCGGCCTTCCCATGGCGTATCGGAACAGCATTTTGACAACACACTTCTGACAGCCGGGATCGGAAGCGAGAATGCGGCCCGCCTCTTTCGGCGACTTGAACTGCGAGTTCGGCATTCCCTGAATAAACCCGGAAGCGTCTATGTCGAGCTTATGTTCGGTCGGACGCGTCTTGGTTTTGTTCTTCATCTCATCAAACGTCGGGTAGATGCGGATCACATGCTTGTCACGAAATCGTCCGATGGCATCGAAGTTCTCAAACGCCAAATCCGATCGGGTCGATCAGACGGTGACATCCAGCGCAAGCCGGGTTGGAGAGATGCACTTGAAGACGCTGCCGGTTGTTTAGAGGCTTTTCGTCCGTCAGGAGAGGCAGGGTGGTATTTACGCCGGGTGGCGGCGGCGGCACGATCTGACACAGGAAATGCTCGCGGACGAAGAGGCCGCGTTCCGTCGGGGAAGAATCGGCGGGCTTTCCAGTGACGCTGAGAAAAGATGCCTGGCCAAGCACGCCGGCGCGCGGACTGTCAGGCGGAAACGCCACTTTGGTAAAAGGCTCCTTTGGCGCCGGCAGTCCGTAGAGTTGCGCAAGATCAGCGCTCAAGAATGTGTAATCGGCGGTGAAGAACTCGAAGAAGTTCCGATCGTCCCAGACGAGATGGTCGAATAATCGACGCGTCTCTTCGAACATCGAGGAGACCAGTTCGGAACTGAACTCCGGGTAGAGGCGCACTTCCCGGAAGGCGCTCTTCAGGCGATCATAACGAAGCCATTGCGCGAGGAACTCTTCCATCGAGAATTTCGCCTGCTCGTTCGATAACAAGCGCTCGATTTGGGTTCGGATCTGCGCCTTGCTGTTTAGTTGTCCTGCGGCAGCGGCCTGGAGCAGGGCCCGATCAGGCATGGTGTCCCAGAGGAAGTACGACAGACGATTCGCGATGGCGAATGGGCGCTGCGTCGAATCCTCGCCAGGCTCAAGGTGAAAGAGGAAGTTCGGACTCTGGAGCATCGCCTCGACGACGACTTGCGCGCCTTTGAGAAAGTCGCTTGTGCGGCTTGCTTCCATTGCGAAGAGCTTGCCGTAGCGCGCAGCCTCGTCCGGCCGGAGAGGACGCCGGAATGCCCGGAGTCCGAACTCTTTGACGAATCTGTCGCGACAAGAGGCGTCTGCCGGACCGGCAGGTTTGCAAGGAACCAGGCGATTCGCATCCCCGCCGCGGAAGGCGTTGCGGGCCAGCTTTTCGGCGGCTTGACTGTAGGCCTCCGAAAGCAACGGGGACATGCCTTGCCCCTCGGCCTGGTTGGTGAAGCCGTGGACGAAGTCCTCAGCGGGGAACCTGGTTGCGGGCCGCGATTCGTCGCCTAGCAAATCGCGGACGGTGTTGTTGTATTGGTTGTGAGTCAGCCGACGCGTGATTTGCGGACCGGTGGAATGGCGACTCGCCGCCTCAGATGCCGTATTGTCGATGCCGGCCAGATAGGCGGCCCAAGCTTGCAGAACTTTTTCGTCGTCGCTTCCCTGGCGGATGCGCTCTCCACCGGTATGGGCAATACGATTGGTCGGCTTTTGCAGGAGGAGAGAGTCTTCGAGCTTATTCGGATTGATGAAGGCGCGCAGACGGAGGCCAAATTGTTCGATTTCGGCTGGGGTGGCCTTCTCGTTGGGAAAACGGAGCCGTGTTGCCGAGGCGACGCCGTTATCGTTGTGACACGCCCGGCATTGCGCCCGTTCAAGGATAGGATAGAGCTTGCTGGCGAATGGTTCCTCGGCGAAGCAGCCAAGAGCAAACAAGAGGCAGGCGAAAACGCCTGCCCCGTTCTTGTAGATTCCGTTCATTAGAAGAAGAACCTTAAGCCAAATTCTATTCTGCGCGGATCGTTCCCCTGACCAGTGACAACGCCCCAACTCGCCGCATCGAATACGTTCAGTGTCGGATTCGCCGGCTGGAAATGGTTGAACAGGTTTATAAACTCGAAGCTCAACGTAGCTCCCATGCTCTCGCGGAAACGCATCGTTTTTCGCACGGCCAGATCGAGGTTCCAGACAGGAAAGCCTCGCAGCATATTGCCGAACCGCCCATCGACCCCCAAGATCATCGGCCTGAAACTTTGATAGACGGCCTGAGGATCTGTGAACATATTAATCCCGGAGCCGCCAGTGGCGGGGTTACCCGAACGGCCTGCGGTACTCGTGGCGACGATGTCATGATGAGCGGTGTTGCCGCCGGTGTAGGGTGTCAGACCGACCGCGCATCCACCCATCCAACTGCCGAACGATTCCGCGCCCGTGGCAACACACAGCGGTATTCCGCTCTGCGAGGTGAACAAGGGCGCCAGCGCCCACCCGCCCAGCAACTGACCAAGCACTCCACGCTGCGTCGAAAAGCCTGGAATATCGTAAAGGGCGGTCAGATTGTAGACCCAGGGGATGTCATGTCCGAGCGGCCGGTAATCCGTGTCGCGGTTGAATGTATCCATGCTCGTGATGCCGTTCTGGGTTGTTCCGCCATTTCCGAGCGCACGGCTGAAGGTGAGATTCGAGCGGAGTGTCAGGCCATGCCAACTCTGCAAAGTTAACGAGACAAAAACGGCGTTGTAGTTCGAGGAAGCTCCACTGACCGCGCTTGGAACTCTCGCGGTCTGGACCGGGGGCGAACTCGTCAGCGTTCGACCTAGGGTCCAGCCCTGGGAGTTGTCGAGAGCCGACCACAGGCGGCGAACATTGGTGTTGAGGATATCGCTGCTCTGCTTGCTCGCAACGGCCGCCGTGCAATTCGCGAAACCCTGGCAGTAGGGTGACTGCGGGCCGCCCATCGCCGATTCGAAGAAGGGCTGGGAGGCGACTTGCCCACCCGCACTCATGGCCTGATAGACGTTTGCGAACGCACTCGCGAAGGTCTGCCCATTCAGTGTGGTCATGTACGGCACCGCGTTGAGTTCGGCGCGCCACTGTTCGTTGCGGCTGATCATGCCGATGTAGCCGACCTCCACCGTTGACCTGGAGCCGATTTGGCGCTGGATCGAGAAAGTGAACTGATCCGTACGAGGAGGGACCAGTTTAGAGTCTAAGATCCATGTTTCACCCAACGGCGCGTTGCCGCCGATGCCTGGAAAGTAGGGTTGCGCCAGGATCTGATCCACGGCCGGCAGGGGCGCGCTCAAGCCGTCAGCGCCGATGCGGAACGCCGAAGTTGGATCGACACCAGAGGACCCAAGACACCGGCCACCGGTATTTGCTCCGACGCACGCCACCGCCTGCCCGATGCCTGTGCCTTGCAAAGGAACCTGGACGATGTTGATGCCATTGATTCGTCCGAAGATCCTGGCGTAGCCTCCGCGAAACACGGTGCTGCCGGAACCAAGGACCTTTGCCAGAAATCCATCCTTGAACGACGGATTCCAGGCAGCAGAGAGGCGAGGGCTGAAGCCATAAAAGATCGGATCGAAAGGGTACTTGCGGCCTTCACCGACGTTGCGCACAGTGGAGAACCCGAGGATGGGTTGATAGACGGATCCGGCAAGAGCCGCTTTCTCGCGCTGCGCCAGGTAATCGCTGGAAGCGAAGTTGTTTCCGTCACGATCGACAACCATCGGCTGGTTACCGTTTCGTTCGTAAGGGGGCATTTGGACTTCGTATGCCATCCCGTACGTCAGCGTGAACGCGCGGCTCATCTTCCACGTGTCGCTGAAATGCGCGTTGTAATTGTTTACCGAACTTGCAGCCTTGATCGAGGCGCCGAACGGCAGCAGCGCTCCACCCTGGCGGGGATAGAATACATGCGACTCGGAGACAAATCCCAACGTCTGGGCATAGAGCGAGTTCCAGCGACTGTATTCCCTGGAAGGTACAGTTGCCGGAATGTAAGCTGCCGGCGTGGCAATTCCCTCGCCGGCTCCCACGACATACGTTGGAGTGGTGATCATGTTGAGGCCGTTGTCGTTGCGCTGGTGCTGCAACAGCCAACGTGTGTAGGTGCCGCCGAACTGGAACAAGTGGTTGCCGTGCACGAGACTCAGATCATCACGCAGGGCATAATCGTGCCCATTCCAATAGCGTGAAAGGGCGTTGCCGCGAGCAGTTTCATACGGCAACAGGCCGAAGTCGAGCGCGGCTCCGAGGCCGGGCAATTGCGGCGGAGCGCCGGCGGAACCCCATTCCCACGAATTGCGCGTATAACTGAAGCGAAAATCGTTGATCAAGCCCGGGCTGAGCACGCTGGTAAGTCCAGCGATATAGAACGACGGAGTTTGGGGCCTGTCCGTCAACGATTTCGGCACTCCCAAAGTATTGCCGGGGAAAAAACCGCCGATATCGACCTGGCTTGTCGTGGATTGATAGAGGTGGAAATAGCGATAGCTCAACATCAATCGGTGATTTTGGTGAAGATCCCGATCGACGCGGGCCACGAAGAAGTTCGATTTCACGGGCATCGGCATCAAGGCGCGAAATCCCTGCGTATTGTATTGATCTCCGCCAGCAGGGTTGTTCGGCAGGGGCATGTATTTTTCCCAGATCTGCGAAACGATCGGATTCAGCCCAATTCCACGCGGGTCGCAAGCGCTGGTTCCGCATAACGCGGGTTGGTAAGTGACACCATCCACGGTTACGGGCCGCGGATTCAGGTTGTAAGCTGTCCATCTGCCGGAGCTGTCGGGAATCTGGACGACTCCAGCACGCAAAAGTTTGGTGGGTACCTCCCGCTCATAGGTGGCAACCTGCGGGAAGCGACGTCCCTCATAGTTCACGAAGAAGAAAGTCTTGGCGCCGCCCCATTTTGGCGTAAGCGGTCCTCCGAACGAGGCGCCGAAGCGGTTTTCGTGTGTCTTCGGCTTGGGCGTGCCACGTCGATTGTTCGTCCACGTGTTCGCGCTGAAGTTGTTGTCGAAATAGTACTCGTACAAAGCGCCGTGATACTTATCCGTGCCGCGTTTGGTGGCCATCTGCACCTGCCCGCCAGCCGCCCCATTGAAATCCGCGGTCTGGTTGTTGAGGCTGACTCTGAATTCCTCCACGCTTTCGACCGGTGTGGGCACAACGCCGGAAGGATTGCCTCCGGAACCGGTGGCCATGGAGCCGCTGGAGACCGTGTAATTACGGTAGTTGCCGTCCTGATCGCTGGAGATGTTTCCGCCATCGATCATGAACACATTTTGATCGTTGGACTTTCCCGCTACTTCACCGCCAGGCGCCACAGCGGGCAAGAGCCTGACGAAGGCGTTGGCATCGCGGCCCAGATTCGGCAGAGAGAGCAGGAGCGGGCCGTTGACAGTCCTTTCGACGGCCGCCGTTGTGGTCTGCACTTCGATGGCCTGACCGGTAACATCCACAGTTGTCGCAACCGAACCGACCTGTAATATCACGTCGAGTGCGACTACACCGCCGACCTGCAATCTTTGGCCGGTGAACGTAACCGCGTTGAAACCGCTCTTACTCACGCCGAGGTCGTAGACTCCGGGAGCGATGTTGAGAAAGAAATATCGTCCTGCTTCGTTTGTGACGGTTCTTTGTGTGGTGTTGGTTGCGGTGTCCAGCAGCAGCACGGCAGCATCGGAGACCGGGGCTCCTTGCTGGTCGCTAACGAGTCCGGAGAAAGTGCCCGCGGAGCTCAGCTGCGCGTATGCGAGGGCCGCGTTCAGAGTGAGCAAAAATGCCAGAGACACGAGGCCCCTAAGGGCGGCCAAATGACTTGTGATCATGCCAACCTCCTCGAGTGCATTTCGGTTGAATGATTCTATATCGACGCGCGGAAAAATGCTTTGCTTAATTGCATATTGCGATTTCCGGAGCGGCTTTTAAGCCGTCGGAGTTTTCTGCCGGCGATGAGGACGGGGCTGTTTCTTCAGGCCGGCGGGTCAAAGAGTGAGATTTTCGTTTTCGACCCAACTGACGATTATTTCGTGAGTTTGTGCGCCGTTCGTTTCGCGGTAGAGCTCGATTAATAGTAGATAGTCGCCGTATGTGCCTTTCTTTTCGGCCGATGCGGTCAGGTGTGCGCTGCGCTGCGTGACCAGGTCGCCGAGCGTTTCCCGGTGCTCGTCGCACAATGATGTTTTTTTGCTCTTTCGACTCGTGAGTAAGTTCTTTTCCTTCGGTGAGATCCGCGGGCGCTGCGCTCATCTGCGAAACGGACCGAATCCCGAAATCGGACATTGTGCCGGCCGCTACGGCGATCTCCGGGGCATGGGCCGGCTTCTTTGGGTTCGAGTTCTTTGGCTGACGGGCGCGTTGGATGCGCGTGAGCATATCGAGCGTCCGGAAGAAATCGCGGGCGATGGCGCCGTCGTAGCGAAGATACATTTGCCAACGCTCGGCCGGCCCGGTCATGAAGCCGACAGCGATTGCGTTGTGAGGGCTTAAGTGCTCGGGGCAATCTTCGACGATCTTTCGTGCGCGGTTTCGCTCAGTGGCCGCGGTGATGTGAAGCATGCCGGTCTCGACGAGACGCGAGCGGAGGCTGCGCCAGTGCGCTTGTGCGAGGCGTACGACGAGCGCTTCTTCGGTGGCATCCTGGGGCTGGAAGGACTCGCGGAAGCCGCGGAGGATTGCTTCGTATTCTTGCTGGTTTTCCTCAGGGAGGACTACGAGTGTGGAGGACGTGAGTCCGTGTTTCAGACTATTCTCACGACTGCGTTGTTTCCCGGCTTCGGTCTTCGGTCCGCCTTTGCTGCCGTTGCGACGATTGGCCTCGCGTTGTCGTTCTGATGCCATATGGGTTCCGATTCAAAAAAATGGAGCGGGCGCCGCGTTGGCGCTCGCTCCTGACACGATTCTCGCATCGGAATTGGGGCTGGAGCGAGATTTTGGGGTTAAGTGGTTGAGAGAGTGCGGAATATAAAGTAACGAGTGCTGCGAACGTTACGGGATGCTGGGATTCGATGTGATGGATCTGAATGGATACGGGCTGGTGTTCGCAGAGCCTTTCCCGGCAAACTAGATGGCAACCGAAGCTCCCCAACTTCGGGAAGCCTGCTCTCGAATGTAGTTACGGGGGCAGATACTCTAAACAGCTCATGTAGGGTGCATGGGCCCCTCGTCAGAGGCAATGCCCACCTAAGAAGTCTCATCGTCGAGCACCTACATGCCGGGGTTAGAAAACCTCAAAAAGCAAGCCAAACAGAATTGCGTTGGCATCGCGGGCAGTAGTATCCCGTGGCCGGGATCGCACTTCGACATTTTTCGAAGGAGTCGGACATGCGATCCAGTGGGAGGCGCCCGAGTAGTTCGCTGTCCGCCTGATGAGAGCTCTTTAGTCATCACTGCTGTCGTTAGTGGGTTGGAATCAGAGCAACCCTGATATCATCGACAACGATGAATTCTCGTGCCCACCGAAGATCGTTTCTTCGTCATCTGACGGCAGCAGCCTCGCTCGGGACGATCGCCAGCAGCCGAGCGCGCGCCGATGTAGAGCCTGCAGGCGGAGGATACATCAACCCAAGGAAAGTCCTCCTATACGAGAGCACGCGCAAGGAGTTCCGCGAGGCTATCGAGGGCGGAACTCTCAAGGCGTTGATCCTCCCCACCGGCAGTACCGAACAGCACAATGAGCACCTGGCCATGATCAATGACACGGCAAGCGTGACATTGATTGCACAGCAAGCGGCGCTGCTTCTTTACCCGAGCGTGATGGTAGCGACACCCGTGCCTGTGGGAATCTCACCGCACTGGATGGACCGGAAAGGGACGCTCACTCTTAAGAAGGAAACCTTTCTAGCGGTCGTGTTCGACATCTGCGAAAGCCTGCAGACACATGGTGTGAAAAATATCCTGGTACTCAACGGACACGGCGGGAATGTTGCTCCCTTACGGCAGGCTGTGCCGGAGTTCGCGCGAAAACTGGACATCCGCATCGAAACAAATTCCTACTGGGACGCCTACAATCCGGAGATCGTCAAGAAGTATATGACCAGCGGCAAGGCGCCCGGCCATGCGGCCGAATTCGAAACGTCGTTCGCGATGGCAGCCTTTCCGGAGCGAATCCATTGGGAAGACGTCGACTACGAAAAAATCAAGCCGCATCTGCGCATTAAGGATCCAAAATCGGCAGTGCAGGAAGAAGAGTTCGCCAGGGAGGCCAAGCTGGCCACGACCGCCAAAGGTGAGGCCATGATCGATATCGCAGTGAAGTGGACAGCAGCACGACTGCGCCGAATGATCGAAACACCAGCAGCGAAAGAGAACCAGTGATGATGAACCGGCGACAGATGTTTGCGGGTGGGCTCGGGATCGCAGCCGCTGCCCAGCTATCCGCGCAACCGCAAAAGAAAACGGTGGCGGCCGTCGTCACGATGTATACCAACGATGGACGGTTGAACACGCACGCCAACGTAATTATTGGTAGGCTGCTCGATGGATATTCTCCCAACGGGATCTTCACCGAGCCGCGAACGCGAGTCGTTTCCATGTACACGGACCAGGTTCCGCCGGCCGATCTGAGCCGCAGCCTTGCCGAAAAGCATGGATTCCGTGTCTTTCCTACAGTGCGGGAAGCGCTCACACTGGGCGGCGAAGATTTGGCCGTGGACGCCGTCTGCTTTGTCGGGGAGCATGGTAATTACCCGACTAACGAACGAGGTCAAAAGCTCTATCCCCGGTACGAGTTGATGGAACGGATCGTCGAAGTCTTCCGGCGAACGGGAAAGATTGTCCCCGTCTTCTCCGATAAACACTTCTCTTACTCATGGCTGAAGGCAAAAGAGATGTACGACTGGTCGCGCGAGTTGAAGTATCCCTGGATGGCTGGGTCTTCGATACCGCTGACCGTCCGCACTCCGGAACTTGAGATACCTTGGGGAGCCGAACTGGAAGGCGCTCTAATGCTGGGGTATGGCGACCTGGACGCATACGGATTCCATACGCTCGAGTCTCTGCAATGTATGGTGGAACGCCGCAAGGGCGGCGAAACTGGAATCCGGTCCGTGGAATGGCTGGAGGGCTCTGCGGTTTGGAACTGGCGTGACGGGGCTGGTCGCTGGACGCTCCCGCTCCTCGATGCCGCATCCGCACAGAATCCTAGTTGGAAAGCGGGCCGTATGGAAGACAACGTGAAGGATCCCGTCGCCTTTCTTATCGACTACAAAGATGGCCTGAAAGCCGTCGCATACATGCTCAACGGGCAGACAAGCGGATGGACATTCGCGGCCAAACTGAAAGGAAAGGCCGAACCGCTTGCAACCTATTTCGGACAGCGTCGAGATGCGGCACATTCTCGTCCACTGGCGCACTTCGACGGTCTGGTGCATTGCATGGAGGAGATGTTCGTCACCGGCAAACCGGTCTATCCGGTGGAGAGAACGCTTCTCACGACGTGCGCGCTTTCGATTCTCTTCGAATCCCGTGTCTGGAAGAAACGCATAGAAACGCCGGAACTGACGATCGCTTATCGCCCGCCGCGGGAAGCGTACTTTCAGAGGTCGTAACATTTGGCTGCGGTTACGTAGTCCATCAAGTGAGGCTTCTATGAGTTATTTGGCCACCCGGCAGTGTAAGGCATGCGGAGCCACGAATCGTATTCCCGCTCGTCACCTGGCGAACGCAGGGCGCTGCGGCGCGTGCAAAGCGGCGCTCCCGCCCAACAACGAACCGATTGACGCGGACCGCGAGACTTTCGACGAAATCATACGCGAAGCTCGCGTCCCGGTGCTGGTAGATTTCTGGGCCGCGTGGTGCGGGCCATGTCGAATGGCCGCGCCCGAAGTGCGCGCGCTCGCGCAGGAGATGGCCGGAGACGCGCTCGTACTGAAGGTCGATACAGAGCGCGAACCGGAACTTTCCGCCCGATACCAGGTGCAGAGCATCCCCAACTTCGTCGTTTTCAATCGCGGCAAATTGGTCCGGCAGAGTCCGGGTCTGGCGCCCCGCTCAGAGATGAGAAGTTGGCTCGAACAGGCCGCGATTTCGGTCTAGAGCGAGCGGACCCGCCATCTACGCTTCGCTATCCAGAGAAACACCGCCGAGACTCCGGTCGAGATTATAGGCGGCGCTTATCAACGCCAGATGCGTGAACGCCTGCGGAAAATTTCCGAGCGCCTCCCCGCGAGGCCCGGTCTGCTCAGCATAGAGCCCGAGATGATTCGCGTATCCTAGCATCCGCTCAAACATTAGCCGCGCGTCTTCCAGCCGGCGCTTGTCAACGTGGCCCATCCGCGTGAGAGCATCCACCAACCAGAATGTGCAGATGTTGAACGTGCCTTCCCTTCCTCGCAAACCGTCAGGAGCTTCCTCCGCGTTGTATCGATAGACCAGGCCGTCGGACACAAGACCGCGCTCCGCCGGCGGCCGCAATATCGCATCCAAAGTCCGCACGATTCGCGGATCCGTCGGCGACATGAAAAAGACCAGCGGCATCATCAACAGCGCCGCATCGAGCGAGTCGGACCCGTAATACTGCACGAATGCATTCCGATCCGTGCTCCACCCCTTCGCCTGGATCTCTTCGTAGATCTCATCCCGCACTTTGATCCAGCGCTCCCGATCTGCAGGAAACGATCGCTTCTCCGCCAAACGCAGGGCCCTGTCAATCGCGACCCAGCACATCAGCCTCGAATAAAGAAAGTGCTGGCGGCCGCTTCGCACTTCCCAAATGCCTTCATCTTTCTTTTTCCAGTGATCGCAGACCCAATTCGTCAAACGGCGCAGGTAACGCCACAAATCATAAGAGATCTGGCTTCCGTACTTGTTGTACAGATACACCGAGTCCATCAGTTCGCCGTAAATATCCAACTGAAGCTGATCGTAGGCTCCGTTGCCGATCCGCACCGGCGATGATCCACGATAGCCTTCCAGATGATCGAGCGTTTCCTCTCGGAGATCATGCCGGCCGTCGATACCGTACATGATATTCAGGCTGCCATCCGCCTCCATCTCATGGCAGCGCGCTTCGATCCAGCTCATGAACTGCGCGGCTTCTTCAGTAAACCCGATGCGAAGCAGCGCGTATAACGTAAACGCCGCGTCGCGAATCCACGTGTACCGATAATCCCAGTTGCGCTCGCCGCCGATCGCCTCCGGCAAACTGGTCGTGGCCGCCGCGACGATGGCTCCCGTCGGCTGGAACACGAGCAATTTCAGAATCAGCGCTGAACGGTATACCATCTCGCGCCACCGGCCCTTATACGTACACTTTGCCAACCAGCGCTGCCAGTAATCGACCGTTTGCGTGAACAGCCTGTTCGCGTCCTGCTCGCTCAACCCGATCTGGTCGGACGCCACTTTGTCCATCTCGTGCAACTCGAAGCTCGCGCTCTGCTGCTGTTCGAGCGTGAACTCGCCCCAGACACCGTCGGCGATCTTCTGAATCGGATAGTCGGCGGCCAGCGCGAGATCGAGTTTCTGGGACAGGAACCGAGCCCCGCCGTGCACAACTTCAACCGCGTGGGGATCGCGGCCGTAATTGAACGCCGGGAAGCATTCCATGCGAAAAGTCATCCGTCCGCGAACCACTTTTACTTGCCGGATCAGCCCATGAAAGCCCCGGTCTTCGCGAGGCGCGCCCACCGGCATGTAGTCGATAATCTCGGCGACGCCATCTTCGGAAAGGAATCGGGTGACGAGAACGTTCGTCTCCGGCCAGTAAATCTGCTTGTAAACAATCCCATCCGGGCTGGCAGGACTGATTCGGAAGTACCCACCCTTCCGCTCATCGAGAATCGCGGCGAAGACACTCGGCGAATCGAAATGAGGAAAGCAGAACCAATCGATCGACCCGTTCATGCCGACCAGCGCTACCGTCTGCAGGTTTCCGATGATGCCGTAATCTTCAATAGGCAGGTATGCCATTTCCCCAACATAGCGCACGCCCTCCGTGAGAGACTGGTTCCGGTGAGTGTCCGGGGTAAGCGGCTGTTATACGCGGCCACGGTTTTTTGGAGCGCCCTCCTGCTCCTGCTCGTTCAACCGGTATTAACGAAGGCCATCCTGCCCTGGTTCGGCGGGTCGGCCGGCGTATGGACGACGAGCATGCTCTTTTACCAGGCGGTGTTGCTGCTCGGGTATGCCTACTCTCATCTGATCGCGCGCCGGCTTTCACTGCGAACCCAGGGGATCGTCCACATCGCGCTTCTGCTAGCCAGCCTCGCGCTGCTTCCTCTTCATCCTTCCGTCGCCTGGAAGCCGACTTCCGGGGATGACCCGTCAGCGCGCATTCTGGGACTCCTGCTCGCGGCCCGTCGGACTCCCTTATTTTCTTCTCGCCTCTACCAGCCCCTTGATTCAGTCATGGTTTGCGCGAACAGTACCAACCGAAATTCCCTACCGGCTGTTCGCTTTGTCGAATCTCGGCTCACTAATCGCTCTCCTCTCGTACCCTGTGCTCGTAGAGCCGGAACTTTCAACGCGTTTGCAGATGATCTCCTGGTCACTTGGATACGCGGTCTTCGTAGCACTCTGTTGTACGGCCGCGCTGATCAGCCGCGCAGGCGATCCGTTTCCTGAGACGCACTTCACGTTCGACAGCGTGTTCTGGACTTGGCTGGACTCGCCGCGTGTCCTTCCGTCCTCTGGCTCGCAATCGCGAACCATCTGAGTCAGGACGTCGCGCCCGTCCCGTTCTTGTGGATCTTCCCCTTGAGCTTGTATCTGCTGAGCTTTGTCTTGTCCTTCGATCGCGAGGGGTGGTATCGTCCTCGATTATTCCGCTGGTTGTTGCCCCTTGCGTGGGGGGCTGTGACCTTCGGAGTTGCGCAGCGAGACATGCTTTCGATCAAGCAAGGCATTCTCTATCTTTCCCGGCGCGCTTTTCATCATCTGTATGTTCTGCCACGGGTGAATTTGCGCGCCTCCGGCCGAAATCGGATGAACTGACCGGTTACTACCTCACTATCTCCGCAGGAGGAGCTTTAGGCGGCCTCTTCGTCGGACTTCTCGCGCCACGCATGTTTAACGAGTACCTGGATCTCCTGCTTGGACTGCTCGGCTCGAGGCTCCTGGCCTTATGGCTGCTCTATGGATTTCCTACCAAGCGAGTATTGCGCGAGCGCTGCCAACCATCCTCGCGACGGCTGTCGCGGTGTTGCTTCCCGATACTTCGCCACGGCATAACGTTCGTCTTCGAAATTTCGACCGGAATTCTTCAAGTAAGCGAACTGGGCGCAGCCGACGCAGTCTACCGGTCTCTCTTCAACCGCACCATCCAGCATGGAGCGCAATTCATGATGCCGGATCGCAGCCGGATCCCGACGACCGACTATGGGCGAGCGTCGGGTGTGGCAATCGCGATCGACAAGCTTCGAGACGGGCCGATGCGGGTAGGGCGTGATCGGACTCGGGACCGGCACTCTCGCTACTTTCGGCCGCGACGGGGACGTATATCGTTTTTATGAAATCAATCCGGCAGTGATAGACATCGCCCAGGCGGTGAATTTCGTTACCTCCGAGAATCAGCGGCGGAAAATCGAAATCGTCCCCTCCGATGGGCGCTTATCGCTGGAACGGGAGGCAGCCGGAATCGTTCGACGTGCTCGTCGCTCGACGCATTCTCGGGAGATTCCATCCCGGTCCACCTGCTGACAGCGGAGGCTTTCGATTTGGAACTTCCGCCACACACAAGCCGACCGGCGCTTTAGCGATTCACGTGACGAACAAGCACCTTGACCTTGGCCCCTGTGGTCAGTCGCGTCGCGTCCCACGAAGGCGCGCGAGCGCTCCTGATCCACAACAGCAGCGACGAGATGAACAAGATTCACTTCTCGAGCTGGATGATCGTTACCAAAAAATGTCGAGCACTCGCAAACCAGCTCCAATATCTATCCAGTCCGATTCGCAAGAGCGTACCGCTCTGGACCGACGACTACAGTAACCTGCTGCGTGTTATCCGTCAGATAACGCAGCGGTAACCATAGCGGTCGAATCGGTCGCCCAATGTGATACAGTTCCAAATAGCAATAACGCACGAGTTT
>CAWHYW010000044.1:0-168256 GCA_963833675.1 Bryobacteraceae bacterium | reverse complement strand
AAACACGGTATTCATGCTTTGGTCCAAGCAATCAGCGATTTCTTTTAGAGAAAGCTGCGGCTTCTGTTCATGTACGAACGCCTCGAGCACATCCAGCGCCCAACCGACAACTTCAATGGGGGAGATCGCTTCCGAGCCCACGTTGAAATGCCAAGCGCGCGTGTTCCTGTTCTTCGGCTTCGAGCTTGTCGGGCTTCGGAGTTTTGGAGAGGCGAAGAACACTGATTGATAGTCGCGTTGAAGTAACTCGGCCGACACCCTTAGAGGAACATCCGAAGGTCCGCGATCCCGCTACCGCTCCACGCCCCTACCACCGAGTGATCATCTGCAGATACCACTTCACCCGCACGAAGCTTGTTTCGCAAACAAGCGCATTGCATCCTCCATCCTCGGTCTGAACAATCGTTGGAGTGCCAAACGCTTGAGGATCGTAATAGAGCCCGAGACCAATCGGGCCATTTTCGCTGATTTTTCCGGCCCGTTTCAATTTCCCCTCCTGGTAAGAGTTCGTGACCGACTCAGCCCGGAATCTGACGAATGCCAAAGCCAACCTCATATTCAAGGCCGGTCCGCATTTTTAGGGGCCTTTCATCACTACGCAACATCGTACATGCCGGACTCGCCCGCATCGATCGTATAGAGCGCTCGCAGACCAACCACATCGCCATCAAGATTCCAGTCGTTCGAGCCTCGCCTCGATGATAAGCTAGAATCCCTCCATGTTGCCACAACGCGATAATGCGGCACAACTTCAGGCGAGGCCTTATGCGCGTCATTAGGTACATTCGTGGGCGGTTGCCGAATACTTTCAGTTTCGCCGCAGGAAGGCTCCTCCCAGCCCGAGCGTTTTGCCGATGTGGAACACATCTCATCCCGCCGAGATCCCTGTAGATCGAAACGTAGCCGGCAAGGTCGTTATTAAGGCCGAATCGACCCGCAGATCGTCCCATGAAATCCAGGAAGAAGCCACCGTATGTGCGATAGCCGATCAACTCTGATTCGAGCGCTGCCACCTCTCTGTTGTACCCGTAAGTGTGCTTAGCCTGAACCTGCTTGGGATACGAAACAGCATCCGTGAGCTTCGTCGAGTAATACACATCGACCTGCCGGCTTTCGCCAGGCGTAAGCTCGACTGGAAATTCGAAATGATCGGGGTTTCCATCGGCGTCGAGATCATCGGCCTGCGAGGGCAGAAAGGTAGCGGGCCTCGACTCACCGGGTTTGCCCACGAGTAGCGCGAAGGCAAGCCGGCCAGGGAATTCCGGCGCAACTTTACGCGCCTCAGTAACCGCAAGGGTTGCCAGTGCTCGAGCCGGCGCCTTGCCCGGGATTCAAACCTGCACGCTTAAACGCGAATCGAGATTCGGCAACAGCCATTCGTTCTCGCGCTCTTGACCCCCTCGCGATGTTTGCGAGAGCGTATAAAAGCAGTACGTGCCGGTAGATGTTCCTCATACCGTATGAGAAAAGGAGCGCCGCGGCGCCCTATTCTTTCTCAAGAAGGTCAGACCGAAGATCGCAAGCCCAAGACCAAAAACTAGATCGATCCAGCGGGCCTGGGGCGAGTTCGCGACCAGTCCGGCAAGCGCCAGTAGACAACCGACAATAATCGTTGCCGCTCCAAGAGCGGGTCGAGCCGAATCTTCGCTCGAGGCCTTAACCTCATCGGGGGCTACGGGAGTGTCGAGATCGCGAAAGAATAATGCAATTCTGGCTTGCTCCTCCCGGTCTGCCTTCGGGAGAACGCTCCCCAGCCACAATCCAATGGCCGTGATCGCGATATTCGTAAAGATCGAAAAGCCTTCAAAGCGGTAAGAGGCCCGTTCCCCCTGCATACCGGGCAGCGCCGGCAAGTACCGGGTTTTCAAAATGAGCGTGATCGCGCCGCTCGCCAAGCCAGCGATAAAACCCGTTAATGCGCCCTTCCATGTCACCCATCGAACGGTCAGCCCCGCAAGAATCGGCAACATGGTTGGAGCAAGAAATAGCGAGAAGATTGTCACCATCAGGCTGAACAGCGATTGCTGCTGGCTTATGGCAATCCATAAACTCAGGCCGATGATGATCACTCCTAAACAGAGAGTGGAAATCCGACCTATCCGAACCGACGTACGGTCGCTGGCATCAGGATTTAGTAGGCGCTGATAAAAATCCCGAGTTAGGACGCTCGCGATCGCATTCAGGTCCGCGCTAATCGTCGCCATCGTTGCAGAGAACATTGCGGCAACGATAATTCCCACCATCCCTACGGGCAGCAACTCCAGGACAAGCAACACATATGTATCGGCGGTCTTATGCTGTGAAATCAAATCTGGTAAAAATTTGCGCCCAATCACGGCAGGAAGCAGCATGAGCGGCGTCCCAATGAAGTTCAAGGCAGCCGAGAGATAGGCAGCCTTGTTCGCCGAAGGCTCATCCGGAACGGAATAATACTTCTGCGCGAGGGCCCACGTGGCGTTGTAGCTGATGGCGATCAAGGCCGCGAAGCTAAGCAGATATGTCCAGTCATACGGACCTCCTGTCATGTGCAGGAACCCTGGTGGCAGACCGTTAAATGCCTCTGTTGAGCCGCCTGCGCGCCAGACCGCTAGGGGCAGCAGGAGCAGCATCGCCGCAATCTTCATCAGGAACTGGACATAATCGGTAACAACGAGAGCCCATAAACCTCCCAGGAGCGTATAGGTGACCGTCACGATCCCGCAAACAATGATTGCGGCCTTCAGATCGACACCGACGCTTGCGGAAAGAATCAGGGCAGTGGCAAATACTTTGAGGGAGTCATCGAAGATTTTCACGGGAATGCCGGCCCAGGCAAACATCTGGCGCAACGGAGCGCTGAATCGTTTCTCGAGGAACTCCACTGGGGTAATGACTCGCGCCCGGCGCCAGCGTCGCGCAAAGATGAGGCCGCCCATCACGCACGCCGGTACAGTTGTCCAGAAGAGTGTTATCGCTACCCAGCCGTAGGTGTAAGCAATTTGCGAATAGGCAATAAATGTGAAGGCGCTGAAGCTCGACATGTAATGCGAGATCCCCGCGAGCCACCAGGGAACCTGATGCCCTCCCGCGAAGTAATCCTGCGCCGCCTTTTGCTTTTTGTTGAAATACAAACCGACAAAAAGCACAAGAATGAAATACCCGGCGATCACCACGTAATCAGGGAGGGTCAGCCTTATCGCAGTCACAGTGACGTCGTCCGAATTCCCCAACGTTCCAACTTCGCGGGATCCACTTCAAAGCCCCACCCAGGTCCCTCCGGCGCATTAAGCGTCCCGTCGGAGGATAACTGCATCTCCGGTTTCAGGACATCATCTTCGAACCAGCGGTCGCTCGGTTCGACATCGGTCGGAAATACAAAAGCAGGATGCGCAGCCAATGCGAGCGCTTGCGCGGACCCGATACCTAACTCAGGCATTGTGCCCATCCACATCGGTACCTGGTTACGAACGCACGCATCGATAATGCGCAGGCCCTCCGTAAATCCGCCGACGCGTTGAATTTTGAGATTCACAATCCGGCAACTTCCCCGATGGATCGCCTCTTCAGCCAAGGCTGCAGTCTCGATGCTTTCATCCATGCAAACGGGTGTTTTGATGGCTTTTTGAAGCTCCTGAGAACCGTCCAGATCGCTCTTGCCGAAGGGCTGCTCGAACATCATCAGACCAAACTTATCCAACTCTTGGAAGACCGGAAGATCCGCGACCGTGTAATCGGCATTCGCGTCAACGAACAATGGAATTGATCCAAACTTCTGTCGGACGGCTTGGACCAGCTCTAGATCCTGACCTCGCTTAATCTTGATTTTGAGCCGCTTATATCGATGGGGCTGCTGCCGGTCAATTGCTGCGAGCAGTTCCGCGGTCGAATCGTAAAGGCCGATTGCAAGGCCGCTCGGAATGGGCCGCCTCCCGATTCTCAAGAGTTCACGAACCGAGACTCCACGTTCTCGAGCGATCATCTCCCACGCCGCAGTCTCGATCGCGACTCGAGCAAAGCAGTTGGAACTGATAACCGCGAGCTGGTTATCGAGTTCTTGAATTGTCTCGAAACGCTTGCCAATGACTGCGGGAAGCAGCACGTTGAGAAGCTCCGCTTCGCAACCATCCGGAGTCTCACTGGAGTAGAATCCGCCTCCCATCGCGGATGACTCACCCCACCCGTAGAGGTCGCCGTTAGCAATCCGAACAAGTAATACGTCTTTGCGGCTGACCTCACCCGAACTGATGCGAAACGGCTCATGGAGTGGAATCGAAACGCGATGCACCTCTGCGCGAGTGATCTCGACCGGTCCAGTTTGAGCGGGTATGGCGCTGAGATTCACGCAGCCTCCCTTACACGGTTCCGCAACGTGCCGATCGAATCTATTTCACACACGACCTCGTCCCCGTTCTTCAGCGCCTTACTTCCGGAGCCGAGGCCAGCTCCTGCCGGAGTTCCCGTCGAGATGATGTCGCCCGGTTCCAGTCGCGTAATCGAGGAGGCGTACTCGATTTGGGCGGGAATATCGAAAATCATTGCTCGCGTGATCGCTTCCTGTCGCAACTCGCCATTGACAAACAGGCGTATGCCCAGATTGTGAGGATCGGGAATCTCGTCAGCTGTCACGATCCATGGCCCGCATGGCGCAAAACCGTCAAACCATTTGCCGGCGAGCCAATCAAAGAACACATCCAGTTCCCGCTTCTTTCGATTTGTAAGCCGGCTGTTTAATTTCCGCTCTGAAATGTCGTTCAGGATTGTGTAGCCAAAAACATGATCGAGCGCATCATTGGCCGCGATGTCGCGACCGCCCCGGCCGATCACGACTGCCAGCTCAACTTCCCATCCGACTGCGACGTTGTTGGCGCCAATCGGAATTTCAGCTCCGTCACCGATCAGGCACGTGGAAGGTTTGAGGAATACTTGCTGCGTTAGGACATCTTCCATTTCAGGCGCGGCATAACCGCTTTCAACGATATGTTCCCGATAGTTGCCTGCCAGACAAAGCAACTTGCCCGGTTTTGGAACTGGCGGAAGCACGCGGAACGAACTCAGCGGCATCGCGCGTTCACGACCAACGTTCTCCAGTTCCCCTGGTCCAAACGCCCACGGTGGATCTGAATCTCCTACAAAAAATTCGATCTGGTGTCCTTCAGGACCATCCTTCACGATTCCTGACCGGATCCTGCCGTGATAGTCGACTGTGCTGATCTTCATGAGCGTGAGGTATCTGCGTTCTCCTCAGTTAACCCGATCCTTCCCGCTGCAGTCAATAAAATTTTGATTGTGGCAACGTCTCTTTGAGAGGAACAATCTGGATGCGAGCCCCACCGCGCGACGGTCTTTTGACACTGACAAAGTAATTTTGATCTTGACAAGTTTTTCGTTTCAAATCAAAATTCACGTAAACGCCCCGTCAGCTGTCTCGCAAACAGGAGCTCATGAAAAACGCCATTCAAAACGGCTTGACCACACTGGCCTGTTTATTAGCCGTAGCTAGCGCTCTTACCGCTCAGAACATCACCGGTTCCATCGTTGGCCAGGTAACCGATCCATCCGGCGCCGCTGTGCCAGGAGCCACAATCGTCGTTCGAAACCAGGGCACAGGAGTTGTCGTGGAGGCGGCCGTCGATGCCGGTGGCTCTTACACCGCGCCGAATCTCTTTGCTGGGCAGTACACGGTGTCGGCCCGCAAGGAAGGATTCAAGTCGGTTGAGATAAAGGACATTCAGCTCCTTGCCTCACAGACTGCGCGCCAGGACATCACTCTGCAGGTCGGTGAAGTGCGTCAGACAGTGGAAGTGGCTGGAAGCGCTCCCCTGGTGCGAACGGACCTGCAGACGATTGGTAATACGGTTGGCGCTAAACAGTTGTCCGAACTCCCGCTGCCTACGAGGTCGATCGACGGACTCCTGGCCCTCGCCGCGGGCGTGTCGACCACCGGCAACAATCCTCGAATTTCGGGAAGTAACTATTGGGGCGGAAATAACTTTACTCTTAACGGTGTCAGTGTGAACGACCCCGGAAATGGCGGCGCCTCCTATAGTTCCGGTGTAGCTGGCCTGGGGCTTGCGAATATGCCCGCTCCCGACAGTTTGCAGGAGTTCAAGATTGACAGCGGCAATCAGAATGCCGAGTATCGCGCGGTCGCGACCGTCACGATGGTTACCAAGCAGGGAGCGAATACGTTCCATGGTTTGGCATATGAGTACTTGCAAAATGACGCCCTTAACGCGAATCAATTTCTACTGAATGCCTCCGGCCAGCAGCGGCCACCGAGCAGGCTAAACCAGTTTGGCGGTGACCTGAGCGGCCACTTCATACCCAATCGGCTATTCTTTTATGGAGCGTATCGGGGTGTCCGACAAAAGACCTCCGCCACTACAAATCTGACATTGCCATCAATGGCGATGCGGAGCGGAGACTTCTCCGCGCTATGCAGGACCTACGTGTCGGGAGTATGTGCGGCCGGGGCGGGTACCCAACTCTACAATCCTTTCAACGGCAATCCCTTTCCGAATAACCAGATCCCGGACAACTTGATTACGCCGCAGGCGACGACGATGCTGTCATATTTACCCGCGCCGACCAATGCCCCGTCCACAGGGCTGCCGAACGGGTCGCCGAACTACATCGCGCCCAAGACGAACGATGTCGGTATCAACGGCGTGGATTACCGGATGGACGCGATGATCTCAGCGAAGGACTCGCTCTATGGCGTTTTCCACTGGTCCAAAGGTTCGCCGTGGTATTTGGCGAGCACCTCCTATCCTGATAGTTACGGAAATCAGCCAGACTATGGCTACACCGACTTTGCCATCAGTGCCACCGAAACACATATCTTCAGCCCGACCGCGCTGAATGAATTTCGGGGGGCGTGGGTTGTGCACTCGAGTGTGCGTACCGGCCAAAATACCGACTTCAAGCCCTGGTCGCTATTTCCGCAACTTCCGGTCAGTGATAACGGCGGTTTGCCAACGATGACCATGACGGGATACACGGGCATGTTCTACGACTATGGCAAAGGCTATCCGTTCCCGGAGTATGACATTGAGTACAGCGACAACTTCACCAAGGTAGCCGGGCGGCATACGTTCAAAATAGGCGCAGCCGAAACCGGGTACAAGAACTACATCCAGCAGGGTGGACCTGCCTTATCGGCCTCGCTTGGAAATCCGCTTGGCACATTCGCTTTCAGTGGAGCTTGGACGGGGAATCGAGGATGGCCAGGCCAGCCTTCATCGCAAGGCAACGCATTCGCCGATTTTCTATTGGGGGCGGCGAATTCCACTAACTTTGCAGGCCCTCTGACTGAGATAGTGACTTACTCCCGCCTTTGGGAATTCTATGCGCAAGATACCTTTCAGGTAAATCCGAAACTTACACTCAACTACGGAGTTCGTTACACGTATCAGAGTCCATGGAGTGTTCGCGACGACCGCGTGAGCTATCTCGATCTCGCCACAAACAAACTCGCCCTTCCGCAGGATTCCGATACGGTTACGACGCCACCTTTGGCGATTCCGTCGCTAATGAGGGCCTATGCCTATGAAACCACCAAACAGGCGGGCTGGCCCGTCGATTATTACCAGAAGGACACCAACAACTTCGGTCCGCGTTTCGGATTTGCTTATCGACCATTCTCGGGCAACAAGACGGTAATGCGCGGTGGCTGGGGCGTCTACTACAATTTCATTCCTGGCTTCATTGGCAACCACGAAAACATTTTCAATCCTCCATGGCGATCGGGTTCCAGCTTCAGTTCGCGACTTCCCGGCACTCCGACACAGCCGTTTCTACCGGACTTGACGTTCAACAATCCCTTCCCGACCAATGTCCAGAGCGGACCGGCATCGAATCCCCTGATTTACATGACCCAACGCAATCTGGTGAATACTGTGATGCAACAGTGGAGTCTCACGCTGGAGCAGCAGCTTGCCTCGGATTGGGCAGTTCGAGCATCGTATGTAGGGGCGCAAACTCACCACGCTTTGTGGTATGCCGGCGATATCAATAAGCCGGGCGTACAACAGCCGAATGTCCCGCTGCAATTGCAGCGTCCGTACCAGCCGTGGGGCCAGATCAATCAGACGCACTCAGGCGGCAAGGTCAACTTCAATCAGATGCAGTTGGAGCTTAACAAGCGATTTTCATCTGGCTTCCTGATGCAGGCTCAGTACAGCTGGACTATCAGCCGAGACAACGTCCCGCTCGTGGGCGGACCGGAGAATCCTTCCGATTACAATCGCGACTACGGCAACACGGATTCGATTCCACGCCATTCCTTATCTGTCAATTACCTATATGAATTGCCTTTTGGCCGTGGTCGAAAGTTCGATATTTCAAATCCGTTTCTTGATGCCGTCGCGGGAGGCTGGTCCTTATCAGGCATCACAATCTACAGAACCGGCGCGCCCTTTTCCGTTAACTTCGCTGTTCCTAGCAGCATTGTGGGCTGGTGGGGAGGCAGGGCCGATGCCGTAGCGGGCGCCGACCTCTATGCTGGCCAAGCTGACTCGCACGATGTCATCGCCGGTGTGCCATGGTTCAACACGGACGCTTTTGCGCCTCCGGCCAAATGGCAATACGGAAATGCTCAGCGCAACAATGTGTTTGGACCGGGCTTCTGGAACTGGGATATCGGAGTGCAGAAGACGTTTTCAATAACCGAGAACCATCGGCTGCAACTGCGTGGTGACGCGCTCGATGCGTTCAACCATTTCAATCTCGGCAATCCCTCCGCTACGATTGCGAATACCCGAGATGGCGGACTCGCTGATCCGAGGGCCGGGAAGATCTTCGGCGGTAGTGGAAGTCGAGTGATTCAACTCGGACTCAAGTATATGTTCTAGCTAAAAGAGGCTTAATTGGCCTTTCTTACGCCGTCGATCATCAAAAACGCTGCGCCCGTCGAGCGATGCGGATATCTCCTTCTCGTGATCGATGACAGCTTCCAGGTCGGCTTCGGGTTGTAGCCTCTCCTCGACGGTGCGAACGAAACGATCGAGTCGGCGAAAGCCTTCGATCTTCTGCCCGCCGTCCACCGGAGCAATATCCAGGGACTTACGTAGAACGGCGATCGATTCATCAAAAATCTTTAGTGGCACAGGAAAAGGATGGCGGTCCTTGCCGCCCAATGCGAAGGAAAAGCGGGCGGGATCCTGGAATCTACTCGGAGTTCCGTGAATTACTTCTGCGACAAGCGCGAGTGTTTGTAATGTTCGCGGTCCCAGGTTCTCGACAAGTAGAAGGTCCGCGAAACTCTTGAGGTCTCGCTCGTACGCAACGGCCAACACGGACCCAAGTCTCTTCAGGTCCACATCCTCCCGCCGAACGTCGTGATGCCGGGGTAGCTGAAGATGCCGAACTTCCTGAAGCGTCTTCTCCGGGAGCTCTCCGGCAATGGTCAACAAGGCTTTTCGCGCTGTGACCGCCTTCTCATCAACCAGGTTGAGAATGACACCCTGCGGCTCACCCACGATTCCGCTGTGGGGCTGGGACACGAAATCGCGCACCGACGCGGAATGCCAGTGGTATCTCCTCGCCATGCCCGACCTTTCGTTCATTCCCTGCTGCACCACCGCCCACTCGCCGTTGGACGCCACTATGAACGAGTGCAGGTAGACCTGGAATCCGTCAGCAATGCAGTTGTTGTCGATCTTCGCCGTGAGCCGGCTGCGTCCGAACGAGATCGTCGCCATCCAGTCCTCTTCGCTCTGCAACGGCAATCAATTCGCAGGGGGTATTGCGAGAATGTTTGCCTCGCCCTCCACAAACATGCAGGCCCAATTCCGAAGCCCTTGGGTTGAGACCGCGTTTCAATGCTCCCATGACCGATGTTGTGATACCGGACGAGTGCCAATCCATGCCCATCACACTGCCCAAAGCTTGAAACCAAAATGGATCGCTTAATCGAGAGAGAAACTCCGAGTGTCCGTAATGCAGCAGGATGCTCTCAACAATCGCCGTCCCTAAAGCAGTCATGCGGTCCGCGAGCCATGACGGCACACGGCCGCCGTGCAAAGGTAAGTCCGCAAATCCCGACCGCATCATTCTTCCATTCTCTGCTACGAAACGAAGCCAATCCTGTTAAATCGCCATCTTACAAGGCGAGCGGCAGATTTCTGACCTATTCAGTTGCCGGGGTGGTATTCCCGCTGGGTGTGTCCCTTCAGTTGCGAGCGGTAGAAGTAAACTTCTCGAAGCCTTCCCGTGCTGTACCGTTCCGCCTGATCGTTGAAATGAGGAGACGATGGACTTCCGCTCTCACCTCCAGCGGTCACCGCTCTCGCCCGAACGCGGTTGCCGAATTCGACGACCGCAACAAAACTATTGCCGCTTGTTCCATACCATTTCTTCGTTTTCGGATACGCGCGTGCTCCGAAGGCGGCCAACGAGCCCCAAACACCGGATGTAAAACCAACAGGCGTGCTCGGCGCAGAGTCGTCAAAGGGCTGGATGATAGAGCCGGTCAGGCGTTGAAATCGATTGATCTCACCCCAAGGCGTCTTCCAGCGACCGAAGTCTGCCTCGAGTTTGTCGGATGCAGTAGAGAGACATTGGAGGAGTAGTTTCGCCCGTGCTCTACTGCCGATATATTCCTCCACTAACAGGCCTGACGTTTTAGCATCGGCTTCCACGCGCGGCCGGAGTTCTTCGGCCCAGAAAACCGCGAGTGATGTGGGGACCGACGATACCGCCCATCGGAGATCCCAAGCACGCAGTAGCTGAATCTGCCCGGCAAGTTGTGTTTTTGTCGGGTCGTCGGTTGGAAGCTCATCCCAGGCTTTGACTAACGCGGGTATCGGCTTCTCGAACCAAGGCAGGTAGCTGTCGTAGGCCGCGGTGACAAGAGAGTCGAGCGTAAATTTATTCTCCTTCTCCAGGATCCTAATGGCGTGTAGCCCGCGCGCGTTCTCACTGCCGCTTTCCACGTACGGAGGGAAGTCTTCTCTTTTGGGGCTACTGTCTCCGGCGGACGACCAAGGCCAGTTGTTCGTGTTATAGAGCCACCCACTCTTAGGATTCAGCAAGTGAGGCGTCTCCTCTACAGAAAGCAATCCGCGCCATTCGGTGGAAGGACTGCTACCATCGACCGGCCTTGTCCATTCGAATGCAGGATCGCGCCGGGGGATGAAGTTCCCGTGAAAATAGGCAATATTGCCGTCAGCATCGGCGAAGACAGTGTTGTTTGACGAGTTTGCCTTCAGATCCATTGTCTGCAGATACGCTTTATAGCTCTTCGCTTTGGTTCGTAAGTACGACTGCGTTAGCGCCGCTACCGGCTTCTGCATGAGCTTTACGCTTACCCATTTATCATTTGTCTCGCGGATGATCGGTCCGTGATGTGTGCGGTATACGGTGAACTTCTTTTCAGCGAGCCCGCGGCTAGTCCGATACGGTACGACGACCTCTGTTGTTGTCAACGGGCGATACTCGCTTCCATATTTATAGAAGAGACGGTCTCCCCTTTTGACAACGGTTTCGAGATACTCATCGACGGCATCCACCCCGCTCGAGGCGTGCATCCAACCTGCACGGTCATTGAAGCCCTGATAGATGAAGAACTGTCCCCACGTCGCCGCGCCATAAGCCTGCAGGCCTTCCTCACTCACCATCTGTAGTTCGGAACGGAAAAAGAAGGACGTGTGAGGATTAATCAGCAATAAGGCGTGGTCTCCGGCAGTGTTTGAGGGAGCTATCGCGATACCATTCGATCCGGTTGGTTCGCTCCTTTGGCCCTCTCTGTCTGGAGGCGCTCCATGTCTGAGAACTGCACTGGTGGCGCTATTGTCGTAAAACGCCTTGAGTTGCTCGATGCTTATGCGTTCGATATCGCCACCGATGCTCCCTTCCGTGAAGCTCAGAGCCATCCAGGGCTCAAAACGCGTGATGACCCGGGGTTTCACCTCGGGGTGTTTCATTAGGAAATAATTCAGGCCGTCGGCGAATGAGTTCATCAGCTTCTTCAACCACTCCGGACTGGATGCATATTCACTCTTAAGCACGTTCGAGTCGATGAAGAGCTTCATACGAAGATCCTGATAGATTTTCGTCTCGCCCTCCGCTTCAGCCAGGCGTCCCATTGCGTTAATGTAGTTGGTCTCAACCCGATTGAAGTCATCCTCGGCCTGGGCATATATAGCCCCGAAAACGGCGTCGGCGTCTGTCTTTCCGTATACGTGCGCGATTCCCCAGTCATCGCGAATGATTGTGATGTTTCGGGCTTGTTGCTCCCAACGTGGAATCTCCGCACCCTTATCTGACTGGAACGCAAAGCATACACCCACGGCCATGAGAACGACTGCAGTCCGATTTAGGTAAAGCATTATTTTCATGAGGCCTTAACACGCGCCGGGCTGGGTCGCGCAATCGTGCGCACGATCATGACGAACGCTATCGACGCCGATATGCCAGTCAGGATTTGCCCAACTACATTCTCCAGAGGCGTCTCGAATACGAGGCGAACTTCCTGGACACCGGGCGGCACGAGAACCTGCATGAATCCCGCCGCGTCCTTTCGAATCGGAACGGGGCGTCCCTGGCAGTAAGCACGCCAGGCGGGGTCGTAGCTTTCCTGCACTACGAGGCTCTCTCCCTCGATCAATGAAGCCCGCAATACGATCGTCTCGGGGGCTTCCCGCCTCATGTCGACTTCACCGTCCGGGCCCTCTTCGACGTTCTTCACATATTCATTCAATTGTTCGATCAAATAATGCGAATACGGAATAGGAGCCAAGTTTTCGAACTCGGTGGTCCTAACGATTCGGGCATGACTCGAATATCTGCGCGGGACCTTATAGATGACATCTCCTTTGCCGTCGTTATAAATGATCGGCAGCGCGCGGTCGAACTTGGCAGGCGCCTTGTATTCGTGATAGATCACTTCCGACTCTGGCCCCGGAACGAAGATGGCATCCGCGCCCATTGCTTTTAGCCACGGCATATCTCCGCCAAGTCTTGTCATCCGATGTTACCTGCGTCTGAGCAAGAGCCAATATCTGGTTCGTGATGCCCTGGTCGGAACCGCCCCCGACCTGAGCCCCGTCGTGCCAAACGTTATACCAGAACCGCAGGGACCCGGTCACGAATATGCGCGCGCCGGGCATGTTTTTCGAAAGCCAGTCACTGAGCCGGTATTCGATGCGGCTGCGGAAATTCATGTCAGGGATGAAGACAGACCATGGATGGTTTACGTATTGGCCGGCTGTTGCGAAGGCGCCGATCACGATGACAGCCGCCAACACGCGCGTCCAGGGCTTCCCGTGGTTCGAGAGCCATCGCAAACCTTCCACACCGCCGAGTATCAAAACGAGGTCCAATTCCGGCACAAAACGGTGGGGTTCGCCGACAACACGAAATCCTAAGTAATAGTGCCCTATTACGATGCAACTGAAACATAAAGCAGCGCCGGAGATAAAGATTGTATATGCGCGGACTCTGTGCTTTCGGACCAACCACCAACTCGCCGCGGCAAACGAGAGGGCGACGGCAATCGCGATCGCTCGCGACCAAACATTCCCCGGCTCAGCAACTAACTTCAAGTTACTCGCGGTGATTCCGAGATAGGAGGGAGTAAGCCAGAACGCGCTCAGTCCATAAGCGAGTAAGGCGATTGTGATCGCTCGGATGAAAAGATGTGAATCGCGTTGCGTAACCCAGAGGGACCAGACCACTAGAGAAAAGAAAATTGCAAGCGCTGTTGCTCCATAGAAATTGTGTGCTACTACCAACGCACAAAAGACGGCGGCGAAAACCGTAGATGTCGGCGCTGATCGGCTTAGAGCGCGCCACGCGAACAACAGGGCGATGGGGAGAAGCGAGAGAGAACTGATATGCGGACCTTCTCCATATTTAATGAGAACGTTTAGCCGCTGCGGTATATGCAGCGGAGAATCGTGCCGGAATATGGTTAGAAAAAGGAATGAGGGCGAGAGAACTGCGACAGCCGCCGCTGCGATTGCCGACCACACCCTCGAGTTCCCCACCAGTCGAACGAAAGCATAGACCCCCGCAACGCCCAGACAGTAGATCGCACCAGTGTACAGGTGGTAAGCTCGGGCCGCGGAGACGTCCATAGCCATTGCTGCGATTGCCGATCCGTAGCGGATCGCCGGCGGGTAAATGTAATCGAAGCGCGTCCCGCAATACCAGAGCGGTTGCCACAAGGGATGTGGCCAGTGCTCCATCAGAAATCGGGCATCTGCGATGAACGTGCTGTCGATCGAGCCCCAGTTATCGAAATACTCAATGCGGAATAGAGGCGCAATGAGCAGGACGACACACAGCAGAATGGCAAAGGCAATAGTGATATCTATTGCGTGTTTACGTGAGAAACGATTCTGAGTCACAGGAAACCTTTGACAGCGATCGCGATGGCCCAACCGGAATGTAATGTAGCGTCTGTGAGTGGCACATTCGTCTGGAGAACTTGCGTCAGTTGATTCTATCCCTCAACTTGTCGCTTCGACTCTCTTCCCATTCCGAATACTCGCAGTCACGATCGGAAAACCCGTCGCCGCTCCGAAGTCGCCGATACCATCCGCGAAGGTGACCGATTCCGAATGAGAATGAGAGGTCGATTTCAATTAGAATCCCCCAAATATGGGCGAAAGCCCCGCGGAGCGACGCGCAACGGAATCGCGAACGTATTCTGGAAGTCGCGAGGGGGCATTCTCGCGCTACGGGGCGAACACCAGTCTCGATGACATCGCGCGTGAAGCGGGAGTCGGGCTGCGGGGCGCCATACCCTTACTCCCACACTCGCGAACAGCTACTGGAAGCGGTGGTCCCTCCACGTTCTTGAGCACGACCGGTGGAACGAACGCCGTCGGCAGATGGGTTACGGCGCTACGCAGGTCGGCATACAGCACATGGCCATGCGCACACGGCCGGCAAGCAAGTCGAAGGAACGGATTGTGGCGGCGTCCAACTGTGACCGCTGCTCCGGTGAGAGCGGCGGCACGATGTGTCGCAGCACATAGGCGTCGCGACACGACCGGCTCAGGGAAGGCGTTTGAGAAGGCGAAGGAAGTGCAGGTCTGCTCGGCGGCAAGCAGCAGGCGCTCAGGTTGGCGAACTCGCTCTCGCTCCACGAGCTTCAGCAGTACGCGGCTCGGATGGAATGAGAAGAGTCCGCCACCGCTCGCATTGACCTCCAAACAACGAAGGCGTGATGCCGGTACTCCGCACCAAACTCGAATCGAATCCGGAGTTGTTCCGTCCACTGGCTGGCCGGCCACAACGTCATTCAACCGCCTCCGGACTGACGCTGGTGAGCGCATGGCGTCTTCGATACCGCCGCCCGGACGCAGCGTCCTGAAATCCGCCCTGCGACGCTGCCGCCTGGAACTGATGCCGCTAGTGTGGCTGACTATCGTTAGCGCATCGACTCAGATGAGCAGGTCTGTCAGAATTCCGATAAAAGGGTAAAATATCCTGCATGAATCGTCGTCGTCGAGATTTTCTGCGGTGCGCAGCACTGGCCGGCTCGATCAAGCTCGGTCAGGTGTATAGTAAAGCGGCCACGGCAAAGGTCGGGATGCCAGGTCCATTTCCGGGTCGAGTTGTGGCAGTTGAGCATCCGGGCTGCATCGTGTCCGGTGTATATCAGGACGGGCCCATACGCAGCATGATGGAGAAGGGCATGACCGCGCTGACCGGCGCCCCGGATGGCCCGATGCCTGGCGAACTCTGTTTGAGAAGGGCGATGTTGTTGGCATTAAGGTCAGCCCCGTCGGCGGTCCAACGCTTTCCTCAGATGCCAGAGTCCTTCGTGAGATCCTCGATGGCCTCAACAGCGCCGGAGTGTCAGCTCGTGATGTGATTGTCTTCAATCGGTACCGCAAGGAGACTTACACGGCTGGCATTGATAAATGGATTCCGCCGGGTGTGCGGATGGAATTCCCTACGGAGGCATACAACGAGGTCCAACTTGACATGGATGGCTACGATCCGGACCACTTCATGGAAATGGCACTGATCAAGCCGGGTGAGAATCTGAACGACCCACATTACCGGCGTTCATACGTCTGCAAGGTTGTCACACGTCAGATTAGTAAGCTAATCAATCTTCCTGTCCTGAAGCATCACCAGTCCGCCGGAGTTACGATTGCCCTGAAGAACATGTCGCACGGCATGGTTAATAATGTCAATCGAAGTCACCTGACACCAACTCTCAATGCTTGCGGCGTATTCATCCCGTCCGTGGTGAGTCTGCCGGTGATTCGGGAGAAGGCTGTGCTCCACATTTGTGATGGTGTTAAGGCCTCGTTTCATGGTGGTCCTGGGGCGCGACCACAGTATGTCTGGGAACACAAACAGATGTACTTTGCGACCGACCCTGTAGCACTGGACAAGACGGGACTAATGGCCATCGATGCCAAACGAAAACAAGAAGGCATGCCTTCCATAGCGCTTTCGAAACCTGATAAGGCGAGCCACTTCCTGAACTGTCAAGTTGAGCACATCGAGATCGCCGGAAACCTCGGTTTGGGAGTATACGACGACTCCAAGATAGACGTTAAGCGGTTCAAACTCTCTTGAAAAGCCCCGGAACACCCCGTTCTGTGCAAGTTCTCAGATCGAATTGAAGTTGCTATCCGGCATTTTAATCACTGATGCTGTTTGAAGGACATGCCAATTAAATGCGTAGTCAGGCTACCGATTTCTGGGAGGCCGGCCCAAGAATCGATGCCAGACGTCTCGCGATGATCGCTTCCTCGCCTGGCTTCAAGGTATTGGAGGCAATAGCGATCATCCGCTCAGGCTCGCGCGGATGAGGTGTCTCTTTGAACGGAACGGACTCGGCTTTCTGGACGACCTCGCGATAAGTGCCGCCTATCACTTCGATCTGTGGATCGCCGGAACGCAGCTTGTCCACGAGTTGCTGGGCGGTTAGCCCGAAAGTCCGCTCGTCCCAGTTCAGCGCGAGGTACGGCACTTCGTTCCCGACTGTGCGGTAGTAGATCTCCGTGTGGAGGCCCGAGATACCCGCGAGCTCGTCCACGATAGGCTGCATGCGAGCCTCCCAGACCTTGCAATCTTTCTTGTAATCGCGCTTAGAAGACCATTCATAGGCAGCGAGAATCCCGATGATCTCTTCTTTCCCCACCTTCATCGGCCGGCAGATCGCTCCCTCGTAGGGCGATCCATTTCGCAGCGCGGCTTCGATAAGGCGTCGACTGCCAAAGAGAACGCCAGTGCACTGTGGACCAAACAGCCCCTTCCCGCCACTGACGTTGAACATGTCCGGCCCGAGCGCGGCTATTGTTTTCAGGCGCTCAAACGGAGGACACACGACGGCCGCGTCCAGCAGAAAAGGAACCTTGTACCGTTTCGCTACGGAAATCGCGTCCGCAATCCTGACATTGCGCTCGTCGCAGTATTCCATCTCGATCATGACCGTATTGGGAGTAATCGCGTTCTCGAGTTCACGCAGATTTTGGACCAGAACGAGTTTGGCTCCGGCCAGCGCGATGCTCCGATCCCAGATGCTGCGCTGAGTAATGATGACCTCGTTGCGCATTCCGGTGGTGTCCGGCAGCCGGGCGATTTTGTCCGGATCTGTTCCGGCGATGCATCCGGCGGTTGCCTGTGAGATGCAGGCTGCCGAGCCACTGCAAACCATCGCGGCTTCGGTTCCGGCGAAACGCGCGAGACGTGCTCCCACGGCCTTTTGCAGTTCGACGATCTCGACGAAGTGCTCCGAAGCTCGCGCCATTGCCTGATGAACTTCAGGCGGCATGAGCGTTCCCGAGTAAAAGGTTGCGACTCCGCGGCCGTTGATTACGGTTCGAACCCCGAGTTCGGCATAGACGCTGGTTGAGCGCGAGTCATCTGCGGAGGCTGAGGGTCTTGCGCCAGCAGCTAGCGAACCTGCTGCGGCGGACTGAAGAAAACGGCGCCGGGTCCGGCGATTATTGCTGTTTCGCATATGGTCAATCCCCCTCAGGCCTTACCCGGCCAGTTCAGTTGTTTGTGTAGGAAACGGAACGTTCCCTGGCCGTTGATGGTGTGGCCGCCGTTGAAAAACTCGATCTCGGTCTTCTCGGCCAGATCGTATTGTGCGTAGAGCCAGCGCACTTTCGCATACTGATATGCGACCCACGGATCTCTTCCGACCCGGTCGTTGTGGCCGCGCTCCACCATGAAGGGCCGAGGTAGCATCAAATAGGCCATCTCGGCGTAATCGAACGTGTTGCCCATGTTGAAGTAGGGCATCTCCCATTCGATGGTGTACATGAAGCTGAAGCGCTGGTCCGTCGCCGCTACTTTCTCGTTCCATGTATTGAAATCCCCCGAGCAGATTGAGAGGGAGTATCCTTCGAGGATTGTCGGCACGCGGACAGCAGTTTCGCCACCGTAGCTGAGACCGTAAAACGCGATTCGGCCGGCATCGACCATCGGCAGAGTCGCCAGCCAGCGAAGAATTTGTTCGTGCTGGGCGAGGATAAAGGAGAACAGTGTTGCCTTCACGCCGTTGGCCTTTCGGCAGAGCCAGCGGTAGCGATCCTCGCCGCGGTATAGGTTGTGAGGGGCGAACGTGATGAACCCCTGTTCGCACAGCCGCGCGGCGAAATCGCGGTAGGCCTCCACGTCCCCTTCAATCACGTCCTGAGGTACGCCGCGCCTTCCATGCTGACAGACGACAACCGGGCGGCGCTCCCCCGGCTTCAGGTCCTTTGGCAGAAGCAGGACGCCCCAGGCGAACAGCTCCGGAAACACGTCCAGCACGACGTCGTAGCCGGTCCACTTCTCTCGGTCGTAGATCTTTCGGGTTCTGGGATTCGGAGCCAGCAGCGGCTCACCGAATTTGCCCAGCACTTCTTCGTGGAAATAACGCCGGTACCACTTCGAGGCCTCGATGAACTTCTCCGGATCGTGCGTGCTGTGCCGCAATCGCATCGACCAAGCTTCATCGGCTAGCTCCGGAGCTACCTTGTATAGATAGAACTGCTCTCGGACGCGCTCTGAAGAGCGAATCAGCTTCTGGACGTGGTTTTCGAGTTCTCTTACCTGGCACTTCTGGCGTGCTCCGGAATCGAAAGATTCACGTCGGTCCTTTGGAAGAAGGCCGGTATCATGTTTCAGTGACTGCATCCCAAGCGCCCCGGCAAAGGCCGCGAGAGCTTCTGAAGATCCCGGCCCCGCCGGCACCCCGTCGGGACCTCTGATGAGTTTAGTGATTTGAAAGCCATCTTTTGACAGCTCAGCGATGCGATCATATTCAGTTTTGACGTTTTCGAAGCTCGGAGTCTTCAGGTCGCCTTTGGGAGTCGTGATATTAGGAATGCGAGAGTATTCAATGATCAGCGGCGATGGAGCGATCAAGGTTGCGATTTCGGCATCCCCGAATTCCCGAAGAATACCGAAGAGATTGCGATAGATCGGCTCGGACCAGATATGCTGGCGCGACTCAAAGTAACCGCTCACGAACGCAGCGTCTATGCGTGGATCGGACGCGGCTGCGTAGAAGGCAATCAGCCCGCCTTCGCAGTATCCCGCAACACCGATCTTCTTTGCCTGACCAGTGTGCGCGTGCGTGAACCAGTCTACTCCCGCGAGTACCTTCTGGACTTCGTAGCCGATTATGTGCCGCCCCATCTGATAGGCCTGCCGGTAAATCCATTCGCGATGGGGCTGGTCCGTTATTTTGATTTCCGGATGTCCCGACCATCGTGCGGTGCGATCGATCAACACCGGAAGCAGGACTTCACAGCCACTGGCGATGAGTCTGCGCGCGAACTGATTCTCCCTTGCGACGCCTGGCGCCAACCCACACATCTGTTCCGGCGTCTGATCGGCATCGCCGAGCGCGATTACGAAAGCAGACGCGGGACGCTTCGGGCGAAGCAGCAGCCCTATACCCCAGACTCCGTCGAGCACGGGCCACCGGACCTGCTGGATGGTATACGAATCTGTTTCGGCCACCAGTGCCGGATTGCCATCGTCGCCATAATATTCGATTTGCACGGGCAAACGATCGTCTACGGCGCCGATCATTTTCAGGAATCGCTGCCGGTTTGGCTCGACTGATTTCCTGTAGGCTTCGGCCGATGAGAAATCGCGCTTCCAGTATTTCGCCCGGCCTGCCACGGATTGGGCGATCTGACGAGCTACGAACTCATGTGCTCCGTCCATGAGCTTTTCGGCCAAATCACCGTCCAGAGTCAGGGGTTGCGTGCCACCGAGTGTTTCACCAGCTTTTGCGGGCGCTCCGCTAAGCGCGCCTGAGGCCGCGATTGCGATACCGAACTCCTGTAACAGATCACGCCGGGTCATGAGTCAGAGTCCACCGTGTCGGTCGATTGTGCCATTGTACTTCTCAAGATGTGTGAGCCGGCTCCACGCGGAATCCGAGTCATTCAATTCAGTGCCAGAATGTCTGAGAGGAGTTACGAATGGATAGGCGATCCTTGGTTCAAGGCGTTGCAGCAGCCGGCATCGTGGGCATTGCCGGTACGGGGAGGGCCGCGCACAAAATAGAGAGCCTTGCGATCAACTCGGGACCGAAAGCGGTCACTGTCTCCGCCGATGCGCAGTCGAGGCTGACGAAGTGGCCGCGCTACGGGTCTGAGGAGAAGCAGCGCCTCAGCGATCTTCTGGAGAGCAACAAGTTCTACGAAGAAATTCCGCTGCTCGAAACTGAAACCAAGGCCTATCTCAGCGTCCCGTTCGTAAAGGCGCATATTAATGGCACCAGCGCGTTGATGTCGATGTTTTTCGCTCTTGATTTACCGGAAGGAAGCGAAATCATGACACCTTCTTATACTGCATCCGCAACCATCGCCCCCATGCGGTTCTTCGGATATGTTCCCATCTTCATCGACATTAATCCGCGAACAGCGTGTGTCGATCTCAACGACGCCAAACGTAAGCTGACTCCCCGGACCAAAGCTATCGTCCCGATGCACGCGTGGGGATTGCCGTGCGATATGGACCAGATCAACGCCTGGGCGGCGGAGACCGGGCTTATCGTGCTGGAAGATGCCGCACAGGCACAGGGAGCCACTCTGCAAGAGAAGCACATGGGGACCTGGGGCGCGATGGGCATCTTCAGCTACCAGATGAGCAAGGTACTACCCGCCATCGAAGGCGGCATGGGCGTGTATCAGAATCGCGAACAGTTCGAGCGTGCCACCACGTTCGGCAACTACGATCTGCCAGGACGGTTTCCGGCAGACAGCAAATACAGCAAGTACGATCAGACCGGGTTCGGGCCGAAATTTCGGATTCATCCGCTCGCCGCCGCACTCGCCAGAATGCAAATGCCCAAACTCGATGAGCGGAATACCCTAATCGGATCCCAAGTTCGCCGTTTAAACAACAGGTTGACCGCCCTTCCCGGTCTATCGATGCAGAGCAGTCGCCCGGACATGAAGCGAGTGCATTGGTCCGCGAACATTCTGTTTCTCGACGAAAAGAAAGCCGGTTTTTCAAAGTCAGCCTTACTGACAGCTTTGAAGGCAGAGGGCGTCCGGGCGAACGGGGCCGCATATCCCGAGCAGCACAAGTTTTCCCTCTATAGGGAGCCGCAGTGGTGGCATCACGCGCCGCAAGTGCCCGACGAATTGCCCGGTTGTGCGGAGGTGAATCGAAACACGGTGCGTTTGCCGTTGTTCACCGCCGAAGCAACGGAGGTAATCGATCAATACGCGGAGGCCTTCGAGAAGATTTGGGCTCATCGCGAAGCCGTTGCGAAGCTATAATCCAACCATTTCTGGTGTATAGTTACCTACTCGGGCGGGGCTAATTGCCGCTCACTCACGTCCCGTCCGGACCAGTCAACACGAGGGAACACGTATGGCCTTCCAAAGATTATTCAGGTTGACGCTGGTTGTTCTTTTTTCGGTTTGGAGCGTATATGCCCAGACCGCAACAGGTGAAATCACTGGGTCCGTTATCGATTCAACGGGAGCGAGCATCGCCGGCGCAAAGGTTATCCTCATCGAACAGGCAACTAACCGGACGCGGGAGCAAGCATCCAATTCCGCGGGCCTGTATGAGTTTCACGCCTTGCCGCGGGGCGTTTACACGATCCAGGTAGAGATGTCGGGCTTCAAGAAAGAAGAGATACGAGGTTTGCAACTCACCGTGGCACAGACGCTGCAACAGGACATCAAGTTGGAACTTGGCCAGGTCACCGATTCGGTTACGGTCGAAGCGACCGCCGGCCAGATCCAGGAGCGGGAAGCAAGCCTCTCGCAGGTTATCGATGAACGGCGTGTGCGCGAACTGCCCATCAATGGACGAAACTTCATGCAACTCGCCTTTTTATCATCGGGAATCGTCACGGCGGGCCGGGGCAGCGCAACACAGCGGCAGGCGAGCTATGGTCCAGCATTTTCCGCAGGCGGGCAGCGCGATAACACCACCACGGTGCTCGTTGATGGCATTGAGATCAGCGGAATGGAATTGAACAATTATCCGTATGCGATTCCGTCGCTCGATTCGGTAGGCGAGTTCCGCGTCTTGACATCGGGCGCCTCGGCGGAGTTTGGCGGAAATTCCGGCGCATTCGTAAACGTCGTGACCCGTCGCGGCACAAACCAACTGCACGGATCGTTGTTCGAATTTCTCCGAAACGACACGCTCGACGCGCGAAATTTTTTCGACGTGACGGGTAAATCTGCGCCGAACAAGCGGAATCAGTTTGGCTTTGTTGTAACCGGCCCGGTCTTCATTCCGAAGCTCTACAACGGGAAAGACAAGACGTTTTTTATGTTCAGTTGGGAGTGGCAGCGCCAACGTAATGGCGCGACCAGTACTGCGTTGGTGCCAACCCCGGCCGAACGCGCAGGCGACTTCAGCGCTTCGAGCACGCCGGTCGTCGATCCGGTATCGAAAGTCCCATTTCCAAATAACCGGATCCCACCAAACCGTATCGATCCGGTCGGCTTGGGCCTGGTGAACTTATACCCCATGCCGAACAATGCGGACCCCTCAAGAAATTATGTAAATGCCCCGCTGCGCAAGTTCGACTTTACCGTGCCGTCGTTTCGCATAGACCATACACTCACCTCGAAGAACACCTTGTTCTGGCGGACTACCCTCAACAAGCCGGACGACGTCGGGCCCGGACAGGCACTCACGCAGGCATTCAAATACGATGCAGTGCAATCCGATTCGCACACGCAACTTACTCTTGGCGATACGCACCTGTTCACCTCTTCGATCATTAACGAAGCCAATATTGGCTTGGTTCGCATGAACCGCATCCGCAACTCTGCCGATTCCTTTCAACGCAACTGGATCGAGGAACTGGGCATTCGAGGTGTCCCCACACAGCCGCTAACGTATGGTGCGCCGGCGGTCACGATATCGGGATATCCACAGGCGGGATTTTCGACCAACAATGCGTTTTTTCAGTGGATCACTCAGTCGGTCCAGTACGTGGACAATCTTTCCATCACGAGTGGTCGCCACACCATGAAACTCGGCGGAACCTACCAAAGAAAGCAGCTCAACTCGACGCAGTGGGGTGCGCCCAACGGCAACTATGCGTTTACCGGTGTATATACCAGCCCTCCGCCCGTCGGTACTCCGACACGCGAGTCGGCCATCGCCGACGCTCTCCTCGGCTTCCCGGCCACTTACAGTGTTCAGCCGACGCCATACGAACAGCGCCTGCGCTACAGCAATGCAGGGCTCTACTTTCAGGAGGACTGGCGTGCGACATCCACTCTGACGTTGAATATTGGCCTGCGTTGGGAATACTTCGGCAAACCCTATGACTTGTTCGACCGGATTGCCAGCTTCGATCTGTCTACCGGTCAGCAGGTACTTCCCGGACAAAACGGAACTCCACGCAGCCTGATCGATGCGGACTTGAACAACTTCGGGCCGCGCTTCGGATTCGCATGGCGGACACTTGGTAAACAAGCCGTCGTTGTGCGAGGAGCCTACGGAATGTTCTATAGCCCGCCGATCGGGAACGATTTTCGTTCTCGCGGATTCCAGGACCCGTTTGCATTTCTTGTCACGCGCACTTATAGGCCCGCAAGTACGACAAGCCCGCTTCCGGAGTTCACGGCCGGGGATCCGCTCCGGGGCGCCGACCGCGCGACAAATCTCACTCGGGCGGGTGTCGATCGAAATCTGCGGGATGCCTACGTACAGCAGTGGAATCTCAGCATCCAAAAGCAGATCAGCACGGATATCTTGTGGGAAGTTGCCTATCGCGGTTCGAAGAGCACGCGACTGCAAACCAATCTCAACTACAACGAGATTTTCCCAAACCCTCCGCAGCCGCCTGGCTTTGTTCAGATCTTTCCGTATCCCAACCTCGCCGCAGTGAGCATTCTCGAGTCGCGGGCGGCTGGAAATCACCATGCACTTTCCACGCGTTTGGAAAAGCGCCTGTCGAAAGGGTTCACGTTCCTGGTGAACTACACTTTCTCGAAAACGCTCACCGATGTGGATGCCAGCACGGTTGGTGTCTCACTAAGCGCTGGCGCCTCCGGCCCCAACACCATTCGCAATCTCAAAGACAACAAAGGCCCCGCGATTTTCGATCGGCCGCATCAGATGAACGTCAGTGCTGTGTATGAGCCCCCGATCTTTAAGACCGGCCCCATGCTCGCCAGGCTCGTTTTGGGTGGATGGCAGATCGCGCCGATCTGGACGGCATACTCCGGGGCGTACCTGACGCCTGGAAATTTCAACGTGCAGAACACCGGTTCGCGGCCCGATGTGTTACGGAATCCGAATCTGAGCCGAGGCGACCGTACCATCGACCGTTGGTTCGATACCGAAGCGATTCAGAATGCCACTCCGGGACGGTTCGGAAACGCTGGGAAGGGCATCATTCAGGGCAGCGGCGCGAACAATTGGGACGTCAATCTTGCAAAGAACTTCCATTTCACGGAACGGCACACGGTGCAGTTTCGCGCCGAGTTGTTCAACGCATTCAATCACCCGCAATTCGATGACCCAGTCCTCCAGCCGCTGGTTCGCGACGCAACTGGACGGATCCTAAATCCGAACGCCGGCAAAGTCACTTCGGCCAGCGATTTCGGGTTCCGCCAGACCGAGCGGGTGATACAGTTCGGATTGAAGTACAGCTTTTGATGGCTTTGTCACCTGCCCAAAACTAGAATGAGACCGGAGACCTCCCCATGATTACCAACCGACGCCAGTTTCTCGGCTCCGCGGCTATGGCTTCCGCTTTGGCCGCCGCTCCCAAGCTTTCTGACTTCGAATCGATTCGGAAAGAGTTCCCGCGCGCGACCCAGCAGGTGTACCTCGACGCCGCAGCCAATATGCCTTTGCCAAAGTACACGGCTGAGGGGATGCGCCGCTACATGGACTTTCAGATGTACGGCCCGGGCGAAGGACGAGGCGAGTACGCGAACGAATCGGTGCGCCAGTCAAAGGTTCTGTTTGCGAAATTGATCAACGCTAAGCCGTCGGAGATCGGCTTCGTCATTTGCACGAAGGCGGGAGAAGCCGATGTTGTCAACGGTCTCCGGATTCAGGAGTCTGGTGGAAACCTGGTGACAAACGATCTTCACTATGCCGGGTCGGTGCATGACTATGTGGGTCGCCGCAAAGCGGGTATGGACGTGCGGATCGTCAAGCATCGTGACTGGCACATCGACATGCGAGATATGGAGAAGGTAGTCGATAAGAAGACCAAGCTGATCTCCATCACGCTGGTATCGAATGTCAATGGCTGGGTCGAGAACGCGAACGCGATCAGCCAGCTGGCGCATGCGCACGGGGCTTATGTGTATGCTGATATCATCCAGGCGGTCGGTAGCGTGCCGGTGGATATGAAGGCGTTGGGCCTCGATTTCGCGGCCTGCTCGAACTACAAGTGGCTTCAAGGGGCTCGAGGCTCCGGGTTTCTTTATGTGAAGGAGGAACTACAAGGCTCGGTGGTGAAAGACCTCAGCTACCCCGGTTACGTTCATTTCAACTACTCGCCGTGGGTAGCTGCGCGTAATACATCGGCTGACGATTTTCCTTATGAAGCTCCGCGCGGCGCCAACAGGTATGAGCCGGGGAATGTCAGCTTTGTCGCGTACGCGGGCCAATACGAGGCGCTGAAACGCACGCTGGCGTTAGGAGTCGATAACATCTACGCTTACACAAAGCCCATGTGCGACCGGCTAAAAAAGGAGTTGCCGTCGATGGGCTACAAGCTGATTACCCCTATGGATGCCGCCAGTTCGATGGTCGTGGTGCAGGCTAAGGACCTTAAGGCGGTTCAAGCCAAGCTGAAAAAAGCGGATGTCCAAGTGACAACGGCGGGTGAAAATCGTGTCCGCATTTCGCCCGCGCTCTATAACAATATGGAGGACATCAACCGGCTGCTATCAGCGCTGGCGTAAGGCGCTTCGGTACGTACTTCTCGCGCACTAGCAACAGATACGCGGCGGTCCCGAGAACGAGTAAAAATCCGCCAGCATAGGCGCCTCATATCTGCCCAGTGATTGTTTAGCCATCCGTGTAAGAATCGGCGTCACGATTCCGAACAGATTCGCAAAAGCGAAGACACCGTTCCGCCCATTTGGGCTTGGGTCTGGCTCCTCGCGCACTCTGCCTTCGCGGTTTCTATCAAGGAGTTGCTGTTGCAGTTCCATCTCTACGCTCTTCTCGATGTGTCTAGCAAATGCCCTAGAGAAATCGATGAGGGCGTTGCATTCCGTGGAAATAATGCGCGAGAATGGCACTTCATGTTTCGGAATCAACAAAAGCCCGATATGCTTATTTTCTTGGGAGGGGCCTGATTGTCACAAGCCGAAGTCAATCGTATTGTCGAAGTTGGCAAGCAATTTACACATCTTTGCCCAAATCAAAATTTTTATTCTTGGGGTGGAGAAGGTCTCTTGGCGCTCACGATGGGCGGACGGGATGAGATAGGATTTAATGCCCGGTACAACCAGGCAATGGGCGGTGGCGCAAATGCCGGACCCGGGCTGTGCACATCACCACCTCCTTGTACCGACCATCCGAGTACTGTCCAGGAGCGAATGGAGCTCTGCTGCAGGTCGATTGCCGGACGGTATACCTTACATCCGCATTACGGATCACGCGACGATGGCCGCATCGCGCAACGGCAATCCGGCGATTACCGCCCAAATGCTCTATCGGCAGGCCCCCGACGTTCCTCCGGAGCGGTGAACCGATGCCGGCAACGGGCACGCTCTTAAAGACAACGATAGGGCGCCTGTGGTCCGCAAGTTCGACGGCCGAGGAACCAACGCGGTCACAATTCAGGCGGGGGCCTCGCGATATCGGTACGCCAACACAACCGTAACGCTGCGGCCAACGTGGCACTGGCACAACTTCGGCAGGATATGCGGGCTCTGGTGCACTAGCGCCGATAGCACAAGACAGTAAACCTCAAGGAACAGGAGAAGGTGGTGCAGCCGGTGTTGAAATCCTGGCCACCTTTGCTGCTCGCGCTTCTGCGATGGACACACCATTTGCTTCAAGCGACCGTCCCAGAGTTTGATCAAGCGTGATACGAGACTCCGACCAGGAGATGAGCGAGCTCACTTCCGTCGATTGCGCCGCAACGAGATCCCGCTGCTGCCGGATGACGTCATATGGGACTGAAACCCCCAGAAGAAAGCCCTTCTGCTCGTTCTCGAGAAGCTGCTGCTGGAGCTTGCGATTTGCAACGGCCGCTTCATAACGCGCCCGCGCCTGCTGAATCGCAACCACAGAATTGATCACATCCACTTGCACCTGGTTTTGCGCTTTACGAATGTTCAGGTCTGTCTGACGTAGCCCGAGCTGATCAAGGGCATAGTCTGCTTGCGCCTGGCGGTTTTTGATCGTAGCGGAAAAGAACGCACCCACACGATCTGTGGGAAAGTTTCGTCGAAAGACCTGCGCGATGGCTGTGCCTGCCCCGCCTACAAAGTAAGGATCTGGTCCAGTCGGCTCCTGCCCGAGACGGTTCTGGATAACCGCGGATCCAGCGAGGCCGGAGTTCTGCGCCGCGGCGAAGCCGATCAGATTCGGAAGAAGTCCGTTCCGTGTGCCGAGACCGCTGACCTCGTTCGTCTGCTGGTTTGCAGCCTGGATTAAGAGATCCGTGCGGGCGCTGACTGCCTGCCTCACCATTTCATCGACAGGCGGCAAATCATCCTTTGCAGTTATATTGATCGAGTCTACGGGAACAATGCGAGTGGCCGCGAGTAGTGGGTCAGCGGAGCCGGTCCGACTGATAAGCGCCTTCAGACGGAGTTCCCGTTGCCGTAGCCCGGCTTCCGAATCGACCAGCAGGCGCCGGTTGTTCACCATTAGGGATTCAGCGGCGATCGCGTCAGGCGGGGCTACCGAACCAAGTTCGATTTGTCTGCGCACATTTTCGAGAAACGTCGTGGAGACCTCTACCGCGCTGCGTTTAGCTCGGACATCTTCGTACGATCCGGCGAGTGCGAAATACGCATTCAACACGTTGGTGACGACGTTGATCACTTGCGCGCGAAAAGTAATTTCCGATGTTTCAGCGTTGATCTTCGCTATCGTGATGTTGCGGGCATTTACAGCAACACCGAAGCCGCGGAGCAGATTGTGCTGCAAGCTGACCTGGAGATTCGAGGCCGTGGATGGGTTGAGGATGTTGGTCGGCGAGTTTTCGCTGAGCCAGTTCTGGTTATAGCGCACGTTTGCAAGGCCGCCGGAGATCAGACCTTGTTGGAAGTTGGCGATATGCGCCCGGGTATCGCTGACCAGATTCGTTGTGATCGACTGAGTAGCGTTTGCCTGCGGATTGCTGGTGTGACTGAATGTGCTCGATTCCTGAATGATGGGATCGAGATTCTGAGTGACCGGGCCAATCTGACTGATAGTTGCGTTGCCCGCATTCACTCCGCCGTTGCCGCTGCCCGGGTTTCTCACGCCGGCAGCCGCCTGGCTTCCAGTGACACCCTGACCGAGGGCAACTGCTCCCGCCTGTGCCGCAGCGGAAGGAACTCCCGGAAGTGGGCCGCCAGCTTGGGCTCGAATAACACGCCAGATCGCGCTGATGGGGCTATAGCGGGCGAGTTCGAGATCGATGTTGTTTTCGAGCGCGAGCGCGATGGCATCCTGAGCAGTAAGGTATAACGTGCCTGCTCGAACGAGGTCCTGCAGCCGCGTGCTGTTCGCCAGCCTAACGGCAGGTGTGTCCACAGGGTAGTACGGCCGCAGGACAGCGTTGTGTTTCGCCGGAGCCGGCCGTATCGCCGGATTTACCTCCGGAGGCCTATATGACATGCGCGGCCCGGGGATGGCGGGGGCCTGCCTATTATCGGAGCCCGTCGTCATAGTGCCGGACGGTTTTGCAATCGCCGGAGGCGGGGCCTCGACACCCGACCGCGTGGTTGGCTGAGGCGCCTGTCCAGGGATTGCCGGCGTCTGTCGCTGCGGCTGTTGACCGAATGCCAAGCTGATGCTTAAGGCTATGGAGAGCGTGCACTTCAGACAGTTCACTGGTTTGCTCCTTTCGGCAGTTCGGCAGGTAGGCTCGAGATGGTAGCGACACGACCTTTTAGCGCATCACTCACCACGACGTTATTTACTTCGAGGGTCTTGCCGAGAGCATCGTCATACGCGATGCGGGCGTGAGTGAAGTTAGCGATCGCCTGGATTTCGGAACTCAGAGCAGCGGCAACATCTCGCTGGTCCTGGATCACCTGGAAAGGCGTGGACGCTCCAAGTTCCAGTTTTCGTTGATCGGCAGACAAGGTCTGCTCGGACAGGACTCGTGCACGCGCGGCGGCTTCGTAACGCGCCTTTGCCTGGTCAAGGCCGATGACCGCATTCTGCACATCGACACGAACCTGATTGAGGCTGCGGCGGATGTTCAGCTCGTTCTGACGCAGCTCGAGGGCGCTGATCGCATAATCGGCCTGCGCCGCCCGGTTGCGAAGCGGGATGTTCAGCGAGAATCCGGCCGAGTAGTTTGGATAATTGCGCCGAAAGATCTGCGCAAGCAGATTCCCGTAGCCGCCCGCGAGATAGTCAACGCCCGGGATAAGGGCTCCGAGAGGGGCAAGTTCACCCGTCAGGCCGTTGTTGGTGAATTGGACGAATGCCTGCAGACCCGGTTTGAGCGAATTCCTGATGCCGACGAGGTTGAGCTGGTTGCTTTCGATGTTGATGCGGGCTTGCTGTATATCGATGCGATTCTTAGCCGCCTCACTGACCAGGTCATCGATGGGCCGAATCGGAACTTCCGCGGGAACTGCGACGCTATCCAAGGGAACGATTCTTACCGTCGCGAGTCCGGCGTCGGCTACACCATTGCGGGCGATCGCATTCTTCAGAATCGTCTCTTGCTGCAGCAGGTTTGTTTGCGCGATGGTTAGATCCTGGCGCGTGGCATACACCTGCGCCTCCGCGCGTGTGATTTCAATTTCCGCGAGGAACCCCAGCTCCACACGTTTGCGATTGTCCACCAGGAGTTGTTCGGCCGTGGTGACAGCCTGACGGCGCGATCGAACATCTTCCGTAAAGGCAACCAAATCCCAATACAGGTTCAGCGTCGAAGAGACGGTGTTTTGGACTTGCGCGCGAAACTGAAGCTCGCTGACTTTGACGTTGTTGCGTTGAACGCGTATGTTTCGCTCATTCACTGCGCGGCCAAATCCCTGCAGAAGATTTTGTGTCATCTGGAGGTCAACACTTCCGTTGGTGAACGGATTGAGATTAAAGAATTGCGAATTGACCTTAATACGATTGCTCGAGTAAGTGAGCTGCCCGCTGAGACCAAATGACCAGTTTTGGGCATATTGCGCTTGATAACTTCGCGAGGTCTGGACCAACGCCGTAGTTCCGGTAAGGACCGTGTTGCTTTGCGGCGTAGTGGCGTGCTGGAAATTCACGAAGCCGCTGAGAGTTGGATCGAGCGACGGAATAGTGGGTCCGAGCTGGGTTACGATACCACCCCCAGAACTGATGCCGGCCGCACTTGAACCGGCCACACCGCCACCTGTGTTGACGGAGACACCTTGGAGGCTGACACTCTGTGGTCCAGGTTGCACGGGAAGTCCGACACTGCGAAGAAAGCCGCCTGCTTCGGCCCGGCGGAGCACTTCCTGCGCCAGCAGAGGAGTGTACCGTTGGACTTCTATGTCGATGTTGTTCTCAATCGCGAGGGCGACAACGTCCTGCGCGGTCAGGTAAAGCGTACCGCCGCGGATGAGCGCATTGAGGCGTGGAGAGTTGGCAAGCCGAGTAGGAGCTATGTTGCGAGCCTGGTACGGTCGAGTGAGCCAGCCAAGCCACCCGGCATCCGCCGGCTCCACTGTGAGAGCTTCTTGAGCGCACGCCAATACGCCCGAAAGAAACACGACACCTAGGATCCTGAGGAAATACGATCTTCTTCTCATTGAGCGCCTTTTTGTCAGTATGTATTACGTGAAGTGACAGCGGCGGCTGAAGGTCGATTAGTTTTCCTGGTGACACACAGGCTTTCAGGCGACAAACAACAGAACTTCTAGCGGCGAGAAGACAAGTACCTGACCTATAACATTCCAGCCGGGGGCGGTGTGCCGGAGCTTTCCCTGAACTGATGGCCTGCCAATTAATAGTTGAACCTGAGCATCAACTGAATCTGTCGCGCATCCCGGGCGCTCTGGCTCTTGCCGAATAAAGAACCGGAAGCCAGATTGTTAATGGGCGTAGCAAAGACAGGATGATTCAAGATATTGAAAAACTCCGCTCGAAATTCAGTGTGGAGTCTCTCCGTAGTTCGAAATGTCTTTGCGACGGACCAGTCCAGGAAGAGCGAAGCACGTGTCCGAATCACGCTATTTCCCAAGTTACCCAAGGTAAGTTTGGTGATGGGATCGGTAAAAGTTGGAATCATGAAGGCGGCTGGGTTGACAAAAGCGTCGGCGGGCGAAACGCCGTCGCGCGTCGTCGGAACGCCTAACACCAGGTTCGGCCGCTGCTGAAAGCCGTGGAACTGATCCACTCCGGCGCGATCGGCGATATTTATCAGACTGCTGGACACTCGCGCGATAGACTCCCACATCGGCGTTGCCGGGAATGGCTTCGGTCGGAAGCGGCGTCAGATCGAGGAACGGCTTCAGCCGGGGATCTGTCTTTGCTCGAAATGACTGCGTCGGGACATTCGCTACACCAGGGAAGGGAAGCCGGATACGCTGGCCTTCGTAGCTGGCCATGAAGAACGTTTTCTGGCGAAAGATCGGGCCGGTGGCTGTTCCACCGAAGGTATTTTGCTTGAGTGTGCTCGGTCTGGTCGCGAAAAAGTTGCGAGCATCGAGGGCGCCGTTTCGAAAAAAATCGAAGACGCTGAAATGCAAATCGTTTGTGCCGGTTTTGGTAATTACATTCAGATAGCCACCAGCCCCGCGCACATCCGCCGAGTAGTTACCTGTGGCAATGTCGAATTCCTGAATCGAATCAAGGCTTGTGAGCACCAGTTTGAAATTCAGCGAGCCGTACATCATCCCGTCCTGCGTGCCGATGCCGTTATCTGTGCCGTCCACATTGGTGACAATGGAATTCGAGTTCAGACCATTGAAGTTGAAACCCAAGGAACTGCCGCTCGACGCCTGTCCTGACACTTGCGCTGATGGAGCGAGGAGAACCAGATCCGTCGGACTGCGGCTGTTCAGCGGCAAATTTGCGACTTGATTCCTGTAGATCGTATTCTTCAGCTCGCCTTCCTCAGTTTGCAGTAGGACCGCCTCTCCGGTGACCTCGACGGTTTGTTCGATGGAGCCCGGCGCCAAAGTGAAATCGACCTTGACCTTCGTGTCTGCGTGGAGATCAATTAGTTCCTTCTTTGCGGTCTGGAATCCCTGCCTGGAGGCTGCGACCGAATACTGGCCGTACGGAAGGGATGCGAGATTGTAGAGGCCGCCGCCGTCGCTAGAGGTCGTGAACTGCTGTCCCGTCGCCTTATTGATGACGAGTACAGATGCATTAGGAATGACAGCGCCCGACTGATCGTAGACGCTGCCGAGAATGGCTCCACTCTGCACCTCCGCGCTAGCAGGAGCAACGACGAGAACGACGGTGTAGAGTATCGCAAGAACGCGGCCTCTCAACAATTCTGGGAAACATGCCGGCTCCTTCAGAGGGTTATCGGGTGAGCACTATAGTATTGGCTGTATTCGTCTGATTGTTTAGAGATGATAAGGGCCGGAGAGACGTTTGTCAAGAACTTGGTTATCTCTTTGAGGAAATATCGAGTGTCAGACCCCGCATAAGGGATCTTTCATTTTCTTGTATTGAAAACTATAGCTGTAAGTACCCCTTAAACCTCAATCCGGCGCTCATTTGCATTCCAACGCATGCGTTTTCCTTGCTTGACGGCGAGGTTCGCCAAAAGTAGCACAAGTGCAGCCTGAAACCCGATCTCGACTGTCGCGCGAGGTGTTGCGCGCGTGCGGACGCATTCAAGGAAGTTGTGAACATGTTCGGTCACCGCTTGGCCCGTATCCATCCCGGTTTTGTCTACCAGGGGCTTGCTTGTCGATGTCTTTTCATAGACCCGTAGAAAATCACGGCCGAGATCCATACGCGCCATGTCGCCGTCATAGCAATTCAACTGATCTTCGGGCATGGGATAGCGCATTGCCGAGTAGTTGATCGTGAACACAGCCATGAAATCTTCGGCGTATTCAGCCGTCACGATCCAGGATTCAGGCATGTCGACTCCGGGCTTGTGTCCGCGGCAGGCGGAGGCATTGACAGCCACCGGAGGCCCAGCGTCCATGATCATGTGAATGGAATCGAAAATGTGCGCTCCTTGGTCCATCACGACGCCACTTGAGTATGCGGAGTAATTGCGCCAGTCGAAGAATCGGCGGGGATCCTTCGGAACTCGGGCAGCCGGTCCCTGCCACTGTTCCCAATCGACGGGTCCCTCAAACTGACGCGTGTTTGGCTGAAGGTCATTATTCAGCCAAAAGGTACGCACCATTCGCACATTACCTAGCTTGCCGCCTCGTTTGAGTTCGCGGCCCTCCAGGAACATGTTGCTGCTGCGGCGTTGCATACCGACCTGCACCACGCTCCGCGATCGCTTTGCGGCGTCAATCATCGCGAGCCCTTCCGCAATCGAGTGGCAGAGCGGCTTTTCGATGTAGACGTCCTTGCCCGCTGCGAGGGCGTCGAGCAGCATTCGATGATGCCAGTGCTCCGGTGTCGCGATTACGACAACGTCCACTGACTTATCATCTAGAGTCTGCTTGTAATCGCGCCACGCCTTCGCTCCAGGACCGGCCACCGAGAGCCCAGCTTCCAGATTGGGCTCATACACATCACAAACACCCGCGATGCGCACGTCTGACTCGTGGCGGAATCGTTGGAGTAGCGAGCGTCCTTCACCGCCGCTGCCGATCAAAGCTACAGAAACTTGCCTGGAAGGAGTTTGCGCGAGCGCCATCCCTCCGCTGGACATAAGGAACACGCGTCTGTTCGTCATCGAGCATCGACTCCCGGGCTGGCGATTTACCGACTCATCGTAGAGTATCGAATCGGTGTGAGTCAAATAGTTTTATTTCATCTTCATGGATGTCCTGCGGCCGGACTGCTTTAACTTAGAAGTTGAGTGCGTTTGTTGGCATTTGTCCGCCCGGAATGGCGGCACTTCTTAGAGAATCACCTTGACATCGTTAAAGCCGTCCGACTAGTATAGTGGCCTGAAAAAGGAGTCGAGTCCGGTGGTCACTTCCTTGTTGATTGCTCTCTTATGGGCCCAGCCCGCGGCAATTCGTATTTTGAAACTTTCGGACGCAGTCCCTTTCAAGATGGGAAAGGTCGACTCACGGCGCATCCTGCATCCCGATATGGGAGCCAAGCGGATTACTTTAAATTGGGCTGTCTCCGAGCCGGGTCACGAGTTTCCGCAACACGTTCACGATTACTCGGACGATACGTTCTTGGTGCTGCAAGGGCAGGTCGATGTGCGTCAAGGCGACTCCAGGAAGCCGCTGCCAGCCGGCCAAGCTGCATTTGTTCCTTCCAAGCAGATTCACGGAACGATTACGACCGGGACCGGAACCGCCATCCTCATAAGTTTTCAGTGCCCACCGGACCTAGCGCTTTACACGGGCGCGCGCGATTCTTCTCAGCCTGGCGCCGCGCCACCGAATGGCGTGATTACTCCGGGCGCGGTCAAACTCCTGGATTTCGCCGATAAGAACGGCTTCTTCACTTATCCCGGAATGGGATCGAAATGTGTCGCCGCGGCGCATAGAAAGCTCAAGCCTGGTGAGCGCTTCACCGCGGACTCGGTGAGCGGCGGCGAAGAATTCCTCTTCGTATGGAAAGGCAGCGTGACGGTTGCGTCCGCCGGGGCAAAGTACCATGTCGCGGAACGCGAGACGGTGTTCATCCAGGGCGAAGCAAAACCTCAGGTAAGCAACGATTCGCAAAGCGAGGCAATAGTAATCCAGGTGCAGGCGCCTCCGGCATCGAGCACGCCGTGAACCCCCAGCTGCCAATGAGGATAGATTGCGACGCAACCATTGTCTTTAACGCAGCCCGTTCTCGGTCTGCATTCCTTTGGAGGCAGCAGCCGCATGGAACGTAGAGACTTGTTTCGAGCTGTCGGACTTACTCTGTTGGCCGGCGTTGAGGGAACTGCCCAGAATTCGCGTACAAAGGAGCCGAACCCCTCTTCGAGAGCGTTTGAGAAACAGGGGACGCGCATGGTGCTCGACCTCACGGGTCGCTGGCAGCTTCAAATGGATGATAAAGATGTTGGTGCCAGGAACGCCTGGTTTGCGAAGCAGCCTCCAGCTTCGGAATCTCGGCGTTTCGATGTAGTCGTGCCGTCCGTATGGCAGCAATATCTCGAGTTGCAGGGTGGCGTCGGCTGGTACTACAGAGATCTCCAAATTCCGAAAGACCTCATTGGCAAAGTTCTCCGCCTCCGCTTTGAGGCTGTCGATTACCGGGCGCGTGTATGGTTGAACGGCCAGGAGGCTGGCAGTCATGACGGAGGGTTCACGCCGTTTGAATTGGATGTGAGCCGGACGGCCAGAGCCGGGACGAATCGGTTGGCCGTTCGAGTCTCTGACGTGGGCCGCGATTTCCGGGCGGCTTACTGCGGGCTGCCGGGTTGGGAGAAGACAAGAGTAGGAACCGTAGACGGACTCTCGTTTGCCGAAATTCCGGCGGGTTTCCAGGATTGGCGAGAGGGATTCGACCACGGCGGAATCTGGCAGCCGGTTAATTTGATTGCGACCGAGCCTGTGTACGTCCAGGATCTGTTTCTGGTTCCCGATTTGGCCAATAGCTCCGTAGAGGCGCGCTTAACTATTGTGAACCGAACGCAACGAGCAGCCCACGGGAATGTCACATTGGACGTGCGGCCATGGAAAGGAGGTGGGAGCTCTGGCGGAGGCCGTCGGGAAGTGCAATTGGAACCCGGATCCACGCAGGTCTCTGTGCCGGTCGCGTTATCGCAGGCGCGCCCGTGGTCTGTAGCCGACCCGTTTTTGTATGTCGCTGAAGCAACCGTACAACTCGGGAGTCAGGTGTCGGATGATTGTGCGGCGAGGTTCGGTCTCCGCGAATTCACCGTGGGGCGCAACGGCGCTTTCTATTTAAACGGCAAAGAAATTTTCGTCAAAGGCGCACATTATCAATCAACGGAACCGATTACCCTTGCCTTCCCACGCAGCCAGGATGCGGCGCGACAGATTGTTCAGATTGCGAAAGAGGGCGGCTTCAATTTCATCCGAGGTCAGGGCCGGCCAACGGTGACCGCGATTCTAGATGCGGCTGACGAGCTGGGCATTCTGTTTCAGTGCGAGCCCGCGGTCAGCAAGATGGCGGACAACTCCGGAATGTCGTCGCTCGCGGAACGCGAAGTCAGCGACATGGTCCGTCGCGACCGGAATCATCCGAGTGTCGTGATTTGGAACATGATCAACGAGCAGGCTGCCGGCATGAAAGTCGTTGAGCGGATGTGCCGGATAACGAGAAAGCTCGATCCTACTCGCCTGATTACCGAATCCGCGGGTGGTAACTCGCATTATTATCCGCCAGGCAGCGGCCAAGGCGTCTCTTACCTGACGGAACACTATTATCCAGGCGCTCCGCTGTCCGAAGGAATGCTGACTTATTTGAAAGCGCGCGGCGTTGAAGACCAGTTGTACTTCGTGACGGAATTCGGCTACGGCGGGCTCGAAGACGTCGATGCAGTTCTTGAAAAATATGGAGATCATCCGAACTCGTTCGTGGAGGACTATCAGGGTTTCGTCAGGCAGAAGCAGGATGTTGAGGACGCTTATGCGAAATCGGGCATGCGCGATTTTTTCCCCACCTTGGCCGCATTTCGAGAGGCTGCGCAATCCGTGCAGGCCAATGCGGTTCGTCTGCATGTCGAAGCGATGCGCGTCAATCCGAAACTCCGCGGCTACAACATCGTTCAATTGTTCGATTCCAACAGCAATGAAGTCGATGGATTAGTTGACTTCTGGCGCAACAAGCGCAAACTATCCTTCGCGGTGATGCAAGAGCTCAATCAACCGCTCGCGCTGATTGTGCAATGCGCTCCCTTCAACGTTACTTCCGGGGACGAAGCCGAGATCGCTGTCACGTTGATTAATGAAGAGCGGATCACGGGCTCCAGACGTATTCGCTTGCGCGTCACAGATTCCGCTGGCGCCATGATTGCTTCCACCGAGCAATCGTTTGAACCGGGACCAGCCGTGAGTATCGCGCTGCGGAAGCGATTCGCGCTCAGAGGCGCGCCAGGACGAGTTGCAGTGCGAGCAGAAGTGCTGGACGGAACGACAGTAATCGCAAAGAAAACGCGTAATCTCGATTTGTATGATCCTGGGGCGTTCCGGTGGCCTTCGCGCGGATTTACGCTCTTCGATCCGCAACATCGGTGGCGTTACGAGAAGTCCCGCATCTTAACGCGCAAGTTCGATGCGGAGACCAATCGCGCGGATGTAATCGTCATTCCAGCGTTCAGCGGGCTTTGGAAGCAGCCCAAGGATTTTGAGGAATTCCTGCAGATCGTGGAACATGCCCGCCGCGGGTCGACGCTGCTGTTTCTCGGGGTGCCGTCCGATGGATCAGTGCCCGAATCGTTCCGCCGCATCCACTTTCACCTTCAGTTCTCGCCTCTGACGGTTGCGTCCATTCTCGGATTTCGCATTGACCTGGGTGGCGGTCGCGGGGGATGGGGACGGTTGGTAGGGCCTTACGCCGGAGGCTCTGGTGAGGCTGCCGCAGGAAGTCCGGTGACGCGTCATCCGGTTTTTGAAGGATGTCCCGGACCGGGTCTTATGGATTGGGAATACGGAAACGTTGTAACCGATCAGATCGTGCAGCCTTCGATCAATTCGGTGGAGAACATGGGGCCGACCATTCAGGTTGTGCCTCTTGGCGCCGGAAGGGCGGTTTTCTGCACGCTCGCATTGTTGGACAACCTGGGTCTTGATGCACTCGCCGAAAAGCTTTTGAGCAATTTGGTCGGCTATCTCGATCGAACGTTGCCACAGAGTCTGCAGCCACCGAATGATCGCGATTCGGAAGCGCTACGTTTTCGACTCAGTCAGGTTCGGGACTGTCTGCGACTGCTTCAGGCTTGAGCTTCGGACTGCGGCTTACGGGGTGGTGTGGCCGACACACCCTCCAGTCCACCACTCACCCGGATCACTTCGCCCGTAATCCAGGCCGCAGCGGGCGAGACCAGAAACGTGACCAAATTTGCAATGTCCTCCGGTTCTCCCCAACGTCCGAGAGGAATCGATTTGCGAACTCTTTCGATCATCTCGTCTCGCGAGATGTGCAGGCTTTGCGCACGATCGGCCATTACCTGCTCGTTCATCTGAGTCAGAACGGGACCAGGGCATATCGCATTCACGCGCACGTTATAAGCGGCCAATTCGATGGCGAGCGTCTTGGTGACGCTGATCACGGCCGCTTTCGAGGCGTTGTAGGAACTCACGAGCGCGGTGTTGGAGAGCCCGTTCACCGACGCCACATTGATAATGACGCCGCTCTCCTGCTGTCTCATCCGTTGCGCTGCGGCCCGGCTGCAATAAAACACACCCGACAAGTTCACCTGCTGCACCCGATGCCATTCCTCGTCAGAAAGATCGGCGAGCGCGCAGACGCGCTGCTGAACGCCGGCATTGTTCACGAGAATGTCCAGGCATTGGAATCTGGAAAAGAAGCTCTGGACCGATGCGCTGTCCGAGACGTCCAGAACGGCGGCATCGGCGTTGAGCCCCTCGGCGCGCAGTGTAGCGGCGGCGCTTCCCAGCCGGTCCGCGTCAATATCGCCGAGCGTGACGTGCGCTCCACTGCGGGCCAAGCCACGGGCGATAGCCAGTCCAAGTCCCTGTGCTCCCCCGGTAACGAGCGCCTGTTTTCCTTGAAGTGGAATGAGCCAGCCTCCGAATGGATATTCTACACGTCTCGACGCTTCGACAAACTTGGAGTGGTTTTTGGCTTTTGTAAGTTACTTTATTTTATTCTTAACTTGCACTATGATAGTTCCGCCCCATACCGGAGACTTATGCCTGTAACTGCGAAAAAGTTAGATGGAGCGCTCACCGGATCCGAACGAAGGCGATATCACGATCTGTTGCCCCGCACATTCATCGATTATCAGCAGACCTCTGATTTCCTCGCCAATCCGATCGTCATGCATCGAGCAGAGGGGCTCTACTACTGGGACATTGAGGGGAAGCGCTATTTCGACGGGATTGGTGGTATTTTCGCGGCCACCTTGGGGCATGGGCATCCACGTCTGTTGGAAGCCGTCCGCAAACAGCTTGACGTGATGACATTCGCGCCTCCGCTGCATTCAGTGTCCGACGTCACGCTGGATTTTATCGAAAAGCTCGGCGGCGTTGCGCCCGGGAATCTCACCTTCGTGAAGCCTTACAGCGGGGGGTCGGAATCGATTGAATCGGCGCTTAAGTTCGCCCGACAATATTTTCGACAGACGGGCCGTCCCGGCAAACATAAATTCATAAGCCGCTATATGGCGTATCACGGGGCGACTTTCGGAGCAATGGCTGCCAGCGGAACCGGATCCCGCAAGAGCTCCTTCGAACCGCACCTGACCGGGTTTCTGAAAGTCGCGCCGCCAACCTACTATCGCGACCAGTTCTCTGATTGGGAAGAGTGCAACCGATTCTGCGCAAAGCTCTTCGAAGATTCCATCCTGCACGAAGACCCCGATACCGTAGCTGGAATTCTGTTGGAACCGGTCGGCAACACCGGGGGCATTATTACACCGACTCCCGAATACTTCCGGATCCTCCGGGAAACTTGCGACAAATACGACATCCTCCTGATTTTTGATGAAGTGATCACCGGGTACGGCAAAACCGGAGCCATGTTCGCCGCCCAGTCTTTCGACGTGACACCCGACATAATTTGCGGCGGCAAGGGCTTGTCGAGCGGTGTTCTGCCGCTCGGGGCCATGATCGCCCGGCAGGACTTGGGCGATTCCTTTTGCGGGCCTTCCCAGAAGCTTCTCAGTTTTTCGCACGGCCACACCTATGCCGGGCATCCCTTGGCCTGTGTGGTGGGAAGCGCTGTAATCGACGAAATTCTCGAAAATAGGTTGGATGAAAAGGCGAGAGTCCTCGGCTCTTATCTGGCTTCGAAGCTCGAGACGCTCAAAAAGTATGGAGTGGTCCGGGAGGTTCGTGGGATGGGAATGCTGCGCGGTGTCGAGTTGGTACAGGACACCAAAACAATGCGACCCTTCCCAGAACTCGGTACCGCCTTGCGGCGCACTGCGCTCGACAACGGGTTAATCCTGCGCGCCGATCCGTCGTGGTTTGCGGTCTGTCCCGCGTTGACGGCAGCACCCTCGGACATCGATGAACTCTGCGATCTGATCGAGAAAAGCCTGATCGCTGCGCTGCAGCAAGTTCGCGATTAAGCGTTTGTCCGAAGCCGCTTACGAGGATTGTTGGATAAAAAACAAACAAAAGTATACCCATATGAATCGACCACCTGCGTCATAAACTTAACTTGATAATAAAGTTCTTGACAGACGTTGCCCCACCGCAATATCATTGCCCATCGATAACTTTGCGGAGCGGCCAACGGTGAAGGACTTTCCACTCGCAAGATTCCGTAATACAGCGGCGGTACTGATTTTTCTGATCGCGCCGATTTCCCGGCGCCCTCTGCTCGCTCAAACGATGTTGAGTGACTTTAAGGGTGTCGTATCCGATTCCAGTGGCGCCGGAATTCCGGGCGCGACGGTGACCGTGAATAACGAGGCCACCAGCGCCAAGCGAACTGCCGTGACGGACAATACCGGTAGCTACCGGATTGATGGCATCCTCGTGGGAAGCTATGCCCTCGAGGTGGAGGCAAAAGGCTTCAAGCGATTCATCCAGACCGGCATCCTGCTCACTCCCGGATTGGTTAAACCCGTCGATGTCACTCTCGACATCGGCCAAGTGACGGAAGTCGCCGAGGTGCACGACACCGCGGCCGTGATCCAGACGGAGTCCGGCACTCCTTCCACCAGCCTCCCACCCACCGCGCTGAACAAGCCGATCGTCACAATGTCTCGTGGAGCAATCCTCGGCGAAATGATGGTCTGGATGCCCGGCTCGGCATCCGGCGACAAGACCTACGGATATATGGGGCAGCGGCCGGAAATGATGCAGGCCAACATCGAAGGTCTGCAGTATTACTTCATCAGTTCGTCGGTAAATTTCGTCGGCATCCAGGACATCAGCACCATCACGACGAATGCCCCGGCGGAGTTCGCAAGGCCCGTGACGTTGAACGCTACCCTCAGGAGCGGCACTAACCAGTTTCACGGAAGCTACATTCGAGCCTTCGTCAACCCTTGCTTCAATGCGACGAAGTCTCCCTTCAGCCAAGCCGAGCACGGGCCGTGCACGACCTCCTTCCGCCAATTCGCGGATATCGGCGGGCCAATCATAAAAGATAAAACGTTCTTCTACTTCAACTGGGGACGTCCGAACTCCTTTAACCTGGTCCAGCTCGCGCAGCCCGGCTCTGTTCCGACCAAGGCGATGCAGGGCGGAGACTTCTCCAAATATCCCAAGACCATCATCGATCCCACCACAGGAAATCCCTTTCCCGGTAATATCATTCCAGCCGGTCGAATTGGCGCTTTGCCGCAAGGAATCGTTAAGGATCTCTACTCTCAGCTAACCTACATCGGCAGTCCTGACAGTTTCGTCAATAACCGCTCCACATTAGCCGGCCGGTATCGTCAGGATACGGACTATACGATCAAGTTGGATCATAGCCAGGGAGTCAACGATACATTTTCCGGGTCCTATTATCGGCATAAAGTTCTGAGCAATCTTGCCAATCTGTTTCCAATCGCAAACCGGCCTCAGGCTCTGCCGACGGCAGGGCAGGACAATGTCTTCAACTACGGTGTCACTTTGGCCTACACACACGTCTTTACGCCAAACGTGATTAATCAATTGCGTCTTGGCGCGACCAGGTTCATCCTAAAACACTTGCAAATCGATCCGGGTGACATAAGTCAGGGTACAGTGATCAACGGCACGGACTATGTACAACGGTGGGGAATTCAGGGCCTGCAGCCGCCCGATCTGTCCGGCCTGCCGCAGGTCAACATCACTGGTTGGAATTCCATTCCCAATGACAACCAGAGCGCAAACTACGACACCCGTTACTCCCTATATGAGAACGTGACTGTTAGCAAAGGCCGTCACACGATGAAATTCGGTTACAGCGCCATCAAGTTGCTGCAGGACGGACCTGCTTCGGGAGCTTACTTCGGCAATTTCAATTTCAACGGGATGTTCACCGGCGAGGCATTCTCACGATTTCCTGCTAGGCTTGCCCGATTCCTTCGTGCGATATCGCACTCGACCTGTGATTGCGCGGCGGATGTGGGAGCACGGCGCGTTCGTTCAGGACGATTTCAGAATGAACAATCGCCTTGCCCTGAATGTCGGATTGCGATGGGATCGCTACACCGTGCCTTACGACAAGAACGGCTTGTACTACAACCTCGATCCCAATACGCTTTCGATTATCGTGCCCGATCAGCATGCGGCCGATAACGTTAACCCGGCTTGGCCGTCAGCTACGTTTCCCGTCAAGCTTGCGAAAGATCTGGGCTTTCCTTCCAAACTGCTGAATGGCTCAAATAGCTGGCAGCCGAGATTCGGATTTGCCTATCGCATAGCAAACGACGCGGTGCTGAGGGGTGGTTGGGGTATCTACAATTCTGCGGTGCGTTTTGGTTCGCTGCAAACCGGAGGGCCATTCGCGATCACCGAGACGTTTGTCAATGAAAAGGCCGCGAATTCGACAGGCGCGCTGTACTCGCTGCCGAATCCTTATCCGACGAACTCCCAAATCGCCTCCGTTGCTTCTGTAACCGGCTTCAACCTCAATTACCGCCCGGCGTATTCGCAAAACTGGAACCTCACGTTCGAACGGCAGATCTTCAAGAATTGGGGAGTCAGAGCGTCGTACAGGGGCGTAAAGAATTCGCAACTGCTCTATCAGCAAAATCTCAATGCCGTCCCTCCCAGCAACATTCCATTCACCCAGAGCAGGCGTCCTTACCCGACCCTCCAGACGATCGGTTATGTTTCAAATGGCGGCAATAGCTGGTACGAAGGCCTGGACTTCAGTGTCACTCACCCGCTGGTCTCGGGTGTGTTTATCACCGCCCAGTACACGAGAAGCTGGTCGGGCGGTCTGACAAGCGCGGCTTATACCGACGACCAAACCATTGCGATCCCGGAAAATTCATTTGACTTGCGGCGTGACTATGGTCCGGATAGCGGATGGCCAACCCATGACTTCATCGTGAGTTGGGTAAGTGAATTGCCTTTCGGCCGGAATAAGCGCTTTTTGAGCTACGACAATAAATTTGTGAACGCAATCGTTGGGAACTGGAGCGTGAGCGGAGCTTTCTCGTGGCGGTCCGGACTGTACTTCAATCCAGTATTGAACGGAGTTGACGTCGGCAATATCGGAAATACCAACACCCGGCGCCCAGACCTTGTTTCCGGCTGCGATCCCTATGCCGGAGCCCGAGACATCCACGCCTCTTGGTATAACCCTGCTTGCTTTGCCGTACCCGCCTCTGGTCAGATGGGCAACGTTGGCGTGAACTCGCTTGTTGGTCCCGGCGCATGGCAGGTGAACTTCAGTCCGTTTAAGGAATTTCCGCTTACGGCGATTCGCGAGGGCGCGCGAATCCAAATTGGGGCGAACATGGTGAATTTGTTTAATCACCCCGCATACAATCGTCCGATTAATAACCTCAGCGCCCCCACGGCCGGGCGGATCACTTCGACCACGTACGCGCGAGGTTTGAATCACGATGCGACCGGTCCGCGAAGCATAATCTTCGAGGGCCGGATCATTTTCTGATTGTGCCGAGAAAAGAATTCGATCCGAACCGCCGGAGATTGTTGCAGGGCTTGGCGTCCGCCCCGTTAGGTTGGCGGCAGCCCAGGAGCAGGCCAAAACTTCTACCAAACGTGACTGGCGCAAAGCGCCCTTACGTACTGCTGTAGCTTTCGGAGAGAGCGGGCAATTCATTGAAGACCTTCGTCACGTCGTTTTGGATATCAAGGCCAAAACAGGAGCTGTCGTCGTCATAGTGAACGCCTATTTCATGACGGACTTTGACCGGTACGAGCCCTTCAAGCTCCGATCGGTGGCAGCCTTCAAAGCCTACAATGCCGCCGAAGAAGACCTAGCCCGGCAGGCGGATGTTCTTTACGCCGATGTTTTCGATGCCGAAGGAATGGCGCCCTGGACAATCGATCCGGACGGCGTCCATGCCAATAACCTCGGCCACCGCCTAGCGGCAAACCGCGTGTTCGAAACCCTGGCCAAAAATTGCAGCTGCCTGGCAGAGTCGGCCGTCGAGGCGCGTAAGACCTTTAAACCGTGGCGAGACGAGTCCGTTCTGCGTAAGCTATATTGAGCCTGGTTTACGTTGCCGCGAAGTCCCAGCCGATTAGCTACTATGGCCGTAATCGCTGAAAGCGGATAATGATCGATAGTCGATGCCCAAAATCCGCAACGCCACTCTTCATGCGCTAACGCTGCTGAAACTGCTCTACGAGAACGTCCGAATCTCGCGTTCCGACCTTGGAAGCGACCACCGGATACAGCGCGTTTCTGGTACCTCCGAATTATGTGACTCGCTCTTGAAAAGGGGATTTATCACCGAAGTTGGGTCGGGCGATTCGAGCGGCGGACGCCGTCCGACACTTTTGTCGATTGCTCCCGGACTCGGAAAAATTGCCGGCCTGCATGTGGGGCGGGTCAATGCCGTGTCGTAATTACGGATATTTGCGGGAATGAGCTGGCTTTCCTGAAGATGCCGAGCCGGGTGAGCGCCGGGGCCTAGCGTCGCAATGCCGCATCTCATCGATTTGGTAGAGCAGGCTCTTCGAAAAGCCAGAGTGAAACGCGAGGAGTTGCTGGGAATCGGCGTTGGTATCTCCGGTATCCTCGACCGCAGCACGGGAACTACCTTGTATTGGCCCAAAGTGCCCCAGTGGGTGAATGTGCCGGTGCGCCAGATCTTTACGGACCATTTCGGAATCGCTCCAGAGATCGAGGACACACCACGTACGATGGCCTTGGCCGAACGGCGGTTAGGGCTGGCGCGACAGGCAGACAACTGGGTGTACCTGATGCTCGGGCGCGTCTGTCGGTTCCGCGGTTTTCATAAATCGCAACCTCTACACCGGCAGCCGGGGATTTTCGGGCGAGTTCGGCCACTTCAGTATCAAAGATGACGGGCCGTTGTGCGGGTGCGGAAATCGAGGATGCTTGAACACGTTCGTTTCCGCGACCGCGCTCATTAATTCTGCTCGGGCAGCCGTTTCGGAGGGGCTCAGCCCTCAATTGTGGGAACTTTGCGATGGCAATGTCGACCGCATCTCTGTGGATCTTATCGTACGGACGGCGGCGGCCGGGGACCGCTACTCGGTGCGGTCCTCCACGAACTCGGAGGATGGCTGGGCAAGGCGATCATTGTCTTGGTGCATCTTCTCGATCCTGAACTGATCGTCATTGGCGGCGGTCTCGCGGTGGATGCAGGACAGATGCTGCTACCAATTGTTCGAAAAACCGTTTCTGACGGAGTCTTGCCACTCACCGCCCAGAATCTCAGTATTCAGGTTTCCGAACTCCGTGAGCTTGATTGGGCCATCGGCGCCTCTCTTCTGGTGGGTGAGAAAGCCCTCGAGAAGCTCTTCCTTTCGAAGCAGGAAGTACCAAAAAGTGCTGCCCGCAAAGCAAGATCGCAATCGCGACAACCTCGAACTGAAGAAGTAGGGCGAGGCGAATCGATATCAGGTGTTTGAGGGATCCGTTGGTCGCCTTCTATTTCTTTTGTTGTAAAGATGTCTTTGTTGGGTCATACAAACATCTAAGTAATAAACAAGTGTTGACGAGGCGGTTTAACCACGTTAACATACAAATCAGCCCGAAATGTCGGGCGCGGGCGTACTGTGAAGCTGCATCCGTTTCGATTTCATCTGCGGCTGGTTGGGCTGGCGCTGAACTCTTGCCTGATCGTTTACTCCCAAACTAACGGCGGGATGCCGTTGATTTTCGAGCAGCAGATCCTACCGGTTCTCGAAAGAAATTGCGTAAAGTGTCACTCGGGCTCTGCCGCCCAAGGTGGTCTGGATGTGCGAACTCGCGCCAGTCTGCTTCGGGGCGGGGTCAAGGGCACGGCAATCGTTGCCGGGGATTCTGAGAAGAGTCTTTTATATCAACGCGTAGCGACTGGAAGATGCCGCTTGCAGCCAAGCCGCTGGCCGCTTCAGAGCTTGACCTCATTAAAAAATGGATCGATCAAGGCGCTAAGGCCGAAAATCCTGAAGCGACTGCCGAGGCTATCGGGACCAGCGCACGTGACCGTTCTCACTGGGCCTTCAAGTCTCCGGTTCGGCCGACTGTGCCGCCAGTGAAGCACGAAGAGCGCGTGCGCACGCCAATCGATACTTTTCTTCTAGCGGAATTAGAAAAACACAACCTTAACTTTTCGCCGGACGCCGATCGCGTGAAGCTGATCCGCCGTGCGACATTCGACCTCATTGGGCTGCCTCCCACGCCCGAGGAGATCGCAGATTTTGTGAACGACACTTCGACGCAGGCCTACGAAAAGGTAATCGATCGGCTCCTCAACAGTCCCCGCTACGGGGAGCGTTGGGGACGCCATTGGCTTGACCTTGCAGGCTACGCGGACTCAGAAGGCGTTCTAGCTGCAGACGCACTTCGGCCGAATGCGTGGCGCTATCGGGATTATGTCATACGGGCATTTAATAGTGACAAACCCTTCGACCGTTTCCTCAAGGAACAACTCGCCGGCGACGAGCTTTCCCACTATGGGCGTTACGACAAAATGCCACCGGATATCGTCGAAATGCTCGCAGCGACAGGTTTTGTTCGAACTGCCGTAGATGCTACTCGAGAGGATTTCCTGCCTGCGGATTATGCCGAGTATCAGTGGCGCACGTTGTTCGACACGCAGCAGATTGTGGCTTCCTCGTTGCTCGGTCTTACGCTTCAGTGCGCTCGCTGTCACGATCATAAATACGAACCAATCAGTCAGAAAGACTACTACCGGATGCTCGCTATCCTGCAGGGCGCGTACCGTCCGGAGGGCCCGGTACTGCCGAGCGACAAGCGCCTAATTTTCGAAGCCACTCGCGCGCAAAAGACATCAGCGGCGGAAGTGAACGGTCCGCTCGATTTGGTAATCAAGGCTTTGGGTGATCTGAAAGCTGCCCGCACCCAGCAGTATCGCGGGAAGCATCCGGAAGGTGAGGAAGTCACCGAAGAGGATTTGCGCAAAGCTTTTCCGGAATACGCGAAGATGTCGGATGATCTCGCTGCGCAAATCAAGGCAGAAACTGCCCAGAGAGTCAAGTTCCCGACGATTCGAGCGCTCTACGATTTGGACGGCACACCGCCCGCGACCCACGTGCTTGCCAAGGGAGATCCGACAGCGCCCGGCGAAGAAGTCCAGCCCGGTGTCCCCGCTGTGCTCGACGACCCATCGAGGCCATATCGTATCGATCCTCAAGTGGCGAATTCGACAACCACCGGCCGGAGGCTTGCTTTCGCGGAATGGCTCACTCGTCCGGACCACCCGCTTACCGCGCGCGTTTTTGTCAACCACGTCTGGGCCCATCACTTCGGCGCCGGTGTCGTCCCGACTCTCGACAACTTCGGTAAATCAGGAGCTGCCCCAACCAATCAAGCCCTGCTTGACTGGCTTGCGACAGAGTTTGTCGCGAAAGGTTGGAAATTGAAGTCATTGCACCGGATCATCATGACATCGACCGTATATCGTCAGGACTCGGTTTCGCGGGCCGATGCGTTGAAGGCGGATCCTGACAATGTTTTACTGTGGCGCTACACTCCGCGCCGCCTGGAAGGTGAAGTGATCCGGGATGCGGTACTTGCCGTCTCGGGAACGCTTGACCTAAAAATGTTCGGCGAACCTGTGCCTGCCAAGACGAAGCCGAACGGCGAAGTAGTTCCATTGGAAGAACCCCAGAGCGGCCGGCGTTCGGTATATCAAGTCGTTCGCCGTTCTGCTCCGCAAAGCTTCCTGCAGGTGTTCGATGCGCCCGTGATGGAGACAAACTGTACGAGACGGGTAAATTCGACATCGGCTTTGCAGTCGCTCGCCTTCATGAACAGCGAATTTGCGACCAGGAAGGCGGAGCTGTTTGCGCAACGCATCCTGAAGGAGGCGCCGCCTGAGTCGGGCGACGACGAGCGAACCGTCAAGCGGGCGCTCGAATTGGCCTTCTCCAGACCTCCCCGTGATGGCGAAGTGGAAAATATGGTAGCGTTTATTCGCAAGCAGTCGGGCAAGTATCCCAGCTTGAATGGAGAGGCGCTTACGAAACGGGTTTACGCTGATCTTTGTCAGGTATTGATCAGCGCCAATGAGTTTGTATATGTGGACTAATGGACACGTGACATATGCGCCGATCCGGCGCATGCTCAGCCGTAGAGGTTTCTTGAATCAAGTTGGTACGGGATTGGGTGGCATTGCCTTGTCCTCACTGCTCAACGAAGCATTCGCTTCCGAACGCCAGGCGCAGTTCGATGTTCTTCCTAAGAAGCCCCACTTTTCCGCCAAGGCAAAACGCGTGATTCTGCTGTTCCAAAATGGCGGGCCAAGTCACATGGACTTGTTTGATCCCAAACCGGAGTTGAGCAAGCGACACGGGGAGAAGCCGGGCGCGGACTTCATGAAAACCATCGATGCCAAGCGAATGGGCGCAGGCTGGATGGGAAGTCCGTTTCAGTTCGCCAAATACGGTCAGTGCGGTATGGAGTTATCGGAATTGCTGCCGAATCTGCGGCCGCATGTCGACGATATCGCGATGATTCGTTCCATGGTAACGGTCCATAGCAACCACGAGCAGGCGATTTGGAACTTCAACACTGGAATGATCCAGCCCGGGCGCCCTTCCATGGGTTCCTGGGTCGTCTATGGGTTGGGCACTGAGAGTCAGAATCTTCCAGCGTACGTCGCGATTCTCAATCCAGCGGGAATGCCGGTGGATGGCGCTCGCAATTTCTCGAGTGGCTGGATGCCGCCTGTTTATCAAGGTATGGCCATGCGGGCCGACGGTACTCCGGTGATCAATCTGGAGATGCAGGGATCGTCGGATGCGGCGCTCGGGCGGATGGAACTGCTCCAACAACTTAATCGGCAGCACTTCGCGCCGCGAGAGGATCAACTGGAACTGGAAGCCCGCATCGCTTCTTTTGAGCTTGCGGCCCGGATGCAAGTAGAGGCGAGCCGGACACTCGATCTCAGCAAGGAAAACGCGGAAACTCACGAACTTTACGGTACACAGCAGGCCATTACGGGTGTCTACGGAAGGCAGCTTCTACTGGCGCGTCGGCTCATCGAAAACGGTGTTCGTTTCGTTCAAGTACTCCATAGGAACCAACCCTGGGACACTCATGTCCGTAATGACAAAGAAACCGCGAATATCAGCCGTAAAACTGACAAAGCTACGGGCGCGCTACTTACAGACCTGAAACGCCGCGGCCTGCTCGAAGACACGCTCGTCATCTGGGCTGGAGAGTTTGGTCGTACGCCGATGTCTGACGGCCGCCAGGGAGCGGATGGCCGTGATCACCACAAGTACGCTTTCAGTCTGTGGATGGCCGGAGGGGGAGTAAAAGGCGGGGTGACGTACGGAAGCACGGACGATTTCGGTTATCACGCTGTGAAGGATCCTGTCAGCATCGCGGACTTCCATGCGACAGTCCTTCACTTGCTGGGGTTGGATTATGAACGCTTATCCTATCGGCATGGCGCCAGAGATGAGCGGCTCACGGATGTGAACCCCGCCAAGGTCGTTAAAGACATTCTCGCTTGATTCGAGGGTCATGGACACGGGTCCCTCCTCCTTACGGCGTCGCGCCTTCTGCTCTCTAGCAGGCGCGCTGCTTGCACCTCCCCTTCGAGCGGCCGTGAAGCCTGTTCGCGTCGCCGTGCTTGGTACCGGCCACGCCCACGCTTTGGCGAAGATCCGTACTCTGCGAAAGCTCCCTGAGTTCGAGTTTGTGGGTATCTATCGTCCTGATGCCGACGAGCCGAATCAAGGCGAAGTGTTTCAGGACGTTCGATGGCTTTCCTCTGACGAAGTTTTGAACGACACAACGATTGAATTCGTCGCTGTCGAATCCCGTGTTAAACGCAATCTCCAGTATGCGCGCCGGTGCATAGCCGCAGACAAGTACGTGCATCTGGATAAAGCTCCGGGTGAAGACCTGAATGGCCTTCGTTCTCTTTTGAACGAATCCGTCCGGCGCCGGCGCGTGATTCAAATGGGCTACCAGTGGCGGTATCATCCGGCAATGCAGGCTGCAATCGAGGCTGCCCGGAAAGGCTGGCTGGGGAGAGTCTACCTGTTCCGCGCAACGATTGACAAGCCGATTCCGCCGGATGAGCGCCGTGAATTAGCGGAGTTTCGGGGTGGCATGATGTTTGAGCTCGGCTGCCATTTAATTGATCGAGCCGTTGACCTTCTTGGCAAGCCACAAAAGGTGACCGGAATCTTACGGCATGAATCGCCCCTGGACGATGGCCTTGCAGACAACACATTGGCCATACTCGAGTACGAGCGTGCCTTGGCTGAGATTCGTGTTTCCGCATTCCAGCCTCACGGCGATCAGTATCGACAGATTGAAATACTGGGTACCAACGGAAGAGCCGTGGTCCAGCCATTTTCGCCGGCAGCGCGCTTGACGCTGGATTTGGGAGAACCTGCAGGTCCGTATAACGCGGGCGTGCAAACTGTAGAGCCGCCGCCAGCGCCTGGGCCGTCGTATGCTCCGGATTTTCTCGAAATGGCAAGAATTATCCGGGAGGGCGAAAAACCGTCTTACTCGCCGGAGCACGACCTGAACACGCACGAAGCTCTCCTTCAGGCATGTCACATCATTTGAGACAAGATTCGGTTCGAAAAACGGAGAAAATTCATTCCATGAAGCCAGAGGACATGGATCGCAGGAAAGTGGTGAAGGCGCTGGCAATGGGGCCGGCGATTTCCCCGTTATTCCCAATTGTGGCGCAAAGCGCCGGCGCGTATACGCCGAAATTCTTTTCTGCGGCTGAGCTGGAACTCGTAGCCACGCTTGGTGAGCTGATTCTACCGCAAACGGAAACCCCCGGAGCCAGGCAGGCGAAAGCTCACGAGTATATCGATCTGGTCCTGTCTGAAGAGACGCCGGATGTGCAGAGCGCCTTTCGCGACGGTCTCGCCGTGGTGGAGCAGCAGAGCCGCGAATTGCACAACTCCCGTTTTTTGACCCTCAACACAGAGCAGCAGAACGCCCTCCTGAGGCGCATGAGTGAAGCGAAAAGCGAGCCTCTCGAACACAATGCCGCAAGACGCTTCTTCCTTGATCTCCGCAGACGCGTCGTCTTCGCCTATTACACATCTGAGATCGGTTTGCAGGAAGAACTCAACTATAAGGGCAAGCAGGTCATGGGGCACTGGAAAGGATGCCAACACGCCGGCCGGCACGGCGATTCCGAATAAGGAGCGAATGTGCAGAGGAAGATCTATGACGTGCTGGTAGTGGGGACCGGCGCCGCCGGGTGGCATGGCTGCCAAGGTGCTTACGGAACATGGCCTCGAAGTACTGCTGCTTGAATCCGGACCGGCAGTTAAGGCATCGCAGTTCAAGACTCATGCGATGCCCTACCATTTCCCGTTTCGCGGCGTAGGAAGCCCCCGCGTGATCCGGCGCGATGGGGGACATGCCGCCTCCGAGTACACACCGTTTCCCGGCTACTATGCGGAATTCAGCCAGCATCCCTATACAACCCCGAAAGACCGGCCCTGGGATTGGTCCCTGCGCTCGCGAATTCTGGGCGGCAGGACTCTGCATTGGGGCAGGCAATCGTTTCGCCTTGCCGAGTACGATTTCAAAGCCGCGTCCATCGACGGCTACGGAGCAAACTGGCCCTTCGAATACAAAGATCTCGAACCCTACTACGACAAAGTTGAGGAGTACATCGGCGTTCAAGGTCGAAAAGAGGGACTGCCGCAAATACCTGACGGAAAATTCCAGCCGGCCTTCGCTTTCAATTGTTACGAACACCTGATGCGAAAGTCGGCGGCAAAAAAACAACTTCGAATGACATCGCTCCGAGTTGCGCAACTGAGTCAACCGCATCGAAAACGCCCCGCCTGCCACTGTTGCGGGAGTTGTGGAAACGGATGCGACGTGGGCGCATTCTTCTCCACTCCGGCCGTCACACTTCCGGACGCGATGGCTACCGGAAAACTCACTCTCCGCACCGACGCAGTGGTGAGACACGTTGTGGTGGACAAGGAAGGCCGTCCGCAAGGCGTCGGATTTTTCGACAGGAGCACGAAGAAGTATGAGGAAGTGTTTGCGAAAGTGGTTGTACTCGCTGCGTCCACCCTCGAATCCACGCGCATCATGCTCAACTCGAAGTCACGTTGGCATCCCAACGGCCTGGCGAATTCTAGCGGAGTCCTGGGCCACTACCTCACAGATCACTTCACCGCCGGATCGGTCTCGGGCGTTTTACCCGAGCTAGTCGGCGCCGAGATTCAGAATGACGACGGTACTGCGAACGCGTCCTATATCCCTCGCTTCCGGAATGTCGGCAAACGTGACGCGGAGTTCCTGCGTGGCTACTCGATCATGGTCCGTGGTGGCAGCCAGATCTTTCCAAACAACGCCAATGCGATCGAGGGTTTCGGCGCCGATTACAAACGGAAGATCAAAAAGTATCATCCCGCCTGGATCATGGTCTACGCTCGCGCAGAACCTCTGCAGACCTTTGGCAGCCATGTCGAGATTGACAAGAATGTCGTGGACGCCTGGGGAATTCCGGTCCTGCACATCCACTATGAGCGCACTGACAATGATCGGAAAATCCTAAAGGATGCGTTCCAAAACCTGCAGGAACTCATGAGCGCTGCCGGCGCCGAGGTGCTTTCCTCCGACGAATCGATCAGTACCCCTGGAGCGATCAGTCACGAGATGGGAACGACGCGCATGGGAAACGATCCAAAGACGAGCGTTCTGAATGGATTTTGCCAGTCGCATGAACGCAAGAATCTGTTCGTCGTGGATGGAGGATGCTGGCCGAGTTCAACCTGTCAGAACCCAACCGAAACTCTGCTTGCCATTGCCTGGAGGGCGAGCGATTACCTGGCCGAGCAGTTACGCCGCGGAGAGATTTAGTTGGTGGTATCTCGCTTCGACGCCTCCTCCTCGTGAGGCTTCAATTTTCCGAGGAACTCGAGAATCCGAATAATTCCACGGTCCAACATCCGCTCTGGGCTTCCCACTTCCACCAGCGTTGGCCACGCATTTGCGCCGTAATAGACGCCGTCGCGACTGGCTGCGCGGATCGTCGGGAGATAGCCGACATATCCATTGGCGTATCCCAATAACAGCGTGCTTACCTCCGGTAGCCGCTCGCGCAAATCTATCTGCAGATCCACGTACGGCTCCCCCGGCATGGTTACGAATGCGAATGTGCGATTTACTAGAAGAGTCGTGACGGGCAAGCGGAGGAGAGTAGGCGGATAGCCAATAGGACGACCCGTAACCAGCCACTGGTAGTAAGTCGGCGGCGCTCCCATTTTTTTCAACTTGTCTAAATCCCACCGCGCCGGAATCGTCATCTCGTCTTCGGCAATCTGCAAGGACGCTGTTGTGGGCTGCTGGGTATGAATCTGCCTGCTGACGCGCTCCACTACGCGTCCCAACGCGTAGCGGGTTTTGGTGGCGTCAGTGACGAGCCCGCCGGCAGCGACCTGATGCGTATTGATGTCGCCACACGCGCCTTGGAGAAAGAAGCAAACCACACCTGTATTCCAGCTCTTCTCCACGAAGGGAACCATTGCTCCCGGAAAATCCGCGGAATAACGCGTGACGTGGTTCAGCACCACGGGGTGAACGGCGTGATGAGCCAGGATCGCTAGAGGCTGTCCATTCAATCGATCCACTCGAATGACAGTGACGATCGGGTCTTGAGGCGATGTGCGCACGCCGGTCAAATTCTTGCCGAGATTTCTTGCCGGACCGTCCTGCCGGTTGTGTCCGATGTAACTTGCGCCCAAGCCGACTCCAATCTGTGCGGGCTCCAGCCTCCGGACTGCCTCCTCAATCCCTCTAGTAATTCGGTCGAGCGCCTCCGGCTCCCAGCGTTCTCCGTATTCTGCCAGGTACGCATCATCCAGGATATTCGGACCGGTATGCGTATGGGACGCGGAGAAAATCACGTGGCCCATGCCGGAGCTCTGCGCGACTTTCGCACGACGAAACGGGCTGTAATGCCCGCGCATTGCTCATCGACAACACGGCTACCTGAACAACCGCGCGGAGAACTCGCATCAACCCACCCGTGAGCGCGAGAAGCGAATGCGCCGGTTCAAGTCCGGCGAGCACGCCCAGCGATTCCTCGAGGTTCACGGAATCGTTGCTTCGCACTTCCGCTCCCGACGCCATCTGCTCACCGCCACCGATTACCGTTGCCATCGAACAAAACGCTTCGCATCTGGAATGAAGTGACCCGCGCATCTGCCCTCGCCTGATCACTCGCTTTGTTGGGTAACACTCATTGGATACGAGCACGGTTCTGCCGGACGCATTCCCATTAACCTGACAATGCCCGCCGTTGGGCTGTTAAGCACCAGAAATCAGAAGCAGTTGTAGTGCAGATATGGGCGACGGGCCTGGTCTTGGCACACCCGGAAGCATTGGCGAGCACGTACTTGGGAACGAGCGCGATAACGCCGAAGTCGCACGCATTCTCGGGTGTAAAGATCACTTCGAACTGAACTACAGCAACCATCGAATGGGCGACGTTGGCCGCATGATTTTCGTGATTCGACTCGTCAAGGCGGATACTGTGGTCTGCTGGGATCCGTGGTCCCATGATGAGGAAAATCCGGATCATTACACAATCGCAAAGGCTGTGGAAGCCGCTTGCTGGATGGCCGGACGCGCTCATGATTTCGCCGAGCACTACAAAGCGGGACTGCAATACATTCAGGAACATGTTGTTTCAAAATAGAAACGTCATGGCGATGTTGATACTGCTGATTATGGCGGCAGCGTCTTCCGCCGGCGCAGCCGATGACCCTCTCCTGCGAATCCGCGAACTCGAACAAACAGTCGCCGCCAATCCGAATAACGGCTCAGCCGTACGCGAGTTGGCGCACGCCTATGCTTTAGCGCTGCTGCAGTCGAATCGGAATCTGGCCGGCTATGCCGCTAACGCTCTCGACAACTCGGGTAACGTGTGGATTCTCGGCAACGCAGCATACATGCTGCAGTGCCAGTACAACGAAACGCTGCAGCGCGGATCGCCCAACGAGCGCGCAGCCATGCTCGCCGAGCGATACTTCTTGCGAGCGCGGAGCCTCGACCCGAAACTCGATCGCGGCGCGATCCTCCCAGAGATCGACCTACAGCAGATCGCGAGCGCAAGCAAAGCCAGAGCACAGGAGCAGCAAGTGTGGACTCGGCGCTTCGAAGAAGCGTACAAACGTATTACCCGATTACGGCCAGAGGCGTTTCCCGATCTGCCGCGTGCGATAGCCGCAGTTGTTCGCGCACGCAATTGCACCGTGCCCCAACCGTCGGGCGCAGATTCTCCGCGCAACGTAATTCATGGCGAGTTCTTCGAATCCGGCCAGCAGTCCTGGGCCGTGCTGTGCTCAGTCGCCGGCTGGAGTACCATCCTCGTCTTCCGCACTGCGGAGGATCCTACTCCACACAGCTTGGCGAGAATGGAAGACCGTAATTTCCTGCAGAACCTCGATGATCGCTCTGTTGGTTACTCCCGCGAAATTCAGGCCGTTGGACGCGAATTTATCCTTGGACACGAGAACGGCTATCAGGCGCCGAAACCGACTCGAATCACACATCAAGGTATCGACGACGCCTATCTGGGGAAGGCTTCAACAGTTTGGTACCTCGATGCGGGAGTGTGGTTTCAATTCCCTGGCGCGGATTGATAAACGGAATCGACTCGCCGGATTGTCCAGGAGCGGCAAGCTCACTCCTATGAACATGATAGAGACGTCTGCGACCTAAGTCTAAAATTCTGGATCGTGCTCACGAGGGGTGGCAGAACCCGAACCGCATCGCGCCTCGTATCATCTGTTCTGGCCGGATAGGCCCTACCGTACCCTGGACATTCTCGTCCCGAATGTGGGACGTGGCAGGCCGCCAAATACGCTTTGCGAAAATACAACGAATCTCGACGTGTTGCAGGTGCTGCTCGAAACGCGCCAGAGAACCTTCGCTACCAGTCGTATTCCGTCCCGCAGCTAATTGGATTTCATCGAGCGCAACGGCATGACGCCGTTAGTACTGGCAAGCCAAGCATCTTCCGCAGTGCGGCGCGATCTCGGCAATTCCTCATGCGAGCGGGTTAAAAGTGCTCGCTGAGCGCGAGCAGTATGCCGCGATGGAGCTTTGGCGAGGCACGATGACGTGCCTCAGCGCCGTTGTGTATCGAAGCGGCCCAAGCGACTCCAGTATCCGGTTAGATGACGACCGCTGCCTGCGCTAAGTTTCAATTCGATTCCCTGGACACAACTGATCCAGGAGCTACTTCCGGCAGGCGCGGCCGCTGTACTGTTGAACACAAGCACACGTATGACGATCTCATTTCTGTCCTCAATGCGCAAACAAGCGGCTGTTCGACGCTATGGGCGGCCGGGCGTAATTGCGTAAATTGCGTGTCAGGCCATCGGAGCGGATTTGCGACCGCGCGCGAGCGTTATTCGAGAGTATCTGGCGATATGATCAGGTCGTCTTCGACGCATCAAGAGCGAAGTAATCGGTACGCCCCTCGCAACTCTCGAGAAAGGAAACCGCGTGTCGTCTGTCTCATTTAGCAGAAAGGAAATGATTCTGAGACATACGTTTCTTCTCTTCATTGCCCTGGTTGCACTGCCCGCCTGTGCGTTCGCCGCTGATCCTTGCGACCAAGTGAGTCCCACCTCGCAGGAAGAGCCCGCGACGGTGGTGCAAAAGAGCATATCCGCTCTTCAAAACTATCTCGGCATGGCCGGCACAAAAACCGTCGCTGAGTTCCAACCACTGACTCAGAAGGAAAGAAACGAAGAGTTCTTAAAGAGTCTGGTAAATCCGTGGGGGTTCGGGAAGGCCGGGTTATCGGCCGGGCTCGACCACCTTGCGCACAAGCCCGAAGAGTGGGGCCAAGGCGCAGCGGGTTATGGACGGCGCGTAGCGAACATCGAAGGCCAATATCTGGTTCGAAAGACCGTCACCTACGGCCTGTCGTCTGCTTTGCATGAGGACAACCGATACTTCGGATCGGGAAAGAAAGGATTGTGGCGACGAGTGGGATATGCCTTGGCGAGCAGCGCCCTTGCCCGCAACGACGCCGGAAAATTACGGCCATCGATCTCGCAGCTGGTGGGCGTGGCCGCCGGCGCGGGGTTTTCTCGCTTATGGCTTCCCGACAGTCAAAACGGACCTGCAGACGCCGCGATGAGCTTCACTTTCAGCATGGCCGGGAACGCCGGCGCCTCCATTGCGAAGGAATTCATTCCGGATATCTTCAGGCATTTTTCTAACAAGAAGAATCAGTCGTCAAGGAAGAAATGATCGACCTATCCTCGCCTGATTGAAATTTGAGCTACTTGCTAAACCGCACTCAGACCAGGGCCGGTGAGGACGCCCGTCTTCATCTGACCATCCTTAATGATGAAAATTCCGGGAAATGTTTTCTCCCACGGCTTATTTGCAGCCGGGACATATTGCCGAGCGTTGGCCTCGATTGCCGCGACGCCGGGAACGTGCGCGGCCAGTCCCGCCGAGTGAATCAGCGACGCGCCGGGGCAGGTGAGGTCCTGGACGCACAGAAACATCTTGTGCTTCTGCGCGACGGCCGCCATCAGCAAGGCTTGTGCCTGGCCTTTACAGGCCTTGAGCGCCGCTCCGGAGTAGCCCATCTCGCGCGATAACATCAGCATTTCCTGGTCTGTCAACGATTCGTCGATAACCACCGGACGCAGCTTGGCCGCTTCGTGCATCACGTTCTTGCGGTCGGCTTTAAGGTCGCGCTTGGTGGGCTGCTCGACGTATTGGATTTTTCCGAAACCCGCGGGGGATTTTTCCTTGATCGTCCGCATTACATCGACGAGATAACCGACATTCGGGCATTTCTCATTGAAGTCCATCGAAAAGTGCTGTGCGGACGGAGCAGCGTTGATGACACGAAGCACGCGGTCCACATCCCACTTGCTGTCTTCGCCATTGAGCTTGATCTTGATATGGGTAATGCCGTTAAAACGGACCCACTCGGGTAGCGTCTCAGGCAACCCGTCATTGATGCGCTTCTTGATATCGTCTTCCGTGATCGGATCGACCGCTCCGGCGAGATGATAGAGCGGCATGGACGCCTTTGGCGTCTTCATGACGTAGCGATCCAGGTACTCGCCTTTGAAATCGGGCCCGATGTACTTCGACAGATCGTGGCTCATCAGATCCGGCCCGTACGTCTGGTATGCGCTGCGGTTGTGCAGTTTGCCGAAGGCATCGTGAATCGCCGCGTCGAAGGGGCTTCCCGTCACAAGTGTGCAGAGTTTTGGGATCGGCTGGTCGAGCTTCAATTCGCGTGAGACTTCGTCGGCGGCCTTCAAATAGAGCGGCTCGATATCCCAGTTGATATCGACGGGATGGCCGAATTCCTTGTACCCGTTGGTAATTTTGGCCATACGTGCGGCCAGGACCTTCATCGCATTGAGGGTCGTGTCGTAGGTCATGGTCTTCGATGGGAAAGACCAGACGTTACCGAGTGGCATCGAGCCGAACCCTTTGACCACTTTGCCCGCGGCATTCCGCACAGCTGCGTTGACGTTCAACAGAGTGACACGGTCGACTTCCGTGCCACCGAACTTCAGCGGAGTACGATACTTATAGTCTTCGAAGCTGTACGTGACTTCGTCGATGCGAATGTCGGTGGCCTTGGTGGCGGCGAAAGACATGAAGGGGACCGTGGCCGCCCCTCCGAGGAGAGCGCGGCGGGAGATCGGTTTCTGCACGTCCCCTATTGTATTGGAATCGTTCAAACGATAAATTTGATGCAGACGGGAAAAGGCACTTTCGCCTGCTCGCCGGTCGGCGAGAGCTTGCCTGTGCTTTTATCGAACTTATAGACGACCAGATTTCCCGAGTCCTGATTGGCTGCAATCACCCATGCCCCGGACGGATGAATTCTGAAGTTGCGGGGAGTTTTCCCCTCTGTCGATACCGTGCCAAGGCTGGTCAGCTTACCGTCGGATGCGATCGAGTACATCGCCAGGCTGTCGTGCCCGCGGTTTGAGGCATAGACGTATTTGCCGCCGGGATGTACAAGGATTTCGGCGCAGTAGCTTTCGCCTTTGTAATCCGCCGGCAAGGTCGAGATAGTCTGCTTCTCGGTCAGCTTGCCTGCAGCTTCGTCCCAATCGAAGGCGGTCACCGTGCTGGACAACTCGTTGACACCATACGCCCACTTATAGTTCGGGTGAAAGTTGAAATGGCGAGGTCCGGAACCCGATTTGATCTTGGCATTCGAGTGCTCGGTTAGAGTGCCTTTCACGGCATCGAGCGCATAAACGATATATTCATCCAGACCCAGATCGGCGACAACGGCGTATTTTTCTGATTTCGAGAGATTAACCGAGTGTGCGTGGGCCTTGTCCTGTCTCTTCTTATCGGATCCCGTTTCGCCGGTATCTTGTACCAAGGCGGTACGCTCGCCAAGCGATCCGTTGCTGTTCAGCTTGAATACGGAAACGTTGCCGGAACCGTAGTGAACGATAATGAGATTACGGTTCGCCTTATCGCCCACCAGATGACAGGGCCCGCTCCCTCCGCTTGGCTTGTCGTTCAGCTTGGCCAATTTGCCGGTAGCGCGGTCAACACTGTATGCCGTGACCATCCCGGTGGAAGCCTCACCGACCGCATAAAGATAGCGCCCATTCGCTGTTACATAAAGGAAGGATGGATTCTGTAACTCCGCAGCTACGCCGGTTTCCGTCAGTTTTCCGGTCGCCGGATTGAACTTGTAACCGTAGATGCCCTGGCTGCCTCCCCGCGTGTAGGTGCCAACGTACATCAGTGACTCCTTGCCGGCTGCTACCAAATGCCCCGCGGCTCCTGCCGCTACAACGCCAAACTCACGTCTTGTCATTAGTCCTCTCTTGGGTGTTTTCTATTTCAGTTCGATCACCAGCGTACGGTATGGCTTCGGTGTGAGATTTACGAGCACCGGGGCGTCTTCGCCTTTATCGTGCCAGATGACCTCTCCGGATTTCCGCTCGCGTACCGTTTTCTCATGGGTTTGCGAATCGGTACGTTGATAACGGCTGTCGTCGAGAAAAACGATCACCTGGTCGGTGGGACGTATGTAGCGCTCTCGTGCCACGCCGGGCTCATAGACCACCTCGGTTACTTTGACGCGTTTGTTGTCCAGCTTGACCGTTGACGGGAGTTTCGCCATACCGCTCGCCCAGAATGCCAGGCCGGTAAGGCTCGAGGAGAACACAGCCGTAAGGACCAGGGATCGTTGCATGCTTGCACTATACCCTAGACAAGCGGTAGAAACGTACAGGAGCGCCTGTACGTATCATTACTGAGCCTCCGCTCGGAAAGGGAGTGTCGCATGACCCGTTTCGTGTGCGTTCTTCTGGTTGCCGCTGTTGCAGGGATGTCCGCGCCGGCCGACGACGATATCGTTTTCCGCAGCGATGTTTCGCTGATTCGCGTCGACGCTCAAGTCGTGGACAAGTCGAACCGCGCGATCACCGGACTGCAAAAGGAAGATTTCGTGCTGCGCGAAAACGGGCAGCCTCGCGAAATCAAGAACTTCGCTAGCGAAGACATGCCGATGGACGTCGTGCTGCTGCTCGATGTCAGCGGCAGTATGCAACCCCACATCCAGCGACTTTCGCAAGCATCGCATCAAGCGCTGCAGGCGTTAGGAGAGGGCGATCGGGTGGCAATTATGGTCTTCGACCGATCGTCGCGTGTGAGGATGCAGTTTCAGAGCAACTGGAACGTGGTTGAGCGCGAACTCGAGAATGTTCTCAACCAGGAGTCATTCGACGGAGGGACGGATATCACACGAGGACTGCTCGATGCTGCCAGCTACATAGGAAAGGCCGGACGGGCCAACGCGCGGCGGGCTATCGTCATTCTGACTGACGATCAGACGGAACGTGACCGCGATGATCAAGGCGTCGGTCAGGCGCTGATTCGCTCCGATGCAGTGTTGAGTGCGCTGATCGCCCCAGACGCGATGCACAGCTATGGCGGTATGGGCGGCGGATATCCGCGAGGTGGTGGTTATCCCAGGAGCGGCGGCGGATGGCCTGGCTCCGGCGGTGGCATGGGTGGCACGATGGGAGGCATCATTTTAGGGCGTCGCGGCGGCTACGGCAGCGGATATCCCGGAAGCCGTTATCCTGGCGGCGGATATCCCGGAGGAGGATACCCGAGCGGCGGCGGGCAAGGTCCGGTGATCATGGGTCGGGCGCGGACGCATTCGGCCGGAACGGCGGAGATTGCAAGGCAATCGGGTGGTGACAGCATGTCCGTAGACGAGGCATCCGCTCTCGAAAACACGCTGCTTCGTTTGAGGCAGCGCTATACGTTGCACTTCAGCTTGCCGGAGAGTGAACAAGGCAAAAAAGATCCTCGCATTGAGATAGCGCTCGCGGACGCGACCGGACGCCGCTATGCCGGCTCAGAGGTGCGGTTCCGCAGGGTGTTCAACAATCCTGACGCATCCAATGGATCGAATCCTGTAGTCATCAGCCGAACGCCGGCGTCGAGTGGAAATTCCAATCCGACAACTTCCACGCCATCGTCATCCGATACGGGACAGTCTTCTTCGAGTGGAAGACGAAGGCGGCCGGCCGTGAATGAGGATGGAACTCGAATTGAGAACCCGCAGCCAACTGCCAGCGGCGGCTGGCCGAAAGCGGGAGAGCCGGCGCCGGCTTCTGATCAGTCTGTCCTTACGCCGGCCCCTTCCACTTCGCAAACAGTCTCCGATCCTCAACAGCCTCAGTCGCAACAGAAGCAGGGTGGCTGGCGGCGGGTAAAACCGGGCGAGCAGCCATAGAAACCGAATCGTGCATGCCGATAGGCGATAATAGTCGAGAGAAGTGATGCCCGCACATTGCCCCGCGGGTGTTTAATACGCCAACTCTGCACGTACGATAGGGTTCCCGTTTGATTTCAGTTAACAATGTCACCATGCGCTACGGCGCCCGCATCTTGTTCGAGGACGTGACCACTACGTTCTTCGCAGGTCGCCGCTATGCCGTCTCCGGCCCGAACGGCGCCGGCAAATCGACCTTCATGAAGATCCTGACCGGAGAGATCGAGCCGACCAAGGGTTCGATTACGCGCCCGAAGAAGATGGGCGTTCTGAAGCAGGATCAGTTTGCGTTCGATGCTTTTCGCGTGATCGACACGGTCATCATGGGCAACGCGCTGCTCTGGAGCGCGCTACAGGAGCGCGAGATCCTGTACTCCAAACATGATCTGACCGACCAGGACGGAATGCGGCTTGGCGAGTTGGAAGGCATCGTCGGTGAAGAAGGCGGGTACGAAGCAGAGAGCGATGCGGCCATCCTGCTGGAAGGGCTCGACGTGCCGGCCGAACTCCACGAGCGCAACATGAGCGAGTTGCAGGGCGGTCAGAAGGTGCGCGTGCTGCTGGCGCAGGCCCTGTTCGGAAATCCGGCGGCGCTGCTGCTGGACGAGCCCACGAACCACCTCGATCTCGATTCGGTGCACTGGCTGCAGGACTATCTGCGCAAATACGAAGGCACGCTGATTGTTATTTCGCACGACCGGCACTTCCTGAACGAAGTGTGTACGCATGTCGCCGATATCGATTACGAGACGATCATCATGTACACGGGCGGATACGACGACATGGTGCTCGCCAAGACGCAGATTCGATCGCGCGTGGAAGCCCAGAATGCGCAGCGTGAGAAGAAGATCGCGCAGTTAAATGAGTTCATCGCTCGCTTCTCGGCGGGAACGCGATCGTCGCAGGTGACTTCGCGGAAGAAAGAAGTGGAGCGGCTGCAAACGGCGGAACTGGCGCGATCGAATATCCAGCGTCCATTCATTCGTTTCCAGATGAAGCGCGAGTCGGGCCGGCACCCGCTCGACGTGAAGGGCCTCTCGAAGTCCTACGACGATCTACGCGTGATTAGCGATTTCAGCGCGAGTCTTTCGCGCGGCGAAAAGATTGCGCTGATGGGCCGAAACGGAGCCGGCAAAACGACGATGCTGCGATCGCTGCTGCGCAATGCGTCCGGGCGTGGACGAAGAGAAGGATTTCCCGATCGACGGCGGGCACGGTCGTGTGGGGCCACGAAGTTTCGGTCGGCTATTTCTCGCAGGATCACCAGCAATCGATCGATAAGCGAATGACGACACTCGAATGGCTGCACTCATTTGATCCGCAGGCGTCAGTCGAGGAATTGCGAGGACTGCTCGGCCAGATGTTGTTTAGCGGTGACGACGCGCTGAAGCCGAACTCGGCGCTATCCGGCGGAGAAGCAGCTCGGCTGACATTCTGCCGGCTGATGTTGCAGAAACCGAATTTCCTGGTGCTCGACGAACCCACGAATCACCTCGATCTGGAATCGATCAACGCTCTGAACATCGCATTGCAGCGGTACGAGGGAACGGTGTTGCTCGTCACTCACGATCACGATCTGATCGATGAGGTCGCCACTCGAATATGGCACTTCGATCACGGCTCGATTGAAGATTTCAAAGGACCCTACGAGGAGTATCTTCATTCGGTCGAACAGAAGGTCTCTTAATCGCGACATTTGACTTGCAATTTGTTTGTTACGTGGGATACTGGAACGCATATAGGTACTAGTACCGTCTGGTGGGATTAGTTGATCTGACGGGGAGCAACGTTAACCGAGGAGCAATCCAGATGTGGGACAAAAAACGACCTGAGACGGCGCCCGGCCAAACGGCGGCACGCCCAGAACCTCAACCGATCGCAAGTGCGACCCCAAGTCAGCCCGTGCAGCAGGTCCGGCCACCTGAGCCGGTGTCCAAGGGCACGGCGATCGGTAAAGCCGTAACTATCGTTGGCGACATTATCAGTCAGGAAGATCTGTTCATTGACGGCGATGTCAAGGGTAACGTCGACGTCAGGAACAGCCGTTGCACAGTGGGTCCTAACGGCAAAGCAAAGTCGAACGTCAGGGCTCGCGAAGTAATCATTCAGGGTCAGGTGCAGGGCGATGTGGAAGCCACGCAGAAGATCACCATCCGCAAGGAAGGAAGTCTCGTGGGAAACATCAAGACCACAGGCATCATCATTGAAGACGACGCGTACTTCAAGGGAAGTATCGATATTGTGCGCAATACGGTCTCAGCGTCCAGTCCTGCGTCCAGCATTGGCGGGAATAGTGGCGGCGCTTCTGCCAACACCGCCGCGACCAACACCCCGGCGAAAGAGTCAGAGCGAATCGCCAGCTAGCCCGCGAGGGCCCTTCCCTTCGCATCTCGGGGCAGCCGTTCGGATAAACTTGAAGCGATGCTGCCCCGTCTTACCGTGCTTTGCCTTTTTGTTTGGCCCTGCACGGCCGATGACCTCCCGAACCGTGCTGTTCAAGTGCTGCAGTCTCAATGCGGCGGCTGTCATGGCAGCAATACCGCTATGTCGGGCTTGCGGATCGACTCTCGCGATGCCCTTCTGAAGGGCGGGACACGAGGAAGTGCGATCAAGCCCGGCTCCTCTCAGGCGAGTCTTCTCATCCAGGCAGTGAACCATTCCGGCAAATTGGCAATGCCCCCCGGAAAAAAGGTCGAGGCTGCCGATGCCGAGTTGCTAGCGCGGTGGGTGGACGCGGGCGCCGCCTGGCCGGAAGCCTCGAAATGGTGGTCGTTTCAACCTCCTGTCCGTCCGACCGTTCCCTCATTTTCCGATTCCTGGGTCCGTACTCCAATCGACGCGTTCATCCTCGACAAATTGCGCGCGGCGAAGATGCAACCTGCCGGCGAAGCCGACCGGCGAACGATCATCCGCCGCGTTTACTTCGACCTGCATGGGCTGCCTCCGACGGCGGATGCGATCGAGAAATTCGTTAGCGATACGTCGCCAAACGCTTACGAGAAGCTGATCGATGAACTTCTCGCCTCGCCGCGCTACGGAGAGAAGTGGGGCCGGCACTGGCTGGATCTGGTTCGTTACGGAGACACGTCAGGGTTTGAGCAGGACCCCTATCTGCTGTACTCATGGAGGTATCGAGACTACGTTGTTGAATCATTCAACAACGACAAACCTTATGATCGCTTCGTTAAGGAGCAGATCGCGGGGGATGAACTGTATCCCGACGATCCCGTGGCGCAAACGGGTACGGGCTACTACACGGTAGGTCCGAATCGGGACATGCTGTACAAAGTCGAAGACGTGAATCGCATCGAGACTTTGACCGATTATGTCGACACGACCGGCTCCGTGTTCCTCGGGTTGACTGTGGCATGTGCGCGCTGTCACGACCACAAGTTCGACCCCATTCCGCAGCGTGATTACTATCGCATGCAGGCAATCTTTGTGCCCGCCGAAAAGACGCGAATCTTTCTTCAATACGATCCGGCTCGGGGCTACGACTTGGCCGACAACCTGCGGCAGGCGAAGCTGCGCGAGATCGGCGATCAATTGGAAGAAATTCTGAAGCCTTACCAGAAGAAGCTCTCCGATGAAAAGCTGGCGAGGCTGCCCTCGGATGTTCGAGATGCATTCGAAACGGAAGAAGGAAAGCGTACGCCGGCGCAGCGAACCCTCGTTGAGGAGAATCGGAAAAAGATCTCTGCCGGCGCCGAGGAAGTCCGGGCGATCCTGAGCGGGGATCACGCAGCCGCGCTTCACAAGATCGAAGTGCAGTTGGTAAGCATGTTCACTGGGTACAAGGCCGGTCCATTTGCCCCAGGCGTACACGACATCAGCCGTGAGGCTCCCAAGACGTTTCTGCCAGCCAAGGCAGGCAACAATCCAGAGGAAGTCAATGCCGGATTGTTGTCGGCGCTCGGAGGCGGCGACATTCCGGAACCCTCGATTGCTGCTACGACTACGATGCGCAGAAAGGCGTTGGCAGAGTGGATCGCGAGTCCGTCGAATCCTTTGACCGCGCGCGTGATCGTGAACCGCATCTGGCAATATCATTTCGGCAAAGGCCTCGTGAGCACGCCGAGCGATTTCGGTGTTCGCGGAGCAGCGCCCTCGCACCCGGAGCTTCTGGATTGGCTTGCAACCGAGTTTATTGCCAACGGCTGGTCGATGAAGAAATTGCACCGCCAGATTCTGCTTTCGTCGGTGTACCGGCAAAGTACGACGCCCTCAGCCGAGGCTCAGAAGCACGACCCTGAGAACAAACTTTTGTCGCATATGAATCGGCGACGCCTTGGTCCGGAGGAGATTCGGGACGGTATGTTGCAGGCGTCCGGCGCTCTCAACCTCAAGATGGGCGGAAGGCCCGTAGTGCCCCCGGTCGATAGAGAAGAACTATACGGACTGAGCCAGAACCCCGACTCGATGTGGATCGTCACGGCCAATCCGGAAGAGCAGAGACGCCGCAGCATTTACATGTTCTCGCGCCGTACCTTCAAGCCCGCAATGTTTGAGAGCTTCGACGCGCCGGATGGTATCCGAACCTGCGCGCGCCGCGAGTCCAGCAATACTGCCCCGCAATCCTTGACTCTGCTAAATGGCAAATGGACTACCGACGAGTCGCGTAGGCTCGGCGATTCGATAGCCCAGAACACCTCGGACAATGCGGAGATTGTGAAAAGATCATGGCGAGCCGTTCTCGGACGCAACCCCGATAACGCCGAACTCGAAAGAGGAAAAGAATTCCTGCAGCAGCAAACATCCGAGTTAGGCGCGAGTAAAGTGGCTGCATCCGAGCTGATTCGCGCGCTGTTCAATACCAACGAATTTTTGTACGTGGATTAAGAGACTCGTATGAAACACCTGTCGAGACGGGATGTGCTGATACAAGCCGGACGATGGCTTCGGATCGGTCGCGCTTGCTTCCATGCTGCAGGCGGACTCGCGAAATCCGCTGGCGGCGAAGGCGGCTCATCAGGCCGCGAAGGCTAAGAGCGTCATCTATCTGTTCATGCACGGCGGCGTGAGCCACGTGGACACCTTCGATCCGAAACCGGAGTTGGCGAGGCGCAGCGGCGAGTGTATCTCGGCGGAAGCAGCCAAGGGTCTGAAAACGAATCGAATCGATTTCAGCAAGGCGCCCATGCGTGGTAGTCCCTGGAAATTCCTTCGCCAGGGGCAATCGGGTATGGAAATCTCGGAGCTGTTCCCGCATATTGGGTCGAAGGCGGACGAGATCGCGCTGATTCGGTCCTGCTATGGCGAAGCATTCGACCATGCGCCTGCAATCTACCTGCGCAACACGGGGTCGCAGTTTCCCGGAAATCCATGCCTCGGATCATGGGTCGTGTATGGGCTCGGATCGGAGAGCCAGAATCTACCCGCGTTCGTGGTCATGAGCGATGGGGCGACGAAGTCCGGCCCGCAGGCATACTCTTCCGGGTTCCTCCCGGCCGTCTACCAGGGCACGGTGTTTCGAAGCGGCTCGGTTCCAGTGTTGAATCTTGGAACGCCGCACGGCATCAGTCCGAAGGCGCAGCGTGCAACGCTCGACTTCATCGATGCGCAGGACCGCCTGCACCTGCAGCCACGTCAGCAGGACTCCGAGCTCGAGGCTCGCATTGCTTCCTACGAACTCGCATATCGCATGCAGAGCGCAGCTCCGGAAGCGGTAGATCTGGGTAAGGAATCGGATGCGACGAAGAAGCTCTACGGAATCGGAGGCGGCATCACGGACGACTTTGGACGGAAATGCCTGCTCGCCCGCCGGTTGGTGGAGCGGGGAGTTCGCTTTGTGCAGCTTTATTCCGGCACGAACATTGGTGACGACTGGGATGACGCCCACACGGATCTGGCCGCTTCCCACACGAAGATGTGCGCGAAAACGGATCTGCCGATAGCGGGCTTGTTAACCGATCTTAAAGCTCGTGGGCTGCTCGATTCCACGCTAGTCGTGTGGAGCAGCGAATTCGGTCGCACGCCGCTCGCCGAAGGCAAGAACGGCCGCGACCATCATCCCTACGCGTTCAGTATGTGGATGGCGGGGGCAGGGATCAAGGGCGGCCAGGTGCTGGGCGCAAGCGATGAATTTGGCCTGCGAGCTTTGGAATCGCCGTTCAGCGCGCACGATGTGAACGCGACCATTCTGCGCCTGATCGGCCTGGATCATACCAGGCTGACATACCCATATCAAAGCCGCGATATGCGACTGACGGATGTGCATGGCGAACACGAGTTCACGAGTAAGTTGACTATCTGAGCGATCCGGTTTCGGCGGAAGGAACGGCCATTTCCTGATCCTTGTATTGCAGCTGGTAAAGCTTCCAATAAATTCCGCGCATTGCGAGCAGTTGCTGATGCGTGCCGGTCTCGCGCAGAGTTCCCTTGTGCATGACGAAGATGCGGTCGGCGCGCTGAATCGTAGAGAGACGGTGCGCGATCATTATTGAGGTGCGTCCCTCTACCAATCGGCTGAGCGCCTCGCGGACACGAATCTCTGTCTCCGTATCTACGCTCGATGTGGCTTCGTCCAGGATAAGGATTTTGGGATTATGCGCGAGTGCTCGCGCGAAGCTCATAAGCTGCTTCTGGCCCGTGGAGAAACCGGCGCCCCGTTCTCTTACCGGAGTCGCCAGTCGTGCCGGCAAGCGATCGATGTAATCCCGAAGATTCACCTCACCAGCGGCTTTCTCGATCGCCTGATCCGAGATTCCCTCCGTTCCTAAACGGATGTTATCGGCGATTGTGCCTGTGAACAGATAAGGGTCCTGAAGAACGATACCGAACTGCCTTCTCAATTCCTGGAGATCGAAGTCACGAACATCCACTCCGCCAATGCGAATGGCAGCCTTTCTGAATGTCGTAAAAGCGAAGCAGCAGGCTCGTGAGGGTTGTTTTACCGGCGCCGGTGTGTCCAACGACGGCAATCGTCTCACCGGAGTCGATCCTGAAGCTGACGTCTCTCAGTACCCAGTCTTCGTCTTTATAGGCAAACCAGACGCGATCGAATTCGATGCTCGTATTTCCTGTTCCGGCGCTGCAGCTACTGCGATTGACGATTGTTGGTTCCGTATCCAGCAGTTTAAAAATCCGCTCGGAAGCCGCCATCGCGGACTGAAGAATATTGTATTTCTCGCTTAGATCCTGAATCGGACGGAAGAAGCGCATCCCGTACTGGAAGAAAGCAATCAGAATGCCCAGGGTTAGCGCCCCGTTCACGATCTGAAATCCGCCCCAGGCGAGCATGAGAGCAAGCGCAAGCATGCTCAGAAACTCTACGATCGGATAGAACCAGCCATACGCAGAGATGGAATCTTTGAAGGCCAGCATGTGATCACGGTTGATTTGCTCGAACTCGTCCATGCTTTTCTTCTCACGGTTGAACAAATGCAGCACCGTGATTCCATTCACGTGCTCCTGTAGGTACGCGTTGATTTTGGCTATCGCGATACGGATTCGGCGGTAACTGTGCGACACGGAGCGGCGGAAGAGCGCGGTAACCAGGATAACGAATGGCATCACGGTCAGCATGATCAGCGTTAAACCGGCGCTGAGCTTGAACATCGCCAGGATCACGAACGAGATCACAAGCAGGTCTCCAAGGATCGTGACGATACCCGAGCTGAACAGCTCATTCAATACATCGATATCGGTCGTGACTCGAGTCACTAAGCGGCCAACCGGATTTCGATCGAAGAACTGAATATCCAACTTTTGTAGATGCTCCATGATCTGGCGGCGCAGATCGAACATCGCGTTTTGCCCGGTCCACTGCATGATGTAGGACTGACCGAAGTCCATCAACAGCACGCCGACAATCACGAAAAGGTATAACAGCGAAACCTGCGCGAGGCCGGTCCACGGGTCGGCAGAAAGCCACGCATCGAGGGGCGTCTGCATTCGCTTCTCTACTGGGACGAGATACCGGTCGACCGCTATTTTCATCAACAGCGGCCCACCGATTTGAAGTACGGAACTGATGGCCAGGAAGATAAGCGAGATCGCGACGTAACGCCGGTAAGGCCACAGATAGCGAAGAAGTCGCTGCATCAATTTGCGGTCGTAGATTTTACCGACGACTTCTTCTTCCATGCAGACGAGTGTACCAACGGCCAAATGCTAAATTGGTCACACGTGGAGACCCTTAACGGAGTCCTGGTGGTAGACAAGCCCTCATCGTGGACTTCGCATGATGTGGTCAACAAGGTACGCCGTTTCACAGGTACAAAGAAGGTCGGACATTTAGGCACTCTTGATCCAATGGCTACGGGAGTGTTGCCGCTATTGGTCGGGCGGGTCACGCGTCTCGCGCAGTTCTTCGGAAAGGCCGACAAAGTTTACGAAGGAACCATCGCATTTGGCTATACAACTGACACCTACGACGCTGAGGGCAAGGCGACATCGGAAGCTGTTGCGGTGACGCTCGATCCGGTCCGCGTCGAGGAACTTCTAAGCCGATTCCGCGGACCTATCTCACAAGTGCCGCCTGCTGTCTCAGCGAAGAAGATTCAGGGAACGCCGGCGTATAAGTTTGCACGACGAAACATTGATGTAAAACTGGAGCCGGTTCACGTCGAGATTCATTCCATCGAACTCCAGCGGTGCGAAGACGCCGAGATCGATGTTCGTGTGCATTGCAGTTCGGGCACGTATCTTCGGAGCATTGCGCACGATCTCGGAAAAGCGCTCGGATCGGGCGCCTTTCTCAAGCGCTTACGCCGCCTCGCCTCCGGTGGGTTCGATTTGCAAATGGCGAGGACACTGGAGCAATTAGCCGAACTCAGTGATGCGGGCCGGATCAGCGAGGCGCTAATTCCGGCCGCCGAACTCCTTCCTGAGTTCCCCTCTGAGCTTGTGGATAGCGCCACGGCGGTTTTTATCCGGCAGGGAAGAGACTTCCGGGTCTCACCGTTTCGCGTTCCCTCACCATCGAAATACGTAAAAGCCGTATCTCATGAAGGAGAACTACTCGCAATCGGCGAAGCGAAACTTCCGAATTTGTATCACCCAATACTAGTTCTTTAGAAATGGCATGAATGAAACTTAATCCTCTATTTAGGTATTGTTCATCGCCGTTTACTAATCTGAAGGTGTGGCTTGTTGAAGCAATATTCGTGTGCGCGCTCGCCGCCGCAATTGCGGTTCCAGCGCCAGCGCAGCAGGAACAGCCTCAAACTGCCCCGAGTTACGAATTCGTTTCCGGCACGATCACCGATCTTCCGCCTGGTGGAATTGTCGTGAACCGCGCGCTGCTCGGAAAAACCCCGGAAAATCGCTTGTTTATCATCAACTCCGAAACCAAGGTAGAAGGCAAACTAAAGACCCACGCGCGGGTGACCGTAGGCTTCAAGACCACCGATGAAGGTGACGTAGCCGTGCGTATTATCGTTCGCACTTCTTCAAAGAAGCCTTAAGATTTCACTGCCTTTTCACGACGTTTGCGAGCCCAACCTTCCTTATTCACCTGCCGACTGCGGCCCACCCCGAGCGCATCGGGAGAGACTTCATGGGTAATGACCGAACCTGCGGCGATATAGGCCCCGGCCCCGACTTTCACGGGCGCGACCAAGGTCGAATTGCTGCCGATGAAAGACCTTTCTTCGACACACGTCTTATGCTTCTGAGCGCCATCATAGTTGCAAAAGATCGTACCTGCCCCGATGTTCGATCCGGCTCCGATTTCTGAATCGCCCAAATAAGCGAGGTGCCCGGCTTTTGCGCCTGCGCCCATCCGGGTTTTCTTCAGCTCGACGAAGTTTCCGATGTGGGCGTTCTCCTCGACGTGATTGTCCGGGCGCAATCGTGCAAATGGACCGATGGTTGCGCCCTTGTCGATTTGAGAGTCCTGCGCAACGGTGTACGCGGAGATCTCCACGTGATCGGCGACGTTGCAATTCTTTAACATGCAGCCAGGCCCGATTGTCGAATCCTCGCCGACAGTCGTGTTCCCGAGCAACTGAGCGAAGGGCTCGATGATCGAATCCATCCCAACTTTTACTTGCGAATCGATAAGAACTGTTTCCGGTCGCCGTATGGTTACTCCGGCAAGCATCAGCTCGCGAGTCTTGCGTTCCCGAAAGATGTTATCCACGATCGCAAGCTCCACCCGCGTGTTGATCCCGAGCAGTTCATCCGATTCCCGGTGCAGCAGCGTGCGCACCGTATGACCGGACTTGTTGAAGATATCCACAATATCGGTCAAATAGTATTCGTTGGAAGCGGGATTAGGAGTTATCTCCGCGAGATGTTTCCACAAGAGCGGAGCTTCAAAGCAATAAATGCCCGAGTTGATCTCCCGGATTTCCTTCTGTTCCGGCGTCGCGGCCTTTTCTTCGACAATTTCTTGCAGCCGTCCGTTGTTATCTACAATCGCCCGGCCGTAGCCTGTGGGATTCTCCAGTTCGGTCGTAATAACAGTCGCCTGAGCGTGGTTAGCCGCGTGTTCAGCGAGCAGCTTTCGGAGAGTGGCAACGGACAACAACGGGCAGTCCCCGTACAGAACAATTAGATGACCGCTTTGGTCAGGTACGATCGTTCGGCACATCTCCAACGCATGCCCGGTGCCTTTTTGCTCCGATTGTACGGCGAAGCGAACGCCCGTCGATGCCAGGACTTGCTGAACACGCTCGGCCTGATGTCCGACCACCACCACGATTCGACCGGGAGATGTCAAAGCCAGGGCAGAGTTCACGACGTGTTCGATCAAGGTCAGCCCGCCAGCCTCATGCAACACTTTGGCCTTCCTTGACTTCATCCTGGTGCCCAGGCCTGCGGCCAGAATAACAACGGTAAGATCTTGGTTCATTTCGATTCAATTCTCGATTTGCGAAGCTGTCTACGGCGTCCCTCGCCTGCAAGATGAACTGCGATATCGGCGATCTGCCGCGGATCGTGGCGAATCTTGGATCCTCTCGCGGCAAGGGGTTTGGCGATCACCTTTACGCCCAGTTGCTCCAGCCGTTTCAAGTCATTCTCCACGGGAAGCGCGCGTTTGCGGGCATATTCGCGCCGCAGCGATACCGAAATTGGGGCCGTATTAACGGCGACAACGTCAATCAGTTTGGCTCCGGCGTGCTGTTGAATTGCCTCGATGTGATCGGAAGCCTTGAAGTCGATTGTCTCGCCGGGCTGCCACATTAGGTTCATAAAGCAGAGCTTGATTGCAGGCGATTGCTCGATCGCCTGCGCGATTCCTTTCACCAGCAGATTCGGAATAATGCTGGTGAAGAGAGAGCCTGGGCCGAGAGTGATCAAATCGGCATTGGCAATCGCGTCGAGGGTTTCCTGCATCGGCTTGACGCGAGCGGGCTTCAGGCTGATCCGCTCGATGCGGGCACGGCTTTTGGAAATCCGGGTTTCGCCTTCCACTTTAGTTCCATCGGCCAATGTCGCTTCGAGCACCACGTTCGTGGAAGTCGAGGGGAAAATGCGGCCGCAGGTCGCGAGAACGTCCGAAGCATGCTGCACCGCCTTGGCGAAATCACCGGTCAGCTCGGTAAGAGCGGTGATGAAAAGATTCCCAAGGCTATGTCCCTTCAGGCCTTTACCCGCATCGAAGCGGTATTGAAAAAGCCGGGACAGCGTGGCTTCGTCCTCGGATAAGGCCACCAGGCAGTTCCGAATGTCCCCCGGCGGCAACATGGCGAAATCGCGCCGGAGGCGTCCCGAACTCCCCCCGTCGTCCGTCACCGTGACTACAGCCGTGAGATCCAGGTTTGCGCCGGGTCCGTGTGAATTGACTTCGCAGCGCATGTATTGCTTTAGCCCGTGCAGCAGGCTGGAAAGGCCGGTGCCTCCCCCGGTTGCGACAATTCTTAGCGAATCCAGACTAGCTCGGCGGACCGGCATAAATAATTAGAATCTCATGGCCCGGGTTTTTGGTCTGGCTTAGAACCTGCTCCAGAGCCGGTACTATCATGAGCCGCGTATACTCTGATAGGAGATGCTCAAACCGACAATCTTCCGCGAGTACGATATCCGCGGGATAGCGAACGACGAACTCCTGAGCCCCGGCATCGAGCAACTCGGCCGCGCCATCGGTTCCTACATTGGAAAAAAGCTCGGAAAGAAGATCAACGTTGGCCGCGACGTCCGCCTCAGTTCGAAGCGATTGCGCGATGCGATCGTCACGGGGCTGGTGTCGAGTGGATGCGAGGTTACCGACATCGGCGAAGTGCCCACGCCGCTCCTTTATTATTCCGTGCAGCATCTTCAATGCCACGGCGGGGTAATGATCACCGGCAGCCACAATCCGGCGGAGTACAACGGCTTCAAAATAATGGCAGGCTCCGGAACCATCCACGGCGAAGAGATCCAGGCTTTACGGAAGATGATCGATGCCGCCGATTTCGATAAAGGGCAGGGAAGCGTTCGGGAGTTCGATATCGCCACTCCTTATGTGGATGAGATTGCAAGTCAATTCAAATTTAGCCGCCGTCTCAAAGTAGTGCTCGATGCTGGAAACGGCGTTGCGGGTCCCGTGATGCGCCGGGTGCTCGACCGCCTGAACGTGGATGCGAAAGAGCTTTATTTCGACATGGATGGCCGGTTTCCCAATCACCATCCCGATCCCACCGTCGAACACAATCTCGACGATCTCAAAAAGGCTGTCGTTCAGTCCCGAGCGGAACTCGGTATTGCATTTGATGGAGACGGAGACCGTATCGGGGCGGTAGATGAAAACGGAAGCGTAGTTTGGGGAGACTACCTGCTGCTGATTTACGCTCGGGAAATCCTCACGCGCAAACCGGGGGCTACTTTCATCGGTGAAGTGAAATGCTCACAGGTCATGTACGACGAGATCGAGAAACTCGGCGGCAGACCGATCATGTACAAAACCGGCCATTCCCTCATCAAAGCAAAGATGAAGGAAGAACAGGCGGAGCTTGCAGGTGAGATGAGCGGCCATATGTTTTTCAAAGATCGCTACTTCGGTTTCGATGACGCGATCTATGCGGCCTGCCGCCTGATGGAGATCGTCGCCAACTCCGGTCAGCCATTATCGGCGCAGACCAGAAGCCTGCCGGAGATGGTCACTACACCCGAGATTCGTGTAGATACCTCCGATGAAGTTAAGTTCGACTTGGTGACGCGCGTCCGAAATCACTTTAAGCGCACACACAAAGTGATGGATGTGGATGGCGCGCGGGTATTGTTTGACGAGGGTTGGGGCTTGGTGCGCGCCTCAAATACCCAACCGGTGCTGGTAATGCGTTTCGAAGCCCGGACTCCGGAATTACTGAATGCCTACCGTCGGGAGGTGGAATCAGTGGTAGATCGGATGAAAGAGCAGATCGCCGCGGCGGCGTCTTAGTTTCGCGATCCGAACGTCTCCGTCCGGCCAGCCAAGGGCTTCACGATCCGGCCGCCGCATACGCCAACGCCTACGTTCATCAAGGCATTCAGCAGGTTGTACAAGACCGCATAAACCATCTGTTCCGTAACTGGCTGCTTGCCAGGCAATCGGAAGCTGGTTGAGATTTCTTTTGCAATTTGAACACGCAGCGCGTTCGGCAGCATGTGGCCGGACCGGTCACGCTGATTTGCGATCATGATCGGCGTCTGCAAAACCAGCCCGGTCGTACCATCCACGTAGAACTGACACCGCGAAAACCAGCCAAGATTGCCGGGATCGGCAGCGTCGAACAGTAACAGAGGACCCTGCCTGTCAGGCGCGTTTAGTTCCAGCGTGACGCTCCGCTGCGTCTCGTTCAGCGTGTACTCAAAACCGGCCTGCTTGATAATATTCCCGATGAATTCGGGATCGAGTTCGAGCAGCAACAGTTTGTGCTGGCCGGCTTGTAAAACCTGCATGTTCTTCTCTGTATTCTAGCGTGAAACTAATCGGTAATCGTTCGTAAGGCATCGGCGTACGCGGCGTGCGTACGGGCATCGAACAGAACGAAGACGGCGCGCTGCAACTTACGATCAGGCTGCTTCAACGCGCCAGTCACCTCGTGCAATGCGATCGCGGCAGCTTCGCGAACGGGATATCCATAGACGCCTGTGCTGATTGACGGGAAGCTGATGTACTCGACGTCCTTTTCCTCGGCTAACTCAAGGCAGGCGCGATACGCCGATCGAAGCAGTTCCGGCTCTCCGCTTTGCCCGTCGGAATAGATCGGACCGACGGCGTGAAACACCCACTTTGCAGGTAAGCTGCCGGCAGAGGTGGCCACCGCCGACCCGGTAGGGCAGCCGCCCTTGCTCTTGCGAATCTCATCCAATTCACGCATAATCGCGGGACCGCCCTCACGGTGAATCGCCCCATCCACACCTCCTCCGCCGATGAGCTGCGAGTTGGCTGCATTACACATCGCATCGACCGGAACTTGGGTGATGTCGCCCTTCATGAGCTGTAGGGACTTATTTCCGGGAAAGCTTCGTATCATTCTGAAAACATAGACGCGTCTATACGGAGTTCCGAATCAGAGCGGTCTTGCGGGGGGATCCCTGCAGAATCAAAGAAGTCTGGAACTTTTTCTCGCCCCGCCGGGAATGTAGGTTACAGCCCTGAATGAGCATGGCATGAAGAATATCGCCGAAGTCAGTGACGAAACGCTGTTGCGCCGTGCCGCCGGTGGCGATGAAGAGGCATTTGTGATTCTTTATCGCCGCCGCCAAGCCAGCCTCTATCGTTTCGCATTCCACATGAGCGGAAGCACAACAATCGCCGAAGAGGTCACTCAGGAAGTATTTGTAGCGGTAATCCGGGACGGCAGAAGATTCGACGAGAGTCGCGGCGCCGCTGCATCGTATTTATTCGGGGTTGCTCGCAATCACGTGCTGAAGATTCTCGAGCGCGATCGCGCCTACATTGGCTTGGATGATGATAGGGCGGATGCCGCGCCCGCGGGCGAAGACCTGCTATCCGACCTGACGCGCGCCCAGGCGATTGGAAATGTGAGGAAGGCTGTGTTGGAGTTGCCGGCCGTCTATCGGGAAGCGGTGGTGCTATGCGATCTCGAAGAACTGACCTATGCGGAAGCGGCAGATATCTTGGGAGTTCCTGTAGGCACCGTCCGATCCCGGATTGCGCGCGGGCGAGCTATCCTGGCCCGGAAGCTTTCTTCGCCGGGCGCTGAAGGGTCTCCGTCGTTGAGGTGTTTTGTATGAATGAGCCGATAGTCGATGTTTTGCGCCGGCTCCGCGAGGACGCTCGCGCACAGTCTGCGCCGGATGCTCTCGAACAAAAGCTCTTAACAGCATTTCGAGAACATCATGCGGCCCGCCGCATTGCCGGACGCAAATGGTTATGGGTATCCTCAGCGGTGGCAGCGTCGCTGCTATTAGTGCTTGGCTGGCGATTCTTGTCGACCACTCCTCTCCGAGCGCCGCGGGATTTGCCGAAGCCGGTGGCCGGCGCCCCCAGGACCGCCACGCCGGAGGTGGTCGCAGCTGCGGCAAACGCCATTCCGAAGCCGAACATCCATAAGCAACGAACGCCGAAGAGCGCGAAGCTTGCAAGTACTCCTACTCGCGTCCCGCAGAGAGAGTTTATTCGGCTTCCGTACGCGCCGGAGTTCGATCCGTACGAAGGCGGGCAGGTGGTTCGTGTAAGTATGCCGGGCGCTTCGGTGCGCAATCTCGGGTTGCCGGTGATGGTGGACCGTGTACAGGCCGATGTGCTCCTCGGCGATGACGGAGTAGCTCGTGCGATCCGGTTGGTTTCGAATTCAGGGCTCAATCCAGAAGGTAGGTGAAAAAGACATGAGGATGATCGTATTTGGGTGGATGGGTATTTCCATCGTCGCCGGAATCGCCATAGCGCAGGACGCGCAGAAGGAGATTCAGCGGGAAGATAAGGTCAGGGTTGAACGCGATGTATTGAACTTCGCCTCGCCCAAAGACAACATCGTCTATGAGCGGAATACCGTCGGAGCCGGGGCGGGTTTCGCGCAATTCATATCAGTGGAGGACAGCATTCCCGGCAAAATCGTCAAAAATGCTCCTTATTCGGCCGAGGCTGTGACTGAGACGACCCAAACGCTTGCCGATGGGAATCGGATCGCGCACAAAACGACCGCAGCGACGTATCGCGACTCCGAGGGCCGGACCCGCCGCGACATGACTCTTCCGGCCATAGGTCCGCTGGCTACTGGCGATGCTCCGTCGTTTGTGATCATTAACGATCCCGTCGCGAACACGACCTATCATCTCGATACTAAAGCCAAGACGGCCCGCAAAATGCCGGGGTCTTGGGCCCATGGGAGTTACGTTCTCTGCCGGCTACCGGCGTAGCGGGCGGCGCGAAACTGGCGGCCGAAGCCGGGGCATCGGAAGGCAAGCCAGTGATGATTGCCCGCCGGACCGCCGCCCTTCCCGCAATGCAAACCTTCCAGAAAGAGGTTGCCCCTCCAAACTCGGAGACACTCGGCAAGCAAACCATTGATGGCGTTCAAGCGGAAGGTACTCGCACGACGATCACCATTCCTGCTGGCGAAATCGGCAATGAGCGGGAGATCAAAATCGTCAATGAACGATGGTATTCGCCTGAGTTGCAGACAGTCATCATGAGCAGACATTCGGATCCGCGCATGGGAGAAACTCTCTACCGATTGACTAACATCAATCGCAGCGATCCTCATCCTTCCCTGTTCCAGGTTCCATCGGATTACACAGTTGACAATTCCGAAGGTCCGATGATCCGCATGATGAGAAAAGTCGAGAAGTAAAATCGGAATTGGTGAACATCACCATTTCCAAAGAGAATTACTTAAAGGCGATCGCCGAAGCTCAGTCGGAAGGAGAAGCGGTGATCGCCGCCAGCTTGGCGCGCTGGTTGGATGTTTCCCCTCCCGCAGTCACCGCTGCCATCAAGCGCCTCAAACGAGACAACCTCATCCATGTAACTGATCAGGGCGAGATCACTTTGACTCCGGGAGGCCAGGAGATTGCCAACCGCGTTCTCAATCGCCATCATCTGATAGAGCGCATGCTCACTGAGATCTTCGGAATGGAGTGGTACAAAGTCCACGACGAAGCGGAACAGTTGGAGCATGCCGTATCCGAGGATTTCGAGCGCAGGCTTCAGGAGAAGCTAGGCGCGAAGGACCAGGAATGCCCTCACGGCAATCGCGTCACGTTCGATACGCCGGAACATCGCCGCGCGCGCGGCTGGCGGCCGCTGGACGAGTTTGAATCGGCATGCGTTGTAACAGTCCGGAGTGTCTTCGAGCGCGATCGCAAGCTGCTGGAGTACCTCAACGAACTCGGCGTACGGCCGGGAGCGCACGTTGAAGTGATCGCGCGCAATTATGACGACACGATCACTTTGCGAATTGCAGGAAGCCCGGTTCCGCTTGGCCGAGCCGCCGCTGCTAGAGTGTGGGCGTCGCCGTCTTAGCAAGCTTTCCCCGAAAATACTCGAGGGTTTCGCGAATCCCGTCTTCGAGCGCGACCTTCGGCTCCCATCCTAAAATCGCTTTCGCCTTGGTAATATCCGGCTGCCTCCTCTTGGGATCGTCTTCGGGCAGCGGCTTGAAGTCGATCGGAGCTGATGCGCCTGAGACTTTCTGAATGCAGTCGGCAAACTCCAGAATTGTCATCTCGCGTGGATTCCCCAGGTTCACGGGATAGCGTTCCTCGGATTGGGAGAGCAGAACGAGCCCATGAACGAGGTCCGAAACATAGCAGAAGCTGCGCGTCTGAGACCCGCTTCCGAAAACTGTCAGAGCTTCTCCGTTTAGAACCTGGTCGAGGAATGCCGGCACAACCCGCCCATCCTTCAACTGCATCCGCGGACCGTAGGTATTGAAGATGCGAGCAATGTTGGTCCTTACACCATACGTCCGGTGATACGCCATCGTCATCGCCTCCGCGTAACGTTTGCTCTCGTCATAACACGATCGAAGCCCAACCGGATTGACATTTCCCCAATAACTCTCTTTTTGAGGATGTTCTAACGGGTCCCCGTAACATTCCGAAGTGCTGGTTACCAGGAACGTGGCGCCGTGCTCTCGCGCCAGATCGAGCATGTTTCGGGTTCCGGTGGAGCCCGATTCCAGAGTCTCGATCGGGTGCTCTAAATAATCCTTCGGACTGGCCAGGGAAGCCATGTGCATTACGGCATCCACGGATCCGCGGATTTCGATCGGGCGGGTCACATCAACCTGCCGGAATTCGAATCTGCCGTTGCCCAGCAGATGATCTATATTCTCGGTCGACCCGGTTATCAGATTGTCCAGCGCTAGCACGCTGTGCCCCTTTTCGAGCAAATATTCGCACATGTGCGAGCCGATAAACCCGGCGCCGCCCGAAATTACATATCGCAAACGGACTCCTCCGTACTCCATGGTACATTCAGTCCAGAACTCATGCTCGAGCCGACGTGGCTGGAACTCGCGATTTTATTGGGTCTCACTGCTGTTTCCATATTTCTCTTTCTTCACCGGTTAATTCCGGTACTCCGGATCGTGCTCAGTTCGAAGCCGGATGCAGGCTTCCTGCCGGACGCAACGGGTAAACGTGTGCGTGATTTCATCTGGGAAGTCCTTTTGCAAGCGAAGGTCATCCGGGAGCGCCCGTTCCCAGGCATTGCGCACGCCTTCGTTTTCTGGGGATTCCTCGCTTTCGCCTTGGTGTCGGTCAACCACTTCGCCAATGGTTTCGGACGCGCGTTATTTCACGAGGAGAGTCTGTTCGGCGGATTCTACTTCGCGCTCGCGGCACTCTTCGCGTTCGTCGTGATCCTCTCCATGGTGGGACTTGGCATCCGGCGCTTCATCGTGCAGCCGAAATGGCTGGGTAAGCTCTCGCTCGAGTCAGGGAATCATCACCATCCTGATTTTGATCTTGATGGTCACGTATCTGTTTGGTTATGGAGTACTGCGCGAAGGCTCGCCTGCGGCGCACGTCAACTGGTGGGCGCACACTCTCGCTTTATTGGTGTTCTTGCCATTGATTCCGCACACCAAGCATCTGCACCTGCTGTTGAGTCCGGTGACGATTTACCTGTCGAGAGGCAGCTTCAGTCGAATTCCACCCCTGGTCGGCGATGAGGATTTCGGCATCGACACCGGTAAGGACATCACCAACATCGTCGCTCTGCAGGCATTTTCCTGTGTCGAATGCGGACGCTGTACGCAGCATTGTCCGGCAAACAATACAGGCAAGCTTCTCGATCCAAAGCAGGTGATCCTTGGCGTCCGCCAATACCTGCGCGATCACGGACCAAATGGCACAGAGCCCATCATCGGCAAATATGTTCCGGAGAAGATGCTTTGGCAATGCACCTCATGCGGCGCCTGTGAGTACCAGTGCCCGGTCGGCATCGAGCATCTCCCGATCATCATCGGTCTGCGTCGAGGCCAGGTCAACACCGGGAAATGGGAAGACGAACATGGCGGCAAACTGTTTCTGAATCTGGAACGTAATGGAAATTCGCTCGGCATGGCCGCGAGCGAGCGCGACAAGTTCATACAAAGAAGTGAGATCCCGATTTATGACGGAACCCAGGATTATTGCCTCTGGATGGGCTGCATGGGATCTTATGACCCCCGAGGCCGCGAGATCCTTCTAGCGTTAATAGAGGTGTTTCGGCATCTCAACGTAAGTTACGGGGTGTTGAAACGGGAAAAATGCACAGGTGATCCGGTGAGGCGGCTCGGCAATGATTATCTTTTCGCTGAATTGACGAGTAGCAATCTCGAGCAGATCAGGCTGGCTCGCGCTGTACGAATGATCACGATTTGCCCGCACTGCGTACGCACCATCGCCGAGGATTGGAAGGAAGCAGGAGCGGATGTTCAGATTGAGCATCACAGCGAATTTCTAGCTCGTCATATCAATAACTTGCCGGAGGGATCGGCCGATCGGGTCAAGATCGTTTTCCATGATCCCTGTTACTTGGGGCGTTATCGCGGGTTGTATGATGAACCTCGCGACGTGATCGAGCGTCTCGCTTCGGTGGTTGAGCCGGACCGGACGCAAAACAGGTCATTTTGCTGTGGCGCCGGTGGTGGGAGAGCCTTCCTGGGCGAAGAAGAAGGAAAGCGCGTTAGCGTTGAGAGAGCCGAAGAGCTGGTCCACTCAGGCGCGGAGGTTGTGGGCGTAGCTTGCCCATTTTGCAATACAATGATCCGCGACGCGCTAACTCAAATCACGCCCGCGGATGGTCCCAGACTCCTGGATATTGCTCAGCTTGCGGCCGAATCTCTCCCGAAAAGCGAGGTTAGGGCCTAATCAGCATGCTACAATTCGAGGAAACGCATGAGTGAGAAGAAATCTGCCAAAGCGCCCGTTGAGACAACGCTTGCGAAGCCCGCGCCCGAGGATCTGTATAAAGCAGCTTACGTCGGAAGCGGTACTTTCATCATCAAAAAGCCCAAGCGCAATCGCACCAAGCTGCATCAATCGCGTGTAAAAAACGACCGCCGCGGCAGAATCTAAGTAGAAAGGACCTATCCCCTCAAGAATTCGGGCTTACTAAGGTAAAACCCTAGCTTCATATTTCAGCGCTCTCTGATAAAGTTCGGTAAGTACCATGCTGTACAGTAATGAGCAGGACTCCCGAGCTATTCGTGTTGCTCTGATCGAACCGAACAAAGCCGATGCGTACTGGTTTCGCTTAATCGCTCGGCAAACCGAATCCCGCATTGAAGTCAGCCACTACCCGACGGGTATGGTCGCCTTGAGAGAATGGCGTAAAAGCGGAGAGTCCGATTTCGACCTCTTGATCATTGCCGACGTGCTGCCGATGCTTTCGTTGCGCGAGTTCATCGATGCAGCCAAAGTCTTTCAACCCGCCGCAAAAGTCGTGATCACCGGAGAGATGGACACCGCTGCCGCTTTGACGTTGGCGGATTTCCTTTTTTGTGCCAAGCCTTTATCCATGAAGGATCTCGGCAAATTCGTCACTCCTAGCGAACCGGTGCAAGTGAAAGAAAAAAGCGATCAATTCTCATGCGTGTAAGCTGACTTGCCGAACTCAGTTCTCGGTCGCCTTGGCTTGCGATGCGGTGAGCGACCGTAGGCCTCTGCTTGTTTTCTGCGAGCGCGTTCGCGTATTTACTGCTTGTATCTCGGCATAATACTCATTATGAAGGCGCGCGAGTTCGCGTTTATGGAATGTGATCCTCGCTCGCAATGCAGCCGCCCGTTCTTCGAAGGCGCTCCGTTCTTCCGACATACACCATAGTGCGTCGTGGACCCGAAAGTTCTCCAAAAAATACGGTGTTCGCCTGAGCGAACATTAGGTGTAAAGAAACATTGCGCCCGGGGGAATAGTCTGAGCGGTCATTTCATGGAAGACTCTGACAAGATACAGCGCTGATCGTATTTTTAAGTCCTTCGTAATATTTTTATGAAATTCTCTTGATTTTCTTTAAGAGGCGATATATATTCATCTCGCCGGCTTGGAGAACCGCTCTGGATTGGCCTCAATAACTCCAGGCGAGTCGATGGGGCGTACGAGTGCTCCCTCGTGCGTTGCCGCGGCTAGCCGTACGAGCCAGGAGGTGACCCACACATTCGTGTACAAATGATTCAAGGCTGTAAGTGGTCGAAGAGCCACGCACCCTCATAGAGACCGACTGGGTGGCGAATGTATATTCGGGAACTCGCCACCCTCGCCCCATGATATTTCGTAGCTCCCCCTCTCTGAGCGCCGTCCTCTTAGGAACGTATGGTAAAGTGAGACAGTAGTTGAATCCTCCGAGGGCGCGTAGCTCAACTGGCAGAGCAACTGACTCTTAATCAGTAGGTTGAAGGTTCGATTCCTTCCGCGCTCACCATTTAAATCATCAACTTATCATCGAACTCGCATAAAAAACGGGTTTTTCTTAGTTGACTGTGACCAGTTTTGTGTCCACCCCATTTTTCGGATAGGCGTCTTTCGCAGTCCGGAGTGATTGCATCGCCTGCCGCTTGGCGGCCATGCGTGCGTGAGAATAGCGCTCTAGCGTCGCCCCACTCACGTGGCTGATTGGCAAGCGCCCACAACTACGGCCTTTCCAGCCGATTGCGGGACTGCACGGCACTCCCGGGCCTGAGGTGCTGTGCGCTCGCTGATGAGCTTAGCTCAATCATTACGCCCCTAAGGGTTCTTTTTGTACGTTGGGAAACCATATGCTGTACCCCGTTAATCCCCCTCCGTCCGTCACACGCCTACGCGGCAGCCATCCTCATCGGATCCACTATTTCGCTATAACATCGTAGGATTGGATTCGCCAATGACCGGATTCCTTTTTCCACAAGAGGGCCAGGGTACCCTCATCGGCGGCGCCAATCCGGAATCGGAACAACGTCCCGTAGTAATTGCCAAAAGTGGGTTCGGTTTTTTGCCCGCTCTGAAAGCGTCCTTTCCGATTTCGACATAGAAAGCTTTCTCCAATCGCATCGGTCACCTCGATCAGATCAAACTCCCGCGAGTAATGATGATTCATCTCGCGAATGTTCGGTCCCCATGCTTTTGAGGCTGAGATAACCGTACTGAGCGAGGAATGTTCACCCAGACGCTTGCTCGATTTTTCGAGGACTTCACGCATGGCCTTGCGCGTCCCTTTTTTCAACGTCGATTCCGGACTCACCAAAAGACAAGTCAGGCATTCATCCGAGATGAACTCCATTGCTTCGTCGTATCTGTGACCCACCAGCCAGTCCGTCAGGAACTCCTGAGCCGCATCGGAAAGCTCCGGGATATCGGCCCCTATGGGACGGTTGGGAGGCAAAGGCGTAATCTCCTCCGTTGGTGGCAGACGCGCAAGCAACTCCGTCTCGGGCACGTTCTCCTCCGACACGTCACCAAAGACCTGACGCCACCAGTTTACGAGTCCGTCCCAACGTTTGCTATGGTTGGCATAATTCTTACCAGCCCGGACGTCCGAGTTTGCCGAGCTCAAATGACCGTTCCACATTGCTTCGGGCATTTTGCTGGAACGGTAGTCCACGTCGATGTCCGCTTTGGTACCGTCTTCCGACATCGAGATCTGAACAGTTGGCATCTTGCCGGTCTGGCGAAAATCGATCGGAAAACCGAGCGTGATACACAGTGTTTTCGCGGCTGCGGGAGAATTGTCGGGACTTCTCCATCGTCTCCCGGGCACCCTCCCGCATCCGTCACATAGATCCGGAACTGTTCGTCGCCCTGACGTCCGTATTGCTGCCCGGAGATGCGATCAATCCCAGCCACGAGATCCAGCGCGATGCCGAGTGGCGCGCCGGACTCGTCGGACAGGTTTGTTTTCATCAACGCGTGAGTGACGGCATCGAAGGTGGTGCGCTGGGAGACACTTAGAGAGGCGAAATATTGTTCGGGTGTTAGAGCGAAGCTGGTCTTCTCGTTGTACTGCTTGGTAAAGTCGTCGAAGAGTGTCTTCCTTCGTCCTTCGAGATCGGGATAGCTGCTGCGAACCTTCCGGCCGCGCTCCGAGCCTTTAACGATACGCTTGCCGGGCCAGTTGCGCTCGACCCCCACAATTTTCAAACTTGATGCTTCCTTGCGGAAGAACACGTCAACGTTCTTGCCGTACTCGTCCCCCGACAGTCGGACTGCGAAGTAAGTCCCGGTTTCAGCATCGGTGGCCTGCTGGGGTACGCGCAGTTCATTCGCGCCTGTTAGTGGCGCTCTTTCTCCCGTGAGGTTGTTGAAAGTAGTCCACTGGACCGTATATGAAGGCTCCGGCGTAAAGCCGTAGTGAGCGCCCAGGTGCTTGAACTTAAGCCGTCCGTCCTCGATTTTGAATTCCTCGAGCGGGAGAACGTCGGAGAAGAATGCCCGCCCGATTTTGTCACGTCGCCTGATGAGACACTCTGACAACCATTCGGCTGCCCGCGGGTCAGAGTACTGACCTGCTTGGACTAACGCGCGGATGTCGTCGTCGGTAAACGTCATCACCTGCTTTGCCGCCCAGTACTTGTCGTCTGGGAGCGCATTCGCCAGCGGCGCCAAGTTAGTATTCGGCATCCAGAGCCTGGGGTCGAAAGTCTCGTATTCAAATCGTCCCGTACCGCGGATACTCGGAAAACTCGACCCGCTGCCACGGCGGAGAATAAATTCCGAAGCCTCGGAAGTTCTTAAATCCACGATCCCAGTCGTATAGCAACTCGTTGCCTTCCCTTGCTTCCTTCGCGCGCTGCCAACCGCTACCCATGGACGCGAAGAAGTCTGCAAAGAAATGACGGATGTAACTCACTCCGTTCTCTTCCACCAGGAAATCCAGCGTGGCAGACGGTTTGATCCAGTTCTGTCCTAGCCATGCACAGAACACCGATAGCGCGCGGAGTTCGCGCCGGTGCTCGTGAGGGAAGAGGTCGTTTGGATCGTCGTTGCGTGTCCCGATGAAAGAGATCGGACCCAGTGGCTTTCCGGCTGGTACCTTGGTCGCCACCACCCGGTATCTGCCCTCTTTATTCAGGCTCGCCTGGGCGAGAAATAAGTCGATATCCTCTTCGAGGAGTTTGTTTGCTTCCCCCACGGCGTTGATGTCTTTGCCCTCGGGAGAAGCTTTCAAATCCGACCTTCGAAATTCGACGATGTAGTTCTCGGGCACCCAGTACCCCAGGGCGTGATATACGTTCGCGGCAACTACAGTTGCACCCGTGGACATCTCGGGCCGGTTGGACGGGTCGAACCGAATCAAGTAGAGCTGGTTCTTTGAGTCGGCGACCAGGAGCCCGGGCCGAGCGTCGTATCGTTTCACCCTCAAAACCTGCCAAGGTTTGTCCTGTGAGGGCGGGCTGCCCCTACCCGGGCCGCGCGTGAGTTGCTCCGCCGTCATCCGGTTCTTCGCGTGGCGGGCTACATACCATGGGCCTTCAAGCGGCTCGCCCAGCGTGTTGACTCCCATGGACGGGATCACTCCGCTAGCGGGATGACGTTCTCCCGGTTTGCCGAAGAGATTCGTGAACGCATCCCAGGCATCACTCGTTGCGCGATAGCTCGCGCCTCGGGTGTTAACCGGTGGAAGCTCCTTTTGCAGCGGGTCATCGGGAAAGAAGTTCTGCGCGTGGGAAGGACCGGCCAGCATAAGACCCGCGATGAACGTGAGTATCGCCGTTCTCTTCATGGTCTCCTCACCACATGTTGCTGAATGTCCACATGAACCGGTATCCCTCCCGGCTCACGGCATTATCGATGCGCATAAGAACCGTATCCTGAATCGTAAAGCGAAAGCCGATGCCGCCGGCATATTCCAGTTGGTGAAAGTTGAGTTGGGAGACCTTGGGCGCCACCTTGCCCCCCTCGAAGAACAGCGCGGCGTGCATGTTGGGGAACACGTACCAGCGGTGTTCCACAGCCGTATGAAACGCGCTCTGATCATAGAAACGATATCGCTCGAAACCGCGAAGGAACTCATTACCTCCCAAAGTTGGCTGTAGATAAAAGGGGACCGTTTGACCTTCTGCTGTCCAGGCGCCGACGGCCCGCGCCTGCAGGGCGATGACCCGCGTCTTATTCCAGTACGGGATGTAGTGTTCCACTCCGAGCTCCAAACGATTGAATGAATGAAGGCCGAGCTGCTGATCCCAATAACGGAGGTGGCGCGAATAATAATGACCGCCGCTCCGCGGCCCGCGTGGATTGTCTCGCCAGTCATATTCAAGAACGCCGCCGCCCCGCAAAAAACGCGATTGCTGCGACAATCCTGGAGTTTGTGCCGGGTCGAAAATCTCCTCTGTCGAAGGAAATCCGTCCCGCTCGCCTTTGCCCGTGTTGGCTACGTAGAGGCCGCCGGCTGCTCCCACGTAGAGCTTGCGCCAGACTCGAATCCGGCCCTCGAGATCCCCTCCAACGTCCTCCAGACGGAAGCTGCTGCGGTTTGATTTTACGGAATCCGGTCCTGGCCCGTAGTAATCCATCCGAGGCGAGTTCTCATATTTTGTGTAGAACTTCAGATCAACGCGATCACTGTTCAGACGGGGAAATTCAACCTGAAGATCAAACATGTAAGCTAATCTCGGCGTGCCCCGGGCTGTGACACGAAACGCTATGTCGTTCGTTCCACAGGTCAATTCGCCGGTAACCGACACCGAACGTGGTACCGTTCCCCGACCGCATGCCTCCCAGGACGATTTGCAGCCCGTTTGCGCCCTCACCGGAGCGCACTCCTTCCAAAAGACCACGTTCTGCGTAGTTGTTTAGTCTCGTGACGAGGCCGGGTGTATGCTCAGGCCACAGCCGAGCCTCTTTGTCAGTGCGAATCTGCTCCATCTGCTCGGCGCGCGATGCCGCTGGCTGAGCGCACGCAAGGGGTGCCATCACAAGCGCTACAGCCAGATCAAGCAGAACGATGGACGTGCGAATTCCGTACACCTGTTTCAGACCTGTTGGTTCGCGATACACTTGGGTCGCAAATCTGCTCGATCCGTTCTTCGTAACGCTAACGGGAACCGAGATTGATTCCGCCTCCTTCAACATGGCATCAGGTACACCTTCAGATCCGTAACGGCGCCGGCAACGCCTTCAGCGCCGTGCAGCCGGTACTCGCGGTTTATCGTTGCCGAACAGCAAATAGTGACCGAGTACGCCTGTATACGCATTAAGGCTCTACTTGCTGCCCTCAGGATGTAGGCCTACGGAGGCGGTCCATGGCACACATCCACAAGGACCTGCACGGTTCGCATTTAAGACTGTGCTAAGGACGCCCCCGAGAAAATGCAGATGTATTTTATTTCCGCGATGAGGCCGATTCGCGTGGCGAGATTGGCAGGAATTTCCGTACGCTCATCCCCGACGAACAGGTGCACAGCTCCTTGAAGTCGGATGGCCAAGTCCGGATCACCCTCCACCAGGCAACTAAAACGTGACTGCTGGCGCGCATGGTTCTCGAGGGCGCGTCAGCGGCATTCAGAGAATTAGTCTTCAGCGTTCCATCTCAATTGAACGAGTAGCTGATGCCGGAGCTCGCGCCATAGTCACTGCCCGGGAAATTCGCCGGCGGCTTGTTATCCCAGTTACCGTAGAACGAGATCTTGAACCACAGGTTGTTAATGACTTGAATCGAATAGGCGGTATTAACGTAAGTGCGCACTCGTCCGGTCTCGGTAAGAAGAGGCAATACACTGACGGTCGCATCGAACGATGACTTTTTAAACCTGAACAGATGCAAGTCGCCGACGAACATTGCGGCAAGAGCGTTGCTGGAACTCTGACTGTCCGTGGAAGGTTGGTACCTTGTCTGCTGCCACGCTAAATCGGCAGTAATCGCAATTCGGACGGTGTTGGTGTCCTTTACAAATCGGCCGAGGCCGCCGCCAAGCATCGTTTGAAGGTCGATGCCTTGCTGCGAACTCTGGAGGAACTCCGCCGCTCCGGAGTAGTACCAGGCTCTCTTACCGCCGATCAGCCTCCTCGCCCAGAGACGTGATTGGTTCCGTGTGTCGCTGCGGCCGATCCGGAACTGTTTGAGAACGCAGAGATGAATCCGGTTGCCACGCGCCAGTGCTCACCCCGGACCCGCAGCTCGGCGCCAACGTTGGATTGGGTCGCGTCGTTCCCCTTAGCGTAAATGAGGCCGCTGTCGATATTGCCGGAAAAACGCCTCCACAGCGACTCGGATGTCGGAGCGAGTTCAACGACATTGGTTCGCGGCAGCGATGTGGGTTTTTCGGCCGGTTCGAGGACCTCGATTGTCACCGGCTGTTGAGTGTCAATCTGCGGAGTTCGCAGGATTCCTTCATAGATCGAGCCATCCTGAACGTGCACGATGAACAACTGGCTGCTCTCCACCCGTGCCACCTTGGACCACTCGACAGAAACCGTGCCATCCACATAATCGAGCGACGCATAGAGTACTCCCCTTTCCAGTCTCTTGATCTCGCAGGTGAAGTGGTCGCCGTTTGCCATCACCACCAAGTCGATTTTATTTCGCGCACTGAGTTCATCCGCAGCCCAAAATGTTAGCAATATCGCTACTTTGATCGAAATATCCATTTGTGAACTTCCTTTCAGTAGACATTCCAACTATGTCTGCAGATGCCAAGAGTACAGGAAGCTCAAAGTTCCGCGTACTGATTTAATCTGTGGCCATTACTTACACGCCGGCGTCATCCAGAACCGGTTCTATGCTCACGCCTGCTCCTATAAATATTGCCTTTATACTAAGGCTTCGGTATGTGCGCCGTCCTGGCTTCAGGAGGGTAAAAATAGGCAGTCGAGGTGTGTCGTCGTGTTTGCAGATCACAGACGATAATCAAGTCGCGGTCCGGCATGTTGCCGGACCGGGACACCCGACTCTCCCCCCGTAGAGCTGCAATAACGTAGAACCAAATGGTGTATCCTCAGGCGCTACGTCATCGTCCCGGGTATCAGTTGCTTGCCTTCATGATCCTTCGCACTGGAGTTGACGCTTTGCATATTCGTGCCTCTTCGGCCACAGCTTCGTAGGAGAATTACGACCAGAATTTCAGGAAGAATGGCCCGAAGTCCTGCGAGAATTAAAAGTCGTCAACCGGCAATCTCGCATCAAGCACTGCAAAGGAGTTTCGGGCAGCTTGTGACGCTTTTGTTTCGAAGCACGGTTGAACAGAAGCATGACGAGTTGCAACGACGAACAAACAAATAAACCCGCCGTCAGCATTCTCAGATGCACGTTCAAGAAAAACTCACTAATCATGTTGAGTATCTTAACGTTACATCTGAAATTATGAAACCCAACAAGTGAAAGGAGCGAGTTCATGAATAGAATTGCGGCGAACATGTTTTGGGGCGGATGCGCAATTGCATTGTTTTCCACACTCTCAATCGGCGCATGGGCGCAGACTACGCACCAGATCGACGTGAAACGAGGAACTGTAACCTACGCGGCAGGAAACGACCTGATTGTCAAAATGGGAGACGGCAGCCTCAAGCACTTTGTGGTTCCCAGTGATTACAGACTCACGGTAGACGGAAAAAATGTCTCCGTCCAGGATCTCAAGCCTGGAACGCAGTTGACACAGACGATCACAACGACTAGCGAAGAAGATGTGGTTACGAATGTCCGGACTGTAGACGCCAAAGTAATAGAGGCAAAACCGCCGAATCTCACGATCGCTATGGGCGACACAATCAAGCACATCAGGGTTCCCGATGGGACAAAGTTCACGATTAACGGCAAAGAAATGACGTTGGCCGACCTTAAGGAAGGCATGCGAGTGAAGGGTACGGTCGTTACGACGGTTCCCACCACCGTCGTGTCTCGCTCAAGAAACGTGACCGGCGAGAGTCCGAAAGCTGTGGACACGCCGCTCTTAATAGGTGTGTTGTTGATCGAGCCGGCAGACGTACCCTGATAACTAATCGCCTTACATGGGGTTTCTCCAGAAAGGACTGTCGCAACTCCACACCTCTGACCCCGGTTGTGGCGCTATCAGGCCCTTGATTGCTACGTCTCCGAGGTCTACCGACTGATGCTGCGGGAAGGGCATACACTGGTTATGCTCTGCCCGCAGCTTAGATTTTGTTTAGCTGAGTCTGACGGCTGGCACCGCCGACACTCCGCCGCGTTCGAAGCGACGTGCAGCGCATCCCTCGTGCCCGCAGTATTTCGGTTCTCGAAACATCGACAAGAATTGACATCTCGGAATTACCCGCGAACCGTTCACGATGGGACCGGGACAGCGCAGACATCTGAATCGATGGCTCGCTTTCCTTCCGCGAACCGAGCCAACGGCGTATCGGTCACCGCGGCAAACGGTTCTTGCCGTTAACGGAACGGACCGTCGCCTCCCAGCGCTTGCAGCGATCCTACTGCCCAGGAAGAAGAGCTGCGCAGGCAATGGATGTGTAGAGTAGTAGACCAGCGTTTAAGGTCCGTGGTGCCATACGAGAACGACAGAGTATGTACATGTAACTAGTCAATTCGAGAGATGCGCACTGAGGAGCAGGAATTGAGGCTCAAGCCACTGGCGGCTACCACGTGTGCAAACTGGTTCGCTTGCTGATCACTTATGGTCGCAGGAATTGCGCGTCGGAATGTGCAACCTGTTTCAGCGATCCGTGGGTGACGAGGCGCTACTACAATTCCAGGGCGTACCTTGCTGGAATGGGAGCCCGCCGGCTGCAAAGCAATGCCGACCGGCGGGCCGTTGTGAAGCCAGGCTAACTCTTACGTGCCCGCCGGATTGCGACGCCTGCCAAGGTCAGGGTCAAGCCCAACATGCCCATCAGCGGAACAGAACTGCCCGTCTTTGGCAGTTTCGTCGGCGCAGGCTCGGTTGCCGCGGGCGGCGGCGTTGCCTTCGCCATCTGGGCTGTCGGCGGTGTTGCTTTCGCCATCTGAGCCGGTTGCGGAGGGGGAGCTTCTTCGATCAGCATTGGGCCTTCGAGCTTCGCCGGCACGCTCGCGATCACCGGCTTCGGAGGCGGCGGGGCACTGCCCGTTGTGGACCGCGTTGAGCTGACCACCGTCTCGGCAGCTTCGGTCACGACCGTGGCCGTGAACTTCATGCCCTTCCTCAAGTCGAACACGGTCTTCTCTTCTCCGCCGATCGTGAACTTAGTGCCCTCCGGCACTTTCACCTGTTTGTTCTTCCCGTCGGTACCCGTGAAGATTACATGGGGAGCATTGACTTGCCACACTGTTCCGCTGGACCGTCCGCACGGACCTTACAGGTCTCTCGGTCGTGGTCGTAATGGTAGTGCGCTGCAGCTTCATGCCGGGCCGCAGGTCATGGACCGTGATCTGCTTGCCATCAACCATGGCCGTCGCTCCCGGAGGAGCCGTGTAGTGCCGGACTTCACCCGTGTCCATCTTGACTATGATGTCGTTGCCGTTGACCGCGAGGACCTCTCCCCGCTCGATGGTTGCCGTCTGTTGAGCGAGGGCAACGGCTATGATGCAGCCGAGCCCCGCAAGGGTTTTGAGGCCCGACGAAAGGGCCCGCCTGATTAGCTCTCGATACATACTTCGTTCTCCTTAAATGTTCGTGTCTGTTGTATTGCTCATGCCCGTTGCCGGGTCTCACCTGTGTCGTTCCTGGATTTCAATGCCGTGAACGATGAATCTTTGCGGGGCGTCGCCCGAGTAGTAGAACGGGTAGCAGGTCACCAGCGTGACCGACGGACCCGTCCGCGGCGCCAGTACACTTACGTCATCCGGCGTTACGATATCGATCTGGTCTACCGAATAAGTCGTCGTAGCGGAGGGCGACGAGAGTGTCATGAGGTCGCCGACCGCGATGTCCTTCAGCACTCGAAAAAAGCCGTCCCGGTGGCCGGCAATCCCGATGTTGCCGGACTCGCCAACGCGGGTGCTCCCGATGATCCGGCCAACCCCCCGGTTCAGAATTAACTCGTCCGTACCGTCGAAAACCGCTACTTCGACGCGCAGCTTCGGGACCCGCAGGATCGCCACCGCAGGCGCAAACTGTCGCGCAAAGGATTCCTGATAAGCCGCGATCCGCTTGGGGGACCACAGTCTGTAATCCGGCTCGGCGACGTTCACCTCGAGTACGGGATCCGGCGGCTGGGGGCTCCGACTGCCGCTAGCCGCCGCTTCGAAAGACCGTATGGCCATGCGCGACCCGATCTCCCGATAAGCGAGCACCGCCAGATAAGTCGCACACAGGGTCAGCCCCAGGGTTAACAGCGCGCGTTCGAGATTCCGAAGATTCATTCGCTAACGGTCTACCGCTTCTGGTACCAGGGCGTGCCGATCGCTGCTGTCGCCAGCCGCCTTGTATGCACTGTGATGCATCTGAAAGCGGGGCGACGTATTTTTTCATAAAGAGGCGTGCCTGGGAGCAGGGAGCGGTGGACATCGCCGCCCGCATGCTGAGCCTTTTGTGAACGATCGATGAATTGTGCTTAAGTGAATGATTTTGTTTGAAAAAACTCGCTTCGAGAGGTGGTAACCAGTCCCAGGGGGGAAGGTAACTGCACGTAAGTGATAATAGAGAGGTGATAGGTTGGTTTGCAATACTTCCGCTCGCCTTTGCCAGTTTTCCCGAGGTGAGTCCACCTCAAGTTGCCAACGATGCCCAACTCACGTCGGAATTGAGGCAATTGCTGGAACGGTTGCGCGCCGGATCGCAAATCAAGCAGCAGCACGTGGCGGTTTCGCTGGTAGACCTGACCGATGCGGCAAGCCCGCGATATGCCGGAATCAACGATGAAGTGATGATGTATGCGGCCTCAGTGCCGAAGATAGCAATTCTGCTCGCGGGTTTTGAAGAGATACGTGCGGGACGTCTGCAATACACACCAGCCGTTCGCGACACATTTACGCGGATGGCGCGCTACTCTTCCAATGCGGACGCTTCGAAGGTCACGCAATGGGTCGGCTTCGACAGGATCGCTCAGACACTGACGAGTACGAAGTACCGATTCTACGATCCCACGAAAAATGGGGGACTGTGGTTAGGGAAAGCTTACGGCGGATCTGGCGACCGCTGGCAAGGCGACCCGCTGCACCACCTTTCGCATGGAGCCACCACGTTGCAGTTGGCGCGTTTCTTTACAATGCTCGCCGAAGACAAGCTCGTCGATCCTGAACGTTGCCACTTGATGAGGGAAGTGCTGTCTAAACCGGGGATCAATCACAAGTTTGTCAAGGGGCTGTCCGGTGTTCCGGGCATTACTATTTACCGGAAATCGGGAACGTGGCGCGACTGGCACTCGGACGCGGCCCTGATCGAGTGGAACGGCCATCGTTACGTACTTGCCGCGCTCACCGAGGATCCCGATGGCGGTAAGCTGCTGGAGAAACTCGCGGCCGGCGCTCATGAGATCATCTGCCGCTCACCGAGCCTATAATCCCTGGACCGCTTTTTCGATCAGGTCTGCAATTCTCTGGTGTTCGTAGGCGGAGTTGATCTTCAGAATATTCGACATCAACGCGACCAGATAAGTTTTGCTACCGCTTTCGACAATGGCAACGGAATTCATAATATTGGTCTTATTGCCGGCGTACTGTTTGCATTGAAACCCGGCCTCCGGTACGCATTGAAAGAACGACCCCGACTTGAAGAACACGGCCGCATTTGCCAGAACTGGAGCCGAAGCATAACGGTAGCGGGAACGCGCAAAATACAGTAGCCGCTTTATTTCAAGGCTCGACCATTCATCTACGATTTTGCCTTGCTCCAGATGAATCAACCAGCGAAGCAATTCGTGCGGCGTGGCATAGCTGGCGGTCCCAGGAATCGCTCGCGAGCCGCCGCTTGTGAACATCGTTCCGAGACGCAAGTTTTCGGTATTCGATGCCCGAATTTCGCAAAGGCTCTTCCAAAGTTTCGAGTGACTCCCGCGCGAGGTCCTGCTTTGAGGCGCTATCGAAGAATGCCTTTTCTTCCTGCTGCCGGTACTGGAAAGCTGCTTCCAAAGCGCCTCAGCAAAATCGCCTCCTTCCAGGTGAACGAGCCCGCCGCGTTGGAACTCATGCTAAGCATGTGGTCCAGCCACTCCCAAAGAGAGAACTTGTCGCCGATGCTGATACGGCGATTCACGATTGCTCGCCAGCCCTCTTCGTAGAAGGGCGACCGTCTTACCGTCAGAATTGACGAAAGCGTCAGCGGTTCGAATGGTCGAGCGAAGAAAATTCTCGCGCGCGGCCGGATCAGGATAGGTCTTCCGGAGCGCGCCCATGAAGCCCGTTGCGATGCACAGCTTCCCGACACTTCCCGGCAGCAGTTTATCCATCTCGCGAACGGCGGCGTAGCGGGGATGCGCCGGGTCGGAGATATCTAACAAAGCAATCCCGTAAGATTGGTTCCGCCCGCCCAAAATCGACTCCGAGTCTTCGCTTGCAAAACACCGTCGCGGGGAGTATCCAGTTTTATATCGAAGTCGCGGTTGTTCATCAGGCGCAACCGAATGCGCGCCTCACCCCATAAACCTCCTGGCACAATTTTTGGTCCTTGCACCTTTCCTTCCTGCGCAAGCTGATATCCCGCGAGCCTGCGAATTCCCGTTCGCTTCGCGGAATCGAGTGGATAGGCAACAACGAGGATGGCACAAATGAGGACAGCGCTGAGAACTCTCATTGTGCCTCGGGTGGGCGGTCGAGCGAAACAACATGTGTCGTCGATTGCGGGCCGTCGAGTGTTGCCATGCCTCCAGACCTTGGCTTCGCGATAGCGGACAAGTGGACGGATTTGAAACAGACGAAGCTCGCCGTTCTCAAAACCGAACTCGATGTCCCACGGCAATGGCTCTACTCTGGTCAAACTGTGGCGGAAATTTCGCTTTAACGTCACGGGCAAGCTGGCGCAGCTGAGAGATTTCGGCCTCGTTGAGAATCCGATCCGAGCCGCTGGTTGGCCTCTCAACAAAGCCGCCGCTGGGCGATGCGAGCTTGCGATATGGCGCGCGCGCCTGCGCCAAGAGCTTAATCCTTCCATTCGCCTCCAATAGCAGCGATTCCGACACTCCTCCGTCAACTACAGCCGCTACACCTTCGTTGACGTTGACCGTAATGCCAGACAGATCCAAAGTCGCGAGATTCGCAGTCGCCATCACACCAGACTTGTCGCTCCGGATAGTCCGATAGAGAACAACCGATGGATAGACCCGATCGCTCGATGTTAGCGCCTGGGAGCGCCATGCATAGGCCCGCTCCTCGAAGGGAGACGCCCATACGTTGCGCAGCGCGTTCAGAATGTTATCTATTCCCACCACATTGGGAACCGTAAGATTCAGGCCGGCGCCTGTGAATTGTGGCAGATCCTCGGCGTTCGTGTCGCTGCGAAGGAACACTCCGTACGTCCCTTCTTTGCCAAAGACCTCCTCGAGCTTACTACGCAGCTCTTTGACGAAGACCTGGTCCAGCATGATCGTCCGGATGGTCTGCCGAAAGGCTGCAAGCTTTGGCGCGATGAACAAGCGTATTTCCTCTTCCGTCCTTCCGCTGGAGCGCATCTTTTCGGCTTCTTCGTACGCTTGATGAATCGTGTCGGCAAGGGTACCGCCGCGTGGGTCGCGGCGCGACACATGCGCCCAATAAACACCGAACGGGACCACGATTCCCCGGGCAACGTGGTCAGGAAAGAATCTGCCCAATTGACCGAGATTCGCCGCTTTCGGCCGCAGCGCACGCCCGAATCCGCGGAGCTGGTTTCCGTCAATGTCTTCAATGCCCGATCATTGAGATTCACCCGCGAAGTATCTAGAACGATCCGCTGGCGGCTGGTCAAAGCCTTGCGCCAGTTGGCCTGCTCGGCCGGACTGAACCGCGACCATGGCCGAACTACAACAGTCCCGCTCTGGGTGACAGCATAGAACATTTCCTGTCCCCGGTACCTTTGCAGTTCCGGTAGCAGCGAGGAAGGGATTGTGGCGTTGGGGATGCCGAGATTAGCGGCGAGCAACTGCGCGTGGGAGAGCGCGTTCCCACTATCCAGCGTTAGAATACCTTTCATCGGCTTCAAATCCGCAAGGGTTGCTGGAATGATGTAAATCCGATCCGGCTCAATCTGAACTGCTTGATCATCTGAAATGATGTCGAGAGTGGAGAGCGCGACTCCGGGATTCAGACCACGAATCCCATGCCCGCCGGGCAAGTCCAACAATTGATGGCGCCTGCCCGCGAGCTGGTCGGCGTCGCGAGTCAGTAACTCAGCCAGCGAAGCGAGCGGCAGCACGGAGAACTCCGCAGCACGTCGTCGATCAGCCCATCCGCTAGAGGCTCGACCTGGGCGTAGTGGCGTTGGACTTCAGCGAGTTCGCGAGCGACTGCGGAGTGCGCCCATTCAGCGGCGCCCTCAATGTAGTTCAGCAGTTCCGCATATCGTCGGGCGTCGATCGACTGCTCGCCGAGCAAACCTGCCAGTTTCTCGTCGAGCGCCGCAAATTCCCGAAATGACAACAGGCCACCGCCGGTCGTGTATTTCAAAAGTGAACGCACTTGCAGCAAAGATTCTTTGCGAGACCCGCCAGGCGGCTTGTGAAGAAACGCGCGCTGCTGGAGGACCAACTGCTCGTCCGCGAGTGCCAGCCGCTCCTTGCCCGAGCCGCCGGGCGTGGTGAGCTTCCGGCGAATCTCCGTGCTCCGGTCGGCTCCCTTTTCGAAGCTCTCATTCGCCGCCGTTTCAGCTTCGGCGTATTCGGCCCGCATCAGTTGTAGTAGCTTCTCGAAACCAGCACGATCGGCGGGTCCCTTTTCCTTCACAAATTGTTCAACCCGCCCGACATCTCCGACGTCGGGCTTCGAGTGAATCTTTCCGCGCAGCGGCTGAAACGAGGGATCACCATCGGCCAGCGACGCTGAGAGAGAGCGAATCTCGCGCAAACGACTACTCTCTACTCCGTGCGCTGTATTGGCGACCACAAGCATCGCCAACAAGTAATTCCGGCTCACCCACTCGTGCTGGCGAAGGAGTTCGCCGACCAGCCTGCGGCCCTCGGAGTCTTCGTCCTCCGACTGGCGGACTCCCCGGCGCGCATACGTCCTTGCGTATATCCACCCATTTGCCCGATTTGTGAGGTAGTTGACAGCGACGATTTCCCGAAGTCCGAAATTATTTCTCTTCTCGTCCAAAAACTCTTCAAACGGCAAGCCCGCCAGCATTCGAGCTATGTCGAAATTGAGTTGCGCCAGGCGCTCCGCAGAACGGCCTGGAGAAGCGTGCTGAAAGCCGCCTTTGCCGCCACACGGAGTGTCCACAGGCAGGACAAGACCATCCCGGCAATACCAATGAATCGTGCCATAGGGCCCCCGGCTGTTGGTACGAATCTCACCGAACAGCCGATTCACCTCAGTTTTCTCGGGAGGCGTTAAAGGTGGTATCGGGGCCTGCGCGGCGACGTTCGTGCAAATGAAAAGAATCCCAAAGAGCCGCAGCTTAAACTTGCGCCGGGCCAGGACTGCAGTACATATTTCCATACTGGTTTGGGAATGTTCCGAGAGCCCGGAGGAAGGTCCAATTATCATCGAATTCAACACAGGATGATGCCTCCATAATGATGTCGCCAGTGGAACGGATCCTCCACATCCTCCACGAAATTACGTTGAGCAGACTGTATACTGACGACAATGAACGTGGATTCGATCTAAAATGTTTCCGGTACGGGTGATCTGGCGTTTGGGGGAGAGTTCCCACAATTCCATCAAATGCACGGATCACCCGGCGTTCCGCCTATATCCAGCAATATTGGTCGGGGTCCTTGTCCGGATCCCGAAGTTCCGCCGCCTTAGTGTCCAGCTTGTCTTGTCTACGACGTTGCGTTTATCGACGATTTCGCCCCCTGCTGCTGAGGGGTACCATGCCGGCCGTTTGCAGCGCGTTCAACAGTTTCAGGAATTCCGACCGGCGCAGAGCGGCGGTATTCTTTTTGGCGCGGCCGAACAGCTTCGTCAACGACAGCTCGGTCAGCTCCTTGGAAGCCTGGATGCGGGAACGCCATGGCCGGCCGGACGATCCGCTTTTTGCCAGCATCCGCGGAGGAAAGCTCAGTCGCGATGCCGTTGAACGCTTGTGAAGAAATACATCTCGATCGCCGCAGAAAAATGCCAATCCCTGAAGCGGAAGAACGTAAGCCCACACGCGCTTCGACATTCCGCTGCAGTGGAGCTTCTCCAGAATGGGGTCGACCGTACCGTGATTGCTCTCTGGCTTGGACACGAATCGGTCGAGACCCCCCAGATCTATCTGCATGCCGACATGAAATTGAAGGAAAAAGCGCTGTCGCGCAGCCCGCATCTTGGCGTCAAACCAGGACGATACCGGCCCGACTACCAACTGCTGGCCTCCCTAGAGAGCCTTTGATTATGCCGAATCCTAGCTCGCCGCGGTGCCTCCTACACCGGCGCGTCGCGAGAAGTCGGCATGATCGCAGGAGTCGGCATGATGCAGAAAATCGTGCAGGCGCGGCCCAGACTTCATCCACAGCCCGCAACCCAATCTGTCGGGACCGCTTGAAGAATGTCCGATGAACCTCGCCTTTGTCCAGTCGGTTGCCGTACCTGTTGACCAGCAGAGGTCCGTCGGGAGGCCGGCCAAAGCGACGGTCCCGGCGTTTGGAATACTCGGCCAGAACTTCACAGGTGGAAGCATGAAGCGGTACCAGCCGGGACTTCCCAAACTTTGTTCCGCGAATCGTAAGCATGCCTTCGGACCAGTCCATGTCCCGCGGCTCGGAGGTTCAGTGCCTCGCCAAGGCGCAATCCCGAGACGGCCAGCAAGCCAAGCAGGCAATAGTAGGTACGGGACCGAAGAGGATCCACTGACCGCAGCGCTTTCGCAGCATCCAGCAATTTCCGTATCTCAGAATCGGTATAGATGTAAGGCCGGGCGCGCTGCGGCCGATAAGCCAGCAGACCGACGGGCGGTATCTCGGTCCAAGGATCCGTCGCACTCCGGCCGCGCGAAGCCCCGCACAATGCTGAGACGCGCCGCCCATTCATCCGGTCGCTGATGCTTGTTGCGCGTTGCCCAAGTCCAGAGCCAGCTTGACAGTAATACTGATCGAACGTCGTTGTGCGAGAAAGAAACAAAATCCAGTAGCGCGGCTTCGTGTTTCACCGAGCTTAAAGCCCAGACCTCGCCGCATCGCAGGTAGTCACGAACCGCCTTTCGGATTTGGTTCATCGAATGCCTCCCGGCCATGGCAGTGCGAGCGCATGCAGTGCCGTGACATCTACCTTGGCGTAGATCGCCGTCGTGTTCGGGCTTCGGTGTCGCAGCAACTCATCAATTTCGTCGAGCGAACTGCCCCGTCGGAGCAGACTCGTCGCGAGCGAATGAATCGTGAGGCGAGCCTTACAGCACGCCGGAGCGCATGTGCTTCCGACATTGGCTTCTCAAGTCCCTCAGCTTGACGACGCTCGCGCCCTCTCTCTACGGCCGTGAAATCTACCAATTGAGAAAAAGTCACCACGTCCTGGGAGCGCCACTCCTTCACTAACCGATTTTGAGTGCTCAGCCTAATGATTTGGTTCTAGGAGCTTGTATGCCTTAGTCATCATGCTTTGCCCTTCCTGCTGGAGCCAGCGATCAGCCAACCGCAGTCAGGTCACTTATCGCGAGAGCGACGAGACTATCTACTATACCTGGACTTTTGGGAGGCGCAGTCTTACGCCGGCACATGCAACCGCGGCAAACGCGACTCCACGGAGGGCAGAGCCGGGAAATCCGTGTAAACCTCGGACTGATACCAATAGCAAACTGAATAGTAATTATCCGCGCGATTGTTGGCGTGACCGTGCTCGTTCGTATGCCGCATGTATTTCGTGAACGTTACGGGATTATCGCCGTGCCACCGGTAGCAGCAGTAACGCCCGCCTGCCCGCTCGGGCATCACAATCAATGGCGCCCCGTAAAACCTGTGTCCGAAGGGCACGGCGCCGTCGCGACCGCCGAAATTCCATGAGCCGAGGAAATAATCTTCCATTCCCGTGCCGATGATGGCCGGTTTCGACTCATCGTCGATGAAAATCATCTCATCGCCTTCGCCCATCCAGCCGTCCGCATTAATCTGCACGCCGATCGTTACGCCCATCAGGTGACCGCGTCCCCGCGTCTCGCCATAGACGTAGTTGTCCTTGCCGGTTGGATTCAGCTTGCTCGCCTCACCCGTGCTCGCTACATTCGGCGCGTTCTGCCGGTATTGCGCGTGGAAGTACATCGCATCGTTCGGAAGCGAAGACACAAGCATATAGTCGATATTCGAATAGAATGCGCCGACCCGCTGCGTGCTCTCATTCGTTACCGTAAATCGGGCCGACTTGCGGAAAGGCATCGCGAAATAACAGTTCAACGATTTGCCTGGCGAGCACGCGAGGTATGCGGACTCGATAGTGAACATACTGTCCGAGGTTGAGACCGAAAAAGTCCCCGACCGGAGTTTCTATGCTCGGTTTCGAATTGCCGTCCCAGTACGCTCGCAGCACAATCTCTTTCAAGTGATATGTGGTCGGCGCGGAGATCGTGAACCAAATATGAGAGATCACGCCAGGACCGTTGCTGTTGAAAACCTCCTGCGTAGCGCCCGGCTCCAAAACCCATCGATCCGCATTTCCTCCTGTGCGATCGTGACTCGATTGCTTCAGGGAACGATGATTCATCGTTCGCGCATAATCGGGAAGCAGCGCCACGGGATGCGCAGGGGTCGTCGCATTCTGTGCGCTTGCGGCGTTGTTCGCAGCCGCCGAGAGTCCCACTAAACCTAAAGCGCGATGCAGAAAGCTGCGGCGTCCATCTCCATTCGAAGGATTCATGTCGAAGATCTCCCGATGAAGATTCTATCGTTTCCCCCTCAGAGGCGAACCTTCGACCCGCTCCTGGCAGAGCGTCGCGCCGCATCGAGGATCTCCGTAACAATCATGTTGTTCTCGAACGATGACAGTCCGTCCGCCTTCGTTTCGCGACGGACAACGGCTTTCACATATGCCAGAAAGTCGTTCTCAGGAGCGAGGATCGGGCGTAGCGGACATCTGCAACTCGTCTTTGCCTTCCACCAGAACCGCAATGCGATCCGCTTTGATAGTTCGGATCGCGCCGCTTTTTCCGTAGATCTCCATATCCTTACGGCTATAGGGCCAGTTCCATGAGGCTTGGATGATTGCTTGCGCCGAACGATATTCGAGGACGACAGTCGCCTATCGTCGACGTGCTTGTAGATATCCGGCTTGATCGTTTGCGTCACGGCTGTAACGCTCGTTGGCCGCTGATTGTTCATCAGCCATGTCATCAGATTCGCGCCATAGCAGCCGAAGTCGAATAAGGCTCCCTGCGCCGTTCTTCTCGGGATCGGTGAGCCAGGATAGAAATTCTGGCCCCACGCCGATCTCCTTCGGTCCCTGATGCCCGTCGTGGACTACGACTTTCCGAATGGGTCCGATGCGGCCTTCGCTGTACGATCTTGCGAGCGGCGTAGTTGCTCGCATACCAAGTCGTTTCATAGTTGACCAGCACCGGAATGCCTGCGGCTGATGCGGCGGTCTGCATTCGCTTCGCATGATCGTTGCTGACCGCAAGAGGCTTTTCCATCACCACCGGAATCTTGTTCTTCGCGCACGTCCTGAACCGCGGCAAGGTGATCGAAGGTGTTTGTGAACAACAACACCACCTCCGGTTTCACTTTGGCGAGCATCGACTCGACCGAGTCGAAACCGATGCCTGCATCAAGTTTGAAGTCGGTCAGGTATTTCGTGCGCAGCGCCGAGTCCGCCTCCGATACTCCCAGCACCTTCAAGTCGGGCCGTGCAAGATTGCGGGAGAAGAAACCGCGAGCGTGCCCATGCGCCAATCCGGCCAGGCAGACGCGAAGAGGTTCATCGTTGGCGGCGTAGAGAAGGCCTCCGGCCGCGCCACCCAGCAGCGTGCGTCTCGTCATGTTGCTTTTAGAATACCCGGCGGGTGAGCCGCTGAACATTGAACTTGGCGGTATCCGCAACTGCCATCACTGCCATGACGCCTGCCTGGACGGGATCGGTAACCACCAGATCCGCGGCTTCGGGCACACTGCCGGCCATGTTCAGACTGATCACCAACAAGCCCTGTTCGCGGACCTCTCTCACCGCATCCACGATCGTTCCACCCATAATCGAACCCGCCAGAACGACTGCTCGCGCACGAGGCAAATTAGCGACCGCGCGCACAGCATCCGTCAGAGTCTGTTCGCCAACCAGAGGGATCGTGTCAACCGAGATGCGCTCGCCGCGAATATTGTGCCGGTCCGCCTCGGAGATCGCGCCGATGGCCACTTGGCCCGACTTGCGCGCCTCCGCCAACAATAATCACCCGCTTGCCGTAAATTTTGTTGATGCTCTTTGCGAGCGTGGCTTGCCGTACGATCGGCAAGGCGATGATCTCGTCGAGAAGCGCCGGGTTTTCCGCCGGCAGTTCGATCTCAAAGTAGATTCGAGTTTCGGGCGGATGGCTCGACAAAATATCAACGGTCGAGATGTCCCCGTCGTGACGCGCAATCACACCGGTGATCTGGTGCAGGATACCCGGACCCCGCTCGGCGTGGACGACAATCCCGACTCGGTCAGCCATAGTATGCTTACACGATCACTTCATACTTCCGCATCAGAGGCTCCCACAGCCCTTTCGCTTTGAGAATCAATTCGCAGACTTCGCGGACTGCGCCGGAACCTCCGGAAGCTTTGGTCGTGTAATGCGCCACTTTCTTCACTTCATCACGCGCGTTCGCAGTCGCAAATGATAATCCCACCCGCCGCATTACGACGATATCGGTCAGGTCATCTCCGATGTAGGCGACGCGATCGGAATGCGTTCCGGCGTCGGCAAGGATCTCTTCCAGGATCGGGATCTTCTCGATATGCCCCTGATAAACATAGGCAAACTTGCATTGTTTGGCTCGTTCGACTGTCGCAGGAGATTGACGGCCGCTGATCAAACCTGTCCGGATATTGTGCCAATTCAGCCACTGCAGGCTGATTCCGTCCTGCGAGTCGAAACCCTTTGTCTCGACCATCCGGCCCTCCGCGTCCGGCACGTTGTAAAGCCTGCCATCGGTAAGGACGCCATCGACGTCCATCAATAATAGTTCGATCTGAGCAGCGCGATGTGTAAGATCCAAGTATCCTCCGGTGGGCGGGCCTCCGACGGCGCTACGCACAAATACCGGTCTTACAATGCCGGCCTTACAATGAATGACACCTGTGCTTGATCGTGTTTCGGGAACCCTGTCCCGTTATAACATGTGCGCCCCGGGGCAGCATGTTGCGATAGCGGTGTCCGGCGGCGCGGATTCGGTCTGTCTTCTCTATCTGTTGCATCAGTTGGCTGGCTCACTGGAACATCACTCTTTCCGTTGCGCATCTTAATCACAAATTGCGAGGCTCGGAATCGGACGGCGATGCCGAATTTGTGAAAAAATTGGCTGAGAATTTCGGTCTGCCATTCCACTACAAGGAAGTAGAGGTGTCTTCGATCGAAGGCAACCTCGAACAGGCGAGCCGCAATGCTCGCCATCTGTTTTTTGATACCCTGGGTGCGGATCGGTCGCAACAGGGCACACGCAATCGGACCAGGCAGAGACAGTTCTTTATCGATTGCTTCGCGGGTCGGGAACAGCAGGGTTGGCGGGGGTGCTTCCGGTCACAGGTCGCCGCATTCGGCCGCTAATCGATTGTACGCGTAAGGAGGTTCGGGAATATTTGGCTTCGTTTGGTATTCCGTGGCGTGAGGATTCGACGAATTCGGATATTTCCTACGCCAGGAACTATATACGTCATCAGATCGTTCCAGTCCTGCCGGAGGGAATTGAGGCGGTTCTCGCCCGGACCGCCGATCTTGCGCGAGAAGAAGAGGAGTATTGGGCCTCGAAGATCGACCGTCTGGCCGTGCAATACCTCAGGCCAGATGCTAAAGCCGTTCTCGTCAATGCCGATGACTTGAATACGCTTCCGGTTGCGGTTCAGCGCCGGCTGTTGCGGCGAGCGGTGCAGATGATCAAGGGTGATCTCCGGGAAATCGATCTATTTCATATAGATGCGCTGCTTCGCCTGGCAGCCCAGCGGGAAGGCCATGGCCGGAGCCAAGCTCCGGGCATCGATGTGTTCCGGTCGTTTGAGTGGCTTCGTTTCGCAAAACCGCGCTCGGAAAGCCGGTCGGAGCGGGATTATTCTCTGCCGCTTGAGATCGCCAGGCCGGACCCCAATTCCCGGACAACAATTGGCAGTTTGTGTCGAAGTTACTGAAAATACGGAATACACCCCCTCTCAGCGGGGGTATAATGAGATTGGCGATTTATTGGACGCCGACTGTCTTTCAAGTCCCATGGAACTGCGCAACTGGCGTCCAGGGGACCAATTCACTCGGACAGGACGCTCCAGTGAGAAGGTAAAAACGCTGTTTCAGCTTGCGCGTATCCCCATCTGGGACCGCCAGGGCTGGCCGGTTATCACCAGCGGAGATCGAATCGTGTGGACTCGTCGATTCGGAGTAGCGTCCGAGTGCGTTCCAGCGCAAAACTCCAGCCGGATTTTTCGAATTGTGGAACAAGACCTGGATTCCGCTGAATCGAACACCACCGATTCGGCGTCATTATATTAAGTGTCGGTAACGGGACGGTCCTCATAGGGAGACGGAATGAATTCTAATGTAAAAACGGCGGTTCTGTGGATCGTGCTGATCTGCGTGGTCGTCCTGATCTGGGTAGTCGTAAAAGCCGGAAAAGGCGGCGCGGAAGCCCAGCCCACTTTCACACAGTTTATGAATCAGGTGGAACAGGGCAAAGTTAAGGCTGTGCAGATTAGTGGAAACCAGGTGAAGGGCCAATACTCAGACGGCTCCAAGCTGGTAACCATGATCCCGATGAACTACCCTGATCTCTACAAAACGCTTCGCGAGAAGGGTGTCGATATGGACATCCGCGAGGCAAGCTCCGGCAACTGGGTATCCATATTAATCAATGCAATTCCGTTTGTTTTGCTGCTCGCGTTCTGGATTTTTATGATGCGGCAGATGCAAAGCGGCGGAAATAAAGCGCTCAGTTTCGGTAAAAGCCGGGCGCGGCTTCACTCTTCGCAGCAAAAAAAGGTGACATTTAAGGATGTGGCGGGGGTCGAAGAGGCCAAAGAAGAGCTGCAAGAGATTATTGAGTTCCTCCGTGAGCCCCAAAAGTTCCAGAAACTCGGCGGAAGAATTCCAAAAGGCGTTCTGTTAATCGGTCCTCCCGGAACCGGCAAAACTCTGCTTGCTCGCGCGATCGCCGGCGAGGCGAACGTGCCGTTCTTCTCCATCTCCGGTTCCGACTTCGTCGAGATGTTCGTGGGTGTCGGCGCCAGCCGCGTTCGCGACCTGTTCGAGCAGGGCAAGAAGAATGCGCCTTGCATTATCTTCATCGACGAAATCGATGCTGTCGGACGTCACCGCGGCGCCGGGTTGGGTGGAGGACACGACGAGCGCGAACAAACGCTCAATCAATTGCTGGTCGAGATGGACGGTTTTGAATCGAATGAAGGAGTTATCCTCGTCGCCGCGACCAACCGCCCCGATGTTCTCGATCCTGCGCTGCTGCGGCCCGGTCGTTTTGACCGCCGGGTAGTCGTTGGCCGGCCCGACGTAAAGGGTCGCGAAATGATCCTGCGGGTCCACACGAAGAAGACGCCTCTGTCTGACGACGTAGATTTGGCCGTAATCGCTCGTGGAACTCCCGGTTTCGCGGGAGCCGATCTCGCCAACCTTGTGAACGAGGCTGCTCTTGTAGCCGCCCGCCAGAATCGTAAGGTCGTAACCCAGGCTGACTTTGAGCTTGCCAAGGATAAAGTCATCATGGGCGTGGAGCGGAAATCGCTGATCATCTCTGATGAAGAGAAGAAGAACACCGCGTACCATGAAGCGGGTCACGCTCTGGTTGCGATCATGATGCCGCACGCCGATCCGCTGCATAAGGTCACGATCATTCCGCGCGGAATGGCGCTCGGCCTGACGATGCAGTTGCCGCTCGATGATAAGCACTGCTATTCGAAGGACTACCTGCTTGCCCAACTCGCCATTCTGATGGGCGGCCGTATCGCGGAAGAGATGTTCATGAACCACATCACAACTGGCGCGGGCAATGACATCGAACGCGCGACCGATCTGGCCCGCAAGATGGTTTGCGAGTGGGGCATGAGCGAACTCGGACCCGATGAGCTTCGGCAAGAAGGAAGAGCAGATCTTCCTCGGCCGCGAAATCGCCCAACACCGCGACTACAGTGAATCGACCGCGATCGAGATCGATCAGCAGGTTCGCAAGCTCGTGGACGGCGGCTATCAGGACGCGAAGTAGATCATCTGCCGAGCGGCAGGATGCGATGAAGCGGATTGCCGAAGCGTTGCTGGAGCGGGAAGTTCTGGATGGCGCCGAAGTGAAGGCGCTGATCGATGGGCAACCTCTGCAGCCGTTGACCGGCTCGAAGAACACTGATGATACCAAGGGGCACACGGTTTACCGGCCCGATGGCGGTGTGCGCGTGCCTGGCCTGGAAGGCGGGAGTCCGCAGCCTGCGTGATTCCAGCTTTCTCTTTCTATCTTTTCGACGTTGACGGCACTCTGGTGGACTCCGCGGATGATATCTGCGGAGCCCTCCAGACCGTTCTCTCCAAAACTCCCCGTCCTGACGTAGATCATCCGTTTCTCAAGCGCTACATCGGCTATCACCTGCTGGAACTCTTCGGAGATCTCTTTCCCGAGATGTCGAACGAGGAGATTGATCATCTCATTTGTGAGTACCGGACAGTTTACCCGGCTCGAGGTCACAAGCTGACCACACTTTATCCAGGAGTTCAGGAGACCCTGGCAGTTCTGCCCGGTCGCAAATCAACCGCGACCACGAAAGGAACTCCGACGACACGGCTGATTCTCGAAAAATTCGGCTTGGCTCAGTATTTTGACCACGTTCAGGGAACCGATGGTTTTCCTTGCAAGCCGAATCCCGACGTCATCCTGAGATCGCTCGATGTATTTAACGCGGATCCGGAACACTGCCTGATGATCGGCGATTCCGCTCCGGACATGGACGCGGGTCGACGAGCGGGTGTCAAGACGTGCGGCGTTCGCTATGGCTATGGCGATATCAAAAAGATGGCGGAGTTCGAACCGGATTACTGGATCGACGATATCCGCGAACTGATCCCAGCGGAGGCTGTCAGTGCGGCCCAAGGTCTACCTGACGAAGTTGAAGCCTGAGCGCCGGGCCGAATACATCGAGGCGCATCGCAACGTATCGAGCGATCTCATGCGGCGATATCGCGAGGCGGGCATGCGTCTTTGTGCCGTGTACTTGTGGAACGATTATTTGGTATTGCTAACCGACGCCGATGATCATGAGAGGACCGCAGCGATTTTAGCGGCCGATCCGGTCGATCGTGAGTGGCAGGGATTCGTCGGGCCGATGAAGGCTGAAGGCGACTGGCAGGAAATGGAAGAACTTTTCTTCGCGGATTTAAGCAAATGATTCAGATCCAGTCAAACATAGCGCCGCCCGCAGCTGAAGGACCGATCGATCATCTGCAGGCCTGTCATCGGCGGATTGAAAATCGGCTGGACACCCTCGAACGCGCTGGTGAGCACCTGGAAGACCTCTTCGAAGAGTCATTGCTTGCGATTTTCAATAGTTTGCGTTTCATGGATACGAGCGGTGTACGTCACACAGTCGATGAAGAGGAAAGCGTCTTCCCCCGTCTAAGGAACAGCCTGTCTGAGGAACAGATTCAATACCTCGACCAACTCGAATCGCAGCACCGCGAAGTGGATACGTTGTATGACTCCTTGAAAGAAGTTGTCTCTCAGCTTCAACGAGAGCCTAATCCAGAGCGCATTTTGGCCTATCGCGAGTTGGTTGAGAAACTTACCTCCGCATATCGCGCACACATCGCTTCGGAAGATTCCGATTTTGATGGAGATGGCTCGAAGCGTGCTCACTACGGATGAACTGGCTGCAATTCAGGCCGAAATGCGCGCGCGCCGCTGAAGAGATACGATATCGGGCATCATGCCTGATCGCCTGACTCGACGACAATTGATGCAAGTAGCCGGCGTCGCCGCGCTGCCTCCGGTGAGTGTGGCCAACGCGCAGCGTTCCTCTGTGCAGTGGCCTCCCGCTCTAGGGTCGGATACGCCGAAGATCTGCCTCGGAGCGCCTCCGAATGCCGACGAAGCGGTGATGCGTCGATATAAGCAGATCGGTGTCGACTATGTGCTGATGGGTGGGCCGAAAGCGCCGTGGGAAGAAGCGGAGTTGCGGCAGCGCATGGACCGCTATAAGGCCGCTGGGATCACTATTATCAACATGATGATCGGCGGGTTCGATGACGTGATTTGGGGCAAGCCCGGAGCGGATGCGCAGATTGAAAACGTCATCAAGTCGATCCGCGTCGCAGGCAAAGTTGGTTTGCCGGTGATCGAGTATAACTTCTATGCTCACCGGTTGATCGAGGGCTACAAGGAAGAGATCGGCCGAGGCGGCGCGGGTATGACGGCGTACGATTACGAGTTATCCAAAGATTTGCCGCCTCGCGAGAACGTAGGGACGCACACTCGCGCGCAGCAATTGAAGCGGGCGGAGCATTTTTTGAAAGCGGTGGTGCCGGAAGCCGAGAAAGCGGGGGTGAGACTCGCGTTGCATCCGAACGATCCTCCCGTTCCCTTGAGCCGCGGGTCGGAGCAGTTGATGGGTACCTTCGAGCACTGGAAAGAGTACATCAATCTGGTCAAGAGCCCGCACAACGGTATGACGTTCGATTGCGGTGTGTCGCGGGAGATGGGGGAAGATCCGGTCGTAGTCGCAAAGTGGCTCGGAGAGCGGGATTGTATCAATCATGTGCACTTCCGGAATGTTCGCGTGCGCAAGCCCTACATCGATTACACGGAAGTTTTTTTAGATGAAGGCGTGGTGAACATGTTCGCGGTGATGAAGGAGCTTGTGCGCCAGAAGTACTCGCGCGGACTTTACCCGGAGCATCCGCGCGCAATCGATTTAGATCGTGAGAAGGGAATCCGCAACCAATACCCGGGTGGCGGCGGATTTGCAGCCGAGATCTACAATGTCGGCTATGCCAAGGCGATGCTGCAAGCTGCCTTGTCTTAGCCTATTCTGCAAACGCGGCAGTCTGCAGCGGACTGGCACCGCCGATACTGCTGTAGTTGGAGCCGACCTGGGCATTTCCGGCGATCTTGATGTTGTAGCCAACCAGCATGGTGTAGCCACCCGAAGAACTGTTTCCTGCGTAATTCAGATCAGTTGTTGGGAAGTAAATGATTCCATCGAGCGTGGATGTACTGCCTGCCGTAATCTGCGACCCATTGTTCGAAGCCCAGGGGACTGTAGGGTCCTGATAGAAGAGCAGCGCCTTATTAGAACCCGTTGTCGGAGCGCTAAAAGACACGGAGCCGCTGGTGCTAATCCGTTATTCCGTCATATTTGTTCGTCTGCGTACCGGGATAAGTATTGAAGAAGGTCACGCCAGTACCGGTGGCGTTCGCGCTTGATCCGATCTTCATTCCTCCTCCAACGAGCACATACGTACCAGGGCTGAATGTTGCCGTGGTGACGCTCCCACCGATATCGATCCCGCCGCAATACACACCCGGAGTAAGGACAAGGGCTCCGCCGGTCTGCTTGTAGTTATTGAAGTTACAGGGCGAAGTCGAGGGTATCGTAAAGCGTCCGATCAGTGGGTCAACTACGGGGATACCATGACCTACGGAGTCCGGCCCGCAATTCGGATCGGTGCCATTGGAATTGGAATAGGTCCCGGAATAGCTCGCCGACGGAGTCACGACACAGGCTCCTCCAACTGTTCGCAAATTTGAATTGCTGTAAACACCACAGTCGAAAACCGAACTCGTCGTGCCATTCACGAAGATTCCATTATTCGAGTTGCTCGAATCTCTGTTCAGAGCGTAAACGCAGCCACTGGAGTCCGTTATACCTGCCACGGCGCGTGCTTTCACGTTTGAGGACTGAACCCCCACGACCTGCATAAACCAGGTTGGCCGCGGCTCGGTGACGATCACTTCGACGAAACCTGCATTCCCGGCGTGTGTGCCCGACGTGGGGGGATTGTTCACCGTCACATCCACACTATTTGTTCCGTGAGTGAAACGATTGAGCGACGTATCTTTTCTTGCCGCAGTCGTAACATTGGCCGGAGTGCCGCGTACAAGTTCCCACGCGCCCCCGATTGCGCCTGCATCAGCAGCGGTCTGGGCGCGTCGCTTCTCGAAGTACAAGTATGAAGCATCGAATGCAAGTCCCATGAACGCTACTAACGTCAGAACTACGATTGCGGCGAGCGGGATAATTGTGCCCTTTTCTTTCTTAGTCATTGTGAGATCAACATTTCTGAGCGGCTGCCGATTGTCAGCGTGCTCGGGATAATTAAATTTGTGAATGGAGTGAGTGTGTACGTCGATTCCACGCGAACACTGTTCTTGGGAGCATTTCCGTTTGGCCAAGTAGTGGTAACGGTCAGCGCCGAAGCATTCAGTCCGATACCCCAACGTTCTACTTGGGCCTGGATGTCGGAGGCCGTCGCAGGAGCGCCGCTTTTGCTGCCGTGAACCATGGCGTAACGAGACGCTTCTCGAGTCGCACCCGCCAGTACGTTATAGCAGTACACGAATCGTGAGAATTCCATCAATGCGTAAATGACAGTAAACACCAGAAGAAAGACAAGCGAGAATTCCACCATCGCTGATCCCTTCTGCGACTCCCGACGACGCCGTTTGACTAAATCTGAGCTCATGAAAGTATCCTCATTGCAGACGAAATTTGGCAGTGCTGCTGATTGCGATATTGCGCGGCACTCCGGGATAGGGAACGATCGGGTTGAATGTGTAAGCGGCCGTCGTTTCGACATACCCGCTCGGAAGTGCGCCGCTGCAGGAGGCAGTAGAGCAATCGACTTCGGTTGTGCCGTTTACACACGAGCAGAAATGTCGAGAGGAGGCCGTGACACCCGTCAGCCCTTGTCCGGAGGAATCGCTCACAGCGGCGTCGTTCATCTTGCCGGAATCGTCATTGCCGACGTCATAAGAACCGTACTGGACGCCGGCGCGAGCTGCGCTCTCAACTACGATGCCGGCATAGAACACCCGAGCGAAATCCATTGCGCCGCAAGTCATCAAGATTAAAACCGGAAGAAGCAACCCGGCTTCGAGGATCGCGCTACCTCGTCTGGGCATTGCACGAAAAACCTTACATGATGCTGGTTTGCAACTCGCTGTTTCTTGCCAGGACGGAAATTGAGAATTGAGATCTAAGGTGATCATTTGAGTAATCTGCCTACGGTTTCTTGATTTTAGAAGCAGCGCTGGCAAACGAGAAGGTACAAAAACACCTTAGAACGTGAATTCCAACTATCGTAGGAGCTGTACTACCACCGCGTTCTCGAGGGCAACTGCGTAGGTCACTTGTGCGTTTGAACCTCAGTGCTGCCAAGCACTTGGACTGAACTAAAGATTTCGTGTCTCGGGCATCTCGTGCAGGCTACTGGTACGAAAGTGATAGAACGCAATCCGTCTTGTAAGTTTCGGGGTAGGTAAATACACTTACTTCGTGGCCGTAGTAATTTTGATTCTCGGATGCATCTTTCTAGTGTTTGTCTTCATGCGTGTTATACCCTCGCACTGTGTGCGATGCGGCGCGCGTCTGCCTGGAGCAGGCGATCGTTGCACGCTCTGTGTTGTGGAATCACGCTCCGACTCCGAATACTAGACCCTGGCCCAAGTACGCAATACTTCATTTCTTTATTGGAAGGTTAAAAGTGGCTTTGATCGAAGTTAAGAAACAACCGGTTAAAAAGAATTTATCCTCAAACGATTGCCTTTATTGTGGTAAGCCACTTGGAATACGCCGATTCACTGGGGCGAAATTCTGTTCTGAAGCGCACGCGCAAGCCGACCGGGAGGAAATGCAGAGGTTGATGATCGCTCGACTACGCGACTCACGCGCCAAGCTTCGCAACCAACTGATCGCTCGCGACACGCTTTCGTACTCCGCAGAGATCCGTCGCTCGCTCGACGACCGGAAGGAAATGCTACGAGAAGTCGGCCCAGATAACGGTGTGGTCGGAGGCGCCCTTGGCCTCACGCGGCTCCCGGTCTATGCTTACCTCGCGACAGCCGGCGGCGAGGGGACCGGTAGCTAGGATGTGATCGATGCGCCAACCCCAATTATTTTCGTACGCATTTCGGAAGTAGTCCCAGTACGTGTACTCGATACGATCCGGATATAGCTTTCGGAATACATCGATGAATCCCCACGATAATGCCTCCTTATATGCATTACGCGCATCGATGTGGAAATCAACGTCGTTGACCCGACGATCGGGATGATACACGTCGATCGGTTCAGGCGCTACGTTCATGTCTCCGAGCCATATCGCCGGGCGTTCAGGGTCGAGATGGGTTTCGAAATACCGGCGCACCTGTGTAAACCATTTCAGCTTGAAAGCGTATTTCTCCGATCGAATGCTATGTCCCTGCGGGACGTAAGTGTTGATAATCGGAATTCCTTCAATTACTGTCTGAAGAATTCGCGCGTCCTCGTTATCGGGCCCTTCGTATAGCCCGTGAATGACACGCTCTGGCTCTCGCAGCGATAGTGTGGCAACACCGTTATAGCCTTTCATCCCGCGAAACGTAGCGTGATAACCGGCCTGCCGCAACGCTTCCACCGGAAACTCATCGTCTTGAACTTTGGTTTCCTGAAGGCAGAGGACATCGGGCCGATGCTTCTCCAACCAGTCGAGCACAAGCGTCAGTCTTCTGCGGATTGAGTTTACGTTGTAGGTGGCGATCTTCATGTACTGGATATAATTTTCACATCCGTATGCATTCCAGCCGAAGAGATTTCCTGCGCACGACCGGCATCGGGCTCGCCGCGTCCCAACTGAGGTCCGCGCAAACGAACCGACGGCCGAACTTCGTAATCATCTTCCTCGATGATTCGGGCTGGTCGGATTTTCGACCGTTTGGGAAGCCTGATTATCCCACGCCGAACGTCGAGCGCTTGGCCACGCAAGGCTGCGCATTCCACAACTTTTATGTCCCACAGGCGATCTGTTCGGCATCACGATCCGCTTTGTTGTCCGGTTGTTATCCGGGCAGGACGAAGGTCTATGGCGCCCATCCTCCGCGCGCGAAGGGATTGGACCCGAAGTTCGCGACCATGGGGCAGGTTCTGCAGGGCGCAGGATACAAAACGGCGGTATTCGGCAAATGGCATATAGGAGACCAGCCTGATACCCGTCCTCCCGCGAGGGGATTCGACGAGTCGTGCGGATTAATGTATTCGAATGACATGTGGGAGTTCCACCCGGAAAGCCCCGAGAGATTCCGCGATTTTCCCTTGCAGTTTTGGGAGAACGGGAAGATCAAGATCGAACGTATGACGCCGGAGCATCAACCGATGCTGACCACCTGGTATACCCAGCATGCCGTGGATTTCATACACCGCCACAAGAGCGAGCCGTTTCTGCTGTATGTTCCCCATTCGATGCCCCATGTTCCGCTATTTCGAAGCGAGAAGTTCCGTGACAAGTCGGGGGCTGGAGTCTATGGTGATGTGATGATGGAGATCGACTGGTCGGTTGGCGAGATCTTGAAGGCGCTCGCGTCCGCCGGCGTTGAGGACAACACTGTTGTCGTATTTACCTCCGACAACGGCCCCTGGATCTCGTACGGTAATCACGCCGGCAAGACTCCCTATCGCGAGGCGAAGGGGACCGGCTTCGACGGGGGCACACGAAGCGCCTGCATCGTAAAGTATCCGGGAAAGATTCAGGCGGGTTCCGTTTCGAAACGCGCCTTCTGCTCCGTCGACTTCCTGCCGACCTTCGCGAATTTGGCCGGCGCAGAACTGCCGAAGAATCCGATCGATGGAAAGAATGTGTGGGACCTGATTCGCGGTGTGAAAGACGCTGTCAATCCGCACGAGTATTACCCATTCTCCACGGGCGCGGTTTTTGAAGGTGTGATCAGCGGCGATGGGCGATGGAAACTGCATTTGCCGCATGAGTATCGAACGCTGGTCAAAGCAGGCCACGATGGCGCTGCAGGAACCTACCGGCAAGCCCACATCGGCCTATCGCTCTTTGATTTAGAGAATGACGCCTTCGAAACGACAAACGTGCTCGAGAAATACCCAGATGTAACAGCCCGGCTTAAGAGATGCGCGGAGGCGCACAAGGCGGAATTCTATTCGTAGTCTCGCTTGCAGATTGCGCGTTTCCTTCTTTCTTGATACAAACGATTCGTGCAAATCTTAAAAACCCCCCTGTTAAGAATCATTGCGCCTCTGCTAATGATTGGCGCGGGCGCATCAAGCCAGACGATATCTCCGACAGTCCTGGTTTCGGGTCTTCAGAGTCCTTACAAAGTTATCCTGACGCCGCGAGGCAATCTGCTCGTCTCCGAAGGTGGCACAGAAAATAACGGAGCGCGCATTTCTGTGGTGAGCCGCGGCGGAAATCGAACCACGCTGCTTGCCGGATTGCCTTCGGGAAAGAATGTCGAAAGTAGTCTCTTCATCGGTCCCGCAGGCCTCGCATTGCAAGATCGGACGCTGTACATGACCATCGCGGATGGCGACGCCGATGCTCACGGTGAGGCGCCCGGGACAACGATCCCCAATCCTAAGGGAGTCGCCTCACCATTGCTGAGCTCAATTCTGGCGGTGCGATTCAGCGCCGACGTCGATATGATCGCCGCGCCGTTCACTTTGAAAGCGTCGGATCATCAGGTGATCGCCGATGGCAATCCCGTAACGCTCGATAACGGAAACGGGGCGAGAGCCGAGATCTCATTGGTGGCAAACTTCCAGGATTTCACGCCGAATCCCGTAACCATTTACAAGCACTCCGATCCCTATTCGATTGCGATCGGTCCGAACGGACGAGACCTTTATATCGCCGACGCGGGACAGGATTCGATTGTACGGATCAGTGGAGAGAGCGGCCAGATGCGCACCTTGTTGCGTATACCGCCCATCCCATCCAGCGTCCCGGGTCCTCCGGTCAGTGACCCTGTGCCGAACAGCATTGTTCCATACGGATCGCAGTTCCTCGTGGCTCAACTTACGGGCTTCCCGTTTACTCCGGGCGTTTCGCGGGTGAGCTTGTTCGATCCAGAAACCGGCGCCTTATCACCCTTCCTGAATGGATTGACGAGCGCAATGGACATCGTCTACATTCCTCGTGAGAACGCGCGCGCACGCTTTCTGGTTCTCGAATTCTCGAACAACTTCCTGGGCACGCCACCGGGACCGGGCCGACTTCTGCTGTTTGACACACCGGCGGGAACACCACTGATAGAGGGACTGCCTTCACCGACGAGCATGGTGTACGACCCGTCGACCCAGGAGGTTTTCATTACCGATCTTACGGGCCGTCTGGTGAAGGCCACGCTGCCGTAGGCGTCGAGAACGCAGGTCTGTTGAAGTTGACAAGGATCGCCACAGGTGGCTAGCATCGAAACCGTGGCAGGAAAGATTCTCAAGGAACTTCAGCAGACCAAACCTTTCCGACACATTGAAGAGGAGATTTTCCTTAATCTTCAGCGCGCCGCCGATGCGGCAATGCAGGAATTAGCGGATGTATTACGGGCGTCCGGAATTTCTCCGACACAATACAACGTGCTCCGTATTTTGCGGGGAGCGGGAGATGCGGGCGTGACCTGCAAGGATATCGCCGCCCGCATGATCACGCGCGACCCCGATATAACGAGACTTCTGGACCGGCTGGAGCGGCGGCATCTACTTACCCGCAGCAGAGCCATCGAAGACAGACGCTTCGTCGCGATTCGGATAACAGATACGGGCCTGGCGCTCCTGGCGGACCTTGACAGTCCCATCGAGCAAAAGCAGATCGCATTGATGCGTCACATGACAAAAGATCAATTGAACCTGATTCTGGAATTACTCGAACGAATTCGCGAATGGCCGGGATAAATACATGAGCGACTTTTCCCTAATTCACGCGGTCCGTGAGCCGACTGGAAATCCACGTGAGCCCGCTCCATTGTTGGTGCTTCTGCATGGCGTTGGAAGTAATGAGCAGGATCTGATTGGCTTGGCGCCGGCGCTTGATCCGCGCTTCTTTATTGTTAGCGCCCGAGCGCCGATCACCTTGGGGTATGGCGCGTATGGCTGGTACCACGTGCAGTTTCTGCCGACGGGTTACATTATGGACCACGAGGAAGCTGAGAGCAGCCGCAAGTTAGTCCTGAAATTCATTGACGAACTGATCGCCTCGTACAACGTCGACCCGAATCATGTTTTCCTGATGGGATTCAGTCAGGGCTGCATTATGAGTCTTGCGGCGGCGCTTACAGAACCGCGGAAGTTTGCAGGAGTGGTCGGCATGAGCGGACGGATGCTGCCGGATCTCACACCGAAAATTGCGCCACCGGATCAACTGGCCGGCCTTCCGGTGATGATCGTGCACGGAACCTACGACAACGTCCTCTCGATCGACCTCGGGCGCGCGATCCGTGAAGATCTGGAGAAGCTGCCTGTTGATTTGACTTATCGCGAATACGAGATGGGTCACCAGGTTTCCGAGCGAAGCCTCGCAGACATTTCCGCGTGGCTCGATGTGCAGCTAGAGGCGCCCGACTGGCGCGCAGATTCCGTCGTCAAAGACGCGGAATGAAGGCTCGGCTGGAGCGGTACTTCGAGTTCGCCGCGCTCGGGACAGACTGGCGCACAGAAATCCTGGCAGGATTCACGACGTTCATCACGATGGCCTACATCGTGTTTGTAAATCCGTCGATTCTGCGGGAGGCAGGAATGCCGTTTCAAGCCGTCGCCGCGGCGACGTGCGTTTCGGCGGGCTTCGGCAGCATTCTGATGGGCGCGTTTGCTCGCTATCCGATAGCGCTCGCTCCCGGTATGGGACTCAACGCCTACTTCACTTACACCGTTGTTAAGGGGCTCGGAGTGACGTGGCAAGTGGCTTTAGGCGCAGTGTTTCTCTCGGGTGTTATTTTTCGTGCTGCTCACTCTGATCGGGGTACGGCAGCTAATCGTTTCAGCGATCCCACATGAGCTGTATGCTGCAGTTGCAAGCGGGATAGGATTTTTCATTGCCTTCATCGGGCTCCATAACTCGGGAATCGTTGTGGCGAATCCGGCGACACTGGTCATGCTCGGAAATCTTCGCCATCCGAATACGTTGCTGTCGGTACTCGGACTGCTAGTCACGGCCGCGTTATTGGCCTACCGCGTACGGGCGGCAATGCTGCTCGGAATATTCGCCACGACAGCAGTGGGGGCGCTTGCCGGCTTAACGCCTTGGAAACCCGGAGCGTTCGCGCCTGGTGACATCTTCGCCACCGCTTTTCAGCTGGATGTGCGCGGCGCATTGCATTTGGGCGCAATCGAGATCGTGTTTGTCTTCCTGTTTGTAGATCTGTTCGATAATGTCGGCACGCTTGTGGCAGTCGGCAAGAAAGCTCGACTGTTCGATGAAGCGTATCAAATCCCGAGACTGAACCGGATCCTTTTGTCCGATGCGGCCGCGACGATCACAGGATCGCTGAGTGGAACTTCAACGGTGGTTAGTTATATCGAAAGCGCCGCGGGCGTAGTTGCGGGAGGACGATCGGGTGTAACTGCGATCGTGGTCGGCCTGCTGTTCCTTGCGGCTTTGTTTATGGCTCCGCTGGTGGGAGCCATTCCTACCGCCGCAACGGCTCCGGCGTTAATTCTTGTAGGTTCAATGATGGCGTCGCACATTGCGGAGATCGATTGGGAGGATGTTCTGGTTGCTATTCCCGCTTTCGTGACGATTGTCGCGATACCACTGACGTTTAGCATCGCAAATGGGATTGCGATCGGGTTCACGATGTACACTTTCTTATGCATGCTGCGTGGTGAATTCGGACGTGTGAACTGGCTGATGTATATCCTCACAGCTCTGTTCATCGTGCGGTTTGCTTATCTCGGCGGGACGTAGAGCGGGCGGAGTTGGAAAAGGGGCTCGAATGCGACGGACGTTGCTGCTGATTCTCGTTTGTCTAGTGTTGTTGTACGGCCTGGCGAGCTTGGGTCTGTACGCGGCCATGCGGCAACAACCCGATAAATTCGGGGCGATCATGTCCAGGATGCCGACGATCGCGATGATCGTGCTGCCGTTTAAGCCTTTGTGGATGTCTGCCCGCGCAGGGAAACTCAACGTGGGTGACGTGGCTCCCGACTTTGCGCTCCCTACGGTCGACAACACGCGTACGGTAAAGCTATCGGAGGAATATCGGGCGAAGCCGGTCGTGCTCGTTTTCGGGAGCTATACCTGACCGCCATTTCGCCGGGAGGTTCCCGCGCTCAATCGTTTGTACGAATCCTTTAAAGATCATGTCGGGTTCTATATCGTCTACATCCAGGAGGCGCACCCAACGGATCTGTGGCAACTGTCTTCCAACACCAAGGATGGCGTTCTTTTCGCATCGGCGAAGTCCGCTGAGGAACGCAGTTCTACCGCATCGTCTTGTGTAAGAACGCTCGGTATTCACATTCCGGCAGTTCTGGACAACATGGATGATGGAACGGAGCGAGCCTATACGGGTTGGCCGGATCGCATCTACCTGATCGATCAGAATGGCCGGGTCGCATTCAAAACCGAGCCGGGGCCATTCGGCTTTTCGACTGCCGATCTGGAGGTCGCCTTGAATAAGATTACAAATACCCGAAGCCGTTCCTCACTGAAGATTGCCCCGAATCCGCAATGAGAACGTTTATGCGGCAGGCGGCGATGTCTCGCCTTCGATCCTATGGCGCCTCTGCAACCAGCGAGCTGCGGACCAGCAGAGAAGCGCCCATAATGCTCCGGCCGTCCAACCGGCCAATACATCGGTCGGCCAATGGACGCCCAGGTAGACGCGGGTGACACCGACGGCGCCCGAGAGAAACGCCGCCACGATCATAAAATACGCCTTGACTCGTCTGCGTTTTTCAGAGCGCGCCAGCAGCGCACCGAGCGTCAGATAAGTAACCGCAGACATCATTGAGTGGCCGCTAGGAAAGCTTGTGCTCACGGTGTAGACGGCATGAGGCACAAGATCCGGTCTTGGGCGCTGATAGATGCCCTTGAGCAGCGTGCCGATCAGCATCCCCATCACGACACAACCCAGCACGAATGACGCCATGTGTGCTTTGCCATCGAGAACAAGATAACCGCACGTAATCAGCGTCAGGAGGCACAGCACGGTCATACCGCCCAAGGCAGTGATGTCGCGCGCGGCTTCCTCCACAAGCGGGCCGCCGCGCGGATCATGTGGTTCCTGTGAGGTCCGCATTGCGAGCAGGATGGTACGGTCAATTCGGTCGGTTGCGCCCTCCGTGACTTCATCGGCAAGGGCAATGAACAGCCAGCAACCGGCAACGATAACTCCGATCGTTAGGAGGAGGCCGAACTCACGCTGGCCTAGCCAGACAAGCACGTGTTGAATCGGAGAGCGCTCAGCCATGTAGCGATGATATGACGCTGCCGTTCTAAATCATCGCTGTTGGATCTCTATCCTGCAGATTGCCCGGCGTACTTTTCGGATTCGCCGTCGATTTCCAGTTCACGGATGCGAAACTTTTGAATCTTTCCGCTGATCGTGGTTGGAAACGACTCTACGAAGCGAATTCGCTCAGGAACCTTGAAGTGCGCGATACGTCCATGACAATACTCACGTATCTCGTCTTCAGTGCAGGAGGCGCCGCTCATGACTCGAATCCAGGCAAGAACCGATTCTCCTAATCTCCGGTCCGGGATGCCAACCACCGCCACCTCGGCGACCTTCGGATGCGTGCAGAGGAAGTCTTCCAGTTCGCGGGGGTAGATGTTTTCTCCTCCGCGAATGATCATGTCCTTTGCGCGGCCCGTGATTTGAAAATGGCCATCCTCTCTCAGAGACGCAAGGTCGCCGGTATGCAGCCAGCCTTCGGAATCGATGGTACGGCGTGTACTTTCGGGCTCGTCGTCGTAGCCCTGCATCACCAGATAGCCACGCGTGCAGAGTTCCCCGCGTTCCCCTAGCGGAAGCGTTTCGCCAGTGACCAGAGTAGCGATTTTCACTTCGGTATTCGGCATAGCGCAACCGATATTATCTGCGCAATCCTCGAAACTGTCTTCCGGGGGGCTCATAGTGATGACTGGCGAAGACTCGGTCTGGCCGTAGACCACTAATACCCGTTCGCAGTGCATGCGATGTCTCACGTCTTGTAGCAGGTCGATTGGGCAAGGAGCTCCGCCCATCCACGCAGCGCGGAGAGACGACAAGTCGAACCGCGAAAACTCGGGATGTTCGAGTTGCGCGAGGTACATGGTTGGAACTCCAGCAATTACGGTGGCTCGCTCCGCGTCTAAAGCTTCCAGCACGGCGCACGCATCAAACTGCGCGGACGGTAGGATCAGCGATGCGCCGCGAAGGAGGGCAGATAATCCGGTAACGATGCTCCCTGCGCAGTGGTAAAGAGGACAGGGGTTGCAAACGCGATCGTCTTGCGTGAGGCTCATCCAAGCGCCACTCAGCCATGCGTTGTTGATCAGGTTACGGTGGGTGAGCAGCACTCCTTTCGGAGTGCCGGTTGTGCCCGATGTGTATTGGATGTTTATCGGGTCGGTTGCAAGTACAGGCGAGGCTGGCAAGTCGCTTCCGTGCTCCAGCATCTGCGTCCAGGAATTTGTGCCGAGCCAGATCGTGTGCTCCAAAGCTAAATCCTGGCCGATTCTGGCTTCGTTCAGGATAGATTTGTAGTCTGCTCTCGCGTCACGTTCCCAGAGGACTAAGACTCGCATTCGCGATTTCTTCAGCACGAAACCGAGGTCATGCGAGCGGTAGGCCGGATTCACGTTGACTAACACGAAACCGGCTCGGGCGCAGGCCATCTGCACGAGTACCCACTCCGCGCAGTTGGGAGACCAGATTCCAACGCGGTCCTGGGCTTTCAGCCCCAACCCGGCCAAGCCACGTGCGACGCGGTCGATCTCACGGTCAAACGTCTGCCACGAAAGGCGGATGTTCTGATGACGGGATATCAGCGCGTCTCGATCGGGGAATGCGACGGCGATCTGTGAAAGCGCGTCTCCGATGGCCTCCTCAAGAAGAGGAGCGTCGGGGCCGCGAACGTAACTCAGCCTCGTCATCGGCGTTCCGGGGCTTTCGCGCTTTTTCAGCTCTTCAACCAGCGATCAAACCAGGCGAAAGCTTCTTTCTGCATATCCCGATCGAACTTGTGCGGCCCATTGTAGAAGCTCGCCTTGTAGCGATCGGGCGCGCCTGCTTTCTTGTAGACCTCAGTGAGGATGCGATCTGCCCGTTCCATCTCGGGCATTGTGAAGAGGGCATCCTGCCTGTTGTTTAAGACCAGCACCGGATTTGGAACTGCCAGCCCGAGCACTTCCGGATAGTCGAGATCGCGGGGCAGGCCGGGAACATAACACATCCAGGTGTGGGTGTAACACTTATTGAGCAGATAATCTCGCCAGGTTGTCATCATTCCCACGCAGCACGAACAGCGGATCCGTTCGTCTGCTCCGGTCAACATCACAGTCCGCAGTCCGCCCCCTGAGAGACCGCCGCAACCGATTCTTGTTGCATCTACGTCGGGTCTGGATGCCAGATAATCTAACGCGCGCCGGTCGTCGAATACAAACACACCCGGCCAGGTCATTCCGGCGCTGAAGAGGCTTTTGGCGATCAGGTGCTCGTGATTGCCAGCGAACTCATTGTAGAGCTTGATCTCTTGCTCGGATTCGGGATCTTTCTCAACGAGGTTATTGCGGATATTTCCCGGTAAATCTGCAAGTCGCATCCGACGGCTTCCGAAGGTGAAGGTGTCGTGCACCAGTACGACGTAGCCACGCTTGGCGAGTTCATTCGCCCAGGGGACGCCTCCGTAATAGTGGTCCTGATGCCTGATCATCGCCGGATGCGGATCTTTGGACATCCTCGTGATTTTCCGCAGGCCAAAGTATTTGTTCCCGCCATGATCGTGGAGTCCTACGATGCCCGGCAGTTTCCCGGTAGCGCGGGCAGGCTTCAAGACCAAAGCCTCTGTTGCGGGTCCGTAAGGCAGTTGCCAATGCAGGTGCTCAATCGATAATCCGTCGAATTCCAGCCGATGCTGCACCTCAGGGACAGGTGTTGCCGCCCCACCGGGACCCAGCAGCAGTTCATGGAATCGCGCGCGTGCGACCGGCCGCCAGGCATCCGGATTTCGGAACATCGGCTGGCGAAAGGACAACCGCGCAGGATCCTGCATTGAGTTCGCCGCCCATTCGCCATAGGCGCCGATCATGTTTGGAATCATGGCTCGCTGAATCTAACGCTGGGCCGCTCCGCCGCGTCCCATGATCGGCCATACATCGACGATCTGATTGCCGCGGGCAAGATAGTAGCGATCGTATACGTTCGTGCTCATATCGAGAGTGGTGCAATAAATCTCCACTCGATCTCCCACCTTGGGCTCGCGGTCGCCGTCCTTCCATTTCAATGCGCCATACTCGGCGCCCTGATTGCCGACCTCGAGCCATGGCATGTCCTTTACCCTGTCGGTGGGACGCGCGAGCGCTTTGTTCCCATAGTCAATCGCGGCGCTATTCGGATGACGTTTGCTGTCGACTGTCGTCAGGACGGTGAGGGCGCCTTCCCAATCGGAGTAAGATGTTTGATCTTCCTTACCGCCGACCGCCATATACGCCGTATCCATAAAGACGTAGGAGCCGCACTCCAATTCAGTCAGCGAGTGCTCTTTGTCGATGTTGTAGGTACCAGTGGAGCCGCCAGTGACGATGTTGACCGGCAAACCTGACTTACGAGTAAGCTCCAGGGTTTCCTGCAGTCCGGAGAGGTCTGAAGCTGATTTTTTAGCGCGGGCCTCCCAGCCTTTCGTGTGCGACGCGGCGCCGGAATAAGCCATGTAGCCCTCGAACTTCATGTGCTTGGAAGAAGCTACTTTCTGCGCCAGCTCAAGTGCGGGCTTGCCGTTCTCAATGCCTTGCCGTGCCAGACCTGCGTATACCGACACTGCGACCCGGCACTTCACATTTCCGGCGGCAGCCGCCTGCTCCACCCAGTCAAATACGATCGGGTCATCGATGACGAAGATAAAAGTGGGATCACGTTTAGTGAGTGCGATCGTCCGAGCGATGTTGTTCAAACTGGCGGGCTGCTTCGTCCATAGAACGCCCTTGATGCCGGCGCCGGACATCAACTCGGACTCGGCGATTGTAGCCGTTGTTAAGCCGATGGCTCCCAGCGCCATCTGCCGCTTGCCTACGTCGACGCTCTTGTGAACCTTTACGTGTGGGCGGACATTGATGCCCACGGACTTTGTAAAGTCGGCCAACTTCTTTACATTCTTCTCGAACAGATCCAAGTCGACGACCATGGATGGCGTCGGCAGAACGTCTTTGGTCATGTCCCGGAAATCCCGGCGCGCGATACGCGACTCGAATTCGGTGTACGGAAATCCGCCCGGAGCGGTTTTTGCAGCCCTGCCAGCGACCGCGGCAAGCATTGTGCCCGTACCCGCAGCGAGAAATTGTCGGCGTGATGTCATTTGAAGATCTCCTCCTGCCCTACGATCCATTCATTCTACTCGGTTCCTCTGGCGGGCGGGGTTGGTTGGAAAACCACCAACTCGCTACCGCTCATGACTCTGCCCCGGCAGCGCCAGGTTTAGCGGCCGAAGATGAAGCGTCCGCGACGCGGATCCGCCCCTCCGTGTAAGACTCCATTCGAGACCAGGATCACGGTTGGCGCGGACGAGTTGCTCCAGTCCCCTGTGACCGAAATCTGGTGGCCCAATGCAGCCAACTTTTCCGCGGTCGCCCGCGGGATCCGACCCTCCAGGTTCAATTTACCGGGAGTGAAATCGTGATTCGCGAAGGAGCTGTAAAAATGCTCCGTCTGGAAGCGCGGCGCCTCGACAGCTTCCTGCGGCGACATACCGAACTCGATGATATTCAGCAGCACCTGCAGCATTGCCTGATCCTGATTGTCGCCGCCCGGAGTCGACATGGCCATCACGGGCTTCCCATCTTTCATCACCAGGGTCGGGCTGAGCGTAACGCGAGGTCTCTTTCCGGGAGCGAGTTGATTCGGATGCCCGTCCTGAAGAACGAAAGATTGCAGACGCGTACTGAGCGGAATTCCGGTCTCGCCGGCAATCACAGAGGGAAGCCAGGCGCCGCTGGGTGTTGCGGAAAAGAAGTTGCCATAACGATCGACGACGTTTATACAAGTGGTGTCCTGAACGACAACGCCGAGTTTAGCGCTGCTTCCGCTCGATATCGGCGCGCTATTTTCGATTGTTCCAGGGCGATGGTCCATGGATGCGTGGGCCGGATCGATCAGGGCCCGTCGCTGCTGGGCGTATTCGCGCGAGAGAAGAATCTGCTCCGGAATCTTGCTGAACTTCGGGTCGCCGTAATAACGGTCGCGATCGGCGAATGCGAGCTTCACGGCTTCTACTACGGTGTGCAGATATTGCGGGCTGTTGTGCACCATCGATTTAAGGTCGTAGCCCTCCAGGATTTCTAGCGCCTGAAGCATCACCGGACCCTGGGTCCAGAAGCCAGGCTTGTAGATTTCGTAGCCACGGAAACTGGTGCTGCGCGGAGTATCTACTTCGGCGCGAAACTTTCGCATATCGTCGAACCGGATATAGCCTCCATTCGCTTCCGAAAAGGCCGCGATCTTCTTTCCGATCTCACCCCCGTAGAAGTAATCGTGCACAGCCCGCACCTTGCGTGCGCGGTTGCCACGAGCTTTTCGTTCTACTCGGGTCATCTCGCGCAGAGTGGCCGCCAAGGTGGGTTCGCGGAATACTTCACCGCGTGCGGGAGGACTGCCGGATGGAAGAAAGAACTGACGTGAAGCCGGCCACAGTTCGAGAATCCGCTGTCCGTTTCGGATGAACGCTGCGAATTCCTCCCCCATCGGGAAGCCCTCCGCATATTCGATTGCGGGTGCGGCTACTTCGGTGAAAGACTTCGTGCCGTACTGTTCTAATGCGAGAAGGAGCGCGCTCAGCGCGCCGGGCAGAATCGCGGCCCTGATGCCTTGTCCGGGGATCGGCGATAAATGGCCCGGCTTTTCCCAAGCTTCCGGTTCACGTTTTCGGTAGGTTTCGACGGTTGCCAACGCCGGGGCGGTCCCGATTCCGCTGATAGCGACGATCGGTTTGCCTTGCATCTTGATCAGCACCGGCATTTCACCGCCGAGCCCGAATCGAGCTTGTTCTGTCACACTCGCTGCCAGGATGGCGGCGACACCGGCGTCTACGACATTTCCGCCGGCCGAAGAATCCGGTAGCCGGCCTCGACTTCAAAGTTGTTGGCGCCCGCGACCATCTCGCGCGTGCCGCGCACAGTGGGAAACATTGTGAATTGCGCAAAAAGGTGGGAACCGAGGAGCAACAGGCCCGATACAGCGGTCGCGAGCAATCTCATGGGAAATATCGTCCCACAATCGGCGTGATAGTATCTTCGGGCATGCGTTTCCTACCTGTCGTCGCAATCTTTTTCCTGACATCCTGCTCCGATAAATCGGGTTCTAAATCCGAAGCGCCTGCGTCGGGACCCGAAGTTTCCATTGCGACTAGCGTGGCCTTCACCGAGGGTCCTGCACAAGGGCCGGACGGAATGATGTACTTCACGGATGTCACGAATAATCGCATTTTGCGGTGGAATCCGGGTACTCGCAAGCACGAAGTATTTCGAGCTGACTCGAACAGAGCGAACGGCTTGATCTTCGATGGCCAGGGCCGATTGATCGCGTGCGAAGCTTCCGACACGGAGCACGATAATCCGCGAATGACTCGGACTGACCTGAAAACGGGACGAGTGGAAGCGATCGCGACTCAGTTTGATGGCAAATCTTTCAACGGACCGAACGACGTTACGGTTGACGGCAAGGGTCGCTTGTACTTTACCGATCCCGCGCCTGACGCGACGTCGCAGTCACCCGCCAGACCTCGTAACGCGACCGGAGTTCCCGGAGTTTATCGACTCGATCCAGATGGTAAGATTACCCGCCTGCTCTCATCGCCGGAGACAGAATGGCCAAACGGTCTGGTCATTTCCCCGGACGATAAGACTCTCTATCTGATCGAAGCGAATAAGGTAGACGGCGGCGCGCGAGCGATCCGGGCCTTTGATCTGTCGCCTGAGGGGACGGTGTCAAACCGACGGGTGCTGTACAACTTTTATCCGGGACGTAGCGCTGACGGAATGGCGATCGATGCCTCGGGCAATATATATGCCGCTGCGGGTTTGCATCGCCGCAGAGGCACGCACGAAACGCTGGATACGAAATGCGGAGTCTACGTCATTTCGCCTCAGGGGAAGCTTCTCCGGATGATTCCCGTTCCTGAAGACACGATTACGAATACCGCTTTTGGCGGTCCGGATAATAAGACGCTTTTTGTTACTGCGGGGAAGACGCTGTTTCAGATTCCGAATGATATTGCTGGCTTGAATCGGTAATGTACTGGTGGTCGATTCTCGAAGATTGCTTTTGCGAGACCGGATTGTCGAATGATGCTGAGCAATGTGCCTTTGCGGATATATCTCACTATGCATGCGACGAGAAATCTCAGCAGTATCGGCGGTCTCAAAGAATAAGGTAAGCGCTTCGATGAGATTCGTCGCGCCTCTTCAAGCGATGAGCCTTGACTGGCAATATCGAGTTCGGGGCAAAGCGCGACAAATCCATCATCTTCCCGCTCGATAATCGCCGTTAATCGCCCTAGACTGCGCCATGTTCAAGTGTAGCTGTTCCAGAATCGCTCTCAAAACGCAATCGCTCCTACGACATTCGATACAGTAAAGTTCGACTGCTATGAGCGAGCCGACACCGAGACGATTGCGAAGCGAGATCTGGTTCAATGACATGTCCGAGCCGGGGGAGACGGCGGTATACCTGGAGCGGTTCAACAACTACGGTATAACGCGCCAGGAACTCCAGTCCGGCAGACCGATCATCGGAATCGCGCAGACCGGAAACGATCTCACTCCATGCAACCGCCACCATCTTCAACTTGCGAGCCGGGTGAAGGACGGTATTCGTGACGCGGGCGGAATCCCATTTGAGTTTCCGGTTCATCCGCTACAGGAAAGCTGTCGCCGGCCAACCGCCGCGCTCGATCGAAATCTCGCCTACATCGGATTGGTAGAGGTTCTCTGCGGCTATCCGATTGACGGGGTAGTGCTGATGACCGGTTGCGATAAGACCACGCCGGCCTGCCTGATGGCTGCCGCTACGGTGAACCTTCCCGCCATCGTCCTTTCGGGCGGGCCAATGGTGGACAGCTACTACAAGGGTAAGCTGTCCGGGTCCGGCATGGCGCTGTGGGAAGCGCGCAGGATGCTTGCGGCCGGTGAGATCGACGATGGGGAACTGATCGACATCGTCTGCACATCCACTCCGAGTCCGGGACATTGCAACACGATGGGTACCGCGCTTTCGATGAACTCGCTTGCCGAAGCTCTCGGGATGTCCCTGCCCGGATGCGCCGCTATTCCTGCGCCCTATGGCGAGCGGGCAAAAATGGCTTATCGTACCGGTGCTCGCATCGTTGCATGGTGCGCGAAGATCTTACCCCTGATCGCATTCTGACGCGCGAAGCTTTCGAGAACGCCATCGTAGTGAACTCCGCTATCGGAGGATCGACGAATTGTGTGCCGCACCTTGTTGCTGTCGCGCGTCACATCGGCGTACCTCTTCGAGACGAAAGATTGGGAAACTGTTGGGCATAGCATTCCACTGCTCGCCAACATCCAGCCTGCCGGTGAATTTCTCGGCGAGGCTTATTATCGGGCCGGTGGAGTTCCGGCGATTATCGGCGAACTGAATCGCGCAGGCAAGATTCACGCGAATGCCATGACCGTGACAGGCCGCACTATCGGCTCGAATTGCGAATCGGCGGGCACTCTCGATCCGCAAGTGATACGCCGTTTCGACGATCCGTTGATGGAGAACGCCGGGTTCCTGGTTGTATCCGGCAACCTCTTTGAATCCGCGATTGTGAAGACTTGCGTGATTAGCAAGAGCTTTCGAGAGCGGTATCTGAGCACGCCGGGAGCTGAAGATCAATTTACCGCTCGTGTAGTCGTTTTCGATGGGCCTGAGGACTATCGCCGCCGCATAAACGATCCAGTTCTGAAGGTGGATGAAAAATGTATGCTTGTCATCCGCGGCGCCGGACCCGTCGCATATCCCGGATCAGCGGAGGTAGTCAATATGACGCCGCCTGATTACCTGGTGAAAGAGGGTATTCGCATGCTGCCGTGTATGGGTGACGGCAGGCAGAGTGGAACTGCGGACACGCCAGCGATTCTTAAATGCTTCGCCCGAAGCGGCCGTCGGCGGAAACCTGGCGATTCTCAGGGACGAGGACCAGGTGCTTGTGGATCTGCGTAACCGCCGGGTCGAGTTACTGATCAGCGATGGGGAGATCGCGCAACGCTGGTCCGAGCTTGACAAGAAAGAATTGAAGCACGAGTCGCCCTGGCAGGAACTTATCGGGCCCATGTTGGGCAGCTCGACACGGGCGCATGTTTCGATTTCGCAGTGAAATATCGGGATTTACGCAAGACAGTTCCTCGTCACTCCCATTAGGCACGCCTAATTTTTAAGATTCTTTCGTCAGGAAACGAGTCTACATGACATGCAGAAATGCCTGCTCATGTGGGTTGCGCGGACGATTTCCTGGAGTTCGATAGCGCTGGTACTTGCCAGTCCAGCGGCTTCGGCGATTTTGGCCAGCACCTTCGGGCCGGGAGATACATTTCTTAACGGCCCTCCCTACATTATTGGGAATTCGCTGTTTCAGGCGGAGATCGCGGCGCCGTTCACGCCTGGATATCACAGCCAATCTGGAAGCGATTCGCGTTGCCGTTTCCTTCACTTCGGGCTATCAATGATTTTACCGTTTATATTGCGCCGGACATCGGCGGAGCAGCCCGGGCGCCCCTTGGAGTCCTTCACGGATTGCGTTTCGATACGACCCAGGCATTTTAACCCTCAACTCCTTGTCGCATCCGCTTCTTCGCGCGGGATCTCCTTACCTGGTCGTTGTGACCGCTCCCGATTTGATTAATTCTCAAGGCGGGTGGCATGATCAACAATCAGGGCTTCAACGGTCTTTGCTAGAAACTTCTTCGGCAATTTTGCTTGGGTCAAGATACGGCTGCTACTCCCGCTTTCGATGTGAGGGGAACTCTCGTGCCTGAGCCATCCACGTTCCTATCCACATTCGGGGGACTGCTTACTGGGCGGCGGGCCGTCAGCGATACTTCAAGCGAAATCGGCCCGGTGCTGCGATGCTAAGAAAATGCAAGCTGACCGTGTAGAGGTTTCCTGGGACGCCGGAAAACGTAAGTGGCTGGTGCGTATTGAAGTGGGCGCTGAGGTGATTCGCCGGTACTGCGATCAGTCCCACGAGGCGGATGAAGGCATATTGCGTGCCGCCGCCCGTGCAGACTACTCTTGATGAGGGATATCAAATCGATAACTCCCGCATCTTGGTCAGTCGTTGACCTCGCGGGATGGACTATTTGAACTCGTATTCGGGTTTCAACTCGCAGCGATAGAGTTTTGTCCGATCTGCGCCCACTTCCATATTGCAGTTGGCCCACGATAACTTGAGCGCCGGCCCGAGGGGGAAGACGATCTCCGATCCGTTTACCTCTGCTTCGATACTCGGTCCCTGGGCCGACGCCGGCAAGGTGAAATTCATAGAGCGGTCGAAAATCGCGGGGAAGCTGTGACGGATCATGTCGCTGACCATCGTGTGTGTCACCTCGGCTTCAAGCAGGAACGTGACCGTGTCGGACCAATTGCGGACGGACACCTTGATGATGCGACCCCCACGAGAGTAGCCATCAGAGTCGATTCGGGTGAAGGGACACGGGCCGGCGATACACGAGACGCGAGCATTCCGAAATTCTTTCTCATCCCCGGCATCGAGCGATAAAGAGCCGACTTCCGCTTTCCATCTCCCGTCGGGCGAACATGGACCTTTGCGATCGCAAGGCACGTTACCATGTTGACTACTTCAAATGTCTTTACCGTGCTGCCTACGTTAGTGACGGTAGTGCTTTTCATCGCATATCTTACGCGGATATCCGAAATCCTATCGGTGGCCGCTTCGAGCGCGGATCGGGTCCCCTCGATTTCGGCGTAGCCGAATCACCTGTATCAGTCTTTTGCCGGTATGGAAATCTCGTAGACTTCATAGTTCGGATGCAGAAACGTCACTTTGATCAAGTCTCCGGCATACACCGGAGGCCGCAATGGCAAACGGAACAAGCCGGAAGCATCGGACCTGGCGCTGCTTATGGATGCGCCAAATTGCGCCGTGATCTGTACCATCGCGACTGGCTGTTGCCTCTTCGGATCACGGTCCGCTTCCAGGACCGCGCCTGTGATCAACGAGATCCGCTCGATGCGGGTGCTTCGGTAGACCCACACCGCTACAGCTACAGTTGCTGCGATGATCACAAGGGCCCAGACCACAAGTTTCCGCCTTCGCACAACACCATCGTATAAAGTCGGATTAGGTGGAACCATCGGAGTGTCCGAACTGAGACCTTTTCGCGCCGCAGCATGCTCGCGCATTCATAGGAGCGGCTGCTCTGAAGGCTGCGCCGGAGATTGGCGATTCGCCGCTTTCTCCGGAAGACGATGCTTTCCTTGATGAATTGGAGCGGGCGACGTTCCTCTATTTTTGGGAGCAGGCGGATCCGCAATCCGGACTGATCAAGGATCGATGCAATGTGCGTGCGACCGATAAGAACACGGTTGCCAGTACGGCTGCTACGGGCTTCGGTTTGACGGCGCTGTGCATCGCCGCCGAACGTGGCTTCGTTCCTGTCGCCGAAGCGCGTGAGAAGGTCTTCAATACGCTGCGATTCCTTTACACCAGGATGCCGGTTCATCGCGGATTCTTTTATCATTGGGCCGACGTCAAGACAGGTGAGCGAGTTTGGGATTCGGAGATTTCTTCCATAGATACGGCGATTCTGCTATGTGGTGTGCTCACTTGCCGTCAATATTTCCGGCGTCGCGAGATCAGCCGGCTGGCGGCTCTGATTTTCAATCGTGTCGATTGGACATGGCTCTCGGCGGATACGTCGTTGTTGCCTCACGGGTGGCTGCCGGAAATGGGTTTTCTGCAGTATCGGTGGGATTACTACAGCGAGTTGATGATGATGTATCTGCTCGGCCTTGGGTCATCTGCCCATCCGTTGCCCGTTCAGACCTGGCACGCCTGGAAACGGACCACGTTTGAGTATGATGGTCTTCGCTATATCGGCTCCTATGCTCCGTTGTTCGTGCATCAGTATTCGCAGGCCTGGTTTGACTTCCGGGGCAAAAGGGACCGATATGCCGATTATTTCCAAAACTCGGTGACAGCCACCGAAGTGCACCGGCGTTTCTGCCTGGAACTCGGCCGCCAGTATCCGCATTTCAATGACGATCTGTGGGGGATTACGGCATCGGATTCGAAAAATGGATACGTGATCTGGGGCGGTCCACCGGAGATGGGTCCCATTGACGGCACGGTCGTTCCGAGTGCTGCGGGCGGTTCGCTGCCATTTCTTCCACAAGCAACTCTGCGCGTGTTGAAGACGATCAAGAATCGTTACGGATCGCGCACTTGGAGCCGCTACGGGTTTGTGAATGCATTTAATCCGATGACGCAGTGGTACGACACCGATGTGGTCGGTATCGACACAGGCATCACCATGCTGATGGCGGAGAATCTGCGCAGCGGATTTGTGTGGAGTTTCTTCATGAAGAACCCCGAGGTGTCAAGAGCGTTGGAGCGCGCAGGATTCGAGACCTAGTGCATCCGGCGGTGGAATGACACAGAATAGTTGCGGAGACGCTCTCTATGCGGCAACTCGTCCTTCTACTGCCTTGCTCGCGTTACGAGCGCCAGCTGCGGAAGTACTGCAGCTCGATATCGACAATGTAGTGCACCCGGTTACAGTCGAGATGGTCGCCGACGCCATTGATCAGGCGCGCGCGAGAGGTTCTGCTGTGCTTCTCGTTCGCCTGAACACCCCGGGCGGTCTGATGTCCGCAAGCCGCGAGGTGGTTGAGGCGCTGATCGCATCCCCACTCCCGTAGTCACTTGGGTCGGTCCTTCCGGAGCCCGGGCCGCCTCGGCTGGATTTTTTCTGTTGCTGGCGGGTGATGTTGCGGCGATGGCGCCGGGCACGAACACCGGGGCTGCGTCTCCGGTGATGCTCGGACGAGAGTTGGATCCCGTTATGAGGCGGAAGATCGAAAGCGATGCAGGCGCATGGCTGCGCTCTATTGCGTCACGCCGAGGCCGCAATGCCGCCCTTGCCGAGAAGACGATCAGCGAAGCGAAGTCGTTCACTGAGCAGGAAGCGCTCGAATCAAACCTTATCGATCTGATCGCGAAAGACGAGAAGGAACTCGTGAATCGACTGAATGGACGGGTTATTACTCGGTTTGACGGATCGAAGCGGACGCTTTCCACCGCGGATGCGAAGATCGTTATGTATCAGCTCAGTCTTCGGCAGAAGTTGCTCAAGGCTGTCAGCGACCCGAACATCGCTCTAATCGTGCTGCTTCTGGGAGCGTCTCGTTGTACGTCGAATTCTCGACCCTGGTTGATTCTTCCCGGGAGTTGCGGGCGCAATTCTTATGCTGATCGGCCTTACGGCTATGGCCCTGCTTCCGCTGAACTGGCTGGGCCTGGCCCTGATTTTGCTCGCGCTCGCGTTGTTCGTTCTCGAGGCGAAATTCACGTCCTTTGGGATTCTCGGGGCCGGAGGGGCGGTGGCTATGATTCTCGGCGCACTGCTACTTGTGGAGGGTCCGCCGGAGTTCCGGATCAAGCCGGGAACCGCGATCGGAATCGCGTTGCCGTTCGCCGTCATTTCGGTATTCCTTACGACGCTTGTGATCCGCGCCCATGGGAGCAGGGTGGATACCGGGATCGGTGGCCTTGTCGGCGAGACCGGGATTGCGCGAACCGCTCTTGATCCGGAAGGGAAGATCTTCGTTCACGGCGAATACTGGGATGCGGTCAGTTCGATCGCCGTCAGCGAAGGAACACGGGTTCGAGTACTATCGGTAGACGGTCTACGACTTACAGTGGAACCGTTGCGCAACACCTGAACGGGAGGCCTTATGCATGTTTTCACCGATAACGATCGCGTTGCTCATTCTCGCGCTGTACCTTATCAGCTCAATCAAGATTCTCGCCGAGTATGAGCGTGGCGTTATCTTCCGGCTCGGGCGGGCGTTGCCCAACGTGAAAGGCCCAGGATTGATCCTGGTGTTCGCTCCAATCGATCGTCTGGTCAGGATGTCCCTTCGCGTGGAAACGCTCGATGTCCCACCGCAGGACATCGTCACAAGGGACAACGTAACCGCCAAAGTCAATGCGGTACTTTTCTTCCGCGTTCTCGAACCGCGGAAGGCGGTGCTCGAGGTGGCGAATTATCTTTACGCGACGTCGCAATTGGCCCAGACGACCCTTCGTAGCGTGCTTGGCGAGGTGGAACTAGATGATCTTCTCAGCCAGCGCGAAAAGCTCAATATGCGATTGCAGTCGGTGCTCGATCTCGACACGGATCCATGGGGAATCAAGGTGACGAAGGTGGAAGTGAAGGCGGTCGATCTTCCTGACCAGATGATTCGCGCGATCGCTCGCCAAGCGGAAGCCGAGCGCGAGCGCCGCGCCAAGGTGATCCATGCCGAAGGCGAGTATATGGCCGCGGAGCGGCTCTCGATGGCGGCAGAAGTGATTCAGAAGCAGCCGGCGGCTTTGCAGTTGCGCTATCTCCAGACACTGGTCGAGATAGGATCGGAGAAGAATACGACGGTGGTGTTTCCGCTTCCCCTGGATATCCTTACGAGCGTGAAAAATGTGCTTGACCGGTTCAGCCGCCCTGGTGACAACATCGGTTCAGGCGGGTAATTAGACCTCGCTAAAAACGTATTCGTGCTGACCATCGCGGAGGACGAGCGCACGCTTGCCATTGCGATCGGCTACGACAAACTCCAGCCCATTGATCGTCGGGTCGATCGTGATGAAGGAGATCGTACCGTCATCGTTCTTTCGGGAAGCAACCGTACTGCTCCACTCGCCGAAATCGAAGATGATAGCCGTCCCTTGCTTGCGAACCGAGAGGTCGCCGAGCGGGCCGCTGGAGTAGCGGCTTGCGAGTTTGGCCACCGGTTCGGTTCCGGCGGGGACCTGCAGTCGTTGCCGTTCCTTGGCTATGAGAGATTTGTACCGTTCAGCCCGACCGTCGACGTCTCCGACTGCTTCAGGTTTGCCGTCAAAAACGATCTCGAGGAGTCTGCGAAGAAAAGGCCGCAGAAGCATGCCACCGTTATCGGAGTTGGTGAGCAACACAGCGCCGATTCCATGGTCGGGCAGAAACACCAAATCGCTCTTAAAGCCTGCCATGCTGCCGCCGTGATGCATCACTGTCACACCCCATGTGTTGTCGATGGAAAGACCCATTCCATAGCTTTGGTCTTCGCCTGTCTGGACCTGGGGCTTGCGGCGGGCGAGAATATTCTCCTCTGAGACGAGCTGCTTTCCGTTTGGAAGCTTGCCGCGATCGAGTTCCAACTGGACATAGCGAATCAAATCGTGGGATGACGTCCACACACCGCCAGCCGGCCGATGGGGAGCGATCGAATAATTGAATGCCATGCTCGCGACGGCAGGTTTTCCATCCACGTCATCGGCGTGCGGAGACGCGTGATTGCCTTTCTGCGCGCGCGCCATGTCGAAGGTAGTTGACTTCATTCCCAACGGGTCGAAGATCATCTTCTGCATCGCCTGATCGTAGGCGGCGCCCAACTCGAGAGAAGGCGAATAAATGTGACCGCCGATATATCCGGCCGCCGAAGCCATGAGGTTGCTGTATTGATAGAGCTCGCCGAATCGGCTGGTTGGCTGCATGGTCGCGAGCAGGGCAAGCGAGGATGCCGGCGTTGCTTGCTTGAATTCGAAGATCCACTCCATATCCTGGCGCGGGAGCCCTGTGCAGGCGCAGACAAGGTGCTTCACGAGAACTTGCCGCGTTGTCTCCGGGCTACCGAGCTTAAAGGTCGGGTAAACCTCTGTAACAGGCTGGTCCCATTGCAGCTTCTTCTCATCTACCAGGCGCGCGAGAAGGAGGGTGCTCATTCCCTTCGTGTTCGAAGCAGCCATGAAGAGCGTATTCTCGTCTACCGGTGTGGAGCGTCCGAGTTCACGAACTCCTAGTCCGCCTTCGAAAACAACCCTTCCGTGGTCGACGAAAGCTAGCGACGCTCCCGGGATGCCGAGTTTCTGCATTGAGGTCTCGACGAACGACTTCAATTGCGCCACTCGCTCGGGTGTGAGAGCCAGCGCCTTGCGCCCGGCAAAAGATTCGCGTTGATATCCCTTCGGACGAAGGCTCTGGACAACTAGCCCCAGCTGCGAGCCGCGCTTTTCGAACGTGGGCTCAGTACCGTCAAGAATTACGACGGTCCAGGAACTGCCGGCGCGCAAAGCCACCGCCTGAACGAACACGCGTTCGTTCGGCGATGTTTCGTAATCGAAAGCGCGGCGCTCTTCCCAGCCGTTACGCGCAGGTGTAGGCGTGGACAATTTAAGCGGCCGCTTAGATTCAGGACGGTAAGCCTTCCACGCGGCGTCGACGGCTGCGGCAGCATCGTCCGCTTGGACGTCCACTATAGCCACATGCGAGTCGGGTTCGGGTGGCTGAAGAACTACGGAAGACACGCCGGCTCTGCTGGACCAGTCTTTCGGAACCGTAAACGTCGACCCGCCTGGGGTAGTTCCAGGTTTATCCGATGTCTGTGCTGCAGCGACAGTTGCTGTCAGGACCGCCACTGTTAACAGGCGCGAAACTCGAAGATGCATAATTTGCTCCTTCAAAATCTCCAAAACGTCCGCCGTTAGATCTACAATATCCACTATCATGACAACCTACAAGATCATTCGCGGCACACTCTCTCTTGGCGCTGCGGGTACGTGGGGCGTTAAATCAGGCGGAGTAATGTTCGACTTCCCTACGTCCGGGTGGCGGGCTTACCTGAACGGGATCGATTCTGCAAATATGTGTCCGCCATATGCGGACTGTAGTCTTACGGTGGATCTTGAAGGTGGAGGTGAGCTGCGAGGCGTGTGCTCGGTGGTAGAGGTCGATGTTCAGCAGGCGCAGGTTGAGTCCGCCTGCCAGCCCGATCAATTCATCGAGCCAACGATCGCCGAAGCGGAATGACGAGGCCGGCGGCCCCCAGGACCGAACGTTATCGGTATTCGTCCTGAAGCTGTTCCAGCGCTGAGCTTCCGGGACACAACTCTTCGAAAGGAATGTCCACCAATGGGCGGTCGGATGTCTGGCTCATTTCGTGGATTTCCGGCACGGATTCATCGAGATATAACAGACCGGTCGCGATTTCTCCGCGTTCCTGATGGTCGCTCAAGCACGAAATTACCGCAACCCTATCGGTTGGGTCGTAATTCGGGGGGACGGAGCGAAACCGGACCACACTGCCGTCGTGCATCGTCACAGCCGTGCTCTGATTCTGGCCGATTTCGGCGAGGATCTCCGAAGCTGGCGGCACGAAATCGGCTTCTGTTGTGGCGACCGCGTGCTTCCGCGTGTAGAGATAACTCTTCGTCGATCCACTGTGATCGTTGAATGTGACACACGGGGAAATCACGTCGACCAGGGCGAAGCCGCGATGCGAAAGAGCCGCCTTTAAGATCGGGACCAACTGCTCTTTATCACCGGAAAAGCTCCGCGCAAGGAACGTGGCGCCGAGGCTTAGGCCGAGCATTACAGGATCGATCGGCAACATCCGGTTGTCTTCTCCGCGCTTGGTCTTCGATCCCACGTCGGCCGAAGCGGAGAACTGACCTTTCGTCAAGCCGTAGACGCCGTTGTTCTCGATGATGTAGGCCATTTTCAGATTCCGACGGATGGCATGACAAAGGTGGCCGAGGCCGATGGAAAGCGAGTCGCCGTCGCCGGAAACTCCCACGTAAATCAGTCCTCGGTTGGCCGCGTTAGCGCCGGTCGCGATAGGCGCCATTCGTCCGTGCGCCGAGTTGAATCCGTGCGCGCCCTTCACAAAATAGGCCGTCGTCTTCGAGGAACAGCCGATGCCGCTCATCTTTACGAGCATGTGCGGAGGAGTGGACATTTCCCAGAGCGCTCGCACGATAGCAGCAGTGATCGAATCGTGGCCGCAGCCGGCGCACAGCGTCGACATCGCTCCTTCGTAATCACGAATCGTGAGTCCGAGCTGATTGCGACGGAGACTCGGATGCGCGGCAACTGGTTTAGCGATAGACGGCAATCGGGGCCTCCTTGTGTGTCGCGATACCTTTCAGCACGTGAGACGCGCTGAGCGGAAATCCGCCGTAGCTTCTGATAGAGCGAAGTTTCTCGCGGGGAGCTGAAGTCTCGTTCGCGATCAATGTGCGAAGTTGGGCGTCACGGCTTTGCTCGACGACATAACAATACTCGTATTTCTCAATGAAAGCAGGAACCTCGTCAGCAAACGGGAAACCACGGATCCGCATGTAGCTGGCGGACGCGCCTTCCTTCGCAAGCAGATCGATTGCTTCCCGAACGGCAAGATCGCAGCCACCCGTGGTGATGATGCCGAAGCTGCGCGTCGGGCCGAGATTCGATGACGGGATGTGGCACGTACTGCGCAGCCGACTGGTGCTTCAGCAAAAGGCGATCAACGACTTCCTGGTACTCGTCCGGAATTTCGGTGTAACCGCCGAACTTGTTATGGCCTGAACCACGGGTGAAATATGCTCCCTTGGGATGCACGCCCGCCAGTGTCCGAGCCGCGATGGCGGTACCGTTTTCAGGCATGTACCGCCGGAAAGAGGTAATCTCTTCGAGTTCCTCGGCGCGAAGAACTCGTCCGCGGTCAGGACGATAGTCTTCCTTCCACCGGAGACGGGGCACGACCCAGTCGTTCATTCCGATGTCCAGATCGGACAGCATGATGACCGGAGTCTGGAAACGCTCCGCCAAGTCAAAGGCCACGGGCGCGAACTCGAAACATTCGCCCGGATTCGCAGGGAAGAGAAGGATGTGTTTCGTGTCGCCGTGCGACGCGTAAGCGCATTCCAGGATATCCGCCTGTTGAGTCCGCGTCGGCATGCCGGTCGAAGGTCCAACACGCTGCACGTCAATGACAACGGCGGGAATTTCGGCATAATAGGCAAGACCCAACAACTCGTTCATCAGGGAGATTCCCGGACCGGCAGTAGACGTGAATGCGCGAGCGCCGTTCCACATTGCGCCGATCACCATCGCGATCGCCGCGATTTCATCCTCGGCCTGAAGAATGAGTAGTTGTTCTTGCCGGTCTCCGGATCCTTCGGTACCGCTCGCAGAACTCCTTGAAGGAGTCCATCACCGATGTGGCCGGCGTGATCGGATACCACGCCGCTACGGTCGCGCCGGCATAAACGCAACCGAGCGCCGCGGCTGTATTGCCGTCGATCAGGATCTTGTCGGCATTTGCGTCCATTCGCTCGAGATGAAACGGAAGCGGGCAATCGAAATGCTGCTTAGCGTATTCGTATCCCAGAAGCAGCGCGCGGAGGTTGGACTCTCGCAGGGCTTTCTTGCTGGCGAATCTCTCGTCCAGCAATTGCTCGACGATCGGCCATGTCGATATTGAGAATGGCTACCAGCGCGCCGGCATACGCGATGTTCTTCATCAGGATGCGCTCGCGAGAATCACGAAAGTTCTCGTTGCACATCCGGGCAAGAGGGACGCCAAGGAACTGCACGTCGTCGCGAGCGAGCGCCGGGTCGAGCGGCCAACTGGAGTCGTACAGCACGTAACCGCCAGACCGCACTTCCCGAATGTCGCGCGCATAGGTCTGCCCATTCATCGCGACCATCAGGTCATAATCGAGCGCCCGCGCCGTATAGCCATCTTTGTTGACACGAATCTCGTACCAGGTGGGCAGTCCCTGAATATTCGAAGGGAATAGATTCTTTCCCGAAACCGGAATGCCCATGCGAAAAATAGCCTGCATGAGCAGTCCGTTGGCGCTGGCGGATCCGGTTCCGTTTACATTTGCCAGCTTGAATGCGAAATCATTTATGCGCCGATGGCCGAGTGGCTGCACGAGAGTTGTCCTGCGCAGTGGGATAGATGAGTTCAAATTTCTGCATGTCCCAGGCGGCCGTTGGGCAACGTTCCGCGCAGAGACCGCAGTGGACACAGAGATCTTCGTCTTTCACCATGATTCGCGCGTCTGCGGCAGAGGATCCGACACATAACAGTCCTGATTCGAGATTGTCCGCCGGAGCCGAAAGCCGGGACCGCAAATCCAGTTCATCGCCGTTACGCGTGATGGTGAGGCATTGCACCGGGCAGACGTCGATGCAGGCATCGCACTCGATGCACTTTGGGCGCTGTGAAGACTGTTTGCATGTCGCAGTTGAGGCATCGCTGCACTTCGCGCGCGGTCTGCGTCGGCGTCGAACCCGAGTTCCACTTCGATATTCAACTGCTCAAACCGCTGCGTCAGATCGACGTGCACCATCTTTTGACGCGCGGCCGGGTTGTAGTCGTTGTGATAACTCCACTCGCTGATTCCCATCTTCTGGCGTGATCAGATTCATGCCGACCGGCGGCCGGTCCGTAATCGGGACGCCTTCGCAATAGATTGTGAATGGAGATCGCCGCCTGATGACCGTGTTCCACCGCCCAGATGATGTTTTTCGGGCCGAATGCCGAGTCGCCGCCGAAAAAAACGCCGGGCTCGCGTGCTCTGCATTGTCTTCTCGATCGACTACTGGCATGTCCCATTGATCGAATTCGATGCCCAGGTCGCGTTCAATCCAGGGGAACGCATTTTCCTGTCCTATCGCCAGAATCACGTCGTCCGCGGGTAGAACAACTGTGTCGATCAGCTTCGAGCGCTTGGCCTCGCGCATCCCACTCGAGCCGCTCAAATTCCATGCCCGTCAGCTTCCCATTTTCGATTAGAAAACGTTTCGGAGCATGATTGATGAGGATCTCCACGCCCTCTTCTTCCGCATCCTCCAGTTCCCAGGGCGATGCTTTGAAGTAGCCGCGAGGCCGGCGCGCCATTACTTTGATGTCTTTTCCGCCCAGGCGGCAAGACGTACGGCAGCAATCCATCGCGGTGTTCCCGACACCGATAATCAGCACTCGTTCGCCGATCGAATCTGTATGTCCGAACGCGACCGATTCCAGCCAGTCGATTCCGATATGGATTCGATCCGTCTCATATCTGCCGGGAATGTCGAGATTCTTTCCGCGAGGCGCGCCCGAGCCCACGAAAATTGCATCGAAGCCCTGTCTCAGCAGCGCTTTCATGCTCTCAATCGGGCGTGTTGTACCGAATCTCAACGCCCATATCGACGATGTAGTCGATTTCCTCGTACAGGACGCTTTCGGGCAGGCGGAATGACGGGATATTGCTGCGCATCAGACCGCCGGGCTTGTCCGCCTTCTCAAAAATGACCACTTCATAGCCGAGAGGCGTCAGGTCATTGGCGACGGTGAGCGACGCGGGACCGGCTCCGACACAGGCGATGCGCATTCCGTTCTTCTACTGCGGGAGCTCTGGGCAGCAGGTGCTTGACTTCACCACGCCGATCGGCGGCAACTCGCTTGAGGCGGCAGATTGCAACGGGCTTGCCATCCACACGCTCGCGCCGGCACGCAGGCTCGCAAGGGCGATCGCATGTGCGCCCGAGAATGCCCGGAAATACGTTCGATTCGCGATTCAGCAGGTACGCGTCCGTGTATCTGCCTTGCGCGATCAGCCGGATATATTCAGGCACATTGGTGTGGGCTGGGCACGCCCATTGACAATCCACAACTTTGTGGAAGTAGTTCGGATTGCGAACATCAGTCGGTTTCCACGACCACGCCGATATTCTATACCCGTTCGAGCAACTTTGGTGAAACCCAGTGATAATATCTTGAGCGGAGGTGCTGGTGCCAGTCACGCTTGGAATTCCGCGCGAGATCTTCCCGGGCGAACGTCGTGTCGCCCTTACGCCTCGCGCATGTGAGGCCCTACAGAAATTGGAATAAAGGCAATCGTTGAGGAGAATGCCGGCGCAGAAGCCGGATTTCCGGACAAGAGTTTCCTCGACAGAGGAATCACGATTGCTGTCGCGCGCCGACGTGTTCGCGAAGTCGGACATCGTCGTTCAAGTCCGGACACTCGGCGCCAATCCTGATGTAGGCCGTTCCGATTTGTCTCTTTTGCGCGCCGGCCATTTGCTAATTGGCTTTGGGGAAGCCCTCACGGCCCCAGAAGCGTGCGCCGATCTGGCGGCGCACAACGTCAGCCTGTTTGCGATGGAATTGATTCCTCGCATTACAAGGGCGCAGAGCATGGACGCACTTTCATCCATGGCGACTCTCGCAGGATATCGAGCAGTTGTGCTGGCGGCCGAATGCTCCCCAAGATGTTCCCAATGATGATGACCGCGGCCGGGACCATCGCTCCGGCTAAAGTCTTCGTGCTCGGCGCAGGTGTTGCCGGCTTGCAGGCGATCGCGACAGCGAAGCGTTTGGGCGCGGTAGTTTCCGCCTATGACGTCCGGCCCGCGGTGAAAGAACAAGTCGAGAGCGTAGGAGCAAAGTTCGTGACGCTCGATGTGCAGACGGGAGACGCGGAAGACAAGGGCGGTTATGCGAAGGCGATGGACGAGGCTTTCTACAAGCGCCAGCGTGAGCTGCTAACCGATGTTCTTCGAGAACAGGATGTGGTTATCACAACGGCAGCCGTGCCGGGTCAAAAAGCTCCGATACTGATCACAACAGAAATGGCGACTGCGATGACGCCCGGCTCGCTAATTATCGATATTGCTGCCGAGCGTGGTGGCAATTGTGAGTTGACGCGTGCTGACGAAACGTTCGTTCATAACGGCATCACGATCATGGGCCCGGTCAACCTTCCGTCTGCTCTGCCTCGCGATGCAAGCCAGCTTTACTCGGCTAATATTACGGCGTTTCTGAAGCTGCTCGCTCCAAAGGGCGAGCTTTCGATCAACCTCGAGGACCAGATCATTCGTGACACGTTAGTCACGCATGCCGGTGAGGTTGTAAACAGCAGGGTTCGCGAGCTGCTTGGACGAACGGAAGCACAGGCGGTGAGGTCATGAAGGAATACGAATACGGTCTCTGGATTTTCATGCTGGCGGCATTTCTCGGATTCCAGTTGATTCGGAATGTTTCTCCTCTCTTGCACACTCCTTTGATGTCGTTGACGAATGCGATTTCGGCAATCGCAGTCGTCGGAGCGATTCTTATCACCGGTGAGAAAGATGCGCCGCAGCTTTCAAAAGTGCTCGGATTTATCGCAGTGGTCGCATCCACCATCAACCTGGTCAGCGGTTATCTGATTACGGATCGCATGCTGAAGATGTTCAAAAAACGGGGAGGCGAAACGCGAAAGTGATGGAACTGATCCTTCCTCTCCTCTACCTTCTTGCGGCTGCGGGTTTCATTCTCGCTCTGAAATGGATGAGTTCGCCGGCAACTGCACGCCGCGGCGTTATTGCCGGCGAAATGGGCATGCTGCTGGCGGTGGTTGGCACTCTGCTCCGGTTTGAAGTTGTTGAGTATCAATGGATCTTCATTGCATTTTTCATAGGATCCGCTGTAGGAGTGCCGCTCGCCTACCTGATGCCGATGACGGCCGTTCCACAACGGACTGCGATCTCTCACGCGTTCGGCGCTCTGGCTTCGGCGCTTATCGGGACGGCCGAGTATTACAGGCATACTCCCGGCCAGATCACGATGGTTGCGCTGACGCTGGAAATCCTGCTCGGGTTCCTGACGTTCACTGCCAGCTTGATGGCGTTCGGCAAGCTGCAGGAAATTCTGCCGACGCGGCCGATGACTTATAAAGGCCAGAACATCGTCAACCTGTTCGTTCTTGCGTGCGCAATTCTGTTGGGGATCGCGTTGATCGTGTCTCCGGACCAGACGTGGATGTTTCCCATCTTCGCGGTTCTCTCGCTGCTGTTCGGAGTTCTGCTGATCGTGCCGATTGGCGGAGCCGACATGCCCACGGTCATCGCGTTACTGAATTCATATGCGGGACTGTCTGCCAGCGCCATGGGATTCGCGCTCGATAACAAGCTTCTGATTTTGGCGGGAGCGCTTGATGGCTCATCCGGATTCATTCTTTCCGTGATCATGTGCAAGGCCATGAACCGGTCGTTCTCGAACGTTCTGTTCGGCGCATTCGGACAACTTCAGACATCGACCAGCAAGACAACGGAGCGTCCGGTACGCTCGGCGGTTGCAGAAGAAGCGGCGTTCCTCCTGGAGTCGGCTCGGAGTGTCATTGTCATTCCCGGATACGGAATGGCTGTGGCTCAGGCCCAGCACAAATTACGAGAACTGGCCGACGTGTTGGGCAAACGTGGCGTGGACGTCCGTTTCGCCATCCATCCGGTGGCGGGGCGCATGCCCGGGCACATGAACGTCCTGCTTGCGGAAGCCGATGTCCCGTACGACAAGCTGGTCGAAATGGACGAGATCAATCCGGATTTTCCCATCACTGATGTCGCCCTGGTTATCGGGGCCAATGACGTTGTAAATCCCGGCAGCGCTAACGGACAGCGGCAGTCCCATCGCAGGCATGCCCATTCTGCACGCCCATAAGGCTCGGACTGTAATGGTTGTGAAGCGCAGCATGAACCCTGGGTTTGCCGGCATCGACAACGATTTGTATTACATGGAAAATACGCTTATGCTTTTCGGCGACGCGAAGGCCTTCGTCGGCGAGATCGTCAAGGAATTGACGGCAGCCGCTCGCGTCGCCTGAACGCGAGTTCTCTCGAGTTGAGCGGACGTTACAATTTGCGCAAATAATCGCCGCGATCGCTAATCCGGTATCGTTATACGGAGAATCTGTCCGCTATTTAGTGGCAGCTCATCAAATGAGCCGAAACCAAAGTTCGAGACATAAAGCGCGCCATCCGGGCCCAAGGTTATGCCCGAAGGAAATGTCAGGCCAGTGGCGATGACGTCAAGCTTTCCATTAGGATTTACACGGACAACCGCGCCGGCGCCAGCTGTGTAGACGTCTCCCGCCACGGTGGAAGCCTCCAGTACGTACAATCGTCCCCGGTTATCGAAAGTCATTCCAGTAATGGCCGTTAAGCCCGTTACGTCGACTTTGCTCTGCCCGCTTGGCGTGACCTTGAGAATGGATTGACTATTTGGCACGACAGGCAGTATTCCGAGCTGGCCGACGTAGAGGTTCCCGTGATATGCCAGCGCACTAGGCACAAAGTGTCCGTGTTGGACAGATGTATCGATGACCCTGCTGATCTGCCCCTGCGGGGTGATCCGTTCCAGGTCTCCGGAATTTGGATTCAGGGCGTATAGGTTTTCTTGCGCTGCCACCAAACTGTACCAAGTTCCGTCCGGATCGAAGTCAAGTGGCGGGTTCGCTACGGGGTGCCTTCGCCCGAAAGCGCTTAAATCGGCGATAACGGTCCAGGAGCCATTGGAATCGACGCGCAGTACTCCGGCCGGGATTCCCGAGATTTTAGGATCAGGGTTGTTGCCATGGGCGCACCCTCCGCCGGCGAGTAATACGTATAGCGTTTGGCCTAGGAACGCGACATCCGCCGCGCCCAGAACGAAACCCGGAATCGAAGCGTTACCCTGCGCCGAGGGAAGCCCGCGCACGAATGGGGTCACGAAACCTGATGGATTGACTCGAACTACTTGTGCGGTGAAACCTCCTCTGAATGGCCCTACCATTTCATCTTGCGGACAAATGCCGACGGTCGTGGTGGGGGTGCCGGTTCCCGCGCCACGCCCCGCTTCCGCAACGTAAAGATTTCCATCGGGCCCGAACTTCAGGCCCCGAGGATAATCCAGTCCTGTAGCGAACACCGAAACGTTACTCGATAAGGCCGCGGCCAGGGGTGTGAGCATTCCAACTGCAGTCAACAAAGCGACTAGTAGAAGCACGTTCGACATTAAGAAATTGCTCCGCCGACAGTGCCCCTCATGGTTTTTAAGCATGGGAGATCCTTTCTTACACGGAAAGTTGAAGAGTTTGTCTTGTTTTACTCGGACGGATTACGTCCGAGTAGATTCTGCAAAGTGTGCACCTTCGGTGATTCCGAAGCTTCCCCGTTTGATAACAGAACTCGAAAGCGACCAAGCAGAAAAAACAGCCACGGCTGAAATGGTCGAGGTCGAGCTGCTCATTTGCTTGACCGGAGGTTTTTTATACCATACTTCTAATTCTTGAACAAGCTCAAAAGACTTGAATTTGAGGAAGATTTGATATCTAAGGCCTGGCTCAAGAGGCTTTTGCTGGCCGCGGCCAGAATACTGAATGTCCCGTTGTTCCGCGATTGCGGCATAATATACTCGCGATCCAGAAGAATTTGAGGAGAACAAATGAATACGATCAGCCGGCGAACCGCCCTGTACAACATCGCCATGTCAGCGTCCTTGTCTTACGGCCGTGAAAAGGGATCCGCGTTCGCCCTCATCGGTGACCGCTACCACAACAGCGACTACATCCGCACAGGCCTGGGCAAAACACTCGGCAAAGATCTGGGAATCTCCATCGACTTCTGTGATGAGGTAAAGATGCTCGATATGGAATCGTTGCGGGGCTACAAACTGCTGATCATACTTCGAGACGGAATGACCTGGCCCGATGGGTACCCTGACGAGAGCAGCAATGCCGCCTATAACCAGACCGGATCGCCGAAGATCGTGAGCGAGCCTCCATTGCCGAAATGGGAGGGTAAGCCTTTCTACTGGATTACACCGGCGCAGGGCAAAGCCGTAAAGGAGTTTGCTAATGGCGGTGGAGGCGTCCTACTCTTACATAACGTTACTTACATCAGTCCGCACAATGACGAATTTCGCGATGTGCTTGGAGCCGTGACGGAAGGGCATCCACCGATACGTCGCTTCAAGGTGAAGGTGGTGAACACGCAGCATCCCATTACTCGTGGAGTGAATGACTTCGTAGTTACGGACGAGCAACACTATATGAAATACGAGAAGGACCGGAAGCACCTGCTGCTCGAGAGCGTCAATGAGGACGGTCTGACGTACAAGGATCTCGGAACTTCAGCGCCGGCAGGTTGGGCGTATGATTACGGCAAAGGTCGCGTCTGTTACCTGGCGCCCGGCCACATGCTTGTGGATCTCTGGAACCCCGAATACGTGAAGCTTCAGCAAAATGCCGCCCGCTGGTTGCTGAGACAAATTTAGAGACTAAGTTAACTGTGGCTGACCTGGATCTCTTCTCACCCATTTGAAGGCCGGTATGGAGTTTTTCCAGAAGAATTTTTCGGCGGCCGTACGGCTCTTGTCCATAAAATAGGAGCGAAGAATGTCCAGAGCTGCCTTGTTCCGGCCCGCATAAACGATATAGTCCTCGCCAAAGATATCCCATATGAAGTCCAGCATGGGATTGCAGAGCGCAGGATCGAAGTCTGCCTGAGGATTCTTCCTTGGCAGGCCTGACACCTTCGCGTAGATCTTTCGTCTCCGCAGTTCGTGAAGGTTGTTGGAGTAAGTCTTCATCACTGCCGGGTCGGCGGGAAGCGGGAGAGCCTGAAGATGTCCCAACATTACGCGCAGATCAGGGACTTTGTCGGTGAGGCGAACAGTTGCATCGATGAGATCAAACCGCGGGTTGGCCACTTCGAATGTTAGTCCGGTCTGCGCGAACGCTTTCATATTCTCGATAAAGGCCGGGTTGTCGACTGCCGCTACGATGTTGTGACCTTCCCAGACGTTGCCATAACGGATGCCGAGGAACAACTTGTTGCGATGATAGCGTTCCAGGTATTCTCGGAACTCTGGTTTCGTCGGATCGAGACAGCCGACTAGTCCCACGATGATCGGCTCTTTTTCGATCGTCATCAAGACCCATAAGTTGTCTTCCACCCAGGGGCTTGCTTCCACCACAATGCCGCCTTTAATGCCAAGAGGCGCCGCGGCCTCGCGGTAATCGCTAGGTAGAAACGGTGGTGGATTGGGAGTCTTCGGAAATGGGGCGCCCTGTGGACGGGTTGCGTCGTATAGGTGGAGGTGCGTATCTATGATGGGGAAGCTCGCCGGGTCGGCGCCGGCCACGGTGGCCGCATATGTCGCACCCGCCGCGGTTAGGAATGTTCGGCGGTTCATCTTTTATTCGATTCTTTGTCCTGATTGAGCAATTTCTTAATGCTATCCGTGGTTTCGGTTTTTCGGACGACTGCCTTAAGTTTTTCGGGGTCACCGTCGGCCCCCTCGCGCCGGATGGCCTCGCGATATCGCTCCTGTGAGTCGGCCAGATCAAGGGGAGTTTCCCCCATCGAGTTCTTCAAGCCCAGCGATACACCTTGCGAGTAAAGATATTCCATTACTGGAGCGGAGCCGCCCAGCGCCGCAATATGCATGATCGTTTGCGCCTGCCTCGTCAGGCTAATGGCCTTCACAGGATCAGGAATCTTATGGGCCGGATTATAACGAAGATTCAGATCTGCGCCGCGCGCGACCATCTCCTTCACTACATCTAAGTTGCCGGCCATCACCGCCACTGAAAATGGCGTATGGCCGTCTTTTCTGAGAAGATTCGGATTTGCGCCTTTGTCGGCCAGCATCTTCACAAGCGCGACGTTGGTGGAAGCGGCTGCAATGTGGAACGCTGACGAACCGGGAGGCGCGGGGTTGATCCGGACGTCCCCGGCTGGACCTGGAGTGGGGTAGACCGTTTGGCGGTTCGGATCGGCGCCGGAGTCCAGGAGCGCTTTGACAATCGCCAGTGCCGTATCGAGACTATCGGCTGCCGGCCGATTCTTCTCGGGACCCAGACTCAGAAGCGCCGGGTTCGCGCCGTAACCACCGCCTTTTCGGAAGTCCGGGCCAAGCGCCGCATTTGCGACCGCGAGCGCAGCGCCGTGCAGCGGCGTGTATCCCGCGCCATCGGTGGCCTTGGCCTTCGCGCCGCGGTTGAGCAGCAATTGAGCCATCGCGAGGTCCGCGTGCAACGCCTGCGATGACCCGGCTTGCGCGGGCGCTCCCTTGCCGGGAATGAATCTCATGCTGGGGGGATCCCAATGATAAAGCGACGCCAGCAGTGGTGTTGTGCCATCGGCGGAAGGCTGATTCACATCCACACCCGCATCCAGCAGTAACTTTGCGGACTCCAGGTCATGCTTTTGCACCGCGAAAAATAAGGGGTTCTGGCCGCCTCTTTTACTCGTGTACTCGCCGTCGGTGTTCCACGGGATGCCGGTTTTTCCCAATGTCACGGTGGTAGGCGCGTAGATGATGTACTTGACGTCCCAACTTGCGGTGACTGCATGAGGATCAGCGCCTTGCTTCAGCAGCAGACCAACGAGATCGGGATGACCGGCCGCCCACATCAGCGCAGTCTGGCCGAACTGTTTTGTTCGCGCGTTGGGTCTGGCTCCCTTATCCAGAAGCAGCTTTGCAATTTCGGTCAAGCCGAGGCGCCCGGCCGTCATAAGAGGTGTCTCGCCGTCCGATCGCGCCAGGTTGGGATCCGCGCCGTTTTGGATCAGAATAGTGGCTAACTTCGCAGACCCGTTTTCAAGAGCCAGCGACAGTGGGCCAACTCCGAGCTCATTTGTAAGATTCGGATTCGCGCCTGCTCTCAGCAGCGATTCTGCGACGGGGATGTTTCCACGTACAACTGCCCATGACAGCGCCGTTGCGCCATCCGGCTCGCGAGCGTTTACGTCGGCTCCGTCCTGAATTAATCGCGCCACTGCGGATGGATCATCGCTTCGGACGGCATCCAAAAGCCTCTCCCCCGTGTTCGTTGCGGCGACCGGCAATGCGATAAGCAGGAATCCGGCGATGATACGCATCGGCCTACACCTCCAGACGGTTCAGCCTTCCAGTGCTGTCACCAAGCTTTTCGGTCGGCACACCGACCTTGTCCAGCATTGTCAGATAAAGATTGGTCAGAGGAGTTGTGTCACCGGGGAATTTGATATATCGTCCTCCGGCGATTCGACCCGCGGCTCCTCCGGCTACGATGATCGGGAGATCTCGTTGGCTATGCGAGGTCGGAACACTCAGATTGCTGCCGTAAAGAATCAGTGACCGATCGAGCAATGAGGTGTCAGCTTCTCGAATGGAATCGAGTTTGCCGAGAAAGTATGCGAAGAGTTCGGATTGATCGACATTGATCTTCGCCAGGGCATCCAATTTTTGCTTCTCGAAGTTATGATGCGAGATCTCGTGATGACCCATAGAGATATTCAGGTGAGGGAAAGTCATCGAAGTGGCCTCGCGTCCATAGAGAAAAGTCCACACGCGTGTGAGGTCTGCGCGGATCGCCAGGAGTTGCAGATCGAACATTAACCTGACGTGATCCGGCCAGGAGTCTGGCACACCGGCCGGCCGTGCCGTTTGGGGCAATGCGCCCGGCTGTTTTCGCATCGCGACGTCGATTCGGCGCTCCACGTCGCGAATGGAATCGAGGTATTCATCAAGTTTGCGACGATCGTCAGGACCCAAGCGATGCTTCAACTCGGAGATCCGCTCTGTTACGGAATCCAGTGCGCTTCGGTCTTCCTGGTTCCGCTCAGCCGAAGCGGCAGGGTCGATCTTTGCTCCGTCGCCGAACAGGCGTTCGAAAACCATCCGAGGGTTATGCTCAAACGGAAGCGGGACCGTTTCACTCTTGAACACCGGCCCGGGAAGGGGATTGGCGAGGCTGTTTTCCGCCGCCAACTCCAGCGACGCAAACTGCGTCTCCTTTCCGAGAGCCTTCGCTGCGACCTGATCCACCGAGATCCCGACCTTGACCTTACCTTTGGTCGGCTCGACGCCAGTCATGAAAGAGGCTAGCGCGCGGTCATGAAAGCCCGCCTTCGTTCGATCCGGATCGGACGAGATACCGCTGATGACCACTAGTTTGTTTTTGTGCGGGGCAAGCGGCGTGAGCGCTTCACTGAATTCAAATTCGGCTCCCTCGCCTTTCGGCTTCCACCGGTCCTCGTCCACACCCAATGGGTAAACGATGAATCCCAAACGCCGTACGGGAGCGGCGGCAGTGAGTCGATCCGCGCGTAAAGCCGGGACCATAGCATCGAGCAGCGGCAGCGCAAGAGCAGTACCGACGCCTCTCAGTATGGTCCGTCGAGACAGATGTTTTTGGGTCACCAGCATAGTTACTGCTCCTTAGTTTGCCTCATTTGGAACGGGACACTGTTTGCGACAGCAGCGATGAGATCGGAAAAGCGATAATCACTGGGTTCGGCGCCGCGCATAATCTCACGTACTGCCGGTTGATCGCGGGCGTCCAATTCGCGGCCAAGCGCATACGTTAACAATCGCTCTACCGCGGCGCGCACAAATTCGTCCGAATGTTCGAGAAGCAGATCCTTGAGCCCTTGCGGACCGGAGAACTTTTCACCGCTGGGCATGATACCCGAGGCATCCACTTTGCCGCCCTCGTCGTCAGCTCGCCATTTACCGATTCCATCGAAGTTCTCCAGGGCGAATCCCATTGGATCGATGCGAGCATGGCAGGACGCGCAAGCCGCATTGCTCCGGTGACGCTCCACCTTTTCCCGAGTAGTCAGCTTGCGGCCGTCCTTCGGACTCTCATCTAGCGGCGGCACATTGGCCGGCGGCGGAGGAGGGGGAGAATTCAGCAGATTGCTGAGGATCCATTTGCCCCGCAACACGGGCGAGGTCGCCGTCGGGTGTGAGGTCAGCATTAGAATACTCCCCTGCGTGAGGAGTCCACCGCGGTTACTGTCCGGCGGAAGCATCACACGGCGGAAGCCAGGACCGGTAACACCAGGTATGCCGTAGTGTCTTGCGAGCGTCTCGTCCATGTAGGTGTAATCCGCTCTGAGCAGGTCCAAAATGCTCCGGTTTTCCCGAATGAGATTCCGGATAAACAGTTTGGTTTCGGTCCGGAATGAATGTCGTAAGGCCGAGTTGAACTCCGGATACACCTGAGGATCCGGTTGAATGCTTCCAAGGCTGCGGAGACCGAGCCATTGCTCAGCGAAATTATCGGCCAGCGTAACAGAACGGGGATCATCCAGCATTCGCCGAATCTCGTTCTCGAGCGTTGGCCGCAATTGACCGCGTGCCGCGACATCAAGCAGCGCATCATCAGGAATCGTACTCCAGAGGAAAAAAGACAATCGCGAGGCCAGTTCGAAATCTGAGACGGCGTGGACAGAGCCGGGTCCGCTTCCAGGCGGATCGAATTCAAGACGGAAGAGAAAGTCAGGCGCGAGTAGCACATCGCGAATAGCCGCAGCAATCGATTCATCGAAACTGCCCTTCTCCCGCGATCTTTGGAAGGTGGAGAGGAATGGCTTCAGGTCTGATTGTGTGATGTCCCTACGAAATGCCCGACGCACAATCCCGGAAAGAATACGATCGGCACAAGAAAGATCATCGCCAGATTTCGTGGGGCGGCACGCAAATATTCGCTTGCGGCTGGGAGTCTCGCTAACCCCGGTCACGTTGTAAGGTCCCGCGATCTCGATTCTGCCCAGAGTGGGAGGACCGGGCTGTCCATCGAAAGCTGCCTCCCCCGAAGTCATTCCGGCAATCTCGAACAGCTTGACTCGACGACCATCGACTCGGAACTCGATGGTTGGACGGATCGCGGTACCCAGCAGGTCTAACGGGCCTCCAAGCGCCGGTCCGCCCGGACCGGAAACGTCAGAGACAGGTCCTTCGCGCTCGGCGAATTCGTTGGGGAAGGTCACAACCAAGACGTGCGGCCCAGCCTTCAAACGGACCGTCGTGCGGAAAAACCGAACTCCCTCGGTCGGGGTCAGTCTTTGCTTTTCGAGGAATGCCCGCAACTGGTACTCGCCGTCATGCGAAAAATAATGGTTGACTCGAATGCCTCCGCGGCTGCCAAATGGCATCCCCTCGCCTTGCCAACCTGCCTGTGTGTCGGTAGCGGGATAAATGTCAATGACGGGCGATGCGTCTCTAACGCCGACCGCGAGTTGACTCACCTTGCGAGCCACCTTGAGATACCGCTCCAAAAGCAACGGCGAGATGGAAAGCGCATCGGCCACATTATCAAAGCCAGCAGCAACTCCGTCCTCCGGAAGTTCGGCTGCGAGCGGCAACTCGATCGCCAGCAAATCTCGCACAGTGTTTGTATACTCTGTGCGATTTAATCGGCGGATCAGAGGCGACCCGGCGTATGGCTTACGATGAGAGGCGGAGTCCAGTTCCGAGGTCAGTCCCGAGGTGAAATCGCGCACGACCGCCGCGGTTGGCCTCGGCATCTTCGGTGGCGGCATCTCTCCACCTTTTAGCTTGCGGACAACCTTCTCCCAGGTGTCTGGGTGGAGGGCCGGGTCTTCCGGCGAGAGACCTTCAAGCGTCAGATTACCGGACTTCACTGATGTGTTGTGACACTGCAGGCAGTATTGGCGAATAAGGGCCTCGCGGCTCAGTGGCTGCGATGCCATCAACAAACTCGATGCCAACCCCAGAAGCGGGCAAAATACAACTGTTCTCGACATTAGTCCAACTTCAATTTTAAAAGTTTTCGGCGAAGAGCTGTTTGACTCGTTACCGAATTATCCTATCGGCTCGTCATGCGCCGCGCAATATTGCCTCATTCTGCTTGAAATTTTTGACACCATACCTCGTTACGAATAGAATGTGAAGCCAAGCGTTTCGGTCAAAACTTGTCAGCCTTTCCAAGGCTCTTAGAAAGGTTAAGGAGGGTCTATGTCCAGATTCCTGCAGTGTGTGTTGTTGGCTGGCGTGTTCGTTCCTGGTTTGTTCGCCCAGACCTCGAAGGCTCTCATCTCCGGAATCGTGAGCGATAGCAGTGGAGCTGCCATCGCCGGCGCGAAAGTTACCGTTACGGATACTCAGCGGAACCTGGACTATCCAGCGGAAACCAACTCCTCAGGAGTGTACCGGGTGATCGAATTGACTCCGGGCCTGTATCGTGTCACAGCCGAGGCCTCCGGATTTCGTACATATGTGCTCGAATCGCTTCCCTTGGCGACACAGCAGAACGCCACTCTGAACATTACGCTCGACGTCGGCGCGGTTAGCGAGAGAGTGGAGGTGACCGCAACCGGTCCCCTGCTCGAAGCTTCCAATGCGACGTTGAGTTCCGTCGTCGAGAATAAGAAAATTATCGATCTCCCGTTGAACAACCGGAACGTTTACTCTCTTCTCAAGTTGGTCCCGGGGGTGACGCCATCAACGCCGAACCAGGAGAACGATTTTTTCACCAGTACGATTCGGTTTTCGATCAACGGCGGGAAAGAATCGGTCAACGATATCCAATTGGACGGCGTGACGGCAATGGTGCAGAGCGATATCCAGGGCATCTACGGCGCCTCGGCCGGTCCCTCGATAGAGGCTATCCAGGAATTCCGGGTTCAGACAAATTCGTATACGGCCGAGTACGGCCGAAGCGGCGGTGGACAGGTCACGATGGTGACCAGGTCCGGTAGCAACGAGTTCCATGGCAGCGTCTTCGAATTTTTGCGCAACAGCGCGATGGATGCGAAGAACTTCTTTCTCAACCGCACAGGCGGTAGAAAAGCATCTTTCCAACAGCATCAATACGGGGCCAGCTTTGGCGGGCCAATCTTTAAGGACCGAACCTTCTTCTTCACGGATTATGAGAGAAGGTTAGTGAAATCCGGCAGCTTCGCCCAATACACGGTCCCAAGTCCCGAGCAACTGCAGGGAGACTTTTCAAACACAAGAAACGCGAATGGAACGCTTCGAGTAATTTACAATCCGTTCACCACGAGACCCGATCCAAATCAGCCTGGCCGATTCATTCGAGACCCGTTCCCGGGCAATCGAATTCCTTCGTCCATGTTTGACCCCGTTGCCGTAAAGGCGCTGGCGCTGTATCCAAAACCGAATCAGGCGGGAAACGCATTTACGAATCAAAACAACGTCGGTATTCAGAATGTGCCTCGCTCGCCTACCGATAAATTCGATCTGAAGCTGGATCACTTCCTGAGTCAGAACCGCCGCATGTTTGTCCGCTACAACCGTTTTAAACAGGATACGGCTGCGGCCGACTTCTGGGACAACGGAGCAACGCCGAGTGACGGCATCATGTATTGGGGTTCGCATAACATCGCCGCCGACTATACGGAAACGATGGGGGCCTCCACCGTTTTGACTCTGCGGTTCGGTCTCAGCCGTTTCAATGCCTGGCGCCCCGCCTTCTCCTACGGATTCGATGTCACTGCTTTGGGCTTGCCGCAGGCTCTCCAAGATGTAACATTACGAACCGGCGCTCCTCGAATTCCACGATTCGATGTCCAGGACTACACATCCATCGGTCCGAACAATGGTTCGACCTATGGCAGCGACAATACCGCTTATACTGCTCTAGCGAATCTGACGAAACTTGTCGGCCGGCACAGCATGAAATTCGGCGGCGAGTGGCGCACCTTTACTCTGGGGTTTGCCCAGTTCGGTAGTAGTCCTGCCAACTTTGTATTTACGCGGGCCATGACGCAGGGACCGGATCCACGAGTCGCTTCGGGCGGCGATGGTCTTGCCTCGTTCCTCCTCGGGACAGGCTCCAGCGGCGCCGCAACGCATCGCATCAAACCCGCGAATCTCAGCCGATACTACGCGCTGTACGCTCAGGATGATTTCAAGTGGAACTCGAAACTGACGATCAATCTGGGATTGCGGTTGGAGATGGAGGGTTCTACGACGGAAAGATACGATCAGCAGACCGTCATGGATCTAGGTGTCAAAAATCCTCTGTCCGACAAGGTTGGCATGAACCTGCTCGGCGGCTATTTGTTTGCGGGCGATGACCAGAGCCTGGGACGCCGCGGCGTTCGCCCAATGGAGTACAAGTTCAACCCAAGAATCGGCATCGCCTACCAGTTAAACGACAAGACCGTCATCCGCACGGGATACGGAATCTTCTATGGAGTGCCGAAATTCGCGGCGACTGATCGCTGGACCGGTGCGCCGTACGCGAGTACGACACCGTGGCTTCCGACGCTTGACCAAATTACGCCGAATGAGCTATTGCGTGATCCATTCAAAACGGGTTATGTGCTTCCCACCGGCCGGTCGCAAGGTTTGCTCTCCGGTGTTGGCTTCGCGCTGAGTTCCGCATGGCCTGACCAAATGAGAACTCCCTATAACCAGCAATGGAATTTCACGATTCAACGCCACCTGACCAGCGACATGATGATCGAAGTGGCCTATGCGGGAAACAAGGGTACCCATAACGAGTTAGCCCAAGGGGATCAGGCCCAGCTGCCGCCTGAGCTGATCAAGCCCCAAAACGGACTGCTTGATTCGGTACCGAATCCGTTCTTCGGATTGATCGATCCCGCGAGCGTCCTGGGGAAGGAGACAATTCAACGCGGGTATCTCCTGCGCGGGCCATATGCGGCGTTCAGTAGTGTCGGTACGGGATCGGCTGCCTGGGGTAATACGAACTATCATGCGTTTCAAGCACGATTTGAAAAGCGATTCGGCGGCGGCGCTACGATGATGGCTTCCTACACATGGTCGAAGAGCATGGCTGATTCGTCGGACGGTATATGGAACGATAGCCAGGGTACGCTTCGGAACTGGTATTGTCGCAGCTGCGAATATTCGTTAAGCTCCTACGACATCCCCCACCGGTTTGTCTATAACGTAAATTATGAACTGCCATTCGGTCGGGGAAAACGCTTCGGCAGTTCGATGCACTGGCTTCCCAACGCGCTGGTTGGCGGCTGGCAGATCAACGGCATCCTGACTTTGAACTCCGGTCAACCGCTCATCTTTAGCCAAACTACAAACAACAGCTTTTCGTTTGGCGGTTACCAGCGTCCCGATTCCACGGGCGTTGACGCGAGGATCGATGACCGTTCCATCGATCGCTGGTTCGATACCCGGCAATTCACAATTGCTAAGGACTACACTTTCGGCAACATGAGCCGCACCCATCCGAACCTGCGCAAGGACTGGACCCGCAATCTGGATTTCTCGATGTTCAAGAACTTTCGCTTTACAGAGAGGTGGAATCTTCAGTTCCGGGCGGAGGCCTTTAACATCACGAACACACCGATTTTCGCGGCTCCCAACTTGAACGTCGAGTCTGGCGCGTTCGGTACCGTTACGGGTCAGGATAATCCCGCTCGACAGGTGCAACTCGGTCTGAAACTACTATTCTGATGGGTGAGGAGTAATCGAAGCTTAGGTCGTAATTCGGCCTGGATTGACCGTGGCTTTGGGACTTGAAGTCCCAAGCCAGTTTCACTCGACGAGAGTCTCGAAATATTGCCGTAATCCATCTGCAATCGCGATTGAGGTAGGATAGGCGAAGATTCCGTCCCCTGGGAGGCCAGAACATGCGCATTACGGCTCTCAGCCTTCTTGTGGCTGCCGACCTGCTTGCGGGGCCCACTTTCACAAAGGATGTGGCGCCCATTTTCTATAAGAGCTGTGCTGGTTGTCATCGACCGGGCGAGATGGCTCCCATGTCCCTTCTCGATTACGAATCCGCCCGGCCATGGGCGAAATCGATCCGCGAAGCCGTGCTCTCACGTAAGATGCCGCCCTGGTTCGCAGATGCGAGCATCGGACATTTTGCGAACGATCCCCGACTGTCTGCCGAGGAGCTTCAAACGATCAAGGCTTGGGTGGATGGCGGGGCGCCCGAGGGGAAGCCTGAAGATTTGCCGCCGAAGCCGGCGTTTAATGACGGCTGGCAACTCGGGCAGCCGGACATCGTGATCGATATCGGCGAAGACTTCATGGTGCCGGCGGGTAACGATGTCTACAAGTATTTCACGGTACCAACGAATTTCACCGAGGGGAAATGGATTCGCGCGGCGCAGATTCTGCCGGGCAACCGGAAGGTGGTGCATCACGTACACGTGAGCGTCGTGATCGACAAAAAGGAAACAGCGACGGAAAAGACAGCGGCGTTCCTTCCGCAAACCGGAAGCCTCTGGGAGGTTCGTGACGGACTGTCGAGGCTCAGGATGGATGCGCCGATCGTGGACGATGCGTGCGCCAGCGAGCCGCCGGGTTTGCAAGCCTTGAGCGGGTTCGAAGAGGGATCGTTTACGGCGATGCTGCCGGGCAAGCCGGCGGATGTTTTCGGTGACGCAACAGCCAAATGGATACCGGCCGGAGCGAAGCTGCGATTTCAGGTCCATTATGCGAAGGTGGATAAACCGCAGTCCGACCGGACGCGTGTCGGTTTCTATCTCGCTTCCGGCCCGCCGGCAACTCCGATGCGCCGGTTCGACCTCCGCAATCGCTATTTTCTGATTCCAGCGAGAGCGGCGAACCACGAAGTGAAGCGCTGCTATGAATTCGAGACTGACAAGCTGCTGGTCTCGATCACGCCGCATATGCACTATCGGGGCAAGGTTGCACGTTACGAAGTGGTTCGTCCGAACGGAGCAGCGCGAGACGCTGCTACAGGTTCCGCGCTATGACTTCAACTGGCAGCTTTTATACCGGTTCCGCAAGCCCATTTTGGTCGAGAAAGGCAGCCGGATGCTCGTGACATTCATTTACGACAACAGCCCGAACAATCCTGCCAATCCAGATCCGGAACAGGCAATCCGGTGGGGCGATCGCAGCGAAGATGAAATGATGACGAGTTGGATCGAGTACCTGGATGCCGCTCCCAAGATGACCAGGGCAGCAGGTGATGCTCCGCGGCAGAGTCGTTAGAGTAATGATCAAGCTCCAACTTTGAGGAGTTTTTGGAGGTAATCTTTGCTCATCCGCGCGCTCTCCTTAGGCGGGCGCCAAGGCGATGTGTCGAGCTCAACCGTCAGCCAGCCCTGCCAACCAATGTTGTCGAGATGAGCCTTGAGCGCAGGAAAATCAACACCGCCGTTTCCGAGCGGGAAGAAGCACGGATCGTTCATCCCATCCATCGCCTCGAGGCGAGTCTTCGCTGCCCCTCGATTCTCCGGCTTCACATCTTTCATGTGAAATTCGACAATTCGATGGCCGAGCTTACGCGCAAGCTCTACTGGATCCATACCGGCCATGGTAATGTGTCCCGTATCGAGCACGAAGTATACATACTTCGGATTGGTGTTCTGCATCACGAAATCTATCTCACGTCTGTTTTCGAATTGACTCCACATATGGGCGTGGGGAGCCAACTTGACGCCCTCATCGGCGATACGGCGACCAAGCTCATGAAGTGCCGCGGCAATGTTCTTTAAATCTTCATCCGTCGTGCCTTGCGGTCGACGCCGGCCCAGATTGATTTTCAGATGTTTACATCCGAAGTTTTTGTTGAATCGAACGAGGCGCAAGTGATCTGTGTATATCTGCTCGTGCTTCGTTGGATCCTCGAAGCGCGTTTCCAGCGGAGCGCCGTTGGAGATAGTTACGAAGCTGACACCGATGCTATCTATCTTCTTCTGTAAGTCTTTCGGCCTGTCCCAATAATCGGTGAAGTAGTGGATGAAAGATTCCACGTTCGTAAAGCCCACCTCGCGCGCTTCGCGAAAGGATTGAAATACGTCGTTCTCCCAACCACCTCGGGTATTCGTGGTGATACCCACGCGGTGACGGCTGGATGAAGCCGAGAAACCGCTCGCCGCGAAGAATGCCAATGAAGACTTCAGGAAGTATCTTCGATCCTTGGACATGGCCGAACGATCCTTTCTGTAACTCTAGAACTAATTCACAGTTGCAAGCGAAATGTGGCAGGCGAGCCGCTGATAGAATCCGGCGCAATCCATACCTGAAAATCTCCAGCTTCGCTTTTTAGTTGCATCGATTGATCATAGAAGGCCAGGTCCTGCTCTGAGAGTGAAAACGTGATTGTTTGCCTCTGTCCAGGCTTAAAGTGAACACGGCGAAAACTCTTCAACTCCCGAACCGGGCGCGCCACACTCGCTACCAGATCGCGCACATATAGTTGCACTACCTCGTCGGCTTCGACGTTGCCGGTATTGGTCACATCGGCCTCTACTTTGATGGTTTCGCCACGCCCGATCGATTGGGAGGAAATGCGCGTCGCCGAATAATCGAACACGCCGTAAGACAGGCCAAAGCCGAAAGGGTACTCAGGCGTGAGTTCGACATCCAGGTACTTCGACGTGTAACCCTGCGGGTCCACCGGAGTTCCCATCGGAATGCCGGCCTGGTTTGCGATCGCAGGCCGTCCAGTGTTCAGGTGAGCATAGTAGATCGGGATCTGGCCAACCGTGCGCGGAAACGTGATCGGGAGCCGTCCCGACGGGCTTGCAACGCCCGACAACACGTCCACAATCGCCGGACCACCCATGGTTCCTGGATGCCACGCGTACAGAACTGCGGCAGACCTCCTGGCTACATCATGAAAAGTAAGAGGACGGCCCGCAAGGATGATCGTCACCACGGGCTTGCCTGTGTTTGCGATCTCCTCGACCAGGCTTTCCTGTGCGCCTGGAACATTGAGGAATGCGCGCGAGCGCGCTTCGCCGGACAGGATCTGCTCTTCACCCACGAACAGCAGCACCACGTCACTAGACTTTGCGGCGGCGACGGCCGCACTAAACTGATCGCGGCTTATGTCCCTGCTGTTTTTCAAACCAGCTACATACGTGATTCGATCCGTCCCATATTTCTTCCGCAGGCTCGCGAGTGGTGTTTCGGCTTCGTCTGGTCTCGCGTCCATGACCCACGAGCCCATCTGATCAGCGGGGCTATCGGCCAGCGGCCCGATTACCGCGATCTGTTTCATCTTCTCCGTGAGTGGCAGGACGCCCTTTTCGTTCTTCAGCAGCACGAGAGTCTGGACGGCACATTGCCTGGCAAGTTCGCGCGCGTCCGCAGTCATTGGTACAGGTGTCGCAGCCGGCAATGGCTTGTCGAATAAGCCGAGCTCGAATTTCAGACGCAGAATCCTTCGGACAGCGGCGTCGATGGAAGAAATCGAAACTTTGCCTTCCCGGATCAGCGTTGGAAGATGATCGAAGTACGTCGTGCTGACCATCTCCATATCTACTCCCGCCGAAATCGCCTGCAGCGCTGCTTGCGCGGGATCAGCGGCAGTTCCGTGTTTCACCATCTCGAGGACAGACTCGTAGTCGCTGACCACCATGCCGGTGAATCCCCATTCCTTTCGGAGAATCGTTTCCAACAGGAATCGGTTGCCCGTAGCGGGAACGCCGTTCAATGCGTTGAAGGACGTCATGAACGTTCTGACACCAGCCTGCACCGCAGCACGAAATGGAGGTAAATATACTTCGCGAAGCTGGCTCTCAGGAATGAACGTCGAATTGTAGTCGCGTCCCGCTTCCGCCGCGCCGTATCCAGCGAAGTGTTTTGCACAGGCCACCACCGATCCCGGAGCACCGGCGGACTTGCCTTGAAAACCACGGATCATCGCCGATCCGAGTTGTCCTGTCAGGAATGGATCCTCGCCGAGCGTTTCTGCGACACGTCCCCATCGCGGGTCCCGCGTGATATCAAGCATCGGGGCGAAAGTCCAGTGGATCCCTTCCGTGTTGGCTTCCTTGGCCGCCAGTGCCGCGGCCTTCTCGATCAGTTCGGGATTCCAGCTAGCGGCCTGCCCGAGCGGAATCGGGAGCACTGTGCGGTACCCATGAACCACGTCTCGTCCGAACAGAAGCGGAATCCCTAGCCGGCTTTCCTTGACAGCAATTCTTTGCGCCTCGGAGCGATCGGCCGGTAGGCCCGCGTTCAGGAATGAGCCCCAGCGACCGCGGCGGATCTGCCGCTTCAGCTCTTCAGAGAGCGGCGTCTGCATCGACGTCGATTGCGACATCTGGCCGAGCTTCTCCTCGAGGGTCATTCGTGCGAGCAGAGCATCAATGCGCTTCTCGGTATCAGGCGGGGCGGGTGTGGCCAACTCAGCCAAGGACATGATGAATAGAAGAAGGAATCGCTGCGATCCCACGTATCCACCTCTGTCAACGATTTTATATACTCGCCAGGCCCGATCAGGATTTCTACGCCAGAATCGGACGAATCACGTTTCCGTGCACGTCGGTAAGCCGAAACTCACGCCCGCTATAGCTGTAAGTCAGGCGCGTGTGATCAATTCCCATCAGATGTAACAAAGTCGCATGCAAGTCATGGACATGGACCTTGTCCTGCTCTGCCCTGAATCCGAACTCGTCCGTCACGCCGTAAGCAATCCCGCCTTTGATGCCGCCGCCCGCGAGCCATATGGAAAATCCAAATGGATTATGGTCCCTTCCGTTCTGGACCTTTACGCGCGAACTCGTTTCCACCGCCGGAGTCCGGCCAAACTCGCTTCCGAATAAAACAAGAGTTTCATCGAGAAGACCGGTCGCCTTGAGATCGTCGAGCAGCGCGGCTACTGGCTGGTCTACCTCACTCGCCAGCTTCTTGTGGATCATGATGTCGTCGTGATTGTCCCAGGGCTGGCCGTTTCCGAAGTAGAGTTGGACGACGCGCACGCCTCGCTCCACAAGTCGCTTGGAGAGCAGGCAGCCCCGACCAAAATCGGAATCACCGTAACGCGTCCGAATCGACTCGGGCTCGCGGGAGAGGTCGAAAGCTTCCGGCGCTTCGGTTTGCATTCGAAAAGCAACTTCCATCGACTGCATGGCCGCTTCTAGCTGCGAATCTTTTTCACGCTCCTCAGCATGCCATCCGTTGATCTGCCTTAAAAATTCGAGCTGCCGGTGCTTAGCGTCAGGATCGCCGTCAGGATCGCGGAGGTACTGAATCATCTCTCGTGGATCTTTGACGTTGTTTGGAATGTAGACGCCCTGATACACCGCGGGTAGGAAGCTTGAATTCCAAAGAGGCGAGCCAACAACCGGCATACCGGGACATAGAACGATGTAACCCGGCAGATCCTGATTGTCCGTGCCGAGGCCATACAGAAGCCATGAGCCCAGAGACGGTCGACTCATCAGATTTTCGCCGCAGTTCATCATCTGCAACGAGGGCTCGTGATTAGGGATGTCCGTATACATCGACCGGATCACGCAAATGTCGTCGATTCGCTCGCCCAGCTTTGGAAAAATCTCGCTGACCTCAATCCCGCTCTGACCGCATTTGCGGAACTGAAACGGTGACCGCATCAGGGTGCCGGTCTTTCGTTCGGTCTTCGGATTGCCGCCCGGCGCCTGCTGTCCGTGGAAACGGTCCAGCATCGGCTTGTGATCAAACGTATCCACCTGAGACATGCCGCCGTTCATAAAAAGGAAGATCAGGCGCTTCGCTTTCGGGGTGAAATGCGGCTGCTTCGGAGCAAATGGATTCTCCTGAGCGCCACAGAGGGTCCGAAGCGCCAACGTTCCGAAACCACTGCCGAGGCTGCTCAGCATGCGACGCCGCGAAAAGGAATCATTACCTTGCATAACAATCAGTCGACAAAGATGAATTCGTTGGAACTGAACAGGATCTGCGCAAACGCAGCGAGGCCATCGGCGCCTTTTGCGTTCGAGAGCCACTCGATGGCCGCATGCATCTCCCGAGGCTCGGGTGAGCGACCGAGTATGACACTGTAGAGCGCCCGAACTCGCGCCGAGGTCTCAGGCCCGGCGGCCGATCGAACACGCCCCGCCAAAGCAGCGGACCGATCTCTGATGAAATCACTATTGAGGAAGAAGAGCCGCTGGACGGAAGTATTCGTCGGAATCCGTTTTTCCGCGTGAATCGAGGGATTTGGAAAATCAAACAGTGTCAGTAGGCGCTCAGTCCGGAAGCGGCTGACTTCGCCATAGACGGTCCGTCTGACGAAGCACTTATCCCACTGCGACGGCTTCCCACCCATCTTCAGATCGAGTTCTCCCGAAGCCGAAAGCATCGAATCGCGGAGGGCCTCCACATCCAATCGGGTTCGATTGAAGTGCGAGAGCAGCCGATTCTCCGGATCGGCTGCAAGAGCCTGTTTATTGCCCTGCGTGCTCATCGCATACACGGAGGAAAGCAGGATCTGCCGGTGCAGTCTCTTCACGGACCACCCGTCCTCGATGAACTTCGTGGCCAGGTAATCCAGCAGTTCCGGATGACTCGGCCGGTCTCCGGCAGCCCCGAAGTTACTCGTGCTGCGAACCAACCCGGCGCCGAAATGGCCGTGCCAAATGCGATTCACCATCACGCGCGCAGTTAGAGGATTGGCGGCGTTGGCAATCTGATTTGCAAGATCCAGCCGTCCACTGCCGGTGCGCAGCGGCGCAGGCTCATCTATTCCGAGCACCGAGAGAAAGTGACGCGGCACCAGGTCGCCTAAGTTGTAAGGATCTCCGCGACGATGCAGTGGCATATCTCCCGGCTCTTTCGTATCGGCGAGGATGTGCAAGAACGGGTACTTTGTCGGAAGCGCAGCCTTGGCTGCCTCAAGCTGGGCCGTTAAAGAGTCAACACGATTGCGCACTTCCGGCCTGAGATAGGAGCGCAACTCCTTATCGTCAAGATAGAAGACGCCCTCCTCGCGTGCTTCACCCTCGGTCTTGCGCTTTGTCTCGAATAGATCACCGTAGAGCAGATACTTGTCACGCGTCAGCGCCCGCGTCTCGGCTCTGCAGCCTTTGCAAAAGATGTCGTATGGATCGGTGGACTTCTTCGATTCCTCGATGATCTTTTCGTTGTAATCAGCAATCTCCCGGTGCTCGCGCATCAATTCAGTGACCGTGCGCTGAAACGCATCTGCCGCGGCCACCGCGTCTACTCTCTCTCCTCTCGCAACCAGGTTCGGCCAGAAGCCGAGTAGGGATTGGTCAGGAGTTCGTGCGAGGTATCGCGACCACCGCTCCAGAATCTTCGGATCGAGGTCCGCTGCAAGATGTTTGGCGTCCCTCTTGAGCCCCCATACTGCGAGCAGATACTTGCCTGCCTGGGTGCCCATGGTCTCGCCGAATTTGGCTCGTTCGTCCTCGAGAGCTTTTCCGATCTGTGTCTGCAGATCAGAAATCTTCTTCTCGGCATCGTCGAACGCTTTTACGGTACTGGGGTCGGCAAGAGGCATTTCTTTGTATTCCGTCGACGCGAGCACTCCACCGATGCCGTAATAATCTTTCGTCGGGATCGGATCGTACTTGTGGTCGTGACAACGCGCACATGCTACCGTGAGGCCCAGCATCCCCCGGCCAATAACATCGATGCGATCCTGAAGTTCATCTGCACGCGCCTTCGGCGGCTCAACAACTTTGTAGTACCAGGGACCCAGAGCGAGGAAGCCGAGGCCAGGCGTCAGTCTATAGTCACCCGTTTTGTCCAGTAAATCTCCCGCGATCTGCGCCTTCAGGAACTCGTCGTAGCGCATGTCGTCGTTGAAGGCACTGATTACCCAGTCACGGTAGCGCCACGCGTTCGGGAACGGCTCCGGCGCCACGCTGATGCCGTCAACGTCGGCATAACGAGCCACATCGAGCCAGCGCCGCCCCCAGCGTTCGCCATATTGTTTAGAAGCGAGAAGCCGGTCCACAACCTTTGCGAACGCATCCGGCGAAGTGTCGTTGATGAAGCTGGTGTAGTCTTCGGGAGAAGGCGGCAGGCCCGTCAGGTCGAGCGTAACGCGCCGGAGCAGGACTCTTCTGTCAGACGCCGGCGCGGGCTGTAAGCCCTTCGCCTCGAGCGCCGCCAGTATAAACGCATCGATCGGCGTTCGCGCCCACGCCTTATCCCTCACCTCAGGCACGGACGCGTTTACCGGCCGCTGAAATGACCAGAAGCTGCGGTTGCCCGCTGTGCCGGCGCCGCCCGATCGAGTAGTAGCAGATGTATGGTCGAAATGGGCGCCGTTTTCCACCCAATGTTGCAGGACTTCAATCTCTGCGTCGCTCAGTCGCCCGTTCGGCGGCATCTTAATTCGCGGGTGCGTATGGGCGACTACCTGAATCAGGAGGCTACTCGACGCCAAACCAGGGGACACCGGCGGCCCAGAGTTCCCGCCTTTGGCAAACGCCTCGGGAATATCCATCCGCAAGCCGCCCATGGCTGACGAGGTATGGCAGGCGTAACACCGTTTCGCGAGCAGAGGCTTCACGGATTCGGAGTAGAACTTAACCGGATCGATGTCGGTCTGTGCGCATCCTTCGACAGTGAAAACCATCAGCATCGCAACGCAGCCGAAAAGCTCGATCAGACCTCGCGCGGCTCCGAGCGTCCTTTGTACTAATCGCTCTCCAGGTTCAATCGATGCATCCAGGATGGCCTGTCGAATTCCGCTCACAAATAGCTGACTAAGTGTAACAGAACGCTGTCGGTCGCCATCGCGGCTACGTACGTTATGATGTTGCTCTAATGATGTCCCGATTCATCGCAGAGCCCTATTTTAAGCCCACGGCCGAAGAGCTTCGTTTCTTGCCTGAGGGGCCGCGCAAGCTGCAAAACTTTCCGCAAAGCGGCGACAAATTAGGATGGGTTGCTATCCAAGATGCGGCTGGGGCGAGGGAGGGCAGCATCAATGTGCTTGATCTTGCGTCAGGCCGCAACGTAAGTTTTCCGGTAAATGGCCGCCCTGGGTTCTTCGCCGAGACCATGAGACCCGGTGTGCTCCTGGTCGGCTTCGAACACCAACTTGCCTATTTCGACCTGGTCACGGGTTCTCTGCTCGACACTGTCGCTCGGATTGACGCCGACCCGAACGTCATCATCAACGACGGCTTGGCCGTTGAGGGCGGTGTGCTGTTCGGAACCAAACATCTGGAATTCAACAAACCCGTAGCAGCGCTCTATTTCTACAGTTTCGAGCGTCAGAAGGTCCATTGCGTTCTCGACAAACAGATCTGCTCGAATGGCAAGTTCCTGTATCGGGACTCCGCAGGCGCGACGCTCATCGATACCGACACCGCTCCGAAGAAGATTAGCCGGTATCGACTCGATCCGGAATTGGAGCACGTCCTTGAACACTCACTTGTCAAGTCACCTGAGTCCTTACCAGCATTCCCGGATGGACTGCGGCCTTGTCCCACATGCGAAGACTTACCCGAGGGCGCGAGTGTGATTGTGGCCTTCTACAACCCAAATGAAGTTGCGGACGGACTAGCTCAGCAGATCCGGATATCCGATGGAGCCGTCTTATGCGAGTGGATTCTGCCCGGCTCGCCACGGGTCACCTGCCCTGAGTTCGTGAAGCTGGACGGGAGGGTGAAACTCCTCTTCACGACTGCGGTAGAAGGAATGCCCGCTGCTACTCGGGAACGTGCTCCTGGAGCTGGATGGTTGTACATCGCCGAGACGCCCTTTGAAGATATGCCCACACCGCCACCGCTGGCTCCGGTTGAACCGCTCCGCTAACCCCAGGGAGTCCTGTTAATTTTCGATATTGTGGATGGCGAATGTTACGAAAGCCTCCCGTACTTAGCATGTTGTTT
>CAWHYW010000043.1:0-75431 GCA_963833675.1 Bryobacteraceae bacterium | reverse complement strand
CATTTATCCATTCCGATTGCCTCTACGCCAAAAATGCGGTAGCCCAGTCCTCAACTGATATCAAGAACGCAATACCTTAACTCTTAGGCGATAGTTGTTAAAGTTGCGAAAGCCATAAGCTTGGCGTTGTAAGACTTCCATTTTGGGTAACACTTCGGGCTGCTCGTGGTACCAGTCCACCTCAAGGAGCATCTAAGCACGTCCCGCTTACGAGTCGACCAGATCCCCGCACCGCGATGTGGTCCCGACTCTGCCCGTAGTACAGGAACCTCGCCCAAGCCAGAGTGGACGGTTTGCAGGTTCACGGCATAGCCGAAGGACGGAATCGAGGACCATGCGCGATCACTCATGATGATGGACGCCCCACGGACGGGTTACTGTTGCCATTGCGCGTCCAGTCAGGCGACTGGCGAAAAGAATCAATCAGAACGTTTACTCGAAGAGCCGAGCGAGCTGCCCTACAATAGCCGAGTGGGCATTGGACTTCTTCTCCTAGCGGCAGTCATTCTGGTTTTATGGCTGGTTCCTAAATGGCAGGTAGCAGGCTCGATCGACGAGTCACGTTTCACCAGAGAGAATGAGGCACGGAAGGTGCTGGCCGAGATAGTCGGCGGTACCCTCCTACTTGCGGGACTTTGGACATCGGTGGAAAATCTCAAAGTTTCCCAACAAACCCTACTTTCATCTCAGCAGGGTCAGAGAACCGAGGTCATGGCCAAGGCTGTCGATCGTTTGAGTCACACAGATGAGTTCACACGCATGGGGGCCGTTGTGATTCTTGGCCAATTGGCCGAGCAATCGACGAACGATCGCAAACAAGTTTTGAAACTCCTGCATGCTTACCTGTTGGCTCGATCTCCCTCTGAACTATCTGCCGATCGCACTCTTGGACTTGTGAAGCCCAGCTCTTCTGACATGGCGGCCGCCATCCAACTACTAGTTGGACCGATTTTTGGATCGAATAAGTCACACCGATTGAACCTATCTAGAATCGCATGTCATGATGTCGATCTATCCGGCGCCCGCCTGGATGGAGCGTATTTGTGGGATACGGACATGCAAAGGATCCATCTTGACGACGCCTCCATGGTCGATGCTGATATAAGAAATTCGATATTATGGTCGATCTACGGCAGGAATATTGATGCATCGGAGAGCAAGTTTAGCGCAACACAGATCTCAATTGACGTGAGTGGGCTTAATCTCAGTCGTGCAAAGTTCTTAGGTTGCTACATTGCTGTGACTTCGTTCAACAATGCGAATCTTAGCGGTACCGTATTTGCAACTACGTTACTGCAAGATGTTGACCTCTCGCATGCCGACCTTCGCTCGGCAAACTTAGCGGGAACCATTCCGTTCGACATAGACCCTCAGACCGGACGGAAAATGAAGGCGGAGGCACACATGCCGACAAAGACTGTATTGGCGGGTGTAAATTTCACGAGAGCCGACCTGAGGGGTTGTGACCTGCGAGGCATCGATCTGACACAAACAAAAGGATTAACCCGTGAACAGATTGCGGTCGCCATAACGGACAACCAAACTGTCCTGCCCAATTATCTTCGCTGAACCGGTAACACACGCACTTTTCACGATGAGTAGCGCGGCACCGCGGCCTATTCTACGGCCCAGCACCATCGTCCCGAAACCGCTTACGTAATGTTTACTAATGGACGAGCGGCGGAATGCGTTCCTCGTGCCGATTATCGTGAACCGCATGAATCATGGGTTTTGTCGTACGGTCGCCTCACGAGATACCCAAGAGTCTTCCGCGTATACAGTCCAGCAACACTGGAATCTTCTCGCGTCTAGTTGACTAACGCCTGATAGACCGAAGTCAAAAACTTCGTTTGAATGTCGGTCGCATTCGGCATCAACTGAAGCATCAGCACAATCACCATACGGCTTTGACGATCCACTTGATAGATCGTGCCGTACGCGCCACCCCAGCCGAATGCCCCGACACCGGCCATTCCACTCGCGCCGTAGCGGTCCACAGTTTCGAATCCTAAGCCGAATCCAAGGCCCGTCGTGGAGTGCAGCGTGCCGGATTGATTTGTGGTCATCAGCTCCGCCGTGCGAGGAGCCAAAATGCGAACGCCTCCGAGCGCGCCGCCATTGCGGATCGTCTCGAGGAAGCGAGCATAATCGCGCGCCGTGGACGTGAGACCCGCGCCGCCGGAGAAGCTCTTCCGCGGACCCTCTATGTAGGAGCCCTGGCCTTTCGAACCCTCAGGAGCGCGAACAATCAGCCCATCGGGACCACTCGCATAAACGGCGGCCAATCGTTCCCGTTCGGCTGGCGGAATAAAGAATCGCGTATCCTTCAGGCCCAAAGGGTCCCGTGATGCGCGTACGTACGAATTCATCGAACGGCATCCCGGAAGCTTTCTCCACGATGCAGCCGAGAATATCCGTGTTGTAGCCGTACACGAATTCCTCGCCCGGCTGCGCGACAAACGGAAGCGTGCCCAAGCGTTCCATGGTCACGCAGATCGGCTCATCTTTATCTGCCGTATACCATCCATTCCCGGCAGCCGGTCCGAGTCCCTTCTTCTCGTAGGCCTCCGCCACCTGGCTTTCCCGTCCGTAGGAAATCCCCGCCGTGTGCGTCAACAAGTCCTGAATCGTGATCGCGCGTTTCGCCGCGACTACCTTGCCATCGGACCCTTTTCCGGCAACCGTGGTTTTTGTGAAGGTCGGAATGAAATGACCAACGGGTTCATTCAAACCGATCTTTCCTTCCTCTACCAGAGCGAGAATCGCTGCGCTCGTAATGGCTTTGGACTGCGATGCAATCCGGAAGATCGTGTTGGCGTCATCCGCCGGCCGGCTTCCTTGTCGCTCCAGCCCACCGCGCGCTCGTATGCCGGTTTGCCGTCGCGAAGCACTAGTGCGACGGCTCCGGCGATCTTGTTTTGATCGACGTATTGCTTCAGCAGATTATCGACACGGGTAAGGCGCTCCGCCGACAGCGCCAACCCGGGAGCTTTTTTCGCGGCGACGGTAGTGGTAGCGGTAGCAGTGGCGGCCGGTTCAGCCGCAAAGGCGGCCCTCTTGCGCCGGCCGCCAGGAGAAGGAAGATTACTCTGTTCACTCAGTCGCCGATGTTATCACGCACCTTATCATGCCGAAGCATGACGATTTCGGTACGCGATAAAGAAGCCCGCGGGAACGATGAACACGGTACAAATGACCGACACTGTCAACCCGCCGATCAGCGCGCGGGCAAGCGGGGCGTAGGCTTCGCTGCCTTCGCCAAGCTTCATCGCCATCGGCATCAGACCGATGATGGTCGCGAGCGACGTCATCAGGACAGGCCGCAGCCGTACGCGGCAAGCTCTTATAATTCCCTCGCCGACACCCATTCCTTCCTGAATCAGATGATGCGCGAACTCGACGATCAGAATGCTGTTCGACATCGCCACGCCTGCCAGCATCACCACGCCCATCAGCGACATGACGTTCAGCGTAGTTCCGGTCAGCCACAAAGTGAGCAGCACGCCTGTGATTCCGGGAGGTAGCGCCAGCAGAATAATAAACGGATCGACGAAGGAGCGGAACTGCGCGACGAGAATCAGGTACAACAGCAGAACGGAAAGAAGCAAACCGATGCCGAAGCTCTTAAAGGATTCGCGCATGCTTTGCACCATGCCCGCGCAGGACGACTTCGGAACCTTTCGGAACGGCGGCGTTCGCGATCAGACCGTCGATCTGCTTGGCGATCCTGCTCAAATCTTCGCCTAGCGGTCGGACGAACACATCGAGCGCTCTACGGATCTGATAATGATCGACCTCGGTGGGGCCTTCAATTCGCTGAATACTGCTCACCATGTCCAATCGTGTCGGTTGGGAAGATGCCGGGCCGCGAAGCGGGATCGAGCGCAGATCGATGATGTTCTGAACCTGCCGCTCGGGATATTGAACCGCCAGATAATATGGATTGCCGTTGCGTGGATCGATCCACAGGCTGGGCGCGATCATCTGGTTGGAAGTCAAAGCAGTGATTACGTTCTGCACCACTTCCTTCTGACTCAAACCAAGTTCCCGCGCGCGCACACGGTCGATATCGAGCTTCAGAGCGGGCTGATCGAGATCCTGCGGGATGAAGACGTCCGCCACACCTGGAATTTTGCCGATCTCGCGCGCAAGATCGAGAGCCAGTTTGTAATTGCCCTGAAGATTGGAACCGGTAATCTGAACGTCGATCGGCGCCGGCAAGCCCATATTCAAAGTAGATTCAACAAGACTGCCGGAGCCGAAGTACGGTGTGAGCTGAGGCAGCTCCTCCCGCATCGCCTTCTTGACGCGGGCGATGTACTCGTAGCTTCCGACGCGATGTTCCGCGCGCCAGCGCCACCTGCACGAACGACGTGTGCATGGCGGAGTTGCTCGTGTAGATTGCCGAGAAGCCCGGATCGACGCCGATATTCGCAACGATCATCGAAAGCTCCTCTTTAGGGACGATCCTGTCGAATCAGCGCTTCGAGCTTCTTGATATCGTTCTCCGTCTCTTCCAGGCGAGTTCCGGACGGCGACTTGACTCGCATCACGAATTGGCCGGCATCCGTCATCGGAAAGAAAGCGAACCCGAGTAGAGGGGCAATCAGCAGACTGGCGAAGAAAACGCATGCGAACAGCCCGAGCGTCACGGCCGGACGCGCCACCGCGAGGCTGACTGACCGGTTATAAAGATCGAGGAATCGATCGAAGCCGCGATTGAACCAAACGTTGAATCGCGCGCCGAGACCCTTCTTCGTTTGCGTTTCCGCATGCGCCGACGCTTTCATGAATCGAGCGCAGAACAGCGGAACCACCGTCATCGCCACCGCATAAGAAGCGAACAGCGAGAGGACCACCGCGAGCGCAAGCGAAGAGAATAGAAACTTGCTGACACCGTAAAGCAGAGTCACGGGAAAGAAAACCACGACTGTGGTCAGCGTGGCCGCGAGCACCGGCAAGCGCCACTTCGCGCCCGCCTTGCTCGGCAGCGACTGCGGGCGGCTCACCCATCTCAAGGTGACGATAAATGTTTTCAAGTACGACAACCGAGTTGTCGATCAGGCGGGACAGCGCCAGCGCGAGACCGCCGAGCACCATCGTATTGACCGAGCTTCCTCCGAGTTGAAGGGCCATGAACGTCGCGAGCGCCGATAGCGGAATTGAAAAGAACACCGCCACAGTAGCGCGCATGCTTCCCAAAAACACCAGGATCATGAGCGACGTGAGAAACAGTCCCAAAGCGCCTTCGTGCAGCAGCGTCTGAATTGCGCTCTTCACGAATTCGGACTGATCGAATACGACCGATGTCTTCAGCACGTCGGGAATGTCTGCCAGCTTGCTGGACTTGGTTCGAATACCGTCTACAACTTCGATCGTGTTCGAATCGCCGCCCTGCTTCAGAATCGGCAGATAGACCGACCGTTGCCCGTTCACGCGGACGATGTTGTATTGCAGCGTCTGCGCGTCTTTTGCCTGCGCCGATATCGGAAACTCTCACCGGAGATTGCCCGATCATCTTGAGCGGAACCCGGTTGATATCATCCGGCACCGCCCAACATGCTGTTGGTGTAGATGTTGTAGTCGGTTCGCCCGAGCTGCACGTCGCCTGCGGGAAGGATCACGTTGGATTCGCCGATCGTGCGCACCACGTCCATCAGGCTGAGCTGGTGCGCTTCGAGTTTGAACGGATCGGCATACAACATCATCTGGCGGCCCCGGCCGCCGAACGGCTGAGGTACGGAAGCTCCCGGAACACCCGCCAACTGATTGCGAATGACGTTTTGCGCGACGTCTTTCAACTGCGTCTCAGAAAGGCCTTCCCCTCCGAGAGTGAGCAGGCAAACGGGAAGACTGGACGCGTCGAACTTCAGAACCACGGGAGGCAGCGTGCCTGGCGGCAGACGGCTCATTTCCGCCATCGCAAGACCTCCCACCATGGCAACGGCCGCATCCGCGTCCGTTCCCGGATGGAAAAACACCTTGATGATGCTGACGCCGGTCAGCGATCTCGACTCGATATGCTCGATGCCGCTGCCAAGCGTAAGGAATCGCTCCAGGCGGTAAGTGATGCTGTTTTCGACCTGCTCCGGCGGCATTCCCGAATAGAACGTCGCGACCACCACGACGGGAATGTTGATCGACGGGAACATGTCCACCGGCATGCGCATTACGCTGACCGCGCCCAGAATAGCGACGATGAGGCACGCGACGACGATGAAATATGGGGTTTTGATGGCAAATTTCGACATGGCGTCTGCGATTACTGAGCGGACTCGAGCAGCTTCGGCTTGACCTTGTCGCCGGCTTTCAATCCTGCGCGCCGGCCGCTGATGACCAGGTCGGACTCCGCTACTCCGGAAACGATCTCGGCCCGCAGCGCATCCTCCACGCCGAGTTGCACTGGCACAATCTGGATTACGCCGGCGTTGTCCACCGTATAAACGCGGGCCGTGGATCCGACGCGTTCAATGGCATCGAGCGGCGCTGTCAGTACGTTGTCGTGCTCCTTCGTCTGCAGCGAAACTTCCGCATACATTCCGGGCAGAATCACTCGGTTCGGATTGGAAACATCCACCTCGGTAATCATGGTTCGTGTCGATTGATCCACCTTGCCTGCGAACCGGGCTACTCGACCCTGGAAGCTGCGGCCGAGTGATTTCACCTGCACCTCGACCGGACGGCCGACGTGTACCGTCGATACAAGCGACTCCGGCACGGGCAGACTTAGACGAAGCGTGCTGACCTGGGAAAGACGAACCAGCGGCATGGCCTGCGATTGCGATGCCGTGCCGGCCTGAATCATCGAGCCGAGATTTGCGTATCGTTTGGTGACGACCCCGGTGAACGGCGCCGTGATCCGGACATAGTTGCGAAGCGTCCGAACTCGTGTTTCCTCCGCCTTGGCAACCAGTGTCCGGTTTTCTTCAATGCGGAGCTTGGACTTCGCCGTGGCGAGCTGCGCCTCGGAAACCAGATCACGCGACCGGACGACATCGACTTCCTGCTGCGGGATCAGGCCCGGCTCGCGCTTTGCAACTTCTTGCAGCCGCGTATACGAGAGATGAGCGATTTCGTGGGCTGATTCCGCGCGCTTCACATCATCGCGAGCCGCGGTTATCTCTGATCCTGTCTGTTCCACCATCGCCGCGGCTTTGGAGACTTCATCCGTCATCTCCGGGACTTCTAACTCGGCAAGCACCTGGCCCTCACGAACCGAGTCACCCAGATCAACCTTGATCGATCTCACATAACCGGCTACCTTAGCCATGACATCTACTTCTTGAAAGGGCTGAAATTCGGCTGTGAGAAGAATTGTGTTCGCAATACTGCCTCGCGTGACACGCGCAACCGGCACTATCGTGACCGGCGCCTCCTCGGCCACTTTGGCCTGCATAGGCGTTTCCGCCTGGGAACATCCGGCCTGGTTCATCGCGATAGTCACAATCGCGATGCCTGCGAGCATCGGCAAACAATATTCGGTCTTCAACGGAGCGCTCCTATCGCATAGTTCAGGTTTGCCATTTTCGTCAGGTAATCGTATTTGGCGTTGGCGGACGCAATCATCGCCGATGTCTGGGAAAGCTGTGCCTGCGTGAGCTCGAGAATTCCGCTCAGACCGATATCGTAGCGGGCCTTGGCCAGCCGGAGAGCAGTGTTCGCCTGATCGACGAGCCTTGCCGTTACATCGATGCGTCGCCATGCATTGTCCGCCTCGATCCAGCCGACGCGCACATTCGCCGCGATCCGCACGGCAAGGGCTTCGGCTTCTTTTTCAGTTCCACGAGCGCGGAATTCGGCTTCTGCGCGGCGCGCGGAATATAAGCCACCATTGAGAAACGGGACCGAAATGTTCAGTCCGGCGGCGCTGTATTGGTCCGGAAAGTCTTTCTGGTGAAAGGGTGTCACCCCCACAACGCCGACAGCGCTGATCGCCGGATAACGGAGCTTTTTTTCTGCTACCGCGAAGCGCTCGGCGGCTGACTGGTTCAACTTTGCGACCGCCAGGTCCGGACGATTCTGCAGGGCCTCATGGACAAGGCTTTCCGGGTCTGCCGTGAGACGTCCAGGCAGAGGAACGTCGGCCACCGTGAACACGCTGTCCTTGTCGTCGCCGATCGCTGCGGAAAGGAGCGCCTGGCTCGCTTTGGCGGCGTTCTCTGCCTGATAGAGCGCCAGCTCTGCTTCGGAAACCGAAACCTCGGCGAAGCTGACGTCGAGCGTTGATTTCATACTGCTTTCCGCAAGCGCCTTCACCTGGCGCAAGGTTACGCGCTGCATGTCCACAGTTGCCTGCGCTACTTTCAGCACCGCGTCTGCCGCCAGAACGCCGTAATAGGCCTGTTCGACTTGCAGGAGCACTTGCGCCCGAGTGTTGTCGACATTTCGCTGCTCCGCCGCGGCGCGGAGCCGGGCTGAATCAGCCAGCGTCGATGTTCTCCCGAAATCTGTGATCAGTTGACTCAGCCCTATTCCGGTTGCCGCTCTGCTCGCCAAACCCGATGTTTGGATCTGACCGGCCGCAATGCTGGTATCCCGATCGGCGCCAACGCTGGTCAGGCTTGCGCCAACCAGAGGTTGGAACGCCGATTTCACCTGCTTTACCGTGGTTGCCTCGGCCTGCGCATTGAAACCGGCCGCGGCAATTCTCGGATGATTTCGGATAGCGCGCTGCTCGGCTTCTTCGAGAGTAAGAGTCCTCGGCTGCTGGGCCCAAATCACCGATGCGAAGAGACTCAGCCAGGCAATTCTTCTTTGGCGCATCAGACCGGCATCTCCCGCCGCTCCGTTGATTTGTAAACGACAGTATCGTGCGCCTCAATAAGGCCATCGGACAGCAGAGCGCACAGATCCGGCATCAGGCTCTCGACCTTCTCCGCCGATTCGATGAACTCAATTCGAATCGGCATGTGCTCATGGCCATCATGACCGAGATCGGTTTGATGGACGCGGTGATGCGAGCCGAAGCTGGCATCGGGCCTCACGAGATTTGCGCCTGCTACACCCCGCGCAAACAGAAATGAGAAAATTTCGTTGTACAGGAAATCCCGCTCAGCGGCTGTATCTTCGTTGAGGTGAATGGTGACTTTCTTTGCCGGTCCTGGGTGGAGCATGTGTCTGCGGTTTCCTTTCTTTGTAAGCTCCGGAGCCCTGAAAGCGCTACTTAAGAATGCCTGAAGATTCACTTACGGGTTCGTCAGAAATTCTTCAGTTGGAACTCTCCGCCAGTCGCGCTATATGAAAGAACGCGTGCACATTCTTGTCGTCGAAGATGAACCGAAGCTGGCAAGTGCTCTGAAGGAAGGCCTCGAAGACGAGCGATACCAGGTATCTGTAGCCAAATCAGGTGAGGAAGGCTTCTATCGTCTGTACTCCGAGCCTTTCGATCTTCTGATGCTTGACGTTATGTTACCGGGTCGAAACGGATTTGAGGTTCTCGCGCAGCTCCGCAAGAACGGCCTTGGAATTCCGGTTCTTCTGCTGACAGCCCGCGATTCCGTCGACGACCGCGTTCACGGTCTCGATAGCGGCGCCGACGACTATCTCGTGAAGCCCTTTGCGTTTCCAGAGTTGCTGGCGCGCGTGAGAGCTCTGTTACGTCGCGGAGGCACGGAAAAGCCTGGACCGATGAGCTTGAGCAATCTTGTTCTGGATGCAGCGTGCCATTCGGTTTCCCGCAACGGAACTCCGATCGAGCTGACCGCTCGCGAGTACGAGCTGCTGGAATATCTGTTCCGAAACCAGGGCTCCGTCGTCTCCAGAGAAATGCTGGCACGCGACGTGTGGAAGGAAACGGCTCGGGCGACGCCGATCGATAATGTGATCGATGTGCATGTGGCGCGGCTTCGTCGCAAGATCGACGATGGCTTTGATCAGAAGCTGCTACATACGGTGCGGGGCGTCGGATTCATCCTTCGTGAAGGCGCCGAATGATTGATCGCCGCCATATCCGGACCCGAATGACTTTCTGGTTCGTGGCCGCTCTCGCGGTGGTTGTTCTGCTGTACTCGGCAGCCGCATGCTTTTTCCTGCTTCGGGACCTTCGCACTCAACTCGTACGCTACGCAATCCAGGATGTCGAAACAGTCGAAGGACTCCTGTACTTCACACCCGATGGCCGGCTCACACTTCGCGATGACTACCACAATCATCCGGAATCGAAGCACGTGCTGGAACGTCTGGTGGAGGTCCGGTCGCCTGAGGGCCAGGTGCTTCTGCGGAATGAATTGCTGGGCGATCGTTCACTGGGCGACACGCTATTGCCAAACGAGGGAGAAGGCGGGTACTCCGAACGCCGGTTTGTGTTGGCCGATGGTTTGCATGTGCAACTTGTCAGCCGCCGGCATGCCATCGACGGGCGTCCCACCATCATTCGAGTGGCTTACAGTGACGCTCCGCTGTGGAATCAATTTAGAGCCGACCTGATCGCATTAATGCTCCCGTTGCCTCTGGTTCTCTTATTTGCCGGGATTGGCGGCTATGTTCTTGCATCGCGATCGCTGCGGCCCATTCAGTTGTTGGCGCGCAAAGCCGAAGAGATCAAAAGCGACCGGCTTCATGAGCGCTTGCCGGTCAACGCTGCTGACGGTGAACTGGCGGACTTGGCCCGGGTGTTCAATGCGATGCTCGTACGGCTCGAACAGTCTTTCGAACAGCTTCGGCGCTTCACATCCGACGCCTCGCATGAATTGCGGACTCCACTGGCAGCTATGCGGAGTGTGGGCGAAGTCGGACTGCAGAAGAATTGCGCGCCCGAAGGCTACCGGGATGTGATTGGAAGCATGCTGGAGGAGGCGAACAAGCTCACGCGGCTGGTGGATAGTCTACTTACGATCGCCCGGGCCGATGCCGGGCAGATACAGTTGACGCCAACCGTTTTCCCGGCGAATAACCTCGCTCAGGAGTGCGCATCCTTATTCGAAGCTCTGCTGGAGGAGAACGGGCAGCGGCTGATTCTGGAGGCCGGTCCCGGAGAGCTGATGCTCCGCGGCGACTGGTTGCTGCTCCGGCAGGCCCTCGTCAATATCGTTCACAACGCGATCAAGTACACGCCGCGCGGCGGAACCGTCACTCTTCGGGTACGATCTGCTGACGAACAGGTGCTTCTCGACGTGGTGGATACCGGTCCGGGAATCCCGGAGAACCAGCTGCCTCGAGTTTTCGATCGCTTTTATCGAGTTGAAGAGGGCCGCTCGGGAGGGAGCGGCGGAGCGGGCCTGGGGCTCGCAATCGCGCGTTGGAGTGTGGAGATTCATGGGGGGAGGGTAAGCGCCCATTCGGCTGACGGTAACGGCTGCCTGTTTCGCATCGCTCTCCCCGCAGCCCACTTGGCTGGAACCCCTTTTCCACAGGGTACGTCGGACAGGCTTGGTATACTGGCAACTTAGTCGTCTTAAATCCTCTCACATGAAGTATTTCGTGTTCTCGCTTGCACTTGCAAGCACTCTGTCTGCGGCTGAGTTCCGCACTGGTCAAGCCGCCCGAGCCATCATCGGACAGCGAACCTTCACTCAGTCAGAACTCAACGGCATCCGCGTCCGTTTTGGGGTCTGCCAGTGGTGTGGCTCTGGCGAACGACACTCTCATCGTTGCCGATTCCAGCAGGGCGCCAGCCTACCCGCAGAACAACCGTGTTCTGGTTTACAGAAACATCTCCGGCAAGATACCTGCTGCGGATGCCACGATTCCTCTGACCGACACACGTTGCCCCGTGTGTCTCGCCGAGGCTGATGTGGTCGTGGGTCAACCTGATTTTGGAAAGACCGATTTGGGCTTGGCGCAGAATCGGTTTCGCACTCCGACAGCCGTGGCTACCGATGGGCGTGTTCTGGCAGTCGCCGATACCGATAACAATCGAGTCTTGATCTGGAACTCGATTCCGGCCTCGAACGACACGCCGGCGGACGTTGTCGTCGGCCAGAAGGACTTCACCTCGGGAGGGATCAACTTCGGCGGCAGCGGCGACTGCCGAGTGCCCAGGGACTCCGCGGTCCCCAAGGCGTATGGATTCAGGATGGCCGGTTGTGGGTCGCCGATACGCAAAATCATCGGGTGCTGATGTGGAACAGGGTCCCGACACAGAACGGCCAGAATGCGGATCTCGTGCTGGGCCAGCCGAACTTCACCAGCTTCATCGAGCCTGACATTTCACGTGTGGCAGTTTCTGCGACTGCTACCAGTTTGCTGAATCCTGTATCGGTGACTTCGGATGGTACACGCCTGTATGTTACCGATCTCGGCCATAACAGGGTGTTGATTTGGAACAGCATTCCGACGCAGAATGCTCAGGCAGCAGATATAGCCATTGGTCAACCGGATGTCAACAGCGTCGCAGACCGAGGCGCGTCGGATCCGAACAATGTAAAGTTCCTTTGTCCATCGAGCGGCAACGACCCGACAACGAACCTGCCGACGTTTCCGAACGCTTGCGCCGCCACGCTGTCATTTCCGCGGTTCGCGCTTTCCGATGGCAAGCGATTGTTTATCTCGGATGGTGGAAATGATCGCATCCTTGTGTTCAATCACATTCCAGTCGTTAGCGGGCAGACCGCAGACGCAGTGCTCGGACAGATAACTCAGTTCTTGGTCCAGGACTCCGATCCGGAGCGTGTCTCGGCCGCCGACACGCTGCGCACGCCCGGTTCTCTTGCATGGGATGGGATTAATTTATATGTTGCCGATCCCTTCAACCGCCGCATTCTGATGTTCACGCTTGGGGAAGATCGGCTTCCCTTGACCGGTGTGCGTAATGCTGCGAGCCGCGACATCTTCGCGGTCGGCTCCGTCGGCTTCAGTGCCGATCCGAAAGAGAACGACGAAGTAACGGTCAAGATTGCAGATGCCCGAGAGTATAAATACAAGGCCACCGCGAACCAGACCATCTCGGATGTGATCACCGGATTGGTAATCGCGATCAATGCGGGCAGCGGCGATCCGGATGTGAATGCTTCGCCCAACAGTCCGTTCAATCAGTTAATCCTTACAGCAAAGACTTCGGGTATCGCCGGCAATCTGGTGGCATTTACTGCAACTGCTTCGAGCGGGGCGCAGATCCAGGTTGCGACTAGCGGAGCTACGCTTAGCGGCGGTCAGGACGCGGCCAAAATCGCGCCCGGAACGCTGATCAGTATCCTCGGAGATGATCTGGCGGAGACCACTGCGGTAGCCTCGTTGGAAGGCAACGATCTCCCGAGAAACCTGGGTGGTGTAGAAGTGTACATCGATGGTATCGCGGCACCATTGATGTATGTATCGCCGAATCAGATCAATTCCCAATTGCCGTTCGAAGTAAACGACGCCACCAGCGTGAGCGCGTGGGTGCGCATTCAGGGTAAAGACGGCGTTCGCATCACGAATGCGATTGCGGTGCCGGTAGTTCCTCAGAATCCGGGCATCTTCGCGGAAGAAGGGACAGATCCACGCCCGGGTGTCGTGTACCACGGCAGCAGTTACGCGACCGGCGTTATCTCGGTCGATGGCACGCCGAAAGAAAACGATTCGCTCTCGATCACGATCGCTGATAGCCGGACGTATACTTATGTCGTCAAGAAGGACGACACTCTGGCGCTCATTCGTGACGCATTTATCCAGCAGATCAACGCCAACTCCGAGGAAGAAGTCACGGCATCGGCAGCCGGTATCTACACTCGAATTGTACTCAAGGCTAAGATCCCGGGACCAGAGGGACAAGGACTGAAATACACCGCAACGGGTACGGACAATACTCTGTTGACGGCGATCACGCCGGAGCTTTGCTGCGCCAGCCAGGAAGACGCTCGCGTAACGGAAAGCGACCCCGCGGTTCCGGGTGAAACGATCAAGATCTATACGACCGGCCTGGGCCTGGTTGGTCCCGATGAAGCGAAGTTTTCGAGCGTTACCGGATCGAAGTATTACGGACCGGAGTATAACTATCCGAACTCGCCTGTAGACGACGCAATCGTTGGCGGCAAGACTGCTAATGTGCTCTTCGCCGGCATGAAGCCGGGTAGAGTCGGCTTGTACGAGGTCACGCTCCTGCTGAATCCGGACATACCGACGAATCCGCAGACGCAGTTATGGATTGCGCAAGGATTCTATGTCAGTAACATCGTGACGTTCGCGGTGATCAATCCGGCCGAAGCCGCGCCATAACCTGAGACAGCCTGAGCGCGACGGCGTGGCGCAGTTATACTCACAATCAGCATGAAAAAGCTTGCTGCTCTGCCGTTCGCGCTTCTCCTTTTTGCTCAACAGCCTCCTGCAGCTCCGACCATCGAAGAGTATGAGCCGAAAGCCATGCTCGTTGTGCGGAAGACCGAAGTTCCACGCGCGAAGTACCCATTCATAGACATTCACACACATCAGCGCGACGTCACTAAGCTCGATTCGATGTTGAAGGACATGGATTCCATCAACATGAAGATCATGATCAGCTCGCCCGTCAATGGCAGTTGGGGAGAGCGCACAAAGAAGTTTCTCGATGCGATTAAGGCGCATCCTCAGGGAGCGCGATTCCGATCGATGACGAACGTCGATTTCAAAGGAATTGGTTTGCCGGATTATGGGAAACGAGTGGCGGCTCAGCTCGAAGAGGACATCAAAAATGGAGCTATCGGGCTGAAGGTCTGGAAGAATTTCGGAATGATGGAGAAGGATTCGGATGGCAAGCGAGTGCCCGTCGATGATCCGCGCCTGGACCCCGTTTGGGATGTGTGCGCAAAGTACAAGATCCCGGTAATGATCCACACCGCGGACCCGAAGCCGCTCTTCGATCCGATGGACAAATATAACGAGCGTTGGCTGGAGCTCCGCCTCAGGCCGGGCCGCAATGAAGCCGGCAAGGATTTCACATGGGACCAGGTTATAGGCGAGCAGCACAACCTCTTCGCCAAACACCCGAAGACGATCTTCATCGCGGCGCACATGGGTTGGATGGCGCACGATCTGCAGCAACTTGGCGAAATGCTCGATCGGATGCCGAACGTGAATGTGGAAATCGCTGCCGTGTTGGGGGAACTGGGCCGGCAGCCACGCGCGGCGAAACGGTTCTTTGTGAAGTATCAGGATCGGATTCTCTTCGGCAAAGACACCTATTCGGTACCCGAATATCCGTTCTACTTCCGAATGCTGGAGACCGATGATGAGTGGATCGATAACATCCGCAAGTATCACGGACTTTGGAAATTGTATGCCCTCGACCTTCCGGACGACGTTCTGAAAAAGGTGTATTACAAGAACGCAATCCGGTTGTTTCGAGGAATCCCGTCGGACGGATTCCCGAAGTAGCTCGCTCTCTTGAAAATGATTCGTGATGAGATCCTGGAGCGGCTGCGTGAAAGGATCGTGGCGTTTGCGGCATCTCGTATGGGGAGGGATACAGCCGAGGACCTCGCGCAAGAAGTGTTAGTTGTGCTGGAAGAGAAGTACACGCATGTCACGGAGCTGGGGGAATTGCTACCGCTGAGCCTGCAGATTGTGCGGTTTAAGATGGCGGGCGCGCGCCGGAAGTCGTTGCGGCGGGGTGAGGCCGGGCAAGTCTCGATCGATGAGCTCCAGGTTGCTTCGATGGTCGCCTCTCCGGAGGAGCAGGCTAGCCGGCAGGAGTCGATCGAACGGCTGACCGCGGCGGTGCAGAAATTAGGAGAACGCTGCCGTGAGCTATTTCGCCTCAAACTGTTGGGAAGGAGCTTTGCCGAGATTCAGGAGCATTTCGGCGCAGCATCGATCAACACGGTTTATACGTGGGATGCGCGGTGCCGTAAGAATCTGCTGGAAATGATGGGTGGAAGGTGGGACGCATGACAGACGATGTACGCAAACTGTTGGGCGGATACGCCACCGGCACACTCACGGATGCGGAGAAGCAACTTCTTTATGACGCTGCGCTTCACGATAATGAGCTGTTTGCCGCGCTCGCCGATGAGCAGGCTTTGAAGGAACTCCTCGACGATGGCGCTGTCCGAGCGCAACTGCTTCGCGCGACCGAGGAGCCCCGGTTCAGCTTTGCGGTGGCGTTCCGGGAATGGTTCGACCGGCCGAAAGCGAAAGCGCTGGTTGCGACCGCAGCAGTTCTCCTCGCGATCATTGGATTCAAAACCACCCGGCAGGAGCTTGAACAGAAGCCGGAACAGGTCGCCAAAGTCCACCGCCCGTCCGCTCTGGAAGCGCCTCCACCACCGCCGGTCCTCCAACCGCAATCGAAACCTGCGCCGCAACAAGCTAGGAAGGCGGTGAAACCTAAGCAGGAAGCGCGGAATTCGATTTCTGCGCCGCCGGCGCCGCCCCCGCCCGCCGCAAAGGAGGCCTCCCGAGACGCTGTTGCGGGTGGGGTAGTAGGCGGCATCGTAGGGGGCGTTCCTTCCAGCGCTATGGCGCGTTTCAAGGCAGCTGCCTCGGAAGAGACGCCTCCGCTTCGATACGAGTTGCTGCTGAAGGGCCCAGACGGGGAGTTTCGCGTCGTACCACCCGACCATGAATTCACGCCCGGCGATCTTGTCCGAATCCGCGTGACCTCCACCCAGAATGGGGCCATCGCGGTTTCTACGAACGGCGCGACCCTAAGCGGATCGGTTATCGCCAATCAAGCCACAACGATTCCGGAAACGGGAGGCATCTCCATCACTCCCAAGACGGGGCCGCTGGTGCTGAAATTTGCCGATTCAGACACAACTAAGTCCGTGGAAGTCCCGATTCGGCGCCGGCCATGAGTGCGGACTGCACCGGAACGGCGATCTGCTGTTCATAAATCTTTTGGAGTTGTCGTGTGGTTTTCATCTAACTTCATTGTCGAATCTGGTTTTGCAGGAAATTCATCTATTGTGTAGGTTTGTGTTGCAAACAAACGTAAATATAAATTTTCGAGGATGGGCACCGGCTTGAGGAAGGTCTGGCGAATCACCGCAGGTGTGGGCCTGATTCTGATCGGCATCGTCGGATTGATCCTTCCGGTGATGCCGGGCTGGGTATTCATTATTCCTGGCCTGGTGATCCTTTCGGAGCATTCTCCGCGAATCAAACGCGTGCTCGAATGGGCGCGCCGGAAGTTCGAAGATGCGCGAAGAGCTTCCGGCGCCAGGCCGTCTGCGACAATGGAAGATCGGCCTGATTCCGGCAAATAAGCTTCCATGCTCACCCGCATCAGCGTGCATGGCGCACGTCAGCACAACCTGAAGAATATCGACGTCGAGATTCCGCGCAATACGTTCACCGTTATTACAGGTCTTAGCGGGTCGGGAAATCGTCTCTTGCGTTCGACACGATTTACGCGGAAGGGCAGCGCCGCTACGTGGAGACGCTTTCACCGTATGCGCGACAATTCCTGGACCAGATGGAGCGCCCTGATGTCGATTCCATCGACGGATTGAGTCCAGCGATTTCAATCGAGCAGAAGACAACGAGCCGCAGTCCCAGATCAACAGTCGGTACGGTCACCGAAATCTACGATTATCTTCGGCTGCTCTATTCATCAATCGGAGTGCCGCATTGTCCCGATTGCGGCTTCGAGATCTCACGGCAAAGTGCAGAGCAGATCCTGCAGCAGGTCATAGGACTGAAGGATGAGCGGGTGATGATTCTCGCTCCCGTCGTGCGCGGCCGAAAGGGCGAATACAAGAAGGAACTCGAGAAGTGGGCGCGGCAAGGCTTTGTTCGCGCGCGCATCGATGGGGAATTGCGGTCACTCGACGAGGAGATTTCGCTCGATAAGCGGAAGAATCACACGATTGACATCGTTGTCGATCGCCTTGTTCTGAAGCCCGGTGTCGAGAAGCGGCTGGAAGCGTCGATTCAGACCGCGACGAAGCTTACTGATGGACTGGTAATCGTTTCGGTCGTTGACGGGAACGAGAGGCTGTACTCACAGAAGCTGGCGTGTCCAAACTGTGGACGCAGTGTGCCGCAACTGGAGCCGAGATCCTTCTCGTTCAACAGCCCCTACGGAGCCTGCGAGGCCTGCATGGGTCTCGGGAGCACATGGAGTTTCGATGCGGCGAAGGTGATCTGTGATCCTTCGAAGCCGCTGCTGGATGGAGCGCTCGGCGTAGGCGCATCCGCAGTCTCAATGCTGGAGCAGATCAGCCAGGCAGCGGCTCGCATGGGACTCGATCTGACGGTACCCTTCGAGCAACTCCCGAAAAGAACACAGAACTTGCTTCTGCACGGCGGAAGCGGCTTCTCCGGAATTCTGAACCTGCTGAAGGATCGATTCGAAGCTTCGAGCGACTCGGGGCGTGAATGGCTGATGGAGTACATGGCTCCCATCGAGTGCCCGGCTTCTGCTGCGGCCAGCGACTGAAACCGACCAGCCTTGCCGTAAAGGTGAAGGGCGTCGGCATAGCCGAGTTGACCGGCATGCCAGTGGCGCGGGCGCTTCGGAACGTAAGCGGGTGGGCGCTCACCGAACGTGAAGAACAGATCGCTGCTCGTGTCCTGGATGAAGTTCGACATCGCCTCGAATACCTTGCGGCTGTAGGTTTGGATTATCTGAGCCTTAGCCGGGGATCGGCAACGCTCTCGGGTGGGGAGGCGCAGCGAATCCGGCTTGCGACACAGATTGGTTCGAAGCTGCGGGGAGTTTTGTACGTCCTGGACGAGCCGTCCATCGGATTGCATCCGCGCGATAACGACCGATTGCTCGCAACCCTCAGCCGGCTTCGCGATCTGGGAAACACGGTGCTTGTGGTCGAGCACGATGCAGACACGATTCTGCAGGCCGATTATGTCATCGACCTCGGGCCGGGCGCGGGACGTCTGGGCGGAGGTTTGGTCGGCGCGGGGACGCCGGCGCAAATTCAGAAGCAACCGGATTCCCTAACCGGCCAGTATCTTGTCCGGCGAGATTGTCGATCGAAGGGCCTTCCGCAAGGCGGCGCGGGAACAGCGAGAAGATCGTTGTGCGCGGCGCTCGCGAGCACAATCTGAAGAACATCGACGTCGAGTTTCCGCTTGGCAAATTCATCGTGATCACGGGCGTTTCCGGCAGCGGGAAATCGACACTGGTGAACGATATTCTCTATCGCGCTCTGGCCCAACATGTCTACGGGTCACGTACAAAGCCTGGAGCGCACGACGACATTACGGGATTGGAGCACATCGATAAAGTCATTGAGATCGATCAGGCTCCCATCGGCCGCACGCCACGGTCGAATCCGGCAACGTACACAGGGGTGTTCACACCGATTCGAGATCTCTACGCGATGCTGCCTGAGTCGCGCGAGCGCGGTTACAAGCCGGGCCGCTTCAGCTTCAACGTGAAGGGCGGCCGGTGCGAGGCTTGTCAGGGCGACGGCATGAAGCGCATCGAGATGAACTTCCTGCCCGATGTGTATGTCACTTGCGATGTATGCCGCGGCAAGCGCTACAACCAGGAAACGCTGCAGGTGAAATACAAGAACTACTCAATCGCAGATCTGCTGGGAGCTACGGTCGAAGAAGCGCTGAGCATACTCGAGAATCTGCCGCAGATTCAAGCGAAGATCCGCACACTGTACGACGTGGGTCTGGGCTACATTCACCTCGGCCAATCGGCTACGACGCTGTCGGGCGGTGAAGCGCAACGCATCAAACTCGCAAAAGAACTGAGCCGGAGGCAAACCGGGCGGACGTTCTACATCCTCGATGAGCCGACGACAGGACTGCACTTCGAAGATGTTCGACGATTGCTAGACGTGCTCCACAAGCTTGTCGATATGGGAAACACGGTACTTGTTATCGAACATCACCTAGACGTGATCAAGACGGCCGATTGGATCATTGACTTAGGCCCGGAAGGCGGCGAAGGCGGCGGCGAGATTGTCGTGTGCGGCACGCCGGAGCAGGTGCTTCGCAATCGCAGGAGCTATACGGCTGCAGCGCTGGGGAAAGTAATGCGCAACGGGAAGGTCGCTTGAGTAAGTATCGAATTCAGCCGCTCGATTTCGGCGGATTGAAGACGGTCTCGATCCACGATCGTGGGGGCAAGGTCCGTCTGGAGCATTTTGCAAAGCCTTATGAGAAAGGCGCCGGCGTTCCCGGAATGCTCGACGCAATGCCGAGATTGCTGGCGGCGGATTCGCTGCGGAGCGTAACCGAAGCGTTGATTCATGCCAAGCAGACAGGCAAGCAGATCATCTGGGGTATGGGCGGACATGTCATCAAGTGCGGTCTCGCGCCAGTACTGCTCGACTTAATGAAGCGCGGTTATGCAACAGCATTCGCGATGAACGGTTCGGCAGCGATTCACGATTTCGAGATTGCGATTGCAGGCTGGACAAGCGAGGACGTTGAAGCTGTCTTGCCGGACGGTCGATTCGGTTCCGCTGAAGAAACCGGCCGAGAGATGAACGTTGCGATTAGCGAAGGGGATAAGGTCGGGCTCGGCATGGGCGAAGCGTTGGGGCTGCGTTTGTCCCGACTGGCTCCGCAGGAGCGGATCGAGCAGAGTCTGGTGTTAGGGGCCTGGCACGCGGGAATTCCCGTAACGGTGCATGTAGCGATCGGCACCGATACGCCGCATACGCATCCGGCGGCGGAGGGCGCGGCTATCGGTTCGACATCGCATCGCGATTTCCGGCTGTTTACGAGTATCGTTACGGGATTGCACGACGGCGGCGTGTACGTGAATCTTGGATCGGCGGTGGTGATGCCGGAGGTATTCCTCAAAGCGATTTCCATGGCTCGTAATCTCGGTTATCCACTCGGGAATTTCACGACGGTCAACCTGGATTTCCTGCAGCATTACCGGCCCAAGGTGAATGTGGTGGAACGACCGCATGCGCAGTCCGGCGGCAAAGGATATTCCATTACCGGTCACCACGAGATCCTTGTTCCGTTGCTCGCAGCGATCCTTGTCGAGTGTGAGGCCTGATGGACGACGCGCGGCAGGACACGTTCTGGTCCTGGACGGACCTGCTGCTGTTCCTGAGTCTCGGGCTTCCCACCTTCATTGCCGTCTTTTGGCTGGTGGCATGGTTGATGAAGTCCTTGACGCACAATAAGGCGCTTCTGCTGATGATTCCGCAGTTCATTGGACAGGCCGCAATGCTGGTTCCGCTTGCGTTGCTGTTCCGTTGGAAGTACGACAGATCCTTGTTGGCGGCAATGCGGTTGCACGTGCCGGCGCGTTATCTCGGGCCATCGCTGTGGATGGGATTTGCCGTTGCAATCGGGGTATTGCTGATCGCGGCTGCAATGCGGACTCCTCAGTTGCAGAATCCGATGCAGGATCTGATGGACGATCCGAGCTCGGCGCCGTGGATCGCGTTGTTTGCGATCTCGATCGGACCGGTGGTTGAGGAAATCTTTTTCCGAGGGTTATTGCAGCAGTCGGCGACGCGATCACTAGGACCGATACCGGGTATTCTAATCGGCGCGGTTCCCTTCGCTTTGCTGCACGGTCCTCAATACGCGTGGTCATGGAGGCATCTGCTGATGATTGCGGCAGCAGGATCAGCTTTCGGATGGTGGCGGATGCGGACCGGCTCGACCGGCGCTTCCTCGGTGATGCATGCGGTATATAACGGCGTGTTCGTGGCCGGATTCTTAGTCGGAAGGACAGCACTGTAAATTCATGGTGGAAACGATTCAGTGGACCGATGACGGCGTGGTGATGATCGACCAGACACGCCTGCCTCGTGAGGAGGTGTTCGTCACCTGCAAAGACTACAAAGAAGTGGCCAAGGCGATCCGGTCCATGATCATTCGAGGAGCTCCGGCAATCGGCGTTGCCGCTGCAATGGGCATCGCGATCGGCGCGAAGGAATCGGACGATCTTCATGCCGATTTCGATTTGATTTGCACGACCCTCGCCCAAACCCGGCCTACCGCAGTGAATCTTTTTTGGGCCATCGATCGGATGAAGAAGCTGTACCTGCAGGTGAAGGACAAGCCCGTCGAGGAGATTCGACCGATCCTGATTCGCGAGGCCAAGCAGATTTATTTGGAAGACATCGCCATAAATCAGGCCATTGGCCGAAATGGAGCCGACCTTGTGCCGGATGGCAAGACGGTATTGACGCATTGCAACGCTGGAGCACTAGCGACCGCGGGTTTCGGCACAGCACTCGGTGTGATTCGCGCAGCGGTTGAAGCGGGAAAACGTATCGATGTTTTCGCCGACGAGACGCGGCCCTTCCTGCAAGGTTCGCGATTGACCGTTTGGGAATTACAACAGGATGGGATCTCGGCAACGTTGATTACCGACAATATGGCCGGGCACTTTCTCAAGTCCGGCCGGATCGGTTGCGTGGTCGTGGGAGCCGATCGGATTGCGGCGAACGGCGATGTCGCCAACAAAATCGGAACATATTCGGTGGCGGTTCTGGCCAAAGAGAACGACGTCCCTTTCTACGTTGCCGCGCCTATCTCGACTCTCGATTTAACGCTCGACTCGGGCGATAAGATCCCGATCGAAGAGCGACCAGCCGACGAGGTGACGCACATCGGTGGGGTCCATCTTGCGCCGGCAGGAATTTCCGTCAAGAATCCCGCGTTTGACGTGACGCCGAACCGCTATGTCAGCGGAATCATCACCGAGCGCGGTGTGGCGCGGCCCCCTTACACCCGATCCTTGCAGGAACTGGTTGCGCGGGCGCCCGTGCCGGTTGGCGATTAAGGTTTATCGGAGTCGTTCTCCTGCTGAACGACTTGTTCGACTTTGATTGCGTTCATTGCCTTGAGCGTCTCCTCTATACGGTCGGCCCGCATCGGTATTCCGATCATGGCGCCGAAGATGAGGGAGACGCACAAGACCACTTTACGAAGAGTTTGCTTCTTCGACATGTGCCCTCCAGATTTTTTGTGTAGTCAGGGTGTGGGACTACAGAACGGGAGGAGCGCGCGGTGTGGTCACCGCGAGCGCCGCGAGATGCCGGGTTCGCGGGGATGCCGGCCGCGGGCGGACGCTGTAGGACGAAACGAAGCCAATCCAGATGCCGACCGGGAGCAGCACGGCGCAGAGGAGTCCGAAGGTCGCGGGGTTCCATGCCAAGACCAGAATGGCCGCAAGGCAGAGAATCGCGACGAATCTGCGCACGCCGATCACTGGAGTAATCCTAGCATTCGAGCGCGGAGTAAATCTCGCGCTTTGACACACCACGGTCTCTCGCCACGGCCTTGATCGCGTCCATTCGGGAGAAGCCCTGGGCGAGGTAGGCGTCGAAAGCCTCGCGGAGGGGCCGTTCATCCGTCTTAGCGACTGGCTTCCCGATGATCAAGGTGATCTCACCTTTGACGGACTCACGTTCCTGCAAAATACGAAACAAAGCCAATGCAGTGCCGCGGAGAAACTCCTCGTGAAGCTTCGTCAGCTCCCGAGTTAATACGATTTCGCGGCCACCGTAAATTTCCGCTATGTCCTGGAGGGTCTCCAAGATTCGGTGCGGCGCCTCGTAAAAGACCAGCGTACAATCCAGCGTGGTCAAGGATTCCAGCATCTTGCGGCGGGCGGCCTGTTTTTGCGAAACGAAGCCACCGAAGAAGAACGAGTCTGTCGGCAGGCCGGATGCAGTCAGGGCGGCCAGAATTGCGGACGGTCCCGGAACCGGCACGATGCGGATGCCGGCATCTGCTGCGGCCCTTACAAGCCGGTATCCCGGGTCGGAGATAAGCGGTGTGCCGGCGTCCGAAACAACGGCGATACTCATTCCTTCTTCGAGCCGATGTATCAGTGATTCCACTCGTTCTCTCTCATTGTGTTCGTGGTAGCTGATGGTGGGCTTATCGACGCCATAATGATCGAGTAGACGGCGGGTGTGACGCGTGTCCTCGCACGCGATCAGGTCCACTTCCTTCAAAATTCGCACGGCACGGAATGTGATGTCTTCGAGGTTGCCGATGGGAGTCGCGACGAGGAATAGGGTTCCGCTCACGTTACCATGATGGAGCAGTGCCCGTCGAACCGGTGAACACATTTCTAAGCTGGACACCTCCCGGCAAGTCGATCGTGATTCGTTTGGATCATGATGTTGTGCAGCGCCTGAACATCGATGTGATGCGTGGGTTCGGCGTAACGAGGCGGCGGGGAACCGAGACGGGCGGTTTGTTGATCGGGACGATCGACCGCAAGTCGCAGCCTGTAGTTCTACATATTCAAGATTTTGAGGCGGTCCCGTGCGAGTACGCCTCCGGTCCGTCGTACGTGCTGTCCGCAACCGATAAGCAGAAGTTTCAGGCTGCCGTAGGACGATGGCAACCTTCACTGGAGCGCGAAGTGTACGCAGTGGGCTATTTCCGAAGCCATACGCGTGAAGGATTCTCTCTGGATACCGCCGATTCCGAGCTGTTCCGGGAGTTTTTCAGGGATCCGCTCGATATCGCGTTGCTCATCAAGCCATTCGCGACACGCGCAGCGACGGCCGGGTTCTTTTTACAGGAAAAAGGGGTGCTTGCAACAGATCGGTGTCAGGTCGAATTCTCCTTTTCGGAAGCCGGGAAGCAAGGTGATCAGAAATCTGCAGAGCTTTCCCAACGGGATACGACGCGGAAGCCATCCCCCATAGCCGTGCCGCCCACGTCTGCCCCCGCGCCTCAACCCAAGCCTGCACCTCCTCTCAAACCTCCGGCGCCGCGGCCGCCAATTCCGTCTCCCGGGACTACTCCGCGCGAGCGGCCGATGTTCGCGCCGCAGGAAGCGTCCCCCTGGGGGAGACGATTAGCCTGGACGGCGTTCGGTATCGCGCTGCTGAGTTTCGGTGGAGCCTGCGGCTTCGAGTATGGAAACGCGCAGGCAAGAAAGGCCTTTATCCCGTCGGCTGCGTCCGGCACTGCCGGCAGCACGGCAACGCGGCTTGATCTTTACGCCATCCAGCTGCGGGTCTCGCTGACTGACAACAGTGTGATAGTGAAGTGGGACCGTGACGCAATACCGATTCAAGCCGCCTTGTACGGTCTCTTGACCGTGACGGAAGGGGAAAACAGCAAGCAGGTCAAGCTAGGGTTCGCCGAGTTACGGAACGGAACGGCGCTCTATCCGCATTTGGGATCGGAGATTCGTTTCCGTTTGGAACTCTTCTTCGCTGACAACCGGAGCTTCGTCGAAACTGCCGAGTTCCGATTGGCGGCTACGCAGCCTTAAGTTTGAGACAGCCGGCTTTCTCATCGAAGTCAACTCGCACAGCGCCACCCGCGCGTACACGGCCCTGCACGACCATTTCGGCCAAAGGTTGCGTGAGCTTCTGATGGACAGCCCGTTTGAGCTCGCGCGCGCCATACTCGGTGCTGGCTCCTTCCCGGAGCAGATAATCCCGGCTCTTTTCGGTTACCACGAGCCGGAAACCGCGCGATCCCAGTCGAGTTTCGATGTGAGTTTGCAGCTCGCTGAGCTGCTGTCCGAGAATTGCCGCCAGTGTCTCTGTCGACAGCGGCTGATACGTAATCGAAGCGTCGATCCGGTTAATGAATTCCGGCGAGAAGGCTCGCCGTACGGCGCCCATGGCGATGTTTTCGAGACGCGCAGTAAGAGGTGTCCGATCGGGATCGGCTGCGAAGCCGAAGGATGGACTGAATTCCTTCATCATTCCGTGCGCGCCGAGATTGCTGGTAAGGAAGATGAGAGTGCGCTCGAAATTGACGACGTTGTTATCGCCCAGGCGGAGAGTCGCCTTATCGAGGACGCCTAACAGGAGCCGGTTCAGGGAAGGCGCAGCCTTTTCGATCTCGTCGAAGAGGACGATCGAAAGGCTGCTCCGCTCGCTGGTGACTGCGGCGAGTTTGGCCTGGGTAAGGATGGGATGTGTTTCCCGGTGTCCGAGGTAACCCGGAGGCGCGCCGATCAGTTTGGCGACTTCATGGTCGAGTTGATACTCGCCGCAATCGACGCGAACCATATGTTTGCGGCTGCCGTGCAGTACTTCGGCGAGCGCTTCCACGGTTCGAGTTTTGCCGGTTCCGGTGGGACCGAGTAAGAGGAACACCCCGACAGGTCTGCCTTCCGGCGACAAGCCGGCCTGGTACATGTGCACGTAAGGCACGATCGCAGACAATGCCTGCGGCTGTCCAATCACTTTCCCGCCGAGCCTCGTCAAGATCTCATTTGCCTTGTTCTCCGCCGATTTTCGTTTTCTACGCGGCGGCTTGGTATCGCTAAACATCCAGCCAATCTCCTTGGCTTGAGTATACGGAGGGATTTTGGGAATACGGTGGTTTTACTCTAAGCAAGACTGATTTAATTGTTTGTAAGATGATGGCGTCATTAGAGTTGATGGTTTTGAAGAAAAGTATTGTATCGGCGTGAATCGCCATCCTGAGTATGAGAAACCTCCACTTGCGCTAAAGCGAGCTTGCGCTGAAGCACTTCGGTCCGGGCTCAGTTTGCTATCGAATTACCGGGATTGCTGTCGCATGCTCACGCATGGCGACTCCGTTAATCTCTTCGAAACGTTGAATGCCGCCCGGTACTCTAAACAGTAACCCCTTATGAAACTTCTGGTCACCGGCGGAGCCGGGTATATCGGATCGCATACTGCTCATTTGTTGGCCACGCGCGGATACGACGTCACGGTGGTGGACGATTTGTCTCGCGGGCAGGAGCACAACGTGAAACGGGCGAAGTTTCACAAGCTGAATTTACTTGAGACAGATGCTTTATCCGACCTGATGAAGCGTGAACGGTTCGGAGCTGTGATTCACTTTGCAGCCTACATTGCCGTCGGCGAATCCACGCAGAAGCCCGAACTGTATTTTACGAACAACGTCAGCGGTTCGATCTCCCTGTTCACCGCGATGGAGCGCGCCGGGGTCAATAAGCTGGTTTTCTCCTCCACTGCTGCGGTTTATGGAACACCGAAACGAGTCCCGATTGTGGAAGACGATCCCTATGCCCCACTAAGCCCCTATGGCGAGTCGAAAGTCATGGTGGAGAAAATTCTCGGCTGGCTGGATGAATACCGCAGTGTAAGGAGCGTTTGCCTGCGCTACTTCAATGCTTGCGGTGCTGAGCCGGGTTCCGGCCTGGGCGAGGAGCATGATCCGGAAACCCACCTGATACCGCTGCTGTTTCGCGCGATCAAGACGGGAAATCCGGTAACGGTGTTCGGAGAAGATTATCCAACTCCGGATGGTACCTGTATTCGCGACTATGTCCATGTAAGCGATCTGGCCGAGGCTCATATCCTTGCCGTCGAGTCGCTGCTCAAAGGCGGGTCATCAAACAAGTTCAACGCAGGTACTGGCACGGGCAAATCCGTGCGAGAGGTAATGCAAGCGGTCGAGGAAGTGGTAGGCAAGAAGATCCCCTATAAAGCGGGCCCTCGGCGCGCAGGCGATCCTCCGGAATTGGTAGCAAACTCGGATAAGCTCCAACGAACACTGGGTTGGAAACCGAAATACACGGATATCCGAGACATCGTTCGGACTGCCTGGGAGTTCGACCAGCGCTAGACGGGTTATTTCGCGGGAGTACCCGTAATTTTCAGGTTGCGGAAGTCAGCGGTGTTGAAGAATGACCCGATACCGACTTTTCCAGCTCCGAGGCTTAGATCGACTGCTTCAAAGGCTCGCCACGCCTTTCCATTAATCGTGACCCCGACAATTCCGGTGGAGGCGTCGTGTGTCAGTTGAATCTTCACCCATTGATCTTTAGCAGGGAGTGCCGCGGGCCCCTTCTCCGTGCTTATCCGGACGCGATCTCCCCCGTAGACGTGAAAGATGCCGTTGTGGACGGGTTGCTTCGTAGCCTCATCCGTGGATAGATGCGCGTAGTTGAAATGCGATTCGTCGCGGTACGCGTAGACGAGGATCAGATTTCCTTCTGGGGATTTGGCCTCAACGGATAGTGTGACGGTTTGCCAGTCCGGTGTCTCCGCAAGCGCGAACTGTTTGGGCCGCCTGGGGTGCTCCTGCGGTCGCGGAACTTTCAGGTGGAGGATGCCTTCCTCGACTGCCCAATCCGCGGCGATGGGCACAGCCCACTTTTGTCCGAATGCTTCTATCGTCTCAGATGCCGTTGATGCTGCCAATGCAGTCACGAAAGACAGAACGCAGCAGACTCTTCATGGGTTTAATGATATCGCGGGTGGCGCAACCGTCGCACGCTGAGCGTGGGACTTGATCATAGCATCGTGGCACGAGCTTTGAAAAAATAGAGGACCGCGATGCCCATCGTGGTCCTGCCAGTTTTCGCTTTATGTTCGTTCACAATAGACTCATCGGACCGGCCGAGTGTTTCTTTTAAAATTTTATCTGACTCTGATCGGCGGGAACTCAAGCGCGTGCCTGCGCAGGGAATCGATCCAAATCCTGCGGCCGTCAGGGTGCTCGGCGAAAGGATAGGCGTTTTCTAAAGCCACACGTAAGCTCGGCAGTGTCTTGGTTTCGGCCAGTACTCGGTCAACTATCAGGTCGGCGACGTGTCTCAATGTTACAAGCTCAGGCATCTGGTGCAGGGTAAAGAATAACTGCGCCATCCTGTTGAGGACAATAGCCTGAGCTGGTCTAGTCGTACCGGACTAGGCAGGAAGTACGGTACTTGGGTTGCTTGTCGCGGCGGACGCATCGCCGCGCACACCGATACGACGCAAGGTCCTGTCAATCCACAACTTCGTGAGTTTCTCCTGCACGCCATTCTGGGTCAGGCGCGCACGAAGATTATTGAAGTCCACGCGGTCAAGAGATTGGTCCTGATTGGCGCAGGAGAACACGACCTGCTCAAGTCCGGTCTCGGGATCCTTGTGAACCTGCAGGCACTGAGCGCAGATCTCCTTCATCATGCATTGCATCGGCGAGTTGATGCTGCCGATGGCGTGATGCTTGCGCTTGAGATAGGGCTCCAGTACGCCATGGCGGGCCTTGGCTGACGGCATTCATCATGCCGTCGGAGCCGATTGCGATTACACGGTCCACTTCGCGGAAAGGAACCGTCACCTCCCCGAGTTCGCCCGAGGCATAGGCGAGCATCGCCTGAACGATGTTGCCGACAAATGCGCGGTCCTGGACGCGGTCCGGAGTAAATCCGGGCGCTTCATCGCAGCACCAGACGACCACATCTGCCGCCGCTTCGATCTCTTCCACTTTGTAGCGGTCGATGATTTTCTTGTAGCCTGCGAAATAGATCACACGGGACCCGCTTGCACGCAGCGTCTGGCCGATCGAGAACAGCACCGCGTTGCCGAGGCCGCCTCCAACCAGCAGCGCCGTCTCCCCGAGGGGGTCTCGGTCGGTGTTCCGGTGGACCCATCAGGATTACGGGTTCGCCCGGTTTTAGAAACGCGCACAGATCGGACGAGCCGCCCATTTCGAGTACGATCGTGGATAACAAACCGCGCTCGCGATCGACAGAGGCGCCGGTCAAGGCCAAGCCCTCCATGGCAAGAGTCGTGTCCGGCGTCCGGAGAGCGAGAGTTTCGAAGTTCTGCAGACGATAGAACTGGCCCGGCTCAAACGCCCGAGCGGCCATGGGGCGCCTTGACCACCACTTCTACGATATTCGGTGTTAAACGCACGACTTCGTGCACGGTCGCCCGCAGCTCGGAAGTCAAGCACTCGGCGAGATCCTCCCTGGTTGCGGGCTGGACTTGGCAGAATCCGGAAACCACCGGGATATCCACGCTTGGCGCTGCCCATAGCCTTTACGACGTTTCCTGAGAAGGAGGGGTGGAGATCGCCGAAGAAACTGATCGCCTTTCCATCCGGCCGAACCGACATCAGCACGCGCGTTTCGCTGGGTTTAGCGACCCGCTCGGGCTTTACCGGATTGCCCTCTTCGTCTACCGCCTGGAAATGACGGCCATCGAGGACCACGTTGTGCTCGTCCTCGCGGGCCAACACGGTGTTCGGTTGGGTTCCGGCAGCCACGAGAATGCTGCGAGCCGGCAAGGTTGCGGTCTGCCCGGTCGGGACCAGCTTGCCGCTTTCGGCATCGAACCGCAATTGGGAGAACGTAATCGACTCGGCATGCCCGTACGCGTCGACTTCCACGGATTCCGGCGACAGGCATTCGGCAAACTGCACGCCTTCGGCCAGGGCGTGAGCGACTTCTTCGTGGTTCAGCGTGTAGCTTGGGGAATCGATGAGGCGCCGGCGATAGGCTACGGTGGATCCGCCCCAGGAGTTCAAAAGTGGAATCAGGTTTACCGGACGGCCATCGCGGGCGGCGGCAGTCTTTCGGCGCGAATTGCGCGGCCATGGGCAATGAACTCGAGGCCGGTCGCACGCTCTTCCGGCGTCCAACTGTCCCGGACGGCTTGTTCCCCGCGTTCGGCGGCCAGGGTTTCGTAGCGCACGAGGAACTTCTCGACCTGGACGGCGTAATAGGCAAGGGACTCGGTCGCGGTGTCGATCGCAGTCAGTCCGCCGCCGATCACGACAACCGGCATACGAACCTGCAAGTTCGCGATCGAATCGGTCTTCGCGGCTCCTGTAAGCTGCAGAGCCATAAGGAAATCGGAGGCTTGACGGACTCCGCGAGCGAGGCCGTTTTTCATTGGGATGACAGTCGGCCGGCCCGCGCCCATGCACATCGCAATGTGATCGAAGCCGCGCGCAAAGGCGCTGTCGATGGTTAAAGTGCCGCCGAATCGAACGCCACCGAACATTGCGAACTCTCTGCGACGCTCTAGAGCAATCGGATTACTTTGAGGAAGTTCTTGTTCCACCGGACAGTGATGCCGTATTCGGCGACACCGCCGAACCCGGCCATGACACGATCGTCCAGAGATTCGTAGATTTCCGAGATATCGCGAATCGGCTTGAACGGAACGCGCTCGCCGACGGGGGTGACGCCTGAGATCTCTTTGGGTAGCGGCTCAATCTTAAGGCCGTCGATGCCGACGACAGTGTGGCCGTCGTTCATCAAGTGATGCGCCAGGGTGAATCCTGCCGGTCCGAGGCCCACGACCAGAACGTGATAGCCGGTAGCGGGTTTGGGGAAGGGCCGCTCAATGTTGAGGGGATTCCAGCGCGTCAGGAGGCTATAAATTTCGAAGCCCCATGGAAGCTCGAGAACGTCCTTGAGGGTACGGGTCTCCGCCTGGGGGATGTCGACCGGTTCCTGCTTCTGGTAAATGCAGGACTTCATGCAGTCGTTGCAGATGCGATGTCCGGTTCCAGCGCACATCGGATTGTCGACGACGGCGATTGCGAGGGCGCCGATCGGATTGCCTTCCTGCTTGGCAACGTGCATCTCGGAGATTTTCTCGTCGAGCGGGCAGCCGTTCAGAGTGACGCCGAAGACGCTCTTCTTGAACTCTCCGGTCTTTTCCCGCATGCCAGTGGAGCAAGAGTCTTTGCCCTGGTTATGGCATTTGATGCAATACGTTGCCTGATCCATCGCGCCGGAGAGATTGGCGCCGGGATCGGTCAACCCAAAGCCTTCACGCTCGCGCCAGTGGGATGGGTGCAGCCGGAAAGCGGATGCGCCATCGAGAGGAACGCTCTCGACATGAATCAGGTGCAGGGGATCGAGCTTATGCGGCAACCGGAATAACGGATCGTTCCGGTGGCGTTCACGGCCTGCGGGCGAAAGCGCCGCCCATGCGGCATATTGGGCTGCAATCTGCAGATGCTCCGCGTGCGCGGATTCTTCGTCCAGCCAGCGCGAAATGTGGTCGACGAAGGCCTGCTCGGTCAGGGGCTCGCCGAAAACTGTTTCCAGCTTACGGGCAAGAGCGAGGCCATCGAGGGCGGCAGCCTTTTCGGCAGTCATTCCGCTGGCGGCCTTTTTGAAAACGAAACGCCGTTTCAGCGAGAAGAGAGGGCCTAATACATGATGCCGGTGCTGCAACTCGCGAAGTTCGGCGCTGATTCTGAAGAGCTCGCCTAAGAAATCTTCGAGATAGGGCGACAATGCGATCAGCAATTCGGAATGCTGCTTACGCTCCAGTCCTTCGGGATTCTGTCGAGCAGCAAGTAGCCGGGAGTACAAATCGGGGTTTGCGCGCGCGAGTTGACGCAGAAATTCGGCATCCAGCTTGACGAGAGAGTCGCGCCGGTACAGGTCCTCGAACGTAAATCCAAACGCAAGTTGTTGAATCGTCGGCAAATAACTGTCTTGGGTAATCACTTCGGAGTATAAAACGCTTTAGTACTGCCTATACGATGATACCGTTGACCCCGAAGGATGCCGAGAAATTGGCGCCAAATGGGGAGAATTCGCGCCTCGACGCTCGCTGCTACACTGTCATCGGCGCCGCTATGGACAAACGCATTTGTTTTTGCCTGCAGGTGAAGAAACATCGTCTCGAAGAATACAGGACTCGCCATGCGACGGTTTGGCCGGAGATGCAGGAAGCCCTCCGTAAGGCGGGATGGAGCAATTATTCGCTCTTTCTTCGAGATGACGGGTTGTTGATCGGTTACCTGGAGACTTCTGATTTCGAGCGCGCTCTCTCAGAGATGGGGAAAACGGATGTAAATCGGCGGTGGCAGGGACAGATGAAGGAGTTCTTCGAGAGCGATGCCGGGTTGGCCGCCGACGAACAAATGCGCCCAATTCCGGAGGTCTTTCATTTGGATTAGGACATGGCTCGAGTCAACAGGCGCGAGTTTCTCTCGATCAGCGCGGCTGCTGCTGCCGGAGCTCCCGCTACTGCGAATCAGCTCATTCTCTGGTATAACCGTCCGGCTGCCAAATGGACGGATGCTCTCCCGCTTGGCAACGGCCGTCTCGGCGCGATGGTGTTCGGTGGACTCGAGAAGGATCGCCTTCAACTCAACGAGGACACTTTGTGGTCGGGTTATCCCAAGGAGTGGAATAATCCGGATGCCCAAAAACACCTTGCGGAGATTCGGAGGTTGGTACTGGAGAAAGAGGACTACGTTGCGGCGGACGCGGTTTGTCAGAAAATGCAGGGGCCGTACAACCAATCCTATCTTCCTCTCGCGGATCTTTACCTGACTTTCGAAGATCGAGGTTCTCCGATGGAATACCGGCGCGATCTGGACCTGGATCGCGCGGTGGCTTCCGTTTCATATCGGGCGGGTGGCGTTCGTTACACACGCCACGTGTTTATTTCAGCCGTGGATCAGGTGATTGTCGTTCGGTTGGAGGCTTCGGAATCGGGCAAGTTGAGCTTTAGGGCATCACTTTCCAGCCCGGTGCGATCGAGGGCAGAGGCATCTGCAAAAGGCACGCATTCGATTGATGGGAAAGGCGCCATCGCATGTCGATCCGAACTATGTGCGAAGCGATAATCCGGTCCTCTACGATCCGGCCGAAGGAAAGGGGATGCGCTTTGAGGCGCTGCTGAAGGTGCAGGCGGATGGAGGCAAAGTTTCGGCTGACCGCGATGCATTGCGCGTGGAACACGCAAATTTGGTCACGCTGTTCATCGGCGGCCAGACAGGGTTCCGCGACTTCGATCGGATGCCCGATAAGTCTGAGGCGGAAATTGCGCGGGATTGCGAACGGCAGGTCTCTGCCGCGATGGCGCGTTCCTACAAACAGCTTCTTGAAAGGCATCTTGCCGATCATCAGAAGCTCTTTCGGCGTGTGTCCATTTATCTGGGCGGAATACCGTCCGATCTGCCAACCGACGAGTGGTTGAAGCGATCGCCGGAACATGCCGCGCTGCATGCGCTTTATTTCCAGTACGGGCGGTACTTATTGATTGCCAGCTCGCGGCCGGGCACGCAGGCGGCTAATTTGCAGGGTATCTGGAACGAATCGATTCGTCCGCCGTGGAGTTCGAACTATACGGCGAATATCAATACGCAGATGAATTATTGGCCGGCCGAGACGTGCAACCTTGCCGAGTGCCATCATCCGTTATTCGATCTCATCGAGCAGGTAAGCACTAACGGACACAAGACCGCTGAAGTGAACTACGGCGCGGCGGGCTGGGTCTCCCATCACAACATCGACTTGTGGCGTCAGTCTGCTCCGGTTGGCAATTACGGCGGCGGCGCTCCGACGTGGGCGAACTGGCAGATGAGCGCCCCCTGGTTGTGCGCGCATTTATGGGAGCACTTTCTGTTTAGCCAGGACAAGGCTTTTCTTCGAACTCGCGCGTATCCAGCGATGAGGAGCGCGGCCGAGTTTTGTCTCGACTGGCTGATCGAGGATAAAGATGGCAGACTCACGACGTGTCCGTCCTTTTCGACGGAAAATGTTTTTCTCACGCCGGATGGCAAATCCGCTCAGACCAGCGCGGGCTGCACGATGGATATCGCGCTGATCTCGGAGCTTTTTTCGAATTGCTCGGAAGCTGCGAGGACTCTTGGTGTTGATAGCGAACTCTCGGATCGTTTGGAAAACGCACGCAAGCGCTTGCCTGCATACCGGATCGGCAAGCACGGTCAGCTTCAGGAGTGGGCGAAAGATTTCGATGAGAAGGAACCCGGGCAGCGACACATGTCGCATATGTACGGCCTTTATCCGGGCGCCGGCGTCACTCGCAACAAGACTCCCAAAATTGCCGAGGCCGCGCGCATATCGCTGGAACGCAGGCTGCAAGCAGGCGGCGCCTATACGGGATGGAGTCGGGCTTGGGCTATCAATTTCTGGGCCCGACTTGGAGAGGGCGACCGCGCCCACGAATCGCTGATGATGTTGATGAAGCACAGCACCGGACCGAATCTCTTCGACACGCATCCTGCCGGGCAGGGTTGGATCTTTCAAATCGATGGCAATTTCGGTGGCACGGCAGCAATAGCCGAGATGCTTCTCCAGAGTCATGAGGAAGGCGTCGATTTCCTTCCAGCGCTTCCAAAGATGTGGCCGAATGGTTATGTCAAAGGATTGCGAACTCGCGGGGCATTACAAGTCGATCTGAGCTGGACGAATGGACGCGCTCAGGAGGCAATCGTCCGGCCCAGTATTTCGGGTGAATACCGTTTCGGCAAAGAACGAAGGCGTCTGACGGCCGGCCGCAGTTATCGACTCAAGCTTAGTTAAACCATTGTGATTACGGTAATACAAAATGGTAGTAAATCGAAACGTGAGTTGTGTCTCCGGAGTCTTCATGCCGGAGCATAGATGGCTAAAGGCCACTTAGTTTTTATCCTCGCACTAACATTCATCAGTTGTTCCAAACAACCGCAGAGTAAACATGAGGCGTCAGGGGCGGGCAGTATCGAAGGGAAGCTCACGGTCCCGGCAGCGTCAGAGGATGGCCAGTGGCTGATGGCAGCGAAAGACTACGCCAACACTCGATACAGCGCGCTCGACCAGATCAACACCGGCAACGTGGCCAACCTGAGGGAGGCGTGGTCTTTCTCGACTGGAGCGACGAACGGTCATGAGGCGGCGCCCCTTGTGGTTGGGGACACGATGTATGTCGTCACGCCGTTCCCAAACATGCTGTACGCTCTCGACCTGAAGAACGGCGGCACCTTGAAGTGGAGTTACGATCCCAAGGCCTCGCCAGCTGCAAAGGGGGTTGCCTGCTGTGACGTGGTGAATCGAGGCGCCGCGTATTGGAACGGCCGGATTTACTACAACACGCTGGATGACCATACGGTCGCTGTGGACGCAGCAACGGGCAAGGAAATATGGAAGACGAAGCTCGGCGAGTTCACTAACGGCGAGTCGATTACGATGGCCCCGATCGTCGTAAAGGACAAAGTCCTGGTGGGCAACTCGGGTGGAGAAATGGGAGTGCGCGGCTGGCTAACCGCGTTGGATGCCGGCACGGGGAAGATCTCCTGGCGGGCGTATAGCACCGGTCCAGATAAAGATGTCCTCATCGGTCCCAATTTCAAGCCATTCTACGCGGCGGATCGAGGAACTGATCTCGGTGTGAAAAGCTGGCCTCCGGATCAATGGAAGATCGGTGGCGGAGGAGTATGGGGCTGGATCTCTTACGATCCCGAAGCCAACCTGATCTACTACGGCACAGCGAATCCGGGGCCGTGGAATCCGGATATTCGACCTGGCGACAACAAGTGGACTTGCGGTATTTTCGCGCGCAATCCCGAGAACGGCGAGGCCAGATGGTTCTATCAATGGAGTCCGCATGACGTCCACGACTGGGACGGAATCAATGAACAGATCCTGCTCGATCTCGATCTGAACGGGAACAAGCGCAAGGTACTAGTTCGGTGCGAGCGGAACGGCTATGTGTATATCCTGGACCGACTCACGGGCGAGGTTCTCTCGGCTACGCCTTACGTTCACATCACCACGACCAGGGGTGTTGATTTGAAGACCGGCCGCCTGCAATTCATCGCGGAGAAGGCGCCCGGTACCGGACGAATCGTGCGTGACATCTGCCCGTTTGCCGCGGGTGCAAAAGATTGGCAGCCTACCGCATTCTCGCCGAAAACAGGGCTCGTCTACATACCGCATAACAACATGTGCGAGGACGCGGAGGGCACAGAGGTCAGCTACATAGCAGGGACGCCCTACGTCGGAAGCCACGTTCGGATGTATGCGGGCCCGGGTGGCAATCGCGGTGTATACACTGCCTGGGACCCGGTGGCGGCAAAGCCTGTTTTTCAAATCAAAGAGAGATTTCCGGTGTGGAGCGGGACGGTTGCCACCGCTGGTGACGTAACGTTCTACGGAACAATGGACGGCTGGTTCAAGGCGATTCACGCGCGGACGGGCCAATTACTTTGGCAACACAAACTCGGCTCGGGGATCATTGGTCAACCGATTACGTACAAAGGGCCCGACGGCAAGCAATACGTCGCTATTCTCGCCGGTGTCGGGGGATGGGCGGGCGCGATCGTTGCAGGCGGCTTCGATCCCCGCGATGCTACCGCAGGACTAGGTTTCGTGCAGCCCATGGCTGACCTGCCGAACTACACGACTAAGGGAGGCACGTTGTATGTTTTTTCGCTTCCTTAACCCGGCACTCTTGATGATGCTGTTGCTCGCAAGCGGATGCGAGCGTGAACAACGGCGGTTCGATGAGCCTACCGCAGCTTCGGCACCTGTGGATTCGATTCGAATGACGCCGCAGCAACCGGGACCGATGACACCTGTACCAGCGACGAAGGCGCCGTATTCCGAAAACGCATATGCGTTGAATGAAGGAAAACGGTTGTACTCGGCCTACAACTGCGAGGGATGCCATTTCCTCGGAGGCGGCGGAATGGGCCCGGCCCTCATGGATGACAAGTGGATCTATGGTTCCGATCCCGCAAATATCTTCGAGACGATCGTCCAAGGACGGCCAAACGGGATGCCTTCGTTCGGAGCCAAGATACCCCGTTATCAGATTTGGCAACTTGTCTCCTATGTCCGATCTATGTCCGGTTTGGCAAAGAGCGACATTGCCCCGAACCGCAATGACAGTATGCAGGCCCGACCGGCGGAGGCGATGACCAAACCGGAGCATCCGAAGCAATGATGCATCCGCTCGCCATCTTTATGGCTGCGGATCAGTCCGCGCTGCGGCCTGCGGGCCCACAATCGGCCCATATTCATTGGCTGTGGGATGTGATGCTGTGGGTGTCAGTCGCGGTGTACGCGATTGTGATGATCATCCTATTAGCGGGCGCGTGGAAGCGGCGTAAAGCCACCGATCCCACACCGCTGACGGATTCGAAGCTGGAGCAGTACATCGTCGCAGGGGTCGCAGTTTCCACCTTGATTCTTTTTGGGCTTTTGGCTGCGAGTGTGGCAGTCGGCAAGGCAACCTCCGATCTCGACCCGAGGAATGGGATCACCGTCAAGGTGACCGGGTATCAATGGTGGTGGCGCGTCGAGTATGTTCATCCCGATCCGCAACAGTACGTCACGACGGCAAACGAAATCCACGTGCCCGTCGGCAAGCCTGTGACCGTCGTGCTCACTGGAGCCGACGTCATTCATAGCTTCTGGGCACCGAATCTTCATGGCAAACGCGATCTCATTCCGGGCCAACAGACCTCTCTAGTCTTGCGCGCGGACAAGCCGGGAGTTTATCGGGGCCAATGCGCGGAATTTTGCGGACTGCAGCATGCCCATATGGCATTTGAGGTTGTAGCTGAAAGTCAGGAGCAGTTCGATGCCTGGTATAGCAATCAGGTAAAGGAAGCTGTGGCGCCGCAAACTCCGGAGCAGATCCGCGGCCAACAGGTGTTCCTGTCTCACACCTGCGTGATGTGTCACACGATCCGAGGGACGGAAGCCGCGGCTCGAACGGGACCGGAACTCACGCACCTGAAGAGTAGAGCGACGATTGCAGCGTGTACTCTGCCGAATGAACGTGGACAGCTAGGGGGCTGGATATCGAACCCTCAATCGATCAAGCAAGGGGTTCGCATGCCTCCGAATCCTCTGGCGCCTGATGAACTGAGCGCGCTGCTTGGATATCTGGAAAGTCTCAAATGAGCGATATTCCCTCAACCGAGCAAATCCAGCGGGAAGAAGCCGCAGACTTCGTGGTCCGCCGTGAAGCGTTGCGACGAACCTGGACCGCGCGACCAGGTTTCTACGGCTGGCTTACCGATACGAATCACAAGTCGGTCGCCCTGAAGTACATCGTCACGACATTCCTCTTCTTTGCATTCGGCGGAGTCGAGGCATTCATGATGCGCCTGCAATTGGCGCGACCCGATAACAACTTATTGAAGCCGGATCTGTACAACCAGGTGTTCTCGGTTCACGGCAGCACGATGATGTTTCTGTTTGCCGTACCCGTGATGCTCGCGTTCGGGCTTTATTTCGTGCCGCTGATGGTCGGTACGCGAAACGTCGCGTTCCCGCGCCTGAATCTCTACGGCTATTACGTGTACTTAGGCGGCTGCCTGTTCCTGTATACCGGATTTGCTCTGAACATCGGCGTAGATACAGGATGGTTCAGCTATGTGCCTCTAGCAGGTCCGGCTTACTCGCCGGGAAAAAGAGTCGACATCTGGGCGCAGATGATCACGATGACGGAGATCTCAGCCCTGATTGCCGCGATTCAGATCATTGTGACGGCATTCAAGATGCGAGCGCCCGGCATGACGTTGAATCGTGTTCCCCTTTTTGTATGGTCGATGGTGGTCACTTCTTTTATGGTGATCTTCGCGATGCCTTCGGTCATGATGGCGAGCATCTTTCTGCCGATGGAGCGCCTGATCGGCACGCATTTCTTCAACTATGTCGAGGGTGGAGATCCACTGTTATGGCAGCATCTTTTCTGGTTCTTCGGTCACCCCGAGGTGTACATCATTTTCATTCCGGCACTGGGGATGCTATCGAACATTATTATTGTGTTCTCCAGACGTAAAGTTGTCGGTCACACGGGTCTCGTACTTGCTCTTATTGCCACTGCATTCGTCGCTTTTGGGCTGTGGGTGCATCACATGTTCGCCACCGGCCTGCCGCAACTTGGGCTGAGCTACTTCACGGCGGCGAGTATGATCATCGCGATACCAACGGGTGTTCAAATTTTCTGTTGGACGGCTACGCTTGCGACCGGAAGGCTGCGCTGGGACACACCGCTCTATTATGTTTTCGGCTTCTTCGCGGTGTTCATTATCGGGGACTAACCGGCGTGATGACTGCTTCCGTGCCGCTCGACTGGCAGATCCACGATACATTTTTCGTGGTTGCTCACCTGCATTATGTGCTGATCGGCGGCTCAGTGTTTCCGCTTTTGGGCTCGATTCATTATTGGTGGCCGAAAATGACGGGGCGAATCTTATCCGAGCCGCTCGGGAAGGCCGGCTTCTGGTTCGTCCTGGTCGGATTTAATCTAACGTTCTTCCCAATGCACATCCTTGGATTGCACGGGATGCCGCGACGCGTGTACACGTATCCGGCCGAGACCGGCTGGACATCTCTCAACCAGCTCGCGACGCTGGGGGCCGTGATCTTGGCCATTGGACTATTGATCTTCCTGGCGAATATCATCGAGAGCTTCACACGCGGCTGGCACGCGGAGGAGAACCCATGGGACGCGGACACACTCGAATGGTCGATACCTTCGCCGGCTCCGGCCTACAACTATATGCACATTCCGGTCGTGGAGAGCCGGTATCCGTTATGGGACCGGTCGGACCCGATGCCGGTCGTCAGCGGGCTTTCTCACACTTGTCGTGAAAGCCTCGTCACTAGCGTTCGTGACGCCGAGCCCCAGATTCGCTTCGAGCATCCCGGTTCTTCGATCTGGCCGTTCCTTATGGCCGTAGCCACCGGGGCGACGATCATTCCATCGATTTTCACTCCGTGGTCATACGTCTTTGGGGGCGTCCTGATATTTATTGCGGGCTTCGGTTGGTTCTGGCCGAAAAAGGAAACCGGGGTGGAATGAGATGGCGATAAGAGAAAGCGTCGCCCTGGATGTTTCGCACCTTCCGACCTGCGCGTTTGGTCACCGCGATCCGTTGTGGTGGGGGATCATTCTCGCCATCGCAATCGAGACTACGGCATTTGCGATTGGCTGGGCAACCTATCTCTATTTGCGCATGCAGGAAGCGACGTGGCCTCCCTGGGGTTGGTCTACGCCGAACTTGTTGATTGGAGCGATCAGTACGATCGCGATCCTAGCGTCTGGTGTGCCAATGTATCTGCTCGACAAAGAGTCGAAGCGAATGGACGTGCGTCGTGTTCGATTCCTGTTGATCGTGTTTTATGCGATTTCGCTGGTTGTGTGCGCCATTCGTGTGTGGGAATTCATCGCACTGCAAGTGAAATGGGACTCTAACGCGTACGGATCGATTGTATGGGCGCTCCTCACGCTGCACACAGTACACGTTGTTACATCAATGGCGGAAGGAGTTGACGTTGACGGTCTACGTGTTTCTTCGCCCTCTGGACGACCGGCACGCGCTCGATCTGGAAGTGACCGCCGTGTACTGGTATTTCGTTGTGGCGTCCTGGATCCCCAACGCAATTCTGATTTACCTCGGCCCGCACATTTTGAACTGATATGAGATCTTCCGCAGCGCCTTGGATTGCCTTACTCGCCGGGCCGATTGTGTTTCTTGTGAACCTGCAGGCGAACTTCACTGCCGTTCCATGGGTGTGCGCAACGGGCAATTACTGGTTGCTCCACACAATCCACGCAATCGCGTCTGGCGTTGATTTTATGGGCTGGATTGGTTGCCCATCGTGTTTGGCAGACGTCGGGAGGCGGTGTCTCGTCCGAAGGCGCGGATATCAAATCGCGCGACCATTTTCGTGGGACTGCTCGGAGTCATGAGCGCGGCGCTCTCGGTCGCGCTGATTCTCGCGCAGTGGTATCCGGAGTTCGTGCTCGGAGCTTGCCAATGAGGAAGCTGCTCATTGGCTTCGTTCCGCTGATCGCTTATGCGCATGAAGGAAAAGCGCTGGCGCCTCACGATCTGGTGACAGCCTGGGCCTGGGACCCGCTGATCGTTATTGGCCTGTTCGTTGTCGGCCTTGCTGTACTGGCGAGGAGCTCCGAGGAGCACGGGATTCAGAGATGGGAACGTTGGTGTTATTGGGGTGGGTGGTGGTCCCTTGTTGTCGCGCTTCTTTCCCCGCTACATGCGATGGGTGAGGTGTTGTTCTCGGCGCATATGGTGCAGCACGAAATGCTCATGCTTGTGGCTGCTCCCTTACTGGTTCTTGGGCAGGCCTCTCGTTCCGTATTTTGGGGGATGCCGATGGCCTGGCGAAAGAGTGTCGGCAACGCAGTGAAGGCGAGATGGGTGCAGTCGGCGTGGCAGTGGCTTACCCGGCCGTTGAATGCCTGGCTGATTCACGCGATAGCGCTTTGGGGATGGCACGCGCCTTCGCTGTTTCAGGCTACGCTGAAGAGCGACCTGGTTCATAGTCTGCAGCATCTGAGTTTTCTTCTAGTGCGCTGTTGTTCTGGTGGGCTCTGCTCCGTGGCCGGGAGGCGCAGCATCGGCTATGGAATGGCGGTTCTCTACGTTTTCACCACGGGTGTTCACAGCAGCATCCTCGGCGCGCTACTTACGTTCTCGCCGCGTGTCTGGTATCCGATCTACGCGGAATCGACAGGAGGCTGGGGACTGACCGCGCTGGCAGACCAACAGATTGGCGGATTGATTATGTGGGTTCCGGCAGGGCTCGTTTTCCTGGGCGCGGGTCTTGCGCTGTTTGCAAACTGGATACGGCAGCCTGCACGAGTCAGCGGTCATCTGCCTCGCGTTCGGTCTCGTGTCCTGCACTCCTGACCTGCAGTTCAAAAGCTCCTATCGTGAAGCTCTGGCGACTACCGGAGGCGATGCCCACAGGGGACAAGCGGCCATCGAGCGTTACGGCTGCGGAACATGCCACACGATTCCGGGAATCAGAGGCGCGGATGGCCTGGTAGGTCCCCCCTTACCAAGATGGCACTGCGGACATACATCGCCGGTGTATTGACAAACACGCCCGACAATATGGAACGCTGGATTAAAGATCCCCCTGCAGTCGACCATCAGACCGCGATGCCTAAGCTGGGAGTGGCCGACTCCGATCTGCGGGATATCGTCGGGTATCTTTACACGCTGCGTTAACCGATCTGGAATTGCTCCTCTACTTCTTTCGCTTCTTCTCCGGCGTAAGCAAGATTGAGCAAAGCAGGCGCAACGATCGTAGTCGCAATGGCCATAAACACGACCACAGCATAGATGGGCTTCTCGATTACTGCCATGCTGAGACCGAGCTGCGCAACGACCATGCCGACTTCGCCTCTGGGGACCATGCCACTGCCGATTCGAATCATCTCGCGACGGCCAAGCTGAACCGCGCCCAGCCCGCACCCGATAAGCTTGGAAAGAACCGCGGCAAGTAAGATGATCAGGGCCAGGAGCCAAGAGCGACTTATCCGCGAAGGCGCCGACGTCCAGATGCAGGCCGATGCCGGCAAGAAAAAAAGGTACCAACAGTTCAGTTATTCCGTGTGCGAGATCGTGAACTCGTTGGGTAACGGATTCGGCAAGCGCCATGCCGGCCAGGAAAGCGCCGATAATCGCGGCTACGCCAACATGGATTGCCAGCACAGACAAGTGTAAACAGTAAGACGAGAGCAATATTGAACTGCGCCTCGCCCGATTTCAGACGCGGATTCCGCATGAGGCACGAGCCGCATCATCGTCCGTGTACCCCACTTCGCCACGATTACAGTGAATCCGATCGCCATTACGGCCGTCGCGGTGATCTCCAGGATGTTCACTTGTCCCTTGGCGGCGCTACTTACGATTGCGAAGACGATTAGGCCAAGGATGTCGTCGATCACTGCAGCGCCAAGAATGATCTTGGCGCTCTGCAAATGCAATAGGCCTTTCGACTGCGAGGACTTGGGCCGTGATACCGACGCTAGTGGCCACCATCGCGGCGCCGACGAAAAAGGATTCAACTTGGGGGTATCCCACGCTCGCATGATGCCCCATCCCATTGCCATTGGCACGAGCACTCCCAGGAGCGCTACAAGAAAAGCTGTTCCGCCAACCCGCATCAACTCGGACGATTTCACTTCCAAGCCAACGCGGAAAAGGAGGAACATGACTCCGAGTTCGGACAACGCGGTCAGTACTTCGTTCGGTTGAATCCATCCGAGTACGCTTGGTCCAACGATTGCTCCCGCCAGGATCTCGCCAACAATACCGGGCTGCCCAATGCGTTCGAGTAGCTCAGCAAACAGCTTCGCGGACCCAAACACAATCAGCATTGCTAACGGTATCGAGATTCCGTGAGACTCCATTTCGACAGTGTACTGATTAATGAGAGCTCAATAAAGCAACGGGAAAATGCTCGAGAACACGAAACATTGGAAGCTGCCCGTTTCGGCAAGAGAGCCGCTCACCTGTGAGGACGTTTTTCCATCGAAGCGGCGCCCCATCAGGAAGCACGAGAGCCGAATCGAGCCAGGCACGAATCCCGATCGGCGGTCGTGTGGTGACTGAGAGCTGCGTAGCGAACCGGGGAACGGCGACGATACACCACTGATCGACAGCGAATCTGGCGAAGGCGAAGACATTTTGCGCTCGCTTTCCCGCGGCCCGCAGAGCCGCATAAGAGCCGCTACCGAACAATTCCGGACTTCCTGTTCGGTAGCCCAGCAGCTTCTCCGTGAGAAAAACCTTCACGCGCCCGTCAGTCCACTTGTCCATCAAATCGCGAGCTTTCCAACCGAAGTCGGTCAGCGGGGCGAAATCAACCGGCCGACGGTTGTCAGGATCAACAAGGCTGAAATCCCAACTGACTTCTCCACGATAGAAATCGGGAACTCCAGGCGAAGTCACCTTCAGTATCAATTGGGACAACGAATTGATCGCTCCATAAAACGAAATGCGCTCGCAGAACGGGCGAAAGCTCGCCTGGAATCGCTGGTCATCAAAGAGCACGTCTACGAACGCCTGCAGCGCGTCCTCATGCTGCTGATTCGACTGCACCCAGCTTGTATAGGTCCGCGCCTCTCTGCTCGCCTTAATGACATACTGCTTCATCCGGGAACGGAACTCGGGTTCTTGTTCCGCCTGCAGCGGCCATGCGCCGATCAGCGTCTGAAACAGGAAGTACTCTTCATTGCGATCCACTTCTCCACGTTTACCGTCCAGCCACCGGCTCCATCGGGCGGCGTTCCGGGTCCACTGATCCGGAATTTCTGAAAGTACATTTATGCGGGCCCGCACATCACCGCTTCTTTTGGTGTCGTGTGTAGACGTCGTATTCATGGTGTTCGGCCACTGAGAGCGGCGCCGCTTCAGAAAGGAATGAAACTGATCGCATGACCGCGCCTCCGGGCATCCCCCAACCTCATTCAAAGAGATCAGCGGGTTATAGACATACATAGCGGAGTCTTCTACGCCCTTAGCCATAATGGGTCCGCTCAATTGCTGCCAGCGCATGACAAAGGTCAACCATGCGGTTTGACTTGCCTGGGTCATCCACCGCTTGAACCGAAGCGTCAACACACGTTCAACGAAGTCGTAAACCAGAGTGTCAACATGAGGATTTCTTCGCCGGGCATTTTCACATGCCGCGCGGATGTATGCGAAATCCGCCGCGCGTATATCGAATGAATCGATGTATGTCCGATAGACACCCATGCAGGCTGTGACTTCCGTAATGGCTTGCGTGATATCTCGTGGACTGAGGTCTCGGGCGTTGCGGTCCTCTTCTGCCAGCTGTGCCAGATGTGCGCCCAAATCCTGCATCTCACCGGCGAACAGACTTGCGATCACCCGGCTCTTTCGTTCATAGGCGACATCCTGGAAAGTTTCCTGCAAGCCTGTCAGTCCCTGGTAATACGTAGTTACTCGACCTAAGCCCGTAGGCTCGACAAACAACGAGTTCATCTGACCCAGAAAGTCATAACCCGTCGTGCCCTGTATCGGCCATTCGGAGGGAAGCTCTTCGTCGGAGTCAAGAATCTTTTCCGCAACGATATACACATCTTCGCCAACGAGCTGCTTCTGATAGCCCAGAGGGTCTGCAAGCCCGTCGATGTGATCGATCCGAAGCCCATTCACTGCTCCTTGACGCACGAGCTCCAACGTTAGCCGATGGGAGGCTTGAAAGACTGCAGGATCCTCGATGCGCATACCGATCAGGTCCGAAACGTCGAAGAAGCGCCGGTAATTGATTCTCTCCGTTGCGACTTTCCAAAACGCGATACGGTACGCTTGTTCCTGGATAATCTCGTCCAGCTCATCGATGCCGATCGCGTCGAGATTATGCTGCACGTGGTCCCGAATCGACTGATGCTGCTGAACCAATGCCCAAAGCCGTTCCTTGATCGCATCCTTCTCGCGATAGCGGGTCTCCAAAGCTTCCCATTCGGTCGCAGTCCTCGGCGGAAGCCGATCGAGAGACTCCAACAACAATGAAAAATCGGGTATGGCGAGAAGCGGCTCGCTGAGGGGCTTCAGAATGCGCGAATAACTGACCAGGCCAATTGGAAGGCGATGCGAGTAGTAATTGAGAAGAAACCCCGAAGCCTCATAACTAAGCTTGAGTTCTCCTTTGTCAAGAACGCGGCCGTATGGCTCGCCTAAGATCGGGAGAAAGATTTTTTCCTGTGTCGGGCTTCCGGCGGCGCCCCAGTTGATACCGAAATAAGACGCGTACGGCGATGCGGACCCGTTTTCAAGCACATCCATCCACCACTGGTTTTCCGGGCTGGCAGCCATATGGTTCGGGACGATATCGAGAAGGAGGCCCATGCCGCGATCGTGCAGGGACTGCACAAGGACGCGAAAATCTTCCGGCGTGCCGAGCTCGGGGTTGAGCCGATTGGGATCGACAACGTCGTAACCATGCATCGATCCTTTGCGGGCCGCAAAGATCGGCGACGCGTACAGGTGACTTATTCCAAGCCGGTGGAGATGCGGAATAATTGTCGTCGCATCCTGAAACCGGAAGTCCTTGTTGAACTGCACCCGGTAGGTCGCGATGGGAATGCGCATTGCTAGGCCATTTTCAGAGAGAGCTTCCGTGCAAGCACGTCAAAATCTTCAATCCAAGCACGGGCGTCAGCATCGGTTTCCGCCTCCTCCAGCATGGAAGGGTAAACCTGCTGCAAAAGATCGTAAGCGATGTTTTGTACGGTCCAGAGCGTCACGGCAAAAGGTAATTCTTCCGTGAGTTCCACCGCCTGGCGCAACTCGTGAAGATCGGCCAGGTTCGTCGGATCCTCGCGCAACCGGCCGGCCATCCGCTCAATTGTTTTTCGAAGCGTGTATTCGAGCGTAGTCGCATCGAGGTCCACGCCTCCAAGGCGGGCCTCCTCGAGCAAGCTACGGATCCGACCAGCGTCGAGTTCGTCCGAGAAGGCGCGCCGGAGGTGGCTGTTCAGCGCATACTCCGCGGTAGTCCGGAAAGCCTTCGGCAAAGGCGTTTTCAAATCGATCAAAAAGCGCATCAACGGGGCGTGATGCTCGTACAATTGACGGTAGGCAGCCTCTGCCTCATCGAGCGTTGAGATCAGGATTTGACTGAGAATACTGCGTTGCTCGTCGCGGAAGAGCGACTTCAGGGAGTACGTGTCGACTCCGAATCCGCGATCGAAGGCTCGAATCACTTCAGGAATATCAGCACGCGAGAAGGCGGCAGTGGCCTCCGCAATGAGCTTCTCGTACTCGGCATCGGTCGCCATTGAACGGACTCCGCCGTGAAGGTTGTGATCGCCGAAATGGAGGACACCGAATGCCAGCTGACCCGTCTCGAGAGTGATCTCGGAAGTGAATGACGCCCGGCCAATGACCAGCTTCAACTTGCCCGCATCCGCGACACGGAAGTCCTTGCGACGCACGGTGTAGCAATATATGCGGGCTTCGTCCGGATACGAGTTGAATACGGAGCTGATGGCATAGTGAGCCCCTACTTTGTGCATATCTACTATGGTGGGCCTGACAAATTTATCGTAGATATGGGCCCCGTCGCGATGTTCCTGGATATTGCTCTTCGCGGAAGCGAGCAGTTGCGTGAAACGAGTCTCTATCGATTTCTCAAGTCCCTCGTTGGCGTTCGTCACTCCTCTCCCTGCATAAAGAAAGGACTGGTGCATTCCTTCGAATAGATCTTGGGCAAGCTGGACGACGCGGCCGGCATACTGGATCACCTGGACCGTTTCTATGCCGGACAACTCGTCGAAAAACCAACCGCAACTCGTGTACATCAGCATTGCGTGCCGCTGGAGCTCTAGCAGCTTCCAAAGTTCCACCTGTTCAGAGGCCGTGAGCTCGCGCTTGCGATGCCGCTCCAGAAACGCTTGGCGCACTTCGGGTGAACGATCGAGTAGCACCTGAATGTAATCGTTCCTGGCGGCCCAGGCGTCCTTAAGGTAACGGCTAATGCGCTCTTCATATTTTGGAGCAACTTCATCGCGGAGCATGTCGAGCGCCTCTCGCAATGGGCCGCGCCACTCCTGATTCCAGTCGCCGTGGCCACCGGAGTTGCACCCGCAGTTCTCTTTCCAGCGGCCGACCCCATGCGCGCAGCTCCAAGCCGTGTTCTCGTATATTTCAACCTCGTGCGCCGGAGGAAAGCGTTCCAGGTACTCGCCGTAGTTCGTAAGCTTCGCGAGCCCGTTCTCTTCGATATGATGAAGCGCATACGACAATGCCATCTCGCCGTAGCGATGATGATGGCCGTAACTTTCGCCATCAGTTGCGATATGAGCCAATTGCGCCCAATCGCGGCCGTCGGCATATGCATTCAATAGACGACTGGCGAACACCTCGCCGTTATTGAGCAAGCCCTCGAAAGCCACCGCGCGGGAGATTGGACCATCGTAAAAGAAGATCGCAATACTTTTACCTGAGGGAGTGTTGCATTTGTAGGCGCGTGTAGGGTCAATGCGTCCGCCGCCGACATCGATCCAACTGGCATCGCCGATCTTGCGGAACAGATGGGCCTGATGCGGAGCGAGAATCGTATATCTGATTCCGAGTCCGGCCATAATATCGAGCGATTCGAAATCGACAGCTGTTTCGGGTAGCCACATGCCTTCCGGATCACGACCGAACCTGTGCCGGAAATCTTCGATACCCCAAAAGATTTGCGTGTATTTATCACGGGCATTTCCCAAAGGCATGATCATGTGGTTGTAGCACTGTGCCACTGCCGAACCATGTCCTGAGAATGTTTCCCGGCTATCGATGTCCGCGTCGATAATCATCCGATGCAGCCCAGGAGCTTTCTCCTTGGCCCATGCGAGCAACGTGGGACCGAAATTGAAGCTAATAAGGCTGTAATTATTGACGATCTTTAGGATGCGGCCTTCGTGGTCGAGGATGCGTGTGGCTGCATTCGGCGCGTAACATTCAGCGGTGATCCGCTCGTTCCAGTCATGGTACGGGTATGCCGAGTCCTGTAGCTCGATTGCTTCCAACCACGGATTCTCGCGGGGAGGCTGATAAAAGTGGCCGTGAATACAGAGATATCTCATTGAGCGATGGAGCGCAGTGTGTCGTAAAACTCCGGATACGATACCGAAGCCGCTTCGGCGTTTTCAATCACGCAATCTCCATCGGCTGCCAAGGCGGCCACAGAGAAGGCCATGGCAATACGGTGATCACCGAAACTGTCGAGCTTTGCAGCGCGGAATCGCTGTTTTCCGGGGATATAGAAACCATCAGGCGCTACTTCCATAGACACTCCCATCCGCCGAAAGTTTTCAGCGACGGTTGCGATTCTGTCGGTTTCTTTCACGCGCAGCTCCGACGCATCGTGAACGGTAAGCCCTTCATCACTGATCGCGCCGAGAACCGCCAGGACGGGAAGTTCGTCGATTAACGCCGCGGTGAGTTCTTTCTCGATGACGCCTCCCCGGATTTGTCGAGACTTGACATTCAAATTACCAATCAACTCTCCGCCATTCTGTTCGATGGTCGGCACCGTGATGTTAGCGCCGATACCTACCAGGAAATCGATCAGCGCGGCGCGTGTGGGATTCAGTCCGACTGCTTGCAAGATGATCTCCGAGCCGGGCAGCAGCATTGCGGCCACCAAAAAGAAAGCGGCAGACGATAAGTCTCCCGGCACGAGCAGTTCCCTCCCTTTTAGCTGGGGGCGGCCTTCGATCGCGATGACACCTTTGCGCGTGGTGACATCGGCTCCGAATGCTCGGAGAGCAAGCTCGCTGTGATCTCGCGTGCGGATCGATTCCCGGACGGTCGTGGTTCCATCGCAGTAGAGACCCGCAAACAGAATGCAGCTTTTCACTTGCGCGCTTGCCACAGGAAGAGTGTAGTCAATCGCGCGCAAGGGACCGCCTTGAATCTCGAGCGGTGGGTAACGTCCCTCGCGAGCCTCGATTGTCGCCCCCATTTCGCGGAGTGGAGTCATGATGCGCTCCATGGGACGTCGGGAGAGCGATTCATCTCCTGCAATTCGTGTTGCGAATGTTTGGGCAGCGAGAATGCCGGAGAGCATACGAATCGTAGATCCGGAGTTGCCGGCGTCAAGCGTTTCCGTGGGCGGTTGCAAGCCATGCAAGCCGCGGCCCTCCACGGTCACGGTAGAGCCATCCTTAGACCACGAAATACCAAGCGACCCAACGGATTTCAGTGTCGACAGGCAATCTGCCCCGCTGGAATAGTTGTGAATGCGCGATGGTCCTTCCGCAATGGCAGAAAGCATGGCGTAGCGATGCGAAACGGACTTATCGCCGGGAAGTTGGATTTGCCCTGACAGACGTCGGGCTGGTGAGATGCGTTGTTCCATCGAAAGATCCATGGTAGCGGATCATTCGATTGTGAACGGTCCTTCGTTGACCGCCTTCAAATCGCGGCCGGATGCTTCTTCGAAGCTCAGCCTAAAGAACACGGCTCGGGGCGGAGCCGGCATTTGGGCGTGGAACTCGCCTTCAGCGCCGGGATCGATCGACTCGGGCTCCGATCCTCCCTTCATCGTCGTGAGCGGTTGTTTGTCGGAGTCGAGAATGTCGACAATGATGACTAACTTGGCGGCGGGTCGCTCGCCAGTGTTCCGGATATGCCCGTCGATGTTCAGATTGTTCTGATCGCGATGGGCGGTGGCGGCAACGACTTCGATAACCGCGGGCTTCAATTGCTCTTTTTTCGCGGGAAGCGCGGCGGGTAGGGCCGCCGAAAGGAGCAAGACCAGCGTACGCATACACAGTACAGGCTACAATAGAATTTAATGCAAAATCGTTGCGCCGGATTTGTGTGTCTGATCGGACTCGCGATATTTAGTGCGGGCTGTTACAACAACCCTGATGTAAGCACGCGGCCTCCCGGCAGCGGATCGAAGGACTTTCATTCGGGGCCACAAGTCGGACCGGGAACGACTGCAGGTGGATCGACGGCAGGTCCACAACCTACGAAGTCCCACGAAAAGTCCGGAGAGTCATCCGAAAAGCACTGACCCGGACCAAAGAGTGTCGTGTGTGCGGGAAAATACACTTCAGACAAAATTGCCGGGCGCTTCGAAAACGCCCGGCAACAAACACCCACATGCCGCTCGGAGGTGCGACCGTGGTAGCGGAGGAGTAGTCTGGCGGAAAAGGAGTGCCGAAACTCAGACAGACCACTTCCTGCCGTCAAACTCAAAAAGCGATGCAACTAGTATACCTGCTCGCGGAGTTTTGACAAGATGGCGAGGCGTCTTTTTTTTTCGCGAAATATAGATTGATTTTCTTAGGCCCGTAATGTTGGAAGTTGGACGAGTCCGGCCGGCACACTCTCAAAATCGTGATCCCGCATGTGCTCCGGAACCAGGTACTTGATCACGGCAATCTCATCGCACGACTGGAACTTCGGGCAGCGAAGGCAGTCCTTCCAGGCTTTTAGAGGGAGAGCCCCGCGTTCCACCTCCTCGAAACCGAGTCGCTGAAAGAATCCCACCACGTAGGTGAAGGCGAAGATCGAATGCAGCCGATACTCAATGGCTTCGTTTTCCAACCACTCGACAATGGCGCGTCCGACTCCGTGATTCTTTGCCTTAGGATCGACGGCAAGGGATCTGATCTCTCCGCTAGTCGGTGAGTAGAAGTGGAGCGCTCCGCAACCGACGAGCTGACCGTCGGAAAACGCGAGTGTGAAGTCGCGTATATTTTCCGACATCTCAAACTCGGTCCGAGGGAGCATGACGCCTTGGGCCGCGTAGCCGTTAATCAGGTGCAGTAACGGGTGGATATCCGGCATCGATGCCTTGCGGACGACGAGACCGCTATCAATCGGCAGAGAGGGATACTCCAGGGTCGACAGGTTACGCATGGAGGACTCCTTGGATGGCAGTCGCATCGGCAGTAACGGCAATCAGGCGTGTTCCGATCTGCTCGCCCGAAAGGATTTTCGCGGCTGCCCTCTCCAACCCACCAGGCGCGATAATCACCTGACCGATACCGTTCTTGAGAGCATCCGTGGCTGCGTTCAACTTCGCCTGCATCCCGCCCGTCGCGACACCGGTGGAAATCAATTTCTCGCAATCAGACGGAGTGAGCATTGGGATGATCTCCCCGTCGGCGCTTTTCACACCTGGAACGTCCGTGAGGAAGATCAACTGGTCTGCCCCATAAGCTGACGCGCATGCTACAGCCATCTGATCGGCGTTCACGTTGTAAATGTGGCCTTGCTTATCACCCGCAACGCAGGCCACAACCGGAAGATATCCGTTGATAGCCAAAAGATTCAAGATTGCAACATTCGATCGAACGGGGCGACCGACTGCTCCGAGGTCGGCGTGCATCGGCTCGGCTTCTGTCAGACAGGCGTCAATTCCGGTGAGACCTACCGCTAGCGCCCCAGCTTCCACAAGAGATGCGACCAGTTCGTGGTTCACCGTGCCGGCGAGCACCTTCAGTACAGCATCGATCACCTCGGGCGTGCTCACGCGCAGGCCGCCGACGAACGTGCTCTGAACACCGCGCTCGGTCAGAAAGCGAGTCATCTGTTTCCCGCCACCATGGACTACAACCAGCTGTGTTCCGTTGACCCGCAATTCCGCTAATTCGGCCGCGAGGCGTTTGCGCGATTCGACTTCATCGAGGAGTGTGCCGCCGAGCTTTACCAGAACCTTCACAGCAGTCCTTCCTGTTCCGCAAAGCCGAGCACCAGGTTCATGTTCTGGATGGCCTGTCCCGCGGCTCCTTTTACCAGATTATCGATCACACTGACGACGACGCCCCGGCGTGTGGCGGGATCATATTTCACGCCAATATCGCAGAAATTCGTGCGTTGAATGGCATGAAGATCCGGCATTACGCCGGGATCATAGATACGCACGAAGTGTTCGTTTCGGTAGAAGTCTTCATAGGCAGCTACGATCGACTCGCCCGTGAGCCCCTCGATGCCTCGGAAATAGATCGTTTCGAGAATGCCACGGTCAATCGGTATCAACTGCGCGACGAAGCTGAAATCTTGCTCTTCCAGCCCGGAGTTCATGAGCACTTCAGGCACATGCCGGTGGTCAAGCATCGAGTACGCGGAAAAATTTTCCGTCACCTCGCAGAAGCTTGTTTTCATCGACGGCTTGCGTCCTGCGCCGCTCACGCCTGACTTGGCATCGCACACGATACCGGCAGATCTGTCGATGAGCTGTTTCTGGATTAGTGGCTTGATGGCCAGATTTGCCGCTGTCGGATAACATCCAGGGTTAGAGACGAGTCGTGCGCCGCGAATCCGTTCACGGCAGAACTCCGGCAGACCATAGGCGGCTTCTTTGAGCAGCTCGGGCTGGGTGTGTTCGGCTTTGTACCAGCGGTGATAATTTTCGGGCGTCCGGAGTCGGAAGGCACCACTCAGGTCGATGACTTTCGCTCCGGCTTGAAGAAGCCCAGGAGTCAGATCCATGGATACTTCCGGCGGTGTCGCGAGGAAGACGGCCTGAAGATTTTGGGCAGCTACGGCTTCCGGGGTACACGGGATGGTTTTGTGATGTTTCGCGCCCCGACGGCTTGATTTCGGCTATGGAGTCGCTGCGGTGCTCGATGAGGACTGGCTCGACGTGCAGATGACGTTCCAAGATGCGGACGAGCTCCGCGCCGCTGTAGCCTCTAAATCCGACAATGCCGACTGACGTGGTCATTAGTTTGTGGGTAGCGCATTGATTAAATATGCACTACTATGAATAAATATACCATATAGCCTCGACGGTAGTGTCCTAACGTTGTGTTGGGTTATTTATGCAGCGAGCCAGCTAAACGGCCTCGCGCACCACGTGAGCAAACCTTGGCACCATCTTACCAAGTAGGTCCAGCTGCGTATGGATGCTACGAAAGTTGTAGTACGCCACACCATCAACGTAACTTGCATCTTGTGCCGTACCTTGTGGACTAGCTTGGTCTCTAGTGGACTACGTCAACGGAAGTCAGGACTTGCGGGGCCTGCCTCCAGCTCTGGTTTTCCTCATGCCTGCGATCCTCTTGAAATATTCGGGGTCCTGATTCTCTTTGGTTTTGATCCCGCCACGTTTACCCAACATCGCAGCCGGTGCTCGTGTGAGTAGATCGTCAGCCAAAAAGACGGCAGCGTCTAGGACTTGGGTAGCGCGTTGGGATCGGCCTTCAGGGAGATCGGAGGTGGAGACTATAGCGTGAGCTTCTAGGATGAGATTACGCAGTGCTTCTAGTTCGGGATCATCGGCCATACATTCAACCCTAACCAGGATCGGAGACAATTACAAGCGCTTGCTGTTTTCTAGAAAGTACGTTATAGTCACTCTCAATGCGTAGCGCAGAAGTCGGAACTTGGTGTGTAGTGGAGAAGGCTGACCCGTTTAGTAACCAATCGAAGAAACTCCGTATTCACGTGACGTATTTAACCGGCAGAACCAAGTTGCTAACGATGGCGTTCCGGGATAGGGAGAACTTGGATAGATACGTCGCCCGTTTCCACCCAGAGTTAATCGGGAAAGAGACTCCAGTCACGGGACCAACACAACCTTAGGACACTTCCACCTCAAATCAAAGGACAGATTTAAGCCGCGGTTATTGAGGTAAATGCAACGCGCCACTACTCTACTCTAGTTGTATGGCTGAACTCGAAGTTGGCTCTACTGCTCCCAAAATTCATTTGCAAACCGACACCGGCGAAACTTTTGATCTTGCGTCGGCGCGCGGCAAGAACGTCGTCCTTTTTTTCTATCCCAAAGCTGATACGCCCGGGTGCACTACGGAAGCGTGCGAGTTCCGTGACGCTTACCCGAAGTTCGGAAAGGACACGGTCGTGCTCGGAATCTCGGCCGACACGCCGGACAAACAAGCCAAATTTAAGAAGAAGTTCAGCTTCCCTTATCCTCTACTGGCCGATGTCGACCACAAGGTATCTGAGGCTTACGGCGTGTGGAAAGAGAAGAGCATGTACGGGAAGAAGTACTTCGGGATTGAACGCACGACGTTCTTAATAGACAAAAATGGCAAAATCGCGAAGATCTTCCATAAGGTGAAGCCGGCAGGGCATGCAGAAGAAGTCCTGCAGGCCCTGTAGGCCACAGATCAACTACGCGCCGGTGAGAATCAAGTCGAATCGGCGATTTGTTTCTTTTAAGTAATCCAGGTCGCCCGAAGATAGCTCGAGAGTTGCTGTGCCTTTGTATCCGATGTCGGCGAGGGCCTTGTAAACCGCTTTCCAATCGATATCACCCTCGCGCAGGGGAACAAACTCAGCCATGCGATTTTTGAAGCGGAAATCTTTGATGTGCAGCTTAACTACGCGCTTGTTCAGAGTCCGAAGCCAGTCTTGCGGGTAGCCGTAGAAAACCATGTTGCCGACGTCGAGATAGGATTTCACCCAGGGACTCTTGAATTCGTCGATGTACCGGGCCATCTCGAGCGGGCTCAGAAGGAACTTATTCCAGACCTCTTCGATGGCGATGATCACCTTCATTTTCTCGGCCAGCGGAAGCACCTTTCGAATCTGCTGCTGCGAGCGAGTCCACGCTTCCTGATAAGACGTTTCCGGGTTGACTACGGCCGGCACGAGCAACACCGTTTCCGCTCCCCAGAAGTTCGCATTACGAATGCTGGTCTCCAGACCTTTCAGGCTGGTTTGTACAACCGAGGGATCCGACGAGGAGAGCGGAAATTTCCAATGCGCCTGATTCATTACCGAGTGAATGCGCAACTTCGTCTGTTCCGCGGCCTTCTTGATCTCTTCAGCCTCAGACTGCGACTCCACGGTGGCGCACTCGATCTCCTCAAAGCCCGCGTCCTTTGCCATCTTGAAGCGCTCGGCGTAGCTTCCTTTATTGCCGAGCATGCTGATGTAAAGCGCTTTCTTGATCGGAAGTCTGGCGTCGGCTCGTGCGGCCATGGCAGCCGCCGAGGCGGCTAAGAATGCTCTTCGGTTCATAAGATTTACCCTCTCAGGCGGTCTTTAGTTCCGCGATTGTTGCTCCCGCTCCGCCTTCCTGCGGCGATGCGGGGTAATACTTCTCCACGTGTGGGCTTTTCGCCAGGAGATTCGCAACAGCTTTCTTCAATACTCCCATGCCGTGACCGTGAACGATACGGACGCGATCGACCGAAGCGAGCGCCGCCTGGTCGAGAAAATGATCTACTTCCTCCAGGGCTTCGTCGGCTCGTTTGCCAATGACATTGATTTCCTGGTACGACATATCCCACTTCGGACCCGCCTGCTGGAACGTGACATTCTTAGGCAGCTTCGATGTGCCGGAATCCTTTTCGCGCAGAACTTCCTGGACGTCGTTGACCGATACCTGCATCTTCAGGAATCCTGCGTCCACTTCGATGACATCGTCACTGAGAATGCGCCGCACACGAGCGGGTTGGCGGATGCCTTTGAGGATGACTCGTACGCCCTCCTCGATCTTTGGTTTGGCCGGTTGAATCGGATTCTCAGCTACAGCCATGACATGGGTTTCTAATTCTTCGAGTCCCTCGCGTTTCGCACGCGCTACCTGGAGTTTCGCCTGCTCCTGGAGCTTCTTCTGCTCTTTCAGTTCTTTGATGTTCTGAATAGTATCGAGCGCGCGAGCCTCGAAATTAGCGACCACTTCGTCATAGCGGTCCTGCAACTTGCGAAGCAGGTCGGCTTCGCGTCGTTTGTAATTTTTTTCCAGATCGGATTCGCGCGCCTTGACTGCGGCAAGCCGCTGATCCAACTCGCGCTGCAGAGTTGTGGTCTTATCCAGACGATCATGCAGATCCGCCAGAAAACGCGCGATGTCCCGCTCCGTGGATGTCATCGCGCTACGAGCTCGCTCAATGATCCAGGGAGCAAGTCCGAGTCTTGTAGCTATGTCGAGGCCGGCGGATTTTCCGGGCGCGCCCACACGGAGAATATATGTCGGAGCGAGGGTTTCCTCATCGAATCCCATCGATCCATTGAGAACGGACTCTGTGTTCGCCCCGTACACCTTCAAGGCAAGTAGATGCGTGGAGGCAATAACGATCGCCCCAATGGACCGGAAATGGTCGAGAATGGCAACGCCGAGCGCGCCGCCCTCTTCCGGATCGGTTGCACGGCCCAATTCGTCCAGCAACACAAGCGAATCAGGGGTCGCTTCCTCCACCATCGATTTGATGCACGCGATATGGGCAGAAAATGTGCTGAGCGACTGCTCGATCGACTGCTGGTCGCCAATATCTGCCAAGACTTGATCGAAGATAGGGAACTGCGCTTCGGAGGCTGGAACGGGAAGACCTGCGTGGGCCATCAATGCAAGAAGGCCCACAGTCTTCATCGATACCGTCTTACCGCCGGTATTGGGTCCGCTTATGAGAAGAATTCTCTGTACACGATCCAGCGTCAAGCTGACCGGCACGATATGCTTCTGCTGGCGTCGCAGAACGTCTTGCAGCAGCGGATGGCGTGCGCCACGCAACAGTACGCGCCTATCGTCCTCCGGCGCAAAGGTGGGAATGACACAATCAAAGTCGCTGGCGAATGCAGCCTTGGCGAATAGGAGATCGAGTTCACTGACCACCCGCATTGTACGACCGATATCGGCGGCATGCGCGCGGAGTTTGTCAGTAATCTCGCGCAGGATGCGGAACACTTCGCGCTGCTCTTCTTCGTGCAGCCGAACAAGCTCATTGTTGAGATCGATCGTCTCCAGCGGCTCGACGAATAATGTCTGGCCGCTGCCGCTGGCGCCGTGAATGACGCCATCGACGCGGCGTTTCTGACCGGATACGACCGGGACGACAAATCGGTCGTTGCGAATCGCAACATATTCTTCCTGCAGAACGCCTTCCTCGCGATGCGCTTTCAGAAAGCGTTCGAGAGACTGGTGAATCGATTTTTTCTGACGATCGATATCGCGACGCAAGCGATGAAGAGCCACACTTGCGTCGTCGGCAAGAGATCCGTTTGGCAAGAACTTTACCGCCAATCTCCCTGAGCAGAGCGCGGAAGTCCGCCATCATGGCCGATCGCTTCGCGAGCAGAGGAAATTGCTCTCCGGCGAGTAGGCCTCGGACCTGATCGGCGCGGTCAAGGAAGCGGACAAGATCCGCAATCTCGGTTGCTTCCAAAGCGGCGCCTTCAATCCGGAGCCTGGCGACTGATTCGTTGCTGTCAACCAGGCCGCCAAGCGGCAGACGTCCGTCAGCGCGAACAAAATCGATGGCTTCTGCCACCTCGGCAAGCGTACTCTCGAGACCGTCCCGATCACTTACAGGCGCAAGCCGCTCGAGTTCGGCGCGTCCCAGCGGGCCGGCCACATACCGGCCGATGAGGCGTTTCAACTCTTCAAATTCCAGCAGTTCGCCGCTCGTACGTTTCATAAGCCTTCTCAATCACGCCGAGCGTTCCCTCTGTTAGAAGCAGACCCGGCAACTCCGATATCGCAAACCATTGAACAGCGCTACAGTCGTCGCCCGGACAGGGTTCCCCGGCGGTAATACGACAGAAATAATCGATGAGCACGTAGTGATATTCTGCGCGTCCGTCTGCATCCGGCATGATACGCTCAAACACCTCCGCAATGCCTTCAGTCAGGACGTGAAGGCCCGTTTCTTCCAAGACCTCGCGACGAACTCCCGAATCCAGTGTCTCTCCCGTTTCCAGCGCTCCTCCGGGAAGCGACCAATATCCTCTTAAGGGCTCACCTCCTCGTTTCGCCAAGAGAATTCGGGGTCCGTCGAAGATGAGCGCCCCTACACCCAGGATGGGCCGAGCTGGATAGCGCCGGCTAATAAAGCGCGACTCCCTTGGACGATTCGAGGTGGACCCGGTAAAGAGTGGTTCGAGCTGTGATGTATAAAGCTTTCAAATCACCGTCTCCAAACACAAGATTGGACGGCTTTTCCGCTATCTTTAGTGTTCCCAGTGATTCTCCCCGGGGTGAGAAAATTAATACCTCAGCCGCAGCAACATAAACATTTCCCTTGTCGTCCACTTTTACGCCGCCAGGTACTCCGACGATGTTGCTTATGAAGATGCGCTCGTTCTGCAGAGTCCCGTCCTTCGTAATGTCATAAGCGCGCACGTTCCGCTCATCCGAATTTGAGACGTAAAGGATTTCGCCGTTTGGGCTCGCGACGATGCCGTTCGGACGGGTTTGCAGTTTTAGCGACGCTTCCACTTGCCCTTTGGGTGAAACATGAAATACACCATAGAACGGTAATTCACGCCGATCGACTGCGCTGCCAAAGGCCGGATCGGTGAAATACACGTGTCCGTGCTTCGTCACCGTAATGTCGTTGGGACCGTTCAGCTTCTTTCCTTCGAACTGATCGACCAGCGTTTCGACCTCTCCCTTCTTATCCGTTCTGCTGACGCGGCGCGCATGGGTTTCGCAAGTGTAAAGGCGACCTTTATCATCGAACGCGTTTCCGCTGGCGCCTCCCGACTGTTCGCGAAACATCGACATGCCCTTGTTATCGATCTTCTGAATCGTGTTCATTGGCACGTCAGCAAAAAGGAGGTAGCCGTCGCGAGCCGACCATACAGGCCCTTCAAGGAATTTGTGTTTCGAACTGACGGCTTCGATGTGATAGGGCCCCGGCTCCTGTGCGAAACACAGGATTGAAAACAAAACAAAGGCCCAACGAGTCATGCTTCGATTGTAGCGAGGCAGCATACACCCTCGTTGAGATAATGTTTCCATGGACGAAGGGCAAGTCTGCGTTATCTGTCACACTCGCCGCCCCCGCCGTTACTGCCCGGGTGTAGCCGGGCACATCTGCGCCATCTGCTGCGGAACCGAGCGGGAAAATACCGTTTCTTGCCCGTTGGAGTGTCCCTACCTGCGGGAGGCTCGCGCTCGCGAGAAAGAACCTCACGCAGACCCGAGGGAGTTCCCGAATCAGGACATCAAGGTAGACGAACAGTTTCTTCGCTCGGAACGAAGCGCTTCTGCTCTACATTGCCGTTGGATTTGCAGAATCGGCGCTCGCAACCGAGGGCGCCGATTGACGTTGATGTGCGTGAGGCGTTGGCAAGTCTTATTCAGACCTACAGGACCTTACAGAGCGGATTGGTGTACGAGTCGCGTCCGGAGAATCCGATCGCCGCCCGTATCCAGTCGGGAATGCGGGAGCGTATCCGTCAGATGGAGGACGCGCTTAAACAGAACAACTCGACTTTGCGGGACTCGGACTTGCTGGGTGTGCTCGTATTTCTGCAGCGAGTGGAGTTACAAAAGAACAATCGTCGTCCGCGAAGCCGGGCTTTCATAGATTTCCTGCGCGAATTTTTCCCGGCTGAGCCGCCGAAGGAAGAGGCATCGAGCCTGATTCTGCCATGACTGGGATTGTGTTGTTCGCACACGGCTCGACGGTGGAGTCGGCGAATGATGCCGTCCACGCTGTCACTGCGGAACTCGCGCGACGGACCGGGGAGCGGGTAGAAACGGCGTTCCTGGATTGTGCCTCGCCCCGACTTGCCGACGCGGTCGGAACGCTGGTTACAAGAGGCGCAACCCGGATTGTTGTGATCCCGTATTTTCTGACACTTGGCGCCCATATCCAGCGGGACCTCCCCCGAATCGCAGACGAGCTCCGGAGCATCTATAAAGGTGTAAGTATCGATATCGCTGAACCGCTGGATGGGCATCCGGCATTATTGGAAATCCTGATGGACCGATGGAAAAAAGCACATACAAGGCGAGGCTGATCGAGTCGCACGAAATTGCGCACGAGGTGCGGCACTTCACGTTCGATGTTCCGGAAATCGACGTACTGCCGTATCTTCCTGGTCAGTTCATGTCGCTTACGCGTGAAGCTGCTGGAAAGAAGATCACGCGCGCCTACTCGACTGCGTCGCTTGCTAACGCGAATCGGTTCGAGTTGTGCCTGAATCGCGTGCAGGACGGATTGTTTTCGCCCTTTTTGTTCGACCTGAAACCGGGTGACACGGTGGACATGAAGGGGCCCTATGGGTACTTCACCTGGCGGGTACCGGCAAGCGATTCGATTCTGGTGGCGACCGGCACCGGGATTGCGCCGTTTCGCGGAATGATTCACGGGTACCTGGCCGAAGGTGGGGAGCGTGAAATCACGCTGGTTTATGGTGTTCGCTACGAACCATCGCTGTTGTATCGTGAGGAGTTCGAGCGTTTGGCGGATTTGCACGCGAACTTTCGATTCCTGCCGACACTGAGCCGTCCGGAAAACACATGGACCGGGCGCACCGGGCACGTACAGAAACATGTGTTCGAGGTGCTTGGCGAGCGCCGTGACATGGACGTCTACATCTGTGGAATGAAGGCCATGGTGGACGATTTACGCCAGCAACTAAAAGGCATAGGGTTGGATCGGAAGCGAATCGTATTCGAGAAGTACGACTGATTTCCGGTCATTCTCAGGTCTACTTCTAGTCCCAATTCTCACGTCGTACCATTAGAATCGCAATCAGTATGGCGATTCTGATCTGTTTACTTGTCTGCGTCTTTACGTCAACCGCCATTACCATTGCGCGAGTGTTGCCCGGTCCTCATAATCCGCTCGATTATCTTGTGGTCGGCGCAATTTCAGTACTGGTTTCGATGTCGGTGCTTTTCGCCGCTGTCTTACGGTCTAACCGATCGAACGAACGTCAACATGTGAGTACAATTGCTTCGTCTGATCGAGACTTGCGTAGGTAACCCCTGGGAGCTTTGCTGACGCCGTACCCGCTGCGACACCCCAGCGCACGGCGTCAACAAACTCCTTGTTCTTGTCCATCGCCCAAGTGAACGCCGCAGCCAGCGCATCGCCTGCGCCAATCGGACACAACGCCTCGATCCGAGGAGGGATTACTTCGACGAGTTCCTTTCCGGACCGTCCGATGGCTCCGCGGCTGCCAAGAGAGAGCACCACTGAGTGCGCGCCCATCCCGTGAATCCGCTCTACTGCATCGACCAGGTGGGTGCGTGTGATGAGCGCGCGATTGAGGAGGCGCTCGGCTTCCTGCTGATTCGGCGTTACCACGCTGGGCTGAGCTTCGAGCCCATGCAGAAGAGCATCGCCATCGGTGTCGAGCAATGTCTTCACCTTTTTCTTATGCGCCAGTTCGATAAGATGATTGTAAAAGTGCGACGGCACACCCGGCGGCACGCTGCCGCAAATCATGAACCATGTCGCCTTACCAAGCTTCTCGGCCACCTTTTCGGCTACTTTATCGAGATCCTTGGCATTCAACGGCGGTCCAAGTTCATTGAGCTTTACCGTGAGTCCCTGCTTGTCGGTGATGGTGAGATTAGTGCGGATCTCCTGATCGATTCTTACAAGCTCCACCGGAAAGCTGTAACTTCCGATGAGGGATTGAAACAGATCGCCATTGGTCCCTCCAGTTATTGCTAACGCGAGCGTTTTTCCACCAAACGAGTGGATGACTCGTGAAGCGTTAATGCCTCGACCGCCAGGCGACTCGTTACTCGAGAGAATGTAGCCGCGATCTTCAAACGCAAGCCGGTCAACCGTCACGTTTCTGTCGACAGCAGGGTTGATGGTCAACGTTAGAATCAACTTTCTATCTTAGCGAAAGCGTCGAATGCTACCTTGTTGTATTGGGTGGAAAGCGCAAATGGCGAGCGTACATGGCGCTATTGGCCGTGTATTTCTTTTGGGGCACGACGTACCTGGGAATTCGTATGGCCCTGGAAGCGATGCCGGCCGGGCTTCTGTTAGGGGTTCGGTTTTTCATCTCGGGTAGCATCCTCCTGCTTGCCCTGCGCCTGTATGGATGGAGCCTTCCTTCTGGACGCGAGTTGGTGCTCACCGCGTTCTTCGGACTACTGATGCTGGGCGGCGGCACCGGCGCGCTTGTCTTTTCTGAACAGTGGGTGCCAAGCGGTATAGCGGCGCTTTTTGTCAGCACAACGCCATTCTGGATGGTCGGCATCGAAGCCGCTCAAAGAAATGGCGAAAAGCTGCGTCGCTCAACCATCCTTGGGATTGCAATTGGCTTTACGGGAATCCTGGTACTGGTAGGTCCGGCCGCCATGGGAGCGGGTCTGGGGAGAGACCTGATCAAAGGATTTCTAGTACTGCAATTGGGCTGTTTCCTTTGGTGCCTCGGATCGGTGCTGCAAAAGAAGCAACCAACGAGGGCCCACCCGATCATGAGCGGAGCGCTTCAACAGCTGGCCACGGGCTTCTTCGTGCTGCCGATCATGTCCTTAGCGCCGCATCACCCAGTAAATTGGAGCAGCCGAGGTATATGGGCGATTGCCTATCTGGTGGTCTTTGGTTCAATTGTCGGCTACAGCTCCTACATCTATGCGTTGGAACATCTGCCTGTTTCGGTGGTGTCTACGTATGCGTACGCGAACCCGATCGTCGCGGTCTCTTTAGGATGGCTTTTCTATCGCGAGCCGTTCGGCTGGCGGGAAGCGATCGCAATGGCGCTCGTGATCACGGGCGTCGTTGTGGTGAAATACTTCGATCTCGTACGACCCAAAGCTCACGCTCTATCGGCGTCGACCTAATTTAGGTACTTCACAGACGTTGGCGGTTTCTGGCCACAGGCCATCGTTTCCGTCATGCCACTTGCGATCGTGGCGCACGCATTATCCGTTGCGGTACGGAGGGCGCTTTCTCGCGAGGGTCCGGAAGCGACGCGGCAATTGGTTCGGCCCTGAAACTCGACACAGACCTCAACACGGTGCTGTTTCGAGCCAAGCGTCAGATAGGCAAGCAGGCCAAAAAAGGCGATGATGCCGATTACGATGAGCCCAATCTTCATGCGCCCTCGGAAAAGAAGCTGCCCATCTGTCGATACTTTTCGTAGCGCTGATCGACAAGATCTTTGGGAGAGATTTTCGAGAGCTCGGTAAGGGCTTGATGGATCTTGTCACGAAGCAGCTCGGCGGCACGGTCGTAGTCGTTCTGCGCGCCTCCTTCCGGCTCTGCCACGATGCCGTCGATGATACCGAGGCGAAGGAGATCGGGCGCGGTCAACTTCAATGCCGCAGCAGCCTGCTCGGCTTTGCCGCTATCGCGATAGATGATGGCGGCGCAGCTTTCAGGAGAGATGACGCTGTAGACGGCATTTTCCAACATGTAAACACGATTAGCCACGCCGAGGCCTAGTGCTCCGCCGCTTCCACCTTCCCCGATCACAATAGAAACGATCGGCACGGCCAACCGCGCCATCTCGCGCAGATTGACGGCGATTGCCTCTGCCTGCCCACGCTCCTCGGCATCAATGCCCGGATAAGCGCCCGGGGTGTCGAGCATGGTCACGATCGGACGCCGAAACTTGGCTGCCAGCTCCATCACGCGCATGGCTTTCCGGTAACCTTCGGGCTTAGGCATGCCGAAGTTCCGATGAAGTTTCTGCTTCGTGTCGCGGCCTTTCTGTTGGCCCAAGACCATCAACGGCTTGCCGTCGAAGAAAGCCATACCGGCGACGATCGCAGGATCGTCCGCGAACGCGCGATCGCCGTGCAATTCCATAAAATCCGTGAACAGGCGCTGGATGTAATCCAGTGAGTGCGGACGCTTTGGATGTCGGGCGAGTTGGACCCGTTCCCACGCGGGGTCAATCGGAGCTTGCGTGGCGGCCGCTGCGGATTGTTGTTCCATTGTTGGTTAGTTAGCCAAAACCTCGAGCGACTCGGGGCCGCAGATTCGCTCGATTTCCGCGCGAAACTCCCTATCCGGCCTGACCCGAGCGGTCACATCCAGAATAACCGAGAAGTCCCTGGGTCTTTCGAGCCGCAGCCGGACCGCTGTCTCACCGGGCTTGCGTCCGAAGAGAGTGCCAAGCGCTTCGGCTTTGTCGGTACCGTTCGTCCCGAGACGCACCTTGATCGAGATCAACGAAGGGAGAGGCACTCGCGCAACGTCGAGGGGAATGACGTCTTTCACGGATACCTTTGTCGGGGCGCCCTCTTCGGGTAGAGCTGTACCGCGGATGAACACCGCCTTGTCTTCACTGAGCATCGGAAGAACCTGCTCGTACGTGGTGGTGAACACCATGCATTCGATTGCTCCCAACTTGTCCTCCAGTTGGAACGTAGCCCAAGGCTTGCCTTCCTTATTGCGGCGGCGTTGGATGCCGGTCATCATTCCGCAAACGGCGACATCGGCCCCCTTTTCGAGACCTTCCAGGCTGTCGCTGCTTTGCTTGGCGAGTTCGCAAACCTTCTCCATCCAGCTATCCAAAGGATGGCCAGTTACGTAGAAACCAAGCAGTTCTTTTTCATTGGCGAGCTTTTCGGCGTTGGTCCAATCCGGCAGATTGGGAAGAGGCTGTTCGGCGACATGCTCTTCTTCTCCGCCCATCATCGCGAATAGACCAGTCTGCCCGCTTAACCTGTCGCGTTGCGAGCGCTGCCCGGTCTCCATCGCCGAATCGATGACTGCGAAAAGCTGAGAGCGCGTACCTTTGAGTGAATCCATGGCGCCGGCTCGGATCAAGCTCTCAATTACTCGACGATTCACTGAGCTGTCGACACGCTCGCAAAAGTTGTAGATGGATGTGAACGGTCCACCTTCGTTTCGGGCGGCGATGATCGACTCGACTGCTCCGGCGCCTACGTTTTTAATCGCGCAAAGACCGAAGCGGATTGCCTCACCATCGGGTGTAAAGTTTTTATCCGACTTGTTCACATCCGGCGGAAGCACCTGAATGCCCATGTCGCGGCACTCATTCATATACTTCACGACCTTAGATGTGTTGCCCGTTTCTGCCGTCAGCAGCGCGGACATGAACTCGATAGCGTAATGGGCTTTCAGGTACGCAGTGATGTAGGCAAGATAAGCGTATGCAGCGGAGTGCGACTTGTTAAACCCATACCCGGCAAACTGTTCCATCAAGTCGAAGATTTTCTCGATCTTCTTCTGTGGGAAATTGCGCGCCAGCGCGCCTTTGACGAAGCGATCGCGCTGCTTGGCCATCTCTTCGGGCTTCTTCTTACCCATCGCGCGACGCAGCAGGTCAGCATCTCCGAGTGAATAGCCAGCGAGTTTGTTCGCAACCTGCATCACCTGTTCCTGGTAGACGATGACGCCGTACGTCTCCTGGAGAACTTCCTTCAACTCCGGCAGGTCATAAACAACTTGCTTACGACCATGCTTGCGGTTGATGAAGTCGTCGATCATGCCGCCCTGAATAGGTCCAGGGCGGTAGAGAGCGTTCAGTGCGCAAAGGTCTTCGATACGCTCCGGCTGGTACCGGATAAGAATATCGCGCATACCTCCCGATTCGAACTGAAAGATGCCGCTGGTGAAGCCTTTGCTGAATATCTCGTAAGTCTTGGGATCATCGAGCGGGATATCCTCGATAACCAAGTCTATTTTGCGGTGCTTCTGAATCAACTCCTTGGCATCTTCGATGATCGTGAGCGTCGTCAGACCAAGGAAGTCCATTTTGAGAAGGTTGAGCTTCTCAATCCCCCCCATGTCATATTGCGTTACGACTTCATCTTTGTTCGTTTTATAAAGCGGGACGAGTTCTTTGAGCGGGGTCGGGGAGATTACGACGCCCGCCGCATGTATGGACGCGTTTCGCGCCATGCCTTCCAGCTTGCAGGCGACGTCCAACACCTCACCAATGCGAGGATCGCTTTTACGCATCTCCTGAAAACCGGGCTCTTGGGCGAATGCGTCTTTCAGCTTGATGTTTAGCTGATTCGGCACAAGCTTTGTGATTCGGTCTACTTCACCGACCTTCATGTCGAGGACGCGGCCAACGTCCTTGATCGCCGCGCGCGCGCCGAGGGTGCCGAACGTAATAATTTGCGCCACCTGCTCGCGGCCGTATTTCTCGGTGACATACTGAATCACCTCACCGCGTCTATGCGTGCAGAAGTCGATGTCGATATCGGGCATGCTGATTCGCTCCGGATTGAGGAAGCGTTCGAACAGCAGGCCATACTGGAGCGGATCGATATCGGTGATCTGCATCGCGTAGCCCACAAGGCTCCCGGCGGCGGATCCGCGACCGGGACCGACCGGGATATTCACGGATTTTGCGTATCGAATGAAGTCCCAGACTACGAGAAAGTAGCCTGAGAACTTCATCTGCTGAATGCACTCAATCTCACGATCCAGGCGTTCGACGTACTCATTCAAATCGCATTTCAGAGATCCTGCGCGAGCAAGAGCTTCCAGTCGAGGACGGCGCCGTTCAAATCCCTGTCGCGCGACGTACTCAAAGTACGTATCAATCGTGTGCTCCTCAGGAACATCGAACTTTGGGAACGGATCCTTGATCTTGTCGAGTTTGACGCTACAACGTTGCGCAATATCCCAGGTACGCGTGAGCGCATCCGGCACATCGCCGAACAACTTCTGCATCTCAGCGAGCGACTTCATGTAGAACTGCTCGGTGGTAAACCGCATCCGGTTGGCATCCGACATGGTCTTACCGGTCTGAATGCAGAGCATGATCTCGTGCATGCGCCCGTCGTCGTGATTCAGGTAATGCGCGTCGTTCGTCGCAACCAGGGGAATACCCGTTTCGCGAGAGAGTTTGTAGACCAGCGGAAGCACGCGCTTGTCCTCATCGAGCTGGTGGTCCTGAATCTCCAGGAAAAAATTGTTTGCGCCGAATATGTCGGCGTACTCACCGGCGAGGCGACGTGCATCGTCGTACTTGTCGGCCATGAGAGTCTCATTGACGTCACCCCGGAGGCATGCCGACATCGCAATGAGTCCCTTGGAATGCTGCGCCAGAAGATCCTTGTCGATTCGTGGCTTGTAGTAGAACCCATCAAGGTATCCTGTCGATACCAGCTTGATCAGATTCCTGTATCCCTCCTGGTTCTCGCAGAGCAGCACCAGATGGTTGTACCGGTTCGTATCCGACCGGTTCTGATGGCCTTGCTGCGCTACATAGACCTCGCAACCAATGATGGGGCGAATGCCCTTCGCAGCGGCAGCATTGTAAAACTCAACAGCCCCGAACAGGTTGCCGTGATCGGTCATGGCGACCGCCGGCATTTGCAATCTTTCGACGGTTTGCATTAATTGGCCAATCTCGCAGGCTCCGTCAAGCAGCGAGTAGTCGGTATGGCAGTGCAGGTGAACGAAAGGGGTATCGGACATGGCTCACTTACGGTGGGGGAGGGCTCCTTCGATTGTACCGTTTCTCACGGTGGCGGGATGAAAAAGGAAACGATCCTCTCTTCAGAGAATCGTACAGGCGAATGGAGTCATTATTGACCTGGTGGAATGTCACCGAATTAAGGGCATTTGTCAACCGAACTGGCACGGCTTTTTTGATTTTCGTTGCGTTCTGGGCCGCGGCCAGCATTTTACAAGCGGTCGTTCGGCGAGTGAATAGTCATGTTGTCGAAACCAACGATCTCTTCGACCTTCTCGGTCGTGTGGCAAAGCTCGCGCTGATCGTTTTTGGTCTGGTTACAGCGCTTGGAACGGCAGGACTGAATGTGTCGGCTCTTGTGGCCGGACTTGGCTTGACCGGGTTTGCGTTGGGATTTGCGTTTCGGGATGTTTTATCGAATCTTCTCGCTGGCGTCCTCATCCTGTTGTATCGGCCATTCGTGCGCGGAGATCGCATATCCGTTACTGGCTTGGAAGGTACGGTGACGCACATCGACCTGCGCTACACGAATCTCGAAAATGACGGTAACCTGATGCTCATTCCGAACGCGAACCTATTCACGAATCCGATCACGGTTTTCCGCCGAGCAAGCTGAATAAAACTCTGCCAGCCGCGACGGGAACTCCGACTGTCCGATCACGTGCAGATCATTGTGGGTCGCGCCTGAAATCGTCCAGAACGATTTCGGCTCGTTGGCCGCCGCGAAAAGCTGCTGTCCAAACTCATACGCGATTACTTCATCTCGATCGCCGTGAACAATCAGTATCGGCGCTCGTACCTGCTTGATGCGGCGTAGGCTGTCGAAGCCCCGAATGAGGGCAGGACCGAGTAAGGGAAGGACACGACCAGCCACAGCCTTTGCGGAAGTGAAGGGCGCCTCCAAAACAACCCCGCCGCACGGCTTCCTGGCAGCCAGCCAGGTGGCGACGGCGGTACCCAACGATTCACCATGGATCAGAATCTGCTCCGGACGAAAGCCGTGACTAACGATGAAATCGTAGGCGGCCTCTGCATCGCGATAGAGCCCCTGCTCGCTCGGCTGCCCGTCGCTTTTACCGTACCCTCGATAGTCGAGCAGGAGGACCGATGAGCCCGCCGCGATGATGTTTTGGGCGGAAAGTTCTCGATGGGTAATGTTCCCGCCGTTACCATGCAAATGCAGCGTTGCAGATCCTGCATTGGGCGCGACGATCCACCACGCGTGCAACTTCGTTCCGTCCGATGCCTCGAGCCACACATCCTTGGCCCCCAACGACTGCTGTGCTGACCAGTTGCCGCCGGGGAATCGTATCGGATAATACAGCATCCGACCAGCTTTCCATGTCAGCAGACCGTAACCAATCATCGCCACACACAGCCAGGCAAGCCACGTCATTATGGAAGGAGACGCATCTGATGACTGCTTTGCAACCCACATCGATTACTGCCTTCGGAACAGATGTGGGGAAGCGGCTTGACCAAGTGCTGCAAACCCGAATGCCCGAGTTTAGCCGGTCGCGGCTACAGCATTGGATCAAGAGTGGTCGCGTGCTCGTGAACGGCGTCGTCCAGAAAGCTTCCTTTGTAATTCGAGGGGGTGAGCAGATCGAAATCCAGCCTGCGGAAATGCCGCCGTTGCGCGCCTACGCGGAGAATATTCCAATCGATATTTTGCATGTGGACAAGGACGTCATCGCGGTAAATAAGCCTGCCGGGCTGGTAGTCCATGCCGGCGCCGGGCAACACTCGGGAACGTTGGTGAATGCCTTGTTACACCAATTCCAGACTCTGAGCAGCGGCAGTAGCGAAGAACGCCCTGGGATTGTGCATCGCATTGACAAGGAAACCAGCGGCGTATTGCTAGTGGCTCGCACTGACTCCGCCCACAGAGATCTGGCCGACCAATTCTCCGAACGTCGAGTGGAGAAGACTTATCTTGCCTTGGTGCAGGGCCGGATATCACCGAATGAAGGCAAAATAACCACGCCGATCACCCGAGATCCCGTGCGAAGGACTCGCATGACGACTCGGCTCGGGCATGGCAGAACGGCACTGACCACGTACAAAGTTCTCGAACGGTTCGACGGATTCACCTATGTTGAGGTGAGGATCGGAACTGGGCGGACACACCAGATTCGAGTCCACATGTCCAGCATCGGTCACCCTGTCGCGGGCGACACCTTGTATGGAGCAGCGGCGGCGAATCGCGGCCGATTCTTCTTGCACGCCTGGAAGATTCGTTTTGCCAGTCCTTCGACGGGAGAGCCGATCGAATTGGAAGCGCCTCTACCTCCTGAATTGTCGGATTGGTTGCATAATGGAGTGAGGGATTCCCTCCAATGAAAAGGCTGTTCACAGTTTCGGGTGTTCTGTGCGCCCTAGTTCTTACCGGCACGGCGCAGGACCAAAAGGTTCAGCCTGACACAGCGGTTAATTCCGACACTCGAATCGTCCTGGACGTGAACCGCGTGAACACGCTGTTCACTGTTTCGGACAAGAAGGGCCGGTTCGTCACCGATTTGAAAAAGGAAGATTTCGAGATCATAGAGGAGAAGAAGCCTCAAAAGATCGTAGAGTTCGTCTCCGAAACCGACCTGCCATTACGGTTGGCGGTCCTCATTGATACGCAGCAACAGTATTCGCGATCGATTCAGGTTCCAGCAGGAAGCGGCGGTTGAGTTCATCAACAGCGTCGTACGCCCGCAGGACCGTGCGATCGTGGTGAGTTTCGATACGGGCCCGGAGCTGATTTCGGACTTGACCGCCGATACGACGAAACTTGCGCAAGCCGTCCGTGTCCCTGCGGCCCGGCGGCGGCACCGTCCTTCTATGACGCGATCTACTACGCCTGCCATGACAAACTGCAACAGGACCAGCCTCGCGACAAATACCGGCGCGCGCTCATCGTTCTAAGCGATGGCGACGACAACAACAGCCGCTACTCGCGCGATCAGGCTCTGGAGATGGCGCAGAAGGCCGATGTCGTCATCTACGCAATCTCAACCAACAACTCGGGCATGGAAAAAGATGGCGACAAAGTCCTGAGGTACTTCACTCGAGAGACCGGCGGACTGAGTCTTCTTCCCCTTCAAGGTGCAGGACCTGAGCCAGAGTTTCGAGAATATCGCAAACGAGCTTCGGCATCAGTACAACGTTGCTCTATCGCCCCGAACCCGCCAAAACCGACGGCCTTTTCCATAAAGTCGACATACGAGTAAAGAACCGCAAGGACCTCATCGTGAGGGCGCGAAAAGGATACTATGCGCCGCGCCTGTAGTCCGCTATAATCAAATCAGTTTCTCCGTTTGTTCGCCTGAAAACATTTATCATGGACCAGCAAGAACGCCAACGCAACCTCAGCGCCACGTTGAGCCAGATCGAAAAGCAGTTTGGGAAAGGGTCGGTTCTACGGCTAGGCTCGAAAGAGTCCATTATTCCGGTCAGCGCCATATCTTCAGGCGCAATCTCGCTTGACTACGCATCTGGGAGTCGGCGGATTCCCCCGCGGCCGTATTTGCGAGATCTTTGGGCCCGAGTCATCGGGCAAGACTACGATCTCTCTGCAGGTGATCGCGGAAGCGCAGAAAATCGGCGGGATGGCGGCGTTTGTGGATGTCGAGCATGCTCTGGATCCGATATATGCGCGCAAGCTAGGTGTCGATGTGGACAACCTGCTCGTTTCGCAGCCTGACTATGCCGAGCAGGCGCTGGAAATCACCAGCGTGCTGATCAGTTCCGGCTCAATCGATGTCCTGGTGGTCGACTCGGTGGCTGCGCTTGTGCCCAAAGCTGAACTCGACGGCGAGATGGGCGATCAGTTCGTCGGCATACAGGCGCGCCTCATGTCCCAGGCGATGCGTAAACTCACCGGCATCGTCTCTAAGTCCAACACCTGCCTCATCTTTATCAACCAGATCCGGGAGAAGATCGGCGTGATGTTCGGCTCGCCCGGAGACCACTTCCGGTGGTCGTGCTCTGAAGTTCTACTCCTCGGTTCGCGCCGATATTCGCCGCATCGCGGCCATCAAAGATGGCGACGCGGTGATCGGCAACCGCACCAAGGTAAAGATCGTCAAGAACAAAGTCGCGCCGCCTTTTCGTGAGGCAGAGTTCGACATCCTTTACGGAGAAGGTATTTCGAAGGAAGGCGATCTCATCGACCTCGCAGTGGCACAGAACATTGTCGAGAAGAGCGGTTCCTGGTACAGCTACAAAGGCGAGCGAATCGGTCAGGGCCGCGAAAATGCCCGTCAGTTCCTGAAGGATCACCCCGAACTGTGCGCGACGGTGGATGTCGAAGTCCGGACCGCATTGGGTTTGATTCGTAAAGACACCACTGTCGCGGCGCCGGAACCCGAACCCGCGCTGGCTAAACCTGCTGGCCGGCGTTAGGATTTAACTCGGACTCGCGTTCCGCTTCGACAGCGGCTGCGGGTCCGGCTGCTTCCGCCTCCGCCAGAACAGCTTTGGCCTGCGGCACATCCAGCTTGCGCCACGCGGACCTGGAACTCGAGATTGGGTAGAGTTGACCCTCCAATCAGAACATTGGGAACCCCGGCAGCATCGAGCACACTCTTCATGCCCGATCGCTTCCATCTCGCCAGTGGCGCCCATCATGGACGCAATCGGAACCATGTCCAGTTCGGCCGACGGATCGGCAGGTTGTGGCGCATCTGGATCGAAGCTGCTGACGAGTCTCTCCGCGGCAGAAGCTTCCGAGGCAGGCACTCGAACTTCGTACGAGCCGGGCACTACCCCGACAGCCGAATCGTCCACGATCGTCGGGTGCATCCCATTTGCAGCGAGATAGTTCAGCATCGCCTCGGCATCCTGATCGGCATCCGAGTCGGCTGAGCGGTATACCGTTACGAGATCCAGTTCGCCATTCATGTTTCGAGAATAGCGCACGGCCATCGCTTTTCAGTTCCCGACCTCTACAATGAAGTTGGAGAAGCGAATGCGCTCGTCCAACGCCACTTTCAATGTGATGTTCTTTCTAGCCGGTCTGTCTTTGGGAGCTGCGGCCGGATTGCTGCTTGCGCCTGCTCCCGGAGCCGACACACGACGTTATCTGACAGATCGGGCGGGTTCGGCGCGGCTTTATCTCGACAAGGGCCGCGAACTTTATGAACAGGGTCGCGAACTCGCTGACGAGGCCGCCGACCTATATGAACAGGGCAGACATCTGGTGGAGGATATCTGACCTATGCCGCAATTGCCGCGTTCCGCAACGAGCCTTATCTTGACTTCAGCAAGCCCGAGAACCGCCAAGCCATGGAGAAGGCTATGGAGAAAGTGCGTGCTGAACTTGGCCGAGAGTATGACTTACTGATCTCGGGCGAGCGCATCAAAACGGGCAATCTGCTGCAGTCTGTGAATCCCTCGAAGCCAAGTGAACTCGTCGGTTCTCACCACAAAGCGACGCCGGAACTGGCGCGACGCGCAGTCGAAGACGCATACTCGCACTTCTCGAAATGGGCCGCTGGCGATCCGCAGGAGCGTGTTCAGATGCTCGTGCGCGCAGCACGTATTTTGCGTGAACGAAAGCTGGAGTTCAACGCGTGGCTCACCTTTGAAGCGGGAAAGACGTGGCCAGAGGCCGAAGCGGAAACCGCCGAAGCAATCGATTTCTGCGAGTTCTACGCCCGGCAGATGCTTCGCTATCTTCCGAGCGATGCGCCTGTCCAGATGCCCGGTGAGAAGGACGAACTTCGGTATCTGCCATTGGGTGTGGGCGTAATTATTCCCCCGTGGAACTTCTCCCTTGCGATCCTGACGGGTATGACAGTTGCCGCACTTGTCACCGGCAACACATGCCTCATTAAGCCTTCAAGCGAGACTCCGACCATCGCGCATAAGTTCGCCGAGGTTCTACTGGAGGCAGGCTTTCCCGCCAAGAGTTTCTCGCTAATGGTCGGCAGCGGAGCCGAGGTCGGGGACATCATCGTCACGCATCCGAAGACACGATTTATTTCCTTCACGGGTTCCCGCGACGTCGGACTGCGCGTGAATGAACTCGCCGCCAAACCCCAAAAAGGCCAGATCTGGATCAAGCGTGTCGTCGCGGAGATGGGCGGCAAGGACGCGATCATCGTCGACCGTGAAGTCGATCTCGACAATGCCGTCCAGGGAGTGCTCGTGTCAGCGTTCGGCTATTCCGGTCAGAAATGCTCGGCATGCTCGCGCGCCATAGTCGATGAAGCAGTCTACGACGAATTCGTTGAGAAGCTCCGTGCCAAAGTCGCGAAACTCAAAATGGGATCGCCTGAAGATCCGGAAAGCTACATGGGTCCGGTAATCAGCGCCGGGGCCAAGAAAAGCATCTTGTCGTACATCGAGCAGGGGAAGACAGAAGGGCGCGTGATCACCGGCGGGGGTGCGTCGCCGGAAGAGGGGCACTTCATTGAGCCGACCGTCATCGCGGACGTAGACCGGTCGGCAAGGATCTTTCAGGAAGAGATCTTTGGTCCCGTATTGGCGGTTACCAAGGCCAGGAACTTCGATCACGCCATCGAGTTAGCAAACGATACCGAGTATGGCTTGACGGGCGCCGTCTACACCAACAACCGGGAGAAGATCGAAAAGGCGCGCGCCAACTTCTTTGTCGGGAACCTATACATCAATCGAAAGTGCACTGGCGCCATGGTGGGGGCCCATCCGTTCGGCGGATTCAACATGTCCGGTACGGACTCGAAGGCCGGCGGGCCCGATTATTTATTGCAGTTCCTGCAGCCGAAGTCGATTGCGGAAAAGGTTGGATAGAATCGGCTTCAACGCATGAAGACGATAAGATTATCGCGGACGCCGGGCAGTCCGCCTTGAAAATGATCGTGTCCGTGTGATCTTGACAGTGGAAGGCGGACACGTCGCTGAGATTCTCCATAAATCGACTGGAGTAAATCCGTTGTGGACACCGCCGTGGCCTTCCATTGAGCCGTCCGCCTATCACTCGGATTACGTACAGTACGGCGAAGGAGCCGAAGCAAAGCTTCTCGCCGGCATCATGGGACATAATGTTTGTCTCGACCTGTTCGGAGGTCCATCTCCTGAAGAGGCGGCAGCGGGTATTACCGTTCACGGAGAGGCCTCCGTCGCTGCGTACGAGTCGCATCTCGAGGGAGATGCGCTGATAATGCGGACAAAGGCGCCGCAAGCGCAATTATCCTTCGAACGAAACATCCAACTCGATGGCGACTCAGTGCGGTTTGCCGAGTCCGTCGAGAACGATAGCGCGTTCGATCGGCCGATCGCCTGGACGCAGCACGTCACCCTTGGGGATCCATTTCTTGCTCATGGCCAGACGACTTTCCGATTGTCGGCTACGCGGTCAAAAACTTACGAATCGGAGTTCGGAGACCTCTACTCACAGGGGAGCGAGTTCGATTGGCCGTTTGCGCCGTGCCGCAATGGCGGAACGATTGATCTTCGTGTCTATCCTGATCGCAGAGAGTCCGCCGGGTACACGGCACATTTGATGGACCCTGCGAATGAGCATGCTTGGTTTGGCGCTCACTCACCGGCTTCCGGTGTAATGTTTGGTTATCGATGGCGCCGCTCGGACTTCCCCTGGTGTGGCATTTGGGAAGAGAACCGCAGCCGTAAGCAAACTCCTTGGAGTGGCAAAACCGTCGCGCGGGGATTTGAATTTGGCGTCTCACCAATGCCTGAGACACGCCGCGCCATGATTGATCGTGGGTGGTTGTTGGAGTTCCCGGTTACCGCTGGATACCCGCGAAGACGCGCATCGCGGTAACCTGCCAGGCCCGAATCAGCAGTCTGACTCAGGAGAGTTGTCCGAGTTATTTGGCTAGTCGGAATGCAGGACTCCGAACCTCGATCGGCTCTGCGAACATCAGGCATGT
>CAWHYW010000042.1:0-61441 GCA_963833675.1 Bryobacteraceae bacterium | reverse complement strand
TACACCGTAACAATCGGTTCCCGCGACTTTCGCGACCTGCGCGCCGCGAAGCGAAATCTATAAACGGACGAGCTTGTCTGATTGCAGCTTCTTCAGCGCGTTCCGGGTATCCACTACCAACTTGGCAGAGTCCAACATTGCGGAATAATCCACGTTGGTGTGATCGGTGATGACTACAGTGCAGTCCGCTTCGGCCACTGATTTCATCAAATCCTGCGCTTGAAGTTCGCCGCCGTCAATCCTCAGTTCCGGAACGAAGGGATCACTATAAGTCACCTTTGAGCCGCGCTGCTTCAGCAGCATGATGACATCGAGGGCAGGCGATTCCCGCATATCGTCGATATCCCGCTTGTAAGAAACGCCAACCACGTGAATATGTGAACCCTTGAGCGGCTTGGCATGTTCATTCAGGGCGTTCTGTACCTTGTCGACCACAAAGTGCGGCATTTGCCCGTTGATATAACCAGCGAGTTCGATGAAGCGCGCCTCGATTCCAGACTGCTTCGTTTTCCACGAAAGATAGAACGGATCGATCGGGATGCAATGTCCGCCGAGGCCCGGACCGGGATAAAACGGCATGAACCCGAATGGCTTGGTCGCTGCGGCATCAATCACTTCCCACACGTTAATTCCCATGCGATCGCACATCAGCGCCAGTTCGTTAACCATGGCGATGTTGATCATGCGGAACGTGTTTTCGAGCAGCTTTGTTAACTCGGCAGCCCGCGTCGAGGACACCGGCACCACCGTCTCCAGCGCCATTTTGAAAAACAATTCGCCGACACGCGTGCAAGCCGGTGTAATCCCGCCAACCACTTTGGGGATATTGCGGGTTTGATACTTGGGGTTGCCTGGATCGACGCGCTCCGGCGAGAAACACAAGAAGAACTCCTCGCCTACCCGAAGATTGTCCTTCTGCAACATCGGCAATACCAATTCGTCCGTAGTGCCCGGATAGGTCGTCGATTCCAATACAACAAGCATTCCTTCATGGAAATGCTTCGCGATTTCCTGGCACGCATTGACGACATACGTCATGTCCGGGTCTTTGGTTTTGCGTAGCGGCGTTGGTACGCAGATATCGACAGTGTCCAGTTCCGAAATGACACTGAAATCTGTGGTAGCGCGGATTTTGCCGGCCTCGACAAAAGGACGCAGCGTGCTGGCGGGAATATCCTGAATGTACGATTCCCCGCGATTCACCTCATCGACCTTCGATTGAGAAACGTCAATTCCGGTCACGGTAAAGCCGGCTTTCGCAAATTCAACGGCCAGTGGAAGGCCAACGTAGCCAAGGCCCACCACACCAACTTTCGCCTGCCGCGAGGCTAGCTTACCGCTCAATTTCGCTTCAAAATTCATAAATAAAACTCACCTCTCGCAACGATCTCGGCTGGGCCGGTCAGGTTTGCCTCACCGTTGTTCCATTCAACTCGGAGGGCTCCTGCAGGTGTCGCAACGGTCACAGGCGTAGACACCAAACCACGCGCAATCGCTGCAACGGCGGCTCCGGTCGAACCCGTTCCTGAACTCATGGTTTCGCCGGCGCCGCGTTCAAAAAAGCGTACGTCAATACTAGCAGGCCCTGATCTTTTTACAAATGAGACATTAGTACCATTTGGAAACCTGATGTCACGGCCAATTGCTGCCCCAAGGTGCTGCCAGTTTTCAGGAAACTCATCGACAAGCAGCGCGCACTGCGGATTTCCAACGTTCAGAATTGTCGCATCAAATATGACGTCGGCAATTTGAAATGGGCCGCTGCTTTCGATGACGGGTGTTCCCATATTCATCTCGAACAGATAGCGGTTATCTTCGCGTGATATCACCTTCAGGCGTTTCAAGCCCGCTCCAGTCTCGATCGCTATATCGGCGCCCTTGTGCCCGGCCTGCAGGAGAAGCGCCGCCGCGCACCGCGTACCATTACCCGACATCTCAGGTTCGCTTCCGTCCGAATTGAACAAGCGGATGCGAGCGTGTTGCGCGCCGTCCGCGGGCTGAACAAGCATCCAACCATCCGCGCCGATTCCCGTGTGACGATCGCAAATCGCGATGGCGACATCGGCAAGGGCAGAGCGGGGCGCCTCAGCGGTCCAGGTGAGCAGAAAGTCATTCTTGGCGCCGTGCGCCTTAGTGAACGGAACGATCATTGAACAGGGATAGATTGAGTGCGACGATAAATCTCTATAGCTGGCGCGCCTTTTACCTGGACTATTTTCACACACTGATAGCGCGCGCCTGCTCTGCCAAGCTTCAAGAGCGCCGTGGCCACCTGGTCGCCGGAAATTGCCAGCGCCCAGCCCTCCCAGAGGAATAAATCCGGCCGGGCAATCGCGGCGGCGAAATGCGGATTGTTCCCGTCGTACAAGCTCTCCCGCAGCGGGATGCCTGCCTCTCGCAAAACCCCGGTGAGGTCGCCGAAAGAATAGAAAATTCCATCGCCTTTCCGGTAATTGGCCTTCAAAAATTCTGCAGCCTGAGCTGTCCACGCCCGCCTCGCTTCGGAGTTGACCTCACTTTCTTTCCAGGTAATCCAGGAGTCGACATGAGGGCGTGCGATCCATGGAGCGGCCGCGAGAGCCAACAATAGAGCAACCGCGGCGGCGCGAACACGGTTCGGTATCAAGGCGATGATGGCTGCTCCGCTAAACGCAAGCAGCGGCAACGCGGCTATGCCATATCGAGTGTTGTAGTACGTGTTCGGCCACAAATTCGGAATATAGATCGGTGTGCCGGAGGAATACATACTCAGCACGAAGAATGCGGGCGGGACCGTAAGGACCAGGAGCCCCCACCATGCTCTTCGAGCAACCGCGGCCAATAATCCGATGCTCCCTATCCAGATCAGCGCGGATCCTGCGCACAATTCCACTGCGGCGCGATAATATTGAAGCGCTTTCGGCCAGTCGTGATCCCCGGGATATCGTTGCATATTCGCGGCGACGGCGCGTTCGTAAATCGCTTTGGCAGAATATGGACCGTTGTAGAATTCTAAGGCATTTCCGTAGTACCACCAGTTGTGGCCGAGCCAATAAAGAGGTGGTACTGAAGCAATCGCTCCGAAGACAAAAGCGGACGGCAAGCCGCGAGTAATGAGAAAAATCAGGGCTACCACCGGGATAAGAGCCCATGCCTCGTAACGCGTCAGCGATGCGCCACACGAAAACAGAGCCGCCGCAATGCCGTTCCCCCGGATAGTAAAAAAAGTTACCCCCGCGACCATTGCGACATACACCACCTCGGACATCGGGATCGCCTGCAGGTAGAGAATGTTCGGATTAGACGCGAACAGGAGAGCCGCTGTCAGCCCGGCCGCGAAGCTCCCGAACAGCGGACGCGCCATTCCGAACAAGAACACCCCAGCCATCACAAAACACGCAACACCGGGAATGGTAGCCGCGAGCCCATTTTGCCAAAGGTGCATGTTGCCGACGAACGGCAGCATCAGGATGTGTGGCAGAGGCAACCAGGGACTGCCGATCTGATCGTATCCGGGTGTCCGGCTGTCGATGATTCTTCTGGCCGTATCGAGATGAGATTCGGCATCCCCGTAGTACAGCAGGTATCCATGCGTATAGTGCCATCTGGCCGCCAACACGCCGATGAGAAGGAGAACTCCCGCGATCAGCGCATACTCCCAGGCGGGTACGGCGTTCGCTCTAGAAGTCGGTGAACGTCTTGAACTCTTGGTAGCGCGCATCGATCTCCGCTCGCGTCAGAGTTCGGAATCGATCCACACCGAACTTCTCACAGCAAAAGCTACCCATGACGGACCCGTAAATCACGGCGCGTGCGAGCTCCTTACGATCCATGTTGTGATCTTTCAAATCGAACCCGCAAGCCGCAAGCGCGCCCACGAAGCCGCCCGCAAAACAATCACCCGCGCCTGTCGGGTCGAAGACCTGGTCGAGAAGGTAGCCCGGCACAATGAAGAACTGGTCGTCGCGAAAGAGCATCGCCCCATATTCGCCGCGTTTGATAACCAACGTGCTCGGGCCCATTTCCAGTATCTTGCGTCCCGCGCGTTTCAGGTTGGTTTCTCCCGATAGAAGTCGGGCCTCACTGTCGTTGATCAGGAGAAAATCCCAGCCCTTCAACGTCTCCAGCAATTCGTCGCGGAAATCGTTGATCCAGTAGTTCATTGTGTCGCCACCGACCAGCCGTGGACTTGACAGTTGCTCTCGCACGCTCCTCTGGAGCGCCGGCTGAATATTGCCTAGCAACAGGTATTCGGCGCTTTTGTAGCTTTCCGGCAGCTTTGGCTGGAAATCGGCAAAGACATTCAAATCCGTTCGCAACGTCGTACGGTCGTTCATGTCCGCGGAATAGACGCCTTGCCAGAAAAACGTCCTACCACCGGGTACCCGCTCAAGTCCGGTCAAATCGATACCGCGGCTCGCCAAAAAACCCTCATCCGCCTTATCGAAATCTTCACCGACAACAGCTACGATCTTGACAGGATTGAAATAACTCGCGGCGAGCGCGATGTACGTGCAGGCTCCGCCAAGCATGCGGTCGATTTTGCCGTGAGGGGTCTCTACACCGTCGTAAGCGACGGATCCAACAACAACAATGGGCATTATCCGATTGTACTGATGGGCTTGCCGCTACAATAAAACGAAGATCGATGGGTTTGCGACCTCACTATTTAATGGAGTTGATTCTCGGGGGCGTTGCAGCCCTAACTCTTGCAATTTATTGGCTTTGGTCTAAGAATCTCGACGCCAGATTACGCGCTTGGGCGCGTTTCGGGATCGTCCCGATACTACTCCTTATCCTTTGTGGAGTGATTCTAGCTCCGGTGCGGATCGCCACCAATTTTCCAAATTTTTTCGTCCAATGGGCGAGATGTATCGGGATGTTCTTCGCTGTCTGGACGCTTTATGCATTGCCCATCCTCCTGGTTTTGCGGTCCGTAAACTTCAGGCCCGATCGACGACAGACTCTGGTGACCGCCGCGAAAGTTGTGCTGGCGGCGCCTCCGGTCGTCGCGACCGCCGCGTTTATTCAGCGGGACCACTTGACGTTTCGAGAAGTCAACATCTTTCTACCTGGACTTCCGTCTGCGTTAAATGGTCTGAAGCTTGTTCAACTGAGCGATATTCACCTGAGCCCGTTCGTGAGCGAGGCCCTGCTTGCGCGATCGATAGCACTCGCGAATGAGACCAAGGCTCATATCGCGCTTGTGACGGGAGACCTGATCACCCGCGAAGGCGATCCGCTGGATACGTGCCTTAAGCATTTGAAAAGATTGCGTTCTGACGTGGGTACGTTCGGCTGTCTTGGCAACCATGAGATCTACGCCAGATCCGAGGAATACACCACCATCGAAGGCGCGCGACACGGGATTCGCTTCCTCCGGAGGCAGTCGCAGCCTCTGCGATTTGGCGATGCGACTCTGAATCTGGTCGGCGTCGATCATCAGCGTGGCGGTAGCAGGTATCTGGCAGGCACAGAAAATCTTATTGTTCCCGGCGCTACGAATGTCCTGCTCTCCCACAATCCGGATGTCTTCCCGGTCGCTACATCGAAAGGCTTCGACCTAACGATTAGCGGACATACCCACGGCGGACAGGTTACGGTAGAAATTTTAGATCAGGATGTGAATCTTGCGAGGTTTTTTACGCCCTATATATATGGGCGTTACGAGCATGAGGGGAAATCCCTCTTCGTGACCCGCGGCATCGGTACCGTAGGGGCTCCGGCGCGGTTGGGCGCTCCACCGGAGGTCGCGCTAATCCGCCTGTGCGCTTCTTAATTATCAGTGACATACATGCGAATTGGGACGCTCTTGATGCCGTCTTGAGCCGTGCCGAGGGCAAGTATGACGTCATCCTGAATTGCGGCGACCTCGTCGGATACGGGCCGGAACCCAATCGCGTTGTCGATTGGTGCCGGGCGACGAACGCGGCGGTTGTGCGCGGAAATCACGATAAGGCGGCGGTTGGCCTCGCCGATCTTGAATGGTTCAATCCGATCGCCAAGGCTGCCGCACTGTGGACCGCGGAAATCCTCACTGAGGAGAACCGGCTATATTTGTCGACGTTGCCCCCTGGTCCGGTGTCGGTGCAGGACTTCGGCTTATTTCACGGGTCGCCGCTCGATGAGGATGAATATCTTGTCGAGCCTACAGATGTCGGCGGAATTATCCCCGATCATACTCTTTCGTTTTTTGGACATACGCATCTGCAGGGTGGGTTTTACCTGCACCGGACTGGCGTGCATTCGCTCGCGGTCGATGGTCTTTTCATCGATGAAACGGCAGCCTATCTCGTCAATCCGGGATCGGTGGGCCAACCGCGAGACCACGATCCGCGCGCCGCATTCGCCATCTATGATTCGGAGCTTCGCCGGGTCGAGTTCGACCGTGCCGAATACGATCCCTCGTTAACCGCACAGAAAATCGTTGAAGCCGGATTGCCGGAAATACTCGGATTGCGTTTGTTTCGCGGCGCTTAGGCTTGTTCGAAAAGCCCGATTTGATCTTTCGCCCCAGGCTTTGGTTTCCGTGCGGCCGCCGCGCGGACGCCGATAACGCCCAGAACTTGGACGCTGGTCAGCGCCTGCCGCGGAACCCACAGGCGCTGAGTGGTTTCCGGTGGAATCAGATTAAACCCAAGCGGCTCAACATGCAGCAGATTGTTCGGCATCACGGCTTCTTGCACGTCGCCATCGCGAAAAGTCAGCCGAAGCCACAACCCGTCCAATTTGGGCCGGCTGAGAAACGATCGCCGAAGTATCCCCGAATCTTCCGCCGGATCGAAATCGCGAACAAAGACCACGGCTTTTATTTCCGCGTATTTCGCAACGATCACGTTGCCTGCAAGCGTGAGCAGTTCAATACCACTCTCACTTATGTAAGTTGTTGGATTAACGAATCCGGAGAGTGCTTCCCGGTCGAAGCGCCAGATCTGGACCTTCTTTGTAGTGGAGCCCGCCATTCACGCCGGCCGACTAACGTTCAGGCGCCGGATTCCTAAACATTTTGGCATTTATTGTATCATTGGCACGATGCTAAACGGCTCTGCTTCCGCAACTGATCAGCAGGGGACGTCTGTGGCAGCTTGGGCGCAATCATTTCTGAGCTTCTGCCGAATCGAGAAGGGGCTTACACCCAACTCAGTCTCGGCTTATCGTCAGGATTTGCGCCGGTTTGCCGAGTTTGCGACCGGTCGCGATCCTGAGGATACCGGAACGCTTCACGCCTACATCGATTCGCTTCGATCGGACGAACTCTCCGCACGCAGCATCGCCAGGCATATCACGACTTTACGCAACTTCTATACCTTCCTGCTTCAGGAAAATCGGGTCACGGCGGATCCGACACAGGCCTTGGTGATGCCCCGGCAGTGGAAGACACTTCCTAAGTTCTTGTCGTTGGAACAAGTTGACGCTCTGCTGGGGGCTCCTGACGAAACGAAGCCAAATGGCCTGCGCGATCGGGCGATGCTTCAGCTGCTGTACGCGACAGGCCTCCGGGTTACCGAACTCTGCACGGTCGAGAGGGCCGGAGTGAATCTCGATATGGGATTCCTGCGGGTCGTCGGGAAGGGTCGGAAGGAGCGACTGGTACCGATCGGACAATGCGCCGTGCGGGCGATAGAAGCTTACCTGCAAAGCGCTCGAAAACCTGCGGCTTCGGCGCGCAACTGCCGATTTCTGTTTCTCACGAACCGTGGCGGCGCGATGACTCGTCAGGGATTTTGGAAGCTGTTGAAGAATTACGGCAAGCAAGTCGGGATCTGGCACAATCTGACACCGCACGTATTGCGGCACAGCTTCGCCACACATTTGCTGGAACGGGGCGCCGACCTGCGGAGCCTTCAAACAATGCTCGGCCACTCTGATATTTCCACAACCGAAATCTATACTCACGTGCTCCGCGCACGATTGCGCGCCACTGTTGACATCCATCATCCGAGGTCGAGATGAGCGACTACATGTTCATGCTCGAGAACCACCTGACAGGCGCCCAGAATCGTGTCCTGGCAGCGGTCCAGAAAGCCGCTGCAGAAGCCCAGATCAATCTGTTTCTTACGGGCGGCGCGGTTCGGGACATGTTCGGCGGGTTTCCGATTCGAGACCTGGATTTCACGGTGGAGGGGAATGCGCTTAAGCTGGCCAAGACTGTTGCCGACCAACTTGGCGCTGAAATCGTTCTCACCGATTCCAATCGGAAGAGCGTCGAACTGGTCTCGTCGGAAGGCGTAACTTTCGAAATCGGGATGGCGCGGACCGAGCGCTATGCAAAGACGGGTGGGAAGCCACAAGTGACGCCGGCAACGATTCATGAAGACCTGAGGCGACGCGACTTTACGATCAACGCTCTTGCCTTGTCTTTGAACCGCGCCTCACGTGGTCTGTTAATCGATCCCACGAACGGCATGGGCGACTTGCACGCAAAGGAACTGCGTAGCGTCGGCAACTATGGTTTTTATGACAGTCCTGTGCGACTGATGCGGTTGACCAGGCTTCGTGTGCGCACGGGTTTCGCCGTGACCGAGAGAACTGCCGCCCAGTATGCGAATGCGCGAGAAGGGCAAGTCGAATCTCACATCACCCGCGAGGAACTTCTTCATGAACTGCGCATGGCCGCGAGTGAGCCGAACGTCGCCGAACTGCTTCAGGCCTGGGATGAGGAAAAGATCCTCACGTTGATATCGCCTGGTATCACTGGCGCCGCTTTGAATTTACCCACGTTTCAAAAACTGCAGAAGAACCGCCAGAGCCTTCCGTTCGGTTCGGAGATGAAAGCCGATGATGCGGCGCTTTTCTTCTCGATCCTAACCGAGAAGCTGCCGCCAAAGGATCGAAACGCAGTTGCAACGCTCGACGCGGAGCACTCGGCGTCATGGCTCAAATTGGGCGCACGATCCGCCAAACTCGAGAAAGAGCTCAGCGTGCCGAGCCTGCACCGGCCTTCGAAAATCTATAATGTTCTGGCGCCCGCGCCTGGCGAGCAAATCCTGTACCTCTTACTTCATTCGCAACACCGGAACGTGCAGGATCGAATCCGCAATTATCTGCAAAAATACGTTCCGACCGCCCAGGAAGTGACAGATCGCGAGGTGATTGAAGCCGGATTTACGGTGGGTACTCCGAAATTCCAGAAAGCCAAGGCGGAGATGATTGCGAAGCGCCTGGATGCGCGGCCGAAGAAACCGGATCCCGAAGCCGAACCCGAGATCGCCTAGCGGTTGCCCAAGTTCAAGCAAGCAATTCCGAGCATGATCATTCCGAGCCCGAGGAATTTGTTTCGGGTGAACGGTTCGCCAAAGAAAATCCGCGACCAGACCATCGTGCATACGTATCCGATCGAAACCATTGGATACAAGATCGTGAGTTCCCCATGGCGCACGCCCATGATGAAAAAGACGGACGAACACAGGAACAGCACTATGCCAAGCGCGAGAGGCCAGTTATAAACGATCGTCTTCCACTCGAAATGAAGACGCGTCGCTCCGACTTTCAGGAAGACTGCTCCGAATGACCCGATGAACGAAGAAAGGATCACCAGGAGGATCGAAGAAACAGGCGTCGTCACGCGCGCGCGTCCCTTCCCAATATCGCTACTCCCGCAACGATGATGCCTATTCCGAATGCCTTGTACGGATTCATGTCTTCGTGGAAGATGAGGTAAGACAGAATCGCCACCCAAACATAAGTAAGAGAGATTATAGGATACAGCAGAGAGAGATGACCCTTGCGCAGCGCGAGGATCAGCATCCCGGTGTTGACCCCATACATGGCGTATCCACAGAAAACATACGGATTCAGCAACATACGAATTGGATTGGAGCTCATCAGTTGCGTGGCGCCGATCTTAAGCAGAACTTGCGCGGCAGCGCCGATCAGTGTGCAGAGAAACACCAGCAATACTGAATGTTCCAGGATGACTTTAAGACGTGAACGCTCGTCCGGCAACTTCTCATGATAACGGATGGCCGTGGCCACCTCCGCCCGGCGTCTCGATGCGAAATACATCGCCGGGCTCAACATGAAATTCGGCCTTAGCGGCGACTGGAATCGGCCGGCCCTGGCGAATGAGAAGATCGCAGCCTAGAGACCCTGGCGATCCACCCCGCAGACCATAGGGTGACCGCTTTCGCCGGTCGGATAACAGCGTTACTTTCGCTGACTCCAGGAACTCCCAATCACGTACAATGCCATCTCCACCGCGGCGTGCCCCGGAGCCTCCGGAATTGCGCCGAATACCGTATCGCCGGATACGCAACGGCAGTTGGTGCTCTAATGCCTCGACCGGCGTGTTCCAACTGTTCGTCATATGGGTATGCGTCGCAGAGTGTCCGTCATATTTCGGACCGGCTCCCATTCCGCCGGCGATCGTCTCGTAATAAGCAAACGGCCGACCGCGTGATCTGTCGAAACCTCCAAAACTCAGGTTGTTCATTGTGCCAGAGCTTGCAGCCGGAATGTGCTCGGGAGCCACTTGAGCCAAAGCCCCCAGGAGAACGTCCGTGATGCGCTGTGATGTCTCTACGTTCCCGGCCGCCATCGGCGCCGGACTTTGTGCCGACACCACAAGTCCTGGCGGGGCCACGACGTGAATCGGACGCAACAAACCCGATGTGAACGGCACTTCCTCACGTAAAAGGCAACGGAAAACGTAGCCAGTGGCGGCGATCACAACTGCAAGATTGGCATTCACCGGTCCCGCGGCTTGGGGGTCGCTACCTGTGAAATCAACGGTGACTTCATCGCCCTTTATACGGATCTCGACCGCAATGCGCACGAGTCGTTCCGAAACGCCATCGCTATCGAGGAAATCCTCAAAGGCGTAGACCCCATCGGGAAGGTCGCGTATGAGAGCGCGTATCATCGCTTCGCTATAACTCTGCAACCGCGTCATGTTGCGCAGAACCACACGCCTGCTATAACGGTCCGCGAGCCATCGCAGCCTCTGCTCGCCCCGCCGCAATGACATGAGCTGCGCCAGGAGGTCGCCCTCTCGCTCGAATGGCGTGCGCACGTTGGCAAGAATGAGACTCCACATCTCCGATTGCAATTCACCCCGGCGCACGAGACGCACGGGCGGTATTCGAATTCCCTCTTGAAAGATCTCCTGGGCCAGCGGCATCGACCCCGGGCTCATGCCTCCGACATCGGCGTGGTGAGCACGATTTGCCACATAAAAAGACGGCCGTTTGTCTCCTTTCAGAAAGACTCCGGAAACTGCTGTTATGTCCGGCAGATGGGTGCCGCCGCGAAACGGATCGTTGAGCACGACAACATCGCCGGGTTCAAAACGGAAGGCGCGCCGGGCATGCTCTACAGAGAGCGGCATCGCGCCGAGATGCACGGGCATATGCTCGCCCATAGCTACGGTTCCACCCACCGCGTCGTAGATCGCGCACGAATAGTCGCGCCGCTCTTTGATATTTGAGGAATAGGATGTCTTTCGTAGAACGATGCCCATTTCGTCGGCAATCGACCCCAGCATCTGGCGAAACAGCTCTAACTGGATTGAGCTCATCGAGTTTTTTTACCTTTGAGGCTGGGTGGAGGCACGGTAGGCCGTTCGGGCGCAACGGGCTTAGGTTCCGCTTCAGGAGGCGGAGTTTCCTCTTTGACTTCGGGCGGCCCCGGCTGACACTGTCCGAGCGACAGATCAAACGAAGCCACGGTCCGTCCATCCTGCTGCTCTATACGAAATGTTTTCGATGGGGCATCGGCGCGGATTCGAAGCGGCTTGACGCCCTGCTCGGTTGGAGGAAATTGCATGGGTTTCGCATCGATTTGGCGGATATTCCAACTCTCTCCGCCGGTCAGAGATTCCCAAAGCTCATAACGCAACCCATTTTCATCCGGCTGACCACGATCGACCATCATCTGCCCTGAATTTTTTGACGTGAACCGAAATCGCTCAATCGATCCGGTCTTTGGTTCGGAGTAGACGGTACGACGACGCCAACTCTTCCCGCCGTCGGAACTGATGAGGAAGAACGGATCTCGGGCGTCCGGGTGGAGGATATGCCCGCTGATCCAGCCTGTTTCAAAGTCAAGAAACTGTATATCCGTGAGCGCGCCTCCCGGAATCCTGGCGTGAGCTTCGTTCCAGGTCTTCCCTGCGTCATCGCTCACCAGGAGTACGGACTCCAGCGTCGCTGAAGGTGTATGCACGTTCCCCGCAAGCACAATTCGGTCCCCGACTGTTTCCACATCGGAAAGTTCGAGATAGAGCGGACAAGGATCTTCCTGCGAGCAGCTCAGGTCGAGCTTTTGTACCGTCTCCAGGGTGCAGGCGACGGGCGTTCGAACGGGCGACTGCCCGGAGGCTAACACACAGGCGGCCAGGATAGAAAACGCAACGCGCACAACCGCTGATAGTCTACGACATAAAATGCCTGTTAGGGTGATGACTCGCCGGGAAGTATTCGAACGATTGATTCTTGCCTCTGCTACCGTTTCAAGCGGCTGCGCGACGCGTCATGCATCTGCTGCCAAAGCGCCGTCGACATCGCCTCTGCGCTTTCCTCCGGTGCACGTTTCGCCTGATCGGATAACACGCACGACCGTCGGACTGCGGCCTTTCCGCCCCTCGGGCTTTGTGCTGCGCGCCGAGAAGTTGGATGAGAAGTTGTTGGTTCACAATTACGGGCACGGCGGCGGTGGGATGACGCTGTCTTGGGGAACGTCCGACTTAGCGGTGCAGATGGCGATCGAAAGCGGCGCGCGCGAATATGCGGTTCTCGGCTCAGGGGGCGTCGGACTTGCAACCGCCCGTTTGCTTCAGCGTCGCGGCATGCAGGTTACGATCTATACAAAAGCATTGCCGCCCGACACGACTTCGAACAAGTCCGGAGCGCAGTGGTGGCCAGTGTCGGTATTCGACCGTGACCAATTAACCCCCGAGTTTCGCGAATTGTTCCTTCGCGCAGCACGGCTGTCCTACCAGCATTATCAAACTTTGCTCGGCGAAGAATATGGTGTTCGATGGGTTCGCAATTACTTGCTCACTGACCAGGAGCCGGCAGAAGGGCTGCTTCTCGGGTTGCAAAGCCCCATGCGCGATCTGTATCCCGAACTCCGCGATCTGAAGCCGGGCGAGCATCCCTTCGCCTCTCGTTATGTCCGGCAGTTCGATACGATGCTGATCGAACCGCCCAAATACTTGAACGCGATGCTCCGCGACGTGCAAATTGCCGGAGGTAGAGTCGTGGTGCGCGAGCTGAAGTCGAGGCAGGATATCGCGATGCTTACTGAACCGGTGGTGATCAACTGCACCGGTCTAGGGTCACGCGAATTGCTCGGAGATGATCAATTAATTCCCATAAAAGGGCAATTAAGCATACTCTTGCCACAACCCGAGGTCGATTATACGGTCCTGGAAGATCATTTTTATATGTTTCCCAGACGTGACGGCATTTTGCTCGGCGGCACGTTTGAGCGAGATCAGTGGGATCTGACGCCAAATCGGGAAGCCGAAAAGCGTGTAATTGAAGCTCACCAGAGAATCTTTGCGCCGCTGTTGGTCTGAAGTGTTGCGCGTTAATACAAATTCTTATAACCTTAGCTGCCAGGACGAATATTTAATCGCCGAGTCTAATTATGCGTACCCTTGTGGTCATGTTGTTAGCGATTTTGCTCCCGTCGGGGGTGTTTGCTCAGGTAACCGGCTCTATTAACGGCACGGTCATCGATTCCAGCCAAGCCGCAGTGCCAGGCGCAACGCTCGTGTTGTCCAACAAGGAAACCGGCGAAGCTCGTCAAGCTACCAGTTCACAGCAGGGCTATTTCAATTTTGTCGATCTCGCGAGAGGAAACTACGCGCTCACCGTAAAGGCCGACGGGTTCCGCGAATTGCAGATGGGCCCGTTTGAACTCACGGTCGGCGAACAGATGACCGTTCGTCCACGGCTCGAATTGGGCACTTTGTCTGAAGTTGTGGAGGTACAGTCCGCCGCGCCTCCGGTCACGACCTCGAACAGCTCCGTTTCGCAGCTTGTCGATACGAAGCGAATCGAGCAATTGCCGCTGAACGGCAGAAATGCTTTGCAGCTTGTGGCGCTGCTTCCGGGTGTCGTAAATGCGGGCAATGCAGGCCAGTTTGGAGCCACGCAGGTGACTTTCAGCACGTCCGGTGGCCGCAATATCGACATGAATTTTACGCTCGACGGCGGCTATAACATGAACTCGTTCTATTCCATCGCCAATGAGTATCCGAATCCGGATGCGTTGCAGGAATTCTCTACCAGCACTCGGAACTACACGGCCGCGTTCGGTCGCGGAACCTCGTCGGTTGCGGCTGTCACCAGGTCCGGAACGAACGAATTTCATGGTTCGGCATTCGAATTTTTGCGCAATACGGAACTGGATGCCCGCTCATTCTTCTCCGCCACACGCGCCGATTTCAAACGCAATCAGTATGGCGGCACATTCGGTGGGCCGATTGTGAAGAACCGGTTGTTCTTCTTTCTGGGTTATCAGGGAACCAAGGTCCGGGGGACGCCGGGCGACGTGCGTTATCGTACTCTAAACAGTCGTGAGCGAAATGGAGACTTCTCAGCAGTGGCAACGCCATTGCGAGATCCCGATAACGGGAACGCGCCGTTTCCGGGCAACCAGATTCCCGCGAACCGAATACGGCCCTTCGCGACCGAATACCTGTCGAAGTACCTCCCTGCCGCGAACAGCGGAACGGATTTCTACACCTTCACGCCTTCAGGGAACCGCTTGGATCAGAATCAGTGGATCGGCCGCATCGACTACATGCTCAGCGACAAAGACAAGCTGAATTTCCGGGCATTCTATAACGATGTTCCGCAAATACAGATCTGCTCGAACGTCGATGTCGACTGGACTTGCGATTTACCCACACGGTTTCAAAACTACACAGTAGGTGAAGACCACATCTTTTCCGCATCGCTGATCAACTCGTTTCGGTTCAGCTATGTCCGTAGCGCTTTCGGTTCGCTTGCGAGGAAGGATTTTTCTCTGGTCGGGTTGGGAATTCCCGTCAACACGGCAAATATCAATACCGGGTTCGGCCTTACAGGACAGTCTGTGCTTGGGATTTCCGGCTTCGTTTCGGCGGATACGGGCGCTCCGACGCGCGACATCATGCCGACGACGCACATCAACGAATCTTTGTCCTGGATCCGTGGCGCTCATTCTCTAAGCTTCGGGTTTGAGTTGTATCGCAATCGCGTGAACGAACTTCAGAATTGGCAATCGGGCGGCAACATTCAATTTACCGGCTCTGCTTCGGGCAATGCCGCGGCCGATTTTCTACTAGGTAAGTTCGACTCGTACCGGCAGGTGACAGGGCTAACCTCGCGATTGCGGCAGACCCTTCCGTCTCTTTTTGTACAGGATGACTGGAGAGTGAGCCGCCGAGTAACCCTGAACCTCGGACTGCGCTGGGAGCCTTATAACGGCTATGTCTCAGAAGATAATCAACTGATGCTGTTCGCTCCGGGACAGCAGTCGACAGTTTTTCCAAAGGCGCCTGCGGGTCTTTTATTCCCGGGTGACACCGGTGTGCCTTCGAGTGTCGTAGGAAGCCGATGGAACAACATTGCCCCCCGCCTCGGAATCGCGTGGGATGTGTTCGGAAACGGCAAAACATCGATTCGGGTGGGCGCAGGAAAGTTCTTCGTGCCGTTGACACGAGGCATCAGTCTGAATCGCTTCACATTGATTCAACCCTTCACAACGGACCTGACCGTCAACGGCGGCGACGCCTACGATATATTTGCGCGCCCGCCATTCAACGGCGTCAGCCCGTTCCCGCGGCCTTCATCCGGAGATCCGAATGCGTTGAAGCAAGCCGATTTCGTTCCGACAGCCAACGAGACAACATGGGGAGTTCCATTCAAGACCCAAGCCGACTACCAATGGAGTCTGTCTCTTCAGCAGGCACTCAGCTCCAGCGCTGTATTTGAACTGAACTACATTGGCAGCACTTCCTCCAACCTGTTTTCTTCGGTTGAGTCGAACTATGCTGTCTACCAGCCTGGTGTTTCGACAATCGCGAACACGCAGACACGGCGACTGTATCCGCAGTTCGGACAGATCAACAACGCTCTGAGCGCATTCAGCGCCAACTATAACGCGTTGCAAGTGGTGGTCAATCAGCGCTATTCAAAAGGATTCAGTGTTCTCGGTTCCTACACGTGGTCGAAGGCGCTCGGCGTGAACGTCTCAAGCGGAGAGGGAAGCAACGGTCCGCGGAATCCTTACAACTATCGTGCGGACTACGGCCCGTTGAGCCTGGATCGCACGCATAACTTTATCCTCTCGACGCTCTGGGACATTCCACTCGGCGGTAGCGGTACGTCGCGGTGGGAAAGACTCATGCTCGGAGGCTGGCAAGTCAGCGGTATCGCTAACGCGATCTCAGGCGCTCCTCTGACGGTCAGAGCCGGCCGTGATAATTCATTCACGGGAATCGGAGGAGATACTGCAGACGTCGTTGGAAATTGGCGGCCGTCCGGTGATCGAAGCAAGCAGGACCAGATCAACGCCTGGTTCAATACCGCCGCATTCGCACAGAATCCTGCCGGTACATTCGGAAACACGGGAATTGGCTTCCTGAAGGGACCCGGGAACTGGAACATCGATTTCGCTACTCGGAAGCAATTCCGCATTGCCGAGACGCAAAATTTGGAGTTCCGCGGCTCCTTCTACAATGTGCTCAATCATGCCAACCTCGGAAATCCGAATACAACGCAGCTCAATTCGATCTTTGGGCGGATCACGTCCGCCAGCACACCGCGAGTGATAGAGTTGGCGGTGCGCTATGCATTTTGACAAGCAGTCTTAGAAAGATTTCGGAAGATTAGCGTGCAGTTTAACGTTATGTACTTGCGGAAATAGGACAAACACGCGAAACTGGAAACTTCTCCCAATACGGCGCCTTCTAACAGGTGCTAGAATCGTGATCCTTCAATGCCCCCAATTTCCGATACCAATCTGAGTGTCGGCCAGTTCGCTGAGCGCTACCGCCGGGAGATGATCCCGCTTCGGAAGCCGTTCTCCTATTACTTCACGGCTCTGCCGCTGACCGAAGAGGACATTCGCGAGTATCTTGACGAACCGATTGCGGCTTTGCCGCCTTCCGTTGTCTCGCAACTTCCGAAGATCTCGATCCTTCTGGTCCCTTACCTGGAGAAAACACGTGAGCGCGGCAGTGGGCGTTCCGGTGAGGTGGTCCGCCTCGATAAGCCCTCCGATGGAAAGAACTCCTGGACTTCCTGCGTCGTCTCCAAGGAAGAAGCGGTACTTGCGTTCGCTGTAAAAGAGCAGGAGGTCGCTGACTATCACTACCGCTTTTATCATTCGCTGGCGGAATTGATTGCTGAGCATTGGGCCGACGAAGCGCAGCAGCAATACAGCGCTCTGTTGCGAGAAGAGTTAAGCGCAAAGGTTAACGGCGAAGTCGACGAAGAGAGCTGGCATCTGAAGCAGGCGATTGTACGCCGCTATGCCTCTACTCGCCGTGAGACTAAAGCGTTCGTTGAATACGCGAAACACTCTTTCATCGATACCCTTACGCTTTACATGCATGGCATCTGTTGCGATATCGACGTGGAGACCGGGCCGCGGCAGCTACCCAGCCGGTATCTCCGCAAGCGACTGATTCTGCTACGATCTTTGTACGGTCCTCCGGCCGGGTACCCGGTGTTTCCGGAGGAGATCAAGGACAAATAGCGCGGCGGGTTGCATTTCGCTGCGTGAATCATCCATTCAGCCCTGGAAACCCTCCATCCAGCTTCAAGGAGGGGCGGCTAAATGGAGTATGTGCTTACAATAAAAGATTGTAACTATGGCGGAAAGTCGGCTCCAAGGCAGAAAGCCGCTCACTACGGCGATGCGTCGCACTCGGGAAATCGGGATGATTCTAAAGGGAATTATGTCGACGGATCACCCGATCATGGCCCATTTGATTCCCATTCGTCGCTGTAATCTCTCCTGCGCCTACTGCAACGAGTACGACGACCACTCGAAGCCGATTCCGCTCGATACCGTCCGCGAACGTATCGACAAGCTCGCGGAGCTCAAAACCTCGATTATCACCTTGAGCGGCGGTGAGCCGATCCTGCATCCCGATCTCGACGACATAATCCGCCGCATGCGGGAGCGCGGTGTGATTGCGGGCATGATTACGAACGGCTACCTGCTGACGGCCGATCGAATTAAACGCCTGAACGATGCGGGTCTGGATCACATGCAGATCAGCATTGATAACGTAATGCCGGACGATGTTTCTAAGAAAAGCCTGAAGGTTCTCGACAAGAAGCTTCAACTGCTTGCGGAGCATTCCAACTTCCACGTAAACATCAACTCGGTGCTTGGCGGAGGCATTCACAATCCGGATGACGCTCTCGTGGTGAGCCGGCGCGCAATTGAACTCGGGTTCACTTCCACCGTAGGGATCATCCACGATCACGAGGGTCAGCTCCGACCGCTGGGCGAGAAGGAACGCAATATCTATCTTTCCATCAAGAGGTTGGAGAAGACAAACTATTCTCGCTTCAACTGGTTCCAGGAATCGATTGCGTGGGGCCGTGCCAACGATTGGCGTTGCCGTGCGGGCGCACGATATCTCTACATTTGCGAGGACGGCCTGGTTCACTATTGCTCCCAGCAGCGCGGATATCCCGCGAAGCCGCTAGCTGAGTACACCGTCGAAGATATTCGGCGCGAATACGTGACAGAAAAGGGCTGCGCACCATACTGCACGGTCTCTTGCGTTCACCAGGTTTCCTATCTCGATTTCTGGCGCGGTCCACAAACCATCAAGGGTCCTGAACCTGTGGTGGAAAATCGGGACGAACTCGTTCAGATCCGGTAGCTGGTCAGGCTTCCAGAGGACGGAAGCCAACGATAGTTATCCCTGCACTACTCGCGTTGGCGAGCAACTCTTCCTTATCCAGAAATAGCGTGCGGCCCGCGTCGACAGCCAGGGCAGTCGTATTTGTCTCTTGCATAACGCGCACGGTTTCGAGACCGGCCACGGGGACATCAAAAAGAAGATGCTTACGGCGGCGTGAAACTTTCACCAAGCGCAGCGGCTTGCCATTGGTTAGTCCGGCTGCGCGCCTAAGCATGGCATCTGTGCCTTCCATCGCCTCCAACGCGACACAGGCTCGCTCGGCGATGGCTACACTCTGCCCGACGTCGAATCCTGCCAGTGAGTTTGCGATGCGACGGCCGTAATCGATATCACGCGATTCCTCAGCATCCGGTTTGCGCCGTGTCAATATTCCTTCATTCGCCAATAAAGGCTTCAACAGGAGTGTGGAATCGACCAAATTTATTCCTTCATCGGCGAGCACTTTGGCAACACCGCCAATGAGAGCATCGGTATTCTTCTCACGCAAGCTGAAAAGCAATTTGGCCAGACGCCAATCCGGGCGAATCGCGGAGAAGATCTTCGTATGCTTCACCTGCCCGGTCATCATGATCTCGTTGATGCCCTCGCGCTTCAGAATGTCTATCAGCTTGCTGAGTTCGCCAAGTGAAATCCAATACGTGCGCGCGGCAAGGGGCTCAATATCGCGCGAAGCTTCTTCTTCGATGCCGATGGCGATGATTTCATGCCCGAGCAGGCGCGCCATTTCGAGAGCCACGATCGGAAACCGCCCGTTGCCGGCAATGAGTCCGTATTTCACTTGATGAATCCGCGCTCGGACTGCGCGATGAAATCCAGCAACTCGGTCAGTTCGGCGGTTCGCGGCAGTTCGGTCTTGATGCGCTCGATTGCCTGCGTGGTATTCAAGCCTGCCCGCGTCAAGAGACGGAATGCTGTCTGCAAGGGCTCGATGACATCATCGTGGTAGCCGCGTCTCTCCAGGCCGACCCGGTTCGCGCCGAATATTTTGTTCTCGCGGGAACTCACGGTTGTCGCGAACGGCAGTACATCTTGCGTAACCACACTGTATCCGCCGATCATCGCAAAGCGGCCGACGCGGCAAAATTGGTGAATCCCGCAGTAAGCTCCGACGACTGCGTAATCGTCGACCAACACGTGACCGCCGAGCGTGGCTCCATGAGAAAGAACCGTGTGATTGCCGATCCGCACATCGTGGGCGACATGCGTATATGCGGAAAGCAGGTTATCGGATCCGATCGAAGTCAGCATGCCTCCGCCTTCTGTGCCTCGATGAATGGTCACGAACTCACGGATCAGGTTTCTATGGCCGATCTTCGTTTCCGAACGTTCCCCTTTGTACTTCAAATCCTGAGGAGCAACTCCGACTGTCGAGTATGGATAAAAAAGGTTGTCATCTCCAATGTCGATCGGGCCTTCCACAAACACGTGTCCCATCATCCGCGTACGCATTCCCACATGTACGTCCGCGCCGATCACGCAAAACGGTCCGATATCGGCAGTATCCGCAATCGAAGCCGCGGGATCCACAATCGCAGTCGGATGGATCGGCATCTACGCGGGTTGTAGGTTTGTCAACGAGGGTGCATACGAGCTCGGCCTCGGCCACCGTGACACCCTCAACCGTAGCCTGACACTGCATCTTCGCCACGCTAGGCTTCAGCTTGAGAAACGTGACCTCGAGACGAAGTTGATCACCGGGTACGACAGGTTTACGAAAGCGGGCTTGATCGATCGTTGCAAGAAACACGAGTTTACTATCCCGATTTTGCATGCGATGCAAAACCAATACGCCCGCTGTCTGCGCGAGCGCCTCAATAATCAGCACTCCCGGCATGACCGGCTGATTCGGAAAGTGCCCGGTGAAATGGGGTTCGTTGAATGTCACATTTTTGATACCGACCACACGCATATCCTCAAGCTCGATGATTCGATCCACCAGCAAGAAAGGATAGCGATGAGGCAGAATTTTCTCGATTGCTTGAATGTCGAGAATGGACATTGGATGTGACAATTATAGCGTGCAGGATCAGATATTAACGTGGACGCAGTCCAAACAAAAAGAACTCATTGCGTTTCTCCGCGAGCTGGTGGAATGCGAATCACCGAGCGATGACCGGGCCGCGATTACGCGCTTCACAGACCTGTTCGCGGATCGCGTTTCGAGTCTTGGGCGGATCAAGCTGCACAAAGGCGGAGAGTACGGGCCGCACCTGCAATGCGAGTTTGTGTTGCCGGGCAAACGCAAACAAGGACAGATTCTAGTCCTTGGACACTCGGATACTGTTTATCCGATGGGCACTCTGGCGAAGATGCCGTTCCGCGAGAAAGACGGAAGGCTCTGGGGGCCGGGCGTATTCGATATGAAGGGCGGAATTGCGTTCTTCGTGTTCGCGATGCGGGCTCTCCGGGAGCTCGATATTGCTGTGAGCCACAGGGTCTTGTTGCAGCTCAATAGCGATGAGGAAATCGGTAGCCCGTGCTCGCGCGCGTTGACCGAGAAAGAAGCCCAAAGAAGCGCGGCCGTGCTAGTACTCGAACCGGCCGCCGATCTTGATGGGAAAGCCAAGACAGCCCGCAAGGGTGTCGGTGGCTACACAGTCAGAGTGCACGGCAAGGCCGCTCACGCCGGGCTGGACTTTTCGGCAGGCGCAAGCGCAATCGTCGAGCTGGCTCGACAGATTGGAATAATCTCCGGTTTCACGGATTTAAGGCGCGGTTTGACGGTCAATCCGGGAGTCATCTCGGGCGGTACGAGGAGTAACGTCGTAGCAGACTTCGCTCAGGTGGATGTCGATTTCCGCATCTCTCGCCTGAAGGATGCAGCTCCGCTCGAAAATAGATTCCGCAAGTTGAAGGTGGCGATAAGCGTTGCAGGATCGAGGTTTCGGGCGGCCTCAACCGGCCACCGCTGGAGCGAACCAGAAAGGTTGTTGCGCTATTTGAGAAGGCGCGAGGTCTGGCTTCGGAGTTAGGCGTTGACTTGAAAGAGGCAAGTGTCGGTGGAGGATCGGACGGCAACATTACGGCTGGGCTCGGGATACCCACACTCGATGGCATTGGGGCGGTGGGCGAAGGAGCCCATACGCCTGCGGAGAGTATCCTGATCGACCGGATCGCCGATCGTACCGCGTTGTTAGCTAAGCTCGTTGGGTCGTTCTGAAGGGCAGTTTTGCTATACTGGCGGCTGGACCCTCCTCGCGGCGCTATCGTCTAAGGGTTAGGACGGAGCCCTCTCAAGGCTCAAATAGGGGTTCGAATCCCCTTAGCGCTACCAGTTTGTCGTTGAAGGAAAGGGGAGTTCCGCCTCCCTAGCGTTTAATGCCCGGGTGGCGAAATCGGCAGACGCAACGGACTTAAAATCCGTTTTCGCGAAGCGGAGTGCGGGTTCAATTCCCGCCCCGGGCACCAATCCTTTCCGCATCCTCTTTCAACCTCTACGTAATCGGCATTTAAGAATCGACGGTGTACATCATTGGTTCTATATCTCTTAGTACCGATGCTCAATTGTAAGGTAAACCTCTTAAGGGTAACTTGCTAAAGGTACTCAGGACACTTCTAAGTGTTCTACCTATTCGGAGGAAGCTTGAAAGCATCAATCAGAGATAAAATCTATCGTTTCGTTCCCGCGGCGCTTTTGGCGTTCGCATCGTTATCAAATGCGTCTGGCTCGCTTGTATACGATTCAACCGTCTTTGTAACCGGGGCCGGATTCGGCAATATCACTCGAGACCTGACGGTTCACGGGAGGGCAACGATCCAACAACTTCAGGTTGTGTGGGTTTTCCGGGGATTCATTGACTTTCGGTACTTGTATATCCGACGCGTCTGTTTTCGATTCTAACGGCGTGACCAACGTTGGCGGAGATGAACCTAACCCGCTAGCGGACAACCAGAAGTACGGCGCTCCAACATTGGCTTCGCTCGGTATCACAGATGCCAGTCAGATTCAGATCATCTTCGACGCGACCCAGGGCGGGGTGGTAGTGTCACGATCACCGATTTGACCCTGAAGTTTTACGGAATCAACGATCAACTTATCGGAGCTATCGATGGTCAACACACGTTTGCCTCTACGGTACCGGGCAACGGTGGGGCTGGATTCGCTTTCGTCGTGTCGGCAGATGAGCGGGCGCAGGTGAATTCGTATCTTGCATCGACATCGAGGTTGGCCCTGGAGGCATCCTTCAGCGGTACAGGAGGTGGTCCTGAGAGCTTCTTCATTCGTGCCGGCGAGGGCGGCGGTGGCGGAGGCGGCGAGATTCCTGAGCCGTCGACGTACATGACGCTGGGTGGCGGGTTCGCAGGGTTAGGGTTGCTGCGCCTTCGTAAGCGCTAAATGGACTAAGGCCGCGTGTTTGGCTCTGCGCGGCCTTCTCACTTGTACTTGCTCGCCTAGACGCTAACCGCCTTACCTATTTTGGCGAGGGCCGCCAGCGAGGGCGGCTAGCCCGGTCGCCATCAGAAAATAGGTCGTCGGCTCCGGAATAGTGGCTCCGGCCAACTCCCTCGACACTCACGTTATCCAGACCAATGTATTCGAATCCGGCCGAACCTGTGAGAGTCACCGGAGTCTCGTAGACGTCGCCGTAAATAGCATTGAGAATGGCGTCCAGGTAGATGCCGCTGCTGGTGTGAGTTACAGTGAACGTCTTGCTGGTGTTTCCAGCCGATGCGAGATAGACACCGGCGGTCGACCGCCCCATCGCTGACGTGTAGGTTCCAGATAGAATGAGAGCTATACCGTCAACGTGGAGATATTGCGTCCTGCCCAGGAATCCGTTGCGAACTACTCCGCGCAAGGACTGCCGCCGAACGCGTGCCTCCACGTGATCGCGTTTGAACCCACACTAAGGACCATGGTTAAATTGCCCTGAGACGAAACGCATCTCCCATCGGAGCTCGCATGTGGAGACGCAGGGCAAGCCAGTAATTTGGCTAAACAACTGATGCCGAAAACATTACAAAGACCCTCCGATCCGTCTAAGTACGCACCGAATTGTACTCTAGGCCGGTCTCGATTTCCAGGGCGACTCGCGGTGAAGAAGGCGTAACTTTACGGTAACGCTCGGACACGTTCGAAGAATCCCTTCCCGACTCGCAGATTAAACGTCCCAAGTACCCGGTACGTCATTACTTTGTGACCCGATTTGTGTTGCTGCTGCTTGTAGTGCCCCTGTTCGCCGACAATACCCCGCTTTCCCTTACCCTGGATGGGCTCGAATATCGCTATAACCGCGCTAAAACATTACAGGTTACGTTCGAAGAGAGCTACATCGGCTCCGGACGTCCGCGGCGGAACGAACGCGGCGAGTTGTCGCTTCAGAAACCCGGAAAAATGCGTTGGGAGTACTCCGAGCCCGCCGGAAAGCTGTTCCTTTCCGACGGCAAACTCATCTACTACTACAACCCCGTTTCTAAACGTGCGGAGAAGTTGAAGCTGCGCGAAAGCGAGGATATGCGCGCGCCGCTAGCCTTTCTTCTCGGTAAACTCGACTTCCGAAAGGACTTTACGGATTTCAAGCTAAAGATGGATGGCAACGACAAGCTGGTGATCGCCAAGCCGAAATCGGACAAACTTCCGTATAAACAGGTGGAATTTCGCGTTTCTCCTCAGATGGAGATCACGAGCCTGATTGTGAGCGGCCAGGACGATGCCGTACTGATCTTCAAGTTTTCGAACGAGCGTCGAGATCCGGCATTAGACGAGAAGATGTTCAAGTTTGAGCTACCGGCCGGAGCCGCCTGGCTGGAAACAGCGGAGGCGGGGGCGAAATAGATCGTGGCCGAGTTCGTTCTCAAATACGCCGACGCGCGCGGGGAGATCCACAACCAGGTGGCCGAAGGGGCTTCCGAACAGGAACTGCGCGAGCGGCTGGGCCAGCAGGGTTTTCTGGTCTATTCGGTCAAGCCGAAGGGGCACATCGCGGCGTTGGGCGCTTCTTTCGGCGGGGGCCGCAAGAAGCTCAACATTGAGAAGTTCTTAATTTTTAATCAGCAGTTCGTCACGCTGATCAAAGCGGGACTGCCGATCCTGAAGGGTCTCGATCTGCTCGCCGATCGTCTCGTCGACCCCAAACTCGGTCCCTATATCAAAGCGGTTCGCGATGACGTGCGGCGCGGGGCACTACTGTCCGACGCTTTTGAAAAGCAGGGGATTTTTCCGCCTGTATATGTAACTTCGGTGTTGGCCGGCGAAAAGAGCGGCGCACTCGCCGAAGTGCTCGACCGATTCATCACCTATCAAAAGACGGCTCTAGCAATCCGCAAAAAGGTTATCGTCTCCCTGATCTATCCCTGCTTTCTCAGTGATCCTGGTCATCGGATTGATCATTTTTCTTGTCACGTTTGTGGTTCCGAATTTCGCCGAACTATATGGCAGTATGTCGGCGCAGCTTCCGGAGATGACGCAGATTCTGATCGCGGTAGGGACCACGGCCCGCAGCTATATTCTTGCTGGTTGTTGGCGTTGTGATCGCTGCCGTCATTGGCTTCCGATTCTGGTCCCGAGGCGAGGCCGCACGGCTCAGAATCGATTCGGTGAAGCTGCGGGTTCCGATATTCGGCGACATCTGGGTCAAGTATCAGGTCGCACAGTTTTCACGAATCCTGAGCACGCTGCTGCAAGGCGGCATTCCGCTTGTCCAGGCCTCGGGGACTGCGTCCGAGTCGCTTGGAACACCTTTGTTGAAGCAGCGCTCGGAAAAGCTGTCAAAATGGTGAGAGAAGGTCAGACACTCTCCTCATCCCTCACCGCCACTGAGTATTTTTCCCGAACTTTCCATAGACATGATCGAAGTCGGTGAATCTACAGGCGCGCTGCCTGCGATGCTGAACAGTGTTGCCGACTTCTACGAAGACGATGTGAATACGCGCATGACGGCTGCGCTCTCGATGATCGAGCCGGCCATCATGATTTTCATGGGCATCTTTGTCGCGTTTGTTCTGATTGCGCTGTATCTGCCGATCTTCTCTCTGGCCGATACGTTTGGAGGTTAATCGATGGCGGCCGAACTGAAAATGACAATCTGAGCAGGAGGCGCTTAAGGCGCAGTCCCTTGCCGCCCGTTATCGGTGCGAGTATGTCGACTTACGCGAAGGTAAGATCGATCACGATTTGTTCCACTCGGTCCCTGTAGACCTGATGTTTCGCTATAATTTCGTTCCGCTACACGCGCAGAATGGAACTCTTGAGATAGCGCTTGCCGACCCGCGGAATCTCAGCCTGATCGATGAGCTATCGATCTGTTCTCAAGAAGAAGCTTCGCGTCAAAGTCGCCACGCTCACGCAGATCTCGGACCTGCTCAAGAAAACGGAGCAATCGCAGCGTGTTCTCGAAGAAGTTACGGAAGGTTTTGCGCTCGATGTCGTAAGTGAAGAGAACGCGGATGAAACGCTCTCGATCGACAAGCTTGCGGCGGCAGATAGCGATATCGCTCCGGTTATCAAGCTCGTCGATACAACCATCTTCAGCGCGCTCGAACGCCGCGCGAGCGACATTCACGTCGAAACTCGAGACCAGGAAGTTGCCATCAAGTACCGCATTGACGGCGTGCTGCATTACGCCATGCCGCCAATCGCCAAAGATTGGCACACGGCGATCATCTCGCGCATCAAGGTGATGAGCGAACTCGATATTGCGGAGCGGCGCGTTCCGCAGGACGGCCGTTTTCGCGTTCGTTATAAGGCGCGACTCATCGATTTCCGCGTCTCGATCATGCCGACGATCCATGGCGAAGACGCGGTGCTTCGCGTGCTGGACAAAGAGTCGATGAGCGAGAAGTTCTCAAAGCTCAGTTTGGATGTCGTCGGGTTTTCTGAGTCGGACCAGTCGAAGTTTGGCCGCTACATCAAGGAGCCGTACGGGATGGTGCTGGTCACGGGTCCGACCGGATCAGGTAAAACTACCACGCTTTACGCCGCTCTGAGTGAGATCAAGAACGACGAAGACAAGATCATCACGATCGAAGACCCGGTCGAGTATCAGTTGAAAGGTATCACCCAGATTCCGGTAAACGAAAAGAAAGGCCTGACGTTCGCTCGCGGTCTGCGGTCGATTCTTCGTCACGATCCCGACAAGATCATGGTCGGCGAAATCCGCGATCAGGAAACGGCGCAAATTGCCATTAACGCCGCGCTCACCGGCCACCTGGTTTTCACGACAGTTCACGCGAATAACGTGTTCGATGTACTCGGCCGATTCCTGAATATGGGGGTAGAGCCTTACAACTTCGTCGCGGCCCTGAACTGCATTCTTGGCGCAGCGATTGGTTCGTGTGATCTGCCCCCATTGCAAGACGCGAGTCTTCTATCCTGACGCATATCTCACGGAGAGCGGCCTCGATCCAAAGGAGTGGCAGGACGTTCCGTTGTACGAGGGTTCCGGTTGCTTCGAGTGTGGTGGCACTGGATTCCGCGGTCGAACTGCAATTCACGAACTCCTGGACCTGAGCGAGCGCATTCGGGAAATGATTCTGATGAAGCGGCCGACATCGGATTTGAAGCGGCTGGCGAAAGAAGAGGGTATGACGTTCCTGCGGGAATCCGCCATCGATAAGGTGCGGCTCGGCATCTCCACCCTCAAGGAAATTAACAAGGTGACATTCATCGAGGGATAGATGGCAACTTCACTGTTGGGGTTGATTCAGGATCCGCCGCCTGATTATGTATTTGAATTATCCGAGGGCGGGATCGCCTATACCCGTCCGGGTAACGCTCAACCCGGGTTTGAACCGCTGGAGCCCGGGATTATCGTGCCATCTCCTGTCGCAGATAACATTCTCAGGCCGGATGCGCTCGCCGACAAGGTCAGGCTCCTATCGGGCGTTGCATCGGGACGAAAACGCGGTCGCGCGGTGCTGATTCTGCCGGATTATTGTGCTCGTGTGGCGGTGCTCGAATTCGACTCGTTTCCGACTGACCCCAAAGAGCAGCTCTCGCTCGTCCGTTTTCGCATGAAGCGGAGCGTTCCGTTCGATGTCGAATCGGCGGTGGTCGGCTTTCACGCGCAAGGCAGGAAAGGAAAGGGCACCGACGTTGTGGTGGTCGCCGCGGCGCTCGAGATTATGGCGAGATATGAGGCTCCCTTCCGGGCGGCTGGACTTCACCCCGGATTTGTGACCACGTCGGCAATCGCAATGATCGATCTGGAGCGTGGGCCGGACATCTCGGTGATGGCGCGCCTCAGCGGCCGCGTTTTGACCGTCATCGTCTTGCATGCGGGAACACTAAAACTCGTTCGGACCGTGGAACTCGGTGACACGTCGCACGAGGAACTCGCGGGAGTCCTGCTGCCGACGATGGCGTTTGTGGAAGATCAGCTGAATGCAAGACCTGCGCGAGTGCTTTTCTGCGGCCTCGGCGAGATCAAGGTCTGGGAAGACGAGTTCGGGGTCCCAGTAGATGTTCTGAGGTCACGATTTGGGACGCCCAACCAATTCGACGCCGGTCTCCATGGATATTTGCAATCGGTGTCTTCCGGAAGCGCGGGAGCAAGCGCCGCATGAAACTACCGATCAATCTCGCCAGCGAGCCGTTCCGTCGCGATCGACCTCTCGTCGTCGGATCGATTGCGGTTGGCGTTATGTTGCTTGGACTGCTCGGGATGCTGATCTACCTGGCGGCAGGAGAGCGGGCGCGTGCGGCCGAGGCTCGAGAAGCCATCGCTAGAACCGAAAAGCAAATGCAGACGATTCAGCGTGAGAAAGCGCGGTTAGAGGGCTTGCTGCGCCAACCGGTAAACGCCGATGTGCTGGACCGCAGTATCTTTCTGAATCAATTGCTGTCTCGAAAAGCGGTCAGTTGGACACGAATTTTCGGCGACCTGGAAAAGGTGACGCCCCATAACGTGCGGCTGGTCACCGTTCGTCCGCAGATACACGGCAATAACGAGTTGTCGTTGGACATGGTTGTGGCATCACAGTCCGTGGAATCGATCGTGAATTTCGTCATGCAATTGGAAGCGTCAAGCGTGTTCGGGCGGGCGACCGTCCACACCACGCTTCCTCCGTCGCAAACGGAACCCTTGTACCGTAGCCGGGTGAGTGTGAACTATGTCCAGAAGCTTTAAAAATCTGACATTGCCGCGGAACATTACCAAGGACCCTCGCGTCATCGCGCGATTCGTTTTAGGTGTGCTGCTTCTGGCGAATCTTTTGGCGGCCTTTGCAATTTTTCGGCCCCTTGGCGGTTCGGCCGAGCAACTGGATCAGGATCTGGCCGACTTGCAAAAGCAGCTTCAGAGGGAACAGGCACAAGTGCAACGCATGCGGTTGCTTGAAACGAAGATTCAACACGCGCGCACTTCAGGGGACTCGTTCCTCGATACCTACTTCATGGACAGGCGTACGGCTTCATCGAGCATTGTCGCCGAACTAAATCGTGCAGCCAAGGACTCCGGAATGACTACGAAGGAGCATTCCTTTTCGTTCGATGCCTTGGAAGGTAGCGATACGCTGAGCATGATGACTGTCGTAGGCAACTACGAGGGCACGTACGGAGATCTGTTGCAGCTTGTAAATCGTCTCGATAAATCGAGCCGGTTTCTCATCATCGATACGATGTCCGCTACGCCACTTTTGGGCAGCGGCAAACTGGCGATCAATATCAAATTGAATACATTTGTCCGGGAAGATGGTCCGATCGCATGAATCTCGGCGCAGAACCTAAGAAAGTGATGATCCTTGGCGGCCTTTTGGCCGTCGCTGTGGTCGTGTATTTCATCAATTCTTCTTCGACGGGCGACTCGGGCTATAAGCCGTCGACGGCGCGAAGCGGGGTTGGCGCAAGCGCCGGTCGAACGCCGGGTATTGCGACGCCTTCGGATCCGCCATCGGCTCCTACGCGCCGAGTTGCGGAACGCGAATTCCGGCCCTCTCCAAAACGGAAGCGGGGGGAAGCGCCACCGGATCCGACGACGATCGATCCGACGTTACGCCTCGATGTGCTCGCGAAGCTGCAGCAAATAAAGGTTGAAGGAACGCATCGCAGTATTTTCGACTTCGGCCAGGCGCCTCCTCCCGAAGCGCCAAAGACGGAGATCGCGAAAGGGCCCAAAGCGCCGAATCCTCTGCTGCCCAAGCCGGAGCCTACGCCAACGGCGAGTACCCCGCCGCCTCCTCCTCAAGCGCCGCCCGTGCCGCTGAAATTCTATGGATACGTGAGCGCTTCAAACCAGCCGAACAAACGAGCTTTCTTCGTTGAGGGCGAGGATATCCATGTCGTGCGCGAAGGGGACGTGGTTAAGAATCGGTATAAGATCGTTCGTATCGGCGTGAACTCTGTGATCGTCGAGGACACGCAGTTCAAGAGCCAGCAAACGCTGCCTCTGGAAGAGCAGCCCTCATGAAGCGTAAGGGCGAGTCCGGGTTCGCAATGCTGCTGGTTTTTCTGATGGCGGCTTCGATTGCGATCATGCTCTACATGCAACTGCCACGGGCGGCGTTCGAAGCGCAGCGCGCCAAAGAAGAGATGCTGCAGGAGCGTGGTGAGCAGTACATTCGCGCCATTCAACTTTACGTTGCCAAATGGCGCAGCTATCCGCCCAGCATGGACTCGCTGGAGAAAACAAACGGCGTGCGTTACCTGCGCAGGCGATATAAAGATCCGCTGACCGGCAAAGATGAATGGCGGCTGATTCACGTAAATGCCGCAGGACAGTTGGTGGATTCGCTCATCAAGAAAAAAGAAGAAGAGAAGAAGCCGAATCTAAACAACTTCATCACAGAAGCGCCGACGATCGGGTCAACCGGACCGAATATAGAAACAGCGCAAAACGCGGCACTTCGCCGCCGTCCGAGTGACCAGAATCCGGCGCTTGGGGCCGGTGGCGCCAATGTTCCGTTAGATCCAGCGTCACTCGGCAACGGCGCCCAGATCGTCAATCCCGGCGTGCCACCGAACGGTCAGCCAGATCAACAAGGCCAGGTGTCTCAGCCGGGTCAGGCAGTTCAGCAGGGCCAAATCCAGCCCGGTCAGCCAATGCAGGGCGGTGAAGCGAGCTTCGCAAATCAGCCCGGTCCAGGTACTGTACCGGCTCAAATTAACCAACCTGGTCAGGTGACCCAGCCAGGTCAACCGAACCAGCAGCAGAACCAACAGCAGTTCGGCCAGCAACAGTTTGGCCAGCAACCATTCGGACAGCAGCAGCAACCGGCTCAACACGGCCAGCCAACGCAGCCTGCGAGCCCGGGACTCCCCTATCCGGTTCCGACACCTCCAGGCGCAGGCGTTTTTGCGAATCAAACGACAAGTCCCACGACGCAGGCCGGACAACCTGGTCAACCCACCGGTCAGAACGCCGGCCAAAATCAGGGCCTGGACATGATCAATAAAATTCTCACAACTCCGCGAAGTCAGATGAATATGGGTGTTCAGGGAGCTCCCGGATTGCAAATCGGGGGAGGTATTGCCGGAGTTGCCAGCGTATTCGAAGGCCCTTCTATCAAGGTCTACAACGAACGCCAGAAGTACCAGGAATGGGAGTTCGTGTACGACATGAAGAAGGATAAGCGGCTGTTCAGGCGCCGCCGGAGCCGTCGCGAACCAACAGAACAATAATCCGCTTGGTAACAATCAGAACCAACAGAACTCGACAAACAAAACGGGGAGTTCGTTCAACAATGGGAACTCCTTTAACAACAGCGGCAGTTCTTTTAACAACAGCGGGAGTTCTTTTAACAACAGCGGAAGCTCGTTCAACAACGGGAGCAGTTCCAACAATCCGGGTACTCAACCACAACAGCCAACTCAGCCGCCGGGATTCTCACAACCTGGACGGGGGCGTTAGGGCTGGACGGTTACAAACGACGTTCTCCCGCCGCGATTGATCAGCAGCACACTCTGTCCACCCTTGGCGAGGGCCTTTTGAAGATCCGCCGCCGAGCGAACCGGCTGGCGATTCGCCTCGACGATCACGTCTCCAGGCTGAATACCCGCCTCGGCGGCGGGTCCAGACGGATCAACGTCACTTACGACTAACCCCGATACAGCGCCTCTCAGCCCAAGCTGTCGAGCAATATCGGGTGTCAATGGTTGCACAGAGATGCCCAGTCGAGCGCCTTCCGCAGGTCCACCGCCGTTTTCTTCACGCTCAGACGGAGTAGTTTCGGCGCGCAACTCGGCGAGCTTGACCTTCAGCTGCTGTTCTTTACCGTCCCGCAGGACCGTGACGGTCACCTCAGTGCCTGGTTCGGTTAGTGCGATTTTGTTGCGAAGCGCATTGGGATTGTGAACTTCCTCATTGTCCACTTTTCGTATGACATCGCCACGCTTCACACCTGCACGAGCGGCAGGGCTGTCGGGAGTGACATCACTGACCAGTACTCCGTTCGTGTCCTTCAGACCAAGAGCTGACGCAAGCTCCTGGGTAATCGGCTGAATACTCACACCCAACTGCCCCCGATGCACCTTCCCGCGCTTGATCAGCTGATCGCGCACTTCCCGCGCCATGTTCGAAGGAATCGCGAAACCGATCCCGATATTGCCTCCGGAAGGTGAAAGTATCTGCGAATTGATACCTATCAGCTCTCCATTTGTATTCACCAGCGCGCCACCTGAATTACCCCGATTGATGGCGGCATCTGTCTGCAGGAAATCTTCAAAGCTGCCATCGCTTAAGCCGGTGCGGCGACCCTTTGCGCTGATGATGCCCGAAGTAACGGTTTGCCCAATACCTAAAGGGTTGCCGACTGCGAGGACAACGTCCCCAACACGCACTTTATCGGAATCACCGAGAGGCAGCACTTTGTACTTCCCACCGCTAATCTTCAATACCGCAAGATCGCTGGGAGGATCGCTCCCGATGAGCTTAGCCTGTTGGGTTTTACCTTCAGACAACTCAACCTTGATTTCCTGCGCACCGTCGATGACGTGGTGATTCGTAACAATGTAGCCGTCCTCGGAAACAACCACACCTGATCCCAGACCGCGTTGCACTTCATCGCGCGGTTGAACTTGCCGACCGCGACCAAGCCCGAAAAATTCACGAAGCATCGGGTCGTTAAAAAACGGGAACTGCTGCGGCGCCCTGACACGTCGTTCCGATCGAATGGTTACGACCGCAGGGGCGACGCGGTCGACGATATCCGCGAACGATTGTTGCCCTCCGCGCGACACAACGGGCAGCGCGGCGGGCGCCGAGGAGCGTTGTGGCTCGATTCGATCGGGGTTGCGGTTGCAACCGGCAGGTATCAACGAAATCAAAGTAACGACAAACAGCAGGCGCATCTTATCCACCCGTACGACCCGAAGCGGCTTCATTCGGTTTCCACAATACTTCGGCAGCTCCAACCTGCGCACTTGCCCAACGGCTCCAAACGAAAAATGCGTCGCTTAGCCGATTGAGATACTCGATGGCAAATTCCGGGACTGATTCCTGTCGGGCCAAGGTGACACAAAGCCGTTCCGCACGACGGCAAACGGTTCGGCAGACATGCAAAGCTGCATTGATCTCAGTACCGCCGGGTAACACAAATGAACGCAATGGCGGCAGATCGGCATTCATCGAGTCAATCTCTCGTTCGAGCTGTTGAACCTCAACCGAAGTTATCTGTGGCTGTTTCGGTTTGACGTCTTCAGGCAAAGTCGCCAGGACCGACCCTAAATTAAACAGCTCATGTTGCACTCTTTTGAGAATGGCGACAAGGGGCGCAAGGGCGGTATAGCTCTCGGCTGTGACGCAGGCCACGCCGGTGAAAGAATTCAGCTCGTCCACCGTTCCATAGCACTCGATTCGCAACCCGTCCTTGGGGGCGCGCTGGCCGCCGACCAGCGATGTCTCACCGCTGTCGCCTCGCCGCGTGTAAACGCGATTCAAAGCGAGCCGCGGCTCGTTGAAAGGAGATTCGCTCATAAGAATGCTCGCAGCAACCTCGATTGCACATCCTTTAGCGAACCGTGCGCGGCATCGAGCTCCGTGATCTTTTCGCGAAGACTGCGGAAAAGCTGCGTACGTTCTATGGCGCTTTGGATCACGAGCAGCAACTGGGAGTTGTCCCACGGCTTCTCAAGATATTGAAAAAGGCCGACGTCATTAATGGCCTGGATCGCGCTCTGCTTATCGGCGTGTCCGGTCAGAAGAACACGCGCGGCTTCCGGTTGGAGCTGTTTCGCTTTCCCGAGCAACTGGATCCCATTCATCTTCGGCATCAAATAGTCGCTGACGATAACGTCGGCCGGGCTCGTTTCGAGGAAGCGTACAGCCTCCTCCGGATCGGTGAATCCATGAATGTCGTATTCGGTCTCGAGGCTGAGAAAGGCCCGAACACTTGTGATCACCATCTCTTCATCATCAACAATTACTACTACCGGTTGACCATGCCCTTTTCCGTTTTGGTCCACTTACGCCTGCTCCTGTCTTCTTGGCTGCTGAATCGGTATCCGGACAAAAAATGTGGTGCCTTTGCCTAACTCTGTTTGGAACCAAATCTTCCCGCCATGTGTGTCTTCGACGATCTCGCGTGTGAGGGATAGGCCGAGCCCTGTTCCCTCGCCGATCGGCTTGGTGGTGAAGCCCGCGGCGAAGATCCGTTTGCGCACTTCCGGCGGAATACCTGAGCCTGTGTCGGCAATCGAAATCTCGACGGAGTCGCCATCGAGACGCGTGCTCACCGTGATTGTCCCTTCGTCTTGAATAGATTGGGCGGCGTTGACGATCAGATTGAGAAAGGCTTGGTTCATCAAGCCGGGATAGCACTCGATTTCGGGCAGGTCAGCAAAGTTTGTGATCACTGTCACACGACGACGAAATACGCACCCGCTCAATTTCAAAGTGTTCAGGATGGTTTCATGGAGATCGACTTTTCGCAGATCGCTCTCGTTGACGCGCGCAAAGGTCTTCAAACTGCGAATGACTGCGTAGATTCGCTCGCAAGCGAGCTTGTCGATGTCGGTGAGATTTGCGAGCGTGTCGAGAATCACGGTTGCGCGCTCGGGCAGCGGTTGTCCTTCGCTCTGAGATTTAGCGACAAGCTTCTTCAGAGTCTCGAGAGACCGCCGAATCGTTTCATTGTTCGACAGGATTGATCCGATGGGCGTATTGATCTCGTGGACAATACCTGCAGACAAGCGACCCAGCGAAGCCATCTTGTGCGCCTCGGCCAACTTCCGGTGAGTGAGCTCGATCTCTTCGCGGAGTGCATCCAGGCTCGCGCCTTTACCTTCGTCCATCACCGCGGGATCGCTCATATTCTCCAGACCCCCAAGTACCATCCTATCGCTCGACCAACTGCCGGAATCGCTTGACCAGCATCGCGAAAATGGAGGCAGTGATTTCCGTGTTGTCGGATAGCAAATCGTAGAAGTCGTCGCGGCTGATGCTCAACACGCGCGTATCCTCGATTGTTTTGGCTGTTACAGACATCGGCTCCGGATCGAAAAGAGCCCATGCGCCAAGAACTTCGTTTTGATGCGCAACGTGCAGCTCGATGTTGTCCCTGGCGATCGATACGGCTCCTTCCAAAATTACGAGGAGAGCATCAATCGTCGTATCGGGACCGATAATAACCTTGCCGGGAGGATACCTGATCTCCTTCGCGATCGAAGCGATGCGAGACAGTTGCTCGGCGCTCAAGTTTTTCAGCAGATCAACCGCCTCAAGCGCTATCACCTTCTCGATGATGTTCAGTTCTGCCATGAATGTCCTAGTTTGTTATCCCAGTGTGGCCAAAGCGGCTCGAGCTACCATCCCCACGTCCGCCCCAGATTTGCGTGAGAGGGGTTCAATATCGGTCCGTAAATCGCGTAGGCCCAGTTCGGCGGCCGTAGCGACAGCGCAAGCAGTAAGCCAGGCGTCGCCTGAACGCATCAGTTCTTTCAAGGCGGCTCGCTGATCCTTTTCTTCGAGTCCGAACAGGTCCCGCCCCGTTTGGGTCACACGGGCTCCTTCGTCCAGCAGGGGTAGCAGCCAGCGCTTCAAATCGCGCTCCAACACATTATCTAGAAACTCGATCGCCGCGGCATACTCGTCGGACTTCTTACCGTTGAGTGCCAGATACGCGGCGTGCATCTCCTTTGGCGGGTATTTGAGGCCTAAAAGCCGGAACAGGCGCTCCAGCGTTCTTCGCAGTCGATCCTCTACGGTTGCGAAAAGTAATCGTGCCGCCGGCGTCTCGTGATTGTCCTTGAATGGCGAAAGGACGTACGCCATTTCATAATAGTAGCGAGCTTCTCGATTAATGTATTGATGCACCGACTCCCGACCAAAATTCAGCTTGGGAGCCTTATCTCGAAGATGGTTCAACGCTTTGAGGACGTTGGTGCGCACGCTCAAATCATCTTCGTTATACGACTGAAACAACACGTCTATCGAGCGCTGCGTCGGAATCTGTCGCAAAATACGAGGAATCTGGCGGCGCACGGCGACTGGCGTAGTTGTGTCGAGGAGAACATCACCCAGTGTTCCCACGATGCGTTCACCGAACCCGGATAACGCCTCGATCGCGTAACCTCGTACCCGAGCGCGGGGGAGCAATCGCAAAAGCGAGTCAAGATATGTGCGGTCCTGCGATCGTGCAGCGGTCCGGCAAGCCTCGGCGACTACTTGCGGGTCCTCGTCCTGCAGCAGCTTGTGCAACACTTGTGAATCCGACGCTCCTCTGACCGCAATCGCAATCGCCGCCATGATTCGGCGGTTAGGATCGGAGGAGGCGGCGGCATCGGCTATCCACTCCTTCGTAATCAAAGGCTCCGCTGCTTCGGGATGATCGCCGAGAGCCGCGAGAGCGCTCCGGGCGACGAGTTGATTCGGGTGACTGAGGAGGCGTTTTGCCAAGTCGGGCGTATCAGAACTGACCCAGAGCGCGTACTCGACCGCGGGCTGCACGACAGGCGCCTCATCGCCAAAACGGGATGAACGAAGCTCGGCAAGCGCGTTCTCGTATAAACCACGGAAACCACGCTGTTTCGCGAGCTGATAAACGTGACCGCGCACATCGGGAAGGGTACTGTCGACTAGCTTTTGAAGCTGCTTCTCGAGCGGATATCGCGGCGCTTCGGAGAGGAGTGATAAGGCATACACGGCCTGTCGCGGATTGTCGAATTCAGTGGCCTCTTCGAGCAGTCGAACGGTTGCAGCATCGCTGACGTTCACGCGTAAACTATCGAGATCCAGCCTGCGTGAGGCGATTCGTTTGCGGACGGTGGCGATGTATTCACTCTTGGCGCGAAGAGACAGAAACACCCAAATGATCGTGTACGCTATCACCGCAAGCGAAAGTTGCCGGACCGATAAATTCAAAGTGCCCGAAAGAAAGATCAGAAGCGTGCCACCGATTCCGCGAGAAAAACGGTCCATGAATATGTCTGTAAATGCCTTCGTCCGGTTGCGGAGCTCGAGGGGTAGCGGCATGTACAGCAACTCCATACCCGTTCGATTGAAGGAATATCGCGTAGCCGCCTCGGTTAACCGCACGGCTCCGGTACTCCAAACACCGGGCGTCAGGTAGGTTCCGATCGACGCGAGCGCGATCGAAACGGGCATAATTTGTAGGGCTCCGCCTACACCAAAGCTGCTGATCACGGAAGCCGTCAGGAAAAACTGCAACACAAAGGTAATCAGGTTGAGCCATAGCCCATAAAAACTCCCTAGGAACGCCGTGAGTTCCCGCTGGTTCGTATAGGCCTGCTTAGCCATCGCGTTGAATTGGAACTCGACTGTAACATCGACAATATACGTTAAGGCAATGATCGCCATGATCACCTGTAGGTGGCGATATCGCGCAATTGACGACGCAAGCTCCTTAACAGAGAAGCTTTCCTCCTTCTCCGCTCCCCTCGCTTCTCCCAGTGCGACTCCTTTTTGCGCGGTGACCGCGAGAAAGGCGAAATATGCAAGCAGCACGAATCCTGCGCTAGCAAGCAACAGGTTCCGCGAACCCACATAATGCACCATGATGCTCGTGAAAGAACCGCCAAATGCGGCTCCGATCACTGCGCTTACACCGAGTAATCCGTATAAGCGTTTCGCCTCGCGCGTGGAGAAGATGTTCGCAGCTATGAGCCATCCTTGCGATACGAGGGTGATACTGAATAGGCTGACGAACGCATTGAAGAAGTACAGCATCCACGGCCAGTTGTATGTAAGCAGATGCCAGATCAGCACCAGAACGCCGATCATGCCGAAAGTACACACATTCACCGCGGTCTTCAAAGAAGTGTGTAGGGCGAGCTTCGTATAAAAATACGCCATGAGGCCACCGGCGCCGGCGATCACAATGTAAAGGTACGGCAGCTCGTCTATGTCGAATTTGTTGAGGAACATCGCCCGCGAAACGGGCTTCAGGATGTAATAGGCCAATAGGACAAGCAGAAGATACAGCGCCATGAAGAGCGTGCGCAGACCTTCGCCTTCTCGAACGTCGAACGTTCTGTTCCAGAACTCGCGAATCCTATCCAATTGTCAGCAACCTCCCATACCCGCCCGGCCAGGCTCGGGTCCACCAGTGTGAGACGTTTTTCGTCAACAAATCGAGACACTTGGACGCAGTCTTCGCGCGTTCCCAGCCATTATCAACTCTAACGCGTGCAGGGTTCTCGCGCTACAGTATTGCTATGTGGCAGGAGCGCATCCAGCGCTATATCCTACCCGGCAGCGTCGAGCATGATCCCGGATTTCGAAAAGAAGTCCAGAGACTGAGTCACATCGGGTTGCAGGTAATAGGAGGCGTTGAGATCGTAGCTTCCGCATTCATGGTGGGCGTTCACATCCTGTTGGACCCCAGCCGTGAGGCGCTGCCGACACGGGTCGGCATGCTCTTGTCGATGCTACTGCTCGGCTCCGCTACATTGCTTACCTCGCGGGTGAAATCGCTCTATCCTCACGAGCGGGCAATTGCGTGCGTCTCCGCGTTACTGGTGATCCTGATCCTGACATGGTCGCGATTCATCCTGACGCGATACGAATCTTCGGCTCTCGAGGGCATACCCGGCGATATCACTCTGGTGATGTTAGTAAGCGCCGCGGCAATTCCCTTCCGCCCGACCGATATGCTCGTATTCGGCTTCCTGGTGGAAGCAATGTACTTCGGGCTCGCGCTAACGGCTCACCAGGTTCTCAGTATCGGGCCTGGAGTGAACCCGATCAACGTATTGTTCATCTTTATGCTGACCTGCCTTGCTGCAGCTCTCACGGCGGTTGTCTACGATCAAAGGAGATCGACATACGAATGGCATTGCCGCACCCTGGAAACTGCGGAGAAGCTTCGGGAGGCGGAGGCGCGCAATCTGCTGGCCGAAAATGCGGCGTCGGTTGGAAGGTTGGCGGCGGCAATCAGCCACGAACTAAACTCGCCGATCGGCGCCCTTGTCAGCGGGGTGGATACTTTACTCCTGCTGGCAACTCGTCAGCTGCACGCTTCGCCGGCGGAACAACAGAGACTGGTAGTGCTTCAGAACGAATTGCGGAAATCGGTTCAGCAATCCACGGATCGTCTGCAAGAAATTGTGGCGCGCATGCAACGTTTTTCGAATCTCGACATGGCGGAAATAAAGGCGGCGGACATCAACGAGCTAATTCGAGATGTGGCAGCGCTGTTGGAGCCGAAATATAAAGATAGAGTCGCGGTTGAGATTGATCTTCAGCCAGTGCCGCCGCTAGTTTGCCGCCCGCAGCAGCTAAGCGCCGTGTTTTCGAATCTCATGGGGAACGCCATCGAAGCCACTAACGGAAATGGGCGCGTGGTGGTCTCCTCACGCCAGCGGGGACCGAATTTGCAAGTAGAGTTCGTTGACAACGGGCGGGGCTTAAATCAACAGGAAATTGAGAATATTTTCGACCCGGGGTTCAAGGTCGCACAAGGCCGAGTAGGAACCGGAAACTGGAGTATGTTCAGTGCCAGGCAGATCGTGCGCGAGCATGGCGGCGAAATTCAAATCGAGAGCGAGCGGGGGAGAGGAACGAAAGTTCGCGTCGTGCTTCCCTTCCGGTCAATAGAGGCCGTAGGTTCGGTATCATAAAGAATATAGAGTCCATAAGGCTACATAGGCCTTAGTGCGACCGTAACCTTCTACTTTCCCCGCATGTCCGAACAAAGCGACCCAAAGCTCGGGATCAACAGCTGGCTCGAAGATGAGCTGTATCAGACCTATCTGCATGATCGTAAATACGTTGATGAAAGCTGGAAAACAGTTTTCGAGACGAACGGCCATCCGCAGCCTGCGCCTGCACAGATAAGGAACGGCGCATCGTCGCAGCCTACTCTCAAAAGCTCGGCCCCGCCGGTTGCCGTCGGTCCAACGGAAGAGTTGACACCTCTGCGAGGTGTTGCGTCCAAGATCGCCGAAAACATGGCGATCAGTCTTACAATTCCCACTGCGACCTCGCAACGCGTTGTACAGGTTCGGGTCTTGGACGAGAACCGGCAACTGATCAATCAACATCGCACGATTATCGGGAAAAGCAAGGTTTCCTATACGCACCTTATCGGTTGGGCAATTCTTCGCGCGCTGGATCAATTTCGCCAGGTGAACGACGCATACACGGAGCAGGACGGCCAGCCGTTTCGCATCGTTCGTAAGCAGGTGAATTTCGGACTTGCCGTCGATGTAAAGGCCAAAGACGGATCGTCTTCGTTGATGGTGCCGAATATCAAGAACGCGGGCGGTCTGAGTTTCACGCAATATCTTGCCGCCTTCGACGATGTCGTCGCTCGAGCGCGGACCGGCAAATTGATGCCCCAGGATTTTCAGGGCACTACAATTTCGCTTACCAACCCCGGGACGGTCGGCACTTTCGGCTCGGTTCCCCGACTGATGGTAGGACAGGGCGCGATTATCGCCACCGGCGCCATGGACTACCCGGCTGAGTATGCGAATACGCCTGCGGAAGTGCGTTCGCAGCTGGCAATCAGCAAAGTGATGATGGTCACCTGCACTTATGACCATCGCATCATTCAAGGGGCGGATTCGGGACGCTTTTTAGGCCGATTGCATGCGCTGTTAAATGGCGCGGACAACTTCTACGAGACCGTCTTCACCGAGCTCGGTATGTCGTATCTGCCGGTGAAGCTGCAGGAAAATACTTCGACTGCCGTGCAACCCGCGACTGCAGCAGCGATTCCTTCGGGCGATCCCTATAAGGAAGCTGCCGTTGCACACCTGATTAACGCGTACCGTGTACGCGGACACCTGATCGCCAATATCGATCCGCTCGGCTCAACGCGGCCGATGCACCCTGACCTGGATCCCGCAACTCACGGGCTCACCATGTGGGACCTGGACCGCCGCGTGATCACGGAGGGCAACCGCCTATTGCGTGACGTTCTCGAGGATTTGCGACAAACCTACTCGGCCAGTGTCGCGCCCGAGTACATGTATATCCCGGTTCCGGAGCAGAAGAACTGGCTACGAGACCGGATGGAATCAACCAAGATCCAATGGCCCCTGGACACGCAGGTCCGGATTCGTATTCTGGACCGGTTAATCGAAGCCGAAGTTTTCGAGCAGTTTCTGCACACCCGATTCATCGGTAAGAAGCGATTCTCACTGGAAGGTGGAGAGGCAACAATCGCGGCGCTTGACGAGATCGCCGAACGTGCCGCATCCAACGGCGTTGAGGAAATTACGATCGGCATGGCGCATCGTGGGCGCCTCAATGTCCTGGCCAATATCGTAGACAAACCGATTCATCAAGTCTTCGCCGAGTTTGAGGAAGCGCCGAACTCCTCTTCGAACGCATATGGTTCGGGTGACGTGAAGTATCACCTGGGCGCTATGGGTATCCGGACAAACTCGCAAGGAAAGCAGATTCAGATGTCTGTCGCTTTTAATCCGAGCCATCTCGAAGCTGTGGACCCGGTGGTGGAAGGGATCGTGCGCGCGCGTCAGGACACGATCGGAGATACTAAGCGCGAGCGGGTTTTGCCTTTGCTGATTCATGGCGACGCTGCCTTCGCCGGCCAGGGCGTCGTGCCCGAGACGATGAATCTTTCCCGCTTGGAAGGCTACTCTACGGGCGGCACGATCCATGTCGTTATAAACAACCAGATCGGATTTACGACGCCTCCGGAAGAGGCTCGATCGGGACACTATGCCACGGATATCGCGCGTGCTGTTCAGTGCCCGATCTGGCACGTGAACGGCGACGATCCCGAAGCCGTGGTGCGTGTCGCACAGATGGCTTACGATTTCCGGCAGCAGTTCAAGAAGGACGTCATCATTGACGTTGTTTGTTACCGCCGCCACGGTCACAACGAAGGCGACGATCCGACGTATACACAGCCGCTGATGTATCAGAGGATCAAGAATCAGCCGACTGTGCTCACGCAATATGCCCAGCGCCTGGTACGTGAGAAAGTGCTCACGCAAGCGGAAGTAGATGAGCGCAAGAAAGCATTTCTAGCCAGGCTGTCTGAAGCGTACGACCTCGCGAAGAAGAATGCGGAAGCATTCGAGTTGCAGGAAGATCCTCCAACTCCGCCTCCGGTCGCGGTAGCACCCACAAAGATTAGCCGCGGATTGGCAGAGCAAGTTGTCCACGGCCTCACTACCACTCCGGCAGACTTCCATCTTCATCCCAAGCTCAAGGGCTTCATGGACAAGCGGCGTGAGGCGTTATCCGGCGGCGGCATGGATTGGGCGTTTGGCGAGGCGATGGCGTTCGGGAGCCTGGTTCTGGAAGGCACACCGGTTCGGCTTAGCGGACAGGACGTGGGACGCGGAACCTTCAGTCAGCGGCACTCGGAATTGTATGACGTTGAGAATGGCCACAAGTACGTTCCTTTAATGAACATGGGGCCGAATCAGGCGCCGTTCGGGGTCTGGGACAGCTCGCTGAGTGAGTTCGCGGTGATGGGCTTTGAATTCGGTGTCACTCTGGGCGAGCCTGAAACGTTGGTCTTGTGGGAAGGTCAATTCGGTGACTTCGTCAATGGCGCCCAGATCATCATTGACCAGTTCTTATCTTCGGCTGAAACGAAGTGGGGGCAACCGTCTGGCTTGGTTTTGTTGCTTCCACACGGCTACGAAGGCCAGGGTCCCGAGCATTCCAGTGCTCGTATCGAACGATTCCTTCAGTTGTGCGCCGAGAACAATATGCAGGTCGGCAATTGCACAACGCCTGCGCAGTATTTCCATGTGTTGCGGCGGCAGATGCGTGGGGGAGCGGACAGCAAGCCGATCCGCAAACCGCTCATCCTATTCACGCCGAAGAGCCTGCTTCGCCATCCAAAGGCTGTGTCGCATTTGGATGAATTCATAAACGGCAGCTTTCACGAGGTGATAGACGACGCGAACGTTCAAGCCGATAAGGTCTCGCGTATCTTGTTCTGCTCGGGCAAGGTTTACTACGACCTGGTCGCTGGTCGCGACGCACGGAAAGCCGAAAACGTGGCGATTGTGCGAGTGGAGATGATGTATCCCTTCCCGCAGGCGCAGATCGAGGCGATTCTCAAGAAATACCCTTCCTCTGCGGAACTCTACTGGGTGCAGGAAGAACCTCGCAACATGGGTCCGTGGCGATTCATGTTGGAGTCGATGCAACCGGCGCTCGAGCCGACGAAACGAATGCTGCACTATGCCGGCCGGCCCGAAAGCGCGAGTCCAGCGGCGGGAACTACGAAGCGGCACGAGCAGGAGCAGTCCGAGCTGGTTAGCGATGCTTTCGCGCCGCTTCCGGTGACGCGCAAACCGAGGCGCGTGAGGATCGTCGCCAAGCGCGCGGCGAAGAAATAGAAGACGCCGTAGTAACATCTCCTTGGGTGGACGCTAATCTCGTCCACCTATAGGAAGGTCGATACACGAGTGTCCTCCAAGCCCCTTAGTCAAAACAAGCACTTACTCCGGTGGGTCGAAAAGATGGCGGAACTGACGACTCCTGCCAAAATTCACTGGGTCGACGGTTCAAAGGAAGAATATGACCGCATCTGTGAAGAATTAGTGGATGCGGGCACTTTCATCAAGCTGAATCAGGACCTCTGGCCGGGTTGTTATCTACGCCAGGTCTGACCCGAACGATGTTGCTCGCGTGGAGGACCGCACTTTCATTTGCTCGCTTTCCAAGGACAACGCCGGTCCGACCAACAACTGGGTGAATCCGTTCGCGATGCGGAAAAAGCTGAAGGCGCTTTTCAAGGGGTGCATGCGAGGGCGAACGATGTATGTGCTGCCTTTCAGCATGGGCCCCGTGGATTCGCCGATGTCGCAGATCGGAGTCCAGCTTACCGATTCTCCATACGTAGTCGTGAATATGCGGATCATGGCCCGCATCGGCCTGCCAGTCTTCAGGCTAATCGACAAAGACGAAAAACGGGTCGTTCCATGTATGCACAGCGTGGGCGCGCCGCTCGAGCCGGGCCAGAAAGATGTGCCTTGGCCGTGCAACGAGGAGAAGTATATTGTTCATTTTCCGGAGACCCGCGAAATCTGGTCGTACGGCTCCGGCTACGGCGGCAATGCGCTTCTCGGCAAAAAATGTTTCGCCCTTCGGATCGCGTCCAATATGGCTCGCGATGAAGGCTGGATGGCCGAGCACATGCTCATTCTGGGCGTAGAGAATCCGGAAGGCGAGAAAACTTACATCGCGGCGGCCTTCCCGAGCGCGTGCGGCAAAACCAACCTTTGCCATGTTAATTCCGCCGAAAGGCTTTGAGGGCTGGAAAGTTTGGACCGTAGGCGACGATATCGCGTGGATTCGGCCTGACAGCAACGGACGACTGCATGCGATCAATCCGGAAGCGGGCTTTTTTGGTGTGGCTCCCGGCACATCCGCCAAAACGAACCCAAATGCGATGGCCACGCTATCGAAGAACACGATCTTCACCAACGTCGCGTTGACGCCAGACGGCGGAGTCTGGTGGGAAGGCATGACGGAGCAACCGCCAAAAGAGTGCGTCGATTGGCAAGGCAGGAAATGGACTCCGGAGATCGGAAAGCAGACCGGAGCTAAAGCGGCGCATCCGAATGCTCGCTTTACGTCGCCGGCCTCGCAGTGTCCGACAATCGATCCCGCATGGGAGGATCCGAATGGATTTCCGATCAGCGCGATCGTGTTTGGCGGCAGGCGCGCCACGAACATTCCGCTGGTATATCAAGCATTTAATTGGAGCGCCGGTGTCTATGTAGGAGCGACGATGGGATCCGAGATGACGGCGGCTGCCGCGGGCACGATCGGCAAAGTACGGCGCGACCCAATGGCGATGCTGCCCTTCTGCGGTTACCATATGGGGGACTACTTTCGGCACTGGATCAAGATGCAGCGGTCGCTATCGGTCACTCCGCGCGTCTTTCATGTGAATTGGTTTCGGAAGGACACGGAAGGTCGATTTCTCTGGCCGGGATTCGGTGAGAACATGCGCGTGCTGAAGTGGATTGTGGACCGCGTCCGCGGGCGCACGCAAGCCAGCGAGACCCCGATTGGGTGGACGCCTTATTACGAATCCATCGAATGGTCGGGGCTCGATTTTCCGAAGGAACAGTTCGAACAACTTCAGATGGTGGATCGTGACGCATGGAAAGCCGGAAGTGATCGGCCATGAAGAGCTGTTTATCAAGCTTCACGATCATTTACCGCCGGAGATGATCTACGAACGCGAATTGCTGATTTGCAGGCTTTAACGCGGCAGGTCCGTGAGCTCGATGCCCAGACCGGGTCCGGTTGGTACTTGGTATTTACCGTCTACGCAACGTAACGGCTGAGCCAAGAATCGATTTGCCGTTTCGAGAATCGCAGGGTTGTATTCAAGCATTGGGCAGTTCGGAGTTGCAGCAGCGAAATGTATTGCGGCCGCTATTTGAGGCCCCATAGCGATGCTTACGTGTGGCACGATCGTCAGTCCTAGCTGACGTGAGCCCTCGGCGATGGCTAGCGCTTCAGTGATACCCGTGCGCCCCAAGTCGGGTTGAACGTAGCGCATTGCTTTGGCTTCAAAGAAATGAGTCAGCTCAAAACGTGTGCGATAGCTTTCTCCTAACGCGATCGGTGTATCGATTGAAATTGCCAACTCGCCGTGCGCGACAGCGTTCTCGGGCATCAGCGGACACTCCAGAAACAGAGCTCTTCGGCGGTCAAGCTCACGCCCGACAACAAGCGCGTCCTCGGGCGTGAGTCTCCACAACGCATCTATTGCGACGTGGTCTTGGCCGGCGATCGCGCTGACATTATCCAAAGTTCTCCAGAGCGATGGCTCGTCGTTGTCATAGTAGATCTTGATATCGGAGATGCCGGAGTCCTTTGCTCGTCGGACAATATCAAGGTCACCGTTGGGAACGCCGCTCTGATAGGCAGGGATCGAAGGTCTTGTGGTTCTTAGTAAATGCGAGATGGAGACGCCTGAGAGCTTTCCGGCGAGGTCCCACAGCGCGATATCGATACCGGCAATGGCATCGAGCATGAAACCACCGGTCTGGCCACGAACTCGCATCGCAGAGTACATCTTCCAGCGGAGGCGCTCAATGTCTGCGAGTGTTCCGTCGAACTGTTCATCCGCAAGCGCTGCTGTCAGGATGTGGTCGACAATTGCGCACGCTACTTCCGGCGCCACTGGCGCCTGCGCCTCACCCCATCCCACCAAGCCGGAATCGAGAGTTACACGAATGAGGGCTGTCTCAATGTGGACGGAGTACAAGCACGGGTAAGCCGCGCTCCATCGGTAGTCGCCTCTGCCGGCCTGAAGAAGAGTCGGTGATCCAGCGGTTCCAGTAGCAGAAGAGAGATCGCGCGGCAATCGAATGGGAAATGCTTCGACAGAACAAATACGCATCAGTACTGACGATTGTATGAGACCCTTGTGACCGTTACCCCTAAATCCAGGGTTGAATTGTTCAAACAATCGTTTTAAACTTTTGTTGGAAGTATGCGGAAGGCCGCCAGGAGCACCGAACTGGATGCCACTCGTGACCGCCTCCTTGAAGCGGCGGTGAGCGTGTTTGCCGATAACGGCTTTCGTGCTGCTACCATCCGGGAAATCTGCGCCAAGGCTAAAGTCAATATCGCCGCAGTGAATTACCACTTCGGCGACAAGCTCGGCTTGTACTCGGAAGTGCTGAAGCGTGTCGCAGGAATTGACGAGCAACGAAAGATCAGGGAGGCCATGGCCAAATGCGCTTATCCCAGCGATGCTTTACGGATCTTTGTGCGCGGCATGTTGGAGAAAATATGCGGAGACGAAGGACCGGATCCCGGTATCAAGATAATGATGCAGGAGCTGGCAAACCCCACGCCTGCCCTCTCAAGTGTTATGGATCTGATGATTCGTCCACAATACGAACAGCTTTGCGATCTAATCGCCCAAGTCATCGGTGCACGGTGTAATGACACCAAGACTCGTCTTTGCGTGCACAGCCTGCTTGGACAGGTGACTCATTATGCGCAGTCTCGAGCCATCCTGAGAAGAGTCTGGCCTGAATTGCGCTTGACGTCGGACATGCGCTCCAAGATTGCGGATCATGTCGTGGAATTCACGCTAAGTGGATTGAAAGCGGCCAAACCTAAAGTCCCAAAACATAGGGTCACTGCAAAATGACGGAATCGCAAACAGCCAGGCCCGCTCCACAGAAAGCAACAGCAGAGGAAGCCAAGCAACCAAATCGTGCAAATCCAAAACCATTTGCAATCATTGCTCTAATTCTCTTCGTGGCAATCGGCGCATATTTCGTCTGGAGCCACTTCTTCTCCGCGCCGGACATTCCGAGATCGATTGTGGCTCTTAGCGGACGTATCGAAGGCGATGACTCGGCCCTTGCTGCGAAGACATCCGGAAGGATTGCCGAGATGCGAGTGCGCGAAGGAGACCAGGTCAAAGCTGGTGACGTGATCGCTATCATCGACGACGAGCAGATTCGCGCCCGCGAGCAACAGGCTCAATCGGCAGTCGATCAGGCCCAGGCGCAGCTACGATCAACTCGCCAGCAAATTGCCATTCTTAATGAACAACTAAATGAGACTCAACTACAGGTGAGTCAGTCTCGGCAGGAGTCTCAAGGCCAGGTACGTCAAGCAGAAGCTGAGCTCGCAGCGGCTGAAGCTGCGCTTGCGCAGCAGGAGGCTTCGTACAAACTTGCAGAGTTTGACAGAGACGCTTATACCAAGCTTGCGAAGTCAGGCGCGGTTTCGGAGAGACAAGGTAAGCAGGCCGAGACGAATGCGGAGACGCAGGCGGCCCTTGTAAACTCCGCACGACGCCGTGTCGAATCGGCGCGGGCAGCGGTCTCTCAGGCAAAAGCTACGCTGGTGAACCCTCAGATCCGTACAACACAGGCGGCGATGATCCGGCAGCAAATCGCGCAACAGCAAGCGCAAATCTCAGGGGCCGAAGCGCAAGCTGCACAAGCACGCGCCAAACTACTGGAGGCACAAGCGAATCGGAGCGACTTGCAAGTTCGAGCGCCGTTCGACGGCACAGTGGTGACGCGTACTGCCGAGCCAGGCGAAGTTGTGAATGCGGGCTCACCACTGATCACGCTGCTCGACCTGACTAAGGTATATCTACGAGGTTTCGTTCCGGAAGGACAGATCGGCCGCGTGCGCGTCGGTCAAGCTGCGCGCGTGTATTTGGATTCCGCTCCAACGACGCCAGTGGAAGCGTATGTGTCGCGAATCGATCCGCAGGCAAGTTTCACGCCCGAAAACACTTACTTCCGCGAGGATCGGGTGAAGCAAGTAGTGGGCGTAAAAATCCAATTGAAAGGAGCGATTGGTTTCGCGAAGCCGGGCATGCCCTCCGATGGCGAAATCCTGGTGGAGGGCGATCGTTTTCCCGAGAACACGCGCAAGAGATGACGCAAGAGACCGCAGACATCACCGCTCCGACTTCCATCCGCAGCTCGAATGGGGATGTCGCGATTCGCGCGCACTCTTTATCGAAGCGCTACGGCGGCATAGAGGCGGTTCGTGGTATCGATCTGGAGGTCAAACGGGGTGAAATTTTCGGTCTCATCGGTCCGGACGGAGCAGGCAAGACAACAACTTTTCAGATCCTCGGCGGAGTGATGGAGCCGACGTCCGGACAAGTTAGCGTATTCGAGCGCGAGGCCCGCGAGATGCGGTCGCAGGTTGGATACCTGACGCAGGCGTTCAGTCTTTATCCGGACCTCACGGTCGCTGAAAACATACAGTACGTCGGGGATCTGCGACACGTCACGCAAGACCAAATTCGAGAGCGCGGTTACCGCTATCTCGAAATGTTTGACATGCATCGCTTCACTCAGCGGCTTGCAGGACGCCTGAGCGGCGGCATGAAGCAGAAGCTTTCGCTGGCCTGCGCGCTGGTCGGGCAGCCGAGTATCCTGCTTCTGGACGAGCCAACCACCGGTGTAGATCCCGTTTCTCGCCGCGAGTTCTGGGACACACTGGCGCATCTGGTTGCCGACGGACTCACAATCGTCGTAGCGACACCCTATCTGGACGAAGCGGAACGCTGCCATCGTGTCGCGCTGATGCATCTCGGGCAGATCTACGAGACGGGTACTCCGGCCGAACTTCGCGAGGGTTTGCGTATGAAACGGCTCGAAGTAAGAACCGAAGATTTGGGCGCGGCCGAAGATCTGTTACACAATCGTCTTGAAGAAGCGCATATTGCGGATGTCCAGAGATTCGGTGATCGATTGGATGTCATGGTCTCGAATCCGGATAAGGGTCGAGAAGCGGTTCGACACGAGTTGGCGAAAGCCAATCTTAAGTTGAACGACATCCGGGTCGGCGAGCCGACGCTTGAAAACGCGTTTGTGGCGAAACTTCGATCCCTTGGGCAGGAAACGTACGCGCCACCTTATCCCGGCCACCACCCCCATAAAAATCTACAGGGCCAGATTGCAATCGGAGCAAAGAATCTTACGAAGAAGTTCGGTTCATTCGGCGCCGTCAACGACGTCACGGTAGATATCCGCTACGGCGAGATCTATGGCCTGCTCGGCGCTAATGGGGCGGGCAAAACGACAACCATCAAGATGCTATGCGGACTTCTGGCTCCGACGTCTGGCGAAATGATGCTGGCCGGGGAGAGGGGAAGTCTTCGATCCACAGCGGTCCGCCAACGCATCGGGTACATGTCCCAAAAGTTCTCGCTGTATGACGACCTGACGATCGAAGAAAATCTTGATTTTTTCGGAGGCGTTTATGGCGTCCCGGTGGGAGAACTGGCAGAGAAAAAGCGGTGGGTGATGGATTTTGCGGGGCTCGAAGGCAAGGAGCAGCAAGTCACAGGCAGCCTTCCAGGCGGGTGGAAACAGCGAGTCGCCTTCGGAGCAGCAATCATGCACGAGCCTACTGTTCTGTTTCTCGATGAGCCCACATCCGGAGTTGACCCGCTCGCAAGAAGATCTTTCTGGCGAATGATCAACAAACTTGCCGACGTGGGTACGGCAATCCTGGTTACGACTCACTACCTGGAAGAAGCCGAGCAGTGCAACCGGCTCGGCTTCATGGTGGCTGGGGAGATCGTCGCGGAAGGTAATCCGAGCAGTGTGAAAAGCGAGCAGGGCGGACACCTGCTGGAGTTCATCGTCGACCAGCCGCAGAGGGCTGCCGATCTGCTGAAAAGCAAAACCGAGAGGTGGCGAGTGTCGCTGTTTGGTGATCGGTTGCACGTCATCACCGATGAAGATCTGGAGGAATCGAAACGCACTACGATCGACAAACTGACTCAGGCGGGCATTCGAGTTCGTGATGTCCGCGAGGAACGTTACTCGCTTGAAGATGTCTTCATCGTGGTGGTTGAGAAGGCTCGCCAGGAGGGCAAAGTAGCAGCCGAAGGATGAGCGATGAGACGAATTTATGCGCAGGCACGAAAGGAACTCACACAGATTGCTCGCGATAAGCTGGCTCTCGCGCTGGCTCTCTTGCTGCCGCTGATCATCCTCGTTCTGCTCGGGAATGCCATTGCTCTTACGGTTTCGGACCTGCCGCTTGTGATCTTGGACTTCGATGGATCGTCTCAGTCCCGCCAATACGCCGACGCTTACCGGTCTTCGATCAGCTTTCGCGTGGTTAGCTGGCGTTCCGACCGGCCTGCGGAAGAAGCTCTCTCATCGAACACCGCAAAGGCAGTCCTGATTATTCCGCGACATTTCGGACGTGATGTTCTGCGCCATAGGCCGGTAGAGGTTCAGATGCTCGTGGATGCCACAGACGCAAATACCGCAAAACTCATTCAGGGTTATTCGACCCAGATCACAAGAGCGTTCGCGCAAGGTGAAGGCGTGACCCGGGCTTTCGTCGGCGCGCAGATCCGGCTCTGGTATAACCCAGGCCGCGAATCTAACAAGTTTTATGGACCGGGCATGTTCGTTCTCGGAATCTCGATGTTTCCACCACTGCTTGCTGCTTTGGCGATGTCGAAGGAAGGCGAACAGAAGACGATTCTCCAGGTATACGTTTCCAGCATCTCGGCTCATGAGTTTCTGCTCGGGAAGATTGCAGCGTTCATGGTCATCGCTCTTTGTGAGTGGGTACTCTGCATGCTGTCCCTATTTGCGTTGTTTGGGCTGACCTTGGCGGGAGATCCGACTCCTTTAATCGTCGGTACAGTCCTGTACGCATTTTGTGTTTCGGGCTACGGAACACTTATCGGCGCCGCAATTCCCAATCAGGCAGCGGCCATCCAAGCAGTCGCGCTCGGTGGATTTCTTCTGGTCTTCCTGCTTTCAGGATTGCTATTCCCCGTTGAGAATATCCCCGCGGGTCTTCGATGGATTTCGAACATAGTCTGGGGAAGGTATTACATCCAGATCGTACGCGACGCATTGCTGCAAGGTGGCGGATGGCCGGCTATGTGGCCATCGGTACTTGCAATCGCGATCATCGGTTCGGTCTTTTACGTTATCGCGTGGCTAAGGATGCGGCGAATGCAGGTCAGCGCATGAACAACGGCACTCAGCAGGGGTTTAGACAACGCCTTGGAGCGTTAATGCGCAAGGAGTTCAATCAGATTCGACGAGACCGCCGGCTCGCCATGTCTCTTATCGTCCCGCCGACACTGCAGTTATTGTTGTTTGGATTCGCCTTGAGCGCCGACGTCTCGAATCTGCGGCTTGGCATCATCGACGAGTCTCGGACCCCGGAAAGCAGAGAGTTAATAGCGGCTTTCACGGAAAGCAAGAGCTTCCGCGCCGGCGGCATGTTTGTGAACTTCAGAGATATGGAAGCCGTCATTAACCGCAGTTCGCTGGATGCCGGATTGGTGATTCCCTATGACTTCGCCGATCGGTTACATCGGCGAAGTCCGGTCGATGTGCAAATCGTCTTGAACGCGGTAAATGCAAACACTGCTGCGATCGGACTCGGCTATGCGCAGGGAATCTTGCAGACGTATAACCTGAGCCTCGCCGGTCGCGGTGTTCGTCTGCAGACGAGTTCAACCTCGAGTGCTCCGCTGTCGATAGTGCATCGCACCGCGTTTCTCTACAACCCCGGGCTGGTGTCTGCATGGTTCATGGTGACGGGAACGTTTGGAGTGCTGTTGATCCTGAACGGATCGCTTGTCTCCTCGACCGCCATGATCAAGGAGCGGGAGGCCGGAACGGTCGAGCAGCTTCTCATGACACCGGCGGGCACCAGCGAAATCATTATTGCGAAGATCGCGCCATTGTTTCTGCTGCTGATGTGCATGGTGGCGCTTGCGATGGTTCTAATGCGCGTCGCGTTCAACGTGCCATTCCACGGCAACTTTCTCCTCGTTTTTGGGGGAGCGGGACTCTGCATTCTGTGCGGAATCGGTATCGGCACCTTTATAGCGACCTTTACCAAGTCTGCTCAACAGGCGCAGTTAATGAGTTTCTTTGTGAATCCGCCGCTCGCAACGTTATCAGGTTCCCTCACACCCGTCGAAGCAATGCCGCATTGGTTGCAACCGGTGACGGTACTGAATCCAATTCGACACTTCGGAATTATCACCCGCGGCGCTCTGATGAAGGATGCAGGGCTCGACACGCTTTGGCCTCATTTTCTGGCGCTATCTTTGTTCACATTCGTACTTGTAACGCTGAGCGTTCGCCGCTTCCGAAATCAACTTGGCTAAGGCTTCGAAATGATTCTACGAACACTCGTCATTGTCTTCGCCGCTATAACGTTAGTGGCCCGATTTGCCTGGGCACAGCTTCAACAGTCTGCTCCTCAATCTGCAGGAAGCCAAGCCGTGCAATTACCTCTTTCCGGCCGAACCGGGCAAGGCGGCGGCGTGGTTGTGAACCAGGCCACGATTCCTGGTGTGACCACGAGCGTCAATACACTCAGCACCACGGTTCAGGTGCAAGGGCCATACTCCGGGAGCATTGCCGCTAGGACGCCGGCTTTAGCCGAAGGCAAGTTGAGCTTAAAGGAGGCAATCAGGCGTGGATTGCAGTACAACCTCGGCAACATCGGAATGAGTCAGGCTGTTCGACAATCGCGAGGTCAGTCGCTCGTCGCTCGGAGTGGTCTGCTGCCCAATGTCAGTGCCAATCTTCGTGAGAACCTGCAGCAGGTCAATCTCGCTGCGTTCGGAATTCGAGTACCTGGCGCGCGATCAATTGTCGGGCCATTCAATTATTTTGATCTTCGCGCCACCCTAAATCAGACGGTATTTGACTTCACCACCTTGAATAATTATCGTGCAACCAAGGCGGCTACGGAAGCTGCAGAGATGGCCAATAAGGATGCGAAAGACCTCGTTGTCTTTGCAGTTTCCGGCGCATACTTACAGGTGATCGCGGCCCAAGCTCGCATTCGCTCAGTGGAATCGCAGATCGAGACCGCCAAGATCGTCTTCAGCCAGATGCAGCAGCAGGGAAGCGTCGGTGTCGTGGCCCAGATAGACGTAAACCGCAGCCAGGTCGAATTGCAAACGCAGCAGCAGCGATTAGTGTCTTTGCAGAACGATTATGCGAAGCAGAAGATCAACCTTGCACGCATCATTGGCCTCCCCCCGGCAGCTAACTTTAATACGTCCGATGACATTCCTTTTGCTCTAGCCAGCCCATTGACGGTCGATGAAGGGCTTTTGCAAGCTCGCGAGAATCGAGCGGACCTGAAAGCTGCTGAAGCGCAGGTGCGCGCGGCGGAGCTTGCACGTTCTGCGGCGCGGGCCGAACGGTTGCCTTCACTGGCCTTTTCGGCAGACTACGGAGCTATCGGAACAAACCCATCCAACTCGCACGGGACGTTCACCCTCGTCGGTAGCCTGCGAGTGCCGATTTGGCAGGGTGGCCGCACCGAGGGAAACATCATGCAGGCAGACGCCGCGCTGGAGCAGCGTCGCGCGGAATTGGAAGATGTGCGCGGCCGAATTGAAGCGGAGCTGCGGTCCGCGCTTCTGGATTTGGAGTCGGCTCAGAGTCAAATCGAAGTGGCCAAGAACAATCAGGAACTCGCTAAAGAAACATTACGGCTCACGCGCGAACGCTTCGATGCCGGTATTACGACAACTGTGGAGGTCGTCCAGGCGCAGGAGTCTGTCTCAGCGGCGGATCTGGACTATATCACCAGCGTATTCGCCCATAATGTGGCGAAAATAAGCCTCGCGCGAGCCATAGGCAAAGCAGAGGAGAACGTCCCCCGGTTTCTGCAGCTACAGTAATCAGAGTTACTATGTAAGTCTCTGAGTTTCCTGTACATAGCCATGCTGCGCGCTTTTTGCTCGATCCCTGTTCTTGAGGCTGTCGGCTTCGCTGCCGGAACGACCAACATAGACTTCAACCGCGACGTTCGGCCGATTCTTTCCCGACCAGCCTTCCGCGACCTTGATTCAGGATCTGAAGCAGCGTGGAATGCTCGATGACACGCTAGTGGTCTGGGGTGGCGAATTCGGCCGAACCGTTTACTCACAAGCACATTAACCGAAAGCAATTATGGCCGGGATCATCATCCCCGATGCTTCAGTCTGTGGTCGCGGGTGGCGGCCTTAAGGGCGGAATTGTCCACGGAGAGACGGAACGTGTTCGGCTACAACATCGCCGAAAATGCTGTTGATGTGCATGATCTGCACGCGACGATTCTGCATTGCCTCGGTGTAGATCACACCCGATTGACCTTCAAGTTCCAGGGTCGTCATTTTCGCCTGACCGATGTTCACGGCAACGTGGTTCGAGGAGGCGGCAGCCGTTCCGAAGAAGTCTCGTCGAGTCATTTTCTATTTCCGCGCAGTGTCCCGGAAATAGAAAAGGGGACCACCGATCAGTGGTCCCGTCTTAATGAACTCTATTTGGAAGGATTGGTTTTTGGCGCGGCGGGCTTCGCTTTGACGGCGCCGGGTTTGGATGCAGGCGGCTGGGGCGCAGTCAACGATTCCTTTGGAGTCGATGCCGGAGCGCTGGGCGCCGGGGCGGCGCCCGGGGTGGCAGGCATCATCGCAGGCTGTGCGGGGCCGAAGTATTCATCGTTCATGACGACATTCGCATTCTTCGCCATCAACTCGACCGTCTGTCGAGCCTGTTCCGGCTTCATCCGGTCTTCGATCTGCGTGCGCAAGCCTTCGAATGCCGGAGAGTCATGCTTCTCGACTTTGATCAGGTGATATCCGAACTGGGTCTTGATCGGCTCGCTTACCTGGCCCACGGGAAGGGCAAAAGCGGTTTTCTCGAACTCGGGCACCATGGAGTTTCGCTTGAACGTACCAAGGTCGCCGCCATTCGCGCCGGAACCGGTGTCGTCAGACTCAGCTTTGGCGAGGGTCGCAAAATCTTCTCCCGCCGCCAATTTCTTTTTGATTTCCTGGGCCTTGGCAAGAGCTTGCTCTTCTGTGAGCTCAGGCTTCCCTTCGCGAGCCGGAACTGGCGAGCCTTTGAACTTAATCAGAATGTGTCGGGCTGAAACCTCATCCCACTCATTCTTGTGCTCCTCGTAATATTTGTGAGCGGCCGTATCATCCACCTTGGCTTTTTTCAGCAGGTCGGTGTAGGCGGCGCCAGCCAGCAGGTTCTCGACTTGGAAAGCGATGCGAGCCTTAGTAGCCGGGTCCTGGTCGAGACCCTCTTTGCGCGCCTGGTTCGATAGCACTTTCACACGCACGATCTGATCGGCCATTTGGCGTTTTAGCGGGCCGCGAGCCTGGGCTCGCAACTGCTCGGGTAGACCTTCAATATAGGAATCGAATTCCCGGGCCGTGATCTTCTCGTCTCCAACGGTAAGCACAACGGCGTCGGGAGCAACGGCAGGAGCCGCTGGGCCGCCGGGGCGTCCATTCAGGACTTCCTGCGGAGATGGGGGAGAGGGCAATTTTTTTGGCTGAGCCGGGGAGGGGGCAGTCTCCTGACCCAAAAGCAAGCTCGCCGTTACAGATGCGAAAAGAAAGAACTGCTTCATCGTTTCCTATTGTCGCATCGCCATAATGTAGATCCCGTAGAATGAGACTTACGAGATGCGAATCGCGCTCGGACAGATTAATACAACTGTCGGTGACCTTCCCGGCAACGCCGACCGCATGATCCGAACCAGCCGGGAGGCGGTCGAGCGAGGCGCGGAAGTCATTGTTTTTCCAGAGCTCTCGCTTACGGGCTATCCGCCTAGAGACCTGGTTGAGAAGGCGAGTTTTCTCGACCGGGGCCAGGAAGAGTTAAACCGGTTGGCTGCCGAAACGGACGCCCTGGACGCGGCGATTGTCTGTGGCTATGTGGGCAGGGCGGAAAGCGAAACCGGGAAAAAAGTCACGAATAGCGCAGCGGTAATCGAGCACGGCGCCATCACTTTCCGGCAGCACAAAATGCTGCTGCCGACGTACGACGTCTTCGATGAGGCGCGGTGGTTCGTCCCTGCGACCCGCCAAGCGCTCCAATCGATGCGAGGCCGGCAGACTGCCTTGACGATTTGTGAAGACGCCTGGAACGACAACCAATTCTGGGGGCACCGGCTGTATCTTCGCGATCCAGTGGAAGAGATGGCCGAATCCGGCGCTCAGATGCTGCTCAGCATCAACGCTTCGCCTTATCACATGGGTAAGAGAAGGCTGCGGCGCGAGATGTTCGCCACTCTGGCGCGCCGTTATCAGATCCCCGTTGTCTATGTGAATCAGGTCGGTGGCAATGACCAGCTCGTGTTTGATGGTAGCAGTTTCGCCATGGACGTTTCCGGAAATGTGATCGCCTCGGCGACGTCCTTTTCGGAAGACCTGGTGTTAGTCGACATTGATTCAGGATCTGGGGACATCCACGAGGACCTGTCAGACGAATGCGAGGCTGTGTACGAAGCCCTTGTCCTCGGGACACGCGACTATATCCGCAAATGCGGTTTTCGCAAGGTACTCATCGGTCTTAGCGGAGGCATCGATTCTTCGTTGACTGCGGCGATCGCGGTGGACGCGGTTGGACGAGAAAACGTGACCGGAATCGGCATGCCTGGGCCGTTTTCCTCGGACCATAGCGTAGCTGACGCGCGGGAAATGGCGAAGAACCTCGGTATTCAGTTCGAGCTCGTCTCGATTTCGCCGACATACGAAACATTCATCGAGACTCTTCAGCCCGTGTTCCGCGGAGCAAGGGCGGATGTGACTGAAGAAAATCTGCAATCGAGATTGCGAGGTGTTACTTTAATGGCGCTTTCGAATAAAACCGGGGCGCTCGTGCTTACTACCGGAAATAAAAGCGAATTGGCAGTCGGTTACTGTACATTGTATGGGGATATGTGCGGCGGACTCGCGGTAATTAGCGATGTGCCAAAAACGCTTGTTTATGATCTTTCGAGGGTTGCGAATCGAAGGCATAACAATGCTATTCCGGAAAACGTCTTTATCAAGCCTCCATCCGCCGAGCTGCGCCCCGATCAGAAAGATACGGATTCTCTTCCTGAATACGACGTCCTCGACAGGATATTAAAATTGTATGTCGAGGAATCGCAAAGCCCGGCGAAAATAGCCGGCGCGATCGGCGTGGATGTCGCTCTGGTGCGAGACATCATCAATAAAGTCGATCGCAACGAATATAAACGGCAGCAGGCCGCGCCAGGCTTGAAAGTCACCACCAAAGCTTTTGGGATCGGCCGCCGATTTCCCATCGCACAGAGGTTTACCGAATGAGAGCTTTTCTCGTGAGCTGCCTCGTTGCCGCGGCGGCCGTAGTTCTGGTCTCGCAATCTTCGCCTCCCCGCGAGCAGGTCGGGCCTCTAGAAGGTGGAGGATTTCTTCTAAACAGCGGATGGAAGCTGAAGCCGGCAGGCAAGCAGGTGCAACTCGATACGTTTCCTATGTCATCGGCGATGTCCAAGGATGGCAAGTATCTGCTCGTCCTGAACGGCGGTTACAAGCCGCCCTCTGTCAGCGTCCTGCAAGTCGACACGATGCACGAGACGAGTCGTGCACCGCTAGAGGATGGCTGGTTGGGATTGACCTTCTCCCCTGACGGCAAGCATGTGTATGTGGGCGGCGGATCTCGCGCATGTGTCTACGAGTTCAACTGGACCGACGGCAAGCTGGAGCGTGCGCGTACCTTTCAGATTGTTCCCGATGACAAGCGAACGCATACGGATTTTATTGGTGACGTGGCCGTGTCTCCGGATGGGCACATACTTTACGCGGCCGGTCTGTATCACAACGCCATTCATGTGATTAATTTGCAGTCCGGGCGAGTCATCGAGAAATTCGCGACGGGTCGCCGTCCTTATCGAGTCCTGGTTCACCCCGACAACAAGTCATATTTCGTGACGAGTTGGGCTGACGGGTCTCTTTATCATCACAACGCCGTCAACGGACAGCGGCTGGACGTCGTGCGCCTTGGCCAGCATCCAACCGATCTCGTTTGGCGGTCCCGAAAATCGAACGAGACCGGTGAAGAACAGGCGCAGTGGACCGGGCGTCTCTTTGTCTCGGCCGCCAATACGAACAACGTTTATGTCGTGGGTGTGTCGGAGAGCAAAGATCTAAAAATGATCGAGTCCATCAACGTCGCCATGACCTCGCGGCAGCCCGCGGGCATGACGCCGACCGCGCTCGCGATGAATGCGGATCAATCGCAGCTCTTCGTGGTCTGTTCAGATGCGAACGCTATAGCAGTTGTGGACATTTCCGAAGCATCGAGCTCGGTACTTGGCTTCGTGCCCACCGGATGGTATCCAACGGCTGTCCGATCACTCGCGGATGGCCGCCTGGTGATTTTGAATGGCCGCGGACTGCGCAGCTTCCCGAACCCAAAAGGCCCAAATCCGAGCGTTGCGCCCCGCTCCTGTGCACTTGGGTGGCTCTCTTGTGGAGTACGTTGCAAGACTGCAGACCGGCACAGCTTCAGTGATCGATCCATTCAACGACGACAGCTCTGGAGAATTACACCAAAACTGTTCTAAGCAACTCTTCATATCGGGACGAACGGCTTGAGCAGGCCGACGTTCCCGCCGGTAATCCGGTACCCGCGCGGCCGGGCGGCCCTTCGCCAATCCAGCACGTAATCTATATCGTGAAAGAGAATCGCACCTATGACCAGGTGTTGGGCGATCTCGGCAAAGGAAATGGCGATCCTTCCTCTGACGCTGTTTGGCGAGACGTCGCTCACCGAATCACCACAAGCTCGCGCGCGAATTCGTGCTCTTCGACAATTTCTACGTCAATTCCGACGTTAGCGCCGACGGTCATAACTGGTCGACGGCTGCGATCGCACACGATTACGTGCAAAAGATGTGGCCCAACAGTTATGGAGGACGAAGAAAGCACTACGATTACGAGGGCGGCGAACTGGCGGCGCTGCCACCCGCCGGCTATATCTGGACGAATGTTGTTTCCGCCGGACTCACTATTCGGAATTACGGATTTTGGGCCACGAACCTTGCCACGCCGCGGCAGGAGGGCGTCAGATTGAGGGCCGCGTGATCCGCTGCTGGGAAAATACACGAACATGAACTATCGCGCCTTCGATCTGAATTATCTCGATATCGATCGCGCCAAGGTCTTCATCTCCGATCTGCAGGAATTCGAGAGGAGCGGGACAGATGCCGAAGCTGATGTTTATGCGGCTCGGCAACGATCATCGCGGAACATCGCCCGGTAAGATGGCGCCGTTGTCGGCCATGGCGGACAACGATTACGCACTCGGCATGATCGTGGAGGCGATTTCGAAGAGCCGGTTCTGGGCGCAAACGGCGATCTTTATCCTCGAAGATGACGCTCAGAACGGACCGGACCACGTGGATTCGCATCGATCTCCAGTCTTGATGATTTCCCCTTTTACACGGCGCGAGCTTCATCGACAGCATCGATGTACAACCCGACTTCGATACTGCGAACGATGGAGTTGATCCTCGGCCTTCGGCCAATGACTCACTTCGATGCGGCGCGCAGCCCGATGTCGAACGGCCTTCCACGGCTACCCCCGATTCACGGCCTTATCAGGCCGAGCCTGCCGCGCACCGCTCGACGATCGGAATCCGCCGAACCGTCGCCCACGGCGGCCCGATCGCTCGCCTGGATTTCACCGAAGCGGACCAGATCGATGACGACGAACTGAACGATATCTCTGGCGCGCCATTCGGGGTTCGGTGCCGCCCGCGCCGGTGAGAAGTTATTCGCGCGATGATGCCGCACATCTACCTCTGTTTCCTGTGGCACATGCACCAGCCGTTTTACAAGGACCTGATTACAGGCGAATATCGGCTTCCAGGGACCCGGATGCACGCGCTCAAAGACTATTACGGCATGGTGAAGTTGCTCGAGGAGTTCCCCGATGTCAGCAGACGTTCAATCTGGTTCCTTCCATGATGGTGCAGATCGAGGAATCCGCGATCGGGCCACGCGGTGGACCCGTTCCTGCGAACAGCTCTGAAACCCGCCGAGCAGCTCACCGCAAACGACCAGTCCTTCATCCTGCAGTATTTTTTCCACGCGAATCCGCCGCGGATGATCTATCGATACCCACGATATGGCGAGCTCTTCGATCAATGGCTTTCCTCCGGGAAAAAATGCAAGTCGGGCGCGCCGTCTGATGCAATCGTCAGGCGTTTCGCGATCTGCAGGTACTCTCCCAGTTGGCATGGTTCGATGAAGAGTTTTTGGAAAACGACAAGGACGTTTCCGGCTTGGTCCGCAAAGGTCGTGATTTCACAGTTGACGAGCAGCAAGTGCTCGGCCGCAAGCAGATCGAGGTGATCGGCAAGGTAATCCCGGTTTACCGCGAGTTCGCCCGCCCGTAAGCAGATCGAAGTATCCACTACCTAGTCCTGATCACTTGATACTGCCGCTCATCTGCGATAGCCAGATAGCGGAAGTGGCTCACCCTTATGTGCCTCTCCCGCCCCGCTTCCGCTACCCGCAGGACGCGCGCGACATCAGCTGCAAACCCTCGTGCGTCTACATGGACAACCGCATCGGTATTATCTGGCTGGCCCCGGCCATCGGAGGGATCGGTTTCGGATGAAGTGTTGCACCTGGCCGCAGAGACCGGTTTCCAATGGTTCGCAACGGACAACGGAGTCCTTGGCCGCACGCTCAGACAGGATCCTGTTCCGTCTGTGACGTACCGACCTTACTTGTGGAAGCAGGGCGAGCACCGAGATGCACGGGATCTTCCGTGATCATTACCTCAGCGACTTGATCGGATTCGTGTACGCGGCGCAACGGGCGCCGGCGAAGCTGCAGGACATTTCCTCGACCGCATTCGTGACACCGTGCCGGCCGATCCTGCACAGCGGCCGCGATGCGCTTGTACCGATCGTTCTCGATGGGGAAAACGCCTGGGAATACTATGAGCTCGGTGGCAGGCCATTTCTAAGG
>CAWHYW010000041.1:0-144757 GCA_963833675.1 Bryobacteraceae bacterium | reverse complement strand
CGACGGCGATTATCTGCGTTCGGGCGCGATGGCGGCGCGCTCGCCGATCATGGGCGCGGTCAAGCGAGCGGCGGACGCGGCGTGCCGGTGATCGGCATCTGCAACGGCTTCCAGGTGCTGACCGAGGCCGGGCTGCTGCCCGGCGCGCTGATGCGCAACGCAGGGCTGAGCTTCGTCTGCCGCCCGGTCCCGCTCAAGGTCGAGAACAGCCAGAGCCTGTTCACCGCGCCCTATGATTCCGGCGAGGAAGTCATTTCCCGGTCGCGCACCATGACGGCAATTATCAGGCCGACGCAGCGACGCTCGACCGCCTCGAAGGCGAAGGCCGCGTCGCCTTCCGCTATCTCGAAGAGTTCAACGGCTCGGCGCGGACATCGCCGGGATCCTCAACGACGCGGGCAATGTGCTCGGGCTGATGCCGCACCCCGAGCGGGTGGTCGAACCCGCGCACGGCGGCACCGACGGCCGCCGCCTGTTCGAAGGCTTGCTCGAAACGGTCGCCTAGCGGCGTTTCTTCATGCGCTAACTTCGGTGCAGCTCGCTGGTCGAAGGCGGCGCCATGCACATCAGCACTCGATCCGGCCCGGGCGTATCGAACACGCGCGTATATTTATCGAGCGTCATGCGGTTCGACGAAGATGACGACGGTGGTCGCCTGCGCGGCCGGCAAACGCCAGCAGCGCAACCGCAATCGCGAGCCGTAAGCCTTCATGTGATGGACCCCCTTGTCGCCGGCAGTCTCGCCTCGCGATTGAACAGCCGGTGAACGCGTCTCAGCTGTCGGCGGTGAATGGCGTGAAATCGGTGCCGACGTCATAGACGTCGACGCCCTCGCGGCGCTTGAGCCAGCCGACGACCGCATAGGTCACCGGCGTCAGGACGACTTCCCAGCTGACCTTGAGGATGAACTGGCTGAGCATCACCGCGCCGAGCGCTGCGACCGGCCAGTCGGGCATGCCGTAGAAGGCGAGCGGGTAGAAGATCAGGCTGTCGGCGCCCTCGCCGATGACCGTGCTGCCGATCGTCCGGGTCCACAGATACTTGCCCTTGGTCCAGATCTTCATCTTGGCGAGCACGACCGAGTTCAGGAAATCGCCGACGAAGAAGGCGGCCATCGAGGCGAGGATGATCCGCCAGCCCGAGCCGAACACGCGCTCGTAGGCCGGCTGCCCGGTCCACCCTTCGGCGACCGGCAGATGGACGACCGTCCATTCCATCAGCGCCATGAACAGCAGCGCAGCGAAGCCCGCCCAGATCGCGCGGCGGGCGCGGGCGAAGCCGTAAACCTCGGTCAGGACGTCGTCGATGACGTAGGAGATGGGGAAGAACAGGATGCCCGCGCCGAACGGCCACGGACCGATGCCGCGGCAAGTCGACGAACGAGCGCTTCTCCGCGCCGATCACGTTCGACAGCAGAAGCACCACGACGAACGCGACCATGACGAAGTCGAAATAACGGAAGCGCGCGCCGTGCAGCGCGCGCGCTTCGACTGCGCGCAGCCCCTCCCCCTCGGCGTTCATGGCGCGGGACGCTAGCGCGGTTCCGCTCACGCGTAATTGCGGTTAGTCTTGCGCCGCGCGCGCCCGTAGCTCAGCTGGATAGAGCACGAGCCTTCTAAGCTTGAGGTCGCAGGTTCGAAGTCGCTGCCGGGCGCGCCAGTTCCTTCGGATGAAAGTTCGATTAATTCAAATCGTCGTTTCGGCATAGTCTTTGATCAGCGCTCGAGTGCGGAGCAAGTGGTCGATGACGATTCGCTGGGCGAACAGTGAAGTATCAGGCGACCCGCGATACAGCTTTATTCGTGACGCCGCCGACAATTTAGGGAGCTGCGCAAATGGCGAACAGCAACAGCCTTGCATTGACCGGAGACTCAGGGAGATCGCCGGAAATGTTCATCGCGTTTGCACGTTTTCCCGACCAGCCAATTCACCCGCGCGGCCCGATTGGCCGACCCGTTTTCCTGAGCGGGTCGGATACAGGCTGGCAAGTCGCAGTTTCCAGCCAGTCGCTGACCCACATGAGCCTTGCCGACAAAAGCTCGATTTAGGCGGCGCGTTTCAGCAATTATGCCAACATGACCGATGTGTTGAAGCGCGAGCAGGACGCGTGGCTGCGGTTGGGCGTGCTGGACGATCCGAGCCTGTTGACGGATGGCGATTGGCCGATCCTTCATCAGGCTTATGCCGAAGCGAAGTCCTTCGAGCGGGCACATGCAGATCATCACCGCATATGTGCTGTCGACACAGGCGCTCGGGCAGCATCCGAGCATCACGGCTTCAAACCCGCAGATCAACACGGCAGTGAAACGGTTTTGCAGTCCAATCCTGTCCTGACAGAAACGCAGCAACCATATAGGCTTCGGCGATTAGAGAGCTTCTGCTACTGACTATGCCCACGCGCCTCGTAGCTCAGTTGGATGATACAGCACGTGCCTTCTAAGCATGAGGTCGCAGGTACCGAATTCCTGCCGGGCGCGCCAGCTTGCGGGGTTTCCCGGATTACCTGGATATTGAAGGTAACGATCGGACCGATGAGCTTCAAAAAGCCTTTTCGAGCGCAGCCGGTGAAACTCGGCCCATACTGGCGTGCCGAGAACCAACGAAAAAAGCGTGCGCAGATTTCTGCGCCAGACTGCGAAGATGGCGCTCCTCACGATCGGCATTTTTGGCGTAGGAATGGCGGTACCAACTGGAGCGCTCTGCGTTCCCATTTGCCTACCTTCTATCTGAATTGCGCTTGGGCGCGCTCGGCCGGGGCGGCACCGATAGATCGTGGATCGCCCGGATATCGCTCAGAACTCGACGCAGACGATGACGGTGTCGCGTGTGACCCATACCCAGGAACTGATGGGTCTGGATGAAACGGTGCCCCGGCACGCGGCCGGGCGCGCCGAGACTAAGGCACCAGCTTCCCCGGGTTCATGATGCCGAGCGGATCGAGCGCGTGCTTGATCGCGCGCAGCGCGTGGATTCGGCCGGGCGGCGCGAGGCGCTCGAACTCGGCGAGCTTGCAGCTGGCCGATGCCATGCTCGGCCGAGATCGAGCCGCCGGCGGCGGTGACGAGGTCGTCGACGAGGCGCGTGATCGCCTCGCCTTCGCGCGTCGTACCAGTCGGGCGCGGCGTGGCTGCCGGCGCGGACGTGGAAGTGGATGTTGCCGTCGCCGAGATGGCCGAAGCCGCTGGCGATCACGCCCGGGAATCTGCGTTCGACCTCGGCCGCCGCGTCGACGATGAACGCGCGGCATGTCGGCGACCGGCACGGAGATGTCGTGCGCGAGCGTCTGGCCCTTCGGCGCGCTCGGCCTCCGAGATCGTATCGCGGAGCTTCCAGAAGGCCTCGGCCTGCGCTTCGTTGGCGGCGAGCACCGCATCGCCGATGATGCCCTGCTCGAAGCGCGGCGCCGAGCAGCCGCTCGAGCTCGGCGGCGATGTCGGCCGCGTGTCGGCGGTCGTCGCCTCGACCAGCACATGCCACGGATGCGTTGCCGGACAGCGGCGCGCGGGTGCCGGGGATATGCTTCAGGACCAGCTCGAGCGAATCCTCGGGCACCAGCTCGAAGCCTTCGACGCGCGTCGGTGCGCGCCTCGAGGAAGCGCAGCAGCTCGAGCGCCTTCGCGGGCTTTCGACGCCGGCCCAGGCGACCGCGCGCGCGGCGATCGCCGGGACGAGCCGCAGCGCGACCGCGGTGACCACGCCGAGCGTGCCCTTCGGCGCCGATCAGCAACTGGTCGAGGCTGTAGCCGCGATTGTCCTTCTTGAGCCCGGACAGGCCGTTGTGGACCGAGCCGTCGGGAAGCACGGCCTCGACCCCGGCGACGAGCGCGCGCATCGTCCCGAACTTCAGCACCTGGGTGCCGCCGGCGTTGGTCGAGGCCAGGCCGCCGATGGTGCAGCTGCCGCGCGCGCCGAGGGTCAGCGGAAAGCGCATGCCGACATCGTGCGCGGCGTCGTGCAGGGTGGCGAGGATCACGCCGGCTTCCGCGACCGCGAGCCGGTTCTCGGCGCTGATCGAGCGGATTCGGTTCATGCGGCGCATCGACAGCAGCACGGCCGAGCCGTCGGCGGGCGGCGTCGCGCCCGCGGCCATGCCGGTATTCCCGCCCTGCGGCACGAGCGGCACGCGATGCTCGGCGGCGAGCCTGACGATCGCGGCGACTTCCTCGGTCGAGGCCGGCGCCAGCATCGCCGGCGACGCGCCGTGGACCCGGCCGCGCCAGTCGGTCGACCCACGGCTCGATTTCGCGGGATCGGTGATCGACCGCCTTCGGGCCGAGCTGCTTGCGCGGCCTCGGCGATCAGCTGCGCCTGGCGCGTCCATCGGCGCCGGCGCTTGGCACGGGCCGCGCGCCGCGTCAAAGCAGGCGCATGGACCAAGCCGCCCATCACGCTCGTCGTCGCCCGCGCGCAGAATGGCGTGATCGGCCGCGACGGCACGCTGCCGTGGCACATCCCGGCCGACCTCAAGCGGTTCAAGGCGCTGACCATGGGCAGCGTGATGGTGATGGGCCGCAAGACGTTCGACAGCCTGCCCGGGCTGCTTCCCGGGCGACGGCACATCGTGCTCACCCGCGACCGGCACTGGCACGCGCGGGCGCCGAGGTCGCGCACGACGTCGACGAGGCGCTTGCGCCTTGCGGGCGGCGAGCCGGTGTCGGTGATCGGCGGCGCGGAGATCTTCGCGCTTTTCTGCCGCTCGCCGACCGGATCGAGCTGACCGAAGTGCTCGCCGATATCGCGGCGACACTCGATGCCGCGACCCGCGCGACGGCGGTCGTGGCGGGAGACGTTTCAGCGAAGACCATCCGGCGGCGGATGGCCGGCCGCCTTCCGCTTCGTGACGCTGGAGCGCGACCTAGGCCGGGGTCGAGGATCGCGTCGATCTGCGCGGCGACTTCGTCGACCGAGCGCCATTCCGTCGACCCGGCGGACCAGTCCGCGCTCTTCGTAATAAGGCAGGATCGGCGCAGTCTTCGCGCGATATTCGGCCATGCGCGTGCGCACCGTCTGCTCGTTGTCGTCGTGCCGCCGCTTGAACTCGGTCGATCCGCAGTCATCGCACACGCCGGCACTTGCGGCAGCTTGAATCTGTCGTGATAGCCGGTGCCGCACTTGGCGCAGCTGAAGCGGCCGGTGATCCGCTCGACCAGCGCATCCTCGTCGACCGCGAGCTCGATCACGTGTCGAGCTTGCGGCCGCGTTCCGCCAGCAGCACGTCGAGCGCTTCGGCCTGGGCTGGGTGCGCGGAAAGCCGTCGAAGATCGCGCCCTGCTCGGCGGCGGCGTCGAGCCGCTCGCCGATGAGCGCGCTGACGATGGCGTCGCTGACCAGCTCGCCCGCTCCATCACCGCCTTGGCCTTGAGCCCGATCGGCGTTCCCGCCGCGACCGCTTCGCGCAGCATGTCGCCGGTCGACAGCTGGATCATGCCGCGGCTCGCCTGCAGCCGCGCGGCCTGCGTTCCCTTGCCCGCGCCCGGCGGTCCCAACAGAATGATGTTCAGCATCCGGCGCTCCCCTCCAGACGGTGGAAACTAGCGCCGGCGCGGCGTCGTCTTGAGCTTCGCCTTCTTGATCAGGTCGCCATATTGGTGCGCGATCAGGTGGCTCTGGATCTGGCTGACCGTATCCATCGTCACGTTGACGACGATCAACAGGCTGGTGCCGCCGAGCCGGAAGTTGAGCCCGGCCTGGGTCGAAAGGATCTCCGGGATGAGGCAGATGAACACCAGATAGGCGGCGCCGACGACGGTGATCCGGTTGAGCAGATAATCGAAATATTCCTCGGTCGCCTTGCCCGGGCGCACCCGCGCGGAACAGGTCGCGGCGGCCGGGTTGTTTCCAAAAAGAGTTGCGCATGAGTGGTCCTTGTATCTTGCATCTTACGCCGAACCACTCATGGATGCACGTAACGGCTTCTACTCCCACTTCCTGATGGGCCGAAAACCAGCGGCTTCAAGCGCCGTCTTAGCTTTCGAAACAGACGGATCATCGAAATAAGGCCCGACAACCACCCGCACCAGATTGTCGCCGCCGAGATGTATTGCGGAGTTAAAGCCTTTTCCTTTCAGCGCAAGGAACAGATCCATTGAGGGCATGTCTTTCTCTCCCACTACTTGCCAGAACTGTCCAGGCATGGGAATCTCGTGCGGCCCGGGCTTCGGTGGCGGTAAGGCCGATGCGATCTGATGCGCTCTTTCCCGTGGTGGGGGAGGCGGTGGAGGCGGAGGAGCTTTGACCATCACCGATCGTCCCGCCGGGCCTGGAGCTGGACCATTCGGGTCAAGCTGCATAGATTCCGGGGCCGGTTCCGATGCGCGTTTCCGCTTGGTTTCGATCGCCTTCGCGACCCATGTGTCAGCCTTGACGATCAGGGCTTGAGCCAACGCGGGATCTTCCCAGATTCCGGCTTCGATACGGAACAGAAGGTTCAAATATGCCATGGCCTCGTCATAATGCGGATCGAGGGCTAGCGCCTTCATCAGCGCACCGATGCCTTCTTCCAGTTGGGGCAGGTATTGGTTTCGGAGAGTGTGACGGGCGCTTGCGTCAGGAATTCTGTACTCCTCCTGCTTTCCTCCGGCGGCTTGCTTCGCGCGGAGGTACTCGGGGTACACAATTGTCCAATCCAGGACGCCGATCGTGTACCAGGCGGTCTTGTCGTTCGGATCGATGGTCGTTAGCTTCTGCGCCAACTCATGCGCCTCACGCAACTGCTTTGCATCGATCGCCAGCGCCGTCATTCCAGCTACGCCTTGTTTGTTATTTGCATCCCGCGCCAACACCTCCTGGTATTGCTGCCGAGCGGCCGAGAGGAGCCGTGTATCCGTCGGTCCTTCCTGGGTGTAGCAGTCCCGCATCAAAGCGTTCGCGAGAAACAGCTTTGGGTTCGGGTTCGATGGCTCCAGGGCGGCAGCACTGGTGAAGTGGTCAATAGCCGTTTTGAAGTCACCGTTGTTATACGCGTCGACTCCCTGCTTCATCTTCGTTTGCAGCGCCGATTGCGCGCGCGCCGTCAATGCAACACCGGACGCGACAATCGCCAGGACAGCGAGGGCGGTAAGGCCTGAAACTAACAGCAAGCGGGCGTGTTTTAGCACTGTGGAACGCCGCAAAAGACGTCGGATTCTCTTGCTCCAGCATCGATCCATCAAAAATGCCCAAGGTATATCCAGGGCTCGACGTGCCGGCAAGCGATTTTGCGATCCTGCATGATGGAACGCGCGTAGATGTGAGGCTCCAGCAAGCTCGAGGTAACCGCTTCATCGCACGCCATCTCTCGGGTCTGCTCGATTTGTTTTCGAATCAGCCAGCTCGCAGGATGAAAGGCGATGAACGCGTGCAGCAGCTCATATGCAACATTCGCGGCGAAGTCATAACGGGCGATGTGGGGCTAGTTCGTGTCCGATGGCCGCCGTAAGGACCTCCTCCGAGGTCTCGCCCACGAACGTTTCAGGCACAATTACAGCCGGCCGTGATGCGCCAACGGCTGCCGGACTGGAGATTGTTGGCGACATCAGTAGCTGTACTCTCGTGATGCCGAAAGTGGCAACACATCGCTTCCAAACCAGGTCGAGTGAAATAGGAGGGCTTCGCAGGCTGGCGGTCGCGCGAAGTCGAAGCGTTTTACGCCAGGCGGATGCGAATTTGCCTAATCGGAGCACAACAAGCAATAGGTAAAGGATGACGGCGCAAGAGGCCGCTGTGCTTGAAAATGAGAGGGGTTCGGGACCTCGCGTAGCGGTTTTGTTAATCGTCGTAGGGACGGGCGTAACCGCTTCAGGCGAGGGAGCCGGAATCGAAACGTGTAGCGACCTCGTAGCCTTCGGTCTCGAAATACTGGATAACGGAAGCGTAACTGCTGCGATTAACGCCGCTACCCAGACCACATGCCGGTATGCGGCCGGACCATTACGCATCACGCCGGCGGCAGCAGCCGCAATCAAAGCGACCGCAGGGATCTGCCATGCGGCATTTATGAGGAATGTGAGTATCGAATTACTAATCGTTTCCATCGTTTTCCTCCGATGGCTCTTCAAGCATTCTTTGAATCTTCGCCAGCTTGGCGGGTGTCAACTGGCGGGTTTCGATCAGGTTTAGAACGAGGCTATCGGCCGATCCACCGAAAGCGCTCCAGCACTTCTCCGACCGCCTGCCGGACGGCTCTGGGCCGGCTGAGCACGGCACGATAAACATAAGCGCGATCTTTGAGAACGCGTTTTACCTTTCCTTTCCGGTGCAGGACGTTCAACATGGTTTGGACAGTGGTATAAGCCAGATTTCGGCTCTCTAGCCGGCCCTGAACAGATTGCACATTCGCGGGACCGGTCTCCCACAGAACATTCATGATTTCGAGCTCGAGCGGGGTGAGAGGCTGATCGGGGTTCTTGCGTCGCGGCACATTAGCTCCTAAACATTTAGGAGTATGCGTCTGAATCCGCCGTTTGTCAACTAAAGTTTTAGGAGTGCGACAATGACGGATTCTGACGACTACGCTGGTGACTTAAACCATAACTTGTCGTTTGGCAAGGTTATGGTTTATTCGGAGCAAACTGGAGGCGATGCCAGCCGACGTCCAATCGAATACCGAGTACCCGCCGGGTGCCCAACTCTCCGGCACTTCCAGAACTCAATGTCTAGACATCGTGATTTTCCAGGTACGACTTCGTCTCCCGCCAGCTTCGGCGTTGCTGCTGAGACAGCAAAGTGGAACTTCAAAAAGCTGTCAGCTGAAAACGTAACGAGAGCTTTCGAAGTCACTTTTCAGGAACACAACTCGAAGTTGGCCTACGCATCCTGACTAAAGGAAATGAGCGTGATCTAGCTTGTTCTTCCGAATCTCACGATCGAACATTAGATGCTGTCGAAAAACGTGGTCACGTCGTTCGATTGCGTTGCGGGCGCTAGTTTTTGGACGTCAGCAATCATGGCGAGTTTTCTGCGCTTAAGCTCGTCAATCATGCCGCGGATCAGGTTACGATAGACTTCCGCGCCTTCGGATCGGTCGGTTTCGTTGGGGACGGAGTCGAGCAACATCGCTGCAAATCCATCGTAATTCAGATACGCTATTTGCATTTCCTCGGCAATCTCACGCAATCTGCCCAACTTGGGCCTAAGGTCTTTATCCACCTGATTCATAAAACCCTCGAGGTCAGACGAGAAAACTTTCTGGTGAAGATCGCTTGGACAGGTGAAAAACGTTCCCGCCATTGCTTGGAGAACTCACCTTCGCCATAATGAGCAGGTAATGTTTCATTGTCCGCTTGGAACGAAGTTCAAGAGCCAGACCTAAGAGCGCGTACTTCAGAACCTGAGAAATGCTGCACTTGGCACCGATTTTCATTTCAATGAGCACTACGTCTCGCTCCGAAGTAAATAGCAAATCCGGCTGCGCGGAGTTCGTTAAGTTTAGAGTCGTGGCACGACCGTGCAAGGTGTATTTGGCTGGCGTCACATGGCCGAAGGCAACACCGAAGAGCCTATTACGGAAGCTTTCTGTGCCAATGAAAAGAACTGTTGCAGATTGTGATTGAGGGTGACCTCAATGACTCGCAGGTGTCTCGATGCTTTGTCAGCCGAATCGAGCTTACTCAAAGGATTCTTTTTGTGACGTGATGAGGCTCCCAGTAAAGAAACTCCAGCGATTCGTAGTAGCTGTCAACCCAATTCATCTCCTTTAGATCTTATCGAACAGCCCCAAGGCGGAACTACTTTGACGCCTAGCACCTGTTGATTAGAATGAAGCAGCTAGTTGTCAGCTTGTACTTCCGGCAAGGTTATGTTTTATTCTCGGTAATGGTATACCTTAATTTACACCCGCTTCGATGGATCGCCGGATTCGCTTGTTGCTCCGCCTTTGCGGCGGATGTGCCCTCTCCTGCCCTTCTCGTCTTGAATAAGGAAGAATCTACGCTCGCATTCGTGAATCCTCAACCGGCAAGGTCACGGGCCGAGTGCAAACCGGGGAAGGCCCGCATGAGGTTGAAGTCTCGGCGGACGGAAAATACGCGTTCACCACTAACTACGGCTCCGGTTCCGCTCCCGGAAATTCCTTATCGGTGATCGATCTGACCAAAGGCGCCAGCCGGAAGTTCGATCTGACTCCCTTGCAGCGTCCTCACGGCGTCAGCGTGGAGGGAAACAAAGCCTGGTTCACGGCAGAGGCCAACAAAGTGGTTGGCCGGTACGACCCTGCTTCGAACAAATCGACGTCATCCTGGGAACGGGTCAGAACGGCACACATATGGTCCTCCTGAGTAAGGACGCGAACCGGCTGTACACAGCCAACATTGGTTCAGATTCGATTTCGATTTTTGAGCGAGCGGCCGGATCGACGAATCGGACGAGACGGTAATCCGGGTCGGCAAAGGTCCTGAGGGTTCGACGTAACCCCTGACGGCCGCGAATTGTGGACCGCGCACTCCCAAGACGGAAAGATATCAATAATCGACGTCAACGGCAAGAAGGTGACCGCCACGATCGATATCGCCACAAAACGATCTAACCGCTTAAAGTTCACTCCCGATGGCAAACATGTCCTTGTAAGCGATCTCGAAGGCGGAGAGTTGGTCATTCTCGATGCCGGATCCAGAAAGCAAGTGAAGCGGCTTGCTCTCGGGAAAGCGCCGGAAGGGATTCTGATCGAACCGGGCGGGGCGCGCGCATTCATCGCAGTCTCGGGAGATAATCACATAGCAGTTCTCGATTTGAAAACTTTGAATGTTACAAGCCGGATAGAAACGGGTCGTGGCCCGATGGGATGGCTTGGCGCAGGTAACGATGTCTTCGTTCGATTTGACGCCCTTCAACACCGGCGAACTTTTCTGGCCAAGACGGGCCATATCTCGCCCTGACGATTGCTTCCCCCTATATTTCGATCTGTGAACCGAGACTACCCGAGAACCCGTTTACGCTTGGGGTAGCGTCCGGAGATCCTACGCCTGATGGCATCGTTTTGTGGACGCGCCTGATGACCGAACCTTCGAACGCATCGAACGGCATTCCTGTCGAATGGTCGATTGCGACGGACGAGCGAATGTCTCGCGTGGTCAAGAAAGGCCGTGCTATTGCGCCTCCGAATCTTGGTCATTCAGTGCACGTTGAAGTTCGTGGCCTGGAGCCGGCACGTTGGTATTGGTATCAATTCAAGACCGGAGCGCATGTTAGTGCAGTTGGCCGGACGAAAACTGCCCCCGATGCGCGCAAAGTGGTCGACAAACTCTCGTTCGCGTTCGCCTCCTGCCAGCACTACGAAACCGGGTACTTTACGGCATACGAGCACATGGCGAAAGAAGATATCGACCTCATCGTTCACCTGGGCGATTACATCTATGAAGGAGGGCCGCGCACGGGGCGTCCCCGGCTTCACGACGGCCCTGAACCTTCAACGCTCGAGCGAGTATCGCGGCCGGTATGCGCTCTACCGATCCGATCCGGATTTACAAAAAGCTCACGCGCTGTTTCCCTGGATCGTGACCTGGGACGATCACGAAGTCGAGAACAATTACGCCAACGACAAGGCGGAAGATGGAGCGCCGCGCGATCGAGTTCCTGGAGCGTCGCGCCAATGCGTATCAGGCCTACTACGAGCACATGCCGTTGCGCACGGTCCTCCTTGCCTCATGGATCGTCTTTGCGCTTGTACCGGCGCTTGACTTTCGGCGATCTGGCCGAGTTCTCCGTGCTCGATACGCGTCAGTATCGTAGCGATCAGCCGTGCGGCGACGGCAACAAACCACAATGTGAAGATGCCCTCAAGCCGAGCCAAACGATGATGGGCGTCGAGCAGGAACGATGGTTCTACGATGGGCTGATCGGTCGCGCGCACGCTGGAATGTCATTGCGCAACAGGTGATGATGGCCAAAGTGGACCGCCGCGCCGGGCCCGAACAGGCTACTCGATGGACCAGTGGAGCGGGTACGAGGCGGCGCGGAATCGTGTTCTGCATTTTCTGCACGAACACAAACCCTCGAATCCCGTCGTGATTACAGGTGACATTCATTCAAATTGGGTCGCGGACCTCAAACTGGATTTTGCCGAACCCAAATCGGCGACTGTAGGAACCGAGTTCGTCGGCACCTCGATCACATCGGGAGGAAACGGGGCCGATCAGTAGGCGCGGTCGAGGCGTATCTCCCCGAGAATCCGCACGTGCACTTCTACAATAATCAGCGCGGCTATGTGCGATGCGTGATGACTCGGGACAAGTGGCAAGCGGACTATCGCGTGCTCCCGTTTGTCGAACAGACTGGGGCGGAGTCAAAACAGAGCGAGTTTCATCGTGGAGAATGGGCTCCGGGAGCGCAACGATTATGACGGAGCTCCGATATCCGATCGGCCGTTTTCAGCGGCCGGACAATGTTAGCGAGAGCGATCGCCAGATCGCTATCGAAGAGATCGGCGCGCTCCCGCGCAGGTGCGCGCTGCCGTATCAGGCTGGAGTCCCGAGCAGTTCGACACGCCCTATCGCCCAGATGGCTGGACCGTTCGCCAACTGCTTCATCATGTTCCTGAGAGCCACATGAACAGCTACATTCGGTGCAAGCTCGCGCTGACCGAAGACGAGCCCTTACGTCAAGCCATACGATGAGGACGCCTGGGCGCGGTTACCGGACGCGACGACGGCGCCGGTTGACCTTTCGCTCGACTTGCTGGATACTCTGCATCAGCGATGGGTATTCCTGCTTCGGTCGATGACCGCCGAACAGTGGAGCCGGACGTTCCGCCATCCTGAAATGGGAGTGGTTCGACTGGACGTGAACGTCATGCTTTATTCCTGGCACGGCAAACATCATCTGGCGCACATCACAGGTTTGCGTGATCGCAAAGGATGGTGATGAAATTCGCGAACGTTCTGCTTTTCGCTTCCTTCGCCATTGCCGGCAACTGGCCGCAATGGCGTGGGCCTTCCCTCAACGGCATCAGCGATGAAGCGAATCTGCCGGTCAAGTGGGATCAGCAGAAGTCTGTCACATGGAAGCTCGCCATGCCGAGTTGGAGCGGATCTACGCCAATTATTTGGGGGATCGAATTTTCCTGAATGTGGCGGAAGGAGACAACCTTCAACTTTGGTCGGTGGATCGAAACAAGGGCGAGGTGCAATGGAAGCGCCCGTTCTCCGGTGGCAACGTGAAAATGCGGAAACAGAATATGTCGTCTCCTTCACCGGTTACGGATGGGTCAGGGATTTGGGTGATGACCGGCACGGGCATTCTCAAAGCGTTCGACTTCGGCGGAAAAGAGCTCTGGGCTCGCGATATTCAGAAGGATTACGGCCGCTTTGGGCTGAATTGGGGATATGCATCATCCCCACTGCTGCATGAGGATGCTTTGTACGTCCAGGTTTTGCATGGAATGCATACGGATGACCCGTCCTACATCCTGCGCATCGATAAGAAGACGGGCAAGACGGTTTGGCGGGTGGAACGCCCGACGAACGCGGAGCGTGAATCGCCCGATTCCTACACCACTCCAACGCTGATTCGTAATGGGAAAGTGCTGGAGTTGATTGTGAGCGGCGGCGACTATGTCACCGGTCACGATCTTGCTACCGGGAAAGAGTTATGGCGCGGTGGAGGATTTAACCCGGATAAGAACCCTTTCAATCGGGTGATCGCTTCCCCGACAGCTTACGATGACGTCGTCTACGTACCTACTCGGGTACGTCCGCTGCAGGCCTTCCGCTCCGGCGCTCGTCTCGCCTTCCAGTTTCAGAACGGACCTGACGTCCCCACTCCGGTAACGGACGGCAAGTACTTCTACTCCATCAACGACCAGGGAATCATGTATTGCCTCGACGCCAAGAGCGGAAGCCCGATCTACGGAGGCCAAAGGTTGAAGCCGGGAACCTACAGCGCCTCCCCGGTGCTGGCCGATGGCAGGATCTATATTACGAATGAGGAAGGACTTACGAGCGTAATCAAGGCCGGCCCCCAGTTTGAAGTCCTGGCGGAAAACGCCCTGAATGACTACTGCCTGAGCTCACCCGCGATCTCCGAGGGCCAGATATTCATACGGGTTACGGGTTATCTGTACTGTATCGGTCCTCGGCGGTCGCGCTAGCATTCCCATTGTTATACTGGTAGTTCATCCGACTCTCGGTGGTCCGCAAGGAGTTTCTCTATCCATGTTTGATCTGTTTCGCAGCCGCGACAAGGCGGTTCGTTATCTGCTTGGCGCCTTGCTGGGCGTTGTTGCCCTCTCGATGGTGGTCACGCTGATCCCGGGCTACGGTACGCCTTCGCAAGACCAGGGAATGGTTGTGGCCGAGGTCGGGAAGGACCAGATCACTGTCCGCCAGGTGCAGTCGGTAATGCAGAACGTAGTACGCAGCCGCCGCGTTCCGCAGGAGATGATCCCGCACTATGTGCCGCAGTTGATCGATCAGATGATCACCGAGCGCGCGGTCGCGTTATCAGGCCGCTCGGATGGGCTTCCGTGTCAGCGACGAGGAAGTCGCAAATGCAATCCGCTCGATGCTGCCGCAGATGATCGGCGGTGGAGAGTTCGACCGAAATCTGTATGCGCGCTATCTGCAGCAGCAGGGCTCACGGTCGATGAATTCGAGCGGAACATTCGCACGAACCTCTCTGCTTCTTCGACTGCAGAACATCGCCCTTGAAGGCGCGATCGTCACTCCAGCGGAGGTCGAGCAGGAGTATCACCGCAAGAACGATAAGGTCAAAGTCAGTACGTGTCATGGACGCCGAAAGACATCCGATCGCAAGTGACAGTGACACCCGAAGAAATACAGGCGTTTTATAACCAGAACAAATCGATGTACATGACGCCGGAGCGGCGCTCGTTCCATCTGCTGATTGCGGATGAGGCGAAAATCGGCGCGGCGGTGCAGCCCAACGAGGATCAATTACGGGCGGCGTACAGCAAGAACCTGGACAAGTATCGGACGCCGGAGAGCCTGAAAGTTCGGCATATCCTGGTGATGACCAACGGGAAGCCGAAGGAAGAGCTTCCCAAGTTGGAAGCGAAGGCCAACGACATTCTGAAGCAGGTGAAAGCCGGTGGCGATTTCGCGGCGCTCGCGAAGCAATATTCTGACGATCCCGGATCGAAAGACAAGGGCGGCGAATACGACGGCGTGGTTCGAGGTCAGATGGACCCGGCGTTCGAGCAGGCCGCGTTTGCACTCAAGCCGAAAGAAATCAGCAATCTGGTCAAGACGCAGTATGGCTACCACATTTTGCAGCTGCTGGATCGCCAACCAGCGAAGGTAAAGTCGTTCGACGAGGTGAAGGCGGAACTCGCAACGGAGCAAAAACGCGAGGCCGTTTACAACCTGATGCAGTCCTCGATAGAGAAGGCTCGCGCGGAGCTGGCCAAGTCTCCCGATAACGCGCAGCAAATCGCTGAGAAATACAATCTGACGTACGCCAATGTGCAGAACGCCGGTCGCGGCGAGCCCGTTCCGGAAGTCGGTGTCAACGCCGAACTCGAGGCTAATGTCAGCAGCCTCAAAGCTGGCGAGGTGTCGCCGATTTTCCAGGCTGCCCCCACGAAGCTGGCAGTCGCTGAGGTAACCGCTGTTCAGGGTCCGCGACAATCGACGCTGCAGGAAGTGGAAGCCACGATCCGAGAGACTCTGATCAACCGCAAGGTTGGGCAGCTAAGTGAGCAGAAAGTCCGGGAAACCATGGACAAGATGAAGACTCTGCAGACCAGTGGTGACCTGAACGCAATCGCGAAAGCCGTCGGCGGAGAAGTAAAGACGACACAGTTCTTCACGAGCGATGGAGCGGCGGACGGCATCGGACCTGCATCTTATGTGTCGGAGGCGTTCAGCAAACCGGCAGGCACGATACTCGCTCCGTTCAATCTTGGGAACCAGGTCTTCCTGGCGAAGGTAACCGAGAAGCAGGTGGCCGATGCCAGCGGCCTGAATGCGGCGCGCGAACAACTGGTCCTTTCTTTGAAACAACGAAAATCGCAGGAGCGCAAGGACCTCTTTGAGGACGGCGTGATGACCCGGTTAATCAAAGAAGGCAAGGTTAAGAAGAACCAGGACACCATTAAGCGGCTGGTTAATCAGTACCAGAGCTGATGCACGAGATCATTGATTTTCTCAGAAGCTTAACCGATCCGCCCCGACTGATTCAACTTTTGTCGACGGTGATCTCTGGGTGGTACGGCTATGCGACGCTGTTCGCCATCGTGTTCTCAGAGACGGGATTGCTGGTTGGATTCTTCCTTCCGGGTGACTCGTTGTTGTTCACGGTCGGAGTGGTCGCCGGCGCGGGCAAGCTCAATATTGTTGTCATCGTCATTCTCCTCATCATCGCGGCGATTCTCGGCGTCGGAACGGGCTACGCGCTCGGCCGCAAAGCGGGACCCAAGGTCTTTGAGCGCCCGGACTCGCGCCTCTTCAAACGCGAGCACTTGTTGCGTACGCAGGAATTTTATGAGAAGCACGGAGGCAAGACGATCGTCTATGCGCAATTCGTGCCGATCATTCGAACGTTTGCGCCCTTCGTCGCTGGCGTCGCCAAGATGCCCTATCGCCGATTCGCGTTTTTTAACGTATTCGGCAGCATCGGCTGGGTGACGCTGATGACGATGAGCGGATACTTTCTGGGTGAGGTTCCGTTTATCCGGCAGAATTTCGAGAAGGTCGTTATCGCAATCGTGCTGATATCAGTGGCGCCAATCGTTATTCACGTCCTGAAAAGCCGACGTCAGCAGAGAACTATGGTCGCACACCAATAGCTTCCAAAGCGGCCAGTGCGACCGGGTCGCGCTGTAGTTCGACCTCGTCACCCTTGGCGACACCGATTCCCTGATTCAGGATTTCCTGCTTGAGCCGGTTCGTTATCCAATCGCGCTCCCGAGACCAGTCCGATAAACCAGGCGTGATATTTCGTTCGGAGAGCATCGCTTGAAATTCGTCTAGCAAGGCTGGGGTAACTTCAAAATCCGGAGGTATGGTCCGCACGCGACCGATGTAGGTGGTCGCAAAGGATGTGAACGAGCCGGTGGCATCGAGAACAGCTCGCAAACGAGTCATCGCTTCCGGATAGACGATCTGGTCCGGCTTGATGCCGCCTTGGCCCCCACCCGTTGTCGTCTTAGCTAGCTGTCCCGGCAACGAACGCTGTATCGAGCGTCCTACAGGCGTGTAATAGAAAGCGGTCGTCAGCGCCAGCGCAGTCCCCTGTGAGAGCGGCATCACGCTTTGTACGAGCCCCTTGCCGAACGTTTGCTCGCCGATGATGGCGGCACGCTTGTGATCCTGTAGCGCGCCCGCAACGATTTCCGACGCGCTTGCAGTCTTTCCGTTGACGAGGATTGCCATGGGAAAGGTGTAAGGTTTCGCTTCCTTGGGAACCTTCACTTCATCCGAGCCCACGGAACGCCCCCGCACACTGACAATCGTCTGACCGGGAGTCAGGAATAGCGCCGCCGTTTCGAAGGCCGAGCCGACCACGCCCCCAGGGTTGTTCCGCAAATCGAGAAGCAATCCCTTGAGCTTCGCTCCGCCAAGATGCTCGATCGCATCGCGAATGGCCTTGCCTGTCGGCACATCGAAGCTGCCGACTCGGAGATACGCGATATCGGGTCGAATCAGATAGGCTCGCTCGACACTAGGCGCATCCACTTCCTCCGGTGTGAGGATCAGCGGGATCAGCCGTGGATTGCCCGCGCGACGTACATCCAGGCGGGCCTGCCGGTTGCGCGATTCCGTCAATAGCTGTACCAGTTGGTCTGTATCCAAACGATTCAGCGCAATTCCATTGACTGCAAGGATCTCATCGCCGGGTAGCATGCCCGAACGCGCGGAAGGCGTGCCGGGAAGCGTCTGCAAGACGACCACTCGGCCGGGCAAGATGGATACGACCGTGCCGAAACCCTTCTGCGTCGACTTTTCGAGATGCTTCAACTGTTCGAACTGTCCAGGATCGAAGAAGACACTAAAAGGGTCAAGCCGCCGCAGCATGCCAGGAATTGCGCCTTCGAAAATGGCCGGCGAAGGGTTAACAGGTTCAGCGGCATTCTCCTCGACAGCCGCAAAAACCTCTACAAAACTCTTCAGGGATCGTTCGAGACTCTCGCCGCTGTTATCCGCAAACAGCAGCAGGAATGCGGCGAACGTTAGCATTCGTTTACCTCGTGAACTTCAGCTTTCTTTTGTCGGCGTGCCGGTCCAGCGCAAGATCGATCAGACGATCCAACAACTGCGAGTAAGACATGCCGTCGTGCATCCACATTTTGGGGTACATGCTAATGGACGTAAAGCCCGGAATTGTGTTTATCTCGTTTATATAAATCTGGCCAGTGCTGCGTTCGATGAGAAAATCGACGCGAGACATACCTTGGCATCCGACCGCTTTGAAGCACGCCACCGCGAGCCGTCGGATGACCGCGATCAGTTCAGCAGGCACGTTCGGCGGGATGTTGAACTGGGTCTTATCGAGCAGATATTTGTCTTCGTAGTCGTAGAATTCCTTGAAGGGAAGCACTTCGCACGGGGTGGACGCCTCGGGCTCGTGATTGCCCAACACCGAGCATTCAATCTCATGGCCGACGATCGCGCGTTCCACGATTACCTTGTGGTCGTATCGGAACGCGTCGACGATAGCGATTTCGAGATCCGCCCGGTTTGTGGCTTTCGAGATACCGACGGACGATCCGAGATTCGCTGGTTTGACAAACATCGGGTAACCGAAACGCGATTCGAGTTCCGCAGTGTCGAACGAGCCGTCATAAACGACGGCATATTCAACCACGGGCAGCCCCGCTTGCACGCAAAGCCGTTTCGTCACCTCTTTGTCCATCGCCGCCGACGATGCAAGGACGCCCGGCCCCACATACGGAAGATCCGCCAGTTCGAGGAGTCCTTGAACCGTGCCGTCCTCGCCAAATGTGCCGTGCAGCGCGGGAAAGACTACATCGATGCCAGGATTGCCGCCCGGTTCCGGCAGAATCGGCCTTGGATCCCACTTGCCGTCCTTCGAGATCAGATAACGTACAACTTCGTATCGTTCCGGATCGAGTGCGCTAATGATCGACTCGGCGGAACGGTGCGAGATCTCATGCTCGCCGCTTCGTCCTCCATAAAGCACGGCTACTTTACGCTTCACAGAATCCTCTTCCCCAATGCCGACAAGGCCAATTCAACACCTAATATCGCGGTCCGGTTCGCCGTATCCAGCACCGGATTCACTTCGACAATTTCCATGCCCACGATCTTCCCGCTATCGCACAGGATTTCCATTACCAAGTGGGCCTCGCGGTAGGTCAGCCCTCCGCGGACAGGCGTGCCGACACCAGGAGCTTCCGCCGGATCGACCGCATCCATGTCGAATGACAGATGGAAGCCGGTCGTGCCGTCACTTGCTCTCTGGATAGCTTCCGTCATTACGGAGCGCAAACCGCGCTCGTCGATTTCGCGCATCGTAAAGGCGGACACACCGGCTTCGCGGACGTACGGAACCTCAGTCCGGTCTACGTCACGAAGGCCGACGATGGCCACATTCTTCGGGTCGATTTTCGGAACGAAGCCAAAAATACCGGTCAGTTCCGAGGGACCCCGCCCGATACAACAAGCGAGCGGCATGCCGTGAACATTGCCGCTAGGCGAGGTTGCCGGCGTATTCATGTCCGCATGCGCATCAACCCAGATCAGTCCGATGTTCTCGCTTCTTTCGCGATATGCCCGCGACAATGCCCGCTACCGTCCCGATCGCGACCGAGTGATCGCCGCCCATTACCAACGGAAGCCTCTGCTCGGTTACAGCACGATACGACATTTCTCCGAGCCGCGTGCACGTCTGTGCGATTTCGGGCAGAAAGCGCGCACGCTCCTGACCAAAGTGAGTGCTCTCGGGCTGCGCTACCGGGACATTGCCGAGATCGTGAACCTCATAACCGAGTTCAGCGATACGTCTCATCAAGCCCCGCCAGACGCAACGCCGACGGACCCATATCGACACCTCGACGGCCTGCCCCCAGATCCATCGGAGCGCCAATGATGGCGATACCGGATTGCCGCATGCAGCTTAGGGCCTCGTACGGTAGAGCATGCGCGGATACGGGATGGTTTCCCGGACGTGCTCGAGACCGCAGATCCAGGCGACACAGCGTTCGATGCCCATACCGAATCCGCCGTGCGGCACCGCGCCATATTTGCGCAGATCGAGATACCACTCGAACGCGGAGGCAGGAAGACCGTGCTCCTCTAGCCGCTGCACCAGAACGTTGTAGTCGTGTACTCGCTGGCCGCCGCCGATGATCTCGCCATATCCTTCCGGCGCGAGCACGTCTACTCCGAGGGCCAACTCGGGCCGCTCGGGATCGGTTTCGAAGTAGAACGCCTTGATCGCGGCCGGGTAGCGATCGACCATCATCGGCATATCGACATCATCAGTGAGCAATGTCTCGTCGGCGTTGCCGAAATCGCCGCCCCATTGGATCTCGCTGCCTTTAGCTTGCAGCTTTTTCACCGCGTCGTCGTAGCTCATACGCAGGAACGGCGCCTGCATCTTTTCGAGCTTGCTGGTGTCGCGCTCCAGGACCTGCAACTCGGCTTTGCGTTTTTCGAGCACGCGCTGCACGACGTAAGAAACCATCTCCTCGGCGACGTGCTTGACGTCTTCCAGCGTGGCGAATGCCATCTCCGGCTCCACCATCCAGAACTCTGTCAGATGACGGCGTGTCTTCGATTTCTCCGCTCGAAACGTCGGGCCGAAGCAATACACTTTGCCGAACGCCATCGCATTCGCTTCGTTATAGAGCTGGCCCGGACTGCGTGAGATAGACTTTTTCGTCCTCGAAGTAATCGACCTCGAACAAGGTCGTCGTGCCTTCGCACGCGGCAGGCGTAAAGATCGGCGTGTCCACGAGAACGAATCCGTTGTCGTCGAAGTAATCGCGAATCGCCCGGATCACTTCATGCCGCACGCGAATGATGGCGTGCTGGCGGCGGCTTCGCAGCCACAAATGCCGCCGGTCCATGAGAAACTCAATGCCATGTTCTTTCGGAGTGATCGGATACGGATCGGCTTCAGAAACGCGCTGCAGCACCTCGACGCCGCTGATGTCGAGTTCATAGCCGCCTTGCGCGCGCTGCTCCTCGCGAATCCGGCCAGTGAGCACGAGGAACTCTCCTGCGTAAGGTGCTTCAGCGTCTCGAAGACCTCTTCGGGAAGTTCGCTCTTTACCCCGACACACTGCATGATGCCGGATCCGTCGCGCAGTTGTGGGAAGACGATTTTGCCGGATTTGCGCAGGTTGTAGAGCCAACCCGCGAGCTGCACTTCTTCTCCGACGTGCTTGCCCGCGTCGGCGATTCGAATCCGAGGAGGAGCGCTCATCGGACGGGCTCCGGCGCGGTCAGCGCGTCCAGCCGCTCGAAGACTCTGCTTCACGAATTCCAACGGATTCGCCACTCCGGGGGCTTCCTTCAATTCCAGCAGCAAGGGATATTGCTCCGGACGGGAAGCGAGTTGACGGCATAACCTTGTGGCCAATCGATGCTGCCACCTTCCGCGACAAACGGGAACAGGTGCTTATCTTCCTTGCCGTCGTTGTCGTGAATGTGCGTGGATCGGATTCGCGTCTTCATTGCGGCAAATGCCGTCACCCACATCTTCCATGATGTTGGCATGGCCGGTATCGAAGCAGAAGTTCAGATCGAGATGCGTAAGCTCGAGAAAGGTGCGCAATCTTGACGAGCTCGAAAAGCCATTCGGAATGTTTTCGAGAAGAATTTCGACCCCACGCTGCCGCGCAAAGACGGTCAGCTCTTCAAGCGAAGTGAAAGCCGCTTCCATTTTTCGCTCATCGAATTCCTCAGCCGGGCCGCCGAGATGCTGGATCATGTAGCGAAACGGAATGTTCTCCGCGATTTCGAGGACCCGCTTGATCTCGTCAACGATACCGATACGCTTCGACTTCAACGGCTCCGTAATGTGCAATCGCGGCCTGCGGGCCGGAGCGGCCCCAGACTTCATCGGTGTACATCGGCGAATGAAGAGAGTGCAGTTTCAGTTCGGAATCGCGGAACCAGTGGCCGAGCTCGTTCACCTGCCCCTGATCGCGCCAGTTGAGATGCTGCTTGGCGCAGAAGATCTCAACGGACGGAACGCCAGCGTCCCAAATCCGGTCGAGCCAAACGGACGTCAGCCGGTGATTCACAAACAGATGCGTCGACAAAGCGTGCTTCATGTATGTCTATTGGATTCCTTCGGCCTTGCCATAACTTCGGCCGTCGGCGGCGCCCTGCAGCCAGCCGTCACTCACAACGATAGCGAACACGCGAGCGACAGCCGCGTAATCTCAACGGTATGCCCGCGCTGCTCCAGCAGTTTCACGGTGTCGGGGGAGAAGCCACGTTCCATGGTGATCTTGTCCGGCTTCCATTGATGATGGAACCGTGGAGCATCGACCGCGTCCTGCGCATTCATTCCGAAATCGATCACATTCAGGATGGTTTGCAACACCGAGCTGATGATGCGTCCGCCACCCGGCCCGCCGACTACCATGAAGAGCTTGCCGTCCCGAGTAATGATCGTCGGCGTCATCGAGGACAGCGGGCCGCTTCGCCGGCTGGATTGCGTTTGCCTCACCTTGAACGAGTCCAAACATGTTCGGCGATCCAGGCTGGGCGGCGAAATCGTCCATCTCGTTGTTCAATAGAAACCCGAGACCCGGCGCGATGACTCCGCTGCCATACCCGCCGTTTAGCGTATAAGTCATGCTGACTGCATTCCCCGCCTTGTCGACGATCGAAAAGTGCGTCGTTTCGGAACTCTCAAAGCCTTTCAGCGATCCCGGCCGGACAGTATCGCTGTTGCTGGCATGCTCCGGATCGATCGATGACACGCAGCTTCTTTATGTAGTCAGGATTCAACAGGGCACGGATCGGAACCTTCGTGAAATCCGGGTCACCGAGATACTCGCTGCGGTCGGCATAGTAACGCCGCATCACCTCCGCAAGATAGTGAATAGTGGAAGCCGCGCCCCATCCGCCCTTCTCGTAACCGGAACCCTCGAGCACCCCGAGCATCTGCAAGATGCCGATACCACCGGAACTCGGAGGGGGAGCAGTGATCAGATCGTAACCCTTGTAGCGGCCGGTAAGCGGTTGCCGCTCTACTGCCTTATAGGCCTTCAAATCTTCTTTCGTGATCAGCCCGCCGTTGGCAGCCATGGCGTCGGAAAGAAGCCGCGCCGTTTCTCCCTCGTAGAAATCATCCGGATCGCGCGCGATCCGGTCCAGGGTGCGAGCGAGATCCTGCTGCACGAACGTGACTCTCCGACTTCTATCTCCTTGCCGAAGATTGCTGCGGAGGAGGCTATCGGCTGAGCCGCGGCCTGGCATCGCGTAAGTTCTGCGCGAACCCGTACGACACTGGAAATCCGTTCGCGCGCAAGCTGAATCGCAGGAGCAACCAGATCCTTCCAAGGCTTGCTTCCGTATTTTTTGTGGGCCAGCTCCAAGCCCTCGGACCGTCCCGGGAACACCGGAGGCCCGCCACCCGTCAATGCTGTCCCGTGTGAGCTTGCCGTCAGCACCCAGGTACATATCCCGAGAAGCCTTCAGCGGGCGCTTTCTCACGAAAATCAATGAAGGTCGTCCGGCCATCGGCGAAGCGCGCGAGCAGGAAACCGCCCCCGCCGAGATTTCCGGCAACTGGATAAGTGACTGCGAGCGCAAGAGCGACTGCGACCGCCGTGTCGATTGCGTTGCCGCCGGACCTGAGGACCGCCGCGCCGACATCGGCGGCAATCGGCTCTTCTGTGACCACCATGCCGCTCCGTGCACGGACCGGCTGACGCGCCCATGCCGGCTCGGAGACGCACAATACGAGCAGGGCAGCCAAAACGCGGGTCACACCCTTATCCTACGCCATTCGCCGTTTCCACTCGAACAAAACGACCCCTGCGGCGACGGAGACATTGAGCGAGGGTATAGTACCTGCCATCGGAATCCGGACCAGGGCGTCACAGTTATCGCGGACCAGTTGATGGAGACCCTTCCCTTCTCCACCTAGGACCAAAACGGTCGGCGTGTTGAAGTCCACCTTGTCGTAATCCTGCTCGCCTCGCTCATCCAGGCCGTAAATCCAGAAACCCCGTTTTTTCAGGTCTTCCATCGCGCGAGAAACATTGCCGACCCTGACAATCGGCACATATTCCAAGGCTCCGGCAGCCGATTTGGCGACGGTTTCTGTCAGGCCGGCGGCCCGGCGTTCGGGAACGATGACGGCCGACGCTCCGGCGGCGTTCGCCGTACGCACGATCGCGCCGAGATTATGAGGATCCTCGACGCCATCGAGTAAAACCAGCAACTTGGCGCGACGCTTGAGACATCCGATAGGTCTGAGTATTTACTTGCTGCTCCAAAGGCAACAACACCCTGATGAGTTTCTCCTGCCGCAGCACGATCCAGAGCCTGTCGCTGTTCAAAGCGCACGGGAATCCTGCGATCCCGGCAGAGATCGACGATTTCCTGCACGCGAGCGCCGCCCGCTCCCTTCGCAATCAGCACCCGATCGATCGTCCGGCCAGCCTTCAAGGCTTCACGAACCGGATGTACCCCTACCAATACGCTCACGATCTTGATGTTACCGTGATCGAAATTACCTATTTCTCACGCGATAGATAGTAGAGGACGATGGGCATCATGACTACACGCCGCACAGCAATCACGGCCCTGCTAGGTCTAGGGAGCGGAACCGCAGTCGGCGGGGCGACTCTCAACCGGGATGCCTGGCGTGCGTTTGAATCCATCGAGGAAGCCTGGATTCGCGATCGTCACGCGCTTCTGACGGAACAATGCCCGTCCTGTTCGGCTGCGGCACACATCGATCTCGAGCTGAAGCTCGCCGAGCTGCGCCGCAGAGCAATGCAGTTTCAACATCTGAGGAAGCATCATCCCGATTTCCTTCGCGGAGGCATGTGGCAACTTGCAGCGCTTCCGATGACCAACTCGGATTTGACGGCTTTGTTGGATGAGAATCCGGAGTACAGGGATAACGAAGACCTCATCCGGAAGCGTACAGACGAGCTTCGTAAGCGTCCCGACTATGAGCAATTCCGTGCGGCCCAGACGCGGCTTTGGAAAACTCCGGACTATCGATTGGTCCACCGGCGCTATTCCAGCCGCTTGAATGAGCTCAACAAAGCATACGGCTCGGTGGCGGGAGCTGACTAGCGTCGCAGTGAAGCTGTCGAGCGAGAGGATTGCAGTTGGCGGAGGCTAACACTGGTGGGAGTTCAGGATCCATGGCAATCCCGCTAGGGACGTCAGCCACGCGTAGAACTTCCGGTTAGCATGCTCTGCAACCCTCCCACAAATCAAAATCTAACACTTCTTCCGGTAAAACAAAAGTCATTTGCGGCTGTCATTTAACGCACATTCATGCCGTCTTCCACTCGCGCCAGATGATGTTTCTCCATGCGGTATATCAGAGTGCGCCGGCTGATATCCAGGAACCGGGCCGCTTGCGTTTGATTCCAGTTGAATTTCTCCAGAGCGCGCACCAATAATTCCCGCTCCACGGCTTCCAGGCTAATACCTTCCGCAGGCAGCTCGAGCAACAATGAGTCGCGTGAATGGGGACTGACACGAATTTCATCAGGAAGATCCGATTCGGTTATGTCGTCTCCAGAGGCGAGTACAACCAGGCGCTCGATGACGTTTTCCAATTCGCGCACATTTCCGGGCCAACGATAGCGGGAAAGATTCGAGATCACCGAGGAGGACAACCGCAGGTTCGGCAGTCCGTGCCGATCTTTGTGTTTCCGAAAGAGATGCTGCACGAGTTCCGGGATGTCTTCCCTACGATCGCGCAATGCCGGCAACTCCAAAGGCACAACGGCCAAGCCGATAATAGAGATCCTCACGAAACGTTCCGTCCTCAATCATGGCCAGGAGATTTCGATTTGTGGCTGCGATCACGCGAACGTTTACAGTGCGTGAACTCGTAGAACCGAGCTTATCGACTTCGCCATGCTGCAACAATCGCAGCAGCTTGACTTGCATCTCCATCGGCAGCTCACCGACTTCATCGAGAAACAGCGTGCCGCCATCGGCCATTTCAATCCGGCCCGGCTTGGCTGCATGTGCTCCCGTGAAGGCGCCCCGTGTGTAGCCGAACAGCTCCGATTCAATCAAGTCTTTCGGAATCGCGCCGCAATTGATGGTGATAAAGGGCTGCGATGTTCGACGGCTGTTGTGATGAATCGCGTGGGCAAGCAGTTCTTTACCGGTCCCGGTTTCTCCGCGCACCAGAACGGTGGAGTCATGTTGCGCCACGCGCGAGGCCATCTCGAGAACTCGTAGCAATGCCTTGGATCGGCCCACAATGTTTTCGAATCCGTACCTGCCGTCAAGGGCGGACCTTAAATTCCGAACCTCTTCCAGCAGGTTCTGGCGTTCCATTGCTCGATGAACCGCAAGTGCGAGAGCGTCGTAATCGATCGGCTTGGAGATATAGTCGTACGCTCCGGCTTTCATCGCCGCTACAGCGGTATCCACACTGGCAAACGCGGTTATGATGATGACTGTTGTCTCCCGCTGTCCTTCGTTGATATGACGGAGCAGGTCCAAGCCGTCGGAGCACGGCATGCGTAAATCGGTGATCACCAACTTCGGACGACGCTCATCGATGATTCCACGAGCTTCATCGCCGTCCGCAGCTAGCTCGACGTCGTAGCCGGCCTCCTCCAATTGCATCTTCAGCACACGTCGAACGCTGGAATCATCGTCGACAACGACAATAAGATTTCGATTCATGCCGAATCTCGCTTGACAGGAAGCTGGAGAACCATCGTGAGTCCCTTACCCGGCGCATTTCGAGCCGTAAGCAGTCCACCGTGCTGCTCTACGATTTTGCTGGCAATTGCAAGGCCAAGCCCGCTCCCGTTCGGTTTGGTGGTGAAGAACGGCTCGAAGATCCGGTCCTCCTGGTCTTTCGGAATGCCGGCGCCTTCGTCGCGTACAACGATGAAAGCGCTGCCGTCGCGAGTGTATGCCTGAAGATCGACTTCGCCTTTGCCAGTGGCATGAACCGCATTCATCAGGAGGTTCAACAGCACCTGCTTGAGTTGTTCGGAATCGCATTGCACTTCCGGAAGCGGATCGTTAATCGTCCGGCGGAACTCGATTCCGCACGCTTCTCCGGAGTGCCGCGCCAAGGCAATCGTCGAATCGATTACCGCAACCAGATCTGTTTCCTGAAACCGCGGGGCGCGAGGTCGAGCAAAGTTGAGGAAGTTCGCCAGCAGTTTGTTCAGGCGATTCGATTCCTTCTCGATTACTTCGAGACATTCCCGTTCGTTCTCAGGACTCGCATTTCCGCGTTTCAAAATGCCCGCTGCCCCGGAGATGCTCGCCAGAGGATTACGAATTTCGTGCGCCAGACTCGCGGAGAGCTGAGCCACAGCGTACATCTTTTCGGCCTTTGCGAGACGCTCCAGATTGTCTCGGAGTTCCTGGTTCACTGCCGCCAGCTCGCGGCGTGGTTACTTCCAGTTTGGATCGCTGGCGCCGTTCCTTGCTTGCCAGAAGCCCAACCGCAACTCCGCCGACTCCTGAAGACAGAGTTTCAAAGAGCTGATCCATTCTGTAGGTTTCATCGTTCGGCCAGTAAGCGTAAAGGTGCGGCATCTCGGCCGCGAGAGTCAGCAAAGTAGCGAACACGGCTGTCCGCCAGCCTAACAACATCCCGCCCACCAGAATAGGAATGAAATTGACGTTATAGAGGAGATTATTGAAGTGTTTATCAGGCCCGCCGATTAGCCAGTGACTGAAGGCGAGCAGCAGTATTCCGACTGCCAAGAGGAGGTTTTGCGATCGATGATCTCGCAGCACTACTTCCGAACCTCTATCTTGACACGATGGTACTGCGATATTCATAAGCCGCAATGAATCTTGCAATTCGCGGCCCCCTCAATCACTGGCGGGTTTGAGGGCATTCAGCCCGGATTCAGTGTCCCATATCGTACACAACAAGCCCGCCCGTCTGCCGCAAATCGGACACCCTGAAGCAAAAAAGTCCTATTTACGTGCAATTTATCAGCGGCAAGCGGCTTGCATTAGCAAAGCCGTGACCCGAGTTCTTATTTCAGCGATTTGTCTATCTATCGCTGGTTTGTTGTACGCGCAGGAGCGGGAGGCGGTTGCTCACAAAACCATAAGTCTCGACGAGGCGCTTGCCTTGGCCGAGCGTAATCCAAATCTGAACGCCGCATCTGCGGCGATCGAAGGCGCCGAAGCCGGCATAGTGACCGCGAGCGCCTATCCGAATCCTTCTCTTAGTTTCGGAAGTCTGGGAAGACAGCAGGTTCTGACACCCACGGCAGCATTGCCCGGTATGCTGCACGGATTAAACTTCAGCCAGCGCTTCGATCTACCGAACGTCCGTTCGAGTCGAATTCGCGCCGCCACAGTCCGCCGTCAAGGCGCGCAGTTTGCCCTGGCAGAGACTCGTTTAGAAATTCGTGGAGCGGTGAAACACGCCTTCTACGAAGCTCTCCGGCGAACTCGCGAGGTGCAACTCGCGCAGGGTAATGTCGACCTCCTCCAAGACCTGAGACGACGTATTCAAGTCCAGGTAGATGTTGGCGAGGCCGCCCGACTTGAACTGACCAGGGCCGAAGCCGAGGTGGCGAGCGCCCGCATTGCAGCGCGGAGCGCGCAATTGCGAGTCGCTGGAGCATTGTCACAGCTATCTGCAGCCGTTGGCTTACCTCTCGGTCAGGTCGAACCAGAAGGCGACCTCGAGCGCTCGCAAATCCTGCCGCCCCTGAGCGAGCTTCAGCAGGAGATGCTCACGAAACATCCGAGCCTCGCTGTCGCGAATTCGCAAATCGATTTCTCAGAGGCGATGCTGGCAAGCGAACGCGCGCAGCGAATCCCATCGCCAAGTTTCTGGGCCGACTGGTTTCGGCAACCCGAGGCGTCGCAGCTCCGCTTCGGTGTGAGCATTGACCTGCCCCTCTGGAACAAGCGCGAGGGCCCGATTAAAGAAGCCCAAGCCGCTCGCCGGCAAGCTGCAGCGGTCGCGCAGAGCCGCAAAGTGGAACTGCTCGCATCACTCGAGCGGGCCTACAGCATTTATCAAGTAGCCGATCAGCAGGTGCAGATCGCCGAAGCCGGCACTCTGCGACAGGCGGAGGCGGCAGTTGAAGCGGCCCAAGCCGCATTCAAGTTCGGGGAACGCGGAATTATCGAGGTTCTGGACGCGCAGCGAGTCCTACGGGCTGCGCGCTTCGATTACATCAATGCACAATTTGACCGGCAACAGGCGCTCATTGAACTCGAGCAGCTCCGGGCCATTGATTCTGGGGATAAAACAAAATGAATACGCTGAGTATCCTAGCGGCGCCGGCTTTGGTGGCTATCGCCTCGCTCGCGCTTTCCGGCTGTGGCGCTACAGCAAAGCCAAAGGCAGAAGCGCGCCCTATCCACAATCCGATGGAGATCACGCCCGATGCCGACCTGAGAAAGCAACTCAGGATCGGGGCGCCACAACGCGAGCCGGTTAGCGCAACGCTCCGGGTTTCGGGACGGGTAGAAGCAGACGGAACGCGAATCGCTCGCGTGAGCGCTCCAGTCACAGGCCGAATACTCGATATCAAGGTTGTCGAGGGGCAGCACGTTAAACGAGGCGAGATTCTAGCCACGATCTACAGCACGGACCTGTCGAGCGCACAATCCGAGTTTCTAAAGGCGCAGTCCCAAAGGCAGGTGGCCGAGCGAGCGGTTGGACGCGCGAAGCAACTGCTTGAGGCGGGTGTGATCGGATCCGCTGAACTTCAGCGGAGAGAGGCTGAACTGCAGCAGGCCGGCCTGGATCTATCCGCTGCGGCTGAACGGCTTCGCGTGCTCGGTTTTCAGGAGGATTCGATCGCCGCGTTGCAAAAGAAGGGCAGTCTAAGCTCAATTACGAACGTCCTTTCAAGCATTGAAGGTATCGTTCTCGAACGGAAGGCGACGATCGGCCAAATCATGCAAGCCGTCGAGCCTGTCTTTGTCATCGCCGATTTGTCCCATGTATGGTTGGTGGCCGACGTGCCGGAGCAGAGCGCGGGCACCATCAAAGTCGGCAAGGCCGTACAGGCGGAAATCCCCGCGCTGCCAGGTCAGAAGATCAAAGGCACACTTTCCTTCGTTAGCGCAACCGTGAATCGCGAGACTCGCACGGTCACGGTAAGAATGAACCTGCCCAATCCGCATAGAGTTTACAAGCCGGCGATGCTCACGACCATGACCTTGATCGATGGGTCCGAGCCGCAATTGGTGGTTCCATCAAGCGCGGTTGTACGAGAAGGAAATGACGATTGCATTTTTGTGCAGACGGCGCCGAACACTTACCTATTGCGGACTGTCAGCCTCGGTGATGATATGGGTGACAAGCGGGTGGTGCTGAAAGGTCTTCAGCCAGGAGAAAAGGTCGTCCTAGAGGGCGCATTCCACCTGAACAACGAGCGCAAGCGTTTGGCGCTCGGCAGCGAGGAGGACGTTTAGAAGTGCTAGGTACGGTCGTTCGCAGCGCGTTGCAACAGCGGATCGTGGTTGTTGTTCTGGCTTGTATCGGGCTGGGTTTCGGACTGGATGCCACGCGCAAGCTTTCCGTTGACGCATTTCCGGACGTAACGAATATCCAGGTTCAGGTCGCTACCGAGGTGCCCGGCCGATCGCCCGACGAAGTGGAGCGCATGGTGACCGTTCCCGTTGAGATCGGCATGACGGGACTTCCGGAATGACCGAGATGCGCTCACAGAACGAGCCCGGCCTGTCGATCGTGACACTGGTATTCACTGATGATACGCCGCTCTACTTTGCGCGACAGATAGTTTCCGAACGGCTGAGCGATGTTCGGAGCGCGCCTGCCGGAGGGCATTGTTCCTGTGCTGGGACCCGTGTCGACTGCGCTCAGCGAGGTCTACCAGTACACGCTCGAAAGCCCGAGCCGACGGCCAGCGTGCGCTGACGAAAGAAGAACTGGTTGAGCGGCGGATTGTCCAGGACTGGGTTGCCCGGCCGCTGCTGCGATCCATTCCCGGCGTCGCCGAGATCAATTCGACCGGCGGGTACGTGAAGCAATATCAGGTGCTGGTAGATCCTTACCGGCTGCGCTACTACCACGTGACGATCCACGATGTACAGGAAGCGCTCGCGCGGAACAACGCAAATTCGAGCGGCGGCATCCTGCCGCGAGGACCCGGAGATTCTATCTGGTTCGCGGTGTTGGCCTGATCAAGATCTCGATGACATTCGTTCGATTGTGCTGAAAGAGGTGGGCGGCACTCCGGTCTACATTCGTGATGTGGCCGAAGTTCAGCTTCGGGGAAGAAGTTCGCTACGGAGCAATGATCAAGGGCGGCTATACGGAAGCCGTCGGCGGAATCGTGATGATGGTCGCGGCGGGGAACGCGAAGGAAATCGTCACTAAGATCAAAGCTCGCGTAGAAGAGATCAACTCGAAAGGCATGCTTCCCGATGGCCTCCAAATCGTTCCCTACTACGACCGGTCCGAATTGGTGGATGCTGCGCTGCACACGGTCAGCAAGGTACTGGTCGAGGGCATCGTTCTGGTCGTCGTCATCCTGTTTCTGTTTCTCGGAGATCTTCGTTCCAGCGTCATCGTGATTGCGACGCTGGTCCTGACACCGGCGCTGACGTTTCTCGTGATGAATCGCTACGGGATGTCGGCCAATCTGATGTCCCTCGGCGGACTCGCCATCGCGATCGGCCTGATGGTGGATGGCTCCGTGGTGGTTGTGGAGAACGTGTTCGCGAAGCTCGGCACATGCGCGCGGCCGGAAAGCTACGTATCGTCTACGAAGCTGTCATGGAGGTCGGCACGCCGGTTATTTTCGGCATCTGCATCATCATCCTTGTGTTCCTTCCGCTGATGACGCTGGAGGGGATGGAAGGCAAGATGTTCGCGCCTCTCGCGTACACGATCGCGATTGCGCTGGGATCTCGCTGATCCTCTCGCTGACGCTGTCGCCGGTCTCTCTTCGTACTTACTGAAGGGCGGAGCGCGAGCATGACACGCTGTTCCTTCGTGCTGCTGAAGCGCCCGTACAACGGCCGTCTTGGGTTGGGCATCAACCAGAGAAGATATCGATTACGGCTGCCCTGCTTTTGTTCGCCGGCGTCCATCTCGCTGTTCCCGCTTCTTGGCACATCCTTCATTCCGGAACTGAAGGAAGGCACGATCTCGCCCAACATGGACCGTGTTCCCAATATCTCGCTCGATGAATCGATCGCGATGGAGATGGAAGCGATCCGGCGAGCTGAAATCAGCTTACCGGGTGTGACGCACATCGTGTCGCGGCTTGGCCGTGGCGAGTCACCTGTCGATCCTGCCGGCTATAACGAGAGCGACATGATGATTCAGCTGGCGCCGACTGTGGAGCGCAAGGGCTTGACACAGGACGACGATCGCCGAACAGGTTCGCGAGCTCCTCACGACCATGCCTGGCGTGAACATCGGTGATGGCGCAGCCGATCTCCGACCGTGTAGATGAGATGGTCACCGGCGTTCGAGCCGATATCGCCGTCAAAGATCTTCGGCGACGATCTCGACAGTCCTGATCGAACAAAGCCAACGAAGTGGCGCGGGTGGCGCACAGGAATCAAGGCACGGGCGATATCAAGGTCGATCGTGTCGTCGGCCAGCAGAACCTGACTGTGACAATCGATCGGCAGGCGATCGCTCGGCACGGATTGAACGCTTCCGACGTTCACGATGTGATCGAGGCCGCAGTTGGTGGGAAAGCCGCCACGGAGATCTATGAGGGAGAGCGGCGGTTTCAAGCCGTTGTGCGTTTTCCGGAGAACTTGCGCAACAGCATACCCGAGATCCGGCGCATCCTGGTGACGGCATGCGACGGCGAGCAGGTTCCGCTCGAGAGTCTCGCGCACATTGAACTGGTGCAGGGCGCTTCGCAGATCAAGCGCGAGATGGCCAAGCGCAGGATTGTGATCGGCATCAATGTTCGCGATCGCGATCTCGGAGGCTATGTCGCCGAGTTGCAGAAGAAGGTGTGGAAAGCAGGTCCCTCTGCCGGCAGGTTACTACTATCGAGTGGGGCGGGCAGTTCCAGAATATGGAGCGCGCACGCCGGCACCTGATGATTATCGTGCCCATCACGATAGGCGCAATCTTCTTCCTGCTGTTCATGCTGTTCCGATCTGTGCGGCTCGCGGCGCTGATTATCCTTGTGCTTCCGTTTGCTTCGATGGGTGGTGTTGCGGCACTCTATGCAACCGGTGAATACCTCTCGGTTCCTGCATCGGTAGGCTTCATCGCGTTATGGGGCATTGCCGTGTTGAACGGCGTGGTGCTTGTCTCCTACATCCGAAGTCTGCGACAGGCCGGCGCTGGACAACTGGAAGCGATCATGAAGGGCGCGAAAACCCGATTCCGGCCCGTAATGATGACTGCGACCGTTGCTGCGCTCGGCCTGGTGCCATTTCTTTTCGCGACGGATCCGGGGTCGGAGGTGCAACGGCCGCTCGCGATCGTAGTTATCGGTGGACTGGTAACGTCTACGCTGCTGACGCTGGTGATCCTGCCGATTCTGTACCGGTGGTTCGAGCCTCGGCAAACAGAGTCCGAAATGGGTAGTGACGGTCTGGATGAGCGGATACCTGCCGGCGTAGGCATTTGACACGGAGGTTTCAGCCCGCAATTTCATTGCGCTCTCCTGTGTGGTAGAAATAATAGATTTCGCCGGGAGAGATATGATCGAGCAGCCTTCGCGGTTTCGATTCGATAGATTCGAGTTGGATTGTGCTTCCCGTGTGTTGCGGAAATCGGGTATTCGCCTGAAGCTCGAGGACCAACCGTTTCGTCTGCTTCTGGCTCTTGTCCAGCGCCAGGGGGAGGTTCTGACTCGAGAAGACCTGCGAGGGACGCTAGGGCCGGAAGCCACATACGCCGACTTCGATCGCAGTCTCACTCGAAGCATTAGCAAGGTCCGCACGACCCTCGGAGATTCGGCGATTCATCCCCGATTTATAGAGACACTTCCGCGCCAGGGTTATCGTTTTGTCGGGTCTGTTACTCCTGTGAGTACGCAAATGAGCGCGGTTGCACAACCTGAACAGCCGGTAGAAATGACTCAGATGCCTTCAGAAGTCAAGCCGAAGTCGCGATGGCGATTTCCGCGTTTGTCATTCCGCTGGTGATGCCGTCCTCCGCTAGGGTTGAGCAGCCACCATTCTGACTGGCCAGTGCGGATTGGAGAAGATCCGTGGGCCCGATTCCACAATTCTCGGCATCAGTTCAAACACGGTTGCGGGAGTCCACCGCTGACCATCGCGCGTCCGATATCCCCGTTGATTGAGAGCCTCCGCAATGGCCGGGAGACGACGCTCGCGAACAATCATCTCCGTTACAAAGCTCAGGATCTCCAGTTCAGTCGGATCGGCTTCTAGATGGCGACAGTCTCTGGCCACCCGAAAGCCGAACGGAACGGGTTCCAATTGGTCGTTATCGACAACTCCCGCGGCCTCACGTTCCCATTCGATCGCAACCATCCGCCAGCCCTCGTGAATGCGGCGCCGAATCAGGTCTTCCGCAGACTCGGTAAGGATCAGATCGCGCTGATGTTTGGTGGCCATCGCTCTCCCTCTCGAACGGAGCTCGCAATTTCTTGGCCATGGTGTTTCGCGTTTTCAGCGCTCTTAGGGCGCAGTTGTGTGCGCTTTTGGGACTGAGTTGCTCGTAGTTGGGACAATTTCGCTTACGTCAGACCGCTACGCTTGGCTGCATACTCGATAGCGGCCACGGGCACCTGGAACTTCGTCGTACCTTTGTTGCCGATGTATCCCACATCTTTGACGCCGATCGGACTTGTGTAAAACGCGTCCGCCGTAAGGCGCCGGATCCAGCGGAAGAACTCGATACCCTGGCTGGTTTCCGGAGAAGCGTTCTTTCTGTATGCAATCTTGTCGAGAAGCGAAGTCTGTTCCTGAGGCGTCAATTCCAGAAAAGTATTGCCAGTGTGATGATCGAGCCACGCGAGACCGCCTGTCATACGCAAGCCAATCTCGCTGTTGTTGTCAGCGATCAGATCGATGAATTCCGGCGCACCCGCCTCGACAGCGCTGCCCGACACCTCGTCTTTCGGAATTATCAGTTCAGTCAGGCGGCGAACGGTAGCGTACTCGTGATCGTTGAAATGTTTCGGTTTATACACTCCGCCTGTCTTTTGCTTCTCTTGCGTGGCATGCTCGTGCACATGCTGAGCCGCCTCCGCGGGCATTCCGGCCAATGTAACCGAAAGCGCGATGTTGCGCAGCGCTTCCCTGCGTGATTGTCCCTGGTTAGACATTTCCTTTACGGAGCTCCTCTGCAAGATATTCCGCGGTTCGCCATGCGAGAGCGCAGATGGTTAGCGTAGGATTCTTATCCGGATTGCTTACAAACGGCGCGCCATCGCTCACGAAAAGATTTTTCACATCATGCGACTGGCAGTATTTATTCAATGCCGATGTTTTCGGATCGTCACCCATGCGCACCACACCGATCTCATGAATGATTGCTCCACCGATGGAGATCCCGTGATCGTGTTTATCGTTACGAACGCCAGTCAACTCACCGCCCATCTCCTTGAAGATCGCCGCGAACGTATCGTGCATGTGTTTGGCCATCTTCAATTCGTTGTCGCTCCATTTGAAATGGAAGCGCGGAACCGGAATTCCCCATTTGTCCACTACGCTCGGATCGATGTCCATGTAGGTTTGATCGTTCGGAATCATCTCCCCTCGACCTGACAGTCCGACCGTCGTTCCATATTTTTGACGAATGAACTTCTTCAGGTCCTTACCGTATCCCTCGTGAATCTCGCAGGCGCCGTGGAAGGTGCCGACGCTCGGCATTCCGTAGCCACCTCCGATTTCGACGTGATAGCCTCGCGGAAATTCCTTATTCTTGTTGTCGAGCCCCCACCAGGGCATGTACAAATGCCCTCCGCCCAATCCGTCCGTGTCATGACGCTGCATGCCTTCGAGGGCGGGCACGTATCCACCGACATCGTAGCCTACGGAGTCCATGAGATATCGTCCGACAACACCAGATGAATTGCCGAGACCGTTTGTATATCCGGGACCACGAGAGTTCAAAAGCAGGCGCGCGGATTCGCACGCGCTCGCGGCGACCACAACGGCTCGGCACCGGATTTGCTTCTCCGTGCGTGTCGCCTTATCTACGTAGGAGACGGCTTTCACCTTGCCGGGTCCGTCCGTAACCAGTTCGCGAGCCATCGCATTCGGGAAGATTTTGAGCTTCCCGGTTTTCATCGCCGGAAAGATCTGGACCTGACTTGAAGAATAGTTCGATGCAGTCACGCATCCACGCCCACACTGCCCGCAATAGTGACAGGGTGGTCGACCGTTGGTAGGCTCTGTGATGATCGCGAGGCGCCCTGGGATCACCGGGATTCCGAGCCGCTTGCCTGCCCTTTGTACGAGCACTTCATGAACGCGAGGAGCGGCCGGAGGCTGAAAAATTCCATCGGGCGCGGATCGAATACCTTCTTTCGTTCCGCTCACACCGATAAACCGCTCTACCTTTTCGTAGTAAGGGACGACATCTTCATAGGTAATCGGCCAATCGTAGCCGAGACCGTCAGTGGAGTAGGGCTTGAAATCGTAGTCGGCGAAACGCAGCGTGATCCGTCCGTAATGGTTCGTGCGGCCACCCAATATGCGCGATCGGAACCAGGTGAAATTGCTGCCCTCCGCCACCGTGTAGGGCTCGTCTTCGATACTCCAATAGCCGTTGGGAGCGCTGAAGAAGGAAAACGGCTTGTGGGGATCGGTCGAATAAATTCCCCCGTCAAGCGCTCCGCGGTGATCGTAATCGTAAGGCCATTTATGTTCCTTGTAGTCTTTGGCAGGATTCAACATCGGACCGGCTTCGAGTAGCGCGACGTTGACTCCAAGTCTCGTCAAAACGTTGACCATCGTGCCGCCGCCTGCGCCAGAACCAATGACCACGACGTCGTAGACAGGAGGGGATTGCATACCGACCTCAGCTTATCGCATCGCTCGGGCGCGACGCGAGTTTTTAAGCCAGGATCTCGTTCACGACGCGCGCTTTTTCAACGCCTGTGAGCTTCTGATCGAGTCCTTGATATTTGTATGTGAATCGCTCATGGTCGATTCCGAAAAGATGCAGGATCGTGGCCTGGAAATCGCGGACATGCACCGGGTCATTCACGATGTTGTAGGAGAACTCATCGGTTTCGCCGTGCACGACTCCATGCTTCAGGCCGCCGCCGGCCATCCACAAGCTGAACGCTCGCGGATGATGGTCGCGACCATAGTCGGTGGCCGTGAGTTTGCCTTGCGAGTAGATGGTGCGGCCGAACTCTCCGCCCCAGACCACAAGAGTGTCATCGAGCATCCCGCGCTGTTTCAGGTCTTGAACAAGCGCGTAACAGGCTCGGTCTACGTCTCTGCATTGGCTTGGTAGCACTTCGGGCAAGTTGCCGTGCACGTCCCAGCCGCGCTGGTACACCTGAATGAAGCGAACACCTCGTTCGGCAAGGCGCCTGGCCATCAAGCAGGTATTGGCGAACGTTCCTCCTCTTCGCGCGTCTTCGCCGTAGAGCTGAAATGTTGCTGCCGATTCTTTTGACAAGTCGGTCAGGTCAGGCACCGAAGTCTGCATCCGAAACGCCATCTCGTACTGCGAGATCCTCGCCCGCGTTTCGGGATCCGCCAATTTTGCAGCCTGCAGTTCATTGAGCTGCGAGAGGCCGTCGAGCATGCTGCGTCTTATCCCAGATGTAACCCCATCAGGGTTGTTGATGAAGAGGACCGGGTCGCCGCTGGATCGTAGGGCGACTCCTGCATGCTGCGCGGATAGAAAGCCTGCGCTCCACAATCTGGCAGAGATGGCTTGCACATTCGCCTTCGGATGCGAATGCGTCGCATTCAGCACAACGAAAGTCGGCAAATCCTGATTCATGCTGCCGAGACCATAGGAGAGCCACGCGCCCATGCAGGGCTTGCCGGCGATCATGTTTCCCGTTTGTATGAAAGTGATAGCGGGCTCGTGATTGATGGCTTCGGTGTGCATGGACCGGATGATAGTCAGGTCATCCGCCATTTTCGATACATTGGGCAACAACTCGGAGATCCAAGCGCCTGCCTGTCCATGCTGGCTGAACTGGAAGACCGAAGGAGCGATCGGGAAGCGGCTCTGTCCCGACGTCATTGTGGTCAGGCGCTGTCCTTTTCGAATCGAATCGGGCAGATCCTTGTCATACCATTTCTTCATTTCCGGCTTATAGTCAAACAGGTCCATCTGCGGCGGCGCACCGACCATGTGCAGATAGATGGCCCGCTTGATCTTAGGCGGGAAGTGAGGCAATCCGGGAGCGGTATCCGTAGACGCTGCTTCGGCAACCATGCTGGCTAATGCCGCGACTCCGAGACCTCTCGCCCCTCGCGCGAAGAACTGGCGCCGCGTTTCATTCCGTACGGCTTCGTCTTCCGGAGTCCACTTCATTTGTTCAATACCTCGTCAAGATTCAAAACTTCATTGGCAAGCATTGTCATCGCGGCGAGTTCCGCCGGGCTTACATTCGGATCCGATTCGTACTCGCCGACCTGAACCAGGCGCTTGGCGTCTTCGGGTTTCGAATCGTAGTGCTTGAGAAAGGCGCCATAGGATTGCTTCGCGATTGCTCGCTCTTTCAAATCGAAGGGACGGGCGATCGCTCGGGTGGTGATGTAGTCGAGCCTGGTGTCCCAGCTTGGCGCATCTCGTAGTGACGCTTCCGCCAGATGCCGCGCTGCCTCCACGTACTGCGTCCCGTTCATGGTCACGAGCGCCTGCAGCGGCGTATTCGTGCGCTCACGTCTTACCGTGCAGTTCTCTCGGGAAGGCGCATTGAAAATATCCATAGACGCGGGAGGAGCGCTTCGCTTCCAAAACGTATACATGCTGCGGCGGTAGAGCTTTTCTCCCGTATCCCGGCGATACGTCTTCGTATTGGAAACAGGCATTGCGACCGCTTCCCAGACGCCGTCCGGCTGGTAAGGCTTAGCAGAGGGCCCTCCGATCGCGTCAACGAGCAGGCCGCTGGCTGCGAGTGCCGTATCGCGCACCATTTCGGCATCCATGCGGAAGCGAGGTCCACGAGACAGCAGCCGGTTATCCGGATCCTTTTGGAGTTTCACCGGCGTTGCAATCGCAGCCTGCCGGTACGTTGAGCTTGTAACGATCTCGCGAAAGAGCTTCTTTACATCCCACCCCGATTCGCGAAACTCGACTGCCAACCAATCGAGCAGTTCCGGATGCGTCGGAGCTTCTCCCTGCGATCCGAAATCTTCTGAGGTTTTTACCAATCCAGTACCGAAGATCTCCTGCCAAAAACGATTCACCGCAACGCGCGAGGTCAATGGGTTCGATTCGTCAACAAGCCACTTCGCGAGACCTAGGCGATTTCGTGGGAACGATCCGGGCATAGGCGGAAGAGCGGAAGGAACCGCCGGTTCTACCTTCTCCCGCAACTGATCGTACATTCCGCGATACAGAATATTGGCGAACGGCTCGCGATCGGTTCGTTCGTTTTGCACGTGCGTCACGGCGCCACGGCGCGCGATTATCTCGCGTTCGTCGAGCAAGGTTCGCTGCTCGTCGAGTAAGCTCTGATAATCGCCATACTCGCGATTCAGGAAATAGAGTTGGAAAGCATCCTTCTCGGCCGCAGACAACATCGGGGTCGGCTTCGAGCGCGCGATCTTCAAGGTCGGCCACGCTGCTGCAATCTGCGCTTCTTCTGCCGTCAGGGCGCGTGTAACAATTCGCAGATCGGCGATAGCTCCCCCGCCGAAATATTTCTTTCGCCCATCCCAACCGACATGTAGAGGCGCATAAGTGCGGAAGTCACCTTTGATCTCCTTGACGTCGATCGAACGCCCTTCAAAAGACATCGGCTTACCGTCGACGAAAAGAGAAAGACCTAAGGACGATCGGCTGCCATCGTAGGTGTACATGACGTGATGCCATGTTTGCTGCTCCAAGCGGTCGCTTGTTAATCCACGAAGCGATAACGTCCGATTGCCCTGCGAACTCAGACGCAGCGCCGGTCTGCGCCCATCGAGTTCGAGCGACCAACCGCGATTCCGGCTTGCCGGATCCAACTGGCTGAGTATGGTGGCTCCTTCGTCGCCTTTCGGAACATAGATCCAAGCGCTGATACTGAATGGCTTCCCCGTTTCGATCTCTTCGATATTCGGAAGATCGATGGCTGATTTGGGTTCGAATCGCAGCGCGAGTGATCCTGTAACCGGGCCATCGATTACATCGACTCCTGTGGGAATCTTCGGCATCAACGGACGATTCTTGAAAGCGAAATCCTGCCCGGATATCGAAAGCACCTCGTCTGCCGGATCTACGGGTCCGCGAATCTTGGGACGATCTTCGTCAGAAAGCCACTTGGTGAACTCAGGGGCGGAGTCGGCCCGGAGCTTCTGCATCTGGTTTTTCAGGCGCGCTTGCTCTTCTCCGATCTGCTGCCATCGCGCCCGATCCTCCGGCCGCGGCACAACCATGATGGGAGGAGTATCAGAGATGTTTCCATCGAGCGGATTCTGCGTGGTGTTCCGGAAGAACGCCGCCATGGAATAAAAGTCCTTCTGAGAGATGGGATCGAACTTATGATCGTGACACGTAGCGCAACCAATCGTCAGACCAAGAAAGACCGTACCGGTGGTGTCAACTCGATCCTTCGCATAGATCGCCTCGACTTCTTCCGGAATGACTCCGCCTTCGTTAGTCGTCACGTTGCAGCGGTGAAATCCGGTGGCGATCCGCTGATCCATTGTCGGATTGGGCAGCATATCTCCCGCGACCTGCTCCAGCGTGAACTCGTCGAACGGCATGTTCTGGTTGAACGCTTTGATGACCCAATCGCGATAAGGCCACATCTCACGGTAGTTATCGATGTGCAAGCCATGCGTGTCCGCATATCGCGCAGCATCGAGCCAGTACCGCCCGCGGTGTTCGCCCCAATGCTCAGACGCGAGGAGACGATCCACGACCTTCTCATACGCCTTCGGGCTGCTGTCCTTTAAGAAATTCTGGATGTCTTTGGGATCGGGAGGTAGACCCGTGAGATCGAGCGTCACCCGGCGAATCAATGTGCGGCGGTCGGCCGGAGCGGCCGGCGTAAGCGTTTGCGACTCCAGCTTCGCCAGGATGAATGAGTCGATTGGACTACGCACCCAGGTCTTATTCCCAACAGCTGGCGGCTTCGGCCGCACAGGAGCTGTAAAGGACCAGAGTTCCTTCCAGCCGGCCCCTTCGGCAACCCAGCGCTTCAGCGTGTCGATTTGTTTGGCCGTCAGAGTCTTGTGTGAAAACTCGGGAGGCATCCGCCGCGATTTATCGACGTCTGTAATCCGCTGAATAATGAGGCTCGTCTCCGGTTTGCCCGCTACAATTGGCGCTCCCGTCTTTCTCGGCGTGAATGCGCCTTCGCGAGTATCCAATCGCAAGCCGGCCATACGTGTCGCCTTATCCGGCCCATGACAGTGAAAGCAGTTGTCCGAAAGGATGGGACGAACTTCACGCTGAAAATCGACTGCGGAGTAGCAGAGCGATGCGCCGAAGCTCGTTAGGCTAAGAAGAACAAAAGAACGAAACGCCAATTACAATCCTCGTTCTTACAAGGATATACGCAATCTCGCTATTCCGGACGATTGATCATGAAAGTCGCCGTAGAGTGGAAGAAGCGTCGCAGAGTATCCTCCGCTTCAGGAGGCAGTTTCGTCTTCTCTAGAGCCCGATCCATGAGTTGCACCCAGCGATCGCGCGCCGCTTGGCCGACAGCGAACGGGGCGTGTCGCATACGCAGTCTCGGATGTCCCCGCTGCTCGATGTAATGTTGCGGCCCGCCGAACCGGAAGATTAGAAAATCACGGAGGCGCTGTTCGGCTCCTTCCATATCGGCCTTCGGATACATAGGCCCGAGGATGTCATCGCCCGGGACCTGCTCGTAAAACGCGGCTACGAGTCTATGAAATCCATCGGCCCCAATCGCGGTGTAAACGTCCTGATCTTCCAATTACCCGTCCCCGAGTTTCCATCGCGTGAATGGCGATCGGACTCCGCGAACATTGACATTCAGCAGGTATGGACGGCGAGCGGCGAACGCCCGTTGTATTGCGGGTCGGACCTCAGCTAGGGAAGTGATGTTTTCACCATCGCCGCCGAAGCCTTGCATCACAACGTCATAACGGGTCGGCCGCAATTCACATCCCACAGTTCGATCGCGTCCCTGCAACTCACGCTCCAGGCCCCAGCCCGCGTCATTTCCCACAATGATTACAATCGGCAAATTATGACGAACCGCCGTATCCAACTCAGCGATGTAGAACCCGAGAGATCCATCGCCCGTAATCACCACCACTGGCTTATCCGGATTCGCCATCTGCAAGGCGAGCCCATTCGGCAGCGCGGCTCCAATCGTGGCTAGAGGACCCAATCGAACCCAACCTCCCGGCTTCGTGGCGGGCAGTATCGCGCGTCCCCAATGCGCAAAATCGCCGCCATCCCAAGAGTAAAGAATATCTTTCGGAAACGTTTCGCGAAGTTCGGCGAACAGAGCAGACGGATGGATGGGCGTATCGTCGTCGGCCGCGCCTGAGAGCCAAGAATTCCACTCAGTCCGCAGATCCCTCACTCGACGAAGCCAAGGCTTCTCCGGCCACTGCTCATCGCCGATCTCGGCGAGCATCGCCTTAAGCGTCGCTTTGACATCCGCGCAAATTCCTACATCGACTCTTCGATTCATCCCGATCTCCGCAGGATGAATATCCACCTGAATGAACTTCGCCGATTCCGCGAAGACGCGAGATGATCCGAAAGAAAGGCGGAAGTCGACACGTTTGCCCAAAACGAGCACAACGTCGGCTTCGGCAAAAGCGCGGGCGGCAGCTCGATTGAGCGATGGGTCCGCATAGCCGAACGCGAGAGGCTCATCATCAGAGTAGATGCCTCTCGCAAGAGTTACTGTATAAACAGGTACACGCGTTTGTTCCGCAAGCGCGCGTAACTCAGCTTCAGCGCCAGACCACCACACACCTGATCCAGCGATAATGACCGGTCGCTCTGCTGTCTTGAGCAGGCTTAACGTTTTGACAACGTCGCGAAGATTCGGCTCAGGAGGCGCTGGGAGTACGAGCGAAGGATATGACGCTGCTCCGTCGGTTTTGGCCGCAAACAGGTCGACAGGTATTGTGAGATGCACCGGGCCTGGACGTCCCGCCATCGCTTCGGTGCAGGCCCGGCCGACGTAGAAAGGAATCTGCGAGGCCGCAACCGGTTCGGCAGCCCATTTCACTACGGAGCGGACCATCCCCATTTGATCGAGTTCTTGAAACGCTCCGCGTTGCGCTTGCGTCGAGGCTCGGCTGCCGCTGACTGTCAGAACGGGACTACCGGCCGCAAAAGCCGTCGCGATACCGGTTAATGAATTCGTGTGGCCCGGTCCACCGGTAACAAGAGACAGCGCTGGCCGGCGGTTCGTCCGCGCCCAGGTATCGGCCGCATGCACGACTGCCGCTTCATGACGCATGTCGAGGATGCGTAGCCCTCGGACGCCGGCGCACAGCAGTACGTCGTTAAGATGATCCCCAACCAGTGTGAAAATTTCCTGAATCCCGTGGCGCTGAATTGCATCGAGAAACAGCTCAGCTCCTGTCGGCATCAGAAGGAACGATTACTGTAAGCGGGCGCGATTCCGTTCGCTGGTAACAAGCTCCTCAAAAATGGCGAGCACCTGTTTGCGATAGCTATAGACACGTTTCAAATTATCACGAAAACCGGGTTCGAATCGGGGAGTGCTGAGCCATTTATGAAGCAGTGGTTTCGGGATATCGATATCGCGACGCAATGCTTCCACCGAGTGGCCGCGCAAAAACAGACCGTAAAACATCGCCGCCTCGCGCTGGGAAGCTAATGGGTCAAAATCGTCTCTCAGTTGTACGTTCTTCACCGCAACCACCACCACAAAAAAAGCAGTATAAACAGGTAACCCGCGGCTGGCAAGCAGAATTCGAAAACAAACCCAAAATCCTAAAAGGCCAGGTGAATTTGGCGGGTAGGCGCTACCTGCTTAGATGACGCCAAACCCGCCCGAGTTTCAGGGAAGAAGGACGGCTGCGGGGTATAACGCCCCTCTATGATTGGGGCAATCGCAGCCTGGTTTCTGTGATGCTTGCGTTCAACGCTTCCACTTGCAGCTCCAGCTTTTGCCGAGAATCGTCGGAAGCCGGAAGAGTTGCCATCTGCTTCTGCATCTCCTCTGCTTTCAATCGGAAGGTGAAATCGTTATACAGCCTCATCGCGGATAACAGACCATCCATGACCACTTCGCTGCCTTGCTTCTGTCTTAAGAAGCGTCCGAGCAGACTTGCACTGGCCAGCAGAGGCGTAAAGCTGGTAAGGGTCGGCTGAGAGCTGCCATCGACACTCAGCACTATTACAGGATCATCTCCATCATAAACGCGGCCTGTTGTCTTGTCCATTAACCCTCCAGCAGGATCGAACTGATAACGCTTTCGGTCCAGTGTGCCGGAGCACAATACCCAATAGCCCGGCTCTGGAATCGATCCGCCGCCGAAGCTAAAATCCAGTTCCATGGTTTCATCCAGCACGGGATGCCCGCTGAAAATCGCATTTCCTAAATCGGCTGCGACTTTCAGTATGGACGACGCGCCTAACAGATATCCCGACGCAGGAACGAAGATAGGAATCCCGGCGAGGTTCCCAAAAAGCTGGCTCGCGCGGTTCACAAGCTCCTCGTTGAAGTCGTCAAAAACCACCTGTACGGAGACGCTTATCAATGCGCTAGCCACGGCAGGCGAGTAATACACAACCGCCGTCCCCTCCTCTCGCGCGCTGGGTCCCGTGAACACGGAGCGAGGTGAGACTGACTGCTTCAACACATTCACTGCCTGGGCCGCAGCCGACGTCGTGGACACGTCTTTGATCGCTGAGGTGATTAGCATCGGCTTGCGGGAATTAAGCAAACGCTTTTCCGGGTACTTCCCCGTATATACACGGCGAATTAAAACGTTCAAGGGCTTGCCGAATTCTATATTGGCGAAAGGACGAACAGCTTCGCCCGTGGCCACACTGCCTACATCAAAGGCGGCCGGCTCCACTTCTGCAACTCGAGTAAGGAACTCGTCGCGGCTTACGAGTTCCTGTCCTAAGGGATGATAGACGGGCATGCGATTCTCCTAAACTCGGTCCGCCGGGTCGATGGTGAGCTCATCGCCGGCCCCAGCGGCTACAGCTTCAAAGGACGAGGCCTGAGAATCCGCCGTCGACACGCTCCAACCTGTCTTCCAATCGTCTTCGAATACCTGGCCGAAGAATCCGGCCACGTCCGCCGATGAGATCAGGATTCCAGCCTCTCGCGCGCGTCGAATCGAGTTCTCGCTCCAGTTGGTCGAGGACACAATGACCGCGTCGTCGACAATAACGCCTTTGTTGTGGCAATGCGTGAAGTTGTCCAGATTGATCGCGCGGAGCCGGTTGAGCAGCTTCGCATCCTGCAGAGTTTCTTTCGTGGCCACCCAGCTATCGTTGAAGCGCGAACTCACGACCATCCGGACATCGACACCCGACCGCTGCTTCTGAGAAATGGCATCGAGTAAACGAGGCACCGCCGGCCCTCCGCCGCCTTCGATGTATTGTTGTTCCAGCCAAATGCGTTTCCGCGCGCTTCGCACCAGCGGCAGCACTGTATCGAAGTAATTATCCGGTGATGTGAGAGGCGAGACTGTCATCTTCTTCCCGGAGAAGGTCATCACCGGGAAGTCGCGTGGCGCGGCAAACCGTGGCGCTCGCACTTCTACCGCAGCAAGCGGAGCTTCCGCTACAGCCGCTCCGAACGACTCACCCAACGAAGGTATATTCCAGTCAGCATCAAACAGCGTGGCATACCAGTCGGCAACGTTTTCATCGTCGATGCGGATTAACCATTCGCGATTCCCTTTCTTACGAGGTTCGCCGGCCAGACGCTGAGGAATCGATGTCTTGGCCCAATTGGCGCTCTCCAGCACCAATAGTTTGCGATCGATCACCACGAACTTCTGATGGCACACCGTAAAGACACGCCGCGGATCATGGGAAGGCGCAACCCTGATTTCGATCCCGAAGCTCCGGAGTTTCTGTACATCGGCAGCGGGCATCTGCACCGGGTCGTACATCACGCGAATCGTCGCTCCCCTATCGACGGCGTCCTTTCAACAGGTCCATCAAATGAGGCGCGGAGATGCTGTAGATGTAAACGTCGATTTTCGATCCGTCGCCGGCTTGCGCAAGTGCGCCTTGCACCAGTTGATAGCTGCAATCGGGCGAGACGGCCGCCTTCATTTCGATCACGCCGGTGAAGTCGCGAAACTGCAATACCGGCTTGGCATCCAGATTCGCTTCGAAGGCAACCGCCGGAACTTCATCCACCATCGCGGGGGCAGGAGCAGCGGCGGCGACTCCGAAAGAGGCGCCTCCCGCGCCTGTAGTCGTCGACGGCGGGTTGGCAAGCTTCAACCGCGCGGCCGGATCGCCAAGCACTATGTAGTTGCGGGCGTCATCGCGAGCTACCCAGCGGTTCGCCATCACGGACACCGGAACGGAGTTCGGCATTACTTCGCGATTCTGGATCAGTGTCAAGAGACCCGTCGAAAGAACACTCCATCGTTGATCGAAGACGTCAAGCGCATCTCCGATGCGGCGCCCTTGCAACAACCGGACAAGCGGATCGCGGAAGGATTGCACCATTGCTTGCCCGGTGTTGGATTGGAAAGAATACGCCCAGGCCCGATCGATATGACCGATCACCGCCTGCGCGCCCTGCAACAGCATTTGCTGAGGCAGACGAGAAACCAAAGTGTCCTTTGCGATCTGTACCGGCTGATTACCCGGCCCATACGTGTAGGTATCCGTCTTGGGACAGCCCGCGCTGTAGCAGGCAAAGAAGAAATGGAGCAGTCCATTCAGCGCAATGCTGGATGGCACTTCGGCGGCAGTCAAGTATGTCTCTGGGGAAATTGGGCTTCCGGGACCTGCCCAATCCTGCGTTAGCAGAGCGCCCTGTTTGACGCCCTGCTGCGGATCTGCGACCGAGAACGCTACGCCGTGCGAGCCTGTGAATAGAATGGCCGGCGTACCCCCTTCCGCTTGCCCGCTCAGCAGCTTGAGTAATTCCGATTTGGTTGCGGTATCGCCCAGACGCGACGTCATCGAATAACCTTGAGGCGCGCCCAGAGGTTTGAGTGAGCCGTCCCCATTCGCGAGTCTCACCGCCACCTGGTCGTGCAGCAACGCTGTAGCCCGGTCGCCATCGTTGCGCGTGTTGAAGATCGCTATCGTCTTTTGCTGAGCGCCGGTCTTCTCGAAATTGACAATATTCTGGGCGTATTTCGCATATTCCGACGGCGAATCGAAAGCGAGCCTGCCTACCGCAAAATATGTGTCGAGGTCGTATTGAAACTCGAAGGGAATCTCAGCGGGCGATCCGACGATCAGCAGGTAATAGGGCACGCCTTGCGTGGGATCGACTACGTTCAAAGCCGATCCACGAGCGCTGAGCCATTGATCTGCTGCTACGCCTTTCTGATAACCGTTCGCATCATCGAAGATCTTGAAGAGATCGCCGGCCTGCGAGGCGCGCAGATCAAGGAGAGGTTTCAACGCCTCCTTGATCGCCTGCTTCTCGGCCGCGGGAGTCGCGCTTGCAAAGATTACGCCCCATCCGGTCTGCTCGAGGTTGTCGGGCGCGACATCCGCGATAGCAGCGAGATGTGAGGCATTGGCGTTCGCAGCGCGGATTTCCGCAAGCTGCGAAGCCTTTTGGATATGATCGAGGTCCGATTCTTGGATTGGCGGAAGATACTGTCCGTTCTCCGCCTGCACGCCGAACGGTATCGGCATCTCCGCTTCCGTCGGAGCACCCATTTTAGGAAGGACGATGTTCGGCGCTGACGTGACTGGTAGAGGTGTGGCCATGAAGGAAGTGGCGCTTGTCTGGCCGGTGCTCGCTCCGGCGCCTTGTGCGGCTGCAACCTCGGCCGGAACAAAAGAGGGCGCAGCGGTGAGGCCTCCGTATGCCGCTTGCCAAATTGCGTGAGCTACTTGCGGTCCGTCGATATCGGAATGCGCCCCGCTCGCGCCTTGCATTTTCTTGATGAACTTGCTGGCCTCCAGGTTGTAGAGCTTTCCCGGTTCGAAGTGATAATCAGCAGTTTCAGGCTGCATTGGAAGGTCCATGGCGCCCGTGAATCCTTGAATGCCGAAGGTTCCGATACCGCCCCACTTGATCAACGTCGGATTGATCGCGAAGCTCGGGTCCTGGAGAATCAGGCTGACAGCTGCCGGATAGAAAACACCGACTGCGGTGTCGTGTACAGATCGCGTGGTGATGATCGGTCCCTTTACTCCCGGCCGCCGCATCATTCCGTTGAAGTATCCTCTACCGCCTGTCGATGGAATCGCGTCAGCATACGCCCAGAGCGACAACGCGCCCTGCACCAGCGCGAGCGAGTCGATCGGACGGGAAAGCGCGGTGGTCCCTTTCGGACCGTTACAGATCGAGGAGACCACGATGCATCCGAAACTGTGCCCCATCAGATGGATGCGAGCCGTTGACGCGCTCTGCTGCAACTGCCCCACAAACTGATGCATGCCGCCTTCGCCGACGGTTCTCGCGCGCTTCTTCATCGTCCAAAAGGAAAGCTGGCGTAAAGGCCCGAGCAGACCGCCGACAAAACCGCCCGCAAAGGCAACTCCGGTCGAATTCATCGCCTCGAATGCCGCTTCCGCCGAATACTCGACATTGTCACTGGCTGGGTCCGAACCGGCCGGCCCGGATGAATAATCGAGGAGAGCTGCCAATTCGGTATATGCGTCGGCAACACTTTGTGGAAGCACCACCGCTCCTGCGTTTACCCGGTTCTCGCGAAAAATGATTCCCATCAGTTCCCGAGCACGAAGCGATTGCGTCAAGTCCAAACGGTCCAGATAAGTTTCGAGGAGGTTCGAGGGGGCGATCGCCGGAGGAGCCGAGGCGTCGGTTGCGAATGCTCCTCCCCCTCCCAATTCTTCTTCTCCCCACGGCTCGCTTGGCCAATGTAAGCCGATCCATGCAGGTCTGAATGACGACCCCATTCTGACTGCGTCCGCCGAGAGGTTTGCCATCGCGTCAATCCATCGGTTGTATTGGTCGACCGCCGCGGCGATGTCGCCCCGCCAGCCATGGCTGAAGACGAAGACGTCTGTTGGCGCATTCTGAGCGAGCTCGGCGAGTACTCGCGCGCTGATAACCCCATTGGTCCCATCCGGATCGTCGCGGCGCTCGGCGCCCGATTTGTCAAAGGCAACGATCGTGTAGGGAGTGTGAGTACTTGGACTCTGACGAAATGGCATGAAAAACTCTCCTCCTGATAAACCTGCGAATAGCGTTAGCTGATTAAGTCAGGCCGACTGTGAGATCGGCTCCATAACCTCGCGAGACCGACCACCGGCCAGTCTCCAATAAATGTCTTCGTAAACCTCCAAACGCAGACGCTCATTGGCGAGCGATGCGCTGGTCGCCGGATCATTTTCCGCGCTCCATTGCGCCTGCGTCAGCAACGCCAACGTCTGGTCCGTACCGATGTGGCGCAGCGACTGCAGCGAGTAATAGCGCAAAATCATGTTCTTGTCGTTCAGCCATTTGTGGCAAAGCTCCAATATGGACGTGTCTCGCAATTCCGCGAGCGCCTGAAGACAGCGTCCGCGCATCGCGGGGTCGCCTTGCGCCAAATGGTTATGCAGAAACTTGTACTCCGAGGAATCGACTCGTGCCGACCCCAATTTGCCGATCAGGTAGGCGATCTGCTGCTGGCGATCGGGTCGATCCATGTGACTAGCGACCAGCGCGTTGAGCCCCGGATCACTGAGCTCCAGCAACGCATCGGTTACAGCCCAGAGCAGGTCCTCGGAGTTGTCGTCGGCCAAAAACCGGTTCTCCAGCGCTGCTTGAGCGCCATTGAGCTTTGTTACCGCCAGGGCGAAGGCTGCGACCGAAGCGACCGGGACATTTGCGACATCGGCTAGCTGCACACAGAGACGATCGCTATCGAACTTCAACCACGCCTCCAGCGTCGCGTGCAGCGCCTCATTTCCACTCCACGTTTTATCGGTTTGCACATAATCGAGCACTGCGGCAGGCGTGTACAGCAACGCCTTGATCGCCGCCAGCCGAATTCCCGAGGCATCATAAGTCATCTTGTTGTGTCTCGGTTCCGGACGAATTTTTTTCAACGCGAGTGAAACCAGATGCGGGATTCCTCTTTTCTCTTTCAGCGGACCCAGGAACTGAATGGCTTTTTTGCGCGTGGAAACCGATCGCAAGCTCCGAGGATGCGAACGATAGATCAACGCGCTCACGACGGACCGTACCATCGGGTCATCAGACGCTCCGGTAGCAAAGGCCTGTCGCGCTTCCTGCAAGCACCGCGCAGCGATGTACAGGTGATCTCCCTCGGTGAGAGCTACGCCTGACAGGATCATGCGCAGAAGCGAGCCTGTGTCGTTCCACAGTCCGGCTAATATCAGCAGGACTTCTTCCCAAAGCTGAGCCCGCGACCGGCGACCGAGACTGGCGGTGATTTCTTCTAAAAGCTTGTCGCGGATCGTCGGCGATTGTCTGTAGATATAGAGCGCGCAGCAGTACGATCGAAATCCCGGATAGGCGAACCGCAATCCATCTTCATCGCCGGCGGCCATAACCCGGCAAGGATTGATGAGCTGCGTTCGAAAATCCACGAGCGAATAGTCACGATTGCCACGCAGACTCATTAGCAGATTGAACAGGTCGGTGCCGGGGAGACTGGTTATGCGTTCGGAGTACATCTCCCAAGCCAATCGCGTAAGCACATCTTCAACCCGCGCCCGCATTCCCACCGGTCCGGTAATCTGGGCTATGCGGCCGTCCACCACACTCCGAAGGATCTCCGCCCGCGTACGGCTGAGAACTCCACGCTCGGCTTGATCGAGCATCTCCCGTAGCAGCCAAGGCACCTCCGCCATATCCCAGAGCCCCTCCGACAACCTGTCTAACAAAAGCGAGCCAATCTTACGCTCTCCGGTTGCAGAAGGAAGATTTCGCAGATAAGCGGTGACACGTTCCACGCTCATCGGCTGAATAATCAGGCACGTTGAGGACTCGGGGACGTCGTTAACCTTAATAGCAGCTTGATCGAGAATGACGACATACTGATGTGGATCGGGCGACCGCCTTCCGTTACGAAAGGCGCGGAATACATTCGTTGCTCGCTGAAGCGCCGCGTCGCCAAGATCATCATCGCCGATCAACAAGAACAGGAATCCTTGCTGATCGAAACAATTCAATAAATAGAATGGATCGATTCGCGCTCCGCCTTGCACGTCGAAGTACCTGGCGATCGCCGACGCGAAAGTGCGCTCAGGGTCCAGGCCGCCTTGGGCGCAATCCGACAACCGTAATATCACCGGGATCGCCGGCTGTTGGCCGCGCCAGTGACGATCGATCTCATTGAGATAGAGCGCTTCGAGCATGGTCGACTTTCCGCGTCCATGCGCGCCAACCATACAAACGGTGCGACCGGGATTCGACTCGGCGACCAAAGCGCAGAGCGTCTGGAAGGCATCGACCCGCAAGCCTTCACCAGTCGGATATACATTGTCGATATCATCGCGAGCCGGATCCGTCGAACGCTTGAACAAATCGTCTGACGTCACTGCCGCAACGTCAATTGGAAACAGCGGATAACCTCTGGCGCGTTCCTGAAGCAGGCGCTCTCGCAATTTTTTTTGCGCGGCCCGCAAGGGCGACTCTCTCCAGACCGCCCCGCCCTTCAGCCTCGTCGTGACGGCTGGAATCGACCACGCTGCATCTACTGAATCATTCAGTTGCCGGCGGCCATTATTCGCGGCTTCGTCCACCAGTCCATCACGGATCAGCGATGTGTAGAATCCGCGATTAAACTCGCGAGCATCCGTCATGCGCACAAAATCCTGCATTGCGACCACGGCCGGAGCGCCCGCTCGTACCAATTCCTGCATAAACCCTGTAATGTGCGGACGCGGGTCATTCGCCGGACGGACTGCCGCGCTCTGGCACGACTGCAGAAATATGAGACGGAGGCGTTGCGGCTGCCAGAGTTCGATCAGTTGTTCATAGGGCCGGGCCAGCATCCCGAGGTTCTCATCCTCGAGAATAAGATTGAACTGCCTCCCCTGGCGGCCGTGTGCCACGACGTGAAGCCCATGCGCCCGCCCGAGCAGTTTGCCGATTCGCTCGGCCGTGGTGAAGCCATCGAAAATGTGAACGTTCGCAAAATCGGCGTAAGGGTGAAAGCCTGCGGGCAATCCTGCCTTACCGGGAAGCAGCGTCAGTTCCATCTGCCCGTTTTCGAGTAAGTCCTTGCAAGCATCCAGGATTGCCGCACACTCCACCGTGGCGTCGATCGGCGCAACGTCGAACTTGGCAACTTCATCGGCATCCGGCCCGGCAATCGCGACTAGCAGATGAAATCGAGTATCCTCGGGCGCGCTCTCCTGGGGCAAATCCACCGCGGCAAATCGGGAGAAGGGAGTGTCGCGCCGCAGCGCAAGGGGCTCACCCGGGCGAATCGGCAACGCGAGCCGCTCCCAGCGCACGCTTTCGTGGGGGCCACGGCCTTCGAGCATCAACTGAATGCGAAGGATCTCGGGCTGGCCCACCGCGGCAATTGCCTGCTGGATGCCGGGGGCAGAAGTCAATTGCGCTCCGAGTATTTGCCCGTATTGATTGGCTTGGTTGGTGATCGAGGCCTGCAATTGGGCCAGATCGAGTTGAAAACTGGTAGCAGGAAAAATCGCCTCGTAATCCAGAATGGCTTCCGCTTCGAGTACGACGACGGATCCCGCTCCCGCCGAGTTGTCGGTAGCCCGTATGCGGATCAGCAGCAAACGTGAATCACGAGCGGAAATGAAATCGGGCATGAGTAAGATTGCCTGCGAAATTAGGTCACACGCTCCGGGCAGCATACCATAGGAACCGGAAGTACTCCCTGGCGCCTAACCCTTTGATTCGGCTGACCAACGCTCGTCGCGAATCGAATTCAATGCTGAGTTTGCGCGCACGGTATTACGGTTCTTTCTCGGTCTATTCCGTTAAATGATGGTGCCGCACAAGGCGCGCACGTTACATCCGGATAAATGTGCGAGGATCTTGTTGCAAGTCCGCCAGAGCTGACGAGTTACAATTCACCCGATGAGTCAAAGTGCCGCGTATGCGCCCAGTCCAGAGTTCGTCCGCAATGCCAACGTGCAAGGCATGGAAGGATATCGCGCCCTCTATGAGCGCGCCCAACAGGATCCACAGTCGTTTTGGGGTGAGATGGCCGAGCGCGAAATCGACTGGTTTCAAAAATGGACCACGGTCCTGGATTGGTCTAACGCGCCGTTCGCCAAGTGGTTCTCCGGCGCTAAAACCAACGTTTCCTACAACTGCATCGATCGACATCTAAAAGGTGATCGCCGCGACAAGCCTGCGATCATCTTCGAAGGTGAACCGGGGGATCAACGAATCATCAGTTATGCAGAGCTGCATAGCTTGGTGTGCCGGCTCGCGAATGTTCTGAAGGCGCGAGGATTCAAAGCCGGCGATCGTTCGATCATCTACATGCCGATGATCCCCGAAGCCGCGATCGCGATGCTCGCATGCGCGCGGCTCGGAATTATCCACAGTGTGGTGTTCGGTGGATTTTCGGCGGAAGCTTTGAAAGCGCGTATTCAGGACCTCGATGCACGGCTGGTGATCACGGCGGATGGGGGCTGGCGGCGCGGCAAGGAAGTACGTTTGAAGCCCGCCGTCGATGAAGCGCTCGAAGACTGTCCGAATGTTCGTGATGTCATTGTCTACAAGCGAACCGCCTCCAACATTGCAATGAAAGAAGGCCGCGATTATTGGTGGCACGATCTGCATGAAGGCGTACAGGATGATTGTCCAGCCGAATCGCTCGATTCGGAACATCCGCTCTATGTTCTCTATACGTCCGGAACAACCGGGCGACCGAAAGGCATTCTCCATACCACGGGCGGTTATCTTCTCCAGTGCACGATCACGATGAAGTGGGTCTTCGATCTCCAGGAGAACGATGTGTATTGGTGTACCGCCGATGTCGGCTGGGTGACCGGGCACAGCTATGTGGTCTACGGTCCGCTTTCCGCCGGCGCGACCACACTTATGTATGAGGGCGCCCCGGACTTCCCGCAATTCGACAGATGGTGGCAGATCGTTGAGAAGGACCGGGTCTCGATTTTCTATACCTCTCCGACTGCAATTCGCGCTTTGATTCGTCAGGGTGAGCAGTGGCCGAACGGAAAGGACTTGTCGAGTCTCCGATTATTGGGCTCGGTTGGCGAGCCGATCAATCCGGCAGCATGGGAGTGGTACCACCGGGTCATCGGCAAGGGACGATGTCCCATCGTAGACACATGGTGGCAGACGGAAACCGGCGCGATCATGATTGCGCCAATGCCGGGCGCCGTGCCTCTGAAGCCGGGATCAGGCACGCTGCCGATGCCCGGCATAGAGCTGGACACTGTTGATTTCTCGGGCAATCCAGTCGGAAATGATCGTGAAGGTTTCTTGATTATCAAGCGTCCGTGGCCGAGCATGGTGCGGACCATTTGGGGAGATCCGGAACGTTTCAAAGAACAATACTGGACTCGGGTTCCAGGCTCCTACTTCACGGGGGATGCCGCCCGGCGCGATGCCGACGGATATTACTGGGTCCTCGGCCGGGTTGACGACGTGATGAACGTCAGCGGGCACCGTCTGAGCACAATGGAGATCGAGTCCGCCCTCGTACGTCATCCCGCCGTCGCCGAAGCTGCCGTGGTCGGTAAGCCGCACGAAATCACTGGCCAGGCCGTCTGCTGCTTCGTTACGCTTAAACAAGGGCAGCACGATCACGGCGAGCTTGGGAAAGAGCTGCGGCAATGGGTAGCGCATGAGATCGGCCCGTTTGCCCGGCCGGAAGAAATTCGATTTACCGAAGCCCTGCCTAAGACTCGTAGTGGAAAGATCATGCGTCGCCTGCTGCGTGAGATCGTGACATCTCACACGGTAAGCGGCGATGTCACCACACTCGAAGACATGGCTGTGGTGACCCGACTCGCTTCTCAGCACGATGAAGATTGACGCAGACTTCCTGGGCTTACAGATCGACTATTCGCGTTGGGCAAGTGAGCGGTCGATTCAGGCTGCTCGCGCGCTCAATGACGAAGAACTTTCAAGGGACCTGGGCAACTCGCAAGGAGGCATCCTCGCAACTCTGGTTCATATCTATCAGGCTGACCGAATTTGGCTCTCTCGTTTGAAGGGATCGCCGAGGCTTACGCTTGGCGATCCTGATGAATCATGGACCATCCACAAGCTGGCCGACGCGTGGGCACGAACGGCGGAAGAGTTTCAGCAGTGGTTATCAGTCGCCGGCAACCTCGAGGCGAACCTGAGGTACAGGAATCTTGCCGGACTAGAGCATGAGTTGCCGATCTGGCAAGTGGTCCTTCACGTGGTTAATCATGCAAGTTATCATCGCGGCCAAATCACCACGATGCTCCGGCAGCTCGGCTATACGCCGATAGCAACCGATCTGCATGTGTTCTATTTCTCACGGCGGGCCGATTCGCAATCCTAAACGTGAATCGTTCCTTCGGAATACAGTGCCACACGCCCTGAGATCGTTACCCGATCGCCGCTGAGTTCGCAGAAGAGTTCCCCGCCCCGCTTCGACACCTGTCGCGCGTGAAGCTTGGTCTTACCGAGCCGTCGCGCCCAGTACGGAATCAGCGTGCAATGCGCGGATCCGGTGACAGGGTCTTCATCGATACCCCGGCCAGGAGCAAAGAACCGCGAAACGAAGTCGCAGTCCTTGCCTGGAGCCGTCACGATCAGGGCATACATGTCAACCTGGGCGAGCCGGGCCATGTCCGGATTCAACGTGCGGACGACATCTTCGTGACTGAATACGGCAAGGTGATCGCGCGCCTTCCACATTTCGTCGGGTGGAACTCCTAGCGCTGCGACGATATCCACCGGAGCATCAATGGACTCGGGAGGTCTCGAAGGAAAATCGAGACTGAGCAATTCTCCATCGCGCGTGACCCGCAGTGACCCGGCGAGCGCGCGGAAACTGATTTCATTCTTTCCGGGCGCGATGTGATTAAAGATCACATACGATGACGCGAGTGTCGCGTGTCCACAGAGCTCCACTTCACAGGTCGGAGTGAACCAACGAATGTGATAACCATCACCGTCTGGGACGAAGAAGGCAGTTTCAGACAGGTTATTCTCAGCGGCAATGCTTTGCATCGTGGCATCATCCAGCCACTCGGCCAACGGACAAACGGCTGCCGGATTGCCGCCGAAAACATGGCTGGTAAACGCGTCGAGAGTATAGGATTTCAGTCTCATAGACGTCGGGATTGGTACAGTGTAGCGCTTTACCGAATCGCCGTCACAATAACTTCCGGATGCGCTCCCGGAAGCGCGTGTACACCCACGAGGCGCCCAACAGCAACAGTCCGAGCACGATGAATGACACAATCCGGCTGAAAGTGTCCAGTTGCCGGAGGTCGTAGAGGAAGGCTTTGCCGATGCAAAGCAAAAATAGCACCAGACCCGAGAGACGCATCACCCGCTCGGATACAATCATGCCGGCGACCAGAAGCCCGGCGCCTTCGATTCCAAGCGCGACTGTGAGCAAACGGCCTTGTACTTCCTGGAACAACAGGATCGTCAGCAGGATCGTTCCGAGCACCGAGTTAAAAGGGCCGGCGAATCGTTCCAAACCCTCCCAAGCGGCAGCGTGCTTCAACAGCAACTCGCATAGATAGAACACAACCACGGTCAAGGCGATGGGTAGTACGGCGCGTGACCCATAGGTTGTGGCAATTGCGCCCGCGACAAACGTAATCGACATCCAGATTGGATGCTGCAGACGTACATCGGTCCAGTTCCTTCGCAACGCAACGAAAAGAGCGACCAAGCCAATGCTCGCCCATGCGAAAGGAACCCATTCGCGCCGTAGTTCGGCGCCGGTCACCATCGCGAGCAAGATGCCCGCCCCGGCCGTATACGCCCAGCCTCCCTTCAAGCGATTCCCGGCGAAAACGGCCGCCATCAGAAGCGCCACCGGCGTCCATTTGCGGATAGGGCCGGAAGTCATCGCATCGACGCACGTCATGTGCAGAAAAGCAACGGACAGCACTGCGCCTCCGAGTCCCCGGACGAATCGATTGGCGAGCGCATGACCGGCGAGCACGATCATCTCGCCTTCCAGCAGCAGCGCGAGTGTGATGTTTGTACCGGAGAAACGTTCTATAAGCGCGGCGGCCATCAACGTAGCAGCGGCGGCGAGCGCGCCTTCGAATCCGCCGCCCAGTACTCGTGTGCCTGCGTCAACGTCCTCTGCGGGAAACCGTGCGCGAATGAATGTGCTCACAACGTACGCAGCTGCAGACACGAAAAGGAACGGTCCCACGTGATCCCATCGATAGAGCAGAGAAGCCCCGATAAACCCGCACGCATTCAGCAGGAACACCGAACGCTCGATGCCTCGCTTCAGTCCGCGGCGACGAATATCCAGCAGGTCGAACGCTTCGAAAGCGAGCCATTGAACCCAAAGCCCCCACCGAGCGAGTTGGTCTGGAGCATCGCCGCGAATCACGAACGTCGCGTATGCAAGGATGACTCCGGTCACAGCCAGCCGGAACCAGTGCCGGGAATACGCCAGCGCAAGGATGGATAACGTGAGGAGCAAAACCGCATAAACCGAGAACCCGGTCAAAGGACTGACGTTCAAGCTTACAAAGCTGAACGTAAACGCCAGCGCCGCTCCCCGCTCGGACTCATACCAGAGCGCGTGGACCACCATTCCAAGTGAAACCAGAAAGAGGAAAAAGGCGCCCGCTGTAGGGCTGGCGATTACTTGAGCAGGTGGCAAAGCATGCGCCGCGTACGCCGTGAAATACACCGCAGCCCACCCGCCCCCGATCAGGCTTGTGGCGAACACCCCGTAGCGCTCGTTTCCCCGGAGAGTGATACCGGCGAGCAGCATGGAAAATCCGACAGCGAATCCGATGCTGACCTTTCCGGCAGGTCCAAGTTGTGTCAGGGAATAGCCCAGGAAGAGAGCGACGCCGATCACGAGAATCAGCGCGCCTACGCGGCTCAGCCAACTTCCCCCGACAACCTCCTCCCAATCCTGCCGAGGTTTGCTTGTTTCGGCCTGAGCGGCCGGTATAGGTTCCGACCGGGATTCGGGTAGTAGCGGCGGAGGCTGGGGAATCGGAACTGGCGCCTCGGCGGCACCGGGTGTCGCGCCGGACTCAAGCTGATATACCCGGCGGGTCAGCGCCGCTAGCCGGGTCTCCAGATCCGTGGATTGCCGCTTGAGCCGCAATACGGCCAGCGCAAGGGCAATTGTCACTATGAAAAGAAAGAACGTTACGATGCTTAGTAGGAAGTCCATTACCGTGGTCGTAACCTGCTCCGGTAGTCTTCGTCCATAATGAGAGAATATTCGTCTGCCTTGGGTGGCAGCGATAGGAGTTCACCTACGGGCAGCCTTGACGACATTCTGAAGCGGGCGAGACGCCGCTACGTAATGAATCTGCTCCTTCAGCAGGCCGGTATCGCATGTTCGGCCGGCGCCGCAGGGGTGCTGATCCTCCTCCTTGTCGGAACGCAGATCCTCGATTGGCAATGGCCCGTAGCCGTTTTCATCGCAGGTCTCACTTTGGGAGTGTATCGCGTCACACGCCGGCGTATCTCCCAATACGGAATCGCGCAAAAGCTCGACCAGGCTCTGACGCTCGAAGACCGCGTATCTACCGCCTATTACTTCCGTAAGATGATGCCGGCTTCGTCTGAGCTGGTGGACGTCGTGGAGAAGCAGGCCACGGGGCGTGTCCAACTCCCGGATATTGAACGCGCTTTGCCGCTGGCGTTTCCACGATCCGGATATCTCGCATGTGGGCTGGCGGTTGCGGCCGTCGGATTATTTGCCCTGCGATATGGCATCTTGCGCTCGCTAAACTTGCAGCAGCCGCTGGCTCGAATCACTTTCGATACGTTCCGGACTCCACCGAAGGTGGAGGCTGCCAGCTCGAAAAAGAGTGTCGTTCAGGAGCATCTCGAAAAGCAGCTCCAACAACTCGGCCTGTCCACCGACGACCTGGAACAGGAACCGGAGAAATCCGGAGAAAAACCCAATCAAACCAATGTAGAAGCTGTCGCCGATGAGCCCGGCGGAAATCAGAAGGGGATGCCAGGCAAGGGACCGAATCCTGCGGCGGAAGGCACGGAACAAAGCAAGGCGGATGAACCGTCATCGGGAGAGCAACAGGCTGCCGAAAGCAAAGACGAAGGCGCCGGACAGCCCTCCGCATCGCCGAAGGGACAGCAAGCCTCTAAAACTCCGCCCAAGACACCTCCGAAAAATGCAGGTGATAATCCTGGTGTCCTCAACAAAATGAAGGACGCCCTTGCCAACCTCTTGAATAAACTCGGAGCGAACCAGCCGCAGAGCAGTCAGGAGAGCGCCTCCAACCAGAGCCAGCAACAGGACGGTAAGCAGCAGATGAGTCAGAAGGGGTCGCAGGGGCAAGGCAAGGCTCAGGGTGACAGTCAGCAGGCGCCGGATCCGCAAGGCGGAAGCGAATCAGAAGGCAGCGACAAGGTCCCCGGCCAGCAGCAAGCGTCTCAGCAGGATGCCAACAAACCCGGCAGTGAGAACTCGAAGAGCGGCATGGGGAAATCGGACGGCGACAAGAGCATCCAGGATGCGGAGCAACTCGCGGCTATGGGCAAAATTAGCGAGATCTTCGGCAAGCGCGCGGCGGAAATTCAAGGCGAGATGAGCGTCGAGGTTCCTTCCGGCAAGCAGCAGCTTAAGACGGCGTATTCCCGGAGCTCGGCGACACATTCCGGAGCCATTACAGAATCCAACCGGAATGAAATCCCGCTGATTTACCAGACTTACGTCCAGCGCTACTTCGAGGAAATCCGGAAGACTCAACCAGCCAAGTCGGCGAAGCAGGTCACTCCCTAAGGCCCTCACCCTCGTTTGTAGGGATTCGAGAGATATTGGCGCGATTCTTTCGCAACATCCGAGTCCGGCGCCACGGCGATCGCCTGCTTGTACGCGCTAATGGCTTCGTTTCGTAAGCCCTTCATATCGTTAAGCTGCCCAAGTCTCATCCAGGCCATCACCGTCGTATGAAGATCGAGGCCGGCGTTTCGCCTGGTCGCCTTCTTCATCTCCTCGAGGCCTCGATCGACGTCGCGGTACCAGAACAGCAGATTGCCGCGGTAGTAATTCACCTTCTCCATCGGGAGCGCATCGAAGCCGGGTGATCCTGCTCGTTTCAGTTGCTCCACCTTCTCGAGCGCGGCTAGCGCCTGTTCCTTTTCACCCCGATCGCTATACATTTGAACTGTTTCCAGCCGAAACAGGTAGTTCCGGGGAAAACGGGCGATCAACCCGTTTAGCAGAGGCAATGCGAGCTCCGGTTTCTTCTCTCGCCGATAGATTACAGCCAGCAATACCTGCGCATCGTAGCGACTGAGGTTCCCCTTGTCGGCAACCAGTCGCAGAGCCTGCATTCCGCTCTCCCGGTCCCCATGGAAACCGGCGATAAACCCAAGAATCTTTACGTGAAACGGAAGATTTCCAATGATGTAATCGTGCACACCTTGGATGAGCCGCGCGTCGATACGATTCGGGTCCAGTTCGACCACGCGATTGTGGGCTTTACGCGCCGCCGTCGCGTCGCGGAGCGCGTCCATCCATGCCTTTCGAACCAGGAAGTTGTAGTTGGCTCGCAATGCCTGCGCCACACCGAGAGCGTAGAGGGCGGTGACGTCATTCGGATCTTTCGCGATTCGCGCATTAGCAATCTCCATTGAGGCGTTGATGGAAGTATCGAATTCCTTCTCCGCGTCGGCCGACGTCGCCAGCTTGTCTCGCGTGAGAAACGAATTGTTCCCGCTTACGAGTTCGCTTTCGAGCGCGCCGCCGCGAAACATCTCCCGATAGAGGACCACTTGCGCGACATAGTTCCTGTAGTTGGGACTGGACGGATCTTCCGCCACCAGTTTGCGGAAAATCGTGACCGCCTGATCGTATTCGAGATTGTAGAAGTGTTCGAAGCCCGCGGCAGCCCGTGGGTTGCCAAAATCTTGGGTATAGGCCAGAAAAGCCGCGAGAAAAATAAGGAGTATCAGGCGCAAACAGATTTTTCCAATTTTGCCAGCGCCCAGGCGGCGTGACTTGCTATTACTGAATCTTCGGACCCGGCCAAACTCTCCAGAAGCGGACGATATCGCCCATCCCCGGAGTTTCCCATCGCGATCGCAACGTTTCTCAAGAACCCTGAGTACTTGGTCCGCCACACCGGTGTGTGACGGAACCGATCGCGAAATTCTTCGGGGGACAATCGGCCCAGACCGTCCAAAGAAATCTCATTCAATGGGGACGCGAATGCAGGATCCTGGGTTTCTGTGGCGCGCCGGTTCCAGGGACAGACATCCTGGCAGATGTCACACCCGAACACCCAATCCCCCATCTCGCTGCGGAAGCCTTCCGGAATCTCTCCTCTATGCTCAATCGTGTAGTAAGAAATGCATCGATTGGAGTCGAGCACTGTGCGAACGCCCTCGGGCCTTAGCGCCTGGGTCGGACAGGCATCAATACAACGTGTGCATGTGCCGCATCGATCCGGTGGCGCCATTCCCGGATCGAACGACAGGGACGTAACCAGTTCTCCGAGGAACAACCACGATCCAAGTTCCTGATTGATCAGGCACGTATTGCGCCCGATCCAACCGAGGCCTGCCAACCTGGCGTAGCTTCGTTCCAGCAACGGCGCCGTATCCACGAAACTTCGATATTCGAAATCGCCGAAAGTTTCACGGAGTTGCGAGGCGAGTTTTTCCAAACCGGCTTTGATGACATCGTGGTAATCGCGAGTCACTGCGTATTGAGAAATATGGGACGGCGCGTTGGCTTGTTTATAGATCTTCGCAACGCAAATAATGGATTGAGCAGAAGGTAGGAGCAATCGGGGATCGGTTCGCACCTCGGCCCTGTAATCGGTGAGGTACCGCATGGAAGCCGCCATCCCTGCGTCCACCCAATTTTTGTAAAGCGCGGCATCGCTCACGGGTAATGCCGGCGTGACACCCGCAAGTTCAAACCCGCAGTCGCGGGCGATCGCCTGTAGGCCTTCCACCGTCACTCTACTATCGTATCGGTAGACGAACTTGATCGCCCGGTCTCACGACTAGTACAGCCTCACCGCTTACTGAGGTCTCGAATATAGATCTCCTTGAATACCATGTCGCCTTTGCCGCCGGAATGAAGCTGCAGCGCAATCGGACCATCGAAAGATTTCGGTTTCGGATCGGTGAAATCGACCATCAAGACGCCATTCAGCCGGGACGTGTAGCGATTACCGTCTACTTTCACGAGATATTCATTCCACTCCCCTCGCCGGACCACGATCTCATTTTCCGGATTCGGCCAGACAATCCACTGACGACCGTCTCCGTAAACCCCGCCCGTATGTTGACCGAGCGTGCAATCGATCTCGAACTGCAGCCCCTGGCTTACATCGGCCGTCCCAGGCTTGAAATCGACATGGAAGAACACTCCGCTGTTGCCATTGCCGTTGCACTTGAATTGAAGAGCAAGCTGAAAATCCTTGTAGCTCTTGACAGTCTTTAGGTAGCCGTATTCTTTTGTGACCGCGCGGCCGTGAATCATACCGTCCTGGACCTCCCATTTCTCCTTTCCGACCTCGGTCCATCCCGTGAGGTCTTTCCCGTTGAAAAGCTGGATCCAATCTTCTCCGGGGAGCTTGGCTCCCTTGTCCTGTGAAAACAGATTCGGGGCGAGCAGAGCGCCCGTCAGAGCAACCATTAACGTGAATCGCATTAGCCGCTATTATGACAATATGGAGCGTAGACGCTTCCTATTGCTTTTTCCGATCTCGGCGACATTGCTTCGGGCGGCTGAAAATGTCGTACGAGGCAAACTTACGAAAGCGCCCAATGGTGAACCGGCGCTGCAATTTCCGGACGGTAAGCTGGTGCTCCTGAGCGGCGACGAGGACACGGTCGGTGTGCTCAAGGATCAGCGATTGGCCAACTCCGATTTCGAAGTTGTCGGCGAGAGTTCTCCCGCTGGAAAATTCGATATCAATCCGATCCACAAGCGTGCCCTATTCGCATACAAGGACGGCAAGCGGCTCATGGTGACCTATTGGTGCGATGTTTGCGCCATTCGCACCTACACGCCGGGGATCTGCTGGTGCTGCCGCCAGGAGACCGCGCTCGATCTGATCGAGCCTGATAAAGTCGATAGAGAATGAAAGCCTCGGCGCTGCTTTTTGCACTGCCACTTATGACAGAAGCTGCCAACTATACCGCCCAGCGTGTGAATGTCGATGGCATCGAAGTGATTCGCCTCGCCGACGCCGCCCACAAAGCGCAGGTTTCCATCGCTCCTTCTCTGGGTAACAACGCCTACGAGTTCCTGGTGAACGGAAAGAATATCATGTACTTTCCGGTCAAAAATCTCGCCGAGTTCAAACAGAAGCCTACCTTTAGCGGTAACCCGTTGCTCGCGCCCTGGGCCAATCGGCTGGATCACGACGGCTTTTATGCCAACGGAAAGCACTATACGCTCAATCCTTCTCTGAATAATTATCGGCATGATCCAACGAAACAGCCGATTCATGGTCTGCTGTCCTACGCCTCAGAGTGGAAGGTCACGAATGTTAGCGCCACTTCTAAGAGCGCTGAAGTCACAAGCCGTCTGGAATTTTGGCGATATCCGGATTACATGGCGCAGTTTCCGTTTGCGCATACGCTTGACATGACTTACCGTCTGCAAGACGGCGTTCTCGAAGTGGAAACGATGATCGAAAATCACTCGACGGAGGTGATGCCGGTCAGCATCGGCTTCCATCCCTATTTCCGCCTTCACGATTCGCCACGGAACGCCTGGAGAGTCACTCTTCCGGCGAAAGAATCCTTCGTCCTTTCCAGCTCGCTAGTTGCCAACGGCGAAAAAAAGCCGATGTCCTACAAGAACCCACAGGAACTGGAAGGCATTTCTTTAGACGACGTTCTGGGCGGCCTCATTCCCAATCAGAACGGGCCCAGTCAGAACAGGCGAACCGAGTTTGCGGTCCAGGGCGCGAAAGAGCGTATCGCTGTCATCTATGGACCCAAGTATCCCGTTGCTGTGGTCTACTCGCCAAAAGATCGCGATTTCATCTGCTTCGAGCCGATGAGCGGGCCCACCAATGCATTCAACCTGAAGCAAGCGGGTAAGTACAATGACTTGCAGACGATTTCTCCGGGAGGCCAATGGCGAGAGAGCTTCTGGATTCACCCATCCGGCTTCTGAAACCGGAGTCTCCGGTACGTACGTCCCACGTCGTGAGGCGAATTATGACTCGGAACGTTGCGATACTGGCGATCGCTCTTCTCGTTTCCGCTTGTGCGGATAAACGCACGGCGCAGGATGTTCCGAAGCCGCCGTCGATTACGGTCAAAGGTTCGCCTAACACGATTCCAGCCGGTACAACTCTGGAAGTGCGCACCAACGAGGCGATCAATAGTACTCATCCGGAAGGAAGAACCTACCAAGCCGACATCGCTACTGAAGTGGTCGATACGCAAGGGAACGTCCTCTTGCCCAAGGGTTCGCAAGTGGAACTTGTCATCCTTGAGGCCAAGGAGAAAAGCGGCGTCAAGGGAGCGATGCTACAGCTTGGAATGCGCAGCGTCACCGTCAACGGAAGAACATATCTGGTTGTCAGCGAAGATGTAACGCAGACTAGTGGACTCGGACGGAACAAGAAAACGGCCCAGAACGTCGGAATCGGCGCTGCGCTAGGTACCCTGATCGGCGCTGTTGCCGGTGGAGGGAAAGGGGCCGCCGTTGGTGGACTCGCCGGAGCGGCCGCCGGAGCCGCCGTCCAAGTACTCACGCAAGGCAAAGAGGTTCGCATTCCCGCGGAATCCGTGCTTCGATTCCAGCTCGACGAACCGATCCGGCTGCAAACCCATTGATCGAACGCCGGCTGATCAACCTGTGGGTCGGTCTTCGTATCTTCACTCTTTTGCTGGCTTGCGCAATCGCGCCGCTGCGGCCGCTGACACAACGCGAACAGGCAATTCCGGTATTACCGCCCTCCTCGCCTTATCTTTCATGGCTGGAGAGAGTCGTGATCGCTCCTTGGGAGCGCTGGGATGCGGTCTATTTTGCAAAAATTGTCCGCGAAGGCTATCGCGTGGACGATGGCACTGCGCAATTTCATCCACTGCTTCCCGTACTGGCCAAGCCGTTCTTCTGGTCGCCGATGCTGGGCCTCTTGCTGGTGAGTTCGATCGCTTCGCTTCTCTTCGTCATCCTATATTTCCGGCTTGCAAGCCTGGATATCCCAAATCCCGAGACATCGACACGCCTGATGCTCGCTTTCCCGGCGTCCTTTGTTCTGTTCGCGCCATACACCGAGAGCTTATGGTTGTTGTTCGCCGTTCTCAGCTTCTGGTATGCCCGAAAAGACAAATGGTGGGAGTGCGGAATCTCGGGCGCGATGGCGACCCTCGCTCGCCAGCAGGGGATACTCCTGTTGCTTGCCCCTCGCCTATGAGCTTTGGATCAAACCCGCCAGTCGTCGGAACCTGCGACACTGGGCTGCGCTCACTTTGATTCCTCTAGCGCTGGCCGGATGGATAGCCTACCGTGGCGCCATCCTGTCGGATGTGCATCCCGACTTCAGCAGCTTCAATTCCCTGCTCTACACGACCATTCTGGCCCCAAGCGCTACAAAGGTAGTCCAACATCAGGCGATACTGCCTCCCTGGGAAACTCTATGGAAGGCAATCAGGATTACGCAACAGTTTCCAACGCGAGGAAACGTCATCAACTTGATATTAGGTGCCGTGATGATCCTCCTGGCCGCGCTCGCGTGGAAACGAATGCGTGGCAGCTACCGGCTCCTGACAATCGTGATCTTTGTAATCGCCTTCGCTCTTTACACAGGTCCGGAGACTCCCTACATGGGACTTTCACGCCACCTGTTGCTCGCATTCCCGGTCTTCATCTGCGCTGCTCCCGCTCTCGAGCGATGGAAAGGACCCGTTGGGGCCGTGTTCATGATGGGCATGCTCTTCGCGACTGCATCATACGTGGTTGAATCGTGGGTTCCGTGAGAAACTTGAGGTAAGCAGGATTAGATGTATCGTTTGGCCTTATTGGCTTTGGTCGCGGCAGTTGTGTCCGCGCAGTCGTTCGAAACTCCCGCGCTGCAGATTTCCAGGAATATTCAAGCTCATCATCTTCCGTTCGGAACCATTCTGAGCCCGGTTTACTCATCCCCGGAGAGTAACGAGATCGTCAGCTATTCCCGGTGCGGCGACTCCGCTATCTGGACCGGCCACTATCTGGCGGCAGAATCATTTCGTTATGCCGTCACTCACTCTCCGGAGTCTCTGGCCGCCGCCAGGCTGGCGCTCAAGGGGATACGGACATTGGTCGATGTGACCGGTCCTGATCGCTTGCTCTCCCGATGCGTTCTGCGTGTCGACTCGCCTTTATCGGCAGGCCCCCGCGATGAAGAGAAGCAACATGGCGAATACCGCGGAACCGTGGACGGTGTCGACTATTACTGGATTGGCGGATACGTCACGGGACCAGTATCTCGGTGTCTTCTTCGGCCTGAGCGTCGCTTATGACCAATTGCCGGACGATCGTCCCACCATCAGCGAAATCGTAACCAGGTTGCTCGACAGGCTGCTCGAAAAGAACTGGTCAGTCGTTATGCCAAACGGCGCGGTGAGCACAGTCTTCTGGTTGAGACTCGACCAACAGCTATCCATTCTCCAGGTGGGCCGGCAGGTGAACAAAGATCGATTTGCGAAGGCTTATGAAGATGTACGGCTCAGCGCGGTAGGTATCAACGCGCCGATCCAGCTCGAATCGCTAAACGATCACGATTCGTACTTTAAATTCAACCTCGATGCGATCTCGATCTACAATCTCCTGCGACTGGAAGAGGAGAGCTCCCGGCGCAGCGATTACATCGTGATGTACCGGACCTTCCATTCCGCGGTCGCAAACCACGGCAATGGGTTCTTCAACGTGATCGATCGAGCAATCATCGGCCCGAACACAGCACGCGATGCGGAGACAATCCGCCTGATGGCCCAATGGCTCGCGCGTCCGCGCCGCGATTTCTACGTCGACTTGCGCGGTAAGTACAAGGCGTGCGGAGACGATCGCGCGTGCGACCCCATCCCTGTGATAGAGCGCGTTCGGACGGATTTTCTGTGGCAGCGTAGCCCTTATTTGCTCTACGGAGGGGGATCGGGCCGTATCGAAACGCCCGCTATCGACTTTATTCTTCCCTATTGGATGGGCCGCTACTATGGCTTGGATTTTTCCCCATTGGCTGTGTCCGCTGCGAGCGGCTCCGCGCCGATCGCGCCCGACTCGATTGCCTCCCTATACGGAGCAGGCATGCCGGACGCCAATGCTCAGGTAAGTGTCACCGATGTTGCCGGCACGTCCCAACAAGCGACGGTGACCTACTCCTCCGGAGAGCAGATCAACTTCGTCGTTCCTGCGGGCCTTGCTCCGGGACCGGCCCGAATCACGGTGCGCGATTCTTCAGGCGTGTTAACCAATAGCACTACAGCGAACATTCAGCGTGTAGCGCCCGCGCTGTTCAGCGCCAATTCAACAGGTAAGGGCGTGGCAGCCGCCTTGGCATTTCGGGTGGAAAATGGAGCGCAAGCTGCGGTACCGGTCTTTCGCTGCATCGGTCCCGTGCTCTGTCTGGCGGAGAGGCTGGAAGTCAGTGATCATCGCCCTTTGTACTTGAGCTTGTATGCAACGGGAATTCGAGGCGCCGGTTCCCTCGGCAATCTGGACGTGACCATCGGCGGTATACGTGTGCCGGTGGAATACGCTGGTCCACAACGTCAATTCGCAGGCCTCGATCAAATCAATGTTCGCTTGCCGGGTTCACTTAATGGGAAGGGCGAAACCGATCTTGTAATGACCGTGGACGGCCTAGCGGCAAATACTGTGCGGATAGGAATTCATTAAATGAACTGGAGCGCCATCGGGGCAATAGCATTGGGGCTGGCTGTTATCAGCGGAGCATTTGGCGCCCATGGCCTTCGAGGCAAGCTGGACGAATACTCGATGGGTGTGTATGAGAAGGCGGTTTTCTATCACTTCATCCACGCCCTCGGATTGCTGATCGTCCCCATATTTGTACGAACGGGCTCCCTTAACGACGCAGCAGCCTCCCGCGTCTGCTGGTTACTGACATCCGGGATACTCATCTTTTCGGGCAGTCTTTACGTGCTTGCCATCACGGGAATCAGGACCCTGGGAGCCATCACACCATTCGGTGGATTGGCATTCATAGCAGCCTGGCTGCTGCTCGCGTGGGAACTGCTGCGCAAATAGAAGTTCTAACCTGCGCCGAACGAACCGTGATCCGGTAATTCATTTTCGGCGCTTCGTATCTAACTTGCGATCTCTTAAGCTATACGTGCCAGCGCCATTGGTGTTTGTTCAATCACTTCTTTAGTACTGGAAACGATGACGTGCTATATTTCCCGAAAGCGATGAACCTTGTATCTCTCGTTACAACCGCGTTATTAGGATCGACGTGTTTGACGGCGGGCGGGGTCTCCCAGAAGTCGTTGACGCCTCCGTCTCCTGCACGACTCATCGATACACGCGTGCGTGTGCCGCTCGCGTTCGAACCGAATGTGGGTCAAGCAGCTCCGGAATTTCGCTGGATCTCTCGAACTCCGGATAGGACTTTCCTGCTGACGGGCAACGAAGCTGTGATGCTCTTGAAGGTTGGCGACGATACTGACGCCATCAAAATGAAAGTGGTTGGCGGCCTCTCCAACCCGGCAACAGAGGGACTCGATAAGCTCGCCAGCGCGAGCAACTACTTCATCGGCGCCAAAGCGGATCAGTGGAGAACAGCGGTTCCCCACTATGGTCGCGTCCGCTACAAGAATGTCTATCCCGGGATAGATGTCGTCTATTACAGTAGCGACCGCCGCCTGGAATATGATTTTGTCCTTGCTCCGGGCGCTGACCCTGAGCGTATCGAGTTAGCCTACGATGGCGCAGATCGCATGCATGTCGCGTCCAACGGCGATCTCGTGCTCGAAGTAAACGGCCGGTCGATTCGGCAGCTTCGTCCCCGCGTATATCAGTCTGTTAACGGACGCCAGCAGGAGATCGCGGCTTCCTATCGCATCAGCAAGGGCAATCGCGTTGAATTCGCGGTAACAAATTATGACCGTAATCGGGAACTGGTAATCGATCCGGTTCTGCAATACTCGACGTACCTTGGCCTGGAAGGATACGAAGCCGGCGTCGGCGTTGCGACTGACCAGAACGGCGATATCCTGATCACCGGAGTGACCAACTCGACACGCTTCCCAACCACTCAAAAAGCGCAACAGAATCCCGGTGGCGATTCCGATGCGTATGTGGCGAAATTCAGCGCAGCCGGTCAATTGGTGTGGATGAGCTATCTCGGCGGCTTCGATAACGAAATTGGACGCAGCATCGCCGTAGACGCGAGCGGCGCGGCGTATATCGTCGGTTATACCGAGTCTGATAATTTCCCGCTGCGCAATCCGACATCTCCGCAGTTCGGCGGCATCTCAGACGCGTTCCTCACAAAAATTTCGGCCGACGGCCAGCAGTTTCTGTTCAGCACGTATATCGGCGGTTCGGGTTACGATGACGCGTTCGGACTCGCCGTGGATGCGGATGGCAACGCGTACGTGACCGGCCAGACGGTGTCGTTTGATTTTCCGGTACGCAGCGCATTTCAGACGGGCCCGGCCGGAGGCGGCGGAGATGTGTTCGTCACAAAGATTGCAACATCGCGATCCAGCGTCATCTATTCAACCTACATCGGTGGCAATGGAGTCGACGGCGGCACTGGAATCGCCATCGATTCGGCCGGAAATGCGTATGTAGCCGGTGGAACCACGTCCTCGATCTTTCCCGTAATGACGCCAATTCAGGGCACTATGCGCGGCGTTCAGGACGCGTTCCTTCTGAAGCTGAATGCGGCCGGGAATTCGCTGATCTTTTCCACATTTCTTGGCGGCGCCGGCGAGGATAACGGGTTCCGAGTCGCGGTAGATACGCAGGGTTCGCCCTATCTGTACGGGTACACAAAATCGACTGACTTCCCTGTCAAAAGCGCGTTTCAGGCTGCGTCAGGAGGAGGATTCGATGTGTTCGCCGCGAAGTTTACTCCCGCCGGAGACGCTCTTGTTTATTCCACTTATCTGGGCGGGAATCAGGACGACTTCGGGTTCGGGAATATCGTTGTAGATGTAGGCGGCACGGCCTACATTAGCGGCTACACGAAATCGCCCAATTTCCCCACGCGCAACCCGATGCAAGGCACTTACGGCGGAGGTCTCTACGATGCGTTTGTGGCTCGCTTGTCGCCTCAAGGCAATGCGCTGCTGTACTCGTCTTATATCGGGGGCTCCGGCGAAGATGAGGCCTATGGTCTTGCGGTGGATCGGCAAGGACAAGCAGTAGTCGCAGGACGCACATCGTCGCCTAATATGCCTCAACCCATGGGAACTTTCGTCGGCGGAACCGGTGAGTTCGACATTTTCATCGCAAAAGTGTCGGCCGACACCAGCGTGAATTTCATCACCTCGAGTTCGTCTACTTTGACATTCGCGGTGAAGCCGGGAACAGAAACTCCTGCGCAGACTATTGCGCTCACTGCGTCAACTCAGCCTGTGACCTTCACGGCGGGAGCCGATATGCCGTTTGTACGTGTCAGCCCAGCATCTGGGACCACGCCGGCAACTCTCACCATCTCGATCGATCCTGCAACCGTTCCTGCTGGCACTACCGCGGCAGTGCTAACGATCAACGCTCCTGCAGCGGCGAATGCCCCGATCACGATTCCGATCACTCTCAGTATTGCCGCCGCCGTGACTTCTGCTACTCCAAGCTCGATAACCCGCGGCACGGAAGACGCAACTGTGGTATTGACCGGGACCGGATTCCAAAACGGTTTGTCTGTTCAGGTAAACGGTACGAGAGTGCCTTCCACGTTCGTGAACTCCAATACCGTGAGAGTGACGATACCTGGCGCCATCAGATCGACTGCGCAATCGCTGCAGATTGTGATCTTCAATGCGGATGGAACCCAATTACCGGCGTTCACTTTGCCCATCTCGACAGCGAATCCTGTCGTGGCCGCCAGCGGCATCCTCAATGCAGCGAGTAATCTCCCCGGTGCGATTGCTCCCGGTGAAATTATCAGCATTACAGGAACGGGATTTGGACCTGCCGCGGCAGCCACAGGTACCTTCGTTGACGGAGTCCTAACAACACAGCTTGCCGAGACGCGCGTCCTCGTGGATGGTATTGCTACGCCAATCATAGCGGCTGGACCGAACCAGGTGAGCGCCATCGTCCCCTACTCGGTGCTTGGTCGCGAATCGGTGGCCATCGAAGTGGAATATCAAGGTCAGCGGTCGACCGCTGTGCGAGTCAACATCGCAGCGGCAAGCCCGGGGATCTTCGCGCAAAATGCCAGTGGAACGGGTCAGGCATCGGCAGTGAACCAGGACGGTTCGGCTAACTCTGCCTCCAGCCCTGCGGCTTCCGGATCGGTGCTGACGCTTTATGCTACTGGTGAGGGCATATCGTTACCCGCTGGCGCCGACGGACGACAGATTCCGGCCAATGCCGTACCGAAGCCGGTTCAGCAAGTCAGCGTTACGATCGGCGGTGTTCCCGCGACGGTCGAGTACGCGGGAGGGAGTCCCGGCTCGGTTGTTGGTCTTCTGCAGGTTAACGTTCGGGTACCTGCCGGCGTAACTGCGGGACCCGCAGTACCGGTCATTCTACGAGTCGATACGACACCGAGTCGTGATGGAGTTACGGTAGCTATCCGGTAACCAAACATTTCTTAAAAGCTTGCTGCGTCCGCCCGAAGAGTAACTCAGAAGGTGATCGAAGTGCAGCAGCAAACTCTACGCGCAATATTCATCTCGCCGGACACGGAACTGGCGGGGTATTTTCAGCGGATCTTAACGGACACAGGCCGAGTGTCGATCGCGCGGATGGTCAATGAATATCCGGAGCAGATCGAATTGACGCGCATGCTTCGGTCTCATGGTCCGCAGATCGTGTTCGTCAGCATCGATCGTCCCGATCGTGTGACCGCTATTGCAAACCATATCGAACAAACCATGCCTGGCATGCAGGTCGTTGCGGTCGGCAGATGCGGTGAACCTCAAGTCCTAATGGAAATCATGCGCGCGGGAATAAGAGAATTCCTGGCGGCTCCGTTCGAGCATAACTGTGTTCGCGATTGTCTTAATCGCGTCACTGAAAACCTGGCCCGCCGGCCGGTGGCGCTGCAATCCTCCGATCTCTTATATTCCTTCCTGCCGGCGAAACCTGGCGTCGGCGCGACAACTCTCGCAATTAACTCGAGCCTTGCAGTTGCGCGTCATCCGGATGCGTCAGCTCTGTTGATGGATTTCGATCTCAACTGTGGGATGATCCGGTTCATGCTCAAACTAACGGGCACTTATTCGGTGCTGGATGCAGCCGAGCACTCCGCCACGATGGATGAGAACTTATGGCCGCAGATCGTCACGAAATGCGAAAACCTCGACGTGGTCCACGCGGGTGTTCTGAATCCTGAGATCCGTATCCAAAATATGCAGATTCAGCACTTGCTCGAGTTCGCTCGTCGTAACTATAAGGTCGTCTGCGCGGACCTGTCCGGCAACCTGGAAAAGTACTCGATGGAAATCATGCGCGATTCCCGCCGGATTTTCCTGGTGTGTACACCTGAGCTTGCCTCGATGCACCTGGCGCGCGAGAAACTGCAGTTCCTGCAACGGATGGATCTGGGGGATCGTGTCCGCGTTCTACTCAATCGGTACATAAAGCGCAGTTCCATCTCACCCGCTGAGGTGGAGCAGGTAGTCGGCGCTCCGGTAATGATGACGTTCAGCAATGACTACCTCCGAGTGGGACGAGCAATTCAGGAAGGTGGCTCTGTCGACCAAGCGTCTGAGTTGGGGCGAGCCTACAAGGAGCTTGCGGCGCAGATGCTGGATCGCAAGACTAGCGCGCCAACGGAGCCGAAGCGAAAGTTCGTGGAGTACTTTAATATCTCTCCCGCGAAGTTTGCTCTGGAGCGTAGCAAGAGCTAACGCTTGGACCAGGAATACGCCGCGACGGCGAAGCCGATAACGACAACGATCGCGCGTACATACGAAGCGGGCATTCGGCGGCTTATGCGAGCGCCCGCATACCCGCCCACAATTGCGGCGATCGCCATGATGATCGCGTATTGCCACTTCACGGCGCCCGCGTAAGCGAGGATGACCGCGGTGATGCCGTTCATCGTCGCGGCGAGAATCGACTTCACGGCATTCATGCTGTGAATATCGGGAATGCCGGTGAAAGCAAGGGAACTGAGCATCAGAATGCCGATGCCCGCGCCAAAATATCCGCCGTATATCCCAACCAGCAATTGAAAGAAGAATATGGCTGCCAATGTCGATTTCGATGGGTTCGCCTGCCGATGGGCTCCGAAATAACGAGTCAGCGGACGCTGCAGCATGAGCAGGGTCGACGCAAGAATCAAAAGCCACGGAACGAGCTCGGCAAACACCTTCTCCGGCAAACGAACCAAGAGTATCGAACCGATAATGCCGCCTATGAAGCTTGGCGGCAAAAGAAGTAGCAGCATCCGGCGACATCCTGCCAATTCGTCCCGGTAACCAAGAGCTGCCGCAAGCGAACCAGGGAGTAAAGCCATCGTGCTCGTCGCGTTTGCGGCAACCGGACCAATCAAGGCCAACAAACTCGGGAAAGTCAGCAACGTTCCCCCGCCGGCAATGGCATTCACAGCGCCGGCCAGAAATGCGGAAGAACAGAGTAGAGTTGAGCTCCAGACGGGAGCAGGCATTGTTCTGAGTGTACTGTATGGATTGGAGCCTCTTTTGAAGAAAGTGGTCGGACTTGTGGTGGCATGCTTCGGCGTTCTCGGATTTGAAGCAGCCGGGCCAATTTGTTTCAAAGACGTAGCGAGCGAAGCAAAGCTTGGGTTCGTTTTGCAGAATTGCCCGACTCCGGAAAAGCGAATGATCGAGACCATGGCGGGCGGACTCGCTATTTTCGATTACAACAATGACGGCCGGCCCGATGTCTACTTCACCAACGGCGCCGATGTTCCTTCACTGAAGAAAAGCTCGCCTAAGTACGCCAACCGGCTGTTCCGGAACGACGGGAACTTGAAGTTCACAGACGTGACAACAGAATCTGAACTCGCCGGCGACGGCTACTCGATGGGCGCGGCTGTCGGCGACTTCGATAACGACGGTAACGTCGATCTGTTCGTCACCGGCGTTTACCACAATACGCTCTATCGCAATCTCGGGAACGGCAAGTTTGAGGATGTCACCGCGAAGACAGGGATCAAGAGCAACGAATGGAGCGTCGCGGCTGGCTTCTTCGACTTCGACAACGACGGCAAGCTCGATTTACTCATAGCCAACTACGGAGCATGGTCAGCTGCAACCGAGCGATATTGTGGCGACAAGACGCGGAATTTGCGGATCTATTGCCACCCTAAATATTACGAGCCGCGGCCGAATCAGCTCTATCGCAATCGTGGCGACGGCACGTTTGAAGATGTCTCGGCCAAATCCGGAATAGGCGCTCATCGTGGTCGAGGAATGGGAATCGCATTCTCAGACTATGATCGCGATGGGTACATGGATGCGTTCATCACCAATGACAACCTGCCGAATTTTCTTTTCCATAACAAAGGCGGCGGCAGGTTTGAAGAGGTGGCGCTTACGGCGGGGGCCGCGCTGCTCGACAGCGGCAAGCCGGTCGCGAGCATGGGCACGCATTTCCGCGACTACGACAATGACGGTTGGCCGGACATCGTGGTTGTCGCCCTGACGGGCGAGTCATTCCCGATCTTTCACAATCAGAAGGACGGTACATTTCGGGACCTCACCTATGCATCAAAATTGGCATCGCTCTCCAATCGGGTAAGTGGATGGGGCCCGATCTGGGCGGATTTCAATAATGATGGATGGCCCGACTTGTTCACCTCAAACTCGCACGTGAACGATCTGGTGGAACGCTTCGAGCCGACCACCTATAAGCAACCGAATACCGTCTTCGCAAATTCACGGGATGGAAAATTTGCCGCGTCGTCCTGCGCCGATCTATCTGCGAAATCTCGCGCTCATCGTGGAAACGCCGCAGCCGACCTGGACAGTGACGGCAGACTCGATGTGGTCGTCTCAGCCTTCCTCGAGCCCGCGGAACTCTGGCGCAATACCAGCCAGAACGCCGCGCATTGGCTAGAAATCAAACTGTACGGTACCAGCAGCAATCGAGATGGAATCGGGACACGTGTACAGATCGGGAATCAAGTCCAGGAATACTCGGCTAACCAGGGCTACAGCTCATCGAGCCTTGCCGGTCTTCATTTCGGGCTTGGCTCAATAACGAAGGTCGATCGTATCGAGTTGAAATGGCCGGGCGGCAAGACGCAAACTCTGGCCGACGTCGCTGTTGACCGGGTCATCACGGTCAAGGAGCCGTAATCGTAGCCTTCTCCTCCAGAGACTGCTCCTCGCTTTGTGAGCGCTGCTGGATACGGTTATATTCCGCCATCATCTGTCTTGAAGAATCGGCGTCACCCGCCCGCTGATATGCGCGGGCAAGTTGGAAATGGATGCTGCCGTCTTCGTCCACTTCGCGCGCAGCGATCAAATGAGGAATGGCCTCGGAATCCCGTCCAAGCCGGATGAGGGACAATCCCAGCGAAGCGCGCGCGGGCAGAAGCTTCGGATTGGCCCGAACTGCGGCCTCGAGATAAGGAACCGCCTGGTCCGGCTTCTCCATGTGAAGCAGCGAATCGCCGAGAAAGAAGTTCAGCTCGGATGAGTTCGGATCCTGTTTAAGGAGCTTCATGAGAAGGGGCGCCGCCTCGGCATAGTTCGCACCTTCATACAGGGATGTCGCAATCTGTCCTTCAATGCGCGGGTCGCCCGGAGCCAGTTTCTCCGCCGCACGCCATTCCGCGGCGGCGTCCAGGTGCTGGCCGTGATTCGACAGAATGCCCGCCTTGATCGCGTGCAGCTCGACAGAAGGAGGCAATTGACCCAGCTGTTTGAACGCAGCTAATGCCAGCTCGTTGTAGGCTCGCGTGCGCCAGTAAAGCGAAGGTCCTGTGGCGGCGGCGAGGAATCGATCATCGGCGAAGTCGCATGCTTGCTTCGAAGTCGGGCAGTTCGGACGTCGCGTCTTCTTCATTTCGGCTTCGGCCCAGTCAGCATGCCCCGATCGGCGATAAACCTGCGCAAGCGATTCGTGCAATACAGAGAAGTCAGGTTTTGCTTCGAGCGCCTTTTTATAAAAGTAAAAGGCGCTTCGGTATTGCCGGCGCTCCATCCTGGAATCGGCAACCAGCGCGAGCCACTCCGGCGAGCCCTGCGCTGACTTGTCGAGTTCCTTAAACGCGCTCTGCGCCAAAGCTTCGTAACTGCGTCCTAATCCATGCCAGCCCTTCGGATCCTGAGGCGCCAAGGTGGTCAGTTTTCGGTAATGCGTTGCTGCTTCCGCCGGGCGGCCGATCGGCAGAAGAGCGCCTGCAAGCATTCCGCGCGCTTCGATGTTCGATGGCTGTATGGACACAATCTTCGTCAACAATGGAACTGCTTTCGCGGGCTCATTCAATGTCAGATAGGTCGCGCCCAGGGATAGGAGCGCAGGCTGGTTACTGGGTTCCGCTTTCAGAACTCGTTCGAATTCCGGGACCGCGTCTCGATAGTTGCCTGCCATCTGATACGCGAGCGCCAAATTCAAGCGCAGACCCGGATTCGAAGGTAACGCGCGGCAGAGTTCCCGATATACCGGCACTGCGTCGGCGAAGCGGCCCTGCGCCATCAGTTGCTTGGCCTGCTGCGATTTCTCCGCAAGCGCATCAGACTGCGCGCCCAAAGAAGTGCCCAAACAAAAAACAAGAGCGGCCCGCATAGCGGACCGCCCTTTTCGCATAAACAACATCAAGCTCAGCGTAGCAAGCTAAAAATTGAATTTTAGCCCAAAGCGAATTTGTCGTCTCCCCGAATGCCGTGTTAACGCGAAGGAAATTCGGATTCGTGACATCGGTGCTGGCGAAAGCGCCGCTTCGGCTATTATCCGCGCCGAAGTGCGACGTGTTCGGCAGGTTGAAGAACTCCGTCCGGAACTGGATGTTCTTGTGTTCTCCGATCGGGATGTTCTTGAAGAGACTCAGATCCGTGTTCCACATACCCGGATTTCGAAGAATGTTGCGTCCGGACGTTCCGAAGCGACCCGGATCCGTAGGAGCCTTGAATGCGGTGATGTCGTAATAAGGACCATCGGACCCGATCAGACCCGGACGTGCTACGTCCAAGTTGACCTGGTCTGCAGTCTGTGTATTGTTCGGCGCATTAAGCGCGGTGCCCGAAGAAGTGACCGTGAATGGAACACCGGTATAGCAAGCCATTACTCCGTTCACTTGCCAGTTGCCCAGGATGTAAGACACCGGGCCACTGTTGAGCATCCCCTTGCCTTTTCCGACGGGCAACTCGTACACCCAACCAATCTGGAATACGTGCGTGCGGTCATACCCTGCGGCAGCGCGGTTTCGATCAAACACTGGCGCCCAGTTCCAGCCGACCGCAGCCCATCCGTCATCGTCGGTCATGTTGATCGCTTTTGAATAGGTGTAGGCGCCCTTGATCATCAAGCCTTTCGAGAACTGCTTGTTGATCGTGGTTTGCAGCGAATGATAATTAGCGCTCAGGTAGCCGTCCCACATGTTTGTGTTGGCCGTCCTGCCAAACTTCGCCGCCAACGGACGCCCAGCGCTTCCGGAATTCGGGAACCCTGCGTTTATATCCAGGTCCGCGAACTGATGCGTTGTCTGAGTCCCTACGTAAGCGGCAGACACAACAAGATCCATCGGCAGCTTACGTTCCAAAGTAAAGTTCCAGCTTTGGATATACCCACGATGAATCTGGCCGGCATACGGACTGCGCATATCGTTATTCCCGAGCGGCACAACACCGGTTGAGAGATCCGGGTACACGATCGGTGGAATGCCTTGCGCGATGTTCGAATAAGGCACATACGAATTTGCAGAGTTGTACACGTTGTTAATGGTCAACGGATAGAACCCGCGTAAGGGTCGCGAAAACGGCAGCGGGTCGTAATTGAGGCCGTAACCGGCGCGAACTACCGTGCCTTCGTTTATGCGATAAGCAAGACCGATGCGTGGCGCAAAGAGCTTCTTGCTGACGGTGATCCCATTGTCGACAGGCACATTGCCCCGTCCGCCCAAATAAACCAGATTCGTGGATGGATCAAGCCGCTCCAAACCCTTTCCGGCAGCGCGAGTCATCAGCGGGAAGTACTCATAACGTAAACCGAGGCTGACAGTGAGCTTGCGGGTGGCTTGCCACCGATCCTGAGCATACCAACCGAACTGGAACTCACGACCGGTCATCAGGACATACTGGTCGCCCTTCTGCAATTGCGTAGGAAGACCGAGCAGAAACGCTGCATAAGTATTGAGGTTATTCGGGGCGGGACCGCCACTGAGAGCTGTCGGCCCTCCCGTAAAGTCAAAATATCCACGCGGACCGCCTGCGCTCAACTCAGGCTGCCAGTGATTTAACCGCAGCAGAACCCCATCGAAACCGAATCGCAGTACATGAGCGCCTTTGGTCCAAGTCAGGTTGTGGCTGGTGGTGAAGTTCTCTTCGATGCGCTGCAACGGCATCCAGTTCGGAGCGCCAAGGCCGCGATAATCTCCGGTGCTGCCGTTGAAGTTGATGTTAGGAAAGCCGCTCTGGAGGATATTCGGCCCATTCAGCCCAGGAATCCCCAATGCATCCCCGAAGGTCTTACCGAAATCGTTCGGAGTGACTGTCTGATTCTGTCGCTGGTAGCCGAAGAGTCCATCAAGCAGAACCGTTGGCGAGAACGTGTAGGTATGTCCGACCGACATGTTCTGGATCACCGTATCGCCCAATCCAGGATCGCCTCCGGGAGTCGGACCGACCGCGTCGCCGAACAAACCAACACCACCCGAGGTAGCCCACATGCGGCCATATCGTCCCCAGATCGCCGACCTCTCGCTTAGGTTGTAGTTGATTTTGCCGTCCGTGTAATCACGATCGTTCAGCGGAACAGATTGGCCAAAGAAGTTGTTCGTCTGTCCCGGCTGGTTCGGTAGTGGGAAATAAGCCTGGATCTTCTGCGTCTGCGGGCTAAGACGATTTGCTGGGATTATGTTGCCCGGGAATTGTGTACGACCAGTGCCGTCCGGATTCCCTGTCATCGGATCATAAATCGGGGTGGAGTATGCGCTGAAGTTTCCAGTGCGAATGTCCGCGGTCGGAACCGAGTAAGTGGCAACGGAGCCCTGCCGCAACCGCGTGGCATCGTAGCTGAAAAAGAAGAACAGCTTGTTCTTCACGATTGGCCCGCCCAACGTGCCGCCATAGTTGTTGTAAATGCTCAGAGGTTTATCGCGACCGGCGGGCTGGAAGAAGTTGCGAGCCTTCAGATGCTGGTTGTCATGAAACTCGAAAAGGCTGCCATGGAACTCATTCGTTCCCGACTTGGTCACGAGCGTGATCGAGGATCCACCCGCGAAACCTTGCTCGGCATCGGCAGCGGTGGTAGTCACGTTTACTTCGGCCACCATCTCTTCGGGAACGACGTAACCCGCGTGGTGCGGCAGCCAGACATTCACGCTCGTGGCGCCGTCGATACGCGTAACATTATTATTCGCATTTGTTCCATTGACGTTCGTCTGCAGACTGCGACCGGGTGTATCCGTCATGGAATTCTGGAACCGGGTGGGTGTAGCCCCGGGGACCAGGTTCATCAAGCTCTGATAATTTCGATAGCCGGGCAAAGGCATCTGCGCGATCGCTTGCGCCGTAATCGTAGTGTGCGTGTCGGCCTTGTCCGTCTGGATCTGCGCAGCTTCGGCCTGAACGGTGATCTGTTCCGTTGTCGCTCCGAGTTCCAGTTGCATATCGGCTCGCGCGATCGTGTTCGCCGTGATTACAATGTCCGTGCGATTGTAGGGACGAAAACCGGTTCCAGTCGCTTTCAAATCGTATGTGCCCGGCAAAAGATTGGGTACGCTGAAGCGACCGCCTTCGTCGGTCTTGGTTTCTACTGATTGGTTAGTACCTTTGTTGGTTACGGTAATTGAAACGTCTGGTATGGAGGCTCCGGATTGATCCAGAACTGTTCCAACCACGGATCCATATAGAGTCTGTGAATAGGCAGGACTACTTACTGCGACTGCAAGCGCAAGCAATGCACCAGCCGCTCCGAAAAACCTTGACATGAATACCCCCGGGACTTACAACCTTAGTTGATTATCCGCCTCCTTGACGCTGGACGTCAAGGAGGCGCCACGTTACTGTACTGGGGGCGCGGCTGTGTTGACTCGCCCTTTGTACAGCTGTTACCTATCCTTTTGTCTGATGTGGGAAGTGCATGTCTGGAGCAATACTGGGGCCAGAAGACAATGTCAAATACGCTTTCCGATCTCTCAAACGAACTCACTGCCGCGGTCGAAAGGGCTTCTGCATCGGTCGTCGCAGTTCACGGACGGCCGCGAATTCCGTCGAGCGGGGTTATCTGGCGTCCCGGCCTCGTCCTCACGGCCGATGCTGCTCTTCGCCGTGATGAAGACTTGCGCATTACCCTGCCCGACGGAGCGACGGCCCCGGCAAAATTGAAAGGTCGCGATCCCGCCACAGACCTTGCCCTGCTTGCGTATGACTCTGATACACCGGCCCACACGGATTTCGTCAATGCCAACCTGAGGCCCGGACAGATCATCCTCACTGTCGGTCGGACCACAAACACCGGGCCAATTGCGACTATGGGCATTGTGAGCGGCACTGCCGGCGAATGGTCCACCTGGCGCGGTGGCAAACTCGACCAATTTGTCCGGCTGGACGTATCGATCTATCCGACATCCGAAGGCGGAGCCGTAGTGGACATTCACGGTAATATCGTCGGAATCGTCGCCGCCGGCTTATCTCGCAGTTCCGTGATCGGAATCACTCGCGCCACAATCGATCGCGTTGCTGAACCACTCTCGACGAGAGGACATATCCCTCGCGGGTATCTGGGCATCGGTCTTCAACCCGTCCAGATACCATCGACGCTCAAGCAGCAACTCAGCATTCAACAGGACACAGGAATCATGGCTCTGGCCGTCGAAGATGCGGGTCCCGCCGCAACTGCGGGCATGCTGATAGGCGACGTCTTGCTCTCTCTGGGTGAGCAGACAATCACTGGTCCCGAAACTTTGCATGCCGCGCTGGATTCGACTTCAGTCGGAAAGCAATGGGCACTCCGAATCCTCCGGGGAGGAGTCGTTCAGCACCTTTCGGTAACGATAGCCGAGCGCCCGAATGCAGGTGTCTGAAATGATGAGCGTCGGAGAAATTGCTGAACGTCTGCGGCGATCTACTGTCCAGCTAACAGGCGGCACAGGCGCTGGAACGGGTTCCGGGATTGTGTGGAAGGCGGCCGGAGGCATTCTCACCAACGCTCACGTAGCGAGCGATACTTCCACCCAGGTAGTACTGTGGGATGGCAAGCGGTTGCCGGCAAAAATCGTCAAGCGAGATGAACGAAGGGATCTGGCGGCGCTACAGATTGCCACCGCAGAATTGACAGCCGTATCAATCGGAGACTCCAGCAGCCTCCATCCCGGTGAGGTTGCGATTGCGGTGGGCAATCCTCTCGGGTTCGTCGGGGCCGTAAGCACAGGAGTCATTCATGCCGTGGGACCGTTGCCCGGCTTTGGCCGCCGGCATTGGGTGCAAAGCGATGTCCGGCTTGCGCCCGGCAACTCGGGCGGACCTCTTGTCAATGCACGCGGCGAATTGATCGGTGTGAACACGATGATTGCGCGAACTCGAGTCGCTAGAAGCCTTGCGCTTGCAATCCCGAGCTCTACAGTCCTCGACTTTCTCAATGGATCGGTCGACTCCGCTGTAACAGTCGGGATCACTGTCACGCCTGTAGCACTCTCTCGCGAGCGCGCCCTGGGATTTCTAATTCTCGAAACGCAGCCAGGGTTAGCTGCCGACCGAGCGTCGCTGCTAATCGGCGACTTACTGATCGGCGCCAATGGCCAACGCTTCCGTAAACATTACGACCTGGAAGAAGCAATTGAGTCCGCGTCTGATCGTGTGTCGCTTCAGTTCCGTCGGGGCGCCGCGCTAAACGATCGCTCCGTTACACTTCAGTTGAATCGGCAGAGAGTTACAGCCGCGTGATCCGGGTACTTGTGGTGGCGGGTTCGAACGTAGTACGGGCTGGTCTCGAAGTCGTTGTACGGTCAAGCAGCGAATTGGAACTGGCGGGAGTCGCGAACTTCGATCAATTCACCGAGGCCCTACATTCACAAAGTGCGGACGCCCTCTTAATCGATGTGCCCCATTTAGACGAGGACTGGGTCGCAAGCTTAACCGAAACGTCGATCCCGGTGGTCGTGTTGACCGAAGATACAGCGGCAGATGCTACCCTGCTTGCGTCAGCCCTGCACGCTAACGTGCGCTCGATACTCTCAATGGATGCTACCGCTGGTGAGATAACCTCCGCTCTCCGCGCCGCGGCATCTGACCTGATTACACTGCAGCCAAGTACCTTCGAACTGTTTGCAGCGGATTTACGCCCGGCTCTGGCGCCTCTCGAGGAGCCGCTTAGCTCGCGTGAAATCGAAGTGGTGCGCATGCTCGCGGAGGGTTTGACTAATAAGGTGATAGCGTACCGGCTGGGAATTTCCGAGCACACGGTGAAGTTCCATGTGACCTCTATTATGGGGAAGCTTCACGCCAGCAGCCGCACGGATGCGGTGATGCAGGCAATCCGACGCGGGCTGGTGATGATTTGACTCTTGCCGGTTCTTCTTCCAGTAAAATGTCTTGACACGAAGGTCATCCATGGCAGCCATTCCCGGATACGGACACGAAGGAAGTTCACAGCTCGACTCGAGCGTCCAGTTGCGAGACATTCAGAAGAAGCTACCGCTGCGCGCGCTCTCTCCGGAAGATTGGAACCATTGGGTGACCTGGGGCTATATCGTCCTCCCGAATGTGGTTCCTCGAGAAAATGTGGATCGGTTAAAGAGCTTGTTATGGGAATTCCAGGAGATAGATCCTTCGGCTCCTTCGACCTGGAATAAGCGTCAGCTCCGAGACAACGCGATGAGGGAGCTTAACAATACCGGGATGGTGGAAATCTACAACCACCAATATCTCTGGGACAACCGGCAGCAACCAAAGGTTTACGCTGCCTTTGTCGATATCTGGGACCGCGAAGATCTCTGGGTGACAATTGACCGCGCCAATTTGAACACTCCTAACCTTGCCGGTCGGAAGTTCAACAGCTTTATTCATTGGGATTCTGACACAACTGCGGTTCCTCTTCCGATCAACGTGCAAGGGGTTCTTGCGTTGACCTCCACCGATACGGAAGTCGGCGGATTCCAGTGCGTTCCGGATTTGTTTCGAAACTTCGAACAGTGGGTCGCCAAGCACCCGCAGGGGCGCGACCCGTTTCATCCGGATCTCACGGGTCTCGAGGTGAAATTCGTGGCGATGCAGGCCGGTGATCTGTTGATCTTCAACACACTGCTGGCGCATGGAATCCGCCCCAACCAGACCACAGATCGCGTCCGCATGGCCCAGTACATTTCCATGTATCCGGCCGAAGAAGAAAACCGGGAGAAACGAGATACTCGCATCCGCTCCTGGAGCGAGCGCGAGCATCCAATTGGTTACGCGTTTCCGGGCGATCCTCGGGAATGGGAGAAAAATCGATATCAACGCGCAGAACTCAGTTCGCTCGGTCGCCGGCTGCTCGGGGTCGAGCTATGGAATTCATAAACGACAAAAGACAAGCTAGCGTGTTGAGTCCGCGCCGGCTGGCGTCACTTTTCAGGCAGCCGAGCGATGGCGTCGATCTCGATCTTAATTCCGCCCCATAAGACCGATTGGACCGTGGTTCGCGCGGGACGTATTCCTTGAAAAAACTCTGCATACACCGCATTGAAACCGTCGAAATCCTTGATATCGGCGAGATGACAAGTGCACTTCACAACATCCTTCGGAGTACACCCCGCGGCTCGGAGAATCTTATCGATATGCGATAGAGTTGTTTTTGTTTCCTCTTCGATGGAACCATGCAGCACTCGGCCGGTCTCGAGATCCATTGGACCTTGCCCACTTATATAGAGCCATCCATCAACGAGTAACCCCGCCGAATATGCGCCTGTCGATACTTTCTTGTCCGGGTGGAGTATTTCACGCTTGTTCATATGTACTCTCATTCTCGCAATGCGGGTATCACTTGAATAGGTATGCCGAGTACTGATATATCTGACTGCTATCTGTCCGATTTCCACTTACAACTGGAGCGTCAACATGGGCATCAAACTTGTCCACATACTCATCGCATTTCTGCCTTTCGGGCTTGCGGCGCAGGTGATTTCCTCGAGTGTTGTTGGTGACGCTCAGGATGCAAGCGGCGCGGCTGTACCCGGCGCCGCTGTAGTGATTACGAATATCAGCACCGGCGCGTCCCGCACATCCAACACCGACGAGGCGGGCGGATACGTTTTCCCGCAACTCCCGCCGGGCGACTACAGCTTGTCTGTGACCCGCACAGGATTCAAACGCTACGAAGTCTCAAAGATCAACCTGCCGGTCAACCAAACTGTTCGCGTAGACGTGCGGCTTGTTGTCGGAGAAGTTTCGGAGCAAGTTGAGGTAACCGCGCAGGCCGTCCAGTTGGAAAGCGAGACGTCGTCGCTCGGGCAGGTGGTAGCAACCGCGAACATCGTCGAGCTTCCATTGAATGGTCGCAATTTCATGCAGCTCGCGAACATTTCCTCAGGTGTGGTCCCGGCCTACAACGCCCGGAGTTCGACAATTACGAACCAATCCGGACGCAGCGATATGGCGGTGCATATCTCGGGCGGACGCGGCGACACAAACAGCTACATGATCGACGGCGTCGAGACCCGCAGCTCCTGGTTTAACTCCCCGAGCGTATTATTGTCGGTCGATGCGATTCAGGAATTCAAGATCGATCGAAATCTGTTCACCGCCGAATATGGTCAAGGCACCGGAATCGTCAGTCTTGTGAGCAAGTCCGGCGGCAATCAGTTCCACGGCTCCGCATTCGAATTTCTTCGCAACGATGCACTAGACGCGGCGAACTTTTTCGACAACTATTTTGGCAACGCGAAGGCGCCCTTCCGCCAGAATCAATTCGGGGCGAGCGCGGGCGGTCCCATTATCAAAAACCGACTATTCTTCTTCGCCAACTGGGAGTCGATGCGAAGCCGTCGAAGCAACACCATGACGGCACTGGTCCCTACTCCTGCCCAGCTAAGTGGCGATCTGACAGGGCTCACATCAACGAAGCGCGACCCTGCAACCAACGCCTCTGCAATCCTGGACCCCTCCACCGGCCAGCCGTTTCCAGGAAATCGCATTCCTTCCTCGCGAATTTCAACCGTGACTCGCAATTTCATCCAGTACACTCCACAGCCGAATGCGAATATCGGAGGTCGCAATTACGTAGTCACAAAATCAACCAATCGCGACGATGACCAGTTCGGAGCCCGGATAGACCACCAAATCAGCGCATCTGACAGCCTCTTCGGACGTTACACGGATTACGATTCCAACTTGTTCCGGCCAGGTATTGGCGAGCTCGCCGGGAACGTATTTCCCTACTCCGGTCGGAATCTCATCGTGCAGGAGACCCATATTTTCAGTCCGCTCTTGTTGAACATTTTCAAATTCGGATACAACCGCGCAAACGTATTCAATAGCTGGGAAATCACGCCGACAAGCATTGCAAACGAGCTAGGAATCAAGATTAACCAGGTGCCGGAGGAGTACGGACTCCCGAGCGTAGGTCTGTCGGGTGGATGGTATGTAGGCGGCGGGACGGGCATCAACCAGGGAGGCATCGATAATCTCTTCCAATTCAGTGACTCTCTAAGCTGGATTCGAAACACGCACACACTGAAGTTCGGAGCTGATATTCGCTACGTGCGCTTCGACGAACGCCTCGGACTGAACAACAACGGTTCATTCACATTCGATGACCGGTACACCGGAAACCCGGTTTCCGACTTTCTGCTTGGAAACACAGCGGCGATGACGGCGCAAATCGGCCTTGGCGTGGGCCGTTGGCGTTCCAACTCCTGGAACTTCTTTTTGGCCGACGATTGGAAGATCACGTCGGGTCTGACACTCAATCTTGGCTTGAGGTATGAGTACGACACTCCTTACTACGAACGTGACGGCAAAGAAGGCTATTTCGACACGTCTTTGCAGACGTTCGTTGTCGGCATAAGGCGAGAAGACTCTCCAATAAAACGGGATATCCCCGGCATCCAATATCAGCCGGATCTGCGGCCCGGCGTGTGGTTTCCGGATCGAAACAACTTCGCTCCTCGAATTGGAATGGCGTATCGAATCAGCGATCGCATCGCGTTACGCGCAGGATATGGCATGTTCTACGCAAAGACGCAGGGAAATGAGTTGCAGTTCAAGATCAACGCTCCGCCGCTGGTGTTCGCTACATCTCTGGTTGGCGCGGTAGGTCAGCCGAATCTCAACTGGGATCGTGACGCATTTCCTGATCCCGCGTCTCCGGATTTTCCTGTTGGCACGCTTGCTCCATTCAGTGTTGATCCGCGCGACCGAACACCCTATCTCCATCAATGGAACTTCAGTCTCAACCAGACCGTTGGTTCGAATTTGCTGCTGGAAGTAGCCTACGCGGGCAGTAAGGGGACAAAGTTAGCCGAACGGGTCAACATAAATCAAGCGCGTTTGCCCGATCCGACGAACATCACGCCCATCGTGCAGCGGCGTCCGTTCGCTGGCTTCGGAGATATTCTGTCGGCAAACTGGCAGGAGAATTCTAACTACAACGCATTACAGACACGACTGGAGCGGAGATTTGCCGGTGATGTCAGCTTTCTGATTGGTTACACGTGGTCGAAAGCAATCGACACGGCCTCAAGAGGAAGCGGCGGCTCATGGCACCAAAATGCGTATCGCTTGCGCGATGATCGCGGCAATTCCGATTTCGACGTTCGCCAGCGGCTCACGGCCAGCGGTATCTGGCAGCTTCCGTTCGGGAAAGGCAAACGATTTGGCGCCAACGCCGGCGGCTTGGCCAACGCTGTGATTAGCGGCTGGTCGACAAACGTGATCGCAAGCTTCATGACAGGCAATTTCTTCAGTGTTACTGTTGCTGGAGACCGCGCAAATGTCGGCGGATTCCCCTTCCAGCGCGCAAATCGAACGTGTGATGGCAACCTTGCGCGCGATCAGCGTACAATCGATCGTTACTTCGACACGAGCTGCTTTCAATCGACTCCGCTTGGGACCTTCGGAAACTCCGGGCGAAACATCGTGGAAATCCCCGGTCTGAACAATTGGGATGTCTCCTTTCTCAAAGACACAAGGCTTGCTGAAGCCGTAACACTCCAGTTCCGCGCCGAGTTCTTCAACTTCTTCAATCATGCGCAGTTCAATGCTCCCGACACGAGCATCAACAGCGCCTTTGTCGGACAAATACGCAGCGCTCGAGATGCGCGCATATCGCAGCTCGCGCTCAAGCTCTTATGGTAGGAGACCCATGGACAGACGAAGCTTCCTGAAAACGTTGTCAGCGGCCACTTTGAATGCGGCCGCGCTACCGGCTCCTACCGGCAAACTGAACTTTATCGTCATCCTGATGGATGACCTTGGCTGGGCTGACCTGAGTTGTTATGGCAGCAAGTTCTATGAGACGCCGAACTTGGACCGGCTCGCTGCGAGCAGCGTGAAGTTTACGAACGGCTACGCCGCTTGTCCGGTCTGTTCGCCAACGCGCGCCAGCATTATGACAGGCAAGTATCCCGCGCGTGTTGGGGTAACCAATTATCTGCCCGGCAAGCACCCGCTCCCTTATTCAAAGCTCCTGCCTCCCGAGCAGAAGCAGTTCCTTGGCTTGGAGGAAACCACCATCCCCGAGGTGCTGAAACCGCTCGGGTATGTGTCGGCGCATATCGGGAAATGGCATCTCGGACCGACGGCGGAATATTGGCCGGAGAAACAGGGCTTCGATGTCAACATCGGCGGAAGCGAAAGCGGAATGCCAAAGAGCTTCTTCTACCCGCAATGGAAGGGCAACCCACCAATCGAAGGAGTCGAAGGTGAATATCTCACAGATCGTCTGACCGACGAAGCAGTCAAGTTTGTTCAGGCCAATCGCGCGCGCCCGTTCTTTCTTTACCTGGCGCATTATGCTGTCCACGTCCCGATCGAAGCAAAAGACGAACTCGTACGGAAGTATCGAGCGAAGCTGAAACCCGGACAATTGCAGAACGATCCGGTCTACGCAGCCATGATCCAGAGTATGGACGAAAGCGTGGGCCGTGTCCTTGCGACAGTTCGGGAACTCGGAATTACGGATCGCACGGTCGTCATCTTCACTTCGGATAACGGTGGTCTATCTGCCCCGGAGTGGAAGCTGAAACCCGTCACTTCGAACTATCCTCTCCGTGAAGGCAAAGGCCATGTCTACGAAGGCGGTATCCGCGAGCCTCTCATCGTGAGTTGGCCGGGCGTTAAGGCGCGGGTGGAAGAAACACCGGTTTGCAGCATCGACCTGCTTCCCACAATTGCTGAAGCGGCTGGAGCTTCCACATCTACTTATAAAGGCGTTGACGGCGTGAGTCTTGTAGCCTTGATCCGCAACCAGAAGCCGCTTGCGGACCGCTCGCTTTATTGGCACTATCCTCATTACAGCAACCAGCTCGGAAGGCCCGGGGGAGCTGTTAGACACGGTGACTACAAGCTTGTCGAACTGTACGAGGACAATCGTCTCGAGTTATACGACCTTAGCAAGGACATCGGCGAAAAGAAAGATCTCTCGAAAGAGATGCCGGAGAAAACGCGTCAACTCCACGCTTCACTGAAGGAATGGCGGCAGTCCGTGAAGGCGCAGATGCCGCGGCCCAACCCCGACTACGATCCAAAGCGCGAAGACTACGGCTATTGGTGGCGGCTAGGCACAACACCGAAGTGACTCATGCCTCTGGCTGAAACGCGCATATAATCGACGCTATGCGAGCCCTCACCTCGATCGCGATGCTCTCCGCAGCGGCTTTTGCGCAAGATCCACAGGAGTCTGCAAACCCAACCTGGCGGACATTGGTAATGGGCACGCACGGAATGGTTGCGGCAGAGCATCCTCTGGAAGCGAGGGCTGGTCTGCACGTGTTGGAAGCAGGAGGAAACGCATTCGACGCGGCAGTAGCAGTCTTCTACATGACCGGAGTCGTTGAGCAGCATCAGGCCGGATTAGGTGGTGACGCCTTTATCCTCGCGTACGTAGCAAAACAGCACCGAGTCATCTTCATCAATGGCACAGGCCCGGCGCCAAAACTCGCCACTCTCGCACGATACAAAAAAGAGGGCGGCATTCCCTCAAGCGGTCTACTCGCAAATACCGTACCTGGCGCAGTAGGCGCGTTCGACCTCACTCTCAAAAAGTATGGAACACGGAAGTATCCCGAACTGCTGACCGAGGCAATCGAGGCTGCGCGCAATGGTCATCCGTTGACGCCGTGGTGCGCCGCCAATCACAACGCGTCGATTTCGAAACTAAGCCCGTATCCAAGTTCCGTAAAGGCCCTGTTGAAAGACGCAGGCGCGTTTGAGCAGGGCGAGATTTTCAGGCAGCCGGATTTGGCAAAGAGTCTCGAGATCATTTCTCGTGAGGGCGCGGATGCCTTCTATCGCGGCAAGTTAGCCCGCTTGACGGCCGACTTCTATGAAAAGAATGGCGGGCTTCTTCGCTACGAAGATCTGGCATCCTATCAGCCGGAAGAGGGATCGCCGATTCGCACGGACTACAAGGGATATGACGTCTATCAATCGGCGCCGAACTCGCAAGGAATCGTATTGCTTCAGGCGCTGAATATCTTGGAGCCGATTGACTTGAAATCGATGGGTCAGAATTCTGCGGCCTATGTTCACACGCTCGTCGAGGCTCTTAAACTGGCTTTCGCCGATCGCGACCATTGGATCGCCGATCCACGGTTTTCAAAGGTACCCACCGAGCAGTTGCTTTCCAAACGTTATGCGGAGGAACGACGAAAGCTGATCAACCCAAAGCGCGCGCAACAGGGCGCCGCGTCATACGGTACTCCGGGTGAGACATCTTCATTTTCTATAGCTGACCGCTTCGGCAATCTTGTGTCTGTGACGCATAGTGTCAACGGTACGTTCGGTAGCGGTGTGGTCGTGGAGGGTGGCGGATACGTGCTCAACAACCGCCTGCAGTATTTCAGCCTGGATGAGAAGGACGCAAACGTGCTGGCGCCGGGCAAACGGCCGCGGCACACGATTAGTCCCGCGTTGGCCCTGAAGGATGGTAAGCCGGCGATGGCTTGGAATACACCTGGAGGAGACAACCAGCCCCAAGCCATGTTACAGGCGTTTTTGAATATCGTAGAGTTTGGAATGAATCCGCAACTCGCCGTCGAGCAGCCAACGATCATAACCTCGAATTTTCACGCTTCGAATTATCCGCAGCCTGTAAACGATCGGCTGATCGTGCCTGAGGTCCTGGCGGCCAAGATCGGCGAAGAACTGCGAGCGAAGGGCCACAAGTTGGAAGTGACACGAATGCAGCGTCCGTACTCACAACAACCCGCAGGCGCGGGCGCGGTGAAAATGCTCGTTATCAATCCAGGATCGGGCGTAATGTATGGCGCTGTAAGTCCCGCGAAAGACGATTACGCAATGGGCTGGTAATACTACGTCAGTTCCTCAGTATCCTCGCACTCTTGCCTCGTGATAGATCGACCGAACTCGTTCCAGCATCGCTTCGATCTCGAGAACTCCGATCGAACGGGCCATTTCGCTGATGGGTATCTGCGCATCGTTGGACCAGAAGATCCCGCAATCTTCATCTTCGTAGTACCGGAATCCGACCTTGTCGCCATATTTCCTTCGCATAGCCGCTCCGTTCTGAAGCTTGGGCTGCCAGGGCAGAATGGCATAGCTAAGATCGAGCTCGTGCACCAGCGTCTGGTTGGGCTGCCGCACTTGTGCCGGGATCTTGCCGGTAGGCTCGAAAATTGACGCGTTATTCCGCCACGTGCTCGAGATGATGTAGCAGCGGTTCTGCATAGCGCGGAAGGCCGGCTGGCACGTCTGCGGTGACTGTGTCGGCCACCCGATAATCTCGGCGCCTTTACGAGCAAGTTCATTCCAACCGTAATCGAACTCCATGTCGTAACAGACCTGAATTCCAAGCTTGCCGAAGTCGCAGTCGAATACAGGCACGTCCTGCCCGGGTGAGCAGCCTCCTTCGAAACGGCGACCGTCGTCGGAGGGGACCAAATGCACTTTGCGGTAAGCGCCAACAACCTCCCCACGCCGCCCGAACAAAATGGCTGCATTCGAGTAACCCTTCTCCGACCCACTCTCCCTTAGAAATGCGGGAGCGATTAGATAGCAGTGGTGCTCACGAGCAATTGCCGCAAATGTCTCCTTCACCTCGCCTTCCAGCGGAACTGCAATGTCCGCAACATTGGGTCCGGCCTCGCCGCTAATCGAAACTTCCGGAAGGATAGCCAGATCTACCCCGCGGCCATAGGTCCGCTGCGACTCGTCCTGCATGCGATCGATGTTGGTTGTGAGCTTTTTCAATCGATTCTTCAACCCGGGGTATTGCTCCCAGTAGGGTTGCACCACCGTGCCCACAATCACCTTGCGCGGCGGGCGACTGGACGAACTCGGTCGCTGCAGCCCAGCCATGGCGGGCGCCGCGGCGAGGGCGGTCAGGAAGGATCTTCGTTCCATATTGAACTCCATGCTAACAAGAGAGTAGCGCTTTTGATCGCTGATTGAGGCTACGAATATGAGGACGGCAGGACCGCTCTTGGCTGGACTGGTATCGCTGGCGACGACAGTATCAGCCGTGGACTGGCCCGAGTGGCGCGGTAGGGGCCGACAGGGGATGTGGCTTGAAACAGGCATCATCCAACGGATTCCGACGGGTGGGCTGAAGGTGAAGTGGCGTGTGCCCGTGGGCCCCGGCTATTCCGGCCCTGCCATTGCTCGTGGACGCGTGTTCCTGCTCGACCACAAGCGGACAACTGGTAGCCGCGTCTCCGAGCGGGTCGTCTGCTTGGACGAGGGCACGGGTAAGGTCCTCTGGACACGCAATTGGGAAACCGATTATCGAGGTCTCGATTATCCGAATGGGCCTCGCGCCACTCCTACCGTCGATGACGATAGAGTCTACGTGCTCGGCGCCATGGGTTCGTTACGATGCCTGCGGACAGCGGACGGTTCGGAGGTGTGGTCGTCCGACTTCGTGCGCGATTTCGGCGCCTCCGTACCGGCCTGGGGCATGTCGAGCGCTCCCGTAATAGTAGGCGCGAAGCTGATTGCCATTGCCGGCGGAAAGGGCAACGCGAAAGTAGTCGCGTTCGACAAGCACACGGGAAAAGAGATATGGCGCGCGCTGTCCTCGGATAATTCAGAGCCGGGGTATTCACAACCTATCTACATCCAAAACGGAAAGTCACAACTGGTTGTTTGGCACGCAACAGCGCTGGAATCGCTCGACCCGGAAACCGGCGCCGTACTGTGGTCACAGCCGTTTCGTGTGACGATGAACACACCCATCGCCACCCCGGCTTGGAATGCGCCTCATTTACTGGTCTCCGGGTTCTTCGACGGAGCGCGAATGATGAAGCTGGAGACCTCTGGTGATGCGAGGCTTCTGTGGGCCAGTCAGGGCGGCAACGAGATCAAAAGCGATAAGCTGCACGCCCTCATGAGCCAGCCTCTCATAGATGGTGATTACATCTATGGGATCTGCAGTTACGGTCAACTCCGCTGCCTCCGCCGGACAACAGGAGAACGCGTTTGGGAAACGCAAGCGGTGACGGTCGAAAAGGCGCGTAACGCCACCGCCTGGATGGTCCGCAATCAGGACCGCACATTTATATTGAACGACCGTGGAGAACTCATTCTCGCAAAGCTTGGTCCGTCCGGGTATGCGGAGATCGGCCGCACGAAGGTCATGAAGCCTACTTCGCCTCCGGGTGCACGACGCGAACTTGGCGCCGTGATCTGGTCACACCCGGCGTTCGCAAACCGCCATATGGTCATTCGCAACGACGAAGAGGTAATCCGAGTATCGCTCGATGAGAGCGAGTACCGCTGAGCCAACTTCGCTTCAAAAATAGAACTTCAGGCCGAACTGCATCGTACGTGGCGTATTCAGCAGATCGGTATTGGATGTCAACCGGCCGAAGTTCGGGTCGGAAAGCGATCTGGGTCCGGTTCCGAAACGAACTCGGTTGAAGATGTTGAACGCCTCCCAACGGAAGTCCACTCGTGAATTCTCCGTAATTGGGAAGGATTTGCCGACCGAGATGTTCTCGTTGTAGTTCGGGAATTCCCTTACAAGCGGATTCGCGCGCGTAGAGTTCCCAACCCGATCGGTCGGCTGCGGCGGGAAGAAGGAACGAGGCTGGAAAAAGCGATCTCCTCCATCGGCGGCGGCGGGATTCGGATCGAAACCTCCGCTTGACTCTGCCCCACGCCAACCCTCATAAGTCGTGATTGTCGCCGCTTGGCGCATACCAACGTTTGGCGAAATAGGCAGATCAATCCCGGACGTGATTCCGATCGGACGTCCGCTGGCATAATAATGAATCGAGCTCACACGCCAGTTTCCAAAGATTGCGCTCATGAACCCGCTATTCAGGTGCGCGCGGCCCTTACCAAAAGGCAGATCATATACTAACCCGAGCTTGAAATTATGGGTGATGTCGTAGAACCCGATTGACTTTTCAAGCCCCCGGTTGTACTGATCTGCTGCCCGCGGATTATCCGTAACCCAGTAGGTATCGGAGTCCGTAAATAGCTTCGAGAACACGTAGGACGTTTGGAAGGTGAAACCGGAACTGTAGCGCTTCTCAACCTTTACGATGCCCGCGTGATAGGTCGAGTGTCCGCTGTGATCGCCAGCGCCCGACCAGGTATCGATTCCGGAGAACTGAGGATACGGCCTGAGAGCCTGCGCTACTGATCCGTTGAACGTCGGGTAGGGCTTCGGAATGCCGGCGGCTTGCGCGGCAGCCGAGTTGATGTTTGCATTCAGAACCGCCGGCCCAAGTGTCTGCAAGTATTTAGGGTCCACCTGGTTGATATTCAACAGGGCGCTTTGCAGATGGCTGCCCGCCTGGCCGTTATACGACAGATCGAGCACCATTGATCCCGTGAGCTGGCGCTGGATCGAGAAGTTCCAACTGTTGTACTCAGGCATCCGCGCCGCCTCTTCGTTCTGAAACCAGGGAATCGCAAGGCCGTTCGAACCCGATGGATTGATGAATGGCGGTTGTGGGAAAGCCGGGAAACTTCCGTTCAATTGAAACGCAGGCGTGACACCGTTGTCTTGCGTGCTGAAGCTTGGATTAGTTGAGAAGCCCTGATTGTGCGTAGATCCGGTAACCGTCGTCACAACGGCAAACGACCGCGAGTATGAACTGCGAATGACAGTGTTCGAATTCAGACTGTAGGCCAGACCAATGTGCGGCCCCCATCCACCGTACCAGGAATCTGAGAGCGACCGGGTGCCTTCCCTGCCCTCACCTGTGCCCGCAAATATAGCCGCGCCGAGAATGTTGTTCGCCGCCGGGTTTGGGCGTGTTGGCGAAAAGTCCATCCAGCGATCCTCCTGTTCGACGGGCGGAAGTGTGGTTTCCCACCGGAAACCAAGATTCAGTGTCAGCTTAGGACTGACTTTCCAATCGTCCTGAAAGTAGCCGGCGAAGTAGGGCCACTGCTGGCCGATAAACCGTATCGTGTCGACACTGCCGTTATCCACCCAACCCAGCAGGAACGAAGCGAACGGGTTACCGCCGCCCGTGGTAAAGTTCGGGTCACCCGGGTAGCCCGTAGTCTTCGACGTGAACGTCGCGCAACCAGCGATGCATTGCCGGCCGAAGCCGTTGTAATGATTGCGCTGATACATCCCGCCTATTTTGAATGCGTGTGCGCCCCTGATCCACGTTAGATCGTTGTTGAACGCGTAGATTGTGTTCTCTGAGCCGTTGTTCGCCGAGCCTCCCCAAGTGGTGTAGCCTTCGCTGAACGATAGTCGAAGCAGATTCTGATCGCAATCCGGCACGCCTGCGAGACAGACTTTATCCTTCCAGTGAATGCCGCTCTTCACGGTGGCCTGCGGAGGATCGTGATTCTCCCGCCAATTATTTCCACCGGCATAGAAATGGTTTAAAAGTGTTGGAGAGAAAGTGTGGTCCCAACTCATTCGAAACACTTCGCTGTGGCGCTGCGTGTCGTTATAGTCGGCATACAAGTCCGGTAAAACACCTTGCCCGCCTTGTACTCCGGGAATTACGAAAGTGCGATTAATTCCCGCATATCCGGAGATGCGGTCTTTTTCGGAGAAGATGTGGTCCCCTTTAATGCTGTACTTGTTGACCGGCTCAAGGTTGGTACCCGTATTGATCAGATAGTTTGATCGAACGTAGGCGCTACTACCGGGAGTAGCAGGGAGATTAGGGGTCAGAGTCAACCCTCCGCTCTGAAATGCGGCGAGCGCTTTCAAAGCAAGCGGATCGAAGCGGTCCTTGGGGATCATGTTCCCGGGAAATACGTCACGTACGAATCCGGTCCGGCTAGAGCTGTCTGCGCGAGTCGTTGCAGGATCGTAAATCGGAATCTGCTTTCCGGCGGAATCCACCCACTTCGAGAAATCGCCGTTGTACATCTCCGCCGTAGGCACAGTAGCTGACGTCGCGGTCGCGCCTTTGCGGTTTCGGAAACCTTCATAGGAGAAGAAGAAAAATGTCTTGTTTTTTCCGTTGTAGATCTTCGGAATCCAGATGGGACCGCCGGCGGTTGCGCCGAAATCATTTTGCTTATAGACCGCCTTCTTCTGGTTAAGTGCATTCGAGAAAAATCGGTTGGCATCGAGAGCGTCGTTGCGGAGAAATTCATAGACGTTGCCATGGAAGCTGTTGCTGCCACTCTTGGAAGAGAAGCTCATCATTCCGCCGCCCGCATGACCATACTCGGCTTTGAATCCATTCGACTCGACTGTGAACTCGGTTATAGCTTCCACGGATGGCGTGTTGACGGCAACCCATGACGCTGTCAGCGCGCGCGTCGTGTTTGCTGAAACGCCGTCAAGATTGGTTCCATAGCTGGCTGATTGCCCCCCGCCCAAAGCGAAATTGTTATCGCCGAAATTTTTCGCTTCCGGTGTTAGCGTCGCCAGATCGAAGGGGCTGCGGAGTGCGCCGCCCACAACCAACGGCAGTTCGTCAACTAGCTTGTTCGTGATTGTCGTCGCCGCTTTTGCGTCCTCGGTCTGGAGGGCCGCCGCTTGCGCCTGAACTTCAACCACCTGCTGAGATGCGCCTACTTCAAGTGTGACGTCGCCTCGCGCATTCAGTCCCACGTTTACGTTCACATTATTCAATAGCGCCGGTTTGAATCCTTCGCGTTCCACCCTCACCGAGTACACACCCACAGGCAGGTTCGGAGCCGTATAAACACCGGATTCCGACGATGTGGTGTTGAGAGTAGCATTGGTGGACGCATTCGTAACGACCACTTTGGCTCCCGGTATAACTGCGCCGGTTGAATCGCTAACTGTGCCTGATATCGAACCTCGATCGGACTGCGCAAGTACGTTGAACGTTACGAAGATCAGTAGGTTTAAGGAAACCAGGGAAGAAGCACGAGACATGGGAAGACCTCCTCGTCTGCGACTCGGCAAAACTTACGAGATTATATACTCACTTTTGCCTTCGTGCTTGCTGCCTGGGCTACGTTCCGGTTACTTTCCGCCACTGATGGCGGGAATAATAGCGATCTCCGAACTCTCTCCCAGTCGTGTCTGCAGACCGCCCGTATAGCGGATGTGTTCCATGCCGACGAAGACGTTGATGTGTTCTCTAATCTGGAACTGTTCGGTCATCACGCGATCTCTCATCCCCGGGCATTGTTCCCAGAGTCTCTCCAAGGCTTCTGCCAAGGTGGCCGGAGCGGGCTCAAGGATCACTTTGCTACTGCCATTGCAATACGGACGAAGCGGCCCGGGAATCAAAACTGCAACCGGCATGAACTTTAATTCCTCTTACGATCCTTGTGTTCTGACTTCCTGCCGCTCGCCAATAATCGCGCTCCTCACGCAGACCACGGGAGGCAGTCCCTCGATGATCTTCGTCCAATTCCTGCCCTCGTCCGCCGAACCATACAGTTGCCCGCTCCGTGTCCCGAAATAGACTCCTGCCGGCTCGAGCGAGTCGGTTGTCATGGCATCTCGCAGGACGGTTTCGTACGCTCCCTTTTGCGGAAGTCCGCGGGAAAGTGGTTCCCAGGATTCGCCGGCGTTCCGAGTACGATACACGCGCAACCGCCCCTCGGGCGTGCAGCGAAATTCATCTGACTCGATGGGAACGATGTAGATCCAGTCGGGATTGCGCGGGTGAGCCACCATAGCGAACCCGAAATCCGAGGGCACTCCGTTGGCGATATCACGCCAGTTCTCTCCTCCGTCATCCGAGCGATAGAGCCCCCAGTGATTTTGAACGAAGAGACGCTCCGGCCGGGATGGGTGCATAACGAGTTTGTGAATGCACTGGCCGAATTCGGGATATTTCTCAGGCATGTGCGTTACACGAATTCCATGGTTACGCGCCTGCCAGGAGTCTCCACCGTTGTTTGAGAAGTAGACTCCACCTGCGGATATCGCAACGTACATTCGATTCGGATCATGAGGATCCACTTGTATCGTATGTAGGGTTAGACCGCCCATTCCAGGCATCCAGCGCGCACGGTGCGGATGGTCAAATAACCCTCGCACCAAGCCCCATGTCTTGCCGTCATCATTAGACACGTAAAGAGCCGCCGGCTCCACGCCGCAGTACAGCACATTCGGCTGTGCGGCAGGTCCGGGATAAATCTGCCAGATGTTCTTGAGCGTAAGACCTGAATCCGCGGGGAATCGAATCGGAGCCTGCTGAGGATTTGTCCAGGTCCTTCCATAGTCGTCACTGGACCGCAGAAAGGTGCCCCAAAGCATGCTTGACGTGGCGGCCCAAAGGCAGTGTCGGCCTCGACGGCCGTCATAGGCGAGCGCGTAGGTTGCCTGCCCATGGAAATACGGACCCGCCACATCCCAACGAACTCGCTTGGCGTTGGAGCGCAACAGGAATAGCCCCTTCGTTGTGCCAACCAGCAGCAGGACATCTCCATTCTTCACGGAAAGATGCCTGATCCCGTGATGCACGGTAGTGAGAGGCGGTCGCGGACCTGTCGAAGCTTCCGTCCCAATAACGGCAGCCGACTGGACTGCCTCGAGCGCCGCTTGAACTTCGCTCAGCGCGCTGATAGCGCTGCGCCGGTTCCTTCGCGAGACATCGTTGAATGATGGCAGCAAGCCCGGATGGAATCGATCCGGCGAGAGTTGGCGGCGGCTCACTCATGATTTTCGAGCTGAGTTCGAAAGCTGTACGCCCTTGGAACGGAGCTTCGCCCGCTGCTGCTTCGTACAGCAGCACCCCTAAAGCCCATAAATCACTGCGGTGATCGCCCGGCTCCCCCCTCAGCACCTCAGGCGACATGTAGGATAGAGTGCCGCCGGTGCTGGCGCTCTCGAGCGCGCGCATGCTTTGCGTCTCGTCATAGCTCGCCACCAGCCGGCGCGCCAAGCCGAAATCGAGCACCTTGATCAAGCCTTCGGGTGTGACGACAACGTTGTGGCTTTTCAGATCCCGGTGAGCGATGTTGCGGCCATGGGCGTGCGCTAGTGCGCTCGCAATCTGAACGCCGTACCGCATAACCGTCTGGAATGGCAAGCCGCGCTCGGGGATCAGTGAGTTCAGGGTAGCGCCTTCCACCAATTCCATGACCAGGTAAAACACGCCGTCGGTCTCATTCACCTCGTGCACGATACAAACATTGGGATGATTGAGAGCGGAAGCAGCGCGCGCCTCCCGGAGCAGCACGCTTCGCGCTTCGGCGGCAAGCGCTTCGCCAACCACCTTGATCGCAACATCCCGTTGCAAGACTTCATCGTGCGCGCGATACACGACACCCATTCCGCCTTCGCCGAGCTTTGTAATGATCCGGTAATGGCCGAGTAGCTTGTCGATCATCTAACTCGCTTGCTAGATTAACAGGCGCCGCGTAATCGTTAGGTGAAAGTGGCTTTGGAGGTAGTAGCAAGTCGCCAGAGAAGTACCGCCGCCATCAATAACAAAAGTCCCGCAGCTTCGAGCATTACACCGAGTCCGAATGTCGCTTTCAAAGTACCCGCCGCAAATGCGGTGAAGCCGCCGGCCAGTGTCCCAACACAATTCAGGAGACCGTAACCCGTGGCGCGCAGTTCCGGACTCACAAACTGACAAAGTACAGGCATCCCATTTGCATCGTTCATGCCGCGCCCGAGACCAAATACCGCCAATGCAGTTAGCAGAACGGTAGGAGAATTCGCGGCACCGACAAGAAAAAGGAAAGGCGCAGCGGCTCCGAGGCCAAGCGCCTGTGTGAGCAGTCGCCCGGCGCGGGAGCGTAATGCCCACCGGTCTGCCAGCGATCCGCCAAGGATGATCCCAGCTACGCTGGCCGCCTGGACGGACATCGTCGCCGCGAAGCCCGCAGTGGTCAGACTCATCTGAAATCGTTCGAAGAGATACAGCGGCATCCACGTATACACCAACCAATCGGCGACCGATTTCAAGCCGAACGCCATCAGAAGGGCCAGATATCCGCGGGTGGCGAACAACTTACGTACGGCAGCGACGGCATTCAGTCCCGGCGGCAACGATACCTGACTGGAAGCTCGAGTCCGCGGCAGGACCTTCCAGAGGACAACACTGTATGCCAGGCCGAATGCCCCGAGAAAGATAAAGGGAGCGCGCCAACCGTAATGCTGACCAATCCAACCGCCACCGACACCTCCTAACACGATGCCAACGTAAATGCCGCTGTAGTGCAGACCGGTCGCACGGGATCGCGTAGTTTCTCCGTGATGGAACGCAATCATCGCAAGGGCGGCAGGAAGATAGCAGGCTTCGCTGATGCCCATTGCTGCGCGAGCTGTCACCAGTTGAAGAAAGCTTCCAGCCGCTCCAGTCGCCCATGTGATAGCCGACCAGAATGTCAGGCTCGCGACCAGCACAGGACGCGCTCCCCACCGGTCGGCAACCCAGCCTGCGATCGGGCTCGCCAATCCATAGACCCAAAGGAAAGCCGCACCCAAAAGACCTAGTTGCGCGTCGCTCAATTCGAATTCAGCGCGTAGAAGTGGGAACAGCGAAAAGATCACCTGCCGGTCCACATAGTTGAGCAATGCAACCAGCCACAGGAATCCAACCAGCGTCCAGGCGCGTCTCATGAACTTAAAGTTGTCGATAGGGCCAGGGCAACTAGGAATGTCATCGCAGGCGCATCGGTTTGCCGCCCGCTTCCTTACTGCGTTGTGCAGCATCCATGAAGGCGAATATTTCGAGAGTTTCCTCGTTGGGCACAGCCGGTTTGCCGGTCTGGAAGAAGTTCACAATCTGTTCGACCAGCGGCGCGTAGCTGAACCCAACGTCGGGAGGACTCTGGACGACCGACTTCGGCCTGTAGACTACGACGCCATAGCCACCGGAGGGCCGCAAGGTGCGAACGGTTCCGACACGCCCGTCCTTCCAGCGCCCTACGATGACATCGCTGCCCGAGTTGTTATCTCCACCGGTTATGCGAACAACTTCCTGGCAGCCGGTACCCATCAGGGTGTAGAGAGTCTCGACCGGATGGATTGCGTACCACGACAGGTCGAGGTAATGATGTTCCTCCGTTGGTCCTGGTCCCCATACCGTAACTCCGATGGCATCGGGATACTTAAACTTAGTGCCGAGATCGTTGAATCGCAGTCCCGATGAACTGAACCACTGGACGCCGGCGGCACTGGCGAGCTTCGCTATCTCGCGCGCATCCTCAAGAGTCGATGCCAGTGGTTTGTCGATGAACAACGGCTTGCCTGCGGCGATCACCTGCTTCGCCTGCTGGAGGTGAATGCGTCCATCGCCGCTTTCCAACAGTACGCCATCGACCTTCGAACAAAGCGTCGGAATATCCGGCACGATTTCCACGCCGTAGACGCCCGCGAGGTCTTCCGCGTACTTGTCGACGCGCGTGCGGCTCGACACGATGTCGGGGCTACCGCCCTTGTATGCGGCGACGATTCTCGCCCCCGGAACGTGGTCGGGTTCCCCGGGCTTGTTCAGGATGCGACTGAAATGAATGACGTGCGAAACGTCCGTGCCGATGATGCCGAGTTTCAGGTCGGCAGCATTAAGCGAAATCGCACATAAAAAAACAGAGATTCGGAGAGGTTGATTCATGATGTGATCTCTATGGGCGTTGTGAGGCCATTTGCTCCGGCAACTGTCGCGCGAGGGTATCTTCTACTTCGCCGAGTTTCCAGCGAACGAGTTCCGGCGTGAAAAGTCCGCCGCGGATCACACCTCCACCTTCAGAGGCGTACCCGAGCCGCGAGTCCTGATCCAGTAGGGGCAGCACGCCAAGCACGTTGTCGCGTTCGCGTAAGAGGATGGCGCGCAACTTCGCCGCCGATTCACTACGCTCAGTGGTCGACGTAGCCGCGTGAAAACGATCGCGCTCCTGAATCCAGTCAATTTGGTTGAGGATCGTCGTGAGGCTGCTCTCGATCGCACGCGCGATCCGCCACTCACCGGCAATTGCGTCCCGATGATACTGCTCGGAAGATGCGGCCTTCGCTGCTTCAAGATGCGCGATTCCTTGATGGAAGCGTTCTCGAACGATGGCCAGGTACTTGGAAGCGACCGTCGGACCCCACGGCTCGGTCCACTTCAAGTCGTTTTGCCAAGCTCGCCAGCGCCCAAAGCTCGGTACTGACGCGTCCAGGAAAAACGGGTTACTTGGGCCTTTCTGCAAGGGTCCGGGAATTCGCGATACGTTGTCCGAGTACGGAAATTGCCGAATGCCTTCGCTGAATGCTGTCCATGCCTTCAGGACATGCGGGACAGCGGCCTCTCCGTAATTATTCCGCGCCAACTCGGCGAGAATCGCTTCGCCGCGAGGAGGCGGGTCGAAGCTCATGCGGGTAATCAATTGGGCCGGTAGCGAAGCCAGATAGCCGACGTGGCACCAGTTCCCGAACCAGCCATCGGCGGGGTATTCGCGGATCTTTTCGATTCGCCGGAGCCACTGGTCCATCGCCGGAATGTACGGAACGAAGATGAACTCCTGACTGACCGCGTGTTCGGTCTTGCTGATGAACTTCAGACCGAGCTTCTGCGCAAGTTCATTGTGCTCCACGAATTGCTGCGGCGGACCAAGTAGCGTCAGGTTATAGTCGCCGGTCTGATGCCTGATTCCATCGCGCTCGATCAGGCCGCCTTTGCTGAAGTCGACCTGAAGGGCAATGTCTTTGGGCAGCGTTGGAAAAAGCCGTTTCACCCAGTCAGCGTTTCGGCTATAGCTGAATGCGATCAATTGCTTTTCTGTCCCGCCGGCTTCATGCATGGCGTCATTGATGTTTGTGAGTACCTGAAGCGCCAGGTGCTCGCACGTATAATTGCGGCAGCGCGGGCAACGCTGCCGGCTTCGCTCGCTGTTCCCGCAGTAGTAGAAGCCTTCCGAATCGTAGATGACGACGAACCCGCGAATCCCGGGAGCACGCGTAACGACATTCCGGACAGCCTCGTGCTGGTACTTCCTGACGCGGGCGTCCGAAGTACACATCGCGTTGTTGTAGCCAATGCCCTTGGCTTCCGGGTATTTCTGATAGAACGAGTCTGGAACGGGATGGTTGTAGTTCGTCGCGAGGTAAACATAGACATCGACGCCATAGCGCCGTGCACGCTCGGACAACTCCTGAATGCGCCGCAACCGGAGGTCGGCTTCAGGATCTTCGAGTTCCTTAAACGTCGTTAAGTGGCTTGCGGCTTCTTCGACGTTCAGCCAGATCCAGACTCCGTTGAAGCCGTCTCGGGAGATTCGCTCCAGCAGTCCGTCGGTGTAAATGAATGGGCGCGAGGACTCTGTGTACCGAAGCCCGCCGATGTAGACAGAGGTAGTGATGCGAGTGGGAAAGCGAGCGTTGCGAACCACCGTGCCAGGTTTGACTGCCGGTATCTGATGCGTTCTAATTTCGTCTTCCAGCCAGTAAATACCGCGCATAATGCCGCGTTCAGTAGTAGCGTTGATCCTGAGCTCGGCAGCTTCAGCGGTTACCGAGAAGCCTTCACTGGTTGTGATTCCATCGACAGCCGGAAGGATCTGCAGCACGATCTTCCTGGCTGCGGACCGTTGGAGACGAATGCCGCAGCACGATTGGAGATACGCTTCCAGCCCGTGTACCGCGGTCGCCGCAACGTCTCCCGAAACGCGGTTATCAATGGCCCAGTTCGAATCGAGTGAGACATCGCCGGGCTCGGCAGTTCGGAGCTTTTTGAAAACAGGAGGTGTCGGACGCTGAAGATAAGTGCGGACGAACTCGAACGTCTCTTCGGGCGCACGCGGCGCCAGGGGAGGGATTGGCTGATAAGCGAAGTAGAAGTTGCCTGGGCGCGCCTGCCCTCCTAATGGCCGTCTGCCGTACACGATGTAATGACCATGAGTGAGATCCGGCGATTCTTCCGCGACGGTGACATAGTACGTCTTATCCGGAACAAGAGTAACTGGCGGAATTGGCGCGTCGTACCAGATATCGAACAGCGGGTTGATCCCATCCGGCGCCATGCGCGACTGGCCAAGTTCCACGCCTCCCGGTGTCGATCCGTAGCGCACCAGGAGCGCAGATGGATGATCTACCCGCGAGACTCGCAGCCGCAGTCCTCGAAACGCCGTCTCGCTCTTCCCAACCGAGAACGCGTCCTGAAGTTTCGGCAACTCCTTCGAGCCAAGCTGACCTTTGACGTACGGGACTGTGTCCTCATCGGCGTCGCCAATGCCGGGAAGATCCCTGCTTGTGGGCCATAACAGGTATGTGTACGTGCGCGACGGGGTAATATCGGGCTTCAGCCAGCGCGCCTGAAAGTCAAACGTTCGCATTCCCCCAATTTCGTGAACTCCGCTGAAAACATCACGCTGGAACCGGTCCTCTGCTTTCCACGCGCGTGCGACTTGCAGCACCTGCTTCCACGCGCGCTCGTGCCACTCCGGTGTCGTGGTCCCGTCCCGATCCGCAAACTCTACCATCACCGCTCGCGGAAACATCGACGCGATCAGTTCCGGATGCGTGAATCGATGAAGGACGTCCCAGTTGAAAAAGTCTTCATCGGGATGGAGCAGGTAACTCGTGCGAGTCGCGTCGCTCGAGATCTTGCTTCTCCAGTCGTTGAAGTGCCCGGACACGATCACGGACTTGAGCCGCGTCTCGAGTGGACCCATCCAGATCGCCGAGTAACCACCATAAGATAGCCCGTAATAGCCGATGTGCGATCCGTCTACATACGGCAGAGTCTGAAGAAAATCGACCACACGCCGAAGTTTGCGGACCTCGATTGCGGTGCGCATCATACCGACTGTAGCCGCTTTCCGCACAATGGGATTGATCAGCTCGCGCTGCGGGATCGGCACTGTGACATAAGGAGCAAACACGACATACCCTTGCTCTGCCAGCCGTGCTCCGAACTCGTGATACACCTTGTCCGGCTTCTCACCCAAGCCTGTGATGTCCTTCGGCTGACCACCGAGTCCGTGCTGGCATACGATGGCAGGCAATGGCTTCGCACTCTCCCGGGGAATGAGCAAATGCCCGTACACCTGCACTCCGTCCAAAACGTCGAGCATCACCTCGTACGCGGTGTAATGACCGGTAACCCGGATCAGACGCGTGCGGGGCCGCATTTCCGCCGATGGTTCACCAGGCACTCCCATCCAGGCTTCGAGTTCGCGGCGCAGTTCCTTGCTCTTGTTTTCGGGTGATGTTGCGTTGACCAGGTTCCAGCGGCGCGTGCGAACCTCCTCACTCGCCTCAATTCGTCTGCGAAGGTAGGAGTGCAGCGCGTCGAAGTTTCGGTCTACGGCTGCTCGGGCATTTTCCTCATCCGAACTCGACTGTGTCGTCGGAGTAGCAGTTACAAGGGTGAGCTTTTCGGCGCCGCCTGCCGCGCGGTAGTATGCCTTTGCTCTTGCAAACTCGGATTCGACGGCGCGTGTCTCAATCAGTCCTAACGTCAGCTTGCGAGGAGCAATGAGCGCAGCGATCTCCGCATCTCCAAAACGGATGAGCTGACCGTATAGCATCCTGTCGAAAGGCTGCTCGGAAGCTGTGAGCGAAGCTCCGTAGTAATCATTTACCGTTGCTTCCTCAAAGCGCGTGTCAAGCGCGGCAGCGAGAAGGGCCGTCATGCCGCCTTGTTCGTCGCCATAGACGCGGAAGCGAGCAGCTGCGAACTGTGGCATCCGCGCAAGCGCATCGCGGACTGCGAACACCTGTTCCACTTCGAGCCCAGGCATAGTCTTGCCTGTGATGAATGCAAGGCGGTGCAGAACACGACGGCGGTCGGCTTCCTTTAACTGCAGTGTGATCCTGGCGATCTGTTGGTTTGCGTCACGAGGAACCGTCGTCATCACTGCGATCGCATCGCCGTCGTTGATCAGGGCTCGAGCTTCCGAACTCGCGAAGAATGCTTCGGCAGTTTGGCCTTGCGCAGGAATCCCGATCGTCAAGCGCTTGGGTCTGCCGGCGGCAGCAAACAAGGCGCGCGCGTAGAATCCATCTGGAGTTGTGACCACCAGTTCCTGGAGGTTACTGTGCAGAGGGGTCGTCGTAGCCGTAGCACCGGGATGATCTTCGACGCCGAGCATTTTCCGGAGCTCGCTCCGCTGCTGCCGGGCAATACGTCCAAAGGACTGCTGAGAGGCAAGAGCCGGCTTCCATAACGTATCCCGACTGGATTGACTTCGGACGATCCGGCCGTCAAGATAGCGAATGATTTCCTGGCGTTGTTGTTCGCGCCAATCCGCGCTCAAGCGAAGCGGCGCCGTACCTGGAAGTTCGGTAGGAACCGAAAAGGACTGATCGGCTCCGGCACACGCCAATGCAGCAATCAGGAGGACAGCGGGTCGCATGACTCACTCCCAGACGCGAATCAGCGCCTGATTGCCCAGATCGCCGAACCCCATCTGCAGTGCCTTTGTAAACAATTCCAAGGTGAGCCGCGTACCGGGCGCATCCACCCCGAGTTCCTGCAACAACTCGCTCGCCAGCCGCATATCTTTTTGCTGCAGGTTAATCATAAAGCCGGGCGCCATGTCGTCCACCGAGATCTTCGGACCGAGATTGTTCCAAGCCCAGGAGCCCGCTGCGCCCGACCCTACAGCCTGAATCGTAGTTGGCAGATCTAGCCCTGACGCTTTTGCGAGTCTTAGCCCTTCTGCGGTAGCGAGGATATTGAGGGCGCCGACGACTTGGTTAACCAGCTTCGTCTTCTGACCAGAGCCGCTCGGCCCAGCGTAGACAATCGTTTTTCCGAGGGCTTGAAACACAGGCAGGCAGCGATCATAGGCTTTGCGATCACCGCCGACCATAATTGACAAAGTCGCATTGATAGCGCCCTTTTCACCCCCACTCACAGGCGCGTCGAGCAGCGCGACCTGCTTACGCCCAAGCCGCCCGGCAAACTCGGCCGTTGCCCTGGGAGATATCGTGCTCATATCGATGGCAACGGTATCGGGCCGGAGCGTTTCCGATGCGCCGCCATTGCCGAACAACACCTGCTCGACATCGGGAGTGTCCGAGACAATGGAGATGAACACATCGCATGCGCTCGCGGCAGCAGCCGGTGAGTCCTCTCGTACGGCGCCTTCGGCTATGAGCGTCTCACATCGTTTTCCCGACCTGCTGTAGATATGCAGTTCGTGTCCGGCCTTAATCAGATTGAGGGCCATGGGCGCGCCCATGATCCCGATGCCAGCAAATCCTATCTTCATAAGCTTCCTCCGCCATTACATCGAAACAAGTCAAGACATTCTGCGAGACGCAACGTCTCCTGCCATGGCACACCTCCCGGCCCGCCCGAACAGGCCTCGATGAATGCCCGATCTTGCACTTGGATGGCGCGTTCGTAACACTCCTGGGGATCGCTCTCCCATGCGAATTCAGCGGCCTCCGATTGAGTAAAACCGAAGCCATCGGTTGTCACGGTGTGGTCGCTTCCAACGACCGTGAGCCGCGTCTCCTGGAGTCGGGATGTATAGCTTACGCTGAGGTTAACAGGGGCGCCGTTCGGGAGCCTTGCTACGAGAGCAGCGTCCTGTGCGCCTTCGATCCTGGGGTGAGCGACAGACGCGACAGGCGTTACATCCCCGAACCAGTGCAGCAGAAGATCGATGTGGTGTGCTGCGTGATGCAGGATGGCGTCATCAATCCAGCTCCGGCGTCGAGGCGGTATGGCGCGCATGCTGATTACGTGGCGTATGTCTCCAAGAAGGCCGCTCTTCACCCAGTTTTCGAGCCGCAGAATCCCGGACAGGAACCTGGTTGTATGCGCACATTGCAGTGTACGCTCCGCTGCACTCGCCAACGCGCCAAGCGTACGGGCCTCCGCAGCGGAGAAACATGCGGGCAGCTCCACCAGACAATGCCGGCCGGCACGTAACGCAGCCTGCGCCTGTTCGAAGTGGCGACCGCTGGGCGAGGCAATAATCGCCGCGTCGCACTGGTCCAGCAATTCGTCCAGCGCCGCCGTTGAATTTGGCACATGATGCGCGTCTGCAAAGGCTCTGGCTCTCTCCGGTTCGGGGCCGAAGATCGTATGTAGGTCCGCGCCCCAGCCGTGCAGTCCTTTAACGTGAACCGCGGCGACTGCTCCGTAGCCGATGACACCGATTCGCATGCTAGACCCTATCGAGCGCGTGTTCAGGATCGAGCCAGCCTGTCTTTTGAGGTGACTCCTGAAGTCGGGCTTCCTGCTGCTCATCGAGCGGATAAAAGGGATTCCGCGAGTACCCGCCTTCCAGCCCCCACATGTTCAGAATGGAACGATAGGTTGCCAGGTCGCTCGCCGGGCCGATCAGTTGATGCGTATAGAGGTGCACGAGCGGCAAGATGCCGGTTCCATATCCGCCGGCCGTAAGCTGCGTCATTATCTCGAACGACCGCATCGTACATTTGTCTGGCCGCCCTCGGCGCAACATTCAGAATTCCGCTTATCCAGCCATGGGCGCCCGCGCACATAGCTTCAAACGCAGCCTGAAATGAGCCATAAAAGATGGCCATCTTATCGCCAACGAGATACTGGAGGTCGTGCACAGGCACTACGCTCTCATAGGTGGACTTCACCATGTGGAGGATGTCTTGTTCCACGAGTTCAGCCACCTCACGCGGCGTCAGGTCAACGCACGCCGAGTTGGCCGGATTGTTGTACAGCATCAGGGGCAGATCGACAGCCTTGCGGACCTCACGGAAGTGGCGAATCACAGCGGATTTCGATGGCTTCTGATAATACGGAAGGATCACGATGATGGCTGAAGCGCCCAGTTCCTGTGCGCGGACGCTCATCTCGATGCTGAGCTTCGTGCTGTAGTGCCCTGTGCCGAAGATCAGCGGCACGCGCCCGTCGTTTACGTCTTTCGCGAGCTCGAACAACCGTACCCTTTCATGATTTTCGAGCGCAATGAACTCTCCGCTGGTGCCGGCGATGACGAGTCCGTCAACACCCTGACGAATGAGCCAGTCCCAGTGCTTTGCAGTTCGCGCTTCATCGATGTTGTTATCGGCATCGAACATAGTGAGTGCAGCGGGAAAGATTCCGCGGAACGATTGCAACGGATAAGGCATTATTCTTTGACTCCGCGATAAGAAGATCGGCGCGCAACCGGAAGGATGCTGATCAGCGCCAGCCAGGGAAGTGATCCCATCAGAAGAAAGGTGATTCCGGATTGATTCACATCCGCCAGTCTGCCGATCAGAGGACTGACCAGAGCGTACGCCATGTTGCCCATCCCTCCGAGCATTCCCGCCGCGGCGCCGGTGTGCATCGGACTGAGTTCCTGGACGAGCGTCAGATAGATAACCAGAAAACCCGCAACTCCGATCGCAGTCAATACCAGCAGCGCCAGGGCAACATAGGCCGACGTGACGAACCCAACACCGATCGCGGAGGTCATCAGGACACAGCTAAGTACCAAGCGCGAGATTGCGCGCAGTTCCCACGTCCATTCCCTGTGTCGCCGCGCCCCGCACGAAAGCTCCTGCCAGCAGATTCCCGGCATCGAGCCCACCGTACACGAGCATCGACAACATATTCCCAAATGCGAAGCTGAAGCCCCGTTCGGTTTTGAGATAGAGCGGAATCCAGTCCGCAAGAAAATAGCTAACGCTATTTACGACAACGGCGGAACTGGCGAGCAGCCAAAAATCGCGCTTTCGAACGATGGATGCGAACACTCCCGGCACCGCGCATGATCGGAATTCTGCGTCCACGAAGAACGCCCGCTCGCGACGACGTGAATGCCCGCCAGAGCACGATCCAAAGGAATCCCGCAGCGCCCGTTACAAGGAATGCCGACCGCCATCCGAATCGCAGCGTCAGAACCGTCACGAGAACGGGAGCGATCATCGCGCCCAGCGCGGTCCCGCTGTTGAAAATCCCATTTGCAAGGACACGGTCTTTCGGCTCCAGCAGCGCCTCCGTAGTTTTCAATGCGCATGGCCAATTGAAGGCTTCACCCACTCCAAGCATGAAACGGCACGCCCACATCTCGCGAAATGTGGCCGCCATTCCGGTAAGCATCCCGGCGCACGACCAAACGCCCACAGCGGCGGAAAAGACGATACGGGGCCCGATACGAATCTACGATCCAGCCGCCGAATACCTGCACGGCTGCATAGGAAAAACGAAATGCAGCGATCAGCTCACCAAAACCGGCTTTGTCCGTGTGATACTCGGCGATGATTTTTTCGGCGGTCAGCGATAGAACCTGGCGATCAAGATAGTTCAGCACGGTGGCCGCAAGCAATAGTCCGCAAACGACCCATGTGATCTTGCCGTCCTCTCTCACTACTACCGCCAGCCGTCCTGCGCGACATACGGGAAACGGTCGAGCGACTCTTCTTTCAGCTTGATCCCGATAACCGGGCGCGCACGGAACCGCAAGAGTTCCATCATCAAGGCCGATGTTGCTATCGAGAAGCTCGTGCCAGAGCTGCCAGTCTGCTTCGGAACCGATTGTCTCCAGCTGGTAATAATTCGGAATACAAGCAGCGAACTGCAAATTGATCAGAGTAGCAACCGGGCCATTCGGATTATGCGGGGCCATCGAAATGTAGTGCGCTTCCGCCATGGCGGCAATCTTTTTCAGGCCTGTGATCCCGCCGCAATTCACGATGTCGCATTGCAGGATGTCGACTGCCTGCGCTTCGAGGAATGGTCGGACACCGTGAATCGTTGCCCAACGCTCGCCTGCCGCGATAGGAACGGTTGTGCTCCGGTTCACTTCTGCGAGCACGTCGATGATTTTCAGGCGGCACAGGCTCTTCAATGAACATCAGATTGATGTCCTCCAACTCGCGACAAAGACGAATCGCAGCTTTCATGTTGAGACGGCCGTGACAATCGACGGCAATGCCGAAATCCGGACCGACGGCTTCCCGGCCCGCTTCGAAAAACTCGCGAATTCGCGGGAAGACGGAAGGGTTCAGGTATTCGGTTTCTTTCCACGATCTATCGATGTGGCCATTGGTTCCCGAGTATCCTGTCTCGGTTTCGTTCTTTACGCCATAGAAGACCGGAGAGTCGTTTTTGCCGAGTGGTAACCGCGCGCCTTGCACGCTTTCAGGTTCGCTGCAAACGCTTCTGGAGTCGCGCCTCCGGGGCAGTGGCAGTAAACGGGTACTCGCCGCCGAGTGGGACCGCCAAGCAGTTTGTAAACGGGGAGCCCAAGCTCTTCGCCAGCATGTCCCATAGCGCGCAATCAACGGCACTGATCGCGGTGGCATGCATCGCGCCACCGACCCAAAAGGAATCCCGGTACATCTTTTCCCAGTGGTCTTCGATCTCGGTGGGGTCTTTGCCTATCAGATAACGTCTGAGCTGCAATATGGACTGCTCGATGGTGAGCGTCCTGCGTTTCATCACCGTCTCTGAGATACCGGTGATCCCGGCATCCGTTTCGACTGTAACCAGAACGCAGTTGCGGAACCCAAGGTGCACAGATTCTGGTCCGCAGATCGGTAATCTTCATGGATTCGGACCCTAAGCGTAACAGCGGCAGATGCGTGCGTCAAATTCACAGAAATGTCGGAATCAATCTATTTATGATATGAACCTACTATGGATCTGAGACAGCTTGAGATGGTGCGCGCTGTTGCCGAGAACTCGAGTTTCACCCTGGCCGGACGGCAGTTGAATGTCGCTCAGTCGGCAATCAGCCGCAAGATCAAACTGCTCGAGGACGAGTTAGGAGAGAAGCTTTTCAGACGCGTCAACAAGAAGGTCTTTCTCACGCCCGCCGGAACGGTTATGCTGCGGTACGCCGATCGCATTTTCCAGGAGCTCAGAAACGCATCGCTGGAGATCGCCGATCTTCGCGAGCTGAACCGGGGCATCTTGCGAATCGGCAGCGGAATGACGGCATGCATATACCTGTTGCCGCCAGTTATTGAAAAATTTCAAAAGCGCTTCCCGAAGGTGGACATTCAGGTACAGACCGCGCCTGCCGATGTTATCCTGCCGAAGGTTCGTGATGGAGCTCTGGACGTAGGCGTCGTTACACTGCCCGTCAATTCTCCTGACCTGGATGTCGTGCCGTTCGCCCGGGAGGAAATGGTGCTGGTAGCCAGCCCGCGAAATCGAAACCTGGCGCACCGCCGCACGATACGCTCGGCAGAACTCGCGAGCCTTCGAATGATTCTGTTCAATCCGGGCACGACCACGCGGACACTGATCGACGATTACTTCCGCCGGATCGGTATTCAACCCGAAGTGGCAATGGAATCGGAGAACATCGCCAGCATTCGGCCGCTTGTTCGCATCAATCTGGGGGTCAGCATTCTGCCCCTCGCGGCGGTTGCCGATGAAGCGAAACGCGGTGAACTGAAGTATCTCCGGCTCGCGGATGAGCCGCTGACGCGCGACATCGGGCTGGTAACTCACAAGTCGAACTACCAACCTCGGTTATTACTTGAATTGATCAGTTTGTTTAAGACGACGGTCCGATAGTTTATGCCTCCACCTTGCGCGCAGCGGCGTTCCACTTCAGCCGGCGTCCCTCGCGCAAAGACTGCATGGCCATACACAGGACGATGTTTGTCGCCTGTCCCGCTTCAACCGGCGCATTCGGATCTTTCCGCGAACGAATGCATTCAAGGAAGTTGCGGACATGCGCGGGCGCTGCGCGGCCGAAGCTGCCCGGCTCTCTCCGGCTAACGCCAGGCTTCATGTCGACGGCCGTAGATTGCGGCCACAGAGTATACGACTCACGACCAACGTCGAACCGAGCCTTTGTTCCATGGAACTGCTGAAGCTGATCGTTGGTGCTGCTGTACGTCATGGCCTTGTATCCTAGCGAAAATGTGGCTTGGTAGTTCTCTGGGAACTCGACCAGAATCGTTGCCGTATTTGTAATGTCGACTCCCGGAAGGTCAGGTTTTAGGCCGGAACATGTCACCGTCAACGGACCGTTCGAGTTCATGTACCACTGAATGCAGTCGAGGATGTGCGCCGCCTGGCCGACGATGAGCCCGCCCGAGTAGTCGTAGTAGTAATACCAGTTGAAGTAACGCTGCGGATCGAGTTCGTGTTTCGGCGCGCTGCCCTGCCACATATTCCAGTCAAGATCGCCCTGCAGCTTGGATTGGCGCAGATTCGCTGTATGATTCAGCCACTGCGAATTAACGAGGTGCACCTCTCCGAGCTGACCGGAATCCATGATGCTCTTGCCTTGCAGGAACAACTCGGCGCTTCGGCGTTGGGTCCCGACCTGGACGACACGGTTGGTTTTGCGAACTGCATCGATGACGGCAAAGCCCTCGTCAATCTTGTGGGCCATCGGCTTTTCCACATACACGTCCTTGCCCGCGTGCACTGCGTCGATGACCATCTTTGCGTGCCAGTGATCTGGCGTCGAAACGATCACCGCATCGAGCGATTTATTGTCCAGAAGCTTGCGGTAATCCTTGTGGCTCTCGGCTCCGGGACTGGCGATCTTCAGGCCTGCTTCGAGATTCGGCGTGTAAACGTCGCAGACGGCTCCGAGTTCCGCCCCGAATTCTTTAAACTCTCCCATAAGGTAACGTCCGCGTCCGCCGGGACCGATGATTCCGACGCGAACACGATCATTGGCGCCGATCACACGAGCTTGTGTTGCGGCCGTCATCAGAAACGTCCTACGATTCATGGCTCCCAAGTTTACTTGAAGTCTGAGCATGAATAAAAATCCAGGAATTAGCAGCACGGATCGAATTTTGAGATCGATTCGCTCTGTTATACTCGGCCCTCATGCGATGTGCACTAGCTACTGCTTTTGGCGTGTCTGGGCTCGCTTGCACAGCAACTGCCAGGCACGGCGCGCCTCGAAATGAGTGGCGATATAGCGGAGCAGATGGTCGATGGAATCATCCGACATCTGGAGCGAGCAACCGCTGCTTCGGTATCTACTCGCAAGCCGTCCGTCGAACGCCTGCGATATATCCTGGGCGCGACCGATGTGCGAACGTCTTTCGATGCGCCGGAGCTGATTGCGACAGCCAGGCAGACTGCTCTGCTTGCCGATGCCGGCGCGTATAAAGTCTATGCCGTCCGCTGGCCGGTAACCGCGGGCATGACTGCGGAAGGGTTGCTGTTTGCACCGTCAGGCGAGCCGAAAGCCCGTGTTGTCGCCATCCCGGATGCCGATCAGTTACCCGAAGAGTTCGACGTCAGTCAAAAGCTTGCGGCCGCGGGCTGTGAAGTCCTTTCGCCTGTGCTCATCAATCGCCAGGACACATGGTCGGGCAATCCGGCCATCCGAATGACGAACCAGCCGCATCGTGAGTTTCTGTATCGCATGTCGTTCGAGGTCGGACGGACCCTATGGGGATACGAAACTGAGAAAGCGCTGGCGGCGATTGACTATTTCGCCCGCCAGTCGGCAAAGCCTATCGGAATCTGGGGCTATGGCGAGGGCGGAGCTATCGCGACGTTTGCCGCAGCGCTCGACAGCCGACTTCAGGCGGTCGGCATTTCCGGGTATTTCGGTCCGCGGGAGAAGCTGGCGTCGCAGCCGCTCTACCGCAACATCTTCGGCCTGCTGTCCGATTTCGGCGATGCGGAGCTGCTCGCGATGGCGAAGGTGAAGACCATCATTGTGGACCGTAATCCGGGTCCTGTTTGGGACGGTCCATCAACGAACGATCCGAAACGTCGCGGCGCGGCGCCGATGAAACTCATCCCGTATTCGGCTGGGGAAATCGAATCCGAGTTTCAGAGACTGCAACGGCTGCGACCCTCCGCGGCTGTGCGGCTCGAGACGGATGCGCTGCCTGCGTTTATGCAGGCACTTTCCGTTCCACAGCGAGACGCCGCAAAAATCCAGATCCCCGTTCGCGAGAGCGATCAACGCCAACACCGGCAGTTCGATGAGCTGGCTGCGTTTTCCCAGGCAGTGGTTCGGAAATCGTGGTTTGTGCGTCAGGCGCTCTGGGCCAAAACGGAACATCTGACACCGGAGCAGTGGAATGCGATAGCGCCGGAGTTTCGATCGAAACTGTGGGACGGCCCCATCGGACGGCTTCCAAAGTCATCCGTCCCGCTCAACGTGCGCACTCGCAAATCATGGACAGATCCGCGATGGGATGGATATGAAGTTGTATACGATGTGGCGCCCGACGTATTCGGATACGGCGTACTGCTCGTCCCAAAGGGAATCAGTCCGAACGAACGACGCCCTGTTGTGGTTGCGCAACATGGCCTCGAAGGACGGCCCACCGACATGTTCGCGTGTCCGGAGATCGACCGCAAACCCGATGGATCGTTCACGGGCAACTTTCATTACTATCAGAACGTCGGCTCCCGATCTGGCAGAGCGCGGTTATGTCGTGTACATGCCGCAGAACCCATATATCGGCGACTTCCGCCCCATCAATCGGCTTGCGAATCCTCTCGGGCTCTCCTTGTTCTCGTTCATCCTCGCTCAGCATGATCGCATGCTCGACTGGCTCTCATCGCTGTCGTATGTAGATTCTTCAAAAATCGGTTTCTACGGCTTGTCATACGGCGGCAAAACAGCCGTGCGCGTGCCGCCGCTGCTTGAGCGCTATGCTCTCAGCATCTGCTCCGGCGATTACAACGAGTGGATCTCGAAGGTGACCACTACGGAACACCCGTTCAGCTACATGTTTACGGGTGAGTGGGAGATGGATGAGTTTGATCTCGGCAGTGTTGCAAACCATTCCGAGATGGCAAAGCTGATGGCGCCGAGGCCATTCATGGTGGAGCGAGGACACCGCGACGGAGTGGGCATCGACGAGTGGGTCGCTCTTGAGTATGCGCCCGTAAAGCGCTTCTACGACGAAATGGGCATCGGTGACAGGACTGAATTCGAATACTTCAATGGCCCACACATGATGCACATGCAGGGGACACTCGAGTTCCTGCGCAAACATCTGGGGCGCTGAAGGCGCCGCAGCATCTATCTAAAACTTAGATCGATTTCGAGAAAACTTTACGCTTGACGCTTCAGTTCGATTCGTTCTATCGTCCTGTAACACCAGGAGAGAGTCACTTCAATGCGAAGACGTCTTTTCGAGGTACTAACTTCCCTGAGCCTTTGCGGGATGTTGCTGGCCCAGGTTGAAACGTCCACGAGTATTCGCGGGTTGGTCACCGATGCAAGCGGCGCGGCTGTTCCTGGCGCCACAGTGATCATTCGGAACACCGCCACGAATGAATCTCGAACAATCATCACGAACGAATCCGGATTTTACGCATTTCCTTCCATTATTCCGGGCACGTACGATGTAACGATCACCCACGCCGGATTCAAAAAAGCCGAGGTGACTGGCCGCGTCGCCCAGGTCTCAGAAAGCGCGCAGGTCGATGTCACTCTGGAAGTTGGGCAGACTTCCGACTCGGTCACCGTCTCGGCCGCAGGCGCCGAGTTGTTGTCGACATCCAATGCAGAGATCGGAGGCGTCCTGCAAAGCCGTCTGGTAAATGACATCCCTCTCAATGGTCGCAACTTCTTCGATCTTGCGGTCATGCTGCCTCACGTTTCCTTGCAAAACAACGGAAGTCAGCTCTCGTTCGCCGGCTTTGCTTCGAACGCAGTTCTCGGAAACAATACTTCCAGCCAGTTGTTCCGGCCTACCGGTATCTTCTCCGCGGGCAATCGCGATTCGGCGACGAATGTGTCCATTGATGGCGTGAACATTCAGAGCTCTGTTTACCGCCAGTCTACGATTCAGCAACCTCCGTCCGCCATTGAGGAAGTGAGAATTCATGTATCGAGTACGAATGCGGAAGTAGGGAATGGCGTCGCGGCAGTGAACGTCATCACGCGAAGCGGAAGCAATCAGTGGCACGGAGAGGCTTACGAGTACTTCCGCAACGACAAACTGGATGCCAACTACTTCTTTTCGAACTTGAGCGGCCGACCAAAGCCGCCGTATCGGCAAAACCAGTATGGCGCTGCAGGCGGAGGCGCCATTCTCAAAGACAAGCTATTCTTCTTTGCCGCTTATGAGGGGTTACGCGTTAGGCAGTCATCCGTCACGACTTTGTCGCCTCCTCCCGAAGACATTCGAAGCGGAGATTTTTCCAACTTTCATCCCCCAGGCGCCGGAACGGGTGTGTTCCTCCCGACTCCGATCATCTATAACCCCTACCAGTACGATTCGCGGACCGGTATCCGTCAGCCATTTCCCGGGAACAAGATTCCGCTGGGTCCCACGACCTTATGCGCGCCCCGTCCGACCTGTGTAGATCCTGTGACAGCGAAGTTCCTGCAGGATTATGTGCTGCACCCAAACACGGTCGATCGACGGCATCCCGCGCTATGTGGGGACGTCGCGCGCCATCGTCGACAGCGATCAGGGACTGATACGTGTTGACTATGCCCAGTCGACGAACAGCCGTATCTATGGCCGCTATGGGAGAACGGTGAATCCTTCCACCACTCAGTCGCCGGAAAGTCTTGCGGGACTGGTGCAGAATTCGCGCGACCAGAATGCAGTGGTTCACTGGACTAAGGTATTCTCCGCCGCTACGGTAAACGATGTCATGTTCGGCTATGCGAGGCCCTACTGGCTGTACGCAAAAGATACAAGTGTGCCGGACGCAGCGGCTGCGATCGGGCTTCTGAACACGTCCGGCCTGGGCGGCGGACCCGGTTTCGGCAACGGCTACAGCATGAACTCATCCCTATCGTTTTATCTGGAGGGAACCGACAATATCTACCACTTCGCTGACGACCTCACACACGTTCGAGGCCGCCATAGCTTCAAGTTCGGCTTTCAGGCGATCGAAAGGCGGTTCTACTACAACAACCAATCGAACGATAAAGGCTCTTTTACCTTTACGCAGGCAGCAACCGCGATGTGCCCCGATGGCGCTTCCGGATGTGCAGGCCTGAGCGCGGCAGAGAAGGGCGGCAATGCCTTCGCGTCTTATTTGCTTGGCACAGCATTAAATGGCTTGTTCCAACTGAACGCAGCGGCATATCGCGGACATAAGCGCTACTACGGCGCTTACGCGCAGGATTCCTGGCGCGTGAGCCAGCGTCTGACGCTCAACTACGGTCTGCGATACGAATACTGGGCCCCGTGGTTCGTGCCTCGCCACACCGTTGCCACGTTCGACGAGACAAAGGGCGAAATACAGTACGTTCTGCAGAATCCGCTGGACTACCTCGATCCAAGCAAAGATTACGGCAAGATCGGCGCCGCTGAATCCAAATGTGCCCGAAACCGGCTATACGCAAGGCAACAAGAACTTCGCGCCACGATTTGGCCTTGCGTACACCGTCACGCCAGGCACTGTCTTCCGCGCCGCCTACGGCATCTACTATGACGGCAACACCAACACGAATCAGTTTTCAGATATCAGCAGCGCCGTCGGTCCATTCAAGCTTCGCTACGAACCAGTGACTGCGGCCAGCGATCAGGTGCCGAGCCTTCAGGTACAGGGCAACTTCCCCTTCCCTGGCGCGACAGCCATTCCACAACCGAACAGCAACCCGCTGAGCACTTTCCGCTTCGTACGGTCGTACATCCCGATTTCGTCAGTGCAAGAATGGTCCGCGAGTATTCAGCAGCGCTTGGGCTCTGACTGGGCGGCTGAGATTTCCTATCAGGGCACACACGCCATTCATCTACCCCAGTTCATCGATGTAAACCCGCCGGCGCTTCCAGTCGGTCCCTATGCCGGCTTGAGTATCAACCAGCGCCGCCATTTCCCTCAGTGGGGAGTCATCGGAACCTGGGCGCCGATCGGGTATGGTCGATATAACGGAGTCGCAGTTTCGCTTCACAACAACTACTGGCATGGACTGACCGTCCAATCGAGCTTCACGTATGCCAAGAACATCGTGAGTTCGTATCTTGGAACCAGCGATCAGGGAAACGTTCACGGTGACTACCCGTACATCTGGCAGGGCGATGCTCGTCTGACACCGCGTTTCCGATTCGTGAATGCCTTCACATACGAAATCCCCGCAGGCAAAGGGAAGCGCTTCATGAACACAGGCGTCGGACGAGCCGTTCTCGGAGACTGGATTTTCAGCGGCTCTACTGACTTCACCAGCGGTGCTCCGAATTGGGTTACCACGGTTGATACATCGCAGACGAATTACGGAGCAATGCCGAATCGAATCTGTGATGCTCGCGAAGTTCCGGGTGGCCGTGACCGAAATCAGTGGTTCAATCCCAACTGCTTTACCCAGCCGGCGTTCGGCACATTCGGAAACTCCAACATGGGTGTGTATACCGATCCTGGTATTAATAACTGGAATCTCGGGTTCGCAAAAGCCTTCCCGGTGCCTCCCATCGAACGCGGACAGTTAAGGTTCCGTGCGGATCTGTTCAACGCGTTCAACCATACACAGTGGGGACCCGCGACAGCCACGACCTTGATCTCTAATGTGAACGCGGGTCGAATCAGCAGTACGCGACCGCCGCGCCAGGTTCAATTCTCATTAACATATAAGTTCTAGAGGTCGATGGGCGGTACTTCCGCCCTGTATCCTGCGCTCTATGAACTATGGCTCCTGGTTCTCTGCTTTGGTTCAGCGATTCTGAAAGCCAATCCGGATTTCGATCGGGATATCCGTCCTGTGCTACAGAAACGCTGCATCATGTGCCATGGAACGGCACAGCAGATGGGAGGGCTGCGTTTCGATGATCGCGAGCAAGCCTTGAAGGGCGGCTACTCAGGACCGGTGATCATTCCGGGAAATGCCGCCGCAAGCCGGCTGATTGAAATGATCACGAGTGGCCGTGAAGGCCGAGTCATGCCTCCGTCGGGTCCACGACTCACTGCGGACGAGATTGCGAACATTCGCGAGTGGATCGACTCGGGCGCAGTCTGGCCGGTCGCGGGCGCCGCAAGTTCTATCACATCTCGTCCTCGGTCGACGCACTGGGCGTTTCAGCCGGTTCGTCGGCCATCAGTTCCAAAAACAACGGCAAACGCAATCGACGCGTTCATTCGCGAAAAGCTGCAGAATGAGGGAATCGCGCCTTCACCGGCAGCGGGACGCACGAACACTTATCCGTCGCGTCTCCCTCGATTTGACAGGTCTCCTGCCGGCGCCGGAGGACGTCCAATCGTTTCTGAACGATCGGTCTTCAGAGGCTTGGGAGCGGCAGGTGGATCGTTTGCTCGCCTCGCCGCATTACGGCGAAAAATGGGGCCGGCACTGGCTGGATCTCGCCCGCTACGCGGACAGCGATGGTTACGAGCAGGACAGCATTCGCCTGAATGCGTGGCGTTATCGCGACTGGGTGATCAATGCTTTCAATCGCAATATGCCGTTCAATCAGTTCACGATTGAGCAGATAGCCGGCGACCTGCTGCCCAACGCAACAATCGAACAGCGTGCCGCGACCGGCTTCCATCGCAATACCCTGACCAGCCGCGAAGGCGGCATCGATGTCGACCAGCTGCGCGATGAGCAGGTGATGGATCGAACGAACACCGTGGGCACCGTCTGGCTGGGGCTGACCATCGAGTGCGCGCGCTGTCACGATCACAAATACGATCCGATCACGCAGCGTGATTATTACCAGTTGTTCGCATTCATGAACAGCGCCGAAGAAGTTGATGTGCCGGATCCGATTCCGGGTGAAGTCGGTCCGTATCTGGGGAAACTGCCTGAATACCAAAAGAAGCTGTCAGAGCTGCTTGGGCGATACAAAATCTCCGAATTGCAACCCCGGTGGGAACGGGAACTTCTGCGCGCCATGGAGAATCCCGAGGAACGTCTCGAATGGACCCAGAATCTCGATTATGTTCGTGTGTATCTCGATCACGGTTGGGAAATCCTGAAAACACCACCCGAAAAGAGGACATGGAAGCAGGCCCATGGATTGACGCGCGTGTTTCTGAAAAGCTCCGGGCCGCTAGCCAACGAGCCCGAACTGAAAGCATTGAAGTTCGGTGAAGGCTTTCCGGCATTCGAGGCCCTTGATGCCGCCTATCCTCAATTGAGCGAAGCGCCGACCATTGCGGAGATGCGAAACGCGCCGAAAACATTTGTGCACATCCGCGGCGATTTCCGAAATCCCGGAGTCGAGGTGCAACCGGACACGCCAGCGGTCCTTCCTCCCCTTCCTCCAAAGTCGAAACACGATCGCCTCGCTCTCGCGCAGTGGCTGGTGTCGCCTGAAAATCCCCTCACTGCGCGTGTTGCTGTAAACCGAATCTGGCAGGAACTATTCGGCAAGGGCCTAGTCATCACGTCCGAAGATTTCGGCAAACGTAGCGACGGCCCATCGCACCCCGAGCTGCTCGACTGGCTCGCAGCCGAATTTGTCGATTCAGGCTGGGATGTGAAGCACATGATCAAGTTGATCGTGACGTCTTCGACATACCGTCAGTCTTCGCATAGCCGCCCCGATCTCGAACAGCGCGATCCGCAGAATCGCCTACTGGCGCGCCAAACCAGGCTTCGACTTCCCGCCGAACTCATCCGAGACGCGATGTTGCGGGCGAGTGGTCTCCTGAATCCTGCGATCGGAGGGAAGAGCGTACGACCCCCTATGCCCGCTTCGCTGGTGAAGGTTGCCTATCGCGCGAAATGGGAGCAAAGCGAAGGAGTGGACAGATATCGCCGAGGTTTGTATACGTTCTTCCAGCGCTCGATCCCGTACCCGCAACTGATGCTCTTCGATGCTCCGAACTCGCTCGTCACCTGCACGCGCCGTGAGCGATCGACAACCCCTTTGCAGTCACTCGAACTCCTGAATGACCCTGTCTTCTTCGAAGGGGCTCAGGCGCTTGCATTGCGAATCCTTAAATCATCCGCAGCGCCTGATTTCCGGTCACGCCTAAACACTGCTTTTCATTGGACACTGGGCCGCGACCCAAGCAAAGCGGAAGTGGAAGCAATCGGGCAATACTTCGATCAACAGAGAACGCGCCCGCACTTGCGAGTGTTCCCAGGCGCGACCGCGGCGGGTTTTGATGAAGCAGAAGCGGCGGCCTGGGCCGCTGTGAGCAGTGCCTTGCTCAACCTTGACGAATTCATCACGAGGGAATAGTGGAGTATACCGACTATCAAAAAATCCTTCGACGCCGCGACGTTCTGCGCGACACTGCCTGCGGCATCGGCATCATGGCGCTCTCGCAACTGCTGTCCCGCGATGCCAGCGCGGCGCCAGTCGATAACCCGCTCGCCGCAAAAGCAGGACACTTTCCAGCGCGGGCGAAGAACGTCATCTTCCTCTTTATGGAAGGCGGCCCCAGTCAACTGGACCTGTTCGATCCGAAGCCCGATTTGGCGAAGCTCGACGGCGCGCCTTTGCCGGAATCAATGCAAAAAGGCCTGCGCTTTGCGTTCATCAAGCCAACCGCAAAAGTCTGGGCGAGCCGGCGCCCGTTTCGTCAATACGGCGCCTCGGGAATGTCTTTCTCGGACTGGCTTCCCAATCTTGCATCATGCGCGGACGATCTGTGCATGGTGCGGTCGATCTACAGCGATCAGTTTAACCATCATCCCGGCCAACTTCTTCTACACTGCGGCAGTCCGCTGGTGGGCAGGCCTTCCATGGGATCGTGGCTGCTCTACGGTCTTGGCAGTGAATCGCAGAATTTTCCGGGGTTCGTCGTTCTGTCGTCGGGCCGCGGAAGCAGCAGCAGTTCGGGACTCTTCTCCAATGGCTTTCTGCCTTCGGTGTATCAGGGAGTGCCATTCTCCTCGACGGGTGACCCCATCCCATACTTGTCGAACCCGCAGGGTATGACTCGTGAAGATCAGCGCGCGCGAATCGACCTTATCCGCACGCTTAACGACTTCCGCCGGCAAGAAACTGGAGACAAGGAGATCGCATCGCGGATCGCCTCGTATGAGCTCGCTTTCCGCATGCAGACCGCAGCGCCCGAGTTGCTTGATTTCGCAACCGAGAGTCCATCCACTCTCGAAGCTTACGGGGTCAACAAAGAGCCAACGGCAGCATTCGCCCAAAATTGTCTGATGGCGCGGCGGCTGGTGGAACGAGGCGTCCGATTCGTCTTGGTTTCGCATGCAAGCTGGGACGACCATGCGAGCCTGGAGAGCGGGCACAAGAAGAACTGCGAAATTACGGATAAGCCTTCAGCCGCGCTCATACGCGATCTGAAGCAGCGCGGAATGCTAAAGGACACGATCGTGGTCTGGGGCGGCGAATTCGGCCGCACGCCTCTTTCACAGACCACTGCGCCCGGGCATGAAGATCAGACCGGACGTGACCATCACCCCGATGCGTTCACGATGCTGCTGGCCGGCGGAGGAATCAAGCCCGGCTTGGTGATCGGTAAGACGGACGACCTCGGAATGAAAGTGGTGGAGGACAAGGTGCACATTCACGACTTGCACGCGACCATCCTTCATTGCCTCGGCCTTAACCATTTGCAAGCTGACGTACCGGCATCAGGGACGAAACTTCCGCCTCACCGATGTGGCCGGTGAAGTTGTGCAGAAGATGCTGAGTTGAGGGCAATCGACGTGACGCGGCGAGAACTCATAGCTACACCCTTCCTGGCTCCTGCCCGGACGGCGCCGGTCGCCCGAGTCGCCATCACGTTCGACCTCGAGATGAGCCGCAACTTCCCAAGCTGGGAAGACACGGAGTGGGACTACACCAAGGGTCTGCTCGACGATGATGCAAAGCGTTATTCTGTGCGCGCGGCGAATCTCGTCCGAGACAATGGCGGCCTGATGCACTTCTTCGCGGTAGGTCGTGTTTTCGAGCAGCCCGACGTCCGATGGCTCGCAACAGATCGTTCGTGACGGCCACCCGCTCGGGAATCACACGTACGATCACGTTTACCTGCTCGCGAAAACGCCGGACGAGATCCAGTTCCGATTTAAAAGAGCGCCGTGGCTGATCGAGGGGAAAACGGTTGCGGACGTCGTCGATGACAACATCCGCATGACAACGGCTGCAATCCGAAACCGTCTCGGCATTGAACCGCAGGGATTCCGAACACCCGGTGGTTTCCACGACGGGCTCCGCGGACGTGCGGACCTGCAGCGCATGCTGCAACGTCACGGCTTCAACTGGGTCAGCGCGACCTCTCGGAAGACCACCGCGGGCATCGCCGGACAAACACCCGGCCCGGATGTCTGGAAATCCATCGAGGCAGAACTGCCGAACTCGCAACCTTTCCGCTACGTGGAAACTGGTTTGCTCGATATCCCGATGAGCCCGGTCAGCGACATACAAGCCTTCCGGAATGGCCGTTGGAAACTGGATGACTTCATAGCGATCCTGGAGCGAGTCCTGGACTGGACCATTGAACGTGGCCAGACCTTCGACTTCCTGGCGCATCCCTCGTGCATCGGCGTCGTCGATCCCGAGATGAAAACCCTTAACATGATCTGCCGCAAAGTACGTACCTCGAATGGCCGTGCGGCGCTCGTAACCCTCAATGAGATAGCACGGAACTTTACTGCATGAGAATCGCCTGTTTATTGCTGCTATGTGGATGCTTGCTGCTCGCCGCCGAGCCTGACGTATTGCCCGGCACAGCGCACTGGAGCTTTCCCGCAGACGTTTCCGCCGAGCAGTATGGCGAACTGGAACGCTACCTGGATACCGAGATCCAGTCGGTCCTGAATAACCGGCGCACTGCTGCCGATCCCGGCGCTGCGCGGAAAGAACTCAGGCGTCTGATCGGAGCGGTGGATTCCTTTCTGCCTCAGAAGGCCGCAGCGGGAAGAGTTGGGGAGTCTCGGGTCCATCAAAGTCAGTCTTGTGGAGTGGCCTGTCTTGCCGACCGGCACAACCCCTCCAACACGAGCCTCAGCCGGTACCCTGGTTCGCCAGTTCGGAATCCTGTTCGAGCCGGTTGCCCAGTCGGAAGTCGCGCCCGGCGGTCATCGTTATCGCCGACGCAGATCAATCCGCCGCGGATATCAGCGGCTTAACTCCGCGCTTGCCTGTTGAGAAACGAATCGCTCGCAAATTAGCGGAGAAGGGCTACGTCGTTTACGCTCCGTTCTTCACGCAACGCAGGGCGTTCAGTGAACCATGGTCAAACGATCGAAGCTGGCTGTTCCGGCTTGCTTATCAAACGGGTCATCACTTGATTGGGAGCGAGGTGCAACAGGTGCTCGCTGCCCGTGAATACCTGGCATCGTTGCCGGGCATCGACACAGCAAAAATCGCCGTCGCGGGTTCCGGTCAGGGCGGCATGCTGGCTCTCTATTCCGCCGCAATCGAGCCCCGATTTGCTGCTGCATCGATTGGAAGCTATTTCAATGAGCGCAGCCATCTCCCAGACGAACCGGAAGATCGCATTATATGGAACATTCTGCGATACGGCGATGCCGGCTTGGCCTCGCTAGCAGCGCCGTGCCGATTGCTGCTCGAAAGTGGGCTGCCTGGCGCTGAACGAGAGTTCTCCCGCATCTCGGGTAATCATGCGAGGCTTGTAAAGCCTGGAGGGCTCGCCGGAGAACTCGACGCCGCTTTGGGCCACACATCCTCAAATGAGCAGCTATCGGGAACCGTGGCAATAGACCCCGATCGCGTGGCACAAATCGCAAACGCGCAATTCAGCGGATGGCAGGCATGGTATCGAAACGCCGCTCTCGAAAGCTACGCCACACTCGAAGCCGCCTGGAAGCCCGACACCAGTTCAATCGAAAACTACCGGAAGTGGATACAGCCGAAGCTCGACGATTATCTCGACCAGATCGGCCGCTTTCCGAACGGCGCCGGGACCCTTCGATGCGCGCACCATCAAGGTCTACGATACCGACGACCTTACGGCTTATCGGCTATCTGTGCGGTTGTACGAGGGCGTCCACGCGTACGGCATTCTCGCCATCCCGAAAGGAATGAAGGCTGGTGAGAAGAGGCCTCTTGTGTTCGTCCAGCATGGCCTTGCGGGAAAACCGGAAGACGCGCTCGGAATTGAGGCGAATCCGAAGGCCGACGCTGTCTACTCACGATTCGGCCTGGCGCTCGCAAAGCGCGGCTATATCGTCTTTGCCCCGATGATCTCGACGCAGACGAATGCCGCTCGCGACCGGGTTACTCGTCGAGCGCACATTCTCGGCAAATCCATCGTCGGGATCGAAGTCAAAAAATTCAGCCGCATGCTCGATTTCTTTTCGACGCTTCCCTTCGTCGATTCGGACCGCTTCGCATTCTACGGCCTCTCCTATGGCGGATATACCGCCCTGTGGACCGGACCGGCCGAGCCGCGGTTCAAGGTGGTCATTAGCAGCGGTCATTTCAATGATTGGAATGTAAAGACAACGGACCTCACACAAGGCACATCCTTCCTGTTTTACCCGTCGGTGCTCGACATGTTCAGCTTCGATCTTCTGCGGCGTTTCAATCACTCCGAAATCGCAATGCTTGTCGCCCCTCGGGCCTTCATGATCGAAGCGGGAGCAACCGATGGCGTAATCATCGCGCCAAGGCGATTTGCCGATGCGGAGATGACCCGGGTCGAGGAGTTGTATCGTGCGCTCGGAATTCCTGAAAAGGGTCGTGTGGCCCGATTCAACGGCCCGCACATGGTCAACGGGACTGAGGCTTATCCCTTTTTGGATCGTTGGCTCGATTGGACCCCGCTGAAGCATTAAGCAATTTCTGTGCCTCCGGTATCTCTACGTCGAGTACCCTCTGCACCTGCGCAATCTTCTTCCGGATCGCGACAGCAGAATAGATGCCTGCGCGTGGCACACCTTCCTGATCGTTCCTGCCGCTGTTGGCATATCCGATGCGGGAATCCGCGCACACACAAGGGAGAGCCTGGCGCGCATTCTCGAGCTCAGCGCGGCCAATCGCGGCCATTTCCTCAAGCGCGTTCCGCCGTGTCTCCACAGAAGCGTCCGAACGCAAACGCTCTCGTGCTGTGTGGAACTGCGTCACATGAAGCGTGCTGATGATCGCTGTTTCCAGAGCCTTCGCAATGCCGAGTTCCCGCTCGGCGTTATAGCGCGCGGCGGGGTCTGCTCGTTCGACGGCTCGTGCCATGCTTGTTACACCTTCCGACCACGACCGCTGCATCCTCGTAAGCTGTGCGATTACCAGTTCCGGGCCCCATCGGCTGTCCAGGTCAGGTCATTTTTGAACTGCCGCCCACGGGAATGAACCGGCTTGTAGTCAGCGTCGAAAAAGAGCGGATGCGACGGACCTTTCTGGATCGGACCCATCGCCATAGAACCGGAGAACGGATACTCATGTATCGCGGTACTAAAAAGCTGCCAGGCGCGAACGGCATCATCTTCCGCATCGCGTCCGAAAGTGCGGCGTGCGAGGGATGCAGCACCGGCTCGGCTGAGGGCGCATCGGACCAAATGTTCCAGTAGAAAACGTCGGCGGCGAGTGACGGCGTAAAGCCGTAGTGCATCCAATTATCGAACTGCGCTGTCGCGTGAGGAGACTCCCTCAGTTTTCGAAAGCGCTCCGCCCATTGGAAGAAAACCGGTATATACGGTACGTCAATAAACTCCAAAGAGATCGCGTGTTCCGTTTTGATCCAGAACCCGAGTCCTTGTTGCGACGCGAGTTCCCCCTGCGTCACGAAGCGGTCCGATGGGCCGACAATACTGATCGAGTAATCGTAAGCCGGAATCGTCTTATCGCCGAAGGAGATCGCGCCTTCTTTCGCGAACTCGGTCATGAGCGTAATCCCTTTCGGCATCTTCGCGATGAGCTTGATTCGTGGTGTCGTCCCGAGACCACGTGTTCGAGGCGCTATACGGCCAGAAGGCGACAGTAGATTCCGGGTTTCCTTCGCGCGCTCCTTCGAATAGCGATCGGCTGAACTCGGCGATCACATCCTGCGGCGTGCGTTTCGAACATCGGGGACAGGTATTCCCTCGAGTCCAGCAGTGCAGGAATCCTTCGCCGCCGACAATGTATACGAAACCTTTCAGCCCCGGAACGGCCGTCATCAGGTTGCGAGTAGCGGATCGTAAGTGCTCTCTCACCTCCGCCACGCTCGTGCAGAGGACGTTTGAACCGCCGTACCACCGCATCTCGCCGCCCTTCACTTCAGGGTGCCGGGCGAAGAACTCAGAAGTCTGCGGCCGGTTTCCGAGCTGAAGGTAAATGTCAATCCCGTAACGAGCCGCGCGAGCGATGAGATCCGGAGGCGCCTCTGCCGTTCTGCGACGCCATGATCGAGTTCCGGATAAACCGACGAATGCGCAATGTCTTCGATGTCGCCCCATACCCAAATTGCGTTGAACCCAGCACGAGAGATGCGGCCAAGCAGACCCGGTGTGTACGGATCGACCGCAACATCGAGCTCAGCGCGAGAATAAAACGGCGCCGATGTGATTCGTGGCGATTGAACCGTTTGACGAGTCTCGTCGCCGGGCTTCAGGAACGGCGCGCGGCGAAGCTTCATCAAGTGCTCGAGATGGTAGAGCCCGCGCATCACTCCGCGCGCATCTGAGCCGCAGATGCCGATCCGATCCGCAGAAACAGATAATCGGAAGGACTCACTTCGAGCAGGGACACCCTCACAGGCCATCGAGAGCTGAATCGTATGTCGGCCGTTCTGTCCGAGGTGCGCTCCCATAGCCTTATCCAGGAACTCACGAAATTCACTCGCGGCAGTTGCGGCCGGTTCCGGTAGAGTCGGAGCTTCAAGCGTCCAGGAACTATCTACCGCAATTTCCCCATCAGAAGCACGGGCATTGGGGTCGCGAAGATTGCGCGGATAAAGCGGGCCCGTGATCTCTTCAATAAACTGGAAGCGTTCTTCACAATCGGCGGGTGCCTTATGTGAATACAGCTGAAACGCGAGATCGAAAGACGGGAGATCCGTACTCGAGCTGTCGTAGGCCGAGCCGCCCACATACGTCGGCGTCTGCGCGCCGTAGTCGATATTCGCGGGATTTTCGAAGCGGTCGGATGTTGGAGCTTGCGGGTTCACGTTTGCAACGAACTGAAATCGTGACTGGAACTCCGGACGCGCAATCGGCGCGGTTGCGGTACCAAACACTTCGTATCGGCCTCGGCTCTCCACAGGCAGGCGGAGTTCTAGAAACAGCTTCCCGGTATTCAGAGCAACCGGTTTTGCGAAATGCGCGCACGTACCAGTGCTCAAACCACGGAGAGATGGTCAAGGCCCGAATGCTTCCGCTTGCAACGTCAGCCTTACCCTTGGCAGTGCCAAGTCGAAATTCCAGATCGGCCGCATCGCCGAGCCGCTGAAGCTTTACCCGGAACCCGGTCGCCTTCGACGAGTGTGGTCCTGAAGGAATCGTGATGCTCTGCCCAACGGACGTCCCAGGCTCCAGACGCCAACTGACGACAGCATCGGTGACCGCATCGTAGTCGTGCTGGGCCACAATACCCGCACGCAACATTATCGTGGAAAACGCTAAAAAACAGGCCCAGCGCATGATACTGGCAACAACATAACAGACACTGTGGGATGATGCTGGAATGTCGCGGGGTTCCTAACGTTCATGGAAAAAGAGTTTCCGCTCATCACTGTTTCGGGCAACTCATTTGAGATGGGCTATCAGCACGGTAGACAAGCGGCGCCGCTGATCCAGAAATACATCTCCTGGATTGAACGATTCACCGGAAAGCCGCGTGCGGAATTGGCCGCAGCCGCCATGCGGTTCCTGCCGATGATCCAGAAATTAAATCGCGCCTATGTGGACGAGGTCATGGGTCTGGCAGAGGGTGCACAGATCACGTCTGAGCGAAGCAATGTTATGTCAGGTGCGCGGCGAAGCAGCCAAAATGATTGATCGTGGTTGCACTGCCTTCGCTTTGAGGAAATCGGCCACGGCAGATGGACGAACTTTAGCAGGACAGAATCAGGACCTCGAGCCTGAGTATGCCGATGTCGCAATCGTCCTCTCGGTTAAACCGACCGATGGCAGGCCGCGGGCCGTGATGCTCACGTTCGCCGGTCAGCTTGGTTATGCCGGCATGAACGAACATGGCGTCGCGAACTTTGCGAATGCGCTGTACAACTTCGAGTGGCGTGTCGGACTGCCGCACTACCCACTCAAGCGGACTATTCTCGAGCAGAAGGATGCTTCGTCACTGCGTAGATCTGCTCGACCGAAATCGTGCATGTTCCGCAGCAAACGTTGTCCTGTGTGACGGCTCCGGCAATATCGCGAGCGTCGAGGTGCGGCCCGAAGGTATCGCGATCTATCCCGATACACACCCCGACGTCCGCCTGCATACCAATCACTACATTACGAAAGAGTTCGCGCGATATGAGAACAGCGCGCTTCCTGATTCGTGCCCCCGTCTGGATCGTATGAGGAAACTGATCCGCGAGTCGTTCGGCAAACTGACCGTCGAACGCGTGAAGGCAATCCTCGCCGATCACGATGGAGGTTCCGCGGCGATCTGCCGCCACGGCGCCGTTGGCATGCACTCGATCTGCGGTTATATCGCTGACCCGAGAAGCGGCTTGTTCCATGTGCGCCGCGGACACGGCTGCGATGGCTACTGGAAATCCTACAAAGTGAGTTGATTAAGAGTATCGCGGCCTCACCAGATTTCCGAACACCGACTCTAGTTCGATTCCCAGATCTGGCCAACAGCACCTGAGCGCAGTTATATCCGGGAAGGCCGGTGATATTACCGCCCGGGTGGCTGGACGAACCGCAGAGGTAAAGATTCGGAATGTACGCTCGATAACATCCAGCGCCGGCAAAGGGCCGATTATAGCCGGTTTGGCCATTCGACAGAGCGCCGACCAAAAGGTCTCCCCCTCGCATGTTCGGAAGAGTTCGTTCGGTGTCAGCGGTGTCTGCGCAGAGTAGTCGAGAAGCGAGTCAGCGAGATTGGGAGCGTATTCGGTCCAGGTCTGCAGCATCCGTCGAGCGTGTTTCTCGCGCTCCTGATCCCAGTTTTCTGGATTACCTCGCAGACCGTACGGCAGCTTCTCCCACATGAATGCAGTGTGGAACCCTGCCGGCGCCTGAGATGGGTCGAACCTCGTCGGGCAGGAACCCCACATCACCGTCTGCGGAATTTCTCCCCTCTCATGGCTCGCAACGATATCCAGAAACTGAGCCGAGTGCTCAAGCCCCAGGATGATCATAAAAGCCTCATTCAAGCTGGGGCGGCGTTCCGCGGCCAGATAGGCAGGCGCCTGCCTGAGATTGACATTGAGTGCAAACAGCGGCGCAAGAAGATTGAATTGATAGCTAGCGGCCTTCTCTCTCCATGAGGAGGGCAGAATCCGTGCGTCGAGGAGTTCAATAAAGGTCTGAACAGGATTCAATGCGGAGGCGACAAAGTGACGAGCTCGGAAGAGAGATCCATCGCGTAGTCTCGACGCCTGTCGCTCTTCCATCTTCGACATGGATTTTGCGCGGAGTAGTGTCGAGACGGATTTCTCCGCCACTCTCCATTACTGCCGATACAAGTGCTCGCGCCAGCCCGGCGGATCCGCCAATACACATCTGGGCTTTGTGACGGCTGGCGAGTAATGCAGGAATGTGGTGTCCAAAGCCGGGCGCGCGAAGATCTACCTCGCGCAGTCCGTTGAAGAACAGCAGGCCGGCTTGTACAACAGGGTGTTCGAACTCGTTCTGGACGAATTCAAGCGGCGATAGCTTGCTAACCTCCAGCAGACGACGGCCCGCGGAGGTCCGTTCCAAAAGCTTGGTGCGCTGCTCGCCAGGGATGGGCGGCGACTGACTTTCAGGCGTAAGGATATCGTCCAGCACAGTCACGAACTCGTCGCGCCATCGCCGTATCTTTGCCGCGTCTTTTTTGCTGAACGTCGCAAACGATTCCGCAGTCCGGTCGAAGTCCGTCCACCACTCCAGCGCGTCTCCATTCCGAAGAAGAAGACACACATTGAACTCGGGTTCCAGATAGCGTGCGCCGCGCTGTTCCAACTTCAAATCCCGATACCAGGGCATCTGGTTTATGGCGCGATGGTAGAAGGAGTGCGTGTTATGAAGAAATCCCGAATAGCGCGGATCTTCGACGGTGGATAGGCCGCCACCAGCGACAGAACGCCGTTCCAGGCAGACTGTTTTCAGCCCCGCGCGGCCGAGATAAGCCTGTAAAACCAGAGCATTGTGCCCGGCTCCGAGAAGGACGCCATCATAGGCGCTATCTATTGCCATGCGTTCGTCAAGACTAACTGGACGGTTTGCCAGGCTTGCGATTGGCGTTCTGCACGACAACCCGCCGAAAGACCTCACTAACTTCCGCCGTGCGCCAAGGCTTGGGAAGCACGTCATCGAAGCCGTATTCACGGAAATTAGACATAACCGATGCGTCCGAGTAACCGCTGGAAACAACCAATTTGGCCGCAGGGTCCAGTTCCTTCAATTTGGCGGCTGTTTCTATACCTCCCATGCCGCCGCTGACAGTTATATCCAGCAAAACGGCATCGAAGCCGCGCCCGGAAGCTTTCGCGGCCTGATACATAGCAATCGCTTCGGCTCCATCGCGTGCACTCTGGACGTCATATCCCATTGCCGTTAGACTGCGGTTCAGCAGCGTTCGAAGCGCTTCCTCATCATCCATCACCAGAAGTCTCCCGGCGCCGGTATTGACCGCGCCGCCGGCTGGAGGTTCCGGCTCGGGACTCTCCTTCGAGGCGGGCAGATCGAGGGTAAATTCAGTTCCTATGCCAGGCTTCGACTTAACGGCGATGTGGCCGCCATGCTTGGCGATGATGGCGTACGCTGTTGCCAGACCGAGACCGCTGCCGGTCCGCTTCGTGGTGAAGTACGGATCGAAGATCCGAGGAAGTGCTTCAGCGGGGATGCCGGGTCCGTTGTCGCGAATGGAAACTCGCACGTAAGATCTGGAACCTGACTCCTGATCGCCATCAATTACACGGTTTTCAACTCGCACTTCAATGGCTCCCCCTTCGGGCATGGCCTGTTTTGCGTTGAGAACAATGTTGTGAAGAACCTGCCCGATCTGACCCGCGTCGACCTCGGCAGACCAGAGATCGTCGTCAATGTTTATGGCGATACTGATCGAGGAACCCGCGCGCGCGAGATGGACCGCATCCAATACTAATTTGCCGACGGAAGTCACACGCCGTATCGGCGCCCCGCCCTTAGCGAACGTCAGCAGCTGAGAGGACAGGAACGCCGCACGCCGGCAAGCCGCCACGCTATCTTCCAGAATGGCCATGACCGGCGCATCAGGTTCCAGTTCCATTCTGGCAAGCTCGATGTTGCCTTGAACGATCGTCAAAAAGTTATTGAAATCGTGCGCAATCCCTCCAGCTAATACCCCGAGCGATTCAAGGTTCCTGACACGGAACAATTCATCCTCCATCTGTTCACGCTGCTTGATTTCAGCGCGTAAGCGCATAGTGGACGAATGCAGCTCGGCTGTCCGTTCCTGAATACGAACTTCTAACTCCTCATTTAGGGCTTCAGTTTGACTTTTTGCGATCCCCAGATCACGCACGAGATCGTGGTTTTGGAATTGCAAGTTGAGCGAGGACTCCACAGTCTGATAAAAGCGCCAGGTCGTCACTACCGTTGCACAGGTGAATAAGATGGCCAATAGGCCCATTGCTACGTGTTCTTTGTCAGTCTCGGATATCAAACGTACACTTGGGAGGATGCCGGTCGGCACGAGAAATGCCAGGAATGCCTCCGGCCGGGCAGCCAATAGGGATGCACCGCCAAGCATCATGCCTCCCAGCACAAAAACCAGAAATGCCTGACGCATTACGTCAGCATTTGGATAGAGCAGTATACCCGCGGCGCCCCAACCGGTTCCTGCTAATCCTGCCCCGATCGCGAAAACAGCGCTCCATTTAATGGCATCTGTGTAATCAATTGCATCCCGCCAATAAAATCGGGAGAGTGCGAATCGGGAGCACGTTATTACCAGCATGTAGACCAGCCACGCCACGGCAAATCCGTTGCTCAATAACGGCAGACTGGAAATAGGCTAAGATTGGCGCAGCAATTACGGTGACGACAATCCCGGTATTTGCATTTTCGTAGAGCAGGCGAATTTGGGCTACTCGAACGTATCTTATTTGTTGATTTCGGCCGTCCTGCGCTATCGCGGCCGGTGAGCAAATAGGAGACATGATAGCGCCATCCTCGTGGAGACCGTTGCGTGATGATACCAAACTGCGACGCGCAAAATCTAAACAAACTCGCGGAATCGGAATGTTCCAACCCAATTCGATCAAATCGCGAAATCCAATTCGTCTGGAAGATGGTCCATTTGGAAAACATTTAAATACTGCGCCGTTCTTTTTGCTCCGATCGCATTAGCCGAACAAACGTATGTGACGCGATACGACATTTTCGCGGGCTACGCGCGTTTCGAAAGTCCGACAGTAAGTCTCAGTGAACAAGGGTTTCATTTTCAAATTGGAATCAGGCCGGCAAAGTGGTATTCCCTCGGTTTCGATTACAGCAATGTTTCGGGAGACCTCACCCTTACTCCTGACTTGCTTCCGGATGCGTTACAGAAGCAGCTTCGCCAACAGCTCACTCTGCTCGCAGCCGCGGGCCGGCTTCCCGCCGGCTATGCCCTGATCGTTCCGGTTCGCTCGAGTACGCAAACCTTTACCGTAGGTCCCCAGGTCGCGATAAGAAAATGGACGCGAATCACGCCGTTTCTTCGACCCTCCTGCGGCTTTGTCCGTGAAGTCGCGGAGCCGAATCCGTCGGACCCGATCGCCCAAGGAATTGTCGCTCAGCTTGCTCCCGAGGGTGTCAAACGGGATTGGACCGTGTTCTACGGCGCCGGCGGAGGTATCGACTTCAATGTAACTCCGCATTTTGCGTTACGCGTGCAAGCAGATTATGTGTGGGATCATTTATTCCCTGACCTTCTGAAGGACGGGCGACCCACGTTGCGGTTTTCCGTAGGTCCGGCCTTCAACTTCGGCCGGAACATCCTGCGCTGATTTCCGATTTCGGAACAACAGTGAAACAATACGCTGTGGCGCACTGTTCATGACACCTACTCAAATTTGGATCGCCGCGATGATGTTCGCTTTGAGCGTCATCAACTATTTCGGCCGCACGATTCTGTCAGTGGCGGCTCCGGGAATGATGAAGGAGTTCTCGCTATCGCCCACTTCGATGGGCGCGGTTTTCTCGGCCTTTTTGATCAGCTATACGCTCCTGATGACGCCTGGCGGGCGCTGGTCCGATCGGTTCGGTCCACGGAATATGCTTGCGATCATGGCGCTTGGCTCAGGGCTTCTTACAGCGCTAATGCCCTTCGGCGGTATCCCCGGGCTGGGCTCGTGGATCGGCGTGATTCCCGGACTCTTCATTCTTCGCCTGGGCTTCGGAATCTTCACCGCCCCTCTCTATCCGGCTGCGGCCCGCATGAATGCGATCTGGATGCCCCCCCTTCAACGCGCGAAAGTGCTCGGCTTCGTAAACGCAGGCGCCGGATTTGGAGGCGCTGTATCGCCGATTTTGTTCTCAGCGATGCTCGCCCGTTACGGCTGGCGGCTATCCTTCGTGATGGCGGGAGTAGCAGCGGTGCTGCTCGGCATAGTTTGGCTTGCCACCGTGCCGGATCGCGCGGTGGAGAAACAAGCCGCCCAGCGGCCTCAGTGGTCGGCGCTGCTCAACAACTCGAGTATGAGGTGGCTGATTGTCGGGTTCGCGGCGCTCGACTATTACGAGTACATTTTCTTCTATTGGCTTTACTATTACCTGGGCGAAGTGCGCAAACTCTCGGCCTCGGATACGGCCGTCTTTACGACGTTCCCGTTTCTGGCTTGGGTAGTAATGATGCCTCTCGGTGGCTGGCTTGCCGATCGGCTGGTGGCGCGCTACGGCATCAAACAGGGATTACGATGGGTCGCGATTGTTGCGCTGCTCGTCTCGGTGTTGGGGCTGGTAATCGCTCTAAATGTCGCTGACATCAAGGCGTTTGTAGCATTGCTTTCGCTTGCATTTGGATGCGCTGCGATTGCCGATGTCGTTTTCTGGGCAGCGGTGATCAGCGTAGCCGGAGCGCAAGCCGGTGCTGCCGGCGGACTGATGAACACTGGCGGCAATTTTGGCGGGGCCATCGCGCCGTTTCTAACTCCTCTCATCGCGAGCTACTATGGATGGTCCGCCGGGCTGTACGTCGGGGCGCTGGTCGCTTTGATAGGCGTGATCGCCTGGTTGCGAATCGATCCTTTGCCGATCGGAACGCTCGCGACAGGGCTGCCGCCCGAACCCGTTTCAGTTGGGCCCTTAGCATCTTGACCTGACCATGTCACGTACTCGTTCGATTTTCAGCTTGCTTATCTATTGCTGCTCAGCTGCGCAGCTCTATCCAGCCCCATTTGTCAGTGGCGATTATCTTAAGCTGCGGTCGGTGGGTTCCGTCGAGTTCTCACCCGATGCCAAACGCATTGCATACACCGTTGAGAATCAGGACCGTCCAGGAAAACGGTACTCGCAAGTATGGATTCTGAATATCGCGGACGGAAAATCGACGCTCCTGGGGTCCTCAGATGAACCGTCGTCAGAGCCGGCGTGGTCGCCCGATGGACGGAGGATCGCTTTCGTAGGTAAGACCGGAAAGAAATCAGCTTTATTGATTGCCAATCCGGACGGCAGCGCGGTGCACACTGTAGCAGCGCTCGAAGGTACGAACAGCCCGATGCCATCCACAGGGAAACGGATTGCCTGGTCGCCAGATAGCAAGTACATTGCATTCGTCAACGCGGTCCCTGGCCCGGAAACAAAGGAGGCAACCGGCGATCCCGTCGTGATCCGCCGGTATCTGTATAAGCCGGACGCGGGCGAAGGAGACACGCGCTTCAATGACAACAAGCGCCTGCACATTTTTGTGGCCGACGTGAGCTGGCGGCGCGCCGCGGCAGCTTACCTCAGGCGATCACTCCGAGCATTCGATTGACTGGTCGCCTGGCGGAGACGAGATCGTTTTCGTTTCGAACCGCGAGGCCAATGAAGATCAGTTCTTTAACTATGACCTCTTTGCGCTGAAGGTAAGTGACGGAAGCATACGACGGCTCACCGCGACGGAGAACATCGAGTATCGGCCTCAATGGTCGCCCGATGGCAGCAAGCTCGTGTACCAAGGCTGCAAGCGCGGTCTCACCGATCTCGAAACGACCATGGAGGACACGCACGTCTGGGCCATCAATGCGGATGGAACGAATCGGCGCGAGTTGGCGACCATAGATAACCGGCAAGGTGAACCACATTGGTCGCCGGAGGGCGATGCGGTGTACTTCACCGTGCAGGAGCGCGGAAATGTCCGGCTGTACCGGATGCGTATTGCCGGAGGAAAGCCGGAGGCCGTCGTAGCAGAGCCCGGGAGTGTCAGCTCGTTTTCAATCGGCCGAGGAGGCGTGATTGCTTACGTGCTGTCAACTCCGTCCGACTCCGGGCAGTTGTACCTCGGCGGCAATGGCGCGGCGCCTCGAAAGCTAACCGACTTAAATGCGGATCTGTTTCGAGGCAAGGAGATTGCGCCGGTGGAGTCTTTCACCTTTGTCAGCAACGATAACAAGTGGGAAGTGGAAGCATTTCTCACCAAACCATTAGGCGCTACCGCTCGACTTCGAAACACCCGCTAGTCGTAGTGATCCATGGCGGACCGCACGGTCAGCAAGGACCTGCGTTCAATTTCAAGAATCAGGTTTATGCAGGCCGCGGGTGGGCGACGCTGATGATCAACTATCGCGGTTCGACCGGTTACGGGCAGGCGTTCGCAGACGCCGTGTTCGGTGATCAGAACGGCAATGAGGCGCAGGACGTGCTGTACGGCGTGAGCGCCGCCATGCGCCGCAATCTCTGGATCGATCGCGATCGTATCGGAGTGGAAGGCGTCAGCTATGGCGGACAACTCAGCGCATGGCTGATTACGCAAACGCGGCTCTTCAAGTCGGCCATACCTACAGCTGCCATCATCAATCTGGTCAGTTATAACTACACGACGTATTACAACCAGTACGAGCAGATGACGTTCGGTATCTTTCCGCATCAGGGGACGTTGATGGATACGCTCTGGGAGCGATCCGCATTGCGTTATGTAGGCAGGGTGGCAACGCCAACCCTGCTGGTCCACGGTGAGAACGACAATGACGTTCCGATTTCAGAGGCGGAGCAATTCTTCGTAGCCTTGAAAGACGTTGGCGTTGAGACGGTGTTTGTTCGCTACCCCAGGGAAGGACATGGTGTACGCGAGCCGAAGCATGTGGTCGACTGGATTAACCGCTCGATCGAATGGCATGAATCGCATTTCGAGCTCACCACGCCAGCCGGAGCCCGAAGCGCACCTGACGCTGATCCGGCAAAGCCGAGGTTACAACGAGAAAATTCGCCGCATTAACCGTCGCGTTCGGATTGTTGAAATGAGGCGTGTTCGTAAAGTTCGAAGCCTCAGCGCGAAACTCCAGCTTGATCTGTTCGCGAATCGGGAAACCGCGGAATACACCCAGATCGAGATTCACTGCGCCCGGCCCGCGCAGGATATTGCGTCCGGACGTTCCAAACCGAACGCCGACCGGGGCCGCGAAGGCCGAAGGATCGTAGAACGGCTGTCCGGGACCGATGCCTCCGAGTTTCTCCACTTCCGGCTTTACCTGATCTGCCGTCTGTGTATTGCCGGGAGCATTCAATGCTCCCTGCGGAGCTCCTACCGTAAATGGCCGTCCGGAGAAAGCGGAAAATACACCATTCACCTGCCAGTCGCCGAAAATCCACCGCGAAACACCTGAATTGGCGAACTTCTTTCCGGAGCCCGCGGGAAGCTCATAGACAAATCCCGCCTGGAGATTATGCGGAACGTCATACCCGGCCAACGCACGATTCCGGCTGAACACCGGACCCCAATTCCAGTTGATGGTTCCGGTCCACCCGTCCTCATCGGTGAAGTTGATGGCTTTCGAAAACGTGTAAGCTCCTTTAAGAAGTAGTCCATGGCCGGCGCGGTGATTGAATGAAGCCTGCAAAGCATGGTAGTTCGCGCTTAGATAGCCGTTCCACGCCCACGTATCGACGCTGCGTCCGAACTTGGCAAACAGCGGGCGACCGGCCGTCCCGCCACCTGGAGCAGCCGCGTTGATTTCGAGATCAGCGAAGCTGCGTACCGTCTGCGTGCCCACATAGCCCACAGAAGTCGTGAAGTTCCCACCCCACTGCCGCTCGATGAAGAAGTTCCACGACTGAACGTAGCCCCGCTTCAATTCGTCACCAGAAATAAACCGCATGGCCGCAGTGGGCGGCAGCGGTACGAGCCCTGAACTTATGTCCGGAGCGGGTATATCGGGGATTCCCTGATCGAGTGATTGGAAGGCCTGAAAGCTGTTTGCCGAGGTAAAAGTAGATGCCGAGACCAGAGGGAAAAAGCCGCGCAACGGGCGGGCGAGCGGCATCGGATTGTATGTGATTCCGTACCCGCTGCGGATGACTGTAGCGTCTGTCAGCCGGTATGCGAGACCGAACCGCGGCGCAAACAGCTTCTTGCTGGTACTTATGCCCAGACCTTTCGGCACACTACCGATGCCGCCGACTGACACGAGGTTCGTTGCAGGATCGTAGCCTTCAAGCCACCGCGGCCCGCACGGGTCTGCAGAGGAAACAGTTCATAGCGCACGCCGAGAGAGAGTGTCAAACGCCGCGTCGCCTGCCACCGGTCACGGAAATACCAGCCCAGTTGCCAGTTGTACGCCGTCATCGTTTCAAATTGAGCCGATCTCCGCATCGTCTGAGGCAGACCCAGCAGAAAGGACGCATAGGAGTTGAACTGCGTCAGGGTTGCGCCGGGCGTTGACGTAATGCCCTGCGTAAACTCAAAGCGGCCCATCGGACCGCCATTGCCTCCGCCGTCCGGATTGTAGTGGTTCAACACATGCCTTATGCCTTCGAAACCGAATCGAATGTCATGGCGCGAGCGATTCAGCGAGAAATTTTGCTGCGTTGTCCACGACATGTCATGGGTGAAGAATGGCCGCGTATCCGTATCGTTCAGGAAATTTGTGTATCCGGAAATGACCATCAGCGGCGAGCCGCTGTCTCGAATATCCGTCGAACCCCCATTTACTCCGGGTATCCCAGATCGCGCCCCTGAAACTGTCCGTAACCGAAACCGGTGATCGACTGGCCCTGACGAGTCCACCCAAGAACTCCATCCCACAGGAACGTCGGTGAGAAAACGTACGTGCTTCCGACGGTCGCAACCTGCGTACGCAAAGTTCCATCTCCAATGCTGCTGCCGGATGGACACAATGCGGCCCCTCCACCCGCTCCGAAAGCGGGATCGCAACCCACCTTCGCGTTCATGATGGAATACTTGCCCCATATGGTGTTCTTGGCGGTGCGATTCCAGTTAATCTTTGTATCGAAGTTGTCTTTATCCAGACGTTGAGAGCCGTTCGCTTCGTAGTTCGATCCCACGCCGGGCCGGTTTGGCAGCGGAATCAGATCCTGAATCTTGCGAGAGATCGAGCTCTGCCGGTCGAGAGGAATCATGTTCCCTGGAAACGGAGCGCGCCCGGAACCGTCGGCGGCCGCGCTAGAGAGCGGATCATAGATGACGGTGTTGTAAGCGGAAAAATCACCGCGCCTCTGATCGGCCGTGGGTACCGTAAACAGGTTGCTTGCGCCCTGGCGTTCTCGCACTCCTTCCCAGGCGCCGAAGAAGAACAACTTGTTCCGGACGATCGGTCCTCCCGCCGTAGCGCCAAAAATGTTGTTCAGGTTTTTCGGCTTCGCAAGAGAGTTGAAGAAGTTCTTGGCTTGCACCGCGCCATTATCGTGAAGCTCCCACGCGGAGCCATGAAAGTTGTTTGTCCCAGACTTTGTGATCACCGTGATTGCGGCGCCACCGGCAAATCCCTGCTCCGCATCGAAGTTGTTGGTAACAATATTCACGGTATCGATTGTTTCGGCCGGCGGCACATAAGCTGTATGGTGCGGCAGCCAGAGAAAGACGCTCAGCGCGCCGTCGATCCGCGTCGCATTGTTGTTGCGATTCACGCCGTTGACGTTGGTGGACAGAGCCCGGGCCGGAGCGGCCTGCACGGAATTCTGATACTGCCCCGGCGTGGCGCCCGGAACCAGATTTACAAGCGTCTGATAATTGCGATACTTCGGAAGCGGCATGTTGATCACGTCCCTGCTGCTCAGTTCCGAATGCACATCGGCTGTATCGGTTTGTAGAGCAACAACGCCCGCGTTCACCGTAACGCTTTCGTTCACCTGTCCGAGTTCCAGCGTGACGTCCTCACGGCGGAGAGTGTTTGCTGAAATCGAAACGCCCCGCCGGGTAAGCGTACGAAATCCCGGCGACTGCACGGAGATGTCATAAGTGCCCGGCGCGAGACTTGACAACGTGTAGCCTCCGACGTCGTTGGTCGACACCGACGCTTCCTGAGCGGTTTCGACGTTCGTAACCTTGACAGTTGCATTCGGAAGGACAGCGCCGCCCGCGTCGGTCACGGTTCCGGTGATGGAGCCATAAAGGACCTGAGCGCCAGCGGAAGCAGTAGCAAAGAGCGAGATCGTACAAACGACCAAGAGCTTACGGAATGTGAGCATGCCAGACGAGACCTCCGGAAGACTGTAGAATCTAAAATTACTCTACTACGTCTTACGTTTTCCCGGTCAGGCAAGCGCTGATTGAATTACTTCTCCATGTACGTCCGTTAACCGGAAATACCGTCCCTGAAATTTATATGTCAGGCGTGTATGATCGATTCCCAAGCAGCGCAGGATCGTGGCATTCAGATCATAAACGGACACCGGATCACGAACCACGTTGTAGCTGAACTCATCGCTCTCGCCGATGGTCTGACCGCCTTTGATGCCGCCGCCCGCCATCCAAATCGTGAAACAACGCGGATGGTGATCGCGACCATAGTCGTCGGCAGTAAGTTTCCCCTGCGAGTAAACAGTGCGCCCGAATTCACCGCCCCAAATAACCAGTGTGTCCTGCAGCAGGCCGCGATCCTTCAGGTCTTGAATCAAGGCCGCGGTCGGCTGATCGGTGTCACGGCACTGACCGGCGATCTGCTTCGGACATTTGTTGTGCTGGTCCCAGCCGCGATGGAACAGCTGTATAAACCGTACACCGCGTTCCGCGAGGCGTCGCGCAAGAATACAGTTGGCCGCGTATGTGCCCGGCTTTTGCGCATCGGGGCCGTAACGTTCCAGGACAGCGGCGGGCTCTTTCGATAGATCCGTCAGCTCCGGCACGGACGACTGCATGCGATACGCGAGCTCATATTGCGAGACGCGGCTGAGGATCTCCGGATCGCCGAATGTCTCGGCGTTCTTCTGATTCATTTTTGCCAGATCGTCCAGAAACCGGCGACGCACTTCCGGCTGTATTCCCGGGGGATCGGACAGGAACAGTACTGGATCCCGGCCGTTGTTGAACTTCACGCCCTGATAGCGAGAGGATAGAAAACCGCTTCCCCACAGCCGGTCATAGAGCGGCTGATCACTGGAGGAGCCGAGTGAGACCATCACAACGAACCCAGGCAAATCCTTGTTCTCGCTGCCGAGGCCATAGCCGACCCACGAACCCAGACTGGGACGTCCGGCCAGTTGAAAACCCGTGAGCGCAAACGTAATCGCAGGATCGTGATTGATCTGCTCCGTGTTCATCGATTTGATGAAGCACAGATCGTCCGCAATCTTCGCAGTGTGCGGAAGCAGCTCACTCAAAGTAGCGCCGGATTTGCCGTGCTGAGCGAACTTGTAGATCGAGGGCGCCGTCGGGAAGTGTGTCTGATGAGCCGTCATCCCCGTCAGCCGCTGGCCGCGGCGTATGGAATCCGGCAGATCCTGACCACGGAACTTTTCGAGCTGCGGTTTGTAGTCGAAAAGCTCCAGTTGCGAAGGGCCGCCCGATTGAAACAGGTAGATCACACGCTTCGCCTTTGGGGCAAAATGCGGGAGACCCGGCAGACCGCCTGTTGCCGAGCTTCCACCTTGCGCTGCCGGTTCGGCACGCCCATTTTCGGCAAGGGCATCTTCGCTCAGCATCGACGCTAGAGCCGCCGTTCCGAGGCTAACGCCGCAGCGATTGAAGAAATGTCTCCGGCTCATCGCCAGCCGCAACTCGTCAAGCGGGTTCATTGCTTTGTTATGACCTCATCCAGATTGAGAATCAAACTGGCCATGGTCGAATACGCGGCCAGTTCTTCGGGGTTCAGAGTCTTGTCAGCCGGCTTTACACCCACTGCCAGTAGTTTCGTTGCTTCCTGCGGGTGACCCTGGAAGTACTTAAGCTGCGTCTGAAGGTTGTCCCGCAAAAGGCGTGATTCACTCTCGTCGGGACGTCGTCCAGTAGCGAGACGCAATCCCAGAGCGATACGATCTTCGAGCTTCGATCCGCCTTCCGTCATCATGCGCTGCGCCATCAATCTGGCCGCCTCGACATACGTGGTGTCGTTCATCAGGTTCAACGCCTGCAGCGGAGTGTTGGTGCGGGTCTCGCGCACCGTGCAGTATTCACGCGAGGAGGCGTCAAAAACCTGCATAGCCGGCGGCATCACAGTGCGCTTCCAATATGTGTAAAGGCTGCGCCGCCAGAGCCCATCTCCCTTCTCCTGGGCGTAATTGGTCATGTTCGAGAACAGCATGTCCTTATAGAGGCCTTCGGGCTGATAAGGTCTGACGGGCGGTCCGCCCTGCTTCTCGACAAGGAGGCCGGAAACAAACAAAGCCTGATCGCGAATCATGGCGGCGGAAAGCCGCAGACGCGGACCCCGCGCCAGAAGCCGATTTTCAGGATCACGCTGCTCTAATTGCGGGGTTATCTTCGAACTTTGCCGATAGGTGGCACTCGAGACGATGGTCTTCAGCATGGACTTCACGTTCCAGCCGCCTTGCTGAAACTCGACTGCCATCCAGTCGAGCAACTCGGGGTGAGACGGGGCTTCACCCTGCGCGCCGAAGTCCTCCACCGTCTTCACTAAGCCGACTCCGAACAACATCTGCCAAAAACGATTGACAGTCACGCGTGAGGTGAGGGGTGCTCGGGGCTAACGAGCCAGCGCGCGAGCCCAAGCCGGTTGTTCGGCGAGTCAGCGGGCATCGCGGGCAACACCGCAGGAACGCCGCGCTCAACCTTTTCGCCGCGAGCGTCATAGGATCCGCGCTTCAGCACATACGCCGGGCGGGGCTCGGGCAAGTCCTGCATCACCATGGCTGTTGTGACGGCGGCTTCGAGACTGGCTTTCTCACGCCGAAGATCTCTCAATCGAGTCCAGGCCCGCCGGGCTTCGACAGGCGCTTCCGCATCGAGGAACGCGTCCCGCATCTTCAACCGCTGCGCCTCCGTCCGCTTTGCCGGTGGAATTGCCGCGATTCGGGAAAGTGGATCCGCACAAGAGAGTATGAGAACTTCCTCTTCCGACGGCAGCGTCTTGTAGATTCGAACTTCGTCGATCATCCCCCGGAAGAGCCATTCGTCACCGCCGCCCGCTCCGATCCGCAGGTGTGCAGATCCATTGGAAAACTGCCGGAACAAGCGGCCGTTGTTGACCTTCAGCGCTTGTGGTTGGCCATCCACGTAGATTTTGACCTTGTCATAAGGCTGCAGGCTGTCGAACTGAGCCAGCACGTGATGCCATTGCCTGACCGGCAGTTCGTTTTCGGTCTCGACGCGAATGAATCGTCCGCCCAGACGCCGACCAGATTGAAGTGAACTTTGCCGTTCTCGAAGAAGATTCCATAGCCGCGGCCCTTGGGGAGATGGTTCTCCTGCTCCCGCTTCCATCGCCCACGCGCGTCACGATAGCGCCGCTGTTTTCAGACTCGGGGTAGAACCAGGCGGAGATTGCGAACCGGTCCTTAAAATCATGTACGCGATCACGG
>CAWHYW010000040.1:0-107021 GCA_963833675.1 Bryobacteraceae bacterium | reverse complement strand
CGATGCCGCCGTTGATGGCTTGGACCGTGCCGGCATTTGAGAAAGTCGGGGCATTAATGATGATGGTTCGCCCGCTGACTTCGGAGCTGATGAGGCCGTTATTCGTGAGGTTCATCGCACTCCGAAGACGAACCCGCTGCCGCCGATCTGCAGATCGCTGGCAAACCCGGTGAAGGTCTTGATCACGCCTGTCGCGCCGATCGTGAAGCTTCCGGCCGAGCCCATCGCGACGAAACGGCCCGAAAAGCGCAGCGCCTTCGCCCTGCACGGTTCCGTTGAGCGTCGCGCCGCTCCGAAACCATCTTGCGCCCTGGCCAGTGAGATGCGCGGTGTTGAAGGCGGTGCCCGGCCCGATCAGAACTCGTGCAAAGCCGGTGGGGAAGTTCAGGTCGCCGTTAACAGTCAAGCCGGTCAGATTGCCGTTCGAGCTGGTCAGGTTCAGCGTTTGCCCGTTAGCGAAGCTCAGGCTTCCGCCATTGATCGTGCCGCCGACGAGGTTCCATGAGCCGGTGTTGGAATTGAGCGTCAGATTGTTACCGGTATTGGCGACAGTGCCGGTCAGATTCACCGTGCCGGCGGTGTTCAAAAAGTTCCCGATCCCGCCGGACGTATTGAACGTGCCGCCCATGTTCAGGGTCGAGGCATTGATGATGAACGTTCCGGTGTTGGTGTAGGGTGCTGTTGAAGTTCACGATGCCGCCGTTGATGGCTTGGACCGTGCCAGCATTTGAGAAAGTTGGCGCGCTAATGATGATCGTTCGCCCGCTGACTTCGGAGCTGATGAGCCCGTTATTGGTGAGATTCATCGCGCTCCCGAAGACGAACCCGCTGCCGCCGATCTGACTGTCGCTGGTGAAGCCTGCGAACGTCTTGACCACAGCGGCGGCCGGATGGTGAAGCTTCCGGCCGAGCTGAGCGTCGAGAAACGGTCCGGAGGCGCAGTGCCCTCGAAATAGATGTTCCCCGCCAGCGTCGAGCCGCCGGCGAAGCCGATCTCGCTCCCTGGCCGGTGAGGTGGGCGGTGCCGAAGCTCGTGCCGGCGCCGATCGAGACCCTGGCAAATCCGGTGGGGAAATTCAGGTCGCCGTTGACAGTCAACCCGGTCAGGTTGCCGTTCGACGCTGGTCAGGTTGAGGGTTTGGCCATTGGCGAAGCTCAGGCTTCCGCCGCTGATCGTGCCGCCGACGAGGTTCCACGAGCCGGTGTTGCCGTTGAGCGTGAGGTTATTGCCGGCGTTATTGACAGTGCCGGTCATGTTGACCGTGCCGGAGTTGTTGGAGAAATTGCCGATGCCGCTTCCGGTGTTAAACGTGCCGCCGAGGTTGAATGTCGGAGCCGTTGAGGATGAACGAGCCGGTATTGGTGTAGCTGCCGCTGAGATTGATGATGCCGCCGTTGATGGCCGCGACCGTGCCGGCGTTGGCGAAAATCGGGGCGGCGATGTTGATCGTTCGGCCGCTGACCGCGGAACTGATCATGCCGTTGTTCGTGAGATTCATGGCGCCGTTGAACAGGAATCCGCTGCCACCGATCTGAGCATCGCTGGTGAAGCCGGCGGCGGTCTGGACGATGCTCGTCGAGGGAATGGTGAACAGTCCGCCGGATGTGAGGGTGATGATAGCGGCCGGAAGGCGCGGTGCCTTCGAAGGAGACGTTGCCGTTCAGAGTCGAGCCGGCCGCAAAACCGATTTCGGCGCCCTGTCCCGACAGGTGCGCCGTGCCAAAGCTCGTGGCGCCGGTGATCGAGGCCCTGGCGAATCCTGAGGCAAAATTCAAGTCGCCGTTGACGATTACATTGTTGAGAACTCCTGTCGAGCTGGTGAAGTTGAGGTTCTGCCCGTTCAGCAAGGTGACACTTCCGCCGCTGATCGTGCCGCTGACCATATTCCACGAGCCGGTGAAGGTGCTGAGGGTCAGCGTGCTGCCCGTGTTGTTGATCGTGCCGGTGACGTTGACGGTCCCGCCGCCGGTGTTGAGGATGTTTCCCAGCCCCGCCGGTCGCGTTGAATGTGCCGCCGAGGTTGAGGGTCGAACCATTGACGATGATCGTGCCGCCGTTGGTGTAGGCGCCGCTGGTGATCGTCAGGATGCCGCCGTTGAGGGCCTGAATTGTGCCGACGTTGGAAAAGGTCGACGCGGCGATGGTAATCGTTCGGCCGCTGACTTCGGAGCTGACCAGGCCGTTGTTGGTCAGGTTCATCGCTCCGCTGAAGGCAAACCCGGAGCCGCCAATCTGGCCGTCGCTGGTGAAGCCGGCTGCGGTCTTCACCACGCCGGTCGAGCCGATGGCGAAGGCGCCCGCGGTGACCATGTCGAGGAACCGGCCGGATGGCGCGACGCCTTCGAACAAGACGGTGTTGTTGAGCGTCGTGCCGGCGACGAAGCCCAGATCGTTGCCCTGGCCGCCAAATGCGCGGTGGTGAAGCTCGTTCCGGCGCCGATGGCGACGCGAGCGAAGCCGTTGGCCAGGCTCAAGTCGCCGTTAATCGTGTCGCCGATGAGCGACCCGCCGGCTGGAAGTCAAAACCAGCGGCACGGTCGCGTTGATGGTCGTGTTGGCGATCGTCCCGCCGGCCAGGCTGTACGTGCCGGCCGTGAGGTTGAGGCCGCCGGTTGCGGTAAACGTGCCGGCGGTGTGGCTCAGCGTCGCGTCGGTGCTGTTGAGCGTCAGGCTGTTGACCGTCGCCGACGTATTGAGCGTGACGGTGTATGCCGCGCCGGTAGCGCCGATGGTCACGGTGTAGGTATCGGCACCATTGTTGGGCGAAACCGCCGCGCTCCATTTGGTCGTGTCCGTCCAGTTGCCGCTGGTGGCGGTGAGCCAGGTGTCGGTCACGTTCGCCGCGCGAGCGTTTGGTCCGCCCACCGAAACGGCGGCAAGTGCCGCAGTTGCCGCGGCGGCACAAAGCCTCCGCCCGCGACGATGTGCACGACCTTGATGCGCAGCATGATCCCGACCGAAAGAAATGACGAATCGATGCATTACTCCATCCCTTCCAAATAATCAGTCACAAGTCCTGAAGCGACGTGTACCGCCGACAGGGGCCAGAATTGTTCGGCCGGCAACGACGCTAACCCAGACGGGGAGATGAGAATTTTATGAGAGCGCGAACGTGATTCGCAAGCAAAAAAGCCCTAGTCGGGCTGTTCCCCCGGGCAAACCGGTTCCGCCGACCGCCGAACCGCGCCGCCGACGCCGCCCCCGCGCCCACCGGCCGGCGGCGAACAAAATTGTGATTGAAATAACAGCCGCGCTAAACCCACGGCCGCCATCGCTTGGTCAAAGCTTCCCCGACCCAACGGATTGCCCACGCCTGCTTGCCAGTTGGTGGCCGAATAGCGCCCAGGTCCGTGACGTCAACGAACCCGTTATAGTTGAAGTCCCCGCCGATCCAGTCGGCGGTCGACCTGCCAGTGAGTCGCCAGCGTGCCCAGGTCGGTCACGTTCACCTGCCCGTCGAGGTTCGAGTCGCCGAAGTAAGTGAATTTCACGAGGACCGTCGTCGCATCGACGCCCTCACCCGCGAACGAAGTCAGTCCCAGCGCGGCGGCTTCGGCGTAACCGACGCCGTGCGTCGCGTCGGCCAGCGAGCTGGTAATGCCGAAGCCGTCCCAGGTCCCGCCGTGGCGGGCGCTGATGATGGCGGATCGGATCGAACCGATCGGCGAGGCGCCGGTGTAATCGATAATGACGGCGTGCTCCCACACGTCGATCAGCGCGTCGGTCGTGTCGATCTCGAGCGACTTGGCAACGAGCACTTTGCTGCCTCCGGTCTCGAGCACGACTTTGCCCGCGTTCACGTGCAGGCCGGCAGACAGGTGGCCGCTGGTTTCGAAGCGCGCGGCGGAGGTGGCGTTCGTCAGGAACAGGTGGGCGACGTTGGCCGAATTCCGCAGGACGACGGGTCCCCCGACGAGATTAACATTGCCCGGGATGTTGATGCTGCTCAACACCAATCGTCCAGGTCCGCTCTTGTCGATGTGCCCCTCTCTGAAATTGGCGATTTCAAAATCGTCGGCGGCCGGCCCGTCGGGAATGTTCATCACGGGAGTGTTGCCGAAGCTGACAAAGTTGCCTGCAATCCGCGATGTCTGCGCGGAAGGATTGACGACAATACTGGTGAAAACCTCAACCGTTCCCGTGCCTGTAATCTGGGCGCCGGTCAAACTGAGCGCCCCGCCGAACCTCGCCGTACCATCGCCGGTTGCGACGCTGCCGCCGTTGAGGGTGGTGGTCGCGGCGACGTTCAGGTTGCCGTTGCCGACGGAAACCGAGCCCCCATTGATCGTCAGGTTATTGATGAGCTCATTACTGCCGTTGAGGGCGAGCAGGCCCGAGCTGTTGATTATGACGTTCGACGTGCTCGCAATGTGACCGGGGAACGGATTGCCGATCATGACGACATCGCTGCCTGTGCCGTCGCCGATCGTCAAGTTGGTTGGAATCGCCACACGGTTGTCGATGTTCTGGAGGAACAACCCGCCGCTGTTGACGATGGTGGCTCCGATGTAGGTGTTGGCCACGGCCCCGCTGAGCACCAGTGTCCCGGCGCCGAATTTGACCAGTGTTCCAAAGCCCGTGATGTTTCCAAAGATTGACGTGTTAAAATCGCCGCTGATGTTGAGCGTATGGGGTACGATCCCTCCGAGGTTGACCGTGACGCTGTCACCAGGACTGCTGTTCCCTATCGCCAGAGCCCCGGAGAACGCGTCCCAGGTCTGGCTGGCTGCCACGTCGATGTCGGTATAGACCCGCTGGAGCTGCGTGTCGCCTTGAAGAATGCCGCTGGCGCGGATCGTCAGTTTTTCCCCATCGATCCTGAACCCCCCGGCGTTGAAGTTGAAGATCAGGCCGTCGATGTCATACGCAACGTTGACGTTGGGCGTCAGCCCGGCCGTGCCGCCCATGACGATGGTGATCGACCCGTTGTTGGCCGGTGCCTGGTTGTCGTTCCAGTTTGCGCCGGTTGTCCAGTTGCTGTTCGCCAGACTTTCGCCGTCCCAGATGTTACCGGCGTGTGAGGAGCACACTTTCAACGTGACCGCGACGACGAACGCGCAGCGAACGTACACGCGATTGGGATTAGACATGACATTTCCTCATGCGGTTCGTCGCCGGCCAGGCCGCTTGAGCGACCAGGGCGCCGATCAGTGCGGATGCAATCGCGGCTGGCTCGGGCACGATCGCACCCGACAAGCCGACGGCAGCGAGCGCTTCGTCCAGTCGCGATGGCGCAAGCGGCGAACCGACGCCGGCCTGCCAGTTGGTCGCGAGCCGTCCCAGGTCGGAGACGTCGATGAACCCGTCATAGTTGAAATCCCCGGCGGTCCAGTCGCCGCTGCTTTGCCAGTTCGTCGCCAGCGCCCAGGTCCGAGACGTTGACCTGTCCATCGAGGTTGCATCGCCGTAGTAGGTGTACTTCACGAGCACGGTCGAGCCGTCGAGCGTTTCACCCGCGAAGCTCGATATGCCCAGTGCGCCGGCCTCGCCGAAGCCGACGCCATGGACGGAAGCGTCGGCGAGGGAACTGGTGATGCCGAATCCTTTCCAGGCTCCGTTGTTGCAGGCGTTCTTGATGGCGGCCTTGACCGACGCGAGCGGCGAGGCGCCGGTGTAATCGACGATGACCGCGTGATCGGCGATGTCGAGGCGCGCGTCGGTGGTGTCGATGCTCAACGCGCAAAGCGCCAGCGTTCGCACGCCGCCGCCTGCTTCGATGACTGCCGTGCCGGCATTCACAGCCAGCGCCGCGAGATGCTGGGTCGATGCGATCTCAAGCCGGCTGCTGGCGGAGCTGAGATTGACGGCGAGGTTCGCTCCGGCGCCCGCGCCGGCGTCGGTTTGCAACCGCAAACTTGCCGGCGGCGATGTCGAAGGTGGTGTTGATGCTGTGGCTTTGCGGCCCCGCGAGTGTCAGTTTGCCGCTTCCGACTTTGTGAATGTCTTGAGGTTGGACGTGTTCCATGCATCGGTAAAGCTAAGGGCGAAGTCGCCGCCGACGATGCTGTTCTCGGTGGCGAAGACGGGGTTGGCGATGCTCCTCGCCGCGCCGCTGGCGAGCAGCGTCCGCCGGCAAGCGTGACGGAGCCACTGCCCAGCGCCGCGTCATTCTCGAGGAGCAGCGAGCCGGCTTGAACGCTGGTTCCGCCCGCGTACGTGTTCGCACCGCTGAGCCGCAGCGCCCGCGCCTTGCTTGACGATCGCGCCGTCGGAAATGACGGCCGATACATCGAGGTCGATCGCGGCCGCGCCGTCGGCGACGTTGAACACTCGCGTGCCGCCGCCCAGTCCGAGCTTGTTGGAGATCGTGCTCGGCTGCTCGCCGACGTCGTTGACGTCACGTTTCCCTTCACGGTCAAAATCCCGCCGTCGGTGATGATCTGACTGGCGCTCAGGACGAGGTTGCCGATGGTCTCGGAGAAGCCGTCGGTGTCGAGCGTCGCAGTGGAAAGCGTCGTCGTGTAGGTGATCGAGCCGGCGCTGTCGAGCATTTGTTCACTCGCCGAGCGGAGCGTGGCGTTGTTGATGGTAACGTTGCCGGAGAGTGCTGCGTCGGCGACGCTCTTTGCGAGGACCATCTCGCCGCCGGTGAGCGTGATGCCGCCGTTGTTCACGCCCGCACCGCTGAGCACGGTCCGCCCGCGCCCGAAATCGTGCTGTTGGTGAAGGTGACGGCGGCGTCGAGGACCAGATCGTCGGCGGGGTACCATCGGCGACGGAGAGGTCCTTCACATTCAGATTGCCGCTGACGACCGAAGCTTCGTGGCGGCGTTGCTCTTGAGCAGCGAGTAAACCGTCAGCACGCCCGCTCCCGTCGTGACCTGGCCAGCGTTAAGTTGCAGATCCGAGATCCCGTCGTTAAAGCCATTCATGTGAACCAGGCCCGAGCTGTTGACGGTGAGCTCACCGAAGCGGAGCTGATCGTTGGCGGCGTATTCAAAGGCGTCGATACCCAGACCGTCGCCGACGGTGACGATCCAGGCGTTGGCGGCGAGTCGGCGCCTCGGGCCAATACCACCGTGCCTTTGTTGACAGACAGGCCGATCAAATTCCCGGTGTTCGCGGCTTCGAACCGCAGCCTGCCGCGCCAGCTTAGTCAGATTCCCGGTAAGCACCGCCGCATGAATGATGATGTTTTCCGCGGCCGCGCAGTCGGCAATCATGAAATTTGGGTTGCTGCCCAGCCCGATCGCGGCATCCTGAATCACCGCGGGGTTCGCTGAGCCGTTGACGACGACGTTTGCAGCAGGAAAGATCGTGCCAGCGGAAGGATTTCCACTGATGGTCCCGCCGCCGTTGAAGGTGATGTCGCCGGCGACGCTGATGCCGCCGCCGTTCTTGAGAATCGTGCCGCCGTTGATCGTCAACGATCCCGACAACGTGAAGCTCGATGAGAACGAAACGGAGCCGCCCGCGTTGACCGTCAGGCCGGTGAACGTCTCGAACACGCCGCTGTTCAGCATCAGCCGGCCCAGGTTGTTGATGGTGATATTCGCGGCGTCGGCGATCTGGTTGTTGTAAACCGAAACGACGGTGGCGATGTTTGACCCGTCGCCGATGATCAGGTCGCCGGGAATGGCGACGACGTTGTCGGCTTTCGCGAGGTAGAAGCTGCCGCTGTTGGCCCGCGTTAATCCGGTGTACGTGTTCGGCGACGTGCTTTCGTAGCTGAGCAGCCCCGAACCGGTTTTGACGATGCTGCCTGCGCCGATGATGCCGCCGTATCGCGCGTATTGAAGCTGCCGCCGAACGTGAGCGTCGGACGAGACAGACGGCGAAGCTCACCGTGTCGATGAAGAAAAAGGACCCTGTGCTGGCCGTCCAGGTCTGGCTCACGTTCATCGCAACGTTGTTGCGAATCGTCTGTTCGTTGCGCTGTTGTTGTTGATGCCTCCGTCGCCGATGGTGAGTTGCTGGCCGTCGAGCTGGAACGAGCCGGCGTTGGGATTGAAGGTAGCGAGTTGATGCCCCAGTTGAGATCGACGTTAGGCGTGAGTCGGTTGGTGCCCTGCATGATGACGTCGGCGGTTCCGTCATTGCTGGGCATCGGAAAGAACGGCGGGCCCAGTTGGCGGTGGTGGACCAGTTGCTGTTGACGGAGCTGCCGCCGTTCCAGATGCTCGTTGCAAAAGCCGCCGAGCCCGGGGCCATTGCGGCACAGAGCATCCACCATTGATGAATGACACGTCGCGACGCCATGTCCCCTCGCCGTTGAAATGACCGTTCGCGAGGGCATTGTACTCGATCAGGTGTTCCCCTATGAGAAAAATCTCCGCCTGCGGCTAACTAAAGTTCCGATAACGATCCCCAGCGACGCGAGGGTTGCCGGTTCTGGAACGTTTTGGCCGCCCAGCCCGACGGCCGCAAGCGCCACGTCGAAGCGATCCCGGCCCCAGCGGGCTGCCGACGCCGGCTTGCCAGTTCGTCGCGAGGCGGCGCCGAGGTCGGTGACATCGACGAATCCGTCGTAGTTGAAGTCCCCGCCGGTCCAGTGGCGCTGGTTTGCCAATTTGTCGCGAGCGACGCCGAGGTCGGTCACGTCAACCTGTCCATCGAGATTGGCGTCGCCGGCGTAGGTGTATTTGATCAGCGATGTCGTTGCGTCCATCGCTTGTCCGCTGAACATGGACAGTCCAAGTGTAGACGCTTCGGCATAGCCGAGTGCGGTCTTGCCGGCTTCACCGGCATTGGGACCGGTCGCCGCACGAGACGACGATGATCCCATTTCCGCTCCACTGCGCCGGAGGCGTATCCGTTCTTGATCTGATTCTGAACCGTCGTTAACGGCGATGGGCCGGCGATCGGATAATCGATCACCATGTCGTTGTCGGCCAGATCGAAGCTGAGCCGTCCACGCATTGGTTGCCCCGGCGAGCTGAAGTGATTGACGCCGGCTGGTGGCAGCGGAGGTTCCGTTGGGCAATGACAGCAGTTGTGCCCGCGCCGGCGATGTTCATCGTTCGGCACTCGCCAGTATAGAGCGGGCGCGGAGCCGCCGCCAGTCTTTTGAACCGAGTTGGTTCGCCGTGCCGTTGACGCCGCCGCCGAGTCTCAACTCGCTGTCCGGCTTGCGACGATCACTTCCGCGTTGACCGCGGACGATGAGCGGCGTGTTGAGCTCGTGGCTGCCGCTGCGTCACGTCGAGTGTTCCGCCGAAGCTGTCGTCCAGCGTGATGCTGCCCGGGCCGCTGACGTGTACTTGTTGAGGTTGTCGAAATGAATCGTGCCGACGGTGAAGGCGGCATCGACGGTCACGGTTCGCGGCGAGGTGATGGCGTCAGTGAAGTTGGCTTCGTGCTGGTACGCATTGGGCACGCCGCCCAGCCAGTTGCCGCCGACCGACCAGGAGCCATTGCCGTCGTGGTCCCATTTCATTGGGGTGAACGGGACGGCCTTGGCGACGACCGAGCTGACCCTGCCGCCGTCGAGTGAGCTCGGCCTGGAATGTGATTTCTCCGGCGTCGTTGATCGCTTCGCGTCCGAGGCCGCCGAAGAGTTTGCTGACGCTTCGGCCGAACAGGGTGCTGCCGGTCTGGAGAACGCGGCTGGCGTCCGGATCGGCGCCGGTGTAGATGCCCGAGGGGCCGCTGCGGAAGCCTGGCCACGAACGCGACGGTGCCGCAGTTGTTGATCGCGGGGTCGCCGCTGCCGCCGAAGCCGCCATGGCTGTCCAGCGCGACGGCTTCGTAGGGTCCGGTGTTGTCGGCGACGAGGGTGAGGATGTCGAACCCCATGCCTGTGAAGATCGCTTGTCCGCCCGGACCGCTGGTCGTGCAGCCGAAGACGACTCTGCCGCTGTCGTTCAGCGAGTTGTTGTAATAGCTGGTGATGGTGGCGGCGCCATCGGCGATGACGGTGGGGGGCTCGCCCGCGCCGCGCAGGTGCGGATTCCCCCGACAGCCAGGCCGTACGTGCCCGAGAGGGACAGTTGTCCGACGTTGTTCAGGAACGGTTCGCTCGCAACCGCGACCCCGGTCGCGGGACCGTCGGTCCGTAATACTCAATGTTTCCTGCGCCGGAGTTGACGTACGCGTGCGATCCGGCCTTGAACGCCACCGCCGCACTGTTGTTGATTACTGGAAAATCATTGACCGAGCTGAACGTGCCGGCGCCGGAGGCAGCGATCAGGCTGAGTGTGCCTGCGGACGTTGCCCGATAAACACGAAACCCGCTGGCGAGGCTGTCGGCATAGAACGCGATGTCGCCGCTGTCGTTGAGGGACAACTGGTGCAGCGCCAGTCCCGTGAGCGGAGCGGAAGTATCTGAGACGATCGGGCTGTACGTGCCGCCGTTACCTATGAAATATCCGATTCCGCCGCCCGAAGAATGCTGACGCCAGAACGCAACGCTGCCGGCGTTGTTGATCGCCGGGTGACGCTCGGGGGCAAGAAAGTAAGGCCCATCGCGCGTGTCGGCAATCCGCACGAAGCGGTACTCGACGCCCATTGCGCCTTAGACAGCCGGGACAAAAACAGGCAATTGCGCAGGACACAGTAAGGCGAAGCGACATAGACCCTCCGGTTGTAAGGTTGCCCAGACAAACGACGGGTCAGCGGAGGAGTCGCGGAATCAGAACCCAGCAGCGCCGATGACGTGAGCCGACATGATATCGGAGGTTATTGCCTAGATCGATGACAAATCCGCTGTCGGTTCGTTCGAACGGCGCGCCCCGCAACAAGCCGAGCATAAGAACCGTCGAGACCACCGGTTCCGGAACGGATGTCGATGAGAGCCTCGACGCTCGCCAACGCGGCTTCGAAACTTTCGCGGCCGAGAGGGCTGCCGACGCCGGCTTGCCAGTTGGTGGCGAGCGTGCCGAGGTCGCTGACGTCGACGAAGCCGTCGTAGTTGAAGTCCCCGCCGAGTCCAACCGTGCGCCGGTTTGCCGAGTTCGTGGCGAGGGTGCCCAGGCTCGCGACATCGACTTGGCCGTCAAGATTCGCGTCGCCTCGGTAAGTGAATTTGACGAGGATGGCGGTGCCGTCGACGTTGATCCGGAGAACACGCCGCCGCCGGGGCCGAAGATGGCGGACGATTCGCCGTAGCCCAGCACCGCGGTGGTGTTGAAGGCGATGCTGCTGTGCAGGCCGTTGCCGGTCCAGACGCCGAAGTTGTAGCCGGTGATGATGTACTGGCGGATTGGCGCGAGCGGCGAGATGCCGGTGTAATCGACGACGAGATCTTCGTCGGCCAGATCAAATCGCCCGGTTGGCGGGGTTGCCACCGGCAATGATCGAAATCCCGAGTCGCGATGACTTTGTTCCCGCCGCTGGTGATTGGGCGTTTCTGCCGGGCCAATGGTCAGGCTTGCGGAGCGCTGCGTCGAACTGAAGACGACGCTGGAGTTGGCGTTGATGTTGAGGTTCGGGCCCGCGGCGCTGGGTCGCTGGCCATCGTGACGGTGCCGGCGTCGATCGTGAGCGTCGATGCGCCGATGTGACTTTGCGCACCGGTGATGCTGTACGTCCCGCCGCCAATCTTCGTGAGCGTCTGACCGGCAATGACGCGGAACAGACCGGCCTGGGTGAGCGTGCTGTTGGCGCCGGTGCTGATGGTTCCGCCGTTGCCGCGCACGGGGGCGTTGATCAACGCCGCGCCGGTCGAATCGACCGTGCCGCCGAGGATCATGATCTGCCCGTTGAGCGTCGGCGTGTCGGTGTTGTTGTGATGCAGATTCAGCGTGCCGTTCATCTCCACGCTGCGACGGTATTGACCGCGAGCGTGCCGCTGTTGACGGTCGCCGTGCCCTCGAAGCCGCCGAAGGTGTCGATCAGATCCGAGTTGATCGTCAACGTCACGCCGGGCTTGACGGTCGTCGTCGTGAATTCGATCCCATCCCAGTTGTAAACGCGGGTGTCGATGGTCGTGTCGGCGGCGAAGGTGCCGTCGCCGACCTGGAAGAGGATCCCCTGGCCGGTGTAGCTGCCGCCGTTGAAGGTGGCGGTGCCTTTGAGTTCGAGCGTCGCGCCGCTGCTGACGACGACCGCGGCGCCGGAGTTAAAGATCACGTCGGGCTCGAGCAGCCCGAAGCCCGCGGTGACGTTGATGTCGCCGTCAACCGTGAGCACGCCGCTGCCTTTGATCCGGCCTGCGGTGAGGTCGGTCCCGCCGCCGCTGAGGTTGATCACGCCGCGGCTGAGGGTCGAAGGAAAACTCGCCGCCCCCAGCGTCCAGTCGCCGGTCATTGTCGAAGCTCAGAGCTCTCGGCGATCGTGATCCCGCCGTTGAATGGCTCGCTCATGGTCGGCTGGACGGTGAGGTTGCCGCCGTCGAGCACGATCTGGCCGGGTTCGCTGCTGGGGAAGGTAAATCCGTCCAGGCTCATGCTGACGGTGCCATTGGCCGAAGCGATCGTGAGCGTGCCGCCGCTGACGCGGATCGTGCCGTTGTTGACCAGCGCGTTCGCGACGTCCAGCGTCCCGTTGCCCGATTCGCTATGCACCTCCGCCGAGTTGTTGAGGATGTTCACGTCGAGCAGGCCGCCGCGCATGAGCTGCGCTGTTGTGGACGAAAACGGTATCTGCTTCGAGCTCGCCGCCGGTATCGACGAAGATGTCGGAGTTGAGTCCGTCGATGGTGGCGGTGTTGCTGACGTCGAGCTTGACGCGCCGGTGGCGACATTGCACGCCTCGGCGACGGTTAGCGTGCCGGCGTTGCCGTTGTTGCTGAGGGTTGCGGTGACGACGCCGGTGGCGTTGCGGACGTAGGTGACGTCGGCGCTGCCGGGCAGGCGGTTGCCGCTCCAGTTGCGCGCGTGTTCCAGTCGCCGCCGCTGTAGAACTCGCGCGCGGCGGCACGTCGAGGCTCGAATAGCCGCTGGTCTTGGCCATGGAGAAGAGATCCGTGTGACTCGGCAGACGGCGTCGGCCGGTGGTCGCAGCGCCGCCGGCCATGAGGGCGTCGTTGCCCGCCAGATGCCCGAGTCCGCCGGACGGGTCGATCAGGGCTGCGAGCGTCTTGCCGTCCACGTTGATGGTGTCGTAGTCGTAATCGCCGTCGGCGGTTTCGGAGATGGTCGAGGTGAGCAACAGATCCATGCCCAGTGTGTGGCCATCTCGTGGATGACGCTGGTGAGCATGTCGTAGCCGTTCTGCGCGTCGGCCGGCGCGGTCGCCTTGGCCAGGCCGACGTAGCCGGCCTCGAAGGTCGCGGGGATTCCTGCGCCCGCGTTGAAACGGGCCGCTTGTTCGCTGGCGCTGAGGTCGCGCCAGCAGCACCTGCTGCATGTCGAATTCGGAATTGCTCGAAGGCGTCGGATCGAAAAAGAAGAGCCGTTCGGCACCGCCGGTGCCGAGCTTGGTGTCCACGCGAATGTTCGCCGTGGTGGTTCGGCCGGCGGCCTGTCCCGTGACGACGGTCGAAGCGACCGTTCCGCCGGAGAGGTCCTCGTACCAGAAGTTATCGTCAGCGAATGCGAGTCTTCGAAGATGTCCTGGTAGACGGTAGCGGCGTAATCGAAGATGGCGCTGAGCTGTGAGCCGGTCGGATCGAAGGTAGGGGCCTGCGTTTTGGCTGCGTCGTAATTGAGGGTGAAGTTGATGGCATTGGCGGTTGGACAAGCGATCAACAATCCCGCGACGGCCGACGAAACTGCAGAAGTGAGCAGCAACGATTGGCGCACCCGCACCGAGAGTTGGGGCGATTCACGGAAAGCCTCCTTCCAAGGCAGTCCCCCGTCGTTTCCCATCAGGCAAACGCCTACGGCTCGCGGATATTTCCCCAGACTTCAAATGGTGTTGGAATCAACGTGAAGAAGGAGAACCGCACAAGCACATCGCCGCCGCGATGCATCCGCCGATGGCGTGGCGACTTGCAACTTCGTTCGCTGGCGGGGATTCTGCGGGCATATGCCCACTTCCTTTCGCGGCTGGTTCATGGTGCTCATTGGGTTGGTTTCTCATCTGGACCGCGCCGCGCCGCTGAGGAACCGGCCACCACGGCGACGACGACTCAAGCGACGCCACACGCCGCCGCGCGCGGCAAAGCCCATGGGCCGGCAAGCAAGCCGAGTGGAGATGTCGAGGAATCGCCGACAGAGCCGGTCGTTACCGAACACGAGCTGAATCTCCCCGGCGGCCCGCTTAAGCGCACGCTCAAATACAAGGCCACCGCAGGCTTCATCCCGCTCAACGACGCCAAGGGAAAACTTCGCGCCAACGTCTTTTTCATGTCCTACGAGCTGGCCGATCAGCGCCCGCAGGAGCGGCCCGATCACCTTCGTCTTCAACGGCGGCCCCGGCGCTGCGTCGGTCTGGCTGCACCTTGGACGGCCGGGCCCAAGCGCGTGGGTGTGCCCGAAGACGGCTCGGTTCCGGCGCCGCCTTTTCATCTGGAAGACAACCCTTACACCTGGCTGGATTTCACCGACCTGGTTTTCATCGACCCGGTTGGCACCGGTTACAGCCGCGCCGAAGGGGATCACGCCAAGGAGTTTTACAGCGTGCAAGGCGACGTCGAATCTGTCGCCGACGTCATCCGCATCTACCTGACAACCCACCAGCGCTGGCCGAGCCCCAAGTTCATTGCCGGCGAAAGCTACGGCACGACCCGCGCCGCGGGGCTAAGCGAATATCTCCACGATCGCTTCGGCATCGACGCCAACGGAATCGTGCTGATCTCGACGGTTCTGAACTTTCAAACGCTCGAGTTCACCGCGGGCAACGACACGCCATACCCGCTGTGGCTGCCGAGTTACACGGCCATCGCGTGGTATCACAAGAAACTCCCCGCCGATCTGCAGAACAAGCCGCTGAGCGACGTGGTCGCCGAGGCGCAGCAATGGGCCGTGAATCAGTACATGACCGGGCTCCTCAAAGGCTCCAGCCTCGACGACGCCGCTCGGAGCAATTTCATCCAGCAGTTGTCGCGCTACACCGGTCTGCCGGCGGATTATGTGAGCCGGGCGGAGCTTCGCGTGCAGCCCAACCGGTTTGAGAAATCACTATTGTCCAAAGAACGCAAAATCATCGGCCGGATGGATGGCCGCATCAGCGCCACGACGCCGATCCGCTCAACGACTCGCCGGAATTCGATCCGAGCCTGACCGGTTACGTCGGCGTGTTCTCGAACTGTTTCAACGCGTACGTTCGCGACGAGCTGAAATTCGAAAGTGACGAGCCGTATGAGTTCCTCTCCCCCAACGTCGGCCCCTGGGACTGGGGCCCCGGCCGCGGCGGATATCTAAACGTCAGCACCACGCTCCGCCGCGCCATGCTCGAAATGCCCACGATGAAGCTGATGATCTGCAGCGGCTATTACGATCTGGCCACCCCGTTCACCGCCGCCGATTACACGGTGAACCAGATGCCGCTGGGCGAGATGCACAAGAACGTCGTTCAGCATTACTACGAAGGCGGGCACATGCTCTACCTGAATCATCCCTCGCTGGTGAGGCTGCATGATGATTTGAAGAGCTTCTTCACGTCGGCCCTGCCGACAACTCGGCCGGCGACGTAGACCGTCATCCTGTGTGGGTGCGTACAAATCGGGTCGGGCCAAGCCATGTCATCCTGAGCTGTACTCAGCGAAGGATCTCCAAAGCCTCAACGTCTCTGCGCTGGAGATCCTTCGGCGAGTACGCCTCAGGATGACATGTCGCGATATTCATCGGTCGCGGGTATGGCGCAGCCAAATATTGAAAGGGAACAGATGATCGCCCGTTCGTTCACCGCCTGCACAACGCTCTTCCTCGTCGCCTGCCTGAAATCAATTGTTTCTCGGCTGCGCCCGCGGCGGCGCTGGATGAGCCACAAAACGAAACCCGCATCAATTCGCCTGCTCGCAGCAAATGACCCTGGAGGAAAAGCTCGGCCAGTTGAATCAAATCTCCGGAGGCCAAGCCACCGGACCGGAAGGCAAGCCGACGCGGTCGGCGGAGATGATCGCCGCCGGGCGTGTCGGCTCGATCCTCAACGCCACCGGCGCCGCGCCACCGAATCAGCTTCAGCGCATCGCGATGGAACAATCGCGCCTCAAGATTCCGATCCTTTTTGGCCTGGACGTGATTCACGGCTACCGAACGACGTTTCCCGTTCCCCTCGCTTTGGCGGCGACGTGGGACCCAGAACTGGTGCAGCGCTGCTCGGCCGTCGCGGCACGCGAGGCAACGACCGACGGCATCCGCTGGACGTTTTCGCCGATGGTCGACATCGCCCGCGACGCGCGCTGGGGCCGAATCGTCGAAGGCGCGGGGGAAGATCCATATCTGGGCGCGGCGTGGCGCAGGCATACGTGCGCGGGTATCAAGGCGAGCATTTGAGCAATCCGACGTCGATCGCCGCGTGCGTCAAACACTACGTCGGCTACGGCGCACGCCGAGGCCGGGCGGGATTACAACACCACCGAAATTTCGGATCGCACGCTGCGCGACATCTACCTGCCGCCATTCAAAGCCGCGGTCGACAGCGGGGCGGCGACGCTCATGAGCGCGTTCAACGCGATCAACGGCGTGCCCGCTTCGGGGAACGCGCAAACGCTCGATACGATCCTCCGCAAGGAGTGGGGCTTCCGCGGCTTCGTCGTCAGCGACTGGGCCGCCGTCAAGGAATTGATCGACCACGGCATCGCCAACGATGACGCCGCCGCCGGCCGAAAGGCGCTGGCGGCGGGCGTGGACATGGACATGGCCGACGGGATTTATGTGAAGGAACTGGCCGCGGAAGTGCAGGCGGGGCGGCTGCCCGGTGCAGTGGTCGATGAAGCGGTGCGGCGCGTCTTGCGCGTCAAGTTTGCTTTGGGTTTGTTCGAACATCCCTACACGCCTGAGCAGGCGACGACGCAACCGCCGCTCGCGGCGGCGGACGTCGAACTCGGCGCGGCTGGCGGCGGAGGAATCGTTCGTGCTGCTCAAGAACGACGCCGGTATCTTGCCGCTGGCTGATAAGACGCGGACCATCGCACTGATCGGCCCGCTCGCGGACGCTGCCGGCGAGATGCTGGGCAACTGGGATGCGCACGGCGAGCCGAAAAACGTCGTCACGCTCCGCGCGGCTCTGGAACAATACGCCGGCCCGAAGCAGATGCAGGTGCTGTACGAGAAGGGCTGCCAGATTCGCGACGAGACCGACGAATCGATTCAGGCGGCAGTCGCGGCGGCGAAAAAATCGGACGTCGTGCTGCTCGCGGTCGGTGAAGCCGCAGGAATGACCGGCGAAGCCGCGTCGCGCACCAACATCGGCCTGCCCGGGCTGCAGCCAAAGCTGTTCGACGCCGTCGCCGCAGCCGGCAAGCCGATCGTGCTGATCGTGTTCAGTGGCCGGCCGCTCGTGCTCACGCCTTACGTCGATAAATCGCGCCGCGATCGTGCAGGCGTGGCATCCGGGCATCCAGGCCGGGCCGGCGCTGCTCCGCGTGCTCAGCGGCAATCCGACTTCAGCGGCCGGCTCACCGTCTCGATGGCCCGCTCGCTCGGGCCAGCTTCCGCTCTACTACAACCACCTCAACACCGGCCGACCGCCGGGCGAGACGGACCTGACGCATCCGCCGAAGACGGGCGAGGAAAAGTTCCTGTCCCGCTACATCGACGAGCAGAACACGCCGCTCTACCCCTTCGGCCACGGACTGTCGTACACGCAGTTCGAGTACACCAAGCCGACGCTGAGCACGTCCACGGCCAGCACAAATCGATCAACGACGGCTCGCAATCGATCAAAGTCACGGCGCAGATTCGCAACACCGGCGGCCGCGATGGCGTGGAGGTCGTGCAGCTTTACATCAACCAGCGCGGCACATCCGTCGCTCGGCCCGGTGCGCGAGCTCAAAGGTTTCCAGCGCGTCGCGCTGCACCCCGGCGAATCGCGAGAAGTCGAATTTACGCTCGGCAAAGACGAGCTGTCGTTCTGGAACCTCGAGATGAAGCAGACCTGCGAGCCCGCGACGCTCACGGTGTGGGTGACTGGCGATTCTCAAAGCGGCGAAGGCGTCCAACTCCCGATCAGCGAGTAGGAAGACGGGCGATCAATTCATCAAACAACGCAAGACTGTAACGGTCGCGCGAAGGCTCAAGAGCGAGGGGCGTCGTTAACCTTTCAGCGTGCCAGATCACCCGACCGGGACTGAGCTGATCCAGCGTCTGGTACCACGTGCCGCAGCAGCGGCGCCAGTTGAATGTGAACGTCGAAGTTGTGGCGACGGCACGTGGCGTCCTCCTTCTTTTGCCGGCAGATCGTCGCTTCGTCGGGGTCGAGGAAGGCGATCCGATCTGAGAACCCGAGTGTCTTGCGCTCAAACGCGCGGCACATCGCCTCGGACGTTTTCCCGCCAATCGTCGGGCGTCGCCTGGCCGAAATGCATGACGCACCAGGTGTAATGAAGCTTGAACGGATCGGTGTCGCAGTACGCGACGCCGTGCGTCTGTTCCAATTCAATCGCCGCCGCCCATTGCCGGGAGTTCACATCGGCCCAGAATTGTGCCGCGGCCGCCGGATCATCCGGCGGCTTGGGTCCGGAATATTCGGCAGCCACGCGCCCGCCGGCATGTGCGCTGGCACCAGGTCGTCTTGCCCGCGGCGCTGACTCCTTCGACGGCGACGATCATCGCGACACTCCCGCATGCCGCGGCCAGATCGATCCGAAACAGCACCCCCACACCGCCGCCGCTGAACTGCGATCCCGGCGGATCGAACGGCCGGCGGATCTCACAGAAGCCCAAGGCATGGTGCAGGTCGATTGACGCGAGGTTCAGCGAATTGGCGTAATAGAACGCCTCGCCCGCGCCGCGCGCAATCCACTCGAGCCGCCAGCCGCGTCAGCTCCGACGGCGATTCCGCGCCGCCGAAACTCCGGCGCGACGATCACGCCCAGCAGATACCAGCCGGCGGGGATATCGTTTTGCGTTTCACTTTCGAATCGCGTGAAACGCACAAGAGCGAAGCCGACGAGCGCGCCCCGATCTTCGCACACAGCACGAGATTGCCTCGCTCGGCATCCGTTCGCAGGGTGCTCACACTTCGCTCCAATGTCTGCTCGAAAGATGTTCCTTCGCGCTGGGCGGTCAGCCGCGCAGATGCCCACTGCATCGTCCGACGTCGCGCGACCGATCGTCAGCTCGGCTGGCAAGCCCGGACGTGGCTGATCAACCGCACGCACCGCATAATCGGCGAACATCGAATTGGCACCGGCGGATGATCCATAAACTCGCAGTTTGAGCGGTCGCCGTGACACGGGCAAGCAATCTTTTTACGATCTTCCATGCCAACCTCACGCCGCCTGTTCCTGCAGACTGCGGCTGCGGCCGCTGTCTCGGCTACGATTCCTTCCAATTCCTCGACCGCGCACGGCGCCGACGCCAAACCCGCGGTGACCAAGGCGGAGCTGGACCGGATCCTGGATCAGCCCGTTCTCAAGCTCGATTTCCTCACCAAGCCGGTGACCGTCGCGTCGATTGAAGTCCTGCGCAACGGGAAGAATTTCCTGCTGCGCACGCGCTCGACCGACGGCGTCGAAGCGATCACCGTTCCCAATTCCGATCGCATCGCCAACGTCTATCCGCTGCTGATCAACCAGATCATCCCGGTCTTCCTGAACAAGGACGCGCAGACGCTCGAGTCGCTGCTGTGGGACATGTACCGCTACCAAGGACAACTACAAATACCAGGGCCTGGCGCTGTGGGTCTGCACCGCGGCGGTCGAGATGGCGCTGCTGGAACTGATGGGCCAGACCGCGCAGCGTCCGCTGGCGGATTTCTTTGGCGGGGCGATCCGGCAGGACATCCCGATCTACGTCGCCAGCGGCGTGCGCGGGAACAAGCCCGAAGAGGAAATCGAGCATCTGCAAAAGCTCGTCGCCGACTCGGGCGCCAAGGCGCTGAAGTTCCGCCTGGGCGGACGGATGAGCCGGAACGTCGATTCGCTGCCCGGCCGAACCGAGGCGCTGATCCCGCTGGTGCGCAAAACGTTCGGCGACAATTTCACCCTCTACGCCGACGCCAACAGCTCCTATGACGTGCCCAACGCGATCCGCATCGGCCGGCTGATGGAAGAGCATCACTACAGTTTCTACGAAGAGCCGGTGCCGTTTGATGAAATATGGGAGACCAAGCAGGTCGCCGATGAGCTGACGATCCCGATCGCGCTGGGCGAGCAGGAATTCAGCTTCCGCCGATTCCAGTGGTGCATCGAAAACCGCGCCGCCGACATCATCCAGCCGGACCTGCACTACTTCGGCGGCTACATCCGCTGCACCAAAGTCGCGCCGCATGGCCGCCGCCGCGGGGATGAACCTCGTGCCGCACATGTCCGGCGGCAGCCTGGGCTATCTGGACGTGGTCCACTTCGCGTCGTTCACCCCGAACATCGGGCCGTACATGGAATTCAAGGGCAACGCGGACCTGCCGCTGCATTGTTCGACTCGCCGCTCAAGAGCGTTGATGGAATCGTGCGCTGCCCGACGGGGCCGGGAATGGGAATCACAATCGATCCGGCGTTCGTTCGGGAAGCCAAACCGGTCACGGCTTCGTCGTGAACCGAAACCGACATTCTCTATAGTCGCTTGCTCGAATCGGATTGGTAGCCTTGCGGGTCCGTGCACGTGTAAACCCTTGCGAGGTTCCCATGGCTCGTCGCTCGCGAGCTTGATGTCGCGAGTCCGTTTGAACAAATCGGTCAGCGCGATCCGTGCTTCCAGCCGTGCGAGTGCGGCACCGAGACAGAAATGGTTCCCATGCCCCAAACCGATGTGCGGGTTCGGATCGCGGGCGATGTCGAATCGCTCGGCATCGGCAAACTGCTTCGGATCGCGATTGGCCGAGCCGATCATCGCGAGCACGACTTTGCCGGCCGGGATCGTCTCGCCGTGCAGTTCGACGTCGCGTCGCGTCAACCGGAACATCCACTGCAGCGGCGAGCGGTAGCGCAGCACCTCTTCGATCGCCGATGGCAATAGTTGCATCTGCTCGCGCAGGCGAGCCATCGCCTCGGGATTCTCGATCAAGCAGAGGATCGAGTTATTGATCAGGTTCGTCGTCGTCTCCTGCCCGGCCAGAAGCAGAAGCTGAAAGAAGCCGAGGATGTCTGCCTGCGTGAGTCGCTGGCCGTCCAGCTCGGCTGACGCAAGGCACAGTCAGCAGGTCGTCCTGGGGCTGGTTCCGTCGTTGTTCGAGCACGCCGCTGAGATAGCCATTCATCTCGCCGGTCACCGCGAGTGAACTGACTCATCACGTTCTGAGTTTGTTCATTAAACGTCTTGCCCGCGGGGACCAGAGTAGCTCATCTCCAGAATCGCCTGGTTCCATCGCTCAAACCGCGGCCGATCCTCCGGCGGGATACCGAGCATTTCGGAAATGACCATCATCGGCAGCGGCACCGAATAATCGGCGGCCAGGTCCATCTGCCGCGCGCAGCAGTGCCTGGTCGAGCAGCTGACGCGAGAGGTCGCGGATACGCGGCTCGAGGTTCGCGATCGAGCGAGGCGTGAACGCCTGCGACACCAGGGCCCGCAGTTTTGCGTGGTGAGGCGGGTCCTGGAAGATCATCCAGTCAGCGGGCCCGTGGCGGGAGCTGAACGTCTCGTGATCCGCCAGCACGCACTTCACGCCGTCGTAATCGAAGATCATCCACAGCCCCGACTGCGGCTCGCAGCAGCGGCGTGCGGCTGCGGAATTGCTCGTACAGCGGGTAGGGGTTGCGGCGCGTCTCGCTGGAGAAAAGTTCTATCATCAGTGCGAGATACTCTACACCGGCTCGCGCAATCAAACAGGCGCTGGGCCCAGATGGCGCTCTCGACGAAACGGGGTCCTGGTGCATGACGAGCCGGCTTCGATGGCGAAATGCCAATGTCCAAGGCTGTATGTCACCTTTCTGAAGCGCTGCCAAGACTAGCGGGATTCGAGCCGGATCGCGATAGAGCGCGTCAGCCGCTTCGGTTCGAACATTTGCCGTCATTCCACGCCAATTTTTCAGAAGAAATGTTGCAGTCTCTTCACCGGGAATGTGACCCATAGCACGCACGGCCGCAATCTGCACTGCTTCGGGTTCTGTGGGTTTCACCAACTGCTCAAGAGCCGCCCGGCGTTCTTTGACATCTCCTATCGCTAGCAACCCTATGGAATCAGCACGCAACTCGGGGTCCGCCTTAGGATTACTCGCGGTGCTCTCAGCGCGCCGCATAGCGGGAAGCATTTCTTTGCCGTTGCTCAAACCAGCTACCTCCAGGACATGGAGCGCAGCTCGGCGTACCGTAGTGTCCGGTTGCTCGAACAAACGGAGGATTTGAGCTTTACTGTCTTCAGGAACGGGCGATCCTTTTCCTCTTAGACCTCTTGCAAGACCTCGAGCGTCGAAGCACGCCACTCGCCTCCCGAGCGTTTCGTCAACAATCGCAACATGGACTGCATCTCGGGCGGCTGTCGGCGCGCTGCGATCACAGTTGCGGCCTGGCGAAAGAATGAGGCGGGAGCAGACCGTTGAACTGCGATCCCGAATAGACGATTCGCTTCTTTGGGCGATGCGCTCAGGGCCGCAATCTGCATCCAGCGATCGTCAAAATTTGACGTGAGGAGCCTGTCTCGCACGTTCTGTGCTGCCGGCGTCGATACGAAGCCCAGTGTACAAAGAAGTTGAAACCGCACCCTGGCATCCCGGTCCTTTTCCATTGCGAGCAGGCGCTGCACGAGCGGTTTATTGTCACGCATACGGGATTCGGCGAGGAGAATGCCATTTTCCCGGACACCAGGTGAAGGATCGCCCAGCGCCTTATCGATCGAAGAGAGTTCCAGTTTTGAAAGACCATCCAAAGTCCAAAGCGCGTGAACTCGTGCAACTGGCGATGGATTGTCGGAAGCCATCGCAATCAAAGCGGGCGCGGCGTCCACGGCTTTGCGATCCACCAGAAGCCGTTGCGCAGTCCGCCTCCACCACGGGTTTTCGTTCGCAAGATACTGCACCAGTTCGGAAGTAGACGCTGTACTCAGATGGGGCTTGACCGGGGGAGGCGGGGGGCCGTAAGTGATCCGGTAGATGCGGCCGCGATCGATCCCCGCAGTCAGATCTTTAGTGGCCTTAAAAGCCTCTGTCGACATCCATTCCGGGTGCTCGATGACAAGCCGGTAAAAATCCAGCATGTAAAGAGAGCCGTCCGGGGCGGCGTAAAAATTTACAGGACGGAACCAAGGATCCCGTGACGCAAGAAACTCCACCTGATCACGATCGCGGCTTGCTTTAAAAGTGGCTCCCGATCCCGAATAGATGTCGCGATGCACGAGATTGTGGGCAGGTTCGGCAACAAACGAACCGCCTCGCCACAACGTCAGGCCGCAAGCCGAAGTGAATTCACCGACATTGGTGAGCATCTCGAACCGCGTTTTATCGACGATCGGATAGACCTTCGATGGCCTTCCGTGATCGGAGATGTCTTCCGTGGCGCTTGCGACCGGCAGATCGGGATTGCGATTCAGGTATCGCGCCGCGATGACTTCGTGCCTCGCGTGATACGTGTTGTTCAAAACGAAGTGCCTTCCGAACTCATCGAATGCGTGGCCGAACTGCGAAGAACCCGACAATGCTTCAATCTCGAAACTGTCCGGCTTAAAGCGAATGTTGCGGCCATGCTCCTTCAAGGCAGTCTGGGGCCTTTCATCGAATCGAATGTCCGAACCTCGATCACCAAACTCTTTCTTGAAAATTACGGCCGTGGTCGCGTTTTCGTGGGCCAGATAGATCCAGTTGTCCAGCCCGTACACGGGTCCGTTGGCAGTGTGCTGCGGGTTCGTGAAAGGAAAGCCCGTGAGCAACTTCTTCCGTACATCCGCCTTCCCGTCTCCATTCGTGTCTTCGAGGTACCAGACATCCGGCGGATCTGTGACGATGATTCCCTTCTTCCATCGCATCACGCCTGTTGGCATCACCAGATCTTCCGCAAACAGAGTCGCTCGATCCGGCTTGCCGTCATTATTTGTGTCTTCGAGAAGACTGACGCGTCCTACACGGCCTTTCACATCGAGAGGATAGGCGCGATCCTCGGCCACGTAGATTCGGCCATCTTCATCTATGTCCATGGCCACCGGTGACACGACGTTCGGCTCGGTTGCTAAGGTTTCAATACGATAGCCGGGCTCGATTTGCATCATCGCAATCGATTGCTCCGCACTGTATGGGGGCCCAGTGGGTCGCCGGTTGCAACCGCACGCCACAAACATGGCGGTCCAAGCGAGCGTTGTCAAACCAACACGGAGGACGGGCATGAGAACTATATATTGCATATCTGATGATGCCGTGGTTCGGCATCTGATAGTCTGGTCCGGACCATGGGACATGAAGACACGAGAATCACTCGGGAGTTGAGCCGCCGCGATCTCTTCCGGTTAGCTGCGAGTGCCGGTTTGGCAGGACTTCCCCCGCAAATCTTATCCGCAGCCAGCAAGATTCGTTTCACGAAGTACGAGGTGTTTCCGACCCGCATTCCGATGGTGGACCGTGTTCGCGAAGCCTGGATCGCAAGCTACAAACTGCAAGGCACTTTTCAGACGCACTACAACCCCGTCTTCGTTCGGCTGCACACAGATGAGGGTCTGGTGGGGACAGGCGAATCGCTCGCCGCAGTCCCGCAAACCGAAAACATCCTGAAGCGAATGATCGGAAAATCACCTGTCGAATTCTGGCAGGACGACTCGATTCAGGGCGTCCTGATGGCCGTTCATGACATTCTAGGTCAGGCATCGGGGCTGCCGGTCTGCCGGCTTCTGTCCTCCACGCCCAAGACGCGCATTGAGCATACCTGGTGGACGCATTGCCTGCCTCCCGATCTGATGGCTTCCGAAGCGAAACTCGCGGCGAGCCTCGGATATAGAGTCCATAAGGTCAAGGCGCGTCCCTGGCAGGATCCGCTCGAACAGGCGGCCGCGATGTGTGCCGTCGTGCCGAAGGAATACAGAATCTGGGCTGACGCCAATAGCAATTGGGGCTCGCCTGATCGCGCCTTGCACTTCATCAATGGCCTGTCGCGCCACCATAATTATTTTGCAGTGGAATCGCCGGTTCAGTATCGGAATGTGGATTCGTTTCGTGCCCTGAAAGGAAAGTCTCCTCTGAAAATCGCCGAGCATATGGGGGAGGACCCTATGGTCTTCGTACGCGAAGGACTACTCCAAGCCTTCGTAATCGGGGGTCCGCTTGGACGCACAATGGCGAAACGAGCCTTGATGGCTGAAGTCACCGGCGTTCCGCTATGGGTGGAGTACGGCATTCAAAGCGGAATCTCGCAGGTATATCAAGCGCAACAGGCCGCCGCCTATCCAGGCATCGAATACTGCATTGCCGTGACGAATTGCCTCGAAGATGATTTTGTCGAGGAACCCTTCCGAGTGGATAGCGGCTATTACACAGTGCCGACGAAACCAGGGCTGGGAGTCACCTTGGACATGGCGGCCGTTGAGAAGTATCGGGCTGCGTAGCGACGTTACCGTGAAGGATGCTCGGTTACCTGCCGGATCACGCGCAGCCAATTCAGGCCGAGAATCTTACGGATCCGATCTTCCGAATAACCAAGTTGCTGTAGAGCCTTTGTCATTTCGGGATAATCGCTGACATCGTGGATCTGCCGAGGGAGCGGCGGGCCGCCGTCGAAATCCGACCCTAGCGCAACGTGATCTTCTCCCACAAGCCGGACTCCATAGTCGATTACCCGCGCAAGTTGATCCGTTCCCATCCAATATTCATCGGGAATTACTCCGCGATAAACGTACGGCAGCCCCTTCGCAACCTGCTGATCGACTTCCGCCAGGGAGAGCAGAGCGGGGGAGCGTTCGGAAGTTGGTTTAGAAGCGGCCGGGCGCCTGGACTTGATCCATTCGGCATACTTCGGATTATTAAAGGTGCTGCCGAATTGAATACCGATAACTCCGCCCTTCGCTGCCAGGGCTTTGGCTGCCTGGTCTGTGATGCAGCGAGGGTTGTCAACGATGCCGCGAAATCCTCCATGACTGTAGATGACAGGCTGGCGGCTGGCCTCAACAGTCTGCAGAATTGCCTCGTCGGAAGCGTGCGCGACGTTGACGACCATTCCCAGCCGGTTCATCTCTGCGACCACGGCTCGCCCGTGCTCATTCAGTCCGCCCCAACGACTCTTGCCACAGCAGGAATCGATGAACGCATTGGTCTGATTGTGCGCCGTGAGTTGTAAAGAGCGGAGCCCGAGGCGGTAGAGGGCTCGCAGCAGGTTGAGATCACCATCCAAATCGAACCCGCCTTCCAGATCAAGAAACGCTGCCATTTTTCCGCTGCGATTGATCCGCTCGATATCGGAAGCGGTAAGGGCGAGTTCCAGGACATTCTTATTTTTCTCGATCTGCTCTAAAGCGAGTTCCACTACGCGAAACGTATTCTTCACTTCGAACCGGCCGGGATAGTACGGTTCTGGCGTGTAGACCGAAAAGAACATGGCGTCCAATCCGCCCTCCCGGGCTCGCACAAGATCGAAGTGGCCATCGGGATAACGTTGGCCGATATCGAGGCCTTGCAACAGTTGCCTCGTCATTACGTGGATATGACCGTCCATCACAAACGCATTGCGATGGAAAGAGGAAACTTGGCAAAAAGCAGGAGCAACAGACAGCAGAATGAGAGCAGCGACTCTGGCGGCCATGATTTCGCCTAGCCTCCAGCCGCGATCTTGGCGAATACGGCTCGCCCAGATTCGAACTGTCCGATCGCGAGCGCTCGATCCGCGTCTTTGGCGAACGCGAAAGTCTTACGAATCAACCGCATTGAATCTTCGATCTCATCCACGAAAGCTCCTGCTGCTTCGGCGTGCCTGTGAGGTGTGCCTTCCATCCGGACATAAATAGGGCTTGTATGGGCGAAGACCGTGAATCCGGCATGCGTCTTACCGCCGCCAGACACGCGAGCAACAATCCAGCCTCCGCGCTCGATCGCAATTTCCCGCTCCAGCTTTGCTTCCGTTTTTGCTTCAGTGTTGATGGCAGTCTGTTCCGCGATGATCTTGCCGTTATAGAGAATCTCCACGCGCCCGAATGGTAGTCGCGAGATCGCGTTTGCAGAGATACGCAGGAGGCCCGACGTGCTGATTGTGGCTCCCGGACCTTGGTCATTTACCCGAAGTTCCAGTAATGGTCCATTGGACACGAACGTACGGCCCGCACGCAGACCTGCGATCCAACTTTCGTAAGTGAAGCTGCCCTCGACTTGAACGAACACGCGATTGTGATCGTAGATCCACCAATCGGTGCCCGAAGAAGCCGGCACGTGCAGCCCGCAATTGAGCAGCCGGTAGTACCGTTCGTAGTCAGCTTCGAGCCCATCCGCGAGGTTGTAGGCGTCCATGTGCCCGAGCGCCGCCGCGACAGGCGATTCCAGGCCGGAGCCGTTATGGCACCAAACCGTAGTCCCGCCGATTCGCCGCGCCTCGGCGCAGAGCATGGAGAGAGTTGGGAAATCGGGCGCATTTTTCGCCTTTGCCAGTAGCCCTGTCGAAACGGGCTCTACGGCTCTTGGAATATTCAGGAACAGGACATGGCCGTAGCCGAAACCGCCAAAGGTTCGGTTGTTTCGCGCCTCCTCACCCATGTCCATCACGGTGCCGTCGCGTGAGAACTGTGGAAGCCGACCCACCGGGTAGCGGTTCGTAATATACGGCGAGTCGTTGCGGATCAGATAGCTGATCACACTGACGTCGAGGGCTTCCGCCGGCGGTACCATCCGAAGCCGATCATCGGGGTCCTCATCGATCTCGAGCGCATAGTGAGTGTGCGTGTTCCCGGAGTACCATCCCGAGCTATGCAGATCCTTGAGAACCGGGATGCGGATATCGCGGACGTGGGTGATTCCGGAACCTACTTCTGTGTAGTCGATGACAGCTTGATGGGAGATTCCGCGCACCACCTCAATCTGATAGCGGCCGGGGGGAACGGCGATCTCATACGAACCGCGCGCATAGAAGTACGTGCGCTGCGGCATCGTCTTAATAGCTTTCTCCGGCAGGTAAGCTTCGTTAGTATTCGTGTTGACCACACGAATTTTTGCCGCAGTCGGCTGGTCTGTAGCGCCGTCCGTCAGTGATCCGCGAATGATCGCAGCGGCTCGTGTGTCCGGACGTTGAGCCGATGCGGAGAAGACCGGTACCAGCAGGCTGCCACGTCCGAGTACGGGAATCGATTTCAAGATCTCTCGGCGCGATAGATGTGGGGCGTGTCCCATAGATGGAAGTCCGTCAAAGCGACCTTGCCAGTTTATGTCAGCCGCATCCAACGCACAATCAGAATGCAAGAGGCAGCTTTTCAAAAGCGTTGAGCTGATTACACCCGCTTTTGCGCGCTTGTAAAAGTGGGCTACCTAATGTAAATTGAGGCACAGGTAGTTCCAGTTCTGGAGGGAACATGTTTTGTCCAAATTGCGGCGCGGCAGTCCAAGGGCGCTTCTGCGCGAAGTGTGGTACTGCAGTTGAAGGCAGCGCCGCGTCTGCAGGGCCCGCCGAGGGAGCTACGCCTGGGGCTCAAGCTTATGGAACGGGCGCTGCGCCGGGCGCTCAGCCGTACAACGCAGCGGCCGGCGGTATGTCTGATAATGTCGCATCTGCACTCTGTTATGCTCTGGGCCTGATTACCGGTATCCTTTTCTTAGTCCTCGCGCCATATAATCAAAATCGGCTTATTCGCTTCCACGCTTTTCAGTCCATTTTCCTCAACGCCGCCTGGATCCTTTTCTGGATCGTTGAAACCATGATCGCGATCGTTATGCCTTGGTACGTCATGACGGTAGTGAGCTTGATTGGGCTGCTGGTGGCACTAGGCTTTCTCGCCCTGTGGTTGGTTTTGATGTTCAAAGCGTATAACAACGAGAAATTGAAGCTGCCCATTATCGGCGACCTTGCCGAAAAGCAAGCCTAAGGCAAACTTCGTACACAATTTGCAGGCCGCACGCGTCAAAGCGTCGTGCGGCTTCTTGTCTTTTTGCTCCCTCTCTTATGTCTCGCGCAAGCTCCCACAGTCGGACTTATTGAGATTTACGGCGCGAGAAACATACCGGTAGCCGAAATCAGACGGGTAGCGAACGTTACAGTGGGCGGACGCCTGCCGGCATCGAAGCCAATCGTGGAAGACAAGCTTCGGGGGATGCAAGGAATCGAAGACGCTTCTCTTGAAGCCGCTTGTTGCGAGACGGGCAAGGTAATTCTCTATATCGGCATACTCGAGTCCGGCGGCCCGGAAGTGACGTTTCACGATTACCCCACCGATAGTCCCGATCTCCCCGAAGCTGTCAGCAATGCGTATAAGCACTTCCTCGAAGAGGTGAACGAGGCAACTCGCGCGGGAGCGACGGCCGAGGACCTCACGCAGGGCCATTCCCTACTTTCGTTCCCGGGGGCTCGGGAAGCGCAGGCTGCTTTCGTCCCTCTGGCGAACGAGTATGCGATGCAACTGCGCGACATCCTGCGCCGCTCAGCCGAATCCGATCATCGCGCAATGGCAGCATACGTACTCGGGTATCACGCCGACAAGAAAGAGGTCCTGGAAGATCTCGCGTATGCGCTTCACGATCCGGACCCGACCGTCCGCAGCAATGCCGCCCGAGCGCTTGCCGCGATTGCCGTTTACGCGAAGCTCAATCCAGCAGCCGGAGTTATTGTCAAGCCTGACGATTTCATTGAACTCTTGAATTCTGCAGTCTGGAGCGATCGCAACAATTCCGCAATCGCTCTTGTGACACTGACGGAATCGCGATCACCTGAATTGTTAAAGCAAATTCGCGAGGCGGCCATGCCATCGATCGTTGAGATGGCGAAATGGAAGCATGCGCCGCACGCCCTGTCGGCTTACATATTGCTGGGGCGGATCGCCGGTATCCAAGAAGCTGAACTGCAGGAAGCCTGGTCAAAGGGCGAGCGCGCGCGCATTATTGCGCAGGCGGCTTCTTCAGGAATGAAATCAGGGCCGCAGGGTAGTCCGAAATGATCGCGTCGACCCCTGCGTCGATCAGCCGTCGCCATTCTTCCGGTGTGTTCGCTGTCCAGGGAATTACCTGGAGACCGGCTCGGTGCGCTTCGGAAACTTGTTCCTTCGTGACCAGCTTGACTTCGGGCGACACAATGCCCGCCTCGGCTTCTTTCGCAATCTCGATGAAGCTTTTCGGCTGACCGTTGTATAGCGCGGACAGTCTTATGCTTCGGTCGAGTTTTTTCATAGCGCGGAGAGTCCGAAAATCGAACGATTGCACGATGACGCGATTCTGTAGTCCGTGTTTTCGAATTGTAGCCAGAAGGAGCTTGGAAAACTCCTCCGGCGAGGGCGTATATTCGGGATATCGAGGGTTGCTTTTGGTCTCGATATTGAATTCGAATTTCCCGCGTGGCGCTAGATCGAGGACCTCGTCAAGTGTCGGAATTCTGGTTCCGGCTACCGGAGTTTGCCTCGAGAATTGAGGGTTTTTTAGCGAACCGCAATCGTAATGTTTGAGTTCGGCCAATGTGAGCGATCGGATCGCGGTCTCTTTCGGGGCATCGCGGCAAATCGTAGGATTCAGGAGCGAATCATGCGAAACGACCAATACGTCGTCCTTCGTCACGGCAACATCGAGTTCCAGCACATCGACACCGGCCTGAATTGCGTATTCAAACGCCGGCAGCGTGTTCTCCGGCATCATGCCTCGCGCGCCTCGGTGGCCATGCACCAGCGGCTTCTCTCCCGCCATGATGTTCCAGCACATAAGTAGCATCACCACCAGAAGTTGTTTCATAGCGTGCCAGATATAGTGTAAGCGTGATTCGCAGAGATCTCGGCCGGCCCAGCGGCCCGCATTCCTGAGTTATTGTGTGGTTCGCGTCATTTCACAGACACAGCAATCACTGCAGCAGAGGCATTTTGGACAGAGGTGATTTTCGCATGTATCTTTCGTACACGAGACGCAAATATCTGTCGACTCTTGTCCACAAATTGTGCAGGTAAAAACCTGAGCTTCGGTCAACGGGTGGTTCTCCTTCGAGAAGTCCTCGGCTGAGGCTGAGGTTGTGTTTCGGGTGCGTCCTTCCGGGACAATTCCGTGCGGCAGCGCTGCGCCTCGGCATTAATCACCTTCAGATCGTTCTCGCGCGCCGCCGCCAAATCGATACTATGTTGCCGCAACATATCGCGATGGCGGGAATTATCGGCGATAAATCGCGCGATATCATCCGCAAGCGACGGCCCCTGATATTTGCGAATGGCGCCTTGAAGCGATTGGAGCAACAAATCCATTGTGTCCATCCGGAATAATACGTCCAGCGCTGTCGATAAACGCTCGGGATCTTTCGTAAGTTTTTCGGTGCCGGCAATCAGAACCTGCATGTTTGTTCTTGCCGATTCGAGCTGGCGGAAGTAGGCGTCAGGAGCGCCTTTTTCTACCCACTCATTGGGTCGCATACGGCGAAGGAGATCTTCAAGCCGTCCAACATCGTCGGCCATTGCGGTCATTCGCGCCTTCACGTCCCAGGCAGCTGTAACGCCCGCATCCTGACCGAAAGCACAGACAACTGGAATCAGAAGCGAGACACTACGTGCAAACCAGATCATCAAGGCCAGTTTCTCATGGCCTGGATAGACGCGTGAAGTCGGCGATTTCCTATTTTGTCGGCTTATTCGCCGGAGGAGGGGGCGGCGGTGGAGGTGGTGTACCGGAATCGGTGTCGCCGGGTTGTCCGCCACCCGCAGTACCACCAGGAATCGGAGCGCCGCCGCCCGAACTCGGCGCGCGGAAAACAATGCGGTAGAGCGCCTCTGTAGCTGCCCGAAGGCCCTGCTGAAGGGTTGCGTCCCGAACGGGCGAAGTGCGTTGCGCTAACGGTTCGTTCCGATTGATACGAAGAGTTTCACCGGGATTCACCAGCTTCGGAGTGCTTACGAGCAATGCGTGCCGGACCTCGACCAATCCCTCTTCCACAGCAACCACCGTGGATTCCTGGTCCTCGACGGTAACGTCGAATACAGTACCGCGAACCGAGATGACTGCCGTCGGGGTCGTAACGCGATTATGATTCGGCTGGCCGCCAAGCTTTTGAATATGAACCTTGACCCTGCCCAGTATGAGGTCAAGCAGGTCCTTGAGGTTCGATGGGTTAGCCCTGAACACCACACGCGAGTTCGGATAAACCTCAAAGGTGCTTCCGTCCGACACCTGGAAGATAGCGAAGCCATCCGCTCCGGTGACGATCACCTGCTTTACCTGTATTTCGCTGCCAACCTGCAACGCCCACGTATTGGAATCTTTTAGAACGGATACCTGGCCGGTGAGGTGAGTGACCTTGGCCGCGGCTTCGGATGAAAAAATCGAGGGTAGGCTCTGGGCTGCGCAGACGCACACCATGCCGATCAGCGACAGCCATGCTGCGACAAAGTTCCGAATTAAGCCCATCGCCAAGAACCTCAGTCTAACATCAAAATTGCAGAGCAAACAGGGGTCCTACACTGATAATTGGCGTAGAATCCACGATTTGTGAGATATTTAAAGGGTAAACAGGGGCCTGAACAGGTTAATATGGACACATCTGTGTGTCGGAATACCACACTGCTGCTCCTCCTGACGGCGTGGATGGTTCCCGCTTGGGGACAGTCTGCGACGCCGCTCGATTGGAGGCGTGTCGGGTCGGTCGTATCGGACTTATCTCTCGCGTCTTATGCGGGCGGGCCAGTCGTGCGCGTATGGTATTCGGCCGATGGCGCGGGTCTCTACGCCAAGACCTCATCAGGCCAGGTATGGCAAACACGGGATTTTGAAACTTGGGAAGCTGCGCCTCGCGCTGAAGAACCAGAGCGCACGGCAGTTGCGGTAGGCCCGAACGGTTCGATTGCGAGAACGCCCTCTTCGCTTGCGACCCGAATGTATGCAGCCGGCGATTTCGCCTACCGGTCGGAAGACGGAGGTTTGCATTGGACAAATGTCAGCAACGCGCGCGGTGATTCGATCCTGGGAGGACCGCTCACAGATCTGGCCATCTCTCCCAAAAATCCTGACGAAGTTGTGGTCGCCGGAAGCAGCGGCGTGTGGCGTTCCCTGGATGGTGGTGAGTCCTGGACCGGACTCAATGATGCTCTGCCAAACCTGGACGCGCAACGAATCCTCGCAGCGGCTGCCGAAGGCGAAACTCTGCGTATTGTAGCGGCGGGACGTGAACTTGTCTGGCGCTCCGGCGAGCACACTGCCTGGCGGCCTGCGACCGAGAAAGCAACGGCGCAGGAGCAGCAGCGAATTGCGTCAGCTTCAGCTTCGTTGGGCAAAAATATCACGGCAATCGCGGGATCTGGGGACGTCCTCTATTCAGGGAGCGCGGAGGGAGCGCTTTTTTTCTCGCGTGATCGCGGCGTCAACTGGAGCGCGTCGGGCGTTCCCGCAGCTTCGGCACGAGTCGACCGAATTCAGATCGATGCAAAAGACCCCAACGTCGCCGTCGCGATTACCCAATCCCGATCCCGAAACCGCGTGCTCCGCACCAGCACGGGTGGCGTATTTTGGGAAGATCTGACGGGCAACCTGCCTGCATCGGCGGCACTGCGCGGTGTTGCGTTGGATAGTGCATCAAACGCGGTCTACGCTGCGACCGATAAGGGAGTATTTCTGGCTTACGCCGATTTGAGCACGCCCGTCTGGTCACTCATTCGTAGCGGGGCAACCCGGGATGTGGCGCTCGATGACAACGGGAATCAACTATACGTGGCCGTTGAATCAGGGATCTACGGAACACTTGCTCCTCATCGGCTTCGTGATCCGCGTGTGGTCAGCGCAGCCGACCGTATTGCGCGTGCCGCAGCTCCTGGTTCACTTCTGAGCGTGCTGGGCGCCCGCGTACAAGCCGCAACGATTGGAGATCGGAATGCGCCTGTGTTGGCTGCTACCGATACCGAGTCCCAAATTCAGGTCCCGTTCGATGCATCCGGGTCGAGCTTGCAACTTGCTGCTACGACACCGTCGGGCTTGCGTCAGATCGGACTTTCTCTTCTTCCCGCATCACCCTCAATCTTTGTGGATCGTGATGGTGTTCCTCTGGTGATGAACGCCGAGAACGGCCTCCTGCTCGACCCCACTGCTCCTGCCCGGTCCGGGGCGCGACTTCAGATTCTTGCTACCGGACTGGGCCGCGTACGGCCGGAGTGGCCAACAGGACTGGCTGGCCCGATGGAAAACGCGCCGACCGTAGTGACGAGTGTTCGCGCTTACCTGGACCGGGAACCTGTCGAGGTGACTCGCGCGACGCTCGCGGCCGGATATATCGGGATGTACCTGGTAGAAGTGCGGCTGCCATCCATCGTAAATCGCGGCACGGCAGAACTCTTCATCGAAGCGGAAAATCAGCAGAGCAACCGCATCCGTATTTATCTGGAGCCTTAAAGGGAATGAAATTTTCTGTCGTATTGACGTGCGCCGGTCTGTGCGCGCTCGCCTTCATTGCGCTTTCGCCGGCTGCATCGGCCCAGGTCGAAAAAAGCGCAGAAAAACTCGCGCCGTATTACCCCACTCCGCCCTCGATTGTGGAGAGGATGCTAACGACTACAGGTCTCAAACCTGGTGAAAAAATGTTTGATCTCGGTAGCGGCGATGGACGCATTGTTTTGGCCGCGGCGTCCAAATTTAAAGCCGAAGCCACAGGTGTCGAGCTCGATGAATCCCTTGCGCGCCAAAGCTCGGAAGAGATTCGCCGCCGCGGACTTGAAAAAACCGCTCATATAATTCACGGCGATATTCTTAAGCAGGATTATTCGTCCGCCGACGTCGTCACCGTATATTTGCTGCCGAAAGCCATGCAGCTGGTTCGACCGATCCTGGAAAAACAACTCAAGAAGGGCGCGCGCGTTGTCGCGCACGACTTTGAAATGGCAGGTTGGAAACCGGAAAAGATCGACACCATCGAAGACGACGGCGAAGGCCGGAGCCACACAATTTACCTTTATCGGCGATAAAATCAGTTAGCGGGTCTCGGAGGGGAGTTGGCTGTACAACACACAATGGTGCCGTATCTATGGCGCCGGCATCTGGGAATTGTTCGCACGGTCCTGGCGCTGCTCTGTGTAGCATTGTACATTTTCAAGCCTGTTCCGGGAGGTACCTGGATCGCGGTGATCGCCGCGTTTTACGCCGCCTACAGCGTACTCACACTGATACGGGATACGGTGGAGAGCAATGTCTACCCGATCTCGATGTTGATTCTGGACGGAGTCTTTTTTCTGCTCTGCGCCCTTCATCCAAGCGAACCAGGACTCTGGCTGAGCACGGTCGCTTACTTTTACGTTGTTGCTTTTTCTGCCCTCCTATATGAGTGGTGGCACGTTTTCGGCGTCGTCACCATATCCGTTCTCTTCTTCGCAGTTGTCCGACCAGTCCCCACCATCTGGTTATGGCCGGCAGTAGTGCTCGGCGGTGTGCTCGCAGTCGTGCTGTCGCTCCATAAGCACTCCTTCCAAGACCGGCTCTCGGCTGCATTGAAGAGATCTGTAATTTCCCGGTCTGAAGCGGAAACCGCCCGCGAGTCCGAACGCCAGCGAATCGCAGCCGATTTTCATGATGGGCCCTTGCAGAGTTTCATCAGTTTCCAGATGCGTTTGGAAATTATCCGAAAGCTACTGGAGCGCGACCGCGAGGCGGCGATGCGAGAGCTACTCCAATTACAGGAACTCGGTCGCGCTCAGGTGACCGAGTTGCGCGCGTTTGTGAGAGGTATGCAGCCCGCCGACGTAAGTCCGAGCAACCTACAATCCGCGATCCGGGAAACAGTGGAACATTTCGAGCGCGATAGCGGCGTCTCGGCGGCTCTGACTTGCGGAGATCTTTCCGCGCTCGATGAGGGCGCCGCCACCGAATTTCTGCAGATAATCCGGGAAGCTCTTAATAACGTTCGCAAGCACTCAAAGGCCTCGCAGGTTTCGATCCTAATCGAGGGCAGCGATGAAGGTGTAGATCTTCTTGTTGAAGACGACGGAAGCGGATTCCCATTCAGCGGATCGTATTCGCTCGATGAGCTTGAATTGTTGAGACTGGGGCCGCGGAGTATTAAGCGTCGAGTAAGGACGCTCGGCGGTGACCTGACTGTTCATTCGCGCCCACCCGAAGGCTCAACGGTTCGCGTACACATCCCAGCATGAAGTTGATCCTGGTGGCGGGTTGCCTCGCATTGACCGGCTGTTCGCGCTATGCGGATTTCACATTACCGGTGCTGCAAGGATCATCCGGCAAAATCGCGTGGGAATGGAATGTACGGACGACTCCGGTCATAGATTACGGCTCGGATTGGGCCCGGATTGACGTCTTGAATCCTTCGGTTGTGAGCGTCAATGGCACGCTCCGAAACCTCTATTCCGGATACGACGGAAAAACCTGGCATACCGGAATGGCGGTATCGCCTGACGGTATCGTTTGGAATCACGGTATTAAAATACTCTCTCCGAGCGCAGGGACGTGGGAGGGAGACTACATTGCCGCGAATGGCGCTGCCTTGCACGAGGGTGATCGCTACTTTTACTGGTATCAAGCCGGCCGGCGTCCGCGCATCGGTCTTGCCACGTCCATCGGCGGACAACAGTGGAGCAAAAGATCGGAGCCCGTGCTGGATCTAGGGCCGAGCGGAAGTTGGGATGAGCGCGGCGTTGCCGATCCGTATGTGATCAGGCGCGGCGATCTCTACATGTATTACCTGGGTGAGGACCGCGCGCGAAGGCAGCGGCTAGGAGTTGCCCGTTCGCTGGACGGAATCACGTGGACGAAGTATCGAGATAGTCCGATCCTCGAACTCGGCGGGCCCGGCGCGTTCGACGAATTGGGCTTGGGCGAGCCTGCCGTTTGGTTGCAGCACGGCTGGTACTGGATGCTCTACACAGGCCGCGATCGAAAGGAATATCGACGCCTCGGATTGGCGCGCTCACTCGATGGCGTGAACTGGTCACGCGTCACAGATCAACCGGTCCTGAGCGGCACGCATGATTGGGATTCCAAGGTGGTTTGCGATCCCACCGTGATTGTCGAAGGCGATCTGGTCCACGTGTGGTTCGGAGCCGGCAACAAAGCTGAGCCTGCGGAAAATCTGAACGGCCGGATCGGTTACGCTACGCTTAAAATCACGCTCATGCCATGAGGATCGGAATTACTTGCTATCCGACATACGGCGGTAGCGGTATCGTCGCCACGGAGCTTGGTCTCGAACTGGCGAACCGCGGACACGAGGTGCACTTTATCTCGTACGCGAATCCGATCCGTCTCGACCCGGGCATTCCGCGCATTCATTATCACGAAGTCGAAGTTTCGCAGTATCCGCTCTTCTATTACCCGCCTTATTGCCTGGCGCTTGCTTCGCGGATGGCGGAAGTCGCAGACACGTATGAGCTCGACTTGCTGCACGTGCATTACGCCATTCCGCATTCCATCTCCGCGCTACTCGCGCAGCAAATGATGAATGGGAAGCGAAGACTCCCTTTCGTTACCACGCTGCACGGTACCGATATCACTCTGGTGGGAGCCGATCGATCTTACTTTCGCATCACGAAGTTTTCGATCGAACAGTCGGATGGAATCACTACGATTAGTGACTACATGCAGAAACGCACAGCGGACGTTTTCGGAGTTCGCAATGAAATCCGCGTGATCCACAACTTCGTCAACGTGGATTTGTACAAGCCGGATCCGGAGCGCCCTCGCACGGAGAAGATCTTGCTTCACATCTCCAACTTCCGTCCCGTAAAGCGCGTCCTCGATTGCATTCGGATTTTATCCGAGGTGCGGAAGCACGGGCCGGTTCACCTCTTAATGGCGGGCGACGGACCGGAACGCGGTCCCGCAGAAATGCTCGCTCGCGATCTCGGCGTCGATCGGGATGTGACCTTTCTGGGCAAGCAGGATCATGTGGAACGGCTGATACCAAAGGCGCACGTCTTATTGCTGCCCAGCGAGCTCGAAGCGTTCGGGCTGGCAGCGCTCGAAGCGATGGCTTGCGGTGTGGTTCCCGTGGCGACGAACGCCGGCGGAGTACCAGAGTTAATCACGCACGGCCTCGACGGGTTTGCGGAAAACGTCGGGGACATAGAAGCACAAGCCAACCGTGTCCTAAGCCTGCTAAATGACGAAAACTTGTTTGAGCGGATGGCGAAGGCTGCGCGTCAATCAGCCATGAACCGGTTCGCAACCTCGAGTGTGATCCCGCAGTACGAGGCCTACTACCGTCAAGTCCTTGCCTGACTCGCATGGACGTGTGAGACTCATAACTTTTTGCTGTTTCCGGTCCGTATCTTCTTGATTCCAGGTCCGGATCACGTTACAGTCACCTTCTCCGACTAAAGCCTATTGACTCTGCCGACGGACGGGCTACAATCGGTTAGGTCCAAACAGAAACGAACGGAAACCGCCTTCCATGTTCAAAACAAAAAAGACCCGTCCTGAAGGTTCCTCCCCTGATAAGAACTACACCAGCAGCGATGTCGCGCGCATTGCTGGAGTTAGCCTGAGACAACTCCAATGGTGGGACGAGCGGAAGGTGGTATCACCGCGCCACGAAGGCCATAAGAGGGTTTACGCTCCCGAGGAAGTGATTGAAGTTACCGTAATTGCGGAACTTCGGCGCAAGGGATTTTCCCTTCAGAAAATCCGCCGCGTACTGCGATTCCTGCAGCGCGAAATGGGAAAGCGGCTCAGCGAGGTCCTCTCGGGCGAACACGATCTTCACCTCGTGACAGACGGCAAGTCGATCTACCTTGAAGACAACTCCGATCGCATCGTCGACATCCTGAAGAACGCTCGTCAGCCGATGTTTCTGGTTTGTGTCAGCGACCAGGTTCGCCGCCTGAACGGAGGCGTGCCGATTCGCAAGCCGGCGAAACAGGAAACCGGAGCGGCGACTCGTCGGGCGCGCGCCATCTAAGGTCTAATTTTAAGCACCGAAAGCATTAATACTTTCGTCCAATCTTCTGACGGGCGCCTCGCGTCTGTCTGCCGCTTTTAGTTTTGCGTTTATACTGGAGTTGGGAGGTTCCCGCTTGGCCGCTCGCCGTCGTTCGTTCTTTGTTGCCCCTGCAATTATCTTTGTTTGTTCCATGCTGGGAGGCATGTATGGCCCGTCGATCATGGGCGCCTCTGCAGCAACATCGGAAGACGATATAAAACAAAGCCTTAGAGCCTTCACCAAGGTTCTTAGTGTCGTTGAAGATAACTTCGCGGACAAGGTCTCTCCGGATAAAACCATTTACAAAGGCGCAATTCCGGGAATGACCCGAACGCTAGACCCGCACACCAGCTTCTTCGATCCCAAGGACTTCCAGCTTCTCCGGGAAGATCAAAAGGGTCATTATTATGGTGTCGGCATGACGGTCGCGCCCCGGGCCGGCAAGACGATTGTAATTGCCCCTTTTGCAGGATCGCCGGCGTATAAGGCTGGAATCCGACCAGGCGACGTCATCCTCGAAGTCAACGATAAGCGCACCGACAATATGACCACGACCGAGGTAGCCGATCTGCTGAAAGGTCAGCGCGGGACTCCGGTCCAGGTGGTAATTGCGCGCGAGGGCGCGGATAAACCTATCATTTTCAATATTATTCGCGACGAAATTCCGAGAAAGAGCGTCGAGGACGCGTTCTGGCTCAAGCCCGGTGTGATGTACCTCGATATACAGTCTTTCAACGAGAACACCAGTCGAGAAGTGGAAGAGAATTTCCGCCGTCTCGGCGAGCAGAACGTCAAAGCTTTAATCCTGGATCTTCGTGAGAATCCGGGCGGCCTCCTAAATGAAGGAGTAGCCGTCGCCGATCGCTTCCTCCAAAAAGGCCAAACGATTGTCTCCCATCGAGGCCGATCCTCGCCGGAAAAGCCATTTATCGCTCGCCACGGGAACAACGGTTACGATTATCCGATCGTCGTACTGGTGAATCGATATTCCGCCTCAGCCGCAGAAATTGTCGCCGGCGCCCTGCAGGATCACGATCGCGCGTTCATCCTCGGAGACAACACCTTTGGTAAGGGACTGGTGCAGACCGTCTACCCGCTCGCCGAGAATACCGGGTTAGCGCTCACGACGATGCACTTTTACACGCCGAGTGGCCGCTTGATTCAGCGCGATTACTCACATACTTCGTTCTACAACTATTACTACAACCGTAAAGAGCCCGATACGAAGAACCCGCAGGATGTCAAAATGACCGACAGCGGTCGCACTGTCTACGGCGGTGGCGGAATCACTCCCGACGAGAAATTTCTGCCTCCCAAGTACAACAAATTCCAGACCGAGGTTCTCCGTAAATTTGCCTTCTTTTCCTTCACTGCTAAATTTTTCGGTGGGAAAGAAGCCAAGCTGCCCAAAGGCTGGGAGCCGGATCAGGCCGTTATGAACGACTTCCATGCATTTCTCCTGAAGGAAGGAGTACCTTTCACGGAGGCCGAATTCGCCGAAAACCATGAGTGGCTGAAACAGCAACTCCGGCGTGAAATGTATATCACGGCGTTTGGCGTGGAAGAATCGCGGAAGCTGGGTGTCGAAACCGATCCGGTTGTATTAAAGGCGGTTGACTCGCTGGACAAGGCGAAATCTCTGCAGGAAAACGCCAGGAAGATGATCGTCCAGCGCATGCAGCAACAGCGGACGACCCGACGTTAACCCGCTCGGTACACTAGAAGTACCGGTGACCGACTATATCCCGCACCCGCAAGTGGCCGTCCTCGACACGGGCGGCCAATACACCCATCTGATTGCCAGAAAAGTGCGCGAATTGGGTGTCTACGCCGACGTTCTGCCAAGCGAAACGCCTGCTTCCGAATTAAAGGGCCGCCGAGGAATCATTATTTCCGGCGGCCCTGCCAGCGTTTATGAAGCGGGCAGTCCCACGGTCGATCCCAAGATCTTTGCGTCCGGAACAGCGGTACTTGGCATTTGTTACGGTCAGCAGCTCATGGCGCAGCTGCTCGGCGGCAAGGTTCGGAGGGGAGCTAAAGGAGAATACGGCAAGGCAGAGTTCCGATTAGACACGGATTCCGTCCTGTTTCGTGATGCCGGTGGACGACAGCAGATTTGGATGAGCCATCGCGATACCGTCGAGCAGGTTCCGGGCGGTTTTCGCGTCTTGGGTCGTACCGACACCTGTTCCATCGCCGCCGTCGCCGATGACGCTCGCCGACTGTATGGGGTTCAATTTCACCCTGAGGTCGTCCACACCCACAAGGGACGGCAGATCCTGACCAATTTTCTATTCGACATCTGCCAGTGCAAGCCCGATTGGGACCCGCGGCATCGAGTGCCTCTGGTTGAGCAACGGATACGCGAGATCGTGGGGGAACGAAACGTATTTTTCTTTGTCAGCGGCGGTGTCGACTCGACAGTCGCATTCACACTTTGCCTTCGAGCGCTGGGCAGCGATCGCGTGAGCGGTTTTTACGTCGATACCGGATTGATGCGCGAAGGCGAAACCGCATACGTGAGAAATCTCTTTAAGACTCTCGGTACGGAAAATTTTATGGTGGAGGAAGCGGGCGACCAGTTTCTTGGAAATCTTGATGGCATAATCGACCCCGAGGAAAAACGGCACATTATCGGCGAACAGTTCGTCGCTGTGCAGGATCGTATTCTGCGGACCGGCCACTTTCTGGAGGGAGCCTGGATTTTAGGCCAGGGAACGATCTATCCGGACACGATCGAATCCGGAGGGTCCGCTAAGGCCGACCTCATCAAGACACACCACAATCGTGTTGCCGGAATCCAGCGGCTTATTGATGAACGGCGCATCGTCGAGCCGCTTACGTATTTCTACAAAGACGAGGTCCGAGAAATCGGCCGGGAACTCGGTGTCCCGGACGAGTTTCTCGACCGCCACCCCTTTCCTGGCCCAGGTCTTGCGATTCGATGTCTGTGTTCGCGGGACTCAGCCGCTCCGGTCTCATTGGATAACGGTTGGATGATCCCGGTTAAATCGGTGGGAGTACAAGGCGATTCGCGCAGTTACCGCGCAGTATTGTCTATTGAAGGCGGTCTCCAAGACGCGTCAGAATTGATCAATCGGTATTCCGACATCAATCGTGTGGTTTTGGAAGTTCGAACCGTGGCGCCGGTAAACGAAATGCGAGTGCGTCCGGCGGCGCTTACGACTGAGCGCCTCGAACGGCTCCGCAAGGCCGATGCAGTGGTGCGACACCTCTCGGAGGAATCCGGCTTCGAATGTAAAGTCTGGCAATTCCCAGTGATCCTCATGCCGTTCGGTACCGAAAATGCGCCAGATTCGGTTGTCTTAAGGCCAATCGATTCCGTCGATGGAATGACGGCTCAGTCAGTCGAGATGGAGAGGGACCTTCTCAGCCGCATGACTGGGGAAATCCTGAAGGTGCCCGGGATCGCTGGTGTCTTCTACGACTTGACCCACAAGCCTCCCGGCACAATCGAATGGGAGTAATTTTAAATCCGGTGAAAACCTTTCAGAATGTCGCGGGTCGAATAGCGCAGTGCGATCGGCCGACCATGCGGACAACTCATTGGATAATCGGTTGCAGACAAAGCCGCCAGCAACCACTCCATCTTCGTCTGATCGAGTTTCATATTCACCTTGATTGCTGCCCGACACGCGATAGAAGCGGCAATATTGCGCTGAATATCATCGAGCGATAAGCCGCGCAATTCCGACTCCGAGATTTCCAGGATTTCAAAAAGGATCTTCTCGATCTCTGCAGGTCCGACACCGGCCGGAGCAGCCTTGACGGCGATTGTACGAACCCCGAATGGCTCCGTCTCGAAGCCGGTCGCATTGAGCTCCTCAGCGATTCGCGCATACTGTAGCTGCTGAGAAGCCGTCAATTCCAACACCACAGGCATTAACAAATGCTGCTGCTCAACCGAACCGCTTTGTCTCTGCTTCAGCACCTTCTCGAAGAGGATACGCTCGTGCGCTACGTGCTGATCGATGATCCACAATCCATCTTTACCAGCCGCGATGATGAAGCTATTGTGGATTTGCCCAAGCGGCCGCAGGTCGGTGAGCGAGTGCATCGATTGAAGCGGCTCGCCGTCGAGATGCATGGGTCCATGCGTATCTGGAATGATCAGGCCGCGTGAGGTTCGGGTCGGAGATGGAGAGGAGGGTGAGAGCGGAGCCGGCGATGGTCGCGTGAATACGGGCAGGTCCGCAGCATCGGCCTCTCTTATGACGGGGACGACCGCCGACGGCACAGCCTCAAAACGTTCTGCTTCGATTCTGTCGGTAAATTCCGAGTATGGCAACTCCGCGGCAGGCTGTGGCATAACCGGCAGCGGGATAGCAGAAGCAGGTCGGCTCGCCATAAGCACGTTTCGGATTGTGTCGCGCACGAAGTCGTGGACGAACGATCCATGACGGAAGCGCACTTCCGTTTTAGAGGGATGAACGTTGACGTCGACCTCTTCGGCATCGCAATCGAGGAATAGGAGCGCGAACGGATGGCATGCTGGCGGCATTAAATTGTGATACGCCGCCGAAAGCGAGTGCATCAGCAGCTTGTCACGAATGAGCCGGCCGTTGGCAAAAAGAAAGATCGAGTTACGGTTGAGTTTCTGAATCTGTGGGCGCGAAACAAATCCTCGAATCGCAAACACGCGGTCACCCGAATCATCGTCCTCCCCGCCTGCGCCTAACGTTAGGACTCGCTCGTTATACCCAAGATCAACCAGATGTTCAAGCGTCTGTCCGCCAAACACCTGATATACACGGTCACGAAGATTCGAAACGGGTGTGACAGTCAGTAGCGATTGCGCGCCGTGGCGCAATTCGAAACTCTTATCGGAATGCGCAAGACTGTAATGCGTGACGAGCGATGCGATGTGAGCAAGTTCGGTCTGTTCGGTGCGAAGGAATTTGCGGCGCGCAGGGACATTAAAAAAAAGATCCCGAACGGTGATAACGGTCCCTTTGGGCAGCGCCGATTCGTCACAGCGGAAGATCTTGCCGCCGGCGACTTCCACCGACGTTCCGGTTGTTTCCTCGGCCGCGCGGGTCTCGAGCAGGAGTCTGGAAACAGCCGCGATAGAGGGCAGCGCCTCCCCACGAAATCCGAGCGTTGAAATTGCCAACAGGTCGTCCGCATCACGGAGTTTACTTGTGGCGTGGCGCTCGAAGGCCAGCAGGGCGTCATCGCGCAGCATGCCGCATCCATCATCGGTAATGCGTATGAGCCTACGGCCGCCGTTTTCGACATCAACACGAATATCCCTGGCCCCGGCATCGAGAGAATTCTCGAGCAGCTCTTTTAGGACGGAAGCGGGCCGCTCCACCACCTCTCCAGCTGCAATTTTATTCGCAACGTGATCGGAGAGAATGCGGATGCGGCCCATGAATTACTAGTTTATGGGCTAGCTATTTACTGAATCGCAATTCCCCGTTCGGTCAGCAGATCTCCCGTCGAGCGAAGTAGATTCGTAAGATTGCGGCGATGCTGGACTGTCTGGGTTACCAGTGTCGATTGCGCCTGCGTCAACTGTGTCTGTGAGTCGAGGAGGAAGAACAATGTGATGGTGCCGAGGTCATATCTCTTCTGGTCGGCATCGACGCGCTTCTGTGCGAGATCGAGAGCGATCTTGGCGAGTTCGACACTCGCCTTGCTGTTCTCAACCTGCGTGATCGCATTGAGCACTTCCAGACGCGCGTTCTGTTCCACATTCCGGAGTCGCAGGAGTTCCAGGCGTTTGCTGACCACGGCATCCGCATAGTCAGCCGACGCTCGGCGATCGCGGATGGGAAGACTAAGAGCAAGGCCGAAACCGTAAGCAGGGTAGCCGAATCCGAAGAGCTGGTTCAAAGAGTCGCCAAGCCCGCCGGGAATGACATTTACAATCGTGTTGCCGATACCGTTCTGGTCAAACACGTTCTGCCGGTTGTAGAACACACCACCGCGACCCGACGAACCATATTGCGCAGTCAAACGCAGATCGGGACGCAGAAAGTTTGCGGTCGATTGGATGTTGAGGTCGGCAATATCCATGTTCTGGCGAGCCGCCCGGAGATCAGGCCGTATGCGTAGAGACTTTTCGACGACGCTTTCTTTTTCGTAAGCGGTTTGTACCGGGGCGGCCACATCTTCTGTTAACACAATCGCTGTATCTCGGAGATTCGGATCGAGATCGGCGCCGATCTGCCGGCGAAGAGCATCTTCGGTCTGCTGTAGACGAAACCGCGCCTGGCTAACGAGAATTTCGGCATTCGCGTATTGGGCCTGCGGTTGATAAATTTCGAGCTGCGAAATAGCTCCGAGTTCCAACTCTCGCTGTGCGCGCTTCAAAGATTGGTCGAACAGGGCTAGCGCCTGTTCCTGGACACGAAGATTCTCGCGAGCCGAAATCACATCCCAGTAAGCGCCCTCGGCGTTGGCAACCAGGCGCAGGATCTGGTCCTGAATCGTGTACTCGCTTTGTCGCAACCGGCTACGCGCGATAGTTACGGGGAGCTTGTTGACATACGATCCCCGATTTCGAAGCAGGGGCTGTGTGAGGCCGACGTTGAACCCCGAGTTGATTGCGGGGTTGAAAAACGAAAGGGCGCTGTTCGTGGATGCCTTGGTCGTGTTGAAGTCAACGTTATAGGTCGTGCCGGCCGGCAGCATCTGCTGCCAGCCGAACGTGAATGGTTGCGTGAGCTGGTTCAACACGTTGGCGCCTGCAAGAGCATCGTTGGCGGGCGTTTCCCGGCGAGTCGTGGTGAACGCAGTCCGAAGCAACGGATCGAATGGCGCGTACCCCCTCAGAATCGCGTTCCGAGGCTGTTCGACGGACAATCGCTGGATCTGAATCTCTGTGTTGTTCGCAAGGACTAAATCAAGGAAGTCCCGCATGGATAGTTCGAACTTGCCATCCCGGACGAAATCGGACAGGCGCAATGGCCCCTTCAGCTCGATCTTCGGAACGGTCTGATTCCAGACTTTCTTGAAGTACGTAGAAGTGCCAAATACCGGCGCGTCGGCCGTCGGCGTATGCTTCGACGTGACGAGATCATTGGCCACCGGTGTTTGGGCGAATGCGGCGCCTGCCGCGAGCACTGTGAGAATAAATACGCGCATTGTCCTCTTACTCGTAACGAATAGCCTCGATAGGATCGAGCTTGGCGGCCTGAACCGCCGGATAAATACCAAACAATAGGCCGATGCCGACAGACACACCGAACGCAACCGCAATCGAGCCGGTCGTGACGTCGGTTTGCCAGCCCGCGGCTGTTGCAATTACCTTGGAGAGCGTGTAGCCGAACAAAATTCCGATCAGCCCGCCGATAATCGAAATCAACACGGCTTCCGTGAGGAACTGACGGATGATATCGGCTTGTCGAGCTCCAATTGCGCGGCGGATACCGATCTCGCGGGTTCGCTCGAGCACCGTGGCAAGCATGATGTTCATGATGCCGATACCGCCAACCAGGAGCGAAATACCCGCGATACAAATCATGACCACGCTGAAGATGAACTGCGTGCGGCGCTTTTGCTCCAACAAGCCGGCGGGAACGGTGACATTAAAGTCTCCCGCGTCTTTGTGGGTGGCGGTAAGAATGGCGCCGACAACATTCGCCGTCTCGACAGAATCCACATTCTGCTTGACCTTGATGTAAATCCCGTCAATCTCGTCCTTCAAGTAGCTGTTGTTGTCTTCGAACCGGCGCATCACGGTATTCAATGGCGCAATCACCAGATTATTGCGATTGACCACTTCCACACCTTCGACATCCGAGTCGCCGGAGGCCTGCTGCGAGAGAACCCCGATTACCTGCAGCCAGGAATCGTTGATCTTGACGAATTTACCTACCGCCGGATCATAGCCGAGCAGATTCACCTTCGCAGATTCCCCAAGCACACAGACCGGAGCAGAACTGCGATCGTCCTCCTGGTCGAAAAAGCGCCCTTCCACGATTTTGAGACTGTTGATGCTCAGGTACGCGGGCGTCACACCGATCAGGATGGGCTGCTCTTGCGCCGTCTTTGGCAGCACTTTTTGAGGCTTGAAACGCTTACGAGGCGTAGCGGCTTCGATACCGGCGACATTCTCGGAGATAGCGCGATAGTCACGGAACGTCAGTCCCGGAGAGACCGCGCGGCGCGCCTGCAACTCATTACGATCGACCGCTTCTTTCGCCTCAATAATGATGTTATTGACGCCCAGCAGATCGATGTAGCTCATCATCTCTTTTTGAGCGCCCGCGGTAATCGACAGCATGGCGACGACCGCGCCTACACCGAAGATCATGCCGAGCATCGTCAGCAAACTTCGAAGCTTGTGGACGAAGAGGCTGGAGAGCCCCATCTGGAGTTCGGCGCCCAATCCTGAAAACATACTCATGAACGGCCTCCACCCGGCATGCCGGCGGCTGGTCCACCCGACGCGGGCTTGTCTTTCTTTTTCTTGTCACCCGGCTTTGCGAACGGATCGCTCATCGCAATCACGTCGCCGGGCTTGATGCCGCTGGCGATCACCATCACCGACTCGCTCCGTTTCATCGGCTTAATTACGCGCTCTTGCCAGCGTCCTCCGCTTCGAACGTATACGATCTGATTACCGTCCTTCTCAAAGACCGCCTGATTCGGCACATTGATCGCATCCGGTATTTTTTCGAGGATGATCTCAACATCCGCGAGTAAGCCGGGACGGAGCAGAACGTCCAGTTGGGACTCAGCATCGGTTTTAGGCAATTCTGCGTTTTGAAGATCCTTACCCGAAAATTGGCCGCGTGCGCCACCTATCATGGGCATGCCTCCGGAGGCGCCCGCACCCCCGCCACCCGCCGGCACGTTCTTACCCACCGTCAGAACAGTTTTTGCTGCATCCTGCATGATCTTGCGTTGCTCTTCCGGCGAAAGGTCCTGCATGGTCTTTCCGTTCAGGGCCTTTTGAATCGCAGCGCGCATTTTCGTACGATCTTCGTCCGAGAGCGGCCCCATCATGCCGCCCCCGCCACCTTGGCGACCTTGCATCTGCCCGCCCTGCATTCCCGAAGCGCCACCTGGGGCTGTCATGCCACCAGCCATTTGTGGGCCGCCGGCTTGCGGGCCAGCCGATGGCTGACCACCCGCCATCTGATTACCGCCGCCCTGCGCCGGAGCCGAGACCATCGTCATCTGCGGAGCGCCACCCATCACCATGCCACCGCCCGGTGTAGGCGGCTTCTTTCGATTCGCCTCAGCAGTCGCCAAAACTTTTCGAACCTGTTCGGGTTTGGCGCCGAGCTTCGTAAGCAGCTCTTTCATATCGAGCGAGAACACAACATCGAACTTCTTGGCGGGATCGCCCGAAAAAATGTTCGCTGATGCGGTGCCGCTCATAGCCTTGATCTTGCCGTGAAAGGTTTTATCACCCAAGGCATCGAGCCGGATGTTCACGTCCTGACCTTCCTTCAGATTGGCTCGATCAAGTTCCCCGATCTTCGCGACGATTTCCAGTTCGGATAGATCAAGCACATCGGCGACTGGAATCCCCGGCTGCACCTGATCTCCTTCACGAAGATCGGGGATTTGCATGCCCGGGAAAAACATCCCTTGCCGGTTTTGACGAATCGCAACCAGTCCGCTCATCGGCGACAGTAATTTCACTTGGGTAAGGCGCTGCCGCTCGCGTGCCATTTCCATGCGTGACTTATTTCGCTTCTCAATAAGCACTGCCATCTCGGCTTTGGCCTGCTCCTGGCGTGACTTGATGTCGCTCTGCAATTGCTGCAAGCGTCGCTTGGATTCTTCCAGGTTCAAAGCATTCTTACGCTGATCGATTGCAGGCAGGAGTTCATTGCGCTTTACTTCCAGTTCCGATCTGCGGACGGAATAGCGCGCGCGCAACAACTCCACCTGATCCTGATTGTTCCGAATGGCTAAATCAGCTTCTGCCTTCTTGATTTGCTCGTCGATCTGATCAAGTTCAAGCTGCTTTTCCTCCAGACGCGACTGCAGTTCGGAGTCATCAAACTCCACGATCAAGTCTTTGTCTTTCGCCAAAGCGCCTAGGGAGGCCATCCGTGTCACCTGCACCGTGCCGAACAGGTTCGGCGCGATCAAAGTCATGGAGCGAACGGCGCGCAATTCTCCGCGAGCGAAGGTGCGAACGATTACATCGCTCTTACGTACTTTTGTCGTAGCGATCTGTGCTTGCCGCTGCGGCATGGCCTGGAACAAACGCCAGCCGCCGTAACCAGCCCCGGCGAGAATCGCCAGAACAATCAGGCGTATAACAATCTTCTTCATCTGCCGCCTAGCCCCTTAAAGTTTCTTCGCGCGTTTGGCGGCCTCAATCGGATTCTCCAGGGCGACCTGCTCGCCTTCCTTTAATCCTTTCAGCACCACCATGTCTGTGTCGTTGCGCCTGCCGACCTCGATCTGCCGGATCACAAATTGCTCGCCATGCTGAACATAGACCGCCGGCTTCCCATTGTTCATGAAGCTGGCGCGTACGGGAATCAACAGACTCTTCGGCGCGCTTTCGATCACGACTTCCGCTGTCGCGCTCATACCGGGACGGAGCCGGTTGTCGAGTTGCTTAAGAGTGGCGCGCGCGGGAAACGTCTTTTCCGTCAATCCCATCCCGCGGAAATTGATTGCGGCGATCGGGCTGATCCAGTCGAGCACAGCCGTAAGCTCGCGATCAGCAATCGCGTCAACGCGGACTCGCACTTGTTGCCCAAGCTTGAGCCTGCCGCGATCCACCTCTTCGAGCTTGAGGTCCATTCGCATGTTGGACAGATCGGGGATCTCAGCGATAGAAGCTCCGGTCCATGCCCGGTCTCCCTCTTTGAAGGCAGGCGGAGCAGAACCGAACGAGCCTTGTGCTCGAAAGTTCGGAAGGATGTTGACGACTCCGTCCTGCGGGGCCCTCAATACCATCTTTGTGAGATAACCTTTCGCACGGTCCACGTCGCGCACAGTCTTATCCTTGCGCTGCGCAAGACGGTCGAGGTCGGCTTTCTGGGTCTCATCGTGAGCGGTTAAAACGGTTTTTACCTGCTTCAACTCACCTTCCGAGATGCCGACATCCAGCCGGCTCTTCGCGCCTTCGATTTGCGAGACGACCTCGGCCTTGCTCGCGTCGAGTTTCGCACGCTCCAGGTTGTATTGCGATGTCATCAGGTTCATCGCATCCTGCTCATCCGTCATGCGGTGCGACGCCCTGGTCTGAATGATCTCGCTATCGACAGTACGGACGGTGGTATTGCGCTCGAGCAAATTCTGCTCCTGTTGCGCGGCGTCAAACTCAACAACTACGTCGCCTTTTTTTATCGGTCTGCCCGATTCAGCGATTCGGACAATTCGAGGCTCCGGCACTTGCGGGGCGGCGAGGATCACCGAGTTCACGCTGCGAATCTCGCCGCGCGTGCGAACGGAAATCACAAACTCCGCGGAACGAACTCTGGCAACCGGCACCTCGACTTTCACCTCTTGCGCCGCGTACCGATATCCGTATACCGCGCCAGTTCCCAACAGAACGCCGAAAACAGTCCACGCAATTATACGTTTGCGGCGTGTCGCCCCGGTTTGTCCCAGCCGCTGTTTCGGCTTCAAGTCCTTAGACATTTCAAGTTCCTTCGAAATCCGCTTCCTGACGGGAAACGGGTCTGCGCACACTGGCCCTTGGTCGCTTTTACGCTATGTCCTAGCTACGCCGGTCCGGAGCCATGGGAGGCGCGTCTTCTGCAACCACCTCTCCCGGCTTCAGTCCCGAACGAATCGCGACCTGCAAATTGTTCTTTAACCCTAATTCAACCTCTCGACGCTCCCAAGAATCGCCAGCCTTGACGTAAACGTATGGAGTCCCGCGTTCGCCGTCACGGAAGATCGCTGCAAGCGGCGCGATAGACGCCTGCTGCTCCGCCTCCATGGCGACATCGATACTGACCGTCAAATCCGGAATAATTAACGGGTCCATCCGGTCGATTTTGAGAATGACAGGAATTTCTTTGACGTAGCTGGCGCGCATTCCCCCGGCGCGGGTCATCGCTCCAATCGCTTCGACATGCGCCGGTACCTGAAGCTCAGGATAGGCGTCGAAACGAACCGTAGCTTTTTGCCCGATGCGCACGCGGTCGACATCTACCTGATTCACAGTGGCATTGATGATCATTGCCGAAGGATCGACCACCTGAAGGAACATCATCCCCGGATAAAGCTGATCTCCCGGTTGAATCTGCGCAAATTCGGTACCGCGGAACATGGTCTGCATCACCGCCAGACCGTTGATCGGCGCCTTGATGAGCATGCGGTCCGCATTGGCTTCGGCCCGCTTCAGTTCCATTTGCGCCTGCATCAACTCCAACTCGGCAGCCTTGATCTCACTGGCTTGTCCGATTTCAACGAATTTCACCTCTGCGAGCAGTTGTTTGTACTTCGCATCCGCCTCTTCGGCCGCCAGCTTAATACTCTCCGCCTCGATCGCCCCAAGCACCGGGATCGTCTTCACATCGAGGCGCGCCTTTTCGAGCGCCGCCTTCGCATTCGCCACTGTCTGGCGATGTGACTCGCGGGTAACCAGCAATTCCGCCTTGAGTCTGCGGACGCCGGCTTCCATCTGTGCCACGGAGGCGCGATAATCCTCAAGCCGATTCAACATATATTGGCGGTCGAATTCGGCGATTACCTGCCCTTTATTGACGCGAGCGCCCGGCTTGACAGCATCCTGCAGCACCAGCATAAACTCGCTCGTGCCGCCTCCACCACCGGCCGTTCCGGTTCCCGCAAGGGCACTGGCTGTCGAACCTAGACCTCCATTGGAGGACGGAGAATCGGCCGAAGTCGAGGAGCTTGAAGAATTCGAATTCGAACGCCGAACCGGATGTCGAATTGGGCGAGGTCGGTGTACGGGAAATGCGCGACGTCGCGGAACGGAAGGCGGCCGAACCTCCGCCGGTTTGGACTCCGTTGGTTGAGGAAATGGTCGGAGCCGCCGACGCGTCCTGGGAGCCGCTCGTCGATGAGCTCGAAGAACTGGAGGAACTCGATGAACTTCCGCTGCCGCCCCTCGAATTCGATTGAATTACAACGGCGCTGCCGCCGCCCCCACCCCGACTGCTACCGTCACGGCCGCTTCCGTTACGGTTTCCGCCGAGTCGCGGGGTGATCAGTGAAGCAAATTTCTCAGCGCCCGTTGTCCCGGTCAGGCGAATGGTGCGCTCGATCGAACCCTCCGTTACTGCCGCAGTGCGAATAATGGTCGCAGCGCCCGTGGCTGGGCCTGAAGCCTTTTGAGCGAAATGTAAGCCACGCTCGAGACCGATCGCAGCGATCGCAATCAGCAGGATCCACCACAACCGTCTCTTTCTAGAGGGTTTAGGCGCTTGAGGAACGATCTTCGGAGCCGATGGAACTACTCCGGGCGTGGGCGCAAGAATAGGCGCGGACGCGCCACTGCTCATCTTGGAGAGCATCGGTAACCCCTAGAGGCCGATTTTGGAGACACCATGACCTAGAACCATTTAAGACGAACAAACAACGAGGAAGGTTATCCTTCGGCGGGAGGAAAAACGGGTGAGACGCCTATCCTCACCCGCAAAAACATTTTTAGCCGGACATCGAGCCCAGGAAGTCCTGATTGCTCCTGGTTTTGCTGAGCTTGTCGAGCAGCAATTCCATCGATTCCGTCGCAGAGAGAGGGTTCAGCACCTTGCGCAGCACCCAGACGCGGTTCAGTTCGTCCTTCGGCATCAGGAGCTCTTCCTTACGGGTGCCACTCTTGTTGATATCGATCGCCGGGAAAACACGCTTATCCACCAGCTTGCGGTCGAGGTGGATTTCCATGTTGCCAGTGCCCTTAAACTCTTCGAAGATAACGTCGTCCATACGGCTGCCGGTATCGACCAGAGCAGTGGCGACGATGGTGAGCGAACCGCCTTCTTCAATATTGCGCGCCGCGCCGAAGAAGCGCTTCGGACGTTGCAGCGCGTTGGAATCGACACCGCCCGAAAGAACCTTGCCCGACGGCGGGACGACCGTATTGTAGGCTCGCGCGAGCCGGGTGATCGAATCGAGCAAAATCACCACGTCTTTCTTGTGCTCGACCAGTCGCTTCGCCTTCTCAATGACCATCTCGGCCACCTGGACGTGCCGGGTTGCGGGCTCATCGAAGGTCGAGCTGATCACTTCGCCTTTAACGGAGCGCTGCATGTCGGTGACTTCCTCAGGCCGCTCGTCAATCAGCAGAACAATGAGCGTAACCTCAGGGTGATTGATAGTAATCGAGTTAGCGATGTTCTGGAGCAACATCGTTTTACCGGTACGCGGCGGCGCAACGATCAATCCACGCTGCCCTTTGCCGATCGGCGTCAGCAGGTCCATAACTCGACCGGAATTATTTTCGCGCGTCGTCTCGAGTTTCAGCCGGTTCGCCGGGTAGAGCGGAGTGAGATTGTCGAAGAAAATCTTGTTTCGCGACTCCTCCGGCGGCTCAAAGTTGATTGCATCTACCTTGATCAGGGCAAAGTAGCGTTCGCCTTCCTTGGGCGGGCGGATTTGTCCCGAAATGGTGTCGCCCGTGCGTAGATCGAACCGGCGAATCTGCGACGGTGAGACATACACGTCATCGGGCCCGGGCAGATAGTTGTACTCAGGCGCGCGCAGGAAGCCGAAGCCATCCGGCAGACATTCGAGGACGCCTTCGGAAAAGATAAGTCCGCTCTTTTCCGCCTGGGTTTGCAGGATTTTGAAAATCAGCTCCTGCTTGCGCAATCCGGCCCCGCCCGTAACACCGAGATCCTTAGCGACTTGATTCAGCCGCTGAATACTCATGTCCTTCAACTCGACCAGGTCAAGCGTAGAACCGGCTCGTCCCGTATTAACGGAAGGAGGCGTTGGAGCCGTAGGCGTATCGGTCCGCTCCTGGCGTTCCTGGCGTTCCTGCTGCGGCCGTTCCTGCTGCGGCCGTTCCTGGCGCGCAGGTTGTGCCTGTGCTCCGGCCCCAGGTTGCGGTTGCGGGGCAATCGGGGCGCCCTGCTGCGGTGCGTGGTTCCGGCGGCGCGATTGTCCGTCACCGGCAGCCCGGGCTTCGGTCCGGGGATTATCGGCCGACCGCGGAGTATCACCTTTTTGGGCGTCCGCTTTCGGCGCTTCGTTCTTGACTGCGTCGTTCTTCGGCACGTCGTTATTTTTGGGTAAATCGTTTTTCGATTCGGGGCGGGCAGCCTCCGAGATCCGGCTTCCCTCAGCCTTATCGACTGACTTTTCGGCGGCCTTTTCTTCCGGTATCACTGCCGCAACATCTTTGTTTTCGAGATCGCCTGCCAAATTTCCCTCGCTCCCCGGCCGGTTATGGCCGAGAAAGGAAACAGTTCGCTGCCCGAAAGCTCATTCGAGATCGTTTTCAAGCTGCGATGCTGCTCTTTCTGATTCAACTTATCTATCTTCGTGGCTACTACCAGATACGGAATTCTCTGAAACTCCAGCCAACTTTTGAGCTCCAGATCCGGCTCCATCCACCCTCTTCTCGAGTCGATAAGCACCACCGCGGTCGTTAGGGTGTTCCGTTTCAGAAGGTAGGATTCGATGAGGCTCTTCCAGCGGGCCTTCACTTCTAACGGCACCCGAGCAAATCCGTACCCCGGCAAGTCCACGAAAAACATTTCCCCGTTGATTCGAAAAAAATTAATCAACTGGGTGCAGCCGGGCTTGGAACTGGTAAACGCCAAACCCTTCTTGCCGGTTAAACAATTCAGCAGACTGGACTTTCCAACGTTGCTACGCCCCAAAAAAGCGATTTCCGGCAGCGACTCCGCCGGAAACTGGTCCGGGCGGGCCGCACTTGTAACGTGCTCGGCATCGACCTCCGTAGGCATGACGTCGGAGTTTTCAGTAAGCAAATCTCCGGCCGGGTGGAAGGCTTGCTCCAGGCATCCAGCGGCCCTCGCAAACAAGTTCTCTCCGGAGATTCCTTAGTGCGTTAATTTCTCTTCGCTCGTACGAGCCGGCAGCTCGATTGCCGGATTCGCCGGCAACGGCAACGCCTCTAACTCGCGCTCGAGCGCAATCTTCAACACCTCGTCCATGGTCTCGACGAAGTGAAGACTCATATCCTTTCGGATGGCCTCCGGAATATCCGGCAGATCCTTCTCATTATCCCTCGGAAGGACCGCTTCGAAAATACCGTGGCGGTGGGCGGCCATTAGCTTCTCTTTCAATCCGCCGATCGGCAGAACACGACCCCTCAACGTGATCTCGCCAGTCATGGCAACATCCCCACGAACCGGAATTCCTGTCAAGGCACTCACGATTGATGTTGCAATCGTGATGCCAGCGGAGGGTCCATCCTTCGGGATCGCGCCTTCGGGCACGTGAACGTGAATATCGAGATGGCGATAAAAGTCCCGCGGCAGGCCGAACAGGTGCGCGCGAGAGCGCAGATAGCTCATCGCGGCATGTGCCGATTCCTGCATTACATCACCCAATTTGCCGGTAGTACTTAATTTGCCCCGGCCTTCCATAGTCGTCGCCTCGGTGGTCAGAATCTGGCCGCCGACTTCGGTCCAGGCCAAACCCGTTACCGCGCCGACCTCATTCTTCTTATCGGCTTGAAGATCGCGGAACTTTTGGGGTCCCAACAATTCTGTCACGGTTTGCGGCTGAATCACAACCTGTGGAAGGTCGGGCGCGCTCGTCTCGCCCTTCATGCTGTTTACCACTTTGCGGGCGATTTTGCGGCAGACGTTCCCAATCTCACGCTCCAGATTACGAACTCCGGCTTCGCGCGTATAGTGCTGAATCAGCGACTGCAGACCTTCGTCAGTAAACCGGACGTTCTTTTCCAGCATCCCGGTTGCTTCCATCTGCTTTCGGACCAGAAAACGCTTGGCAATCTCCATCTTCTCGAGCTCGGTATAGCCCGAAAGACGAATTACCTCCATGCGGTCCTGCAAAGCGGGAGGAATCGTGTGCATCACGTTCGCCGTTGCGATGAAAAATACCTGGCTGAGATCATATTCGACATCCAGGTAGTGATCCACAAACATGAAATTCTGTTCGGGATCGAGCACCTCGAGCAACGCGGCCGATGGATCGCCACGAAAGTCCATCGACATTTTGTCGACTTCATCGAGCATGAAGACGGGATTCTTCGTGCCTGCCTTCTTCATCATCTGGATGAGTTGGCCCGGCAGCGCGCCGATGTACGTGCGCCGGTGACCTCGGATTTCGGCTTCGTCCCGTACCCCGCCGAGCGACATGCGAACAAACTTCCGTCCGGTCGCCTTGGCGATCGACATTCCCAGCGAAGTTTTTCCTACTCCGGGAGGCCCGACAAAACAGAGAATCGACCCCTTCGGATTCTTGACCAGCCGTCGTACCGCGAGAAATTCGAGAATTCGCTCCTTGATCTTCTCCAGTCCGTAATGGTCGGATTCGAGCACTTCCTGGGCGAAGTTGAGATCGCGAATCTCCTTGCTCTTCTTCTTCCACGGCACGGCAAGCAGCCAGTCGAGATAGTTTCGCGAAACCGTCGATTCGGCGGACATGGGCGGCATCTGCTCCAGACGCTTTAACTCGGCAATCGCCTTGTCATAGGCGTCCTTTGTCATGCCTGCGGACTCGATCTTTTTCTTCAGCTCGTCGAATTCGCTCTTTTCGCCGCGACCCAACTCCTTTTGGATCGCCTTGATCTTTTCGTTGAGGTAATATTCCTTCTGAGCGCGTTCCATCTGGCGCTTTACGCGCCCCTGAATGGTTCGATCGACGTTGAGTTTCTCGATTTCGATGTCCAGCATCTCAGCGACACGAGTCAGCCGATCGATGGGATCGAAGATCTCGAGAAGCTCCTGCTTCTCCTCGATATTGAGCTGTAGATTCGCGCCTACCGTGTCAGCCAGTTTCCCTGGCTCATCGACCCGGATCGCCGCGATCATCGTCTCGTAGTTGAGATTCTGGCTCAGCTTGACGTACTGCTCGAAGAGTCCCGTCACGCGGCTCGTGAGGCCATCCAGTTGCGTTCCTGGCTCGACTCGGTACTGAAACGTCCGAACCACTGCCCGGAAGAATCCTTCATCCTCGCCAACGGAAACCACTTTGGCGCGCTCGACACCTTCAACGAGCACCTTGATGTTCCCATCGGGCAGTTTCAGGCTCTGAACGATATTCGCGATCGTTCCGACCGAGTAAATTTCGTCCGGCCGAGGCTCGTCGACGCTCGCATCGTGTTGCGTAGCGAGAAAGATCTTTTTATCGCCGGCCAGCGCTTCTTCGAGCGCCCGCACACTCGAATCGCGTCCCACCACGAACGGCGTCATCATGTACGGAAAGATGACGACGTCCCTGATCGGCATCATCGGCAATCGTCTGGTGTCGGATTTCTCTTTCGAGGTGAGCATGGGTGTTTTGGTGCAGAATTGCGAAGCGTTTCGCGCCGGCTGGTCGGCGGGCTGGCTAGCCCGCCTTTTCAAGTAGCGTGACGTTGATCTTTTGCGTAAGCACCATCTCTTTCGTAACCAGGAACTCCCTGACTTTCTTGTACGAGGGGAGATAGTACATCAGATCCAACATCAGATCTTCCAAGATCATCCGTAAGCCGCGAGCTCCGACCTTGCGCTCCATTGCAAGCTGAGCGATAGCCTCCAACGCGTCGTCGGTAAATCTCAGTCTAACATTTTCAAACTCGAACAGCTTCTGATACTGACGGATGATCGAGTTCTTCGGCTTCGTTAAAATTTGGACCAGCGCTTCGCGGTCGAGATCCTCCAGCATGCCGACCACCGGCAGGCGGCCGATAAACTCCGGAATGAAGCCGAATTTAATCAAATCGACAGGCTGGATTTGCTCCATCAGTGTCATGTCGCGGCGGGGATGCGGGCGGCGGACACTGTCGGCGTTGTCCTCCGGTCCCGAGAACCCCATAGCGCGAGTCCCGACACGCCGGGATATCACCTTATCGAGACCGACAAATGCGCCTCCGCAGATGAACAGAATATTCGTCGTATCGACCGGCGTAAATTCCTGATGGGGATGCTTGCGCCCTCCCTGCGGCGGCACATTGGCTATCGTGCCTTCGAGAATCTTCAGGAGCGCCTGTTGAACGCCTTCTCCGGAAACGTCGCGTGTGATCGAGGGGTTCTCGTCCTTACGGCCTATCTTGTCGATCTCATCGATATAAATAATGCCCTGCTGACACCGCTGGACATCCCAATCGGAGTTCTGGAGCAGGCGAAGTACGATGTTTTCGACATCTTCGCCCACATAACCGGCCTCAGTCAGGGTGGTCGCATCGACAATCGCAAACGGAACGTCCAGGATTCGCGCCAGAGTCTGCGCAAGCAGAGTCTTACCCGTACCCGTAGGTCCGATCAGGAGAATGTTCGACTTTGAAAGCTCGACATCGCCTCCGCGCTGTTTGTTCATCTGAATTCGCTTGTAGTGGTTGTATACCGCGACAGCGAGTTTCTTCTTGGTGGCTTCCTGCCCAATTACGTACTGGTCAAGATATTCCTTCAATTCCAGCGGCTTAGGCAGCTTATGGGGTGCGCCGTATGGTTGATCCTGGCGGTCGTCCTCCAGGATAGAGTTGCATACGGCGATACATTCATCGCAGATGTAGGCGCGAGGGTAATCGCTGGGGGAGGAGATCAACTTACCTACGACGTCCTGACTCTTATGACAAAACGAGCAACGCAATGAGTCGTCGGTTCCGGCACGCTTCACAAATTAACTCCGTCGAGAGCAGCAACACTGCGACCTACCCTCGATCTCTTCTCCTGTTATTGACTATTATCGCCTGAACTGCGATTTTCGTCCATCAGTCGTTTCTGATGCAATCTAAGTCCATTCTTATCTTCTATATCGTGTAGCCTTCTGCGCCGATCCAGGACTATTCGGCAGCGGGCGGTTCGGGTGCGGTCTCAACCGGGGTTACCTTACGCGCATGCTCAAACAGAAAGTTCAACACCTTCTCCGTCCGGATCCGGGAAGCGATCCGCCCCAGAGTTCCGTCCTTCTCAAACCGCATCCGAAGCGCTGCAACCGCCTCACGCTCGGCTTTGGCAATCCGCTGCAACTCACGATCCACTTCGTCATTCGTGGCATGAATCGATTCGGCGTCGGCGACCTTCTCGAGCAACAGCGAAGCTTTTACATCTTGCGTCGCGCGCTCCCCCTGTTGCTCGCGCAGCTTATTCCAATCGAGGTTCAGGGAACGGAGGTCCATATCCCGCCCGGTGATCTCCCGCACGGAACGTCGCACGTTACTTTCGATCTGAAAATCGACGTAAGCTTGCGGAACCGGGAACTCATGGCTGGCTACCAGCGAATCCACAATCTTTCCTTTCGCTTCCTGCTGCGCCGCAAACTCTCGCTCGGCGAAGATGACCTTGCGAATGGCTTCGCGCAGTTCATCGAGATTCTGATAATCGCCGAGATCGCGAGCAAATTCGTCATTCATCTCCGGCAGTTCTTTGCGGCGAACCGCCTTCACACGGACTTTAAACCTGACCGTCTTTCCGGCTAATCGTTGCTGTCCATAGTCTGCGGGGTAAGTGACGTCGAATTCCTTCTCATCCTCCGGAGACATTCCTACCAGATGCTCATTAAACTCGGGCATCGTTTCAGGATTGCCGAGGTGAATCGCCATATCGTCGCTTTGAATCGCTTGCCCTTCGATGCCGGCGACACTCTCGATCGCGATGAGAGCATGATCTCCCAACGCCAGCGGTCGTGGATCCTCGTTAACGTACTCGGACTTCCGCTCGCGAATTTCTTCAATGCGCTTGCTTACGTCTTCCTCGCTGACCTGCGGCTCGGCATAAGGTACTTCCACACCCCGGTAATTGCTGACATCGAATTCGGGCGCGATTTCAAACTGGGCTTTGAAGCGCAAAGGTTCGCCATCGTGAAAATGGACGTCGGTCACATTGGGGGTGCCGACAACATTCCAGTGCTCCTCGTCCGCTTTTTTGCGGAACGCTTTTGGCACAATATGTTCGAGCACGTCCTGGCGGATGGCATCTTTGAAACGGCTCTTGATAATGCTTACCGGCGCTTTTCCGGGACGAAATCCGGGCAGGTGAGCCTTCTTCTGCACATCCGTAACGACGTGCTCCGTCTCATGATTCACTTCGTCCAGCGGGACGATGATTTCAACTTCGTGCTTGCAGCCTTCAATGAGGGGCATGTTCAGGTAATTCGCTAGGGCTATGGTTTTGAGGGACGCAGCCGGTTACGGAAAGGTACTCCGGCTACATCCATTCTAGATCAGTTCTGGCGGGAAACATCAGGCTGGACCCCAGCACCAATGGGCGCGTTCGGTCCAGCCTCGGGAAATAGCAGAATTAATGGGCAGCCACCGCTACCGGAAGCTCTGACTGAAGCGCCTCCGCTTTATCAGTGACCTCCCAACTGAAACCATCCTCCGACCGGCCAAAATGACCGAAGGCCGCCGTTTTGCGATAAATCGGGCGACGCAATTTCAGATGGTCAATGATGCCTTTCGGAGTCAGCGGGAAATACTTGCGAATCAGTTCCTCGATACGGGTTTCCGCAATTTTGCCCGTTCCGAATGTGTAGACCGTTACCGACACCGGTTCGGCAACACCAATCGCGTAGGCGAGTTGTACTTCACAGCGGGAGGCGAGGCCGGCAGCCACGATGTTCTTGGCGATGTAGCGAGCCATGTAGCATGCCGAGCGATCGACCTTTGTCGGGTCCTTGCCGGAAAACGCTCCGCCGCCATGACGACCCATGCCGCCGTAAGTATCGACAATGATTTTGCGCCCGGTCAGACCCGTATCTCCGTGCGGTCCGCCGATCACAAACCGGCCAGTCGGATTGATGTGATACTTCGTCTCCGCATCGACCATGTTGGCTGGAACAACGGCGTCGATAATGTGCTTGCGCACCTTCTCGCGAAGTTCTTCCGTCGAAACCGTGTCGTGATGCTGAGTCGAGATCACGACCGCATCGATGCGAGTGGGCTTGCCGTTCACGTACTCGACGCTGACCTGGCTCTTCCCATCCGGACGGAGGAAGTTCAGTTCCCCGCTGCGACGGGCCTGACTAAGACGCTGAGTAAGCTTGTGCGCCAGCATAATGGGCAAGGGCATCAATTCGGCCGTCTCATCACAGGCGTAGCCGAACATTAAACCCTGATCGCCCGCGCCGCCGGTATCCACGCCCATCGCAATATCCGGCGATTGGGCCTGGATTACGTTAAAAACGCCGCACGTCTTCGCGTCGAAGCCATACGCCGCGTCCGTGAATCCGATGTCGGCGATCACCTCGCGAGCAAGCTTCGGAACGTCAACATAAGTCGTCGTCGTGATTTCGCCCGCGACGATGCAGGAACCCGTGGTAACGAGCACCTCGCAAGCCACCCGACCCATGGGGTCATCTTTCAATACTGCGTCAAGAACCGCGTCCGAAATCTGGTCCGCCATCTTATCCGGATGGCCTTCGGTAACCGACTCCGAGGTGAAAATATGCCGATTGTCTGCCATTCAACTTCCTTTGATGTGTCAAGAATTGATGCCGCAGAAGGACATCGGACCGGCCGTCTATTCGTGACGTGCCGATATATTGGCTCTCTGGACCCAGGTGAGTGGAATACCTATGAGGCAACCAAAGATCATAGTGTAGCGAAGCGGAAGGGAACTATTCAATCCGTCTCTCCTGAACGGAGCGTTATGAGGTCCCGGTGTCGCGGTGAACGGTTTCGATGGAGAACGCAGGTGAACATACCGCAATGTATTCGGCGCCGCCTGTCCCTGGAGTACTGTAGCGCACCCATTCGCCTTTCTCGCATAAAACGGCCTGGCCGCTGCTCACATCGAGGACACCATCCCGGTAGTCAACTCGTAATGTGCCTTTAAGCACAATGGTATATTCGTCGAAATCCGGTGTCTGGCCAGGTTCCATCCAGCCTTCCGGACTACGCATGTGAGCGATGCTCAACATCGCGTTCGAAGAGTTCACTCGACCTACGTATTCATCTATGAGCTTCGGCTTGTTCCCGGCGGCCTCGATACGGGTTGCCTTGGCAATAAATTTCGGCATGGGTTTCAGAGTAGTGTAACCCCAACTTACCGAAAAAATCTGGTTGTCCTGCCCCCGATCTAAGGTAATATAAGCAATTCACCTTAGTCCTGTGGACGCTTGAGTCCTATACAACAAGTATTCTCGACCACGTTGTGAGGGTGAAAAGTGGCGCAGGCGAGGTGATAACTCCCGCAAGAGTTGGACTTGCCAGTACCAGGCACTTGATGGTACTAATGGAGTCTCAGCAGGCAAAAAGGCAAACGGTTCAGGCCTGACCCCGGTGCTGGCTTTGATTGGTTCAGAACACCAACTCGGGCTGGACAATGGGCGAACGTCGAAATTCCTCAGGGCGCAAATGCACTACCTCTGACCGGGATCTTGTCCCGCGGTATAGCGCCTTGGAAGGGTGTATGCATTTGAAAAATCTAGAGCTTGCTGCGTGTATGCATGGACCTGACATTATCTAACCGACACTCAACCCCGCATCAAATGGTGCTGTTGGCCCCATCACTTTCTGTCGTTCCTGAGGCTTTCGCGCGTGCTACCGTGAATCCTCTCAACTACAAACAATTCTTGTCCGGGATGCAGCGTCTTCGTGGCGCGCTCTATCTCGAAGACGGCGCAATCCATTCCGAACAGTTAACTCCCGACGGCAGGCATGAGCTCCCGGTAGATACGCGAAGCTGGCACTTGCTAACGCTCGACAAAGATCGGAATGTGAGCGGCTGCTCCCGATACCTGGCTCACCCCAGATCCGTCTCCTACCACAATCTTGAAGTTACCCATTCGGCGCTTGCCTCCAGTCCTAAGTGGGGCAGATTGCTCGAATCGGCGGTGGAAGCCGAGATTTCCTTCGCGCGGAAGCTCGGTTTGGCTTATGCCGAAGTGGGCGGATGGGCTGTAAGTCACGAACAACGCTGCACCACCGAAGCGCTGCGTATCGCGCTCGCAACCTACACGCTCGCCAATATGCTCGGCGGGTGTATTGGCGTGAGTACGGCTACCGTCAGGAATTGCTCGGCCTCGATCCTGAAGCGTCTCGGTGGAGTCGCGATGGGTATCGCCGGCCAGATCCTGCCTCGTTATTACGATCCGCAGTACGACTGCGAGATGGAAATTCTCAGGTTTGATTCCAGGCACACTGCTCCACGCTTTCAGCGTTGGATGGATGACATCCGGCTGAAAATGTTGGAGGTGCCTGTTATCTGTGCACAACTGGGCGCTCAAATGCTTCCCGATCGGTTTGGCGCGCATCCGGCATTTGCTACTGTCGATTCAGCAGCTATGCCGGCCTACGCCGCTGCCTAGCTGATCTGACGACGCCGCCTGCAAGCGCGAGGGGCGGCGGCGTCAAACAGGAGGGCTCGTCCACATGATCCCTGCGTTCCAGCAGGCGCTTCACGAATGGTCGGAAGTATTGGGTTCGGAGCATGTGCTCACGGATCCGCCAACTCTGCAGGCTTTCGGCACTTCCACATTTGAAACCCGGCAGCGCGTGCCCGCGGTTCTGCGGCCCGCCACACGCGAACACATACAGCTCTCCCTTCGGATCGCCAACAAGCACCGCACTCCTGTTTACGTAATCAGCAGCGGATTCAACTGGGGCTACGGGTCGCGAGTGCCGGTCGAGGACAACTGCGTCATCCTTGATTTGCGCCGGATGAACCGGATCCTGGATTTCAGTGAAGAACTCGCCTATATCACGGTTGAGCCTGGGAGTAACGCAGCGGCAGGTCATCGAATTTCTTCAGCAGAATAAATCAAGGTTATGGATCGATGCCACCGGATCTACTCCCGAATCCAGCCTCATCGGGAATACGATGGAACGAGGCTTCGGCCACACACCCTACGGCGACCACTTCGCGAACTCATGTGCCCTGGAGGTTGTGTTACCGGACGGTGACTGCGCCGAAACTGGATTTGCGCGATTCGCAAACGCCAAAGCCGGACCGGTGTATCGTTGGGGCGTCGGGCCGACGCTCGACGGCTTATTCTCCCAATCGAATCTCGGCGTCGTTACTCGGATGACGGTGTGGTTGATGCCGGCGCCCGACTATTTTCAGGCATTTTTCTTTCGCTGCGACGAAGATTCGGCGCTCGAGCCCATCATTGACGCGTTGCGCCCTCTCCGCCTCAACAACACTATCCGAAGCGCATCTCACATCGGGAACGATTACAAAGTCATCTCCTCATTGCAACAGTATCCCTGGGAGGAAACCGGGGGGCAGACACCACTTCAACCGTATCTCCTGAAACGTCTCCGCGAGCGAATGAACTTCGGCGCATGGAACGGTTCAGGCGGATTGTACGGAACCAGAGCTCAGGTGGCGGAGGCTCGCCGCCTCGTGAAATCAGCCTTGTCGGGTAAGGTGAACAAACTCCAATTCCTTGACGATCGCCTGATTTCCCTGGCGAGCCGCTTCGCGAAGCCCTATAAGCTGGTGACTAACTGGGATCTCAGCCGCACGATTGAGTTGGTAAAGCCGGTCTTCGGCCTGATGAAAGGCATGCCGACCGACAAACCGCTCGCGAGCACGTACTGGCGCAAACGTGGTACCATCCCCGCTGATATGGATCCCGATCGTGACGGCTGCGGACTGCTGTGGTGTGCTCCGGTAGTACCCATGGTCGGAAGCGAGGTTACGGGCCGTAACCGGCATCGCCACGGAAATACTTCTAAGACACGGGTTTGAGCCGATGATTTCGATCACCTTAATCACCGAACGCTCCGCAGCCTGTGTGATCACCATTGCCTACGATCGGAGCGTACCCGGCGAAGATCGAAAAGCTTTGGCCTGTTATCAAGAATTATTGCGACGTTTATGGTCTTCGGGCTACTACTCCTATAGATTGGGTATCCAATCGATGCAGGAGATGAGCGGCGATAACGGATTTAATCGCCTTCTGGGGAGTATAAAACAAACTCTCGATCCGAACGATATATTATCGCCGGGTCGATATCAGCCGCGCTCGTCATCTGCGTAGCGTTTCCGGTGGAAGGAATCTATGACTCCACAACCTGCGCTTCAGCCGTTGAGCTTCGATGAACGCGCGCGCGATCTACTGCGCGATCTGCACGCCCCGCAGGCTACGGTCTTCTGGGCGGACGTCATCGTCACTGCTTTCATTGCCTGGAGCGCATTCTTAGCGGCCCTCTTTCTGGATTCGCTTGCCGGGATTTGTGCGCTGTTGATCGCCGGATTGGCCGCGTATCGAGGTGTCTGCTTCATTCATGAACTTACGCATCTTCGTCCCAACGCGCTGCCTGGATTTGAGACTGCCTGGAATTTCCTCTTCGGCGTGTCTCTATTGCTTCCGTCCTTTATGTATGTGGGCGTACATCAGGATCATCACCGCATCTCGACTTATGGAACTCCGCGCGATCCGGAATACATGCCTTTCGCTCGATCGAATATCATGATGCTGGTATTTGTCGCTCATAGTACTTTATTACCGATTTTTCTTTTTTTGCGATTCGTTATTGTTTCTCCCGTTGCTCTTGTATTTCCGCCTCTGCACCGCTGGCTGGCCGTTCACGCTTCTGCTCTCTCGATGAATCTGGCCTACCGGCGGCACACAGGCGCCGGGCTGGCGAGCACAATGCGAATTTGGGAGACCGCTATTCTAGTGATTTGGGCTCCCCTGCTGGTGGCGATGTCTACGCGTGTGCTACCGTGGCGCGTGCTTTTCGCCTGGTATTTTGTTTCCGCGACAGCCAGTTTCATCAACACGCTTCGCACGCTGGGGGCGCATCATTACCAGAGTTCCGGCGAACCCCTGGATCGCACACATCAACTGCTTGACTCCATCGACACGCCTGGAACTTTGTGGACTGAGTTATGGGCGCCGGTTGGGTTACGATACCATGCGCTGCATCACTACTTTCCCGGTATTCCTTATCACAATCTCGGCGAAGCGCACCGTCGTTTAGCCGGCGCGCTTCCCAGCGAAGCGCCTTATCACCGCTCCATTAGCGCATGGATTGTGGCAATCTCTTTCCTCCTTATATAGAGAAGGTCAAAGAGCGCGTCTCAGGCGGACCTAGGTCCCGGTATCTAGCGGTCGGGCTCCTGATGACACATTTCGGAATCATTTCACCCCCAGTTCCCGGACACCTGAATCCTTTCGCCGCTCTTGGACGCGAACTGGCGCGCCGCGGCCACCGCGTCACGGTCTTCCATATGGCCGATCTCGAAGCCAGGCTGCGGTCGGAAGGGCTCGAGTTCCGCGTAATCGGTAAAAGCGATCACCCGGTCGGAACTTTACCGCGGACTCTAAAACAAATCGGGTCCTTATCTGGAATTTCCGCGATGAAATTTACCGTAAAAGCGGCCGCGGGAAGCTCGGAAATGTTCCTTCGTGATGGGCCGGCGGCCATCGCCGACGCGGGTGTAACCGCGCTGCTCGTTGACCAGATGGAACCCGCGGGCGCCACGATTGCGGAACACCTGAACTTGCCGTACGTAACGGTGTGTAACGCGCTTGCGATGAACCGCGAGCCTGGTATCCCGCCGCCTTTCGCAGATGCTCCGTTCCATGACTCGTGGGTGGCGCGGTTGCGCAATCGGGCTGCTTACGAGCTAGGCAAGTATGCAGTCCGGCCTATAACTCAGGTCACAAATCGTTATCGCAAGCGGTGGGGCCTTCCGCCTTATATGGTGGGAGACGACTCTTTCTCCAAGGTTGCGCAACTCAGCCAGCAGCCCGCGCTGTTCGACTTCCCGAGGAAATCCCTCCCGAAATGTTTCCATTATTTGGGACCCTTTCGGGACAACTTCTCCTCACGGTGTGAATTTCCCTGGGACCGGCTGGACGGACGGCCCCTCATTTATGCGTCTTTGGGGTCGATGCAAGGCTCAAAGTACGAGTTATTTCAATGTTTTGCGTCGGCGTGTCAAGACATGGGAGTCCAACTCGTCATCAGTCACGGAGGCGCCTTGGGTGCCGAGGCGGATTCGCTGCCAGGCGCGCCGATAGTTGTCGGTTATGCGCCGCAGTTCGAACTGATCCGAAGGGCGCGGCTCACTCTGACACATGCCGGACTTAACACGGTTCTCGATTCACTGAGTCACGGGGTCCCGCTGGTTGCAATCCCTATTACATACGAGCAGCCCGCCATCGCACGTCGGATAGCGTGGCGCGGAGTGGGAAAAGTCTTGAGCTTTACCTCTGTTTCCATTCCCAAGGTTCGCGCTGCGGTCTTGGACGTGTTACAAAATCCGACCTATGCGATTGCAGCAAGAGAAGTTCAACGCTCCATTCGTAATTCGGGCGGGGTGGTCCGCGCCGCCGAAATCATCGAACGCGCCCTTTAAAGCAGTCCTCATAGGTGTTCACACCTAACACAACCGCAGACCAACTGTGGTTTGGGCAAGCAGTTAACTTTTTGGAACGGTGACACTTCCGTGCAGGGCAGTTAGCTTTGATTGTGGGCATTACCCCCGTTTGGGCATTGACTTGGTAAGCAAAAAGCCCTAACATGACATGGGGTTTTACCCTAGCCCGTTCGTCGCGCACCCGAGGAGAATCTAAGGTGGGCTAAGGCTTCCACGGGTTACAAAGCATCAGACACTATTCGGAGGTGATACTTTGCGTTTAAAGTTGTTTGGTAGTTTATTCCTATTGACGGTCGGTAGCGTGTTTGCTGCCCCGATCACTGGTGATCTGTTCATCACGGGTTCGGTACGGATCGATTCGAACTCCGCCGATTTCTTCCCGCTCGGTGGAATCAGTGGCAATTTCAACGCCGAGCCTAGCTCGACGGGATTTTTCGCCACAGTAGTAGATCCGACAGATTCGGATGATGGTAACATCGCCGACCTGAGCGCGCCGGTGGGAGTGGATATCAGCGTCAATCCGTTTTTGACCTTTGATCTTGCTCCTAATGTCGTGTTCGAACTTACAAGAATCGCGAACGGAGCGTTTCCGCCGTGCTTGACGTTCCCGAATTGCAGTGTAAACCAGTTCAATTTGACACAATCAGGGAATGCAGTCATTGCTAATTTTAACGTTAGCGGCAATGTACTACAGAACGGCGTTGTCGTCTCGACGTTCGTAGGCTCTCTGGGCCAGACGTTCACCAATACCACCATCGCAGCGATCCTCAATCAAGTCCAGACTGCTGGCTTTATCGACTCCGCATTCGATGGCAACTTCACCGCCACTACGGCTATTCCGGAACCGGGCACAACTACGATGCTCGCTCTCGGCGGTCTCTTGACCGCGTTCTCCGGATATCTTCGCCGCAAGCGCAGCTAGTAGTTTGTAAGATTACGTGTTAGCAAAAAGCCCATACCTAGGTGTGGGCTTTTTATTTGTCCATCGTTAGAAATCACTGCAATTTCCCGCCCCGAAATCCGTCCAAAACATCATGCTGTCCGGAGTCCGACTCTTATGCGTACACACGTCTAGTCTAATAAGTGGGCAGCCCCAAGGCAGATCCCTTAGCGGGCAAGCATCATAGCTTCATGTGTAGCCCAATGGTAAGACTAATTTCGTTATTTGACGCTTCCGACTTCCAGGTCTTACGAAGGCGCCCTCACCCATAGTGCTAAAAAGTACTGCGTGACATTAGGAATATGAACCTTCTTCAGGAAAGTGCTTAACCAGTCACACAGGCTTACTTGCTCAGAATTCGCTGACTTTCGGGGGAGTCTCACCCTACCCCCATTGAAGGATTACATTAGCGCGGTCTGCGAAAGTACGCACGCACGGTCCCATGACGATCTAAATTGCTGATTGTTATGTAATTATTCTCGATCCACCCTGCGCCATTAACCAGCTTTTCGATCTTCAAGCTCCACGTTTACCCTGTCGATTGAGCAACCAGGGAGAGGAATTTATTCTCCCTGTTGCCCGAAATAGGAGTGAGACGTGTACTTCCACCAAGTCATCCGACCGTGCTTTTTGGGGGCCTCACGATGACCAACTTGGCCCTGCGGGAAATGCCCCCAAAATTGTCGGCTACCAACCGCCGGCTGATTTTGCTCGCCCCGGCATTGGATCAGATTGACAGCCGGTTTCTGGAAACAACTTCGAATTCGAATCGCCATCACAATCTACTCTCGAGACTCCAGCGGTTTCGGGGCAGCATGTATCTCCAGGACGGTGCGCTACGGCCGTCCGAGTTGCGCGAGGATGGCCGGCATTGCATTGACGCGGATTACTCCGCCTGGCATATGATCGCGGTCGATGGGGAAGGCGAGGTATGCGGTTGCTCGAGATACCGCATCTACCCCGCCGACGTGCATTTTTCAGAGTTGGCTGTTGGACGCTCGGCATTGGCTCGCTCCGTGTGGCGTAAGGATTTGATTGCCGCGGTCGAGAGTGAAAGACAGCTTGCCGAACGGAAGCATGTAAAGTTTGTTGAAGTCGGCGGTTGGGCAATTTCGGCCGAACTGCGCCGCACCGCCGAAGCATTGCGCATTGCGCTCGCGACATACGCGCTTGCCGACTATCTTGGCGGATGTGTTGGACTGACAACCGCGACCCAGCGACACCATTCTGCCGCTGTCCTGAAAAAGATCGGAGGAGCGCCGCTTCGACAGGGAAGTAAGGAACTCCCTGCCTACTTCGACCCCGAGTACGATTGCGAAATGGAAATTCTTAGATTCGATTCAGCGGCTCCGAACCCACGATTCGAACCTTGGATAGAGCAGCTACGGACACACCTTTCGTCGGTAGAAGTGATTGCGCCTGATCGCGCAAGGCTTAAACTGCCTCAGCGAAGAGCTGCAATACCGCCTGTAACTGCTCCAGCAACATGGACGAACGCTTTTCAGAGGCTGGAGCACTTAGCCCTACCCGCGGGAAGACCACGCTGAGGTTAAACCGCGTGGAGGTTGTTACGAGTCTCTTCGGTTTTTAGTAGCTCGCGGAGCTGCCGGCAGCGTTCTTCGCACGCCGCTGTCGGCACATCGAGACTGACAATCACGCGAAGGCAGGTGTCACACTCAACGATGTGATCGAGAACTAGGTCCCACGACGAGGTCTCATAAGGCCCCGCAATTGTCACTGCCGCGTGCATGGTGATTCAATGTCCTCTCAGTATAAGACGCGCAATTTCGAGAGAAAGAGGACAAAAATTCTCGAGCGGAATCATCGGGGCTCTGAATGGCGAGAACGCGGGCTTCAACGATTTTTTTTAAAGCTCCCTTTGTTTCTACTTGCGACCGATGTGTGGGAACGCTTCGGTCCCGGTGCCCATCAAGAAAGATTTCTATTTGCCCTGTTTTCAATAAGTTGAAAATTCGGATGCCCGATTTGTGCAGTCACGCACAGTAACCTGAAATCAGAAAAGGCGCCGTACAGAACTCTTCGAAAACACGGGGACTCTTACGGCGCTTTTTTCTTATCCCAGATCGGAAGGACTACCATGGAAGAGGAATCCCTCCCCGTTCCACCTGCCGCCCTGTGGTTCTAACCCCCTAACGCGTACTCAGGCGCGTTTTTTATTGTAAGGCTCCTCAAAGGAGTCGCTCGGAATCGAGCATTTCATGAATGATATAATACCTGGGAGCTTAACTATACTAAACGCTCCCAGGCCTTCATTCTTAATCTCTGCGCTTGTGAATTGTCAGCTGTTTGCTGTTATCGCTCTTCTTTTCGCGCCTCTTGCTGTTGCCGCCCCGGAATCGACCGATCTCGAAAAATCCATTGTCAGGGCTTCCGATTTTCTTCGCGCCGGTGAAGTTCGCAAGGCCGAAGCTACGTTTCGAGCAATGCTCGCGAGTGCAACGGAACGGGGAGATGAGCGCCTCGCGGCCCGCTGTCGCGTAGGACTCGCCGCCTCCTATTTAGCAATTCACGACTATAAAGCCGCTGTCCAGAATGGACAGAAAGCGCTCGGGTTCGCTCTGGCTTCCAACGATGCCGATATTGCTGTCCGAGCGGCCCTAAATCTATCCAGTGTTTATCGAAGGATGGGAGACTATCGCGCGGCCGCTCAAGCAATGCGCGACCTGAATCCGATTTTGCCGAACGTGACCGATTCAGGTACGAAAATGCAGCTATACATCCACGCCGCAACGAACTACGCCCGCAACGGTGATTGGACGCGGGCCGAGCCCCTGTTCTACGCGGGAATTGATATAGCTCTCGGTCGCGGCGACATACAAACCGCCGCAACCGCGTGGAATCAACTCGGCTACATGCGCTTGCAGACGAATGATCTGCAAATAGCCGAATTTGCGCTTACCGAAGCCTTTCGCTTGCGCCGGTCGGCTGGGAATAAGAATCTGGGCGCTTCGTATGCTTATCTCGGGATGTTGCGGCTGATGCAGGGAGACGCCTCCTCCGCCGTAAACCTGTTGGATCGGGCCGTCGAGATCGCCTCTACCGGCGTTCATCTTCCGGTGGCTGTTGTGTATTACTGGCGAGCGAAGGCCAAGTCGGGCGTATCGGACATACCAGGGGCGCTGGACGATTTTGACCGAGCAATCAGTTGGGCCACCAAATGGCGGCATGATGTACTGCCATCCGACGGATTTCGAATTTCCGCCGAAGTGGCGCTCGACAGGATGTACAGCGAATACGTAAACCTCGGCATGCGGGCCGCGGCAAATGCGGGCAATCAGCTATTGGCGAAACACATGTTTGAGGTATCCGAGCAGCACAAATCGGCTTCGTTTCGCGAATTGCTGCGTACCGGATTGAAACTGCCGCCGGAGTACTGGGAAGCGCTGGCGAATTATCGCTCCGCCCTAACTTCGTCGGGAGCAGCCGACGATCCAGGTCGCGTCGAAGGCGCTCGCTTGCGGCTTGCCCAAATCGAATCTTCGCTGGGACTCGAATCCGCAAACGAAGGGAGCGCCCGGTTAAAGGATATCCAAGGCCAGCTTGGACCTCAAGAAGCTTTGCTGAGTTTCCATCTTGGCCAGGAACGAAGCTGTCTCTGGGCCATTACACGTGAGGGGTTCGAATGGCACATTCTGTCCGGATTGAATCACTTGTCGCCGCTTGCGAAAAAATATGTGGAAACGCTGGCGAAAGGTCAACAGTTTGACGATTCAAACAATCAGCTCTACGGCATGCTGTTCTCTGGATTGACGCCGAAGATTCAGGCGAAGCGCGACTGGTTAATCTCTCTCGACAAGGGGTTATTCGACGTTCCGTTCGCTGCCCTCGGCCCGGCGGCCAGTCCCCTCATGCTCTCCCATTCTCTCCGAACCATCCCCGGAGCGACTCTGTTGACCAGGTCGATTGCCCTGAGCAGCAGTTCTCGATTCATCGGCGCAGGAGACGCGATTTACAATGCGGCCGACCCACGATGGACCGGTCCGAAAACAACAAAGACCAGCCAATTTAGCCGCTTGGTCAATACACGTGAGGAGATCCGAGAGATGGCCCGAGCCTGGGACGCGGATGCAGCGCCCACGCTACTCTTCGGTCCATCTTTCAGCCGCTCTTCCCTGCAGGAGACACTGCGCTCGGATGCCGGCATTCTTCACATCGCGGCTCACGTTGTCAAAGGCCGAGATCCCGGGCAAATCATGATCGGGGTAGGCCTTAATAAGGACGGAGCCTCGGATTTCATAACATCGGCCGACATCTCTTCGCAGCCAGTGAGAATTGGTCTGGTAAGCATAAACGGATGTAGCTCGGGAGGTGGTGTTTCCCTTCCCGGAGCCGGCCTGATCGGATTAACGCGAGCTTGGCTGTTGTCCGGCGCCACCTCTGTTGCCGCTACCTACTGGCCCGTGAACGACGATCGCGGCGAACTGTTTGCAACGATGTACAGTGAGATCGCGCGCTTCTCCGATCGAAAGATAACAGCCTCGAAAGCCGCGCGAACTTTGCGAGCTGCCCAGATCGCCTGCTGGAGGTCGAACACGCAGCGGTCAAGGCCCGGATATTGGGCCGCCGTTTTCGTCGCTGGTAAGCACTAGAAAGAGAAACGCAGTCCAAGCTGAACCTGGCGCGGATCGAACGCTGCGGTCTCTCGTCCGAACGTGGCCATCGGCGCCCCGATTCCGTTGCCGATCACGTTGTTGGGGACTGCCTTATTCGTCCGGTTGAGAAGGTTGAAAGCTTCCACCATGAATTGCAATTGGGTTCGTTCCGTTACGGCGAGAGTGCGGCTGAGCCGAACATCGAGGCTGGCGTAATTGAATCCGCTCGCGGTATTGCGGCCAAGCCCTTCCGGCCGGTCGTTTGTGGATGTGTCGCCATTTCGATCGTAGTTCAGTTGCACGTTATACGGTAACGCCGAGGTGTATCGAAACATCGGCGAGAGTTGCCAACCTCGGGCGTTGAAGATTCCAGCCACCGTGATCCGGTGCCGCTGGTCGTTGTCGGAAAGCCCTCGATCGTCACGTAAGTTGTTGTTGTCCTGAGGAGCCGAGAAGAAGTTGGCGCCCATGTCGTCAATCGATTTCGACAGCGTATACGCGAGCTGAACTTCGAAATTGCGGGCGATGCGGCTGCGGACTGAAAGCAGTAGACCGTTGTAATACGAGTCACCGCTGCCTTCATATCGGCTGATGTTGCCGAAACGGCTGTCGGGCCGGCCGAGATTGGGTCCGTTTCGTAATGTAGGCACATTTACGTTTCGCGCAAGAATCAGATGCAGGCCCCTTACCCAGGCATATCCCGCCGATACCGTTGTCGCCGCGACCGAGCTGCCGCTCGATTTCGAAGCTGGCCTGGTGTGCGTAGCTGTTCTGGATATTAGGATCGATCGTCGAGATGTTCACAAACTGGCCGTCGGGAAATGCATCCAGTCTTTGGGGAAAGATGGGCGCCGCAGGCTGCCCGAACGCCAGCAGGGCCACCTGGTATTTGCTTCCGTCCCTTTGCAATGCATTGGACGTAGCCCGTAACGGAACTCGGTCATAGTAGAGCCCGTAACTCGCACGAACCACGGTGTCACGTTTGCCCGGCGCCCACGCGATGCCGAATCGCGGAGCAAAGTTGTCGGTATCGAGCTGGATTGGTGACGGCATCTTCTGCAGTTCGTACCGGATACCGAGATTTAGCGTAATGTTATTCGTCAGCTTCCATTCATCCTGCAGGAACACCGCAAAATTTGGGTTCGATTGGAACTGATCCGGTACGCCAAACGCTTGCTGAAAAGTCGTGTACCGGCCGGCCTGGAATGTCGCAAGCGATGAGAAGGAGTATACGGGCGCGAGCTGCGAGCCCGGGAAGATAATATTCAGACGATTGAAGAGAGCATCGACACCAGCCTTCCAGACGTGCGATCCGCGATGAAATGAGCCGGTGAGACTGGCCTCGTAGGTGTCGGCATCGCGTCTGGTCGGAGAACTGGTGGATGCGCCGAAGTTTGCAACGCCGGCAATATTCACCGCCGGGCCGATCTCATCGTTACCGGGAGCCGAGAGCCGGCTGCGCAGGAATTGGAATCGCGTCTCGATCAAGTCGTGTGGAGAGGGTGTAGCGATGTGAGTAGCCGCAATCGAATGATCGCGATCATCCAGGCGCGTGGCGCGAGAAGTATCGTTTAAGCCGCCGACGTCCGCGAGCGTTGTCGCTCTGTATGTCGTACACGCTATACCGCAGCGTCAACTGCTGATTGTCCGTGAAGTGATGATCGGTCCGCACAAAGCCGTTCGATGTGTCCCATCCCGTCGGATACTCGCCCGTTGAAGTCCGAGGCCCGGGATAATTAAAGGCATCGAGGGCCGTATTGATCTGCGTTACGTTCGCGGGCGCAATCGTAACGAATCCGGCTGCGTTTCGGCGAGTCTGTTCGAAGTTGGCAAATAGGAAATCACGATCGGAGCGGATAGGTCCGCCGGCCGATGCGCCGTATTGCGCCTGCGTCAGCGGATCCTTCGAAAGCGCCAGAGGATGACGCGCATCCAGCCGCTGATTCCGCAGAAAACCGTATCCGCGGCCGTGCCAGTTGTTCGATCCCGAACGAGTCAGAATGTTGACGATGCCGCTCGAGGCGCGGCCGAACTCCGCATTTCCACCGGCGTTGACGACTTGAAATTCACGAATCACCTCCTGACTGAAGGAAGTGCCCGCAAGCCCGGCTGCGTCATCGTTGGCGGAGAGTCCGTCCACGATGAACGTGTTATTCAGGTTGCGTTGACCGGAAACAGAGAGACTCGAGCCTGCGACTGCCGAGGTCTCCGCAAATTGTTGCGGAGCGCCGGTGTTTGCTCGCGCTACTCCAGGCGCCAGCAACGCGAGATCGAGATAATTGCGGCCGTTCAGCGGCAACCCATCCACCGCCGTAGGGGTTATGGAATGAGAGATCTGTGTCTTGGCGGCTTCGAGGAGTTCGAGATGACCTTCGACCTGAACGCTATCCTGACGATCAGCCAAAGGCAGAGTGAATGTGGCATCCAGCGCCTGACCGAGCGACAGCGTCAGGGTTCTCTTGACCTCGCCGAATCCCTGCCCGGAGATAGTAAGACCATAGGCTCCGGGATTCAGATAGAGGAATTGAAAACGCCCATGCGCATCGGTCGTCTGGGATAAAGTGCGGCCGCGAGCGATATCCTGGGCCTCTACCCGGGCGCCGCTGACCGGTCCGCCGGACGTATCCTCAACCCTGCCGCCAAGCGTGGCAGATGTCACCGCCTGTTGCGCGGAAAGCTGAGCCCACATTGCCGAAAGGCAAATGGCTGAGCGCGCAAGCAATTGGAAATTGCTCCGCATAAAACCTCCTGTTCTTATTTGCGTAGTCGAGCGGACTAGCTAAAAGAAGGCGGAGGACGTTGGAAGAGATCGGAGCGGTAAAGTTCGGACTTCGCCGTAGAACGATGGCCACGAAGGACTCGAGTTTCCGTAGGGTAATCGTGGAAAGCCGCCGAGGCAGGCGCAAACGCGAGTTGCGCAGGGAGGTTCAAGGACTGCTGCTGGCAGGATTCGCTGCAGGACGCAAGCGCAACGATCACGGGACCCGAGCCGTGCGCCTTGCGGCAGCAGCAGTTCTTCAGGCTCCGCTTGCAGCAGGCCATTTTCGGCCCGTCAGGCTGCAGGATGGCCGCAGCAAGAGGCGCGCTCGACAGAGCGGCAGCCCAAAGCGCAAGCCATGCTGCAAGCCAGTGGCGCATCGGGATTAGTGTAGCAGGATTAGACCGAGAGTCGAGATGCCCGCCGGCCGAAGGTGAAGTAAATGGTCAAGCCGATCACCAGCCAGACGAAGAACCGAATCCAGGTTTCAAGCGGCAGGCCGAGCATCAGAAGAAGACAGAAGATGATCGACAGTGCAGGCACAAAGGGAACCAGCGGTACTTTGAAACCGCGCGGCCTCTCGGGCTGACTTCGGCGCAAAGCGATCACACCCGCCGAGACGACGATAAAAGCGAACAGCGTTCCAATGTTCGAAAGATCGGCGAAGGTGCCGATATCCCAAATGCCGGCAGGGATTCCTACAGCCAATCCCGCAACCCAGGTGCTGACATGAGGAGTCTTGAATCGCCTATGGACGCGCGAGAAATGCTCGGGCAACAAGCCGTCGCGCGACATCGCGAACCACACCCGAGCTTGGCCGTACTGAAAAACCAGCAGCGAGGAAAGCATACCGAGCAGCGCGCCGGCGCCTACGATTCGCCTCACGTTTTCATAGCCCAGATCTTTCAGAACAGTGACCACAGGCGCGGCGTTGGAAAGTGTCTTCCAATTTGCGACTCCCGTAAGGACCAGCGAGACGCTCACGTAAAGTAGCGTACAAATCAGCAGCGTCATGAAAATCCCGAACGGCAAATCCCGTTGCGGCCGGTGGCACTCTTCGGCAGCGGTTGAAACGGAATCGAATCCGATGTACGTGAAGAAAACGATCGCGGCACCCGTGACCACGCCCGAAAACCCGTTCGGCAGGAACGGATGCCAGTTGCTTGTTTTGACCGAACCGGACGCTGCAAATACGAAGATCAGAATGGCCACGATTTTGATGATGACCATTACGTTGTTCGCGCGGGCGCTCTCACGCACACCTCGCACGAGAACCCACGTGAGCGCCATGATGACCAGCAGCGCCGGCAAATTGAAGAAGCTACCGGTGAATTGCCCGCCCATAATCATCGGCTCGGAAAGCTGTCTGGGCAAGTGGACCCCGAATAGCGGCATCCAGGATGTCATTGAAATAAGCCGAGAAACCGACTGCCACAGCCATGTTCGAAACCGCGTACTCGAGGATAAGATCCCAGCCGATAATCCAGGCGAAGATCTCGCCCAAGGTCGCGTACGCGTAGGTGTACGCGCTCCCCGCGATCGGAATCATGGAGGCGAGTTCTGCGTAGCAGAGCGCGGCGAAACTGCACACGAATGCTACCAGGAGGAACGACAGTGAAATTCCTGGGCCCGCTCCCGGACGACCGATGGTAGACGCCGGGCTGCCCCCATGCATGATGAGGTCGAGAATCGGAGCGTTCAGGATGGAAGGAACGGCGAGGCTTTCACCTGCGGCCGCCGTTCCAGTCAGGATGAAGATGCCCGAACCGATCACCGCTCCGATACCAAGAGCTGTCAAACTCCAAGGCCCGAGCGATTTGTTCAATCGCTTGCCGGGCTCCTCGGAATCCCTGATTAGCGCATCAATGCTCTTGGTTCGGAGCAGGCTCACTCTTTGGCCTACGGGAGATTAGCGCTTCTTGCTCTGACCCTTAGCCAGCTTCTGAACCTTCTTCTTATTGGAGCCGCGGGCAACCCCAGCAGCGCGAGGCGCGACTGGAGCCGCTTTCTTGCGGGCGGTCCGCTTCAGGCGCTTGCGTTCGGTCTTGTCTTCAACGTGTTTCGTATTCATTCTTCTCTAATCCCTGCAAACTTTTCGATAATCTTCTTCAGCCCGTATCCCGGGAAACTGATTGTCAGCTTCGCGTCCTCACCATCGCCTTCACGGCGAAGTACCGTTCCGCGACCATACTTCGGATGCCGCACCGTTGAGCCGGCTCCGAAAGATTTCTTTCTCGGAGTCACAGCCGGCTGGGGCGGTCTTGCCACCGGCGTTTGGATCGCTTGTGAGACCGGCGGCTTCGGCGACTCTGTCGTAGCCGGTCGCTGCAACCCCGATGGAGGAGGCATGCCTCGCTCGGCAAAAAAATTCGAGATATTCTCAACCGAGTTGTAAGTCTTGCCCGTATACAGATTACGCTTCGCGGTCTCGCGAACATATGACCGCTCGGCATATAACTCAACCTGCGGAACCGGGCGTCCGCCAGTTCCGCTGAACTCAATCAGCGTCCGGGGAACTTCCTTGAGGAACCGCGACGGGATACTCGGCTCGGGTTGTCCACCGCCGAAACGGCGGCGAAGACGCGCCCAACTCAGAAACAGACGCTTTTCAGCCCTTGTCATGCCAACGTAGCACAGACGCCGCTCTTCTTCCATCTGAGCTTCGGAATCAAGGGATCGCATGTGCGGAAACAATCCCTCCTCCATGCCGGCGACAAAGACAACGGGAAATTCCAGTCCTTTGGCGTTATGCATCGTGAGCAGCGACACCTGGGCAGCGCTATCGACGCTATCGGCATCCGCTACCAGGGCGGCATGATCGAGGAAATCGGCCAGAGTTTCACCGCGCTCAGCTGCATCCGCCGCGGCGTTGAGCAATTCCATAAGGTTGCCCGAGCGCGATTCCGCTTCGGGATTCGGGTCCTGCTCGAGCATCCGCTGATATCCCGTACGATCGAGCACGAGGCCGGATCATCTGATCCACCGGACGCGTGTCGGTTTCTGCGTTCAGCTCCTCGATCATCGCCTTGAAAGCATTGAGAGCGGCTTCCGCTCGAGTCGGAAATGCTCGTTCCTCCAGGAGCTTGCTGATTGCGCCCCAGAGACTGAGATGATGTTCGTTCGCGAACTGCTCGATCTGCTCCACCGTCGTCTTGCCGATTCCGCGTGCGGGAGTATTGATAATGCGCAACAGGCTTATGGAATCATTCGGGCTACTGACGACCTTTAAATAGGAAAGGATATCCTTGACCTCGGCTCGCTGATAGAAGCTGAAGCCGCCGACAACAATATATTTGCGTCCGTAGCGACGTAAAGCTTCCTCGATCTGCCGCGACTGAAAGTTCGTCCGGTAAAGCACGGCAACCCGGTATTCGGGATTGCGGGACAGGATCTTTTCAATTGTGTCAGCGATAAAGAGCGCCTCGTTTTCAGAGTCGGGCGCTTCATAAACCTGAATCGTCTCCCCAGCCCCGGAGTCGGTCCAAAGGTGCTTGCCTTTGCGCGCCTTGTTGTGCGCTACCACTGCTCCGGCGGCCTCGAGTATGTTCTGTGTCGAACGATAATTCTGCTCGAGGCGAATGACACTCGCGTTGGGGTAATCGCGCTCAAAATCAAGGATGTTGCGGATGTCCGCCCCACGCCACCCATAGATCGATTGGTCTTCATCGCCCACGACAACTACGTTTGAGTGCTCCTCGCTCAACAGCCGAATGAGTTCGTATTGGCTGCGGTTCGTATCCTGGTATTCATCGATCGTCAGATACCGCAACCGGCGGTTGAGATCGCGCGCAAGTCTGCATCATGGCGAAGCAGACGAACACTCTCGAGCAGCAAGTCGTCGAAATCAAGGGCGTTGCTGCGAAGGAGGGCCTCTTCGTAACGCTGGAAGATGACCGCAAGCCGCGACATCTTCGGATCCGTCGTGTCCTTATAGAAGTCCTGCGGGGTCTGCTTAATGTTCTTTGCTTGGCTAATTCGGGATAGCGCCGCCCGATACTGCATGAACTTTTCATCGAGTCCGAGCGCGCGGTAGATCGATTTGATGATCGAGACCTGATCGTCGTCATCGTAGATCGTGAACTGCCGTGTGAACCCGGGGCGAATAGGCGCGAGTCTGTCGCCGTCGCGCCGGAGCAGACGAACGCAGAAAGAATGAAATGTCGAGACGTTCGGGGACCCCGATGCGCCCGCTTTGGCGAGCAGGTTCTCGATGTGGAGCCGCATTTCCTCCGCGGCCTTATTAGTAAACGTAACAGCCAACATCGATTGCGCGAGAATCCCGTGATGGTGGACGAGATGCGCGATCCTGTGCGTGATAACACGTGTCTTCCCGCTGCCCGCGCCCGCGAGGATCAACAATGGACCGTCAACGTGCGCAGCGGCATCGCGCTGTTGGGGATTCAGACCGGCAAGGAAATCCATCAGGTGAGTAGCTCAGGGGAACTTTCTAATTTTAGCAAATGTGAGAAACCGTCCAGGTAATCAGGTAAGTAGGTAAGTACGATCCATGCGGACTGTAGAAAGTTCCATTGGAAGCAAAGCGTCTCGGCGCCTGGACCCAAAATATTGCCGACTTTCAAGCTAAATGACTTTGGCAGATCAGTTGCTGTTATGGTGATCGGTTCGATTCGGTTACGGAACGCCTTCCAAAATCTACTTCTGACGGACCCGATCCAAAACTTCCGCCTGAATCCACCATTGACCCGCACCCGGGCCGAATCGAACCAAACGGGTCTCCCCCAGCAACTTCGAATTAAAATAGAAGGTTGATCCCGGTCGAAGAACAGCTTGCATACCTAAAGAAAGGCTTGGCGGAACTGATCCGTGAAGAGGATTTGCGCGAACGCCTCTCCCTGCGGCGGCCATTACGCATAAAAGCCGGCTTCGACCCGACAGCGCCGGACCTGCACTTGGGACACACGGTTCTGCTTCGCAAGATGAAGCATTTCCAGGATCTGGGTCATACGGTGATCTTTCTCATCGGTGATATGACAGGTCTTATTGGCGATCCCACAGGGCGTAACATCACACGTCCGCCGATGACCCGCGATGATATCGATCGGAACGCCGAAACCTACAAAGCTCAGGTATTTAAAATCCTTGATCCCGTGAAAACCGAGATCCGGTTCAACTCGGAATGGTTCGATAAAATGCGCTTCGAAGACGTGATCCGGCTTGCCGGGCGCTACACGCTGGCTCGTTTGCTCGAACGAGACGATTTCTCGAAGCGCTTCAGGGAACAAGCGCCAATCTCTGTTCACGAGTTGCTGTATCCGCTGGTACAAGGGTACGATTCGGTTGCGCTCGAGTGCGATGTGGAGATGGGCGGCACCGACCAGAAGTTCAATTTGCTAGTCGGCCGCGAATTACAACGAGACTACGGACAGCCGTCTCAGATTGTCGCCACGGTTCCGATTTTGGAGGGCTTGGACGGGGTCGAGAAGATGTCCAAGTCCAAAGGTAATTATGTCGGCATTACCGAACCGCCGGCAGACATGTTCCGCAAATTGATGAATATTCCGGATGCTCTGATCTGGCGGTACTACGAGTTGTTGACAGACCTGTCGATCGAAGAGATTGCCAAGCTCCGGACGTCGCAAACGGCTCTCGAAGCGAAAAAGGACTTAGCGAGGCGTATTGTTGATGATTTCCATTCCTCGGCCGAAGCGGACCGAGTCGCTTCTTCGTGGGGCGGGCTGCCGCCTGTGGAGAGTCTGGACCACCTAGTCGGAACGGACTCGCGCGTGAACCGTCTGCTGGTACAGGGGAAGTTTGTGAATTCTGTTACTGAGGCGGACAAAATCATCAAGTCGAACGGTGTATCTGTGAATCGCGTTGCCGATGGCGGCGAGGTTCCGATAGGCGGGCCGGCACACAAGCTGGATTCGGGAGAGTACCTGATCCGGGTTGGGAAGAAATATAAACACGTAACGGTCTCGTGATCGTATGCTGTTGAACAGCGACAACGTGGCGCAGAGTGTGTCCTCTTTGCAGGCGCACAAGCTCCGGACGGTCCTCACTGTTGTGGGGCTGACGATGGGTGTCGCGACACTGATCACAGTCATGACGATCGTGCAGGGCGCAAATCTGTACGTCGAGAAGAAAATCGCAAATTTGGGGACAGATGTGTTCCAGGTAGCTCGTACTCCTTTCGCGGCCACCGACTTCAACGTTGTCATCAAGGCGCTTAAGAATAAGCACATCGAGTTAGAAGACCTGCAGGCTGTGCAGGAACAGTGCGATGCGTGCAAATCCGTAGGCGCTACCGGAAATACAACAGGCAAGGTTCGCTATGGCGATTCGGAACTGGCCGATGTAAACATTTACGGCCACACACCGAACATGGTCGACATCGATACTCGGACGATTTCGGAAGGGCGCTACTTCACGGACCCGGAGAATCAGCGGTCAGCGCAGGTTTGCCTGATCGGCGACAGCTTATCGCAGAACTTCTTCGCCGGTACGAGCCCGCTCGGTAAATCAATCCGAATTGAGCGCGAAGAGTACACGGTCATCGGGACCTTCGAAAAGATCGGCAGCGTACTCGGACAGGACCAGGACAATTTCGTAATTGTCCCGATGAACCAGTTCTTTCATTTGCGGCCAAGATTCAGCCTGACTTTGAATATTCTGACCAGGGGCGGCCCTAAGAACTTCGAACTCGCGCAGGATGAGACCACCGTAATTCTGCGAGCGCGCAGACACGTTCGACCCGGCGCCGAAAACGACTTCTTCATCGGTACAAAGGAAAGCTATATCTCGCTTTGGCAGTCGATCAGCGGCGCTTTCTTCGCGGTGTTCCTGATGGTGAGTTCCATTTCCGCGGTGGTGGGAGGCATCGTCATCATGAACGTTATGCTCGTCTCCGTGACTGAGCGGACGAAAGAGATTGGTGTCCGCAGGGCGATGGGCGCAACGAAGGGTGATATCGCAAAACAATTCCTCACGGAAAGCGTGATGCAGTGCCTGATCGGCGGAGCGGTGGGTGTGGCGGCCGGGTTCGTGATTGCGACGCTGTTACGGACGTTTACATCCTTCCCTGCCTCGGTGCAAACCTGGGTGGCGGTTTTGGGGCTAGTGATGAGTTCCGTTATTGGCCTGTTCTTCGGCATTTACCCGGCGATTCGGGCCTCGGGGCTGGATCCGGTTGTCGCACTAAGGGCGGACTAGTATGACGGGAGCCGAAATTCGGGAAAACCTGCTGGTTGCGCTCGACACCTTGCGTTCGCACAAGATCCGGTCATCACTAACCATCCTGGGTATTGTGATCGGCGTGACAAGCGTTATTTCCGTCGCTTCCATCATCGATGGTTTGAACCGCTACATCCAGAATAAAGTGGAGTCGTTCGGCGCGCGAACCTACTTCGTGTCGCGTATTCCCGTGGGGCCGCGCTTCGGCCGTTTACCCGAAAAGATCCGGCTCCGGAAATATATCCAGGACACGGATGCGGAATTCGTGCGCTCGGTGTGCCCGTCAGTCGATTTCGTTACTACGTTCGGTACGCGGGCATTTTTTTTCGGCGACAGTAATGATATCCGTTACTCCGGAAATGTGGTGGAACGGATTATCGTTCGTGGCGCGGAGCCTGAGTACGCCGATGCCATACCTCTCTTTTCAGTGGCACGCGGAAGATTTATCACGAAATACGACGAGGACCATTCGAGAAACGTCGTTGTGTTGGGCGCGGCCGTCGCGGATTCCCTATTCAACCAAATCGATCCGATCGGGAAAGTCGTTCGCATGAATGGCCGCGAATTTGAGGTGATCGGAATCTTCGAGAAGGATCCGGGATTATTTGGCGGACCCGGTGTAGACCAGTTCGCTGTGATCCCGTTCAGCTTCTTCCGGAAACTTTACCCGGAATCGAAGGAACTCATTCTGGCATTCTCGATACCCAAGGATGTGAATCCGGAGCGCGCCAAGGATGAAGTCACGGAAGCGATGCGGAGGCTGAGGCACGTAAAGCACAACCAGGAGAATGATTTCGAAATCACCTCGCCTGACTTTCTATCCAACCTGTGGGAACAATTGACCGGCGCGCTGGTGATCCTGACCAGCATCATCAGTTCGGTAGGTTTGCTGGTGGGTGGCATCGGTGTGATGAACATAATGCTGATCTCGGTCACGGAGCGCACCAGCGAAATCGGTGTGCGGAAAGCGATAGGAGCCAGGAAGTCGGATATTCGCGTTCAATTTCTGCTGGAAGCAATCGTCCTCACGGGTATCGGCGGCATCATCGGAATATTGCTTGGGGGAAGTATCGCATTTCTCATCCGGACGCTGATGCCGTCCATTCCCGCATTTGTGTCTCTGTTGTGGGTTACGCTTGGAGTGACGATGTCGGTCGGCGTCGGTCTGTTTTTTGGGTATTATCCAGCGAACCGCGCCGCCAATCTCGACCCAATCGTTTGCCTCAGGTACGAATGACCCGCACAAGATCGAACTGGAAAGTACGCGACCACGTTTTCACGATCGGGGAGCGCACGTTAATCATGGGCGTGGTGAACGTCACGCCTGACTCTTTCTCAGACGGTGGACGATTTCTGGATCCTGACGCCGCCGCAGCTCATGCGATGCTGCTGGAGCAACAAGGGGCGGACATTATCGACATCGGAGCAGAATCTACGCGGCCAGGATCCGAGCGCATCAACGCCGGTGAAGAGTTGCGGCGGTTGGTGCCGGTACTGAAGCGGCTCAAGAACAAGCTCAGTATTCCGATCTCCGTTGACACGTATAAAGCAGAGGTTGCCGAGAAGGCCCTGGAACATGGCGCCGCAATCATCAATGACGTTTCGGCTCTGACGTGGGAACCGGACGTAGTCAAGAGCGTCGTCAAGTACGATGCCGGCCTGATCCTGAATCACATGCGCGGCACACCAGAGACTTGGGCCCGGTTAAGTCCGATGAAGGATGTGATAGGGACGCTGCTCGCGGAATTGGAGGCGGCGGTCCACCGGGCGACTCGCGGGGGCGTATCTCGCGACCGAATCGTGATCGACCCCGGTATCGGCTTTGGAAAGCGAGGCGAGCAAAATTCAGAGATCGTCGCTCGCCTCGGCGAACTCGGACGGCTGCTGCTTCCAGTATTGGTGGCCACCTCGCGAAAGCAGTTCTTATCGCAGGAGGATCCGGCCGCCCTGGAGTATGCGACAGCGGCAGCGGTAACGACGGCGATTTTGAATGGCGCGGCGATCGTTCGGGTCCATAATGTCGCCGCAATGAAGCCGGTTGTGCAGACAACCGACGCGATTATCGAGGCGGCGCCGGAGCGGGAAGAACGGCGCGTAATAAAGCCGAAGGCCGAGCCGAGCGACGAGGAAAGGCGCCGTCCGGTTCGACCGGCGCCTCAAGCAAAACCCGCAGAACGGGAAGAGGCGATCCTGTCGCAGCCTAAGCCCACCGAGCAGAAACCGCCGCAGAGGCCGCGACGGCCTTTCGAACGCCGACCCGATTTCCCCGAGCAAAGACCGCCGGAGAAGAAGGCGTATCAACGACCCTCCGAGGATCGCAGGCGAGATGATCGACCGCGGCCGCCGTTTCGGCGACGCGACGATGACTCCGCGGATCGACCGGAACGACGCTCGTTTGAACGCGGCGGACGACCTGAAGATAAACGAAGCAAGAGGCCGTTTGAGAAGCGCGAAGAAAATCGTCCCTCGCCCGCCGTTTCAACGATCCGGCGCCAAGAGCGAAGACCGGCCCGAGCGCAGACCTTACGATAAGCGTGGTCCCAAATTCGGAAGCAGCGGGGAGAAGCGCGAGGAACGTCCCGGTGGGAAACGGCCTTTTCCTCCCCGTGGTGAGGACAGGCCTGGCGGTGGTCGCCCACCTCGACCGTTTGGACCCAAGCGTAGCGGCGGAGGCGGTCCGCCGAACCGTTCTGGTGGACGTGGGCCTTCCCGAGGTGGTCCGAAGAAACGCTCCTAACGCTGGCACTTCGGGCAATAATGCGTGCCGCGTCCTGCCACCACAATCTTTCGTATCGGCGTACCGCAAGTGAGACAAGGCTGGTTTTCGCGCCCGTAGACACGGTGCCGATTCTGGAATGATCCGCGGCGGCCATCCGTGTCGACGTAATCGGAAACCGAGGAACCGCGAAACTCGATGGCTTCTCGCAATACTTCATCGACGGCAGCAAGAAGCTTCGTCGCCTTTACGCGGCTGATATTGCGTGCCGTGGGTCTTATGCCCGCGCGGAATAATGCCTCATCCGCATAAATATTTCCGACGCCGCTGAATACACTCTGATTGAGCAATACAGCTTTGATGTGCGCCTTGCGCCGCAGCTTATCGGCCTCGAGTTTCGTGAGCGCATCCGGACCGAGGCGCTCGACACGAGCAGAACCGAACTCGATGGCTCCAAACATGCGCGTATCGTCATAAAAGAGGACCGAATCGTCCAACGTGAAGATGACTCGCGTGTAGGCGGTTGGGGCGGAATCGAATCGAAGTTGTCCGGTCATTCCGAGATGGATTGTGAGTGACCCCTGGTCCAATTCCACGATGATAAATTTGCCATGGCGTCGGACCTTTTCGATGCGACGGCCCGGCAATGCGGTGACAATGTCTCGGGGCGAATGACGTGTAATTCGCGGCTGCAACACCTCAACGGACAGAATATGGCGACCGCGCAGCCGCGGGGAGAGTTCGCGAACGATCGTCTCAACTTCAGGAAGTTCGGGCATGCAGATAAATGCGCTCGTCTTCAATTGTCACGCGAGTGGTTGCAATGTCCACACAATCGCCCTGGCCGGTGCGGCAGTCGAACTCCCAGGCATGCCACGGACAAACGACTGTATGATCATGCAAAGCGCCATGAGCAAGCGGAGCGCCCCGGTGAGGGCAGATTCCTTCCGTGGCGTAGAACTCGCCATTGACGTTGCAGATCAAATAGACATGACCGAACGCAGAAACTTCGGCCATACTGCCGGGCGGTAACTCCGCAATATGGCCAACGCATTCCTTCATTTATCCTGATGCCTTTACTATGGGAATAATCGTATGACGCGCTACCTGATTTTATTTGGGACGATCCTCCTCACAGGCTGCAGAGACTCCGAGAAGATGGCTGTGGGTGTTGTTCCAAAGGGCGCCAATCACATATTTTGGCAGACTGTGCACGCCGGCGCGATCAAGGCGGCGAAAGAGGAGAGTTTGCGGATTGAGTGGAATGCGCCAACGCTCGAAATCGACTCGAGCCGTCAGATCGCAATCATCGAGTCAATGGTGAATCGACGACTGGCAGGAATCGCATTGGCGCCAGTGGATCGAAAGGCGCTTGTCGGCGTTGTCGAACGTGCGGCTTCTTCGGGAATACCGATCGCGATCTTTGATTCGGATATCGATACCGACAAGCGGATTACCTACATAGCCACTGACAATCGCGAGGGCGGACGCAAGGCCGCGCGCCTGTTAGCGGAATTGCTGCTCGGGGAAGGCGAGGTGGCGGTAGTCAGTTTCATGCCGGGAAGCGCGGCGACAATGGAACGTGAGGAAGGCTTTCGAGAGGAACTGAAAAAGAACTTCCCGAAAATCCAAGTAGTGCAGACGGCCTATGGAATGGCAGACCGAGCGAAGGCTCGCGCGGCATCGGAAAATATCATGGCGGCGCATCCAAATCTTAGAGGATTATTCGCGGATAACGAATCAAGTTCCGCTGGAGCGGTGCTCGCGCTCAAGTCGCGAGGTAACGCGCAGGTTCGGATGGTAGCGTTCGACAGCAATGATGAGCTCGTTTCCGATGTTCAGGACCGCTATATCGATGGCCTTGTGATTCAAAAGCCGTTCCAGATGGGATACGAATCGGTCAAGGCAATCGCTCGAAAGCTGCGGGGACAGCCGGTTGTCAGCCGCATAGACTTGCCGGCTGTACTCGTTAGAAGAGGCGATTTGGAGAAGCCGGATATCGTTGAGCTGCTGCATCCGGATATTTCTACGTGGCTGGCGCAACAGTGAGAAGGGCTTAGTATAAAATGACTTTGAAGGGCCACCCTAGCTCAGCTGGTAGAGCGGCTGATTCGTAATCAGCAGGTCGCCGGTTCGATCCCGGCGGGTGGCTCCATCTTTTCAGTGACTTGCAGTCACTGAATCAGGACAGAGGGCCATCGAGCAATTGCCCGTAGTAGCTATATTCAGATTCCGCCGGTGATTGAGCGGATAGTTGCCAAGGTACACCCTGACCCCCATCTGCGACAGAGCTTATACGGTTGTCGCGTTGACCACGGTAATCCCGGTAGGCTCCGCCCCAATTCCCTCCGTCGCTGACCGTTCCGCCTCGATTCCAATCGCCTTTCGACTCGTGGTCGCAGAGTCCCTCACGCGCTTGCCCGCGAATGCGAACTCGTACCACCATGTCACCGCGCTTTGTAAACACCCACTTATTTGCGTCCCTGCCTTTGGTTTGTAGTGCCGCCGCTTCCCTTCGGGCGACCACCTTTCACGATAGTGACGGAAGTAAGGATGCCTATATAGGAGAGGACAATCACACAGGCAAGTGAGAACACTCGCGAGTGTTCTCACTCTGCCGAAGGCAACTTGAAAAGTGCTGAGTCCGCACGCGTTCGGTTGGTTTAGAAAATATGAAGAGGAAAGCCTAAGGCTCTCCTCTCTTGAAACAAAGCGTTTATGTTAAGATCCGTTAGCCAGCGTCATCACGGATTGGACCTTCGAGAAGATCTGGCTGATGTTGGTGGAAACGCCAGGCATAATGGCGCCAGCCGCCACTGCTACGAATCCCGCCATAAGGGCATATTCGATAAGGTCTTGACCCCGGTCATCTTTCCACAGGGTCACAATTAAAGTGCGCATTAGGGTTCTCCTTGCAAACAATCTACGGTTTGCAAGAGAAACTTACCATCATTTGTACAGTCTGAAAAGATCAACCAATACTAAGGAACTCGGCCTAGTACCATACATCGCAGTGACGATGAGACACGCACATCAACTTCCAGACACGCTAGCGACGTCTTCTCCTCGCACAACAGCTATCATCTTTGAAACCTCTCGGTCTGGCGTAAGTTTGTGACGACTTACATAACCTTCGAGTGCACTTTGAGTGTTCGCCGGCTGCATTGATTGGTATTTAGCGGCGAATCGAGCCGTGATTTCGTCTATGCGGCAGCGACCAACCGCGTCGTCTCTTCACAAGTAATACAGGCCATCTCTCACTGCACTAACAGTACCAGTAATGCGAGTTGCCCCCCTCACTTATCGCATCCGTAACGGTACCAACCCGCATTTGTGCTCCATTGATTAAGGTAAACAACCGCCTCATGCTCGAAACTATGAGATTCACGATATTCATCTTCATGTCCGTATTCGCAATGCTTGCTCCTCTAGAAGGAGGAACGTTGACCTTCTTAAACACGGCAGATAACGGTAGCACCTTCTTGTATAGCGGATCTGTTCAGAACAATCAGCACGTCAATAGCGGCGACTATTTCACAATCTTCGATTTTGCGGGCCTGGTTTCCGGCAGCGGTCCCTCTTCAGATTGGGTATTCAACATCCAGCACGACGTGCCTGGACAACCCGACAACCCAGCCGTCGCTGACGCCACTTTCACCTATACGGGATCGCCGATCATTGGCAGCCCTGGTCAAACATCGTTAGGAATTTTTACACTGAAGACAACCGCCACCGGACAGCAGCAGGGATCATACATTTTTCAAACGACTCGCTCGCACGGAGGCAATGAGGGCAGTTCGATTGAACAATCAGGAATAACAACTACTGCAGCTGGTACCAGTGCGGTACCCGAGCCCAGCGCCATGTTACTCGTCGGTAGTGGATTGATGGCCGCATGTCTGAGGCGGCAAAAGAAATTGTTATGACTTAATGCGCCATGCAGCCTAGGATGGCGCGACTATCGGGATATCCATTAATGCAGCTAATCTCACCTTTACCGGTACTGCTTCACAGCTGAGTTCCGATCAATTTATCTGCTGCGGTCGAAAAAGTTTTAGTCCAGCCTAGCGCTGCTCTCGGAAGCTTGCCGGGCACGGGGCTCAACCACGACCGCAGCAGCCAGCTTCCACTTCAGTTACAGCCATGTGCGGCGAGAAGCGCAAGTGCATCTTCAATCGTGATGGATGACGGTGTGTGAGGCAAAAGGAAGAAAAGAAGTCAGGGAGTAAAGCCGAACGTCACCCGTCATCGCCGTCACGCTGTGGTCTGACGGAATAGTTGAGCTCGGCTGGCACCGCAGAGACTGGAGGGAATTGCATAGGATTCGGCAGGGTATCGCAGTGCACAATCGACCAAATGACATGCCGACCCGCGCGGCCCGGCAGTTTTGGTCTAACGAGGCGAGATCGCTCTCACTGCCCCTCGGTCCTTTGGGAGTTCCTTCGAAACACTACCGATGTAACCCCAAGCCCTTAACCACCAAAAAGGCCCGATAATCCGAAACTACCGATTCGGAGTCGCAGCGCGTCGGCGCGCGATTTCTCGCGATTTCCGGTTTCATCCCCAGATTGTGGCCTCCGGCAATGGGGTGGTTCGCCGGTGCAATCCCGGCGGACTGTATTGCTTTCTGCACTCGTCTGTTAGCATCCTATTCCCCCAACGCGAATATCCTCAACGAACCGCTCAGGAAATCGATGGGTATCGAATGTCACCGTGCGCTACTTGTTGTCGCTCGCGTATTCCGGAATGAGCATCCGATTCCGAAGGTCTGTTGGGAGCACGTCAAGATTGTCCGGTTTAATTAGCAAATGAACTGTCCGGTCTTGCCATAGGTTACCGGGATCGATTAGGCTTCGGTCACCTGAGCGTAAAACAGAGCGCTGCTGGGAAGCAACTCGAGCGCCAACTCAGGGCCGGGATTGCGGGAGCAAGTTTAAGGCTCGCTCCCCTTCCAGCAATCCTGGCCAAAAGCGTTAAATCCCGGAGGTCTGGAGGCAGAGCCTCCAGTTTCAAATCCAAGTCTTCTTCCGAATTGCGTTAGGCCGCCACCCGCTTCGAGAGTTTAGCGGTGTGTTTGCGTCTCGGCGATGCGAGTGGCAATCCATCGCCGGCATATTCGGTGATGAGCTGCGGACCATAGCGAATCGACACCCGTCCGTCCAAATGCTCGTGCACCGTCACTGTTTGCCCGGCCAAGGTATCTTTTCCATCCAGTCTTCTCCAACTGCAGGACACCGTTGCCGATCACGACCGTGTTGTCTCGATTCACCATACGTTCGTGTTGCACGCTGAAGATCCAGTCCAGATCGCGACGGTGCACCCGTACAAACGCGGTGCCTTTCTGCGCCGCCTTCTCCATGAACTTGTGGTTGAACTCGGCAATGTACTCGTTGCGTTGAAATTCATTCGCTTTGTGGACGTCAGTAATTCCGCGTAGCCGCAGCTCCTGCGGCAGGCGTCCCTGCCAGGTTCCGTAGTTACGCTCCATGCGACCGCGCGCCTGCGGTGAATACGCCGGGATCATTCGGATCCCGAGTTCCTGCAACGCTCGCCCCACCTGCGTCGGATGCGTCATATCAACCTCGCTCGCCCCGCCTCGGGTGACAAAGAAATGGCCAGCGCGATCGCTGTACAACGAGCAGAAGACACCCTTGCTCTCGATGACCTCTCGTAACGCCATCATGATCGTGCGCGTGCTTTCGGCTTCCATCAGTTGCGCGTAATAAATCTCGCTGGTCGCGTCGTCCAGCACTACAATCAACTCGTACTGGCGCTGGTCGCCAAACCAGCGGTGTTTACTGCCGTCGATATGCAGCATCATTCCCGGCAACGGCCGCCGCGGTCGTCGCTTCCGATGGGAACCCGGCTTCTTGCGCTTCTTCACCAGCCCCGCCTCTTGCAAGGCTGTCTTCACCCATGTGTAGCTGAAATGGATGTCGTGGACTTCGACAAGCTTCTCGTGAAAGTGCCGTACGTTGAAATCAAAATACCGTTCCCGGTATAGTTGCAGCACCTGTTGCAGTTGCTCTACCGGTGCTCGTTTCGGGCTGGGACGCTTCTTCCGGCAATCCCATAAACCGCTGTAGCCGTGCTTCTGCCAACGATCTCGCCACCGTCGCATCGTACGGTCAGTCACTCCGATGATCTCAGCTGCCGCAATCCATGTCAGCTTGCCCGCCATCGCCTTCAAGATCACTTCCTGTAGTTTCATCATCCGCTCCATTTCTGCGGCCGGTATCTGCTGTTCGATGGCTTCCACATCCTTCAGCTTTTCCCACCCGCTCCTCAACCGGACGATTCACTTGCTGATTGCGCCGGACAACTCACATGCTACGAATCCGATTCCGAAGTCAAACCGTAGGTGAGAGGTGTCATCTATAATGACCCGAATGGTTCAGCGCTGGAGGGTGGCAGGATCATGAGCAAGGAACGATTCAATCTGCGAGACTACGTCGGAATGTTTCGACGCGATCTAAAGTATGCGGTTCGTTCGCTGGCTACCGCCAAAGGTTTTACGCTCACCGTCATCCTGACTCTGGCGCTCGGGATTGGCGCAAATGCCGCTATCTTCACTCTGGTCCGGGGAATCCTCCTGCGACCTCTCGTAAATCGCGATGAGGACAAGCTCGTATACATCAGGCAGAGCGCGCCGGGCCTGGGCGCCGAGAACATCAACTTCTCCGTACCCGAACTGCTCGATCTGCGGCAGCGCACGAAATCCTTCAGCGCATTCGGCGATTTTTCCACGATAGCCTTCACGATGCATGGTCTTGGCGAACCTCGCGAGGTGCGGGCCGGAGTGGTGGGCGGGACCTATTTCGACGTGATGGGTCTGCGGCCCGTACTGGGGCGGTTGCTCGATATGAGCGACGATGGCCCATCCGCCGCAGGAGCTGTGGTTCTGACTCATCGCTTTTGGACCGGCGTGTTGAAAAGCGACCCTTCGGTGCTCGGAAAGGTTGTCCGTCTTGGCTCTATGGGAACACGCGAAGCCACTGTTGTGGGCGTCCTGGAACCTTCGATTCCATACCCGGCCGAAACTGAGATCATCGCCAACGTGGTAACGAGTCCCCATCACCTTTCAGCCACGATGGTGACAGGCCGAGTCCATCGAATGACGGAGTTGTTTGGGCGTCTGAGCCCCGGCGTAACACTCGAACAGGCGCGCGCGGATCTCGCTGCGGCATACGGCGTCCTGATGCGAGAGCACCCTGAGGACTACTCAAAGAAATCAGATTTCCGCATCAGCGCGGTGCTCCTGCGCGATCAGATTACGGCCAAAGCGAAAACCATACTTTGGGTCCTGCTGGCGGCGTCGGCATTGGTCTTCATCATCGCCTGTTCCAACGTTGCGAATCTGATTCTGGCACGTACGATTCGTCGTGAAACTGAACTGTCGGTTCGCGCTGCTATGGGCGCAAGCGCCGGCGCACTGCGCCGTGTACTGCTGGCCGAGAGTCTCCTGCTGTGCGGCGCCGGAGCGCTGGTTGGCGTCTTGTCGGCGGGGCCTATGGTCACTGTCCTCGCAAGGTACGCGTCGCGCTTTTCAGTCCGCGCACTCGACCTTACGGTGGACGCCAGCATGCTCTGGGTGGGGACAATTCTGGCCCTCGTCGCCGCGGTCCTCCTCGCCTTTGTGCCGCGTCTGCCAGCGAGCAACGGAACTAGTCTGTCGAACGGCAGTACACGCGTAACTCGTACCAGCACACGGCGCCTGCAGGCGTTCGCGGTAACCCAGATCGCTGCTTCGTTTGTTCTGCTCGCAGGCGCAACCATGCTGGTGAAGGCGCTGCTTGCTCTTCAAGCGGTCGACGCCGGCATGGATGTCCGCCGCGTCCTTGCCATCAACGTACCAGTGATCTCCTACGGCCGGACAGAGGAGCAGGTGATCGGCTTCTATCGGGAGGCAATGCAGCGCGTGCACCAGTTGCCCGGAGTGACCGGAGTTGCCGTGGGCTCGCTGACACCTTGGAGAGAGGGAGGCAATTTCGGTCCCGGCCTACAGTTTACGGCCGAAGGCTACAGCCGCGCCTCGGCGGAAGAGGACCCGCGCGGTCATTTTCGGCTGATCTCTCCCGGGTTCTTTGCCGCGCTCGGATTACCTATTGTTGCGGGACGCGATTTCAACGACCTCGACCGAAGAGATGGAGACTCTGTCGCGATTGTCAGTCAGAGTGTGGCTCGCCGTATGTTCCCGACGCAGGAGGTCCTCAATAGACACATCACGTGGACCGATCCTGTGCTGAAATTCACTGGTCTTACGCCGAAGCCAATGCGGATCGTCGGCGTCGCCGCCGATCTCGACGATGAGCACCTGGTTCCGGGTCCGACCATGACTATATATCAGCCGTTCATGCAGGGACCGCTGTTCGCCGGCCGCCTGTTCGTCCACGTTCAATCCGATCCGTACGCGCTGGTTGCGCCGATCACACGAACCATTCGCGAGATCTCGGTGGACCAGCCGGTGGAGCGTGCCGCAACACTTGAAGACGTTCGCGCGGAAGTACTGACACCGGATCGCATGAACGCGATGGTATTCGGGGGCTTCGCGATCGTGTCGCTGACTATCGCCGTCGTGGGCGTTGCAGGCGTGCTCGCATTTTCGGTCAGCTCCCGAACGCGTGAGTTTGGCATCCGGCTCGCGGTCGGCTCGCAACCACGGCATCTTTTAGCGGGCGTAATCCGCGAAGGCACGATTATTACCGCTGCCGGGATCGCGGCAGGACTTGTCTGCGGCCTCGCGCTACAGCAGCTTGCGGGACGTATTTTCGAGACCATCCAGAAACCCGAACCTTGGGTTATTACCGGAGCGGCGGGCATTCTCCTCGCTGCGGCGGTGCTCGCGTCTGCCTGGCCGGCGATGCGAGCGGCGAGCGTCGATGTGATTCAGGCTTTGCGGGCTGACTAGTGATTAGCCGCGGCCAAATATGAAGCGGCTAACCGCAAGCAGCACGACCAGCAAACCGAGTCCGAGCAGAATGCTCCACATGACGAGTTTCTTCTCGACCGGGAGCAACGGCTCCCCCTCCATCTTGCGCAGCTCTTCACCAATTTTCGGTTTTTCCATACATCAACCCTGCAGCGGCGGCTTCACTCCGTGGAAAAAAAGCCAGGATATTGCCAGACCTACCCATATGATGAAGCCGAAGAGACAGACGGCATAGATCACGGCGAGCTTGCCGATTCCCTCCTCCCAGAGCCGGCGGAAATCGGACACGACGCCTATCGTGAAAAATGTCAGCACAAAGAAGATGCCGCGGAATACGTTCGCCTCGGCCATTGCCGCCTTGACGCGCGGAAGCAACGCAGGCACAAGTACACAAATCGCGAGAACGATCAGAAATGTAGCAACGTATCCCAGAATGAACTTCGGGAATCGATCCCAGATTTCACCAAGCTTCACCTTGTCGCCTGACCGCGTCTCGATCTTGGCAGCCCAGATCCAGGCCAGGATGAAGGCCCACACCCCGATAAAGACATCGATGAAGACTTTTACTGTGGTCGCCGCGCCCATGATCCACCCAGGCTGATAGCGGATACCCTGATCGGCAAAGGCCTTTGAAACGATCAGAGCATCGGTAATAGCGCCACTCGTGACGGCCGCGCCGTCCGTTTTTACTGCGAGCCCCATCCAGGCGCCGCTACCATCGGCTCGCTGGAAAGAAAATGCTGAGCCACAAACGGAAGCAGAATCAGTTCCACTACGGCGAAAATAACGACCAGCGATGAAACCATCACCGGCACGATCGGCCGCGCTCTGATTGCCGAACCGGTTGCGATCGCGGCGGAAACGCCACAAATGGATATTCCCGAAGCGAGTGGGGCCGCCCACTCCCTACTAAAACCAAAGTAGCGGCGTGCAACGTAATACACCACGGCCCAATAAATAAGGTAGGCTTCGACGATTGCGCACAGTCCCCGGAACATCACCGACGTGGCCAGACCGAGTTGTTCGGCCGCGGTGACGCCCAGAAAGCCTCCGAGAATCACAATCGCCGTTTTCACGTACAGTTCCGGACGTATGGCGGGCTGCATGAGCGCTGCGGTACGAGGGAAAAGATTGCCGACCACGAGTCCGACGAGCAGCGCAACGATATAGCCAGCTTCATTGGTGAGATTCAGGGACCAGCCGATTCCGAAGCTAGCACGCCTGTCCGGAGTCGCCGCAATGTACGCCCAGCTTCCTAGTATCCATGCCAGATATGCCATGGCGAAGACCACCGTAAACGCTTTGGCGAAAGATGTGAGATCCACGCGCAAAGCCTGGGCTGCTGCCAGCGTAATGGCGAGAAGAAAGACGTAAGTAAGCAAGAGCGATACGGCGCCGGACAAAGCGGCGAACGCTTTCGAAGCGGGCGCCAGCGCCTTGGCCGGCGTCATCCATACGGAGGTGGTCACCGCCCACCCGAGCAGATCAACCCCCGCAAGCAGTGCGAACGAGAGCGCAAACAATCCCACGCCCAACCAAACGGCGAGCCAGTCTTCCGAGAGAGTTTTTGTCATACGAGCGATTGCTGAACGGCGCGGCAACGAAATACCTGGCCGCCCCTCTCTTATATCAAAGCAGACGCCGAAGGCCGTCAGGCAGTCGTTAATCGCCCCTCGAGCGCTCTAGATGAGTTGGCTTGCCCTGGCGTGGCAATCCTCGCAAAGAACGAGAGCGCGTAACTCGTATGTGCCCAATAGTTATGACGCTTATAAGTGATGCTGTCTTTCAAACACGGCATACTGGTTTGTTGTGTTAACATAGCGACGTCTTGTAACCACACCCGCCCATGAGCTTTCGTCTACTCCTGAGATTTTTGGTGTGTCTTTTGCTAGTCTCTTGCCCGGCGCTTTACGGACAATCCACGAAGGCGGAGCTATTCGGGATGATTTGTGATCAGGCCCGGCTTGCGATCGAAGGAGCTTCGATTAACTTGATCAATACACGGACGGAGACCAAACTCGTTACGCAATCAGGAAGCGATGGCGCCTATCATTTTTTTGCCTTGTCCCCCGGAACTTATCGGATCGACGTCGTTAAGGAAGGCTTTGCGACGCTCTATCGGGATAGCATCGTCGTTCGCGTTGGCGACCAGATCAATCTCGAGTTAGAGCTTCGAGTGGGACAAGTACCGCAAGCAGTGCAAGTAACCGCCGCGGCCCCGCTCTTACAGACGAACCGCGGAACGGCCGGCTTTGTTGTGGAACAGAAGAAGATCGTTGCATTGCCCCTCGACGGCCGGAACTTTGTTCCCCTGATTGCTCTTTCACCAGGAGTGAATTTGGCTCCGGGGAATCTCCTGCCGCGTGTGAATGGCAGCCGCCCACGCACCAGCGAATACATCTACGATGGCGTTAGCGTCCTCCAGCCTGAACCCGGCCAGGTGGCCTTCTATCCGATCGTAGATGCAATCGAAGAGTTTCGGGTAGAGTCCAACAGCCCATCCGCCGAGTATGGCCGGTCCAACGGTGGCATCATCATGGTCCATCAGAAGTACGGCTCGAACGATTTACACGGCACTCTTTTCGAGTTCTTTCGGAATGACGCGTTGAACGCCCGCAACCTGTTCGCCACCACCGGCGCGAAGCCGCGCTTCCGTCGCAATCAGTACGGATTCACCCTGGGTGGGCCGGTGCAGAAAAATAAAACGTTCTTTTTCGTGGACTGGCAGGGTACGCGCTTCGATACTGGTGTCGTCCGAACGAGCACCGTCCCGACCAGCGCCCAGAAGCGCGGAGTATTCACGCAACCGATATTCGATCCGCGCACGACGCGTCAAACTGCTAGCGGCTACGTTCGTGATCCATTTCCGGCAAGTACGATTCCCGCGACAATGTTCGATGCGGCGACGAAGGCCGTGATGGACCGCTATCCCGCTCCGAATGTTTTCTCCGGAGCAAACGAGGCCACTGTAAACAACTATCGGACGGTGGGATCTGACACCACTGCGCAGGACCAGTTCGATACTCGGCTGGATCATTATTTCGGCGCTCGCCACAAGATTTTCGGACGGTACTCATATCTTCGTGATGACTCCAACCCGGCTACTCCACTGCCGGATGGAAGCGGCACATTCACTGCGACTTTCATCGGTAAGACCCTCACGCGAGCCGACAGCGTGGTTGCTGAACATAGCTGGAATGTAAACCCAACCACAGTCAATGAATTGCGTTTCGGATTCACACGAAGGGGCTTCAACCGAAACACGCTAGACACTGGTGAACCGGCTACGCAGATCTCCCAGATCCCCAACATCCCGCTCACCTCGTTCAGTGATGTGCTGCCTACGTATGATGTCGTCGGCTTTCAGCAGCTAGGCCCTCCGGCGAACGGTAATTCCAGCTTCACTACCTCCGTGACTCAGTTCATCGACAACTATTCATGGATGAAGGGAAGTCATAGTTTGAAAGCCGGCGCGGATATTCGGCTGGAGCGTCTCGATGTGCTTCAGCCACCCAGCCCGACCGGCAATTTTCAATTCACCAACATCTTTACTGCGGGTCTGGATACGGCAGGCACTCCCATTGCGAACACAGGCGATAGCTATGCTTCGTTCCTGTTAGGTCAGGTGACCCGGTTCAGCATCGACGCGCAATCGGAGATTCTGAAGCCGCGTGCCACGATCGCCGAACTCTTCTTGCAAGACGACTGGCGCGCAACACGGCGGCTGACGTTAAACCTGGGGGTTCGTTACACTCTGAACGTACCCTCGACCGTTGCAGATGATCGCGGCGCGGTATTCAATCTTAGGTCCCAGCAACTCGATTACTTCGGCCAGAATGGCTTTCCACGGAGCGCGCGAGATTTGGAGAAATTCAACTTTGGACCACGCGCGGGGATTGCCTATCGATTGAATGACTCCTTCGTCATCCGCTCGGGCTATTCGCTCACCTGGATCGAACAGGCGGGTATCACAACACCATTCACGACACCACTATTCCCGTTCATCCAAACTTTGGGCCAGCAGACCCTGGACAACATCAAGCCGGCGTTTGTACTCTCACAAGGGCCAACTGTTGTTCCACAGCCGCCGGTACCGGATGCGGGTTTGGGACAGGGTGTTTTCGGCGTACAAAGAACTAACGGAAGCGGCTATGCCCAGCAATGGAATCTCAGCTTACAGAAAACCTTCGGGGAGAATTGGAGCATTGAGGCCGGCTATCTGGGCTCGAAACTGACACGGCTGGGTGTGCCGGATATTAACCTGAATCAGCTCACCGTGGATCAACTCGCTTTGGGATCGCAACTCACCCAGCAGGCGCCGAACCCATTCTATGGACAGATCCCCGCAAACACATCGCTTGGAACACCAACGATTGCTCGTGCGCAACTGCTTCGGCCGTATCCGCGCTTCACAACCGTCACGCTATATCGCAATAACATTGGCCACTCGACCTATCACTCCTTTCAATCGCGCATTGAAAAGAGGTTTTCCCGTGGCCTGACTCTCAGCGCGGCATACACGTTCTCGCGTCTGATTGACGATGCCGGCGCCGTCTTCGATTCTGCGGTGCTAACGGGTCCAGTCGCAAACTTCCAGGCCGCCGACAGCTTCAACAAGCGCTTGGAGAAGGATGTTTCAAACGGAAATATCCCGAGCATATTCGCGAGCAGCTTCGTTTACGAACTACCGTTTGGAAAGGGCCGGGCTCGTTCCTTGAGTGGCTGGCAAGAGGTCCTGGCGGGAGGCTGGCAACTGGCGGGACTGATCCGTTTTCAATCGGGCAGCCCCATCGCGGTAACACAAGCCACCAACCTCAATGCTTTCGCCGGTTTCGGAATCCAGCGTCCCAACCGAGTAGCCGATCCGAATCTTCCCTCGGACCAGCGCACGACAGAACGCTACTTCAATACAGCAGCGTTCACCCAGGCTCCCCAGTTCACAATCGGAAACAGTTCACGCAATCCTGTGGCCGGCCCCGGCTATCAGAGTGCAGACCTGATGATCGGTAAGACATTCACAATCACGGAGCGCTTCCGAGCCCAGTTCCGAGCCGAGGCATTCAACGTCTCAAATACTCCACCGCTTGGTAATCCCAACGGCAGCTTTGGCAATGCCGCATTTGGCGCCGTTACTACTGCTCTCGATCCGCGAGTTTTTGAACTTGTCCTGAAGTTACACTTCTAAAAGAAATGTTTACTGGTACACGACGCCTGTGCCTGAGGAGATGATCTTGGCGAAAACCGGCATAGAAAATCGTCTTGGTCAGATTCGCAAGAGTCGAGGCATCGGTGCATCTGATTTAGCCCGAAGAGTGAACGTGAGCCGTCAAACGATTTATGCGATCGAAGTCGGCGCTTATATTCCGAACACTGAAGTTGCGCTGCATCTGGCGCAAGAACTGGAAGTCACCGTAGACGAATTGTTTTCACTGAGTTTGGCCGCGCCGAATTCGCCTGAGTCGGTTACCGCGGAAGTCCTCAGTGTCGCAGCGCCTGCTAAGGGTCAGCCGGTACGAATCTGCCAAATCGGCTCCAAGTGGGTGAGTGTTCCCGTACCGAACACGCCTTACTTCATACCGGAGGCGGACGGCATAGTTAAACGGATTAGCCACTCGAACGGTCGCGCGGACCTGATGGTATTCGCAAAGGACGAAGCAGCGCAGAGGCGACTCGTGTTAGCCGGCTGTGACCCGGCCGCTAGTTTGCTTTCGAATATGGTCGAGCGGATCAGTGGTGTCGAGATCGTATCGGCGGCTGCATCGAGCAAGCTCGCGTTGACCTGGCTTACGGAAGGCAAGGTCCATATCGCGGGGTCCCATCTTGAAGACCCAAAGTCGGGTGAATTCAACTTGCCCTACATTCGCGAGAATTTCCCCAGAGAAGAAATTCTTGTCGTCACGTTTGCTCAATGGGAAGAAGGCCTGGTTGTCAGGACAGGGAATCCGAAAGGAATCAGGAAACCGGAAGACCTGGCGCGGAGAGGAATTCGGTTTGTAAACCGTGAACCCGGTTCCGGCTGCCGCGCACTTCTGGACAAGCTGCTTGTAAAAGCTGGCCTTTCTCCAGCCAAGTTGCAGGGCTATGGCGATGTCGCCTGGGGACATCTGCCTGCGGCATACAAAGTGTTGACGGGGGAAGCCGACGCGTGCCTGGCTACCAAGTCGGCGGCACAAACATTCGGCCTAGACTTCATCCCTCTTCACAGCGCTCGCTACGACCTTGTAATGCGCAAGCGCACCGGCGATTTGCCGGCAGTGAAAGCTTTCCTGGACGTACTGCAGCGCGCAACTCTTCGCCGCAAACTGGAAGTTCTTGCTGGTTACGACACATCGCGCACCGGCGCGCTCGTTCCAATATGAACTGCACCGTTCTGATCTTCGCAGCGACTGTTAGTGTCATGCCTGCGGATTGAAAGTGGAACATCCCTCCGGGATTCCCGCAGCGGCATTGCTGGTTACGTGTACGCTCCGGGTGGATCATCCTTTTCTTTTGCGAACACACCCCGGATAAAGCTTCTTAAGCTTTTCAACCTTAGGATCCGAGACGTTCACAATGTATGGATTTGATCGGTTCCGGCCAGCGTAGTTCTGATGGTATCCTTCCGCAGTGTAGAACTTATCTAAAGCAACAACCTGCGTCACGATCGGTTTACTCAGGACGTGCGCATCATTAATCTGCTTGATATAAGCCTCGGCGATTCGCTTCTGCTCCTCGTCCGCATAGAAGATCGCGCTACGGTACTGAGGGCCGATGTCTGCTCCCTGACGATTGAGCGTCGTGGGATCGTGGGCGACGCTGAAAAAGATCTTAAGGAGTTGACCGTAAGAAATTTTGGCGGGATCGTAACTGATCAAAATAGCCTCGGCATGGCCGGTTCGTCCGGTGGACACAATGTCGTACTTTGCCGTATCTTTCGTGCCTCCCGAGTAGCCGGAGATCACATCTTCGACTCCGTCGATGATTTCAAAGACGGCCTCGGTACACCAGAAACAGCCACCGGCAAGAACGGCGGTCTGATTACCCGTACTCGGCCTCGCATCGATAGCAGGTTCTGGAAAACTCCCGCCAAATGCAGTTGCGCTCAACAGCGGCAACGACAACAAGATGTGTCTGTATAGATTTCTTCTGAGCATATAAGCCCTTCTCAATGTACTCCCTCTGAGCTCATCAGTATGTTGTTGAGATCGCGCGCGGTGCACGCAGCGTGTGGAGATGATTTACCCCATCCTTCACAAGCTACGTGTCGGAGTACCAAGACATCGGCCAGAGTCAAAATCAACGCTCTTCGTGACAGGTCGTACAGTCGTTACGAGCCTTCATTGCAGTATGACAAGCCATGCAGGAACGCATGTTGTGCACCACTTCCTTGGTGATCACGTCGCGTTCGCGAACTGGTCCATGGCAAGTCTCGCATGCTGCGCCTGCACTAATGTGTACACGGTGGCTGAAGTAAACGAAGGTCGGGATTCGGTAGACCCTGACCCACGGTATTGGCTTCTTCTCTTCCGCGAAGGTCGCTACCTTCTGAATGTGGGGACTGTCGGCTTTTATCGTCCGATGACAACTCATGCAGAAACTCTCTGCCGGAAACCCCATCAGTTCGCCCGGATCAGCGTTTCTGTGGCATGAGTTGCACTGCAATGCCAGAGCCAGGTGCGTCTTATGACTATAGGGAACTGGCTGCTGCTGGCCGTATAATCCTGCGACTAACAGGAACAGTCCAGAAACTTGAAACAGCATCTTCTCCATCGAGTCCTTCACGATCGAGCGTTCGCCGTCTTTAACGCAAAGATATCACTTAGGTGTCACATGGATCAGGGCGCCGGGATTGGCGTCTTCCAGCATCCACAACGAACCGTCGGGACCTTCTTCCACATCGCGGATCCGTTTACCGACTTCCCAACGTTCGGCGGTCTTGGCTCCCCCTTTACCATCGAAGATGATGCGTTGGAGCACCATGCTTGCCATACCGCTGACGAAGCCGCTGCCGTCCCATTGCGGGAACGTCTTGGAACCGCGGTAGAACATCAGGTTGCCTGGCGCGATCACCGGCACCCAATACAGCACCGGTTTCGTGAATTCGGGCCGCGTCTCGTGCCGCGGAATGGGCACCTCGTTATAGTTCACCCCATAAGAGACAAGCGGCCACCCGTAGTTCTTCCCCTTTTCGATAAGATTTAACTCGTCACCGCCGCGCGGGCCATGCTCGACCTCCCACAATTCGCCGGTGGGCGAAAAGGCCAAGCCATATGGAGCGCGGAATCCACTAGCCCAGGTTTCCGCTGGCGTTAGGTTCTCGGCGGGAAACGTATAGGTACTCACCGGCTTGGCTGTCTTGGCAACTTCAGTGTCACGGGGTGGATCGATCAGCGGAATGGTGGCGGCGCCGATCTTGCCGTAATTTGGATTACCGGCCGCGGGTTTGCCATCCAGCGTCAGGTGCAGAATTTTCCCGACGGGCTGATTCGGATCCTGGGCCGGGGTCATGCGCTGGCGGTCTCCAACTGACATGAATAGGGACTTACCATCGGGAGCGAAGGCGATCTGGCCGCCGGCTTGGCCGCCTTTGCCCCTTGGCATCTGACGCCACAGCACCTCGAAATTTTCCAGTCTAGGCACACGCTGACTGATGTTCAGTTTGGCGCGAGCCAAGGCCTGGCCTCCACCATAGTCTCCTGGCTCTATATAAGTGATATAGATGCTCTGGTCAGTGGCGTAATGGGGCGAGATGAAGACGCCCAGCATACCGTTCTGACCCTGCCAATAAACGGGCGGGGTACCGGCCAAAGGCGCGATCTTTTCTCCCTCAGCGGACACCAGCCAAATGGGTCCGACCTTTTCGGTAACCAACATGCGGCCATCCGGTAGGAACGCTATCCGCCAGGGAAGTTCAAAGGTGGCCGTTGTGGTCATGTTAAAGGGCAGAGCGGCTTCCGGTTTCTGTTCTCCCACATTGACCTGGGTCCAAGCCGCTGACGCGAAGGTGAGAAGTAGCGCCGCTCTCGCCAATTTCATCGATATTCTGATTGCTTTCAATTTTACGAAACCTTGTCCAGTATAGAAGGAGATGATCATCAGAATACTACGATTCGCCACTCAGGCGCGCAAATCGAGCTAGAAACTTGGCTTGCATCCCGAGCATCGCGATCCTTTTGATCGCATGCTGATCACGCAGGGGTTGAGCGAAGTTGGACTCACTGGGCGTGGTCGCGGCTCGAATCGCGGACTCTTAGCCCCATGGGGAAGAAACTCCCCTTAGTTGCCGGGTTAAGCAGCGTTTGAACGCACTAGATGTAAAGCTACATGGAGTAATTCGAATCACGAGTCTAATTCATGACGTGGCGTGAAACGCCGTGGGGATCAGAGACCAGCCTAATGAGGTGTCGCGGCATAGAGAAATGTCAGATTTCGGGCAAAGTAGAAACTTCAGGCCGGAAGGGTCCGTTTTCTAGTGGCGTGTTAAGGTTAAGCCGTCCGCGAAGGGTCGCGCCCGAGCCGACGCCCAAAGCCGAAGCGACGGGGCTGGCTCCGGCGTGATTGGTGAAAACCTCGAGAAAGACTCGGGGTTATCTTTTTTGTGGTCATACCGGTGGAGCTTCTGAGCTTCCGTTTTGGGCCAAAGAAACGCGAAGATAGCCGGGCGTGGTTTGCCCGGCTTTCCTGATTGCTTTTGGCTCTAACTGGTGGCATTGGCGATTGCGATTGCGTGTTCGATGTTGGGAGCGGACCGATCAAAGAAGCCCTCCATCCATCGGCTCTTGCCATCGCGTTTGGGAGCTTTCGCGGGTTTGTGGAGACTCGGTTTGTCCGGCTTTGCGGGGGTGCAGTTGCAAAGTCGGACTGGCAAATACTTCCCCTCCAACCGTACGGCTATCTCTCCATTGCGCCGCTGCTCGACGCGGATCGAGGCCCCGCCAAGCCGAGGCCGCACATGTTCGCGTTCGATCTGATACATCTGTCCACCCACACGAAAGGTGTAATCGTTCGCAACCACCCGACGTTCTCCCCGGCATAAAATAGCCTCCAGTCCATGCTGTTTGCCCCGTGGCCGATGCGCATCGTCGGCCGAAGCCGGCGCTTGGTGAATAGCGCTGCCATTCCGGCAAATAATGGTTGTCCAGATACGCATTAGCTGCCGCCAACGTTCGAATCCCTTCGGCACGCATCAGCTTCACCAAACGATCTTGAACCGTTTGAAAACTTCGCTCCACCGCCTTGGCTTGAGGAGAATCCGCGGCAAGCCGATACCGAGTTCCTGCAGAGCGCGTCCATCTGTGTCGGTGGCAAAGGCTCGTCCCGTGCCGGATGGTTCTTTTTCGGCGCGGTGTGACAGATACTCACCTTATCGGTGTCGAACTCCAGCGGCGTCCGAAACGGAAAAAATACTGCTCCAGCACCGCCATATTCTTTTCCGTGCTATCGTGCCGCACGAATCGTGCAAACACCCGGCTGGTGGCATCGTCGATCATCGTCACCAGATACCTCAGCTCGCCACGGCTTTCTAAGCAGTCGTGTTCGGATGTGTCCCACTGCACCAGTTCGCCAAAGCGCTCCCGTCGGCGCCGCCATAGGTGAACCATCTCCTGTTTCTGCCACCTTCCAAGCCTGACTCTGTCAACCTGACATTTCTAATTTGCTTTAACCTGACATTCTCAGGATGTTCCGCATTCTCGGTTCAATCGTAATTGCGAACAGTACTGTAAAACGTTGTAGGCGTTGGATGTTTTAAGCTGATGGGGCAATGGCACTTCCCCCGAGCCATTGGCAAGCAGTTCTGCCGAGTTCTAAATCACCCATCCTGGATCGTGTAGAGCGTGAAGAGAATCGGTTCGTTCTCACGGTCCGCACCCGACAACCTACAGCCTGTCCAAAATGCGGTAAATCATCTGTATCCCGTCACAGCGAGTACATTCGTATGATTCAGGATCTGCCGTGGCAAGGCTTATCTGCTTATATACAAGCGAGGGTTCGTCGGTTCCGCTGTCGGAACCAGGGCTGTTCCCAAAAAGTTTTCGCCGAGCGGCTGCCCGGAATTGCGCCCCGTCATGCCCGGCGCACAGATCGGCTCGGCAGCGTCTTCCGATTCGTTGGATACAGCACCGGCGGTTTACCGGGCAGCCGGCTCCTGGATCGATTGGCCATTCGAGTGAGTGACGATACGGTGTTGCGTGCAGTGAAGCATCGACCGCTTTGCTCCGACGATGCGCATCCAGTTCGGCATGTCGGAGTTGATGATTGGGCGTGGCGGAAGGGCCAGAGATACGGTACAATCCTTGTCGATCTAGAACGGCATAGAGTCCTTGACGTTCTGCCCGATCGATCTGCAGGTAATGTGGCCGTCTGGCTTCACGCTCATACTACGGTCAAAACTATCAATCGGGACCGGCGTGGAACCTACGCCGATGGGGCTGCGCGAGGCGCGCCACAGGCAGCGCAGATTGCCGATCGGTTTCATTTGGTGCTGAATCTGTCGACCGCTATTGAAAGAGCTCTGGAGGAGCGAAGGCGCGATTTGCAAGTTTCTCAAACTGGACCTGATCGGTCTGCAGATCTGGAACCAGCGAATCAGGGGCACGACAGAGAAACTGCTGAAAAGGCCCGGCAGCAACAGCGCCGACAACACCGGCTGGAACGCTACCAGGAGGTTGTTGCCCTGAATGCCAACGGACACAGCCAGAGCGGGATCAGCGAGGCACTCGGCATCTCGGTCAAAACCGTCCGGCGATGGCTCCGGTCCGGACAGTTTCCGGAGCGCAAGCCTACAGTCGGCCGGTATAGTCATGTCCGCGAATTCGAATCCTACCTTCGACAGCGCGGGGAACAAGGGTGCCACAACTCATACCAGCTCTTTCGCGAGATCCGACTGCGCGGCTACCGAGGAAGTCGACAATGGTATCCAACCATGTATGCCCCTGGCGCAAGCAGACCCAGGACACTCGTTTAGCGCCTACACACCGGCTTGCGCCAAAAGACGCGGCAATACTCATCTGCAAGCGCTCGGAGCATAGATCACCTGAGCAGGAGCGGATGTTCGCCACGTTGATCGCCCAGAATGCGGACTTTCACTGGCTGCATCTGTTCGCCATTGAATTTCGCGACGCACTTCAAGGCCAGGATGCCGGCCGCATGTACCGTTGGATTCGCGATGCATCAGAGTCGGGGATCGGACCTCTAGTGCGATTCGCATACGGCCTTAGGCGCGACATTCACGCCGTCACCGCTGCGCTGGAGACGACATGGAGCAGCGGCCAGATCGAAGGCCAGATCAATCGCCTCAAGTCCATCAAGCGTCAGATGTACGGACGCGCCGGTTTCGTTCTGCTCCGAGCCAGAGTACTGCCTCATGGAGAAAATCTTCCACCGTAGGCAGCACCGAGAATCCGGAAGATCCCATTCTCATCTTGCCGCTAAACAAGCAGACTAATAAGGTTGACCGTGACACTTCGCTTCGCTAAACTGGTGTTGCGGGGTGGAGCAGTCTGGTAGCTCGTTGGGCTCATAACCCAAAGGTCGAAGGTTCAAATCCTTCCCCCGCAACCAAGCCTTAACTCCCCCTTTCACAATAAGTTCCAGCCTGATTCGGAGCCAGTCCTAGCGGCCTTCAAGGCCGAACTGTCACCAAAACTGTCACCAATTTCGTGGCTGCCACCCGAGCAGGGTGTCAGGAGGCGCCCTGATGGGCGGCTCAACCTGTCAGTG
>CAWHYW010000039.1:0-81329 GCA_963833675.1 Bryobacteraceae bacterium | reverse complement strand
CCTGAGCGTGCCGCTTCGCTGATTTCGCTAATCTGGATCGGGCTCTTCCGCACTCTCGGTGCAGTGGTTATGGTGGTGGTGCAGGTGTGAATGCAAGAACGCGCGAGCGCAGAAGATCGAATCCAGCACGGCCATACATCTGGCGCTTAATGGTTTTCAATCGATTGATATGACCTTCAACTTGACCGCTACTCCAGTGTGTTTCAATCGCGGCACTCACCGCTCGCAAATCTTTGCGAAGACCATAGCCGAATCGAATCAGTGGGCCGATACCTGATTGCATGGCGGTGTGAATCCAGTCCCGCATCTTACTGGCGTCATTTCCGAATAATGCGGTGCGGAACTCTTCCGCCAGTACGCGCATGAAGCCGAGCATTGGACAGTTCACCAGCAGTTGGTTATAGACAGTCAGTTGCTCTTCCGTCAATCGGTCATCGGGCTTGCACGCAAGCATGGCGGCGTGACGCGGGGCGATTCTCTTTGGACCCTTGCGTTGCTCTGGTTTGAACTTCTTACGCCAACCGCTGACATGACGAGCCACCATGCTTCGCCCTCCTTTGTAACCTCGAGCGCGTAGCTCCCGAAACAGGGTTGTGGCATTGTGACAGCCCTCGTTCCATCGCTGCTGCAAATACTCGGCGTGCTGCTCAACTTTTGGAGGAGCTTTTCTCGGCGCCTTCCGCTCTGGAAAACCATCGGCACGGAGAAAACGACGGACAGTTTTCCGCTGCATATGCAGCCTGTCTGCAATCGCCCGCTGTGAGTAGCCGGACCGATTCAGTTCAACAACTTCTTCGTATCGATCCAAGCGGCGCCGCCTACGTTGGCTGCTTTTGATCTGTTGCTGAGTTGGAGGACGTGCCGGTACGGTCGGAGGTTCGGCCGGCGAAATCGTCGGTCTGCCTGTCAAATGCAATTGCGCACTATACCCTTCCAGCACTCGCTGCACTGTATCGGACAGATTGACAATTAAATGAAAACGATCTGCGACCTGAATGGCGTCCGGAGCGCCGGCATCAGACCCTTCGGCATAGATTCCACAACGATCGCGTGCGATGACTTCCAAATTCGGCTGCTGTTGTAGCCAGAGCCGTAATTCGTCTGCCGAACGTCCCGGAAGAAGATCTACGACTCGATGACGATCTAAATCAACAAGAATTGTTCCGTAGTTCTGACCTTTCTTCCACGCCCAGTCGTCGACTCCAAGGTGCCGAATCGACTCGCTGGCCGATTCCGAATTGACTGGTGTGGCAATCGCACGTAGGACGGTATCGTCACTAACAGGAATTGCAAGGCGACTCAGCAGGCGGCTTCCTGGTAGACCTCCTGCGGCATACCCGACCCAACGAACGACTTCTAGCAAACGAGCTGTGCGTCGTGCATATTGGTGGCCGATATCGGGGAGTCGTTCTGCGAAGATCTTGCGAGCACATCGCCGATTACGACATCGAAATCGCCGCACACTGATATGTAAATAGACGGTGCGACCCTGCCAGGGCAAATCCTGCAAGGTCCGAACGTACCGGCTGTGGCACGCTTTCGATATTCGGCGACATCCAGGACATCGCGCCTCCTGCTCGCAGCGAACCTTTACGATGAAATGCGTTTTTTCATCCGAAACAGATTCCAGAACAAGAACGTTGCGACCTGGCAATACGGATTGCGAATGGCTCGGGGGAAGTGCCATCGCCGAACCAACATAAAACAAATCAATCTATTTGTGTTTCGGGGTCACTTTTAACTACTAACCACTGCACCGAGAGTGCGGAAGAGCCCTGGATCGGCGCCATTTGATCATCTGAAGTGGCCCCACTTTGTAAGAACAATAACGGGTTGATCTGTTTCGGGCATAAGATGCCGGAGCGGAGGCGCCCGATTGGACAGGAGAGCCAAAGTGGAGCTATTTGAACAGATCCGACGGGAGTACGAGCATGGTGTCGGAACGATAAGAGCTGTAGCAAAGAAATTAGGCGTGCATCGTCGAATGGTGCGAGAAGCATTGGCCGATGCATTGCCGCCGGAGCGCAAGAAGGGGTTGCGACCGGAACCGAAGCTTGGGCCGTTAAAGATATTTATCGACGGCATTTTGGAAGCGGATCGGCGAGCACCGCGGAAGCAGCGACACACCGCGCATCGGATTTACGTTCGGATCCGACAGGAAATGCCGACGGTACAGATCGCCGAGTCTACGGTACGGCGCTACGTAGGGCAGAAGAAACGCGCAATGGGAGGAGTGCAGGAGGTATTTGTCGCGCAGTCGTACTCATATGGAGCAGAAGCCCAAGTGGATTGGTTTGAAGCGTATGCGAATTTCATGGGCGACCGGCAGAAAGTATATGTCTTCTGCATGCGTAGCATGGCAACGGGAGCGGGCTTTCACTGTGCTTACTTACACGCGACACAGCAAGCGTTTTTGGAGGCGCACGAACGGGCGTTCTTGTGGTTTGGCGGTGTATTCCAACGGGTGCGATACGACAATTTAAGATCAGCCGTAAAACGGATTCTTCGCGGTAACCAACGAGAAGAAACCATACGGTTTATCGCGTTCCGATCGCATTGGGGGTTTGGATCAGAGTTCTGCACACCCGGCCAAGGACACGAAAAGGGCGGCGTCGAAGGTGAAGGCGGATACTTCCGGCGAAATCATCTCACTCCAGTTCCTGAAGTATGTGACTTAGCCGATCTCAATCGCCATCTGCTCGCCGCCTGTAAAGAGGATGAGAAGCGCATCATTGGCGGTCGTGCCGAGCCAGTCGGCACATTGATGCTGCGAGAACGTGATCATCTGCTGCCGATGGCGAAAACCGGCTTTGATTTGGCTGAGATCAGTTTCCCGATTGTGGATAGCGGCGGATGCGTCACAGTTCGGACGAATCGGTATTCGACTCCGCTACGACCAGGAATGCCGGCGCAGGTGAAGTTATATCCAGCGTATGTGGAGATATGGCATGCCGGTCAACAAGTCGGGAAGGCATGAACGTTGTTACAGCCGACGTCAGCAGATCCTTGATCTTGAACACTACTTAGATGCATTGAGCCGAAAGCCTGGCGCTCTCGCCGGATCGACAGCATTGGCGCAGTGGCGCGTGCAGGGACGCTGGAAGGAGCCACACGACCAGCTCTGGCGCAACTTAAACATCCGCCACGGACGCCAGAACGGAACCCGAGCAATGATCGAAGTGATTCTGCTTGGACGTGAACATGGCTATGAGCGATTAGAACAAACGATTCGCAAGGCGCTCGAGTTGGGCTGTTCGGATGCGGCAGCAATTCGTCATCTGCTACTGGCTTCTGAGCTGGAACGCAAACAGCCCGAGCCAATCGATGCGTCTGCGTTCCTGCAATATGACCGTCCGATATTACCGCTGACGAACTATGATTCGCTGTTGAGCGGCTTCGAGGTGGTCGCATGAGTACGTCGGATCGAGTTCTGCGTGAAGAGAGTGTGCGGCAGTATTGTCGGGCACTGCGTCTCCCCACGGTCGGCGGTCAGTTTGGTCGTATGGCAGAGGAAGCGATCAAGCAGCAGTACGGGCCGGTGCGATATCTGGAAGCACTGTTGGCGGCCGAGATCGAAGAACGCGAACGCAATGCAGTTGCTCGGAGGATCTTTGAGGCAAAGCTACCGCGGATGAAAACGCTCGAAGATTTTGACTTCGCACAAACGCCACAGATTGCTGCGGCTCGGATTCATCAACTCGCTGAGGGTGGCTACATTCAACGAGCCGAACCACTTTTGCTGATCGGTGAACCAGGAACCGGGAAGACGCACTTGGCAAGCGGATTGTGTGTAGCCGCTTGTCGACAACGGCGGCGAACTCGGTTCACCACTGCAGCCGCTTTGGTCAATGAGTTGGTGGAAGCCAAGCACAGCAATCAGCTAAGCCGGCTTCTGGGCCGGTGGTCACGATATGAGCTCATCGCGATTGACGAGCTGGGTTATGTGCCTTTGGCTGAGGTAGGAGCAGAGTTGCTCTTTCAGGTAATTGCCGATCGGGCGGAAAAGGCGGCAGTTATCATTACGACAAATTTGCCCTTCTCGGAATGGCCTCAAGTATTTCCGAACGCGCGCCTCTGCAAGGCGATGCTGGATCGACTGACGGATAGAGCGCACATTATCGAGACGGGCACAGAATCATTTCGATTCCGTCGAACGATTGCTGGGAAACGTGTAGGGAAGGCGCCGGCCAATGTTTCTGAAGGTCGGGCCTCCGCTTCGCCCTAACGCGCCGCAAACAACGCGGCGCAGGGCTTCGCTCCGGCCGACCTTCAGAAACAGCCGCAACCAGCTAAATGAGAACTTTCTAAATGAGAACTTTCATACAAAATGGGGCCAGATGAAATGATCGCGGTGGGGCCACCCCAGATTGACAAACGCACCTTCGCCGAACACAATCAGTTTTGGTAGGCATTCCTGTTCTACAGAGCGTACCGATCGTTCGGCGAATGCATTTACCGGGACCTCTCGCTGTTGCTGCGGCGTCCGCCGGGCCGCGAAGGGTATCCGGGTGTTGTTTTCTATTTACACTCGCGCTTGCTCGAGCGCTCGACGCGCCTGGCGCCCAGCCATGCCGGCGGCAGCATGACGGCGCTGCCCATCGTAAAAACCAGGGAAGGAGAGATTGCTTCCTACGTTCCCACGAACCTGATTTCAATTACCGACGGACAGATCTACCTGGATGCCTCTCTGTTCGCTGCCGGGTCCCTGCCGGCGATCGACGTAACTCGATCGGTGTCGCGCATCCGAGGCAAGGCCCAGCACCCTCGGGTTGCCGAAGGGGCCGGCCACATGAAGCTCGATTACTTGCGCTGCCTTGAAGTGGAAGTCTTCACTCGTTTCGGCCCCCGCCTGGAGGCCCGATCGAAGCCCAGATCAAGCGCGGGCCCATATTGCGCGAGTTGGTGAAGCAGAAACGGCTGGCGCCACTACCAATCGAAGGGTCAGGTGGCATGGCTGCTGGCGTACAACTCGGGCCTGCTGGGTAGGATTGCACTGTTGGACGTTCCCGGAGCAGTCGCGCGTCTGCTGGCTGGCGCTGCAACGAGCAACCTCGGCTTGAACGACAAGCACGAGGCCTGGAAACGGGCGGCGGAAGAAGACTTGCCCGATTCGCCGCTCTCAGCCAGGAAGCGGGGCTGGTTCCCATTATTGAACCTGAAGTGCTCATGGACGGCGACCACACCATTGATCGCCATTTCGAAGTCACCCGGACTGCACTGAAAATGGTTTTCCAGTCGCTCTTCGATCACCGCATGAACCTTGAAGGGATGCTGCTAAAACCCAACATGGTGCTCGCGGGCAAGGATTGTCCACAACAAGCCGGCGTGATGCAGGTCGCGGAAATGACGTTGCGCTGTCTGCGACAAGCGGTACCGGTTGCAGTCCCGGGCATCTGTTTTCTTTCCGGCGGACAGAGTGAGGTGCTAGCGACCGAGCATCTGAACGCACTCAACCAGCTTGGGCGAGTCCCGTGGGAATTGAGTTTCTCTTTTGGCCGCGCGTTGCAGGCGCCCGCGCTGAAGACATGGGGTGGCAAGCCCCAGAACGTGTCTGCGGCGCAGAAGGCGCTACATCATCGGGCAAGCTGCAACGGGGCCGCGCGCTGTGGCAACTACTCCTCCCAGGCAGAAGCCCGCGCAACCTGATGAACGGTGGCGCGTGCGTCCTTTCATACGAAGACCACGAATACGATATGGCCAAAATTCGACCGGCATTTCGATTCTGCCATGATGGACGATCTGCATGAAAGATAAGAACTGGGAACGTGTCCTGGCGGACGTAGAGTTCGCGGCCGGCGCGGCATGCGGTGCCAATCACAGCTCGCGTAGTAACGCCGTTGATTTCCTCGGCATTCGGCGAATAGGCGGGCGTTTCACACAGGCTACGGAGGTCCTGTCAGGCGGATTGCTGAAGAGGACTCGATTCAATTCATCACGACGTCGAGAGGCGACAGGCACTGCCGGCTGGCAACGAGCTCGATAGTACAGTCATCGCAGACGTCGCGAAAATGATCGAACCGAAATATACTCTACCTCCTCCGTATTACCTGGAGCACTCGGGTTCCAGAAGTGCCGAGAGGAGAAAGCGCCGTTCGATAGGCCCCTGGGCACTACGGAAGGGCCTTTAGTCGAAACTGCAGCATGGGGTATGCGCCGATGTGAACGACACGACCCAAGGATGCGGCGGACGAGCGCGGATGATCGTGAATCGCTTGGCGCTCTAGTGTGCGACGATCGTGATCGCGCTGTTGGCTACCTGACGGCATCCTGATAACCCCTTATAACGTAGTGTCTAGCGAGCACCGCGAATTCTGTTGCCGCGTCTTGGATGCAATCCTTCTCAGGCGCGGTTGCTTTTTGATCAGGCCCATCGTGCCTGCGCGCGATTACGGCCTGTTCAGTCCAATAGCCGATTGCTCCGAGCAAATCGTGTAAGGGAACACCTCGGCGATAGCCGATTTGTCCAACCTCATAGAACTTTCCACCAACATCCTGGCTATCTTGCTGTCCCGTCCAGGCGCTCAGAGCTTCAGCGGTCACTTTTTCGAGCGCAACCGTGGGGAGTATTGAGGCCACGCCTGGAACGAAATGTCCCTTGGGAATCTGATGCGGCGTATACGCACCGTGATCGTCGATGTGTGCTGTCAACATAGTCCGTCTCCACTCTGCCAAAAGGTGATATGAGCAAGAGGCTACTCAAAGAGAGAGCAGTTATCGCACCATTCTGTCGTTCTCGGCAATTGGATCCGCACACAGGCGACGAACGCGAGCGGGAGCCCCTGCGGCGACGCCAGAGTCGTCAATGATGATCGCCGAATCCAGCGTGAATTGCGTCACAGGTCGTATCGTTTTACTCGATCGATTTAACACCGAACACACAACTAATGTGCAGTAACATCACTGCAGTTGGCTCCATGGAGGTTGGTTGTTCAGGCGGCGCGCCGCTTGTAACGATGATGCAGCCCGCCCACTTGCGGGATCGCGATGATCCGTCCCAAGGCGGGAGGTTGGATCGGTCTGGGCCCCAGCGAGCCCTTCTCTAATGCCAATGCGTGCGACTTCGATGATAGTAATGGATGAAGCTCTGAAGGTGTCGGTACAAGCAACGTTCGTTGAATACGATCATGGGATCCAGACATTTGCGGCGAATGGTGCCGATCACACGTTCCACGTACGCACACCGCACGGCGATCGCGGGGAGGCAAACACTTGCTTGATCCTGGCGAGTTACCAATTGGGCTAAATTTGGCGGCTTTAAGGTGCTCATATGATTGCCGGGATCCGCGACTTCCTTATCCTGTAACATCCAAAAACTCGATTTCGTTGAAACCGGCGCGCTGACGAGAGACATGACGGACGGTGAGTAGAAAATGAGCTGCGGAGATGCGAAACCTTTGAATCCATTCCTGGTTAGTCGTCATTACCCTTGCCGGGTGGATGAACAAGAAGCAGCATGACCATTGACTACTTGCGCGAAGAGAATGGAATCCTGTAGGTGAGAAAATGTCATCCGCGGTCTGACTGCGGACGAAGGGTCTAGAGAGAAACCGCCCGACCCGCGGCTGTGAGGCTCAAAGACTGCCTAGTCAGGCCGTTGTCAACTGATTGTGCATCCCGTGAAAATCTGCAGCCCCCACAGTAAACAGAATGCGGACTAGAACAAAATAGGGTAAGGTTATGCCAGAAGAAGCACCGGACCCAGAGAATCGCTTTTTTGCTCTCTCAATCGACATGCTTTGCATTGCTCACTTCAATGGCTACTTCATAAGACTCAATCCAGCTTGGGAGAAGACGCTTGGATTCAGCTGTGAGGAACTGCAGTTGAAGCCGATGTTGCAGTTCGTTCATCCCGATGACCGCGAGCGCACGCTCGCTCAGAACCGAAAAGTCAGGACTGGTGGGCAGGCACTCGCTTTCGAGAATCGCTACGTTTGTAAGAACGGGTCATATAAATGGCTGCTTTGGAACGCCACGGCCGATGGCAACCGCCAGCTCATATACTCCGTAGCGCGCGACATCACCGAGCGCAAGCAAGCGGAAGAAGAGCGCGAGCAACTGCTGCAGAACTTGCAGGCTGCGCTTGCTGAAGTGAAGGAGTTGCAGGAAATACTGCCGATCTGCATGTACTGCAAGAACATCCGTGACGATGAGAATTACTGGCAGACATTGGAAACCTACATCTCTCACCATACGCACACCAAGTTCACCCACGGCATCTGTCCAACGTGCTACGAGAAAACAGTCAACAAGTGGCGCGCATAGACGGGATCCTGGGTCAGTTCTTCGTCTATATAGTGGCGCGGAATGTCGCAGCTGACAACAAGTTCGGCGAATCCAAATCGGAATGATTCCGCCAGCTCACTTAACCTTTCCAAAAGACAGAATTCCCTGCCCGGTACCCAGTGCCCGACGCGAGCACATGACCAAGGAAAAAGAGATTCTTTATGGCGGGCCGGATCGCTACGGGCGCGCCTTGCGGCGATGAAGCACTCCCTCATTTTCTGGGTGCGGGGTCGACCAGTGCCAAAGCAGCCGGAAAGGCAGAGAAACGAAGAATCACGCTGCCGAAGTTGGAGGAGCTGCTGAGGGAGAACAAGGCACCAGGCGCAGACCCAGTGAGGCAATGGGCAGAGATGCTACCCTGCCGTTGTCTCCTGCAAAACTGTAGAGCGCGGGGACCTGAGCTGGTATCGTCCCTTCCGGAACGAAAGGTCGGGTCCCACATTGTGTTAGGCGGGAAGTGTTTGCGTCGTGCGCGCGTCTTTCTACGTGCGTGGGATTACAACTAGCGAATAAGAGGAACAAGGCACAAGAGAACTGAGTGCTCGCTTCCCCTTTCTTGTCCGCAACCTCCTCGTCGTCTTCCTGTACTGTGGTGCGTTCTAACCGGGCCTCAATGAAATATCTCAATCGATCGGCGTAACATTGCAACTGTACATACAGTAGACGCATGGGTTCTTTTGCCTTGGTCTGGCGCATCGAAATCTGAATCGCCCGGCCTGCGCGAAGGGCCCCGCGAGCCCAGAGATCAAGCCGTCAGGACCGTATCGGCTTTACGTTCCAGTCGGTATTTGGCTAACTTGCGATAGACGGTTGCCCTAGACCAGCACAACAGCTCTGCTGTTTTGGTAACATTCCAGCCGGTCGCTTTTAGCGCCTGAGTCAGTTTCTCTGGTTCTGACTTAGAGGTCGGAATGAAATGAATCGGAGCAGCAATTTGCAATGGCGTGCTGCAACTCGAAAAAATGTTTTGCAGTGTTCGGAGATTTGTGTCGGAAACAAAACGAGAATCGCACATCACGGCGGCCCCTTCAATGGTGTTCCGTAACTGCCGCACATTTCCGGGCCAATGATACGCTACGAGGCGACTCATGGCCAAAGGTGTGAAATCTTCGATTGCACGGTCGTGCTCCCGACTGATCTGCCGAAGGAAATGCCGCGCGAGAGCAGGGATATCCTCGGGACGTTCCCTAAGAGGCGGCAGTCTCAAGATCGCGATATGAAGTCGGAAAAACAGGTCGCTCCGAAATTTGCCGTTCTCTACAAGAAGCTCGAGATCCTGGTGTGTGGCCGCGATCGTACGAAAGTTCACCGGCACCGCCCTGCTGCCACCGAGCGGCTGCACCTCATGCTGCTCAATAGCCCGAAGGATTTTGGCTTGCGCTGACAGGCTCATATCACCAATCTCGTCAAGGAACAGCGTTCCGCCGTCTGCAAGCTTCAATTGTCCTGCATGACGGGCGCCCGCTCCGGTGAACGCTCCTTTTTCATAACCGAACAGCTCGCTCTCGAGTAGTGCGTCGGGTATCGCCGCACAGTTCACACAGATCATCGACTTCGCCGAACGCGCACTCAGGCGGTGAATCAAACGTGCCGCCACTTCCTTGCCTGTGCCCGTTTCGCCCGTAATGAGGACCGTGGTGTTCAACCCCGCGATGCGCCTGATCATTGCCTTGAGCTCCCGCATTGCCGGCGAGGAGCCGATCAGCTCGCGACATGCATCAGTCTCGACCTCGGACGGGAGAAATCGGCGGATGGCATCCGCTATGTCGAGCCCGGTTACGGGCGCCGTCAGGTACTCGGTGACGCCGGCTCGAAGAGCGGAAAGCACCAGAAACTCTGAACTGGAGTCCGCAACAAGGATCACACGAGCCGAGGGGTGCTGCTCCCTGACCTGATACGCCGCGGTCAAACTCTCTGCCGGGCTGTTTACGAGCTTTCCGATAACGACGACCGCCGCGCGCTCCGACGAAACTGCTGTCTCGAGTTCCTGCAAGTTGACGCAGCGGCGGACGATCAAGCTTTCCGGCAAACGTTCTACGGTTGCATTGAAGCGGCTATCAATGACGTCCGCAATGATTACCTCAGCAGCCACGGCGTCTCCATTCCATAACTAACCTCGTTCGCTCCCACCGCTCGACGCGTCGATAATGAGGATGTGTTGCATCTACGGTTTGTAATCACTTCTCAAACGCCCAGAATCGCTGGAATACCAGTAAACAGGCCTTCGAAAGGAAACAGATTGTTTGTCTTCTGTTTTTACAAGTCATAGCAACACATCTGTATGGAAGTCTCGCCTTGCTTGCCGCAGCAAATTCGAGATGCGGTTTTCTCATTCATTTTCCGCCTCATTGCAAACATTGCAAGTGTCTAACCAACAACCTGGCCGCGAATTTCCCAACATATCGATCGCCCTTTCCTCCGGCACCACTAAAGCTGTTACGTGCGATAACTCAGTTGCGCCAGATGGCGCAGTCAAGAGTCAGTGGAAAGCGCAACAATTTCGAACGTAAGGCCACCGGAACTTTGGGGGGATGTTGTTGTATCTACGGTTTGTAACGCACTTCAACGTAAGCGGTCCGGAGGTTATCACCGTCGTATTGGTTCCTGACAATTTCACCTCAATCGTGTAAGTGCCCGGAGGAACAGGCGTGTATTCGCTGAAATCTTTGAACTTAACCCTTGGAACACGAGGTTGCCATTAGCGGCCACGTCAACGGCAGGGGCATCGGAAACGGCGTGAACTACTCGGATCCAACTGGTACCGGACGGGACTTGCCCGGAGACAGCCACAGTGAACAACAGCATTGAACCTGCACTGAATAATAAGAGTCTGCGGCGCATGGGTAAGTGATTGGCCCCTGCTTGAGTTTTTGTCGCCGTTCGATGAACGACCTAAAATTGATCTTAGGGAAAACAAATTTTCCCTTCAAGAACATTGGACAAGTCCGTTTTCCTATGAGGAAAGAATTTCGAAGGAAGCGGTAGTCTCACGAAATCGAGCTGTGACTGAAGCGTCACGCGCCCAAAGTGACACCAAAGAGAAGTGCGTTTTACTGACGATGGTCCAGTGCGGAACACCGTCGATTGCTCAGATCACACCAGCCGCGATTCTGAAGAATGGAATGAAGCTGTATACTCTTTCGCGTCGCTCTTCGATGATTGTCCTTACGCGCGCGACGTGCCCTTCGCGATGTGCAACGGCAAACCACGGAGGAAATCGTAGCTGCTAAAACGAGCAGGAAAGAGCGACTTGCAGAAGAAGGGCACCTTACAGTTGGTTTGGACGTGGGAGACGCATCGATGAACTACCTACAGCCAGTGTGTGTGGCGAACCGTACGGGCGAAATTCGTCGTCGAGGGGCGGTTCGCAAACGACGCTGGCGACGTCGCCAAGCCGGTGTGCTTTCTTCTTCGGCTTACTCTTGAGCGTTTCCTGCAGGGGAAAACGTCGCTATGAGTACGAGCCTTCATCGGTGTGCAACCGGCGAGTTATCCCATAAACACGATCTTTCTATGGACCAGCGGCCCTCACGAGGCGGTCCTTACTGAAGCTCTTAAGCCGGGCGCACGGCATCGAAGTTCGGCACTTCGGGGGCGCCTGCGCCAGCATTTCCGAACGTGGCCGTATCGTTCGAAGCGGGCGATATCGTGAACAGGTAATGAGCGCGGGTTCGCCCACGCCCGTGGAGGTCGCGAGCCGAACGCGCGCAGAGAGCCGCAGCTAGGAACCTACATTCTATGCGCGCCCTCAGGAATGTGAGGCTCGATGCCAAACCCGGAGGCAACAAAACGACGGCACTTGCCGTTTCGTTTCGGATTGTTGGTTGGTGCGTTATAAGACCCACTGGTAATTGAAAATTGGGGACACGGTGAGGGGCACCGCGACAGCGCTACTCTCTGGGCCACTGGAGCAATCGGTGTCTGTTGCGCGATCGAAACTTATGATGTGCCCGTGATCCTCAGCATCGTGACGTTTGTCACGCTCAGGCTGCTCAGGCCGTTGAAGGTGGAGGAGCCGAATTGACCTCTTCATCTCCACCGCGTTTTCTCGTGTCCCTACGTGGGAGGCGCAAAACGAGTTGCGAGCGACGCAATCGCATCGGTACAAGCTGAGCGTCGTCTATTGTTCGAAAGTAGACGTCAAAGACGTGAGGAAAGCGCGGCAGATCGGCAAATTACCGTTGTGCCAAACGCAGGTACTTGCGCGTGACAGGCACAAAAGGCGACACTTTTGCCCCCCTCAGATTGCCGGGGGTAAAGAATTACGCGGAAATCACCCATTCACGTGTGGTTAGCTGCCTGTTCCGCAGCGAATCCGCTGCAAGACGAGCGCGGAAAGCACTAGTAACGAGGAAGAGGACGTGATCAAATTGCGATGTATTTTGGACATTTTCCGGTAGCCGGACCTCACATGACAGGCACAACGGGACGTAGCAGTCCCGTACCTAACTTGGGCGTTTCAAACACCAGCTCAAGTCTCGGACAGGGTCAACCCTGAGACACAACACATAAGATTGGTGGTGCGATCGTCAAGGACCGCTCAGGTGTGCGGCGTGCGGATGATCTGGTTGACGTTGAAGCCCTGCTCGACAGCGGTCGCGAGCAGGCGCTTGTAGACATTATCGTCGAGCGTCTTGGTCCTGCTTAGGATCCACAAATACTTGCGATCACTGCTGCCGACCAGGGCGTAACGGTACTTTTCGTCCAAGGCTATGATGCGGTAGTCGCCCCACACACTGTCTAGGAAGGAGAGAATCGCAGGGGCGAAGCGTACCTCCAGAATCGAGTTGCTGCCGTTGTCTTCATCCGCAACGCGGGCGACTCCTTCGGCCTCTTTCGGCTGCGGCTTGCCGGCTTCCCGGCAGCGGTTGACCACCTTGATCTTTCCGTTTTCCCGGAATGTGTACTCGGCGCTCACATCCCCGGCACATTTCTTCTGGAACTTGTTGGGCAGGCGGGCGATCTCGTACCACACACCGCTGTACTTCTGGAGATCAACGTTGGGAACGGTCTTAAGGTCGGGCGTCATAAGCAGCAACAGGGCGATAGAAATAGTCATGCTGGACTGTAGACGCCTTGGGAGCGCTTGTGTTCGTAGGGGATTTGGAAGGCTGTGGCCGCTATTCGACTTTCCGCGTTCCTGCCGGCCTCCGCTGAGACCCCCTTCAGCCGCCCCTCGGGTCGGCAGCGTTGGACCGTCGGGCGTCGTGAGTAGGATTGGAGCCTGTATCGCCGAACACCCCGCTTCCTCACCAATTGGCTACTTGCTATCCGGCCAGCGTTCGATTGCGAGTATCGAGGCATCATCTTCTGGATAACTCGGTGCCGTCCAAATCTCCACTTGGTCCATCAGTGATGACACTGTTTCGGCAAGACTGGAGCCCGGGCTCGCCGTGAGCGCATCCAGTAGCCGCGCAATGCCGAACTCTTCTTGCGACGGGTTATCGGCTTCGATGATGCCGTCGGTGCAAAAGTAGAGCCTGTCGCCTGGGGAAAGTGTTACCACATGCTCTTCATAGGTCGCGTCTGCCATAAGCCCAACGGGGATGCCCCCGGTTTCTCCGATTCGGCGGGCGCCACCGGGCGCGACGTGGATCGGGCCCAGGTGCCCAGCGGCGACGTAACGGAAATGCCCGGTTCGTTCGTTTAGAATGCCGTAAATGATTGTGAAGAAGCGCAATGCACCCGGAGTGGAAAGGAAGTGCCTGTTCAATCGGGAAACCACCTCGGCCGGCGACGCGATCACATCAGGGCTTCCGCGGTCGGCAGAATGATACAAAAAGGAGCGGTCCGGAATAACCGACAGCATATGCGTGAGAGTCACCGAAAGGAGCGCTGCCGCCACGCCGTGCCCGGACACGTCCAGTATGTAGAGCGCCAGATGCCGATCATCAAGCGGGATCACGTTCAGGGAATCGCCGCCGACATCGCTGCAGGAGCGGACCTGGTACGCGAGATCCAACCCGGCGAATCTTGGCAATGCGCCAGGGAGAAGAGCGCGCTGCAAAGCCGCGGCTGCCTGAAGGTCCCGCTTCAGAGCCTCGCTGGCGGCCTCTAAGCGCCGGTTTGCATCCTGAAGCGCATCCCTGGCTTCCTTCTCAGCGGTGACATCCGACTGCACTCCGATGAAATGCGTTACTACGCCCGAAGAATCCTGCACGGGAGTGATTGAAAGCCGGTTCCAAAACGGCGTACCGTCTTTGCGGTAATTGAGGAGTTGAACTGTGATCACGCGCTGTTCGCGGATTGCAGTGCGCAACGTGTCCACAGTCGCCGCGTCGGTTGCCGGGCCTTGAAGGAAACGGCAATTACGTCCGAGCACCTCAGCGACGGAATACCCCGTCAGCCGTTCGAAGCCAGCGTTGGCGTAGATCAAAGGTTCGTCCGGCAGTTTCGCATCGGCGATTGTTATGCCCTCAGCGCTGGCAGCGAGCGCGCGATCCTTCAATTCGAGTTGCGCCTGCGCCTGCTCGGTGTCCAATCGCCTGCCGGCAGCGGAGTCTGAAGACATCAAGGTCATTATGGATCGTTACCTGGAACCGCGTGAACGATCGTCAACTTGGCGCCAATCCGACGCGCAAAGTTCGCCGCGTAACGAAGGGTATGGACGCCTGTATCATCCAGGTCCACTGCGCAAAGCACATTGGCTAGGTTAAGTGGCGCCGAATGGCGATCTACATCGAGATGAGCAGAGGTCCAAACCGGACATGGCGTGTCATGAAGCACCTTGGCGGTGACGGATCCAAGTACAAACCGACGGAACGGCCCTCGCCCATGTGTTGGCATCATGATTAGATCGGTCTTCTCGTTTCTTGCGCAGCGAACGACTTCTAAGGCTGGATCGCCTCTCACGATTTGTCGCTGTACTTTCAATCCGGCAAACTCGTTCACCATAAACTGATCAAGCATACGAGTCAAGTGATCCGTCTGCGGTTCCCATGCGTACGCGCGAACGGCACCATTTCAACGTGAAACAGCATAACCTCTGCATCAAAGTGCTTCGCGTAGGACACGACGTACCGTCCGGCTATCTCGCATTGTGGGCGTGAACTCGACTGGAAATAGGATGCGTTTGAACTCAACCATGGTGGCCTCGGTTACTTCAATCCAGCACGAACATGTCCACAGCGACTTTCCGCGTAATTGCTTGCATTCTCGAGCGGGCTAACGCGTATCCACTGTGTCATCTCGCGCACCTTGAGCGATCACGCTCAGCCACGGTGACCACCTTGAGACCAAAATAGGCGCTATTAAGTCTGTCGAGTTGTGGTTAAGCGCGTGCATTGATTGGGAATGAGGTGACGCATGAGGAACAAAGAACCAGCGCCGAACTGCAGCGAGAAGGAACACACAATCTCGCTCCTCGCTGTCATCACGCCGAAACACACTGCTGAACTCGAACGCATCCTGTCTCATACCGGATGGCAGACGCACTTTGTTGCCTCGGTCCAGGAAGCCATGCAAACTCTAAAGTCCCTTACCTGTTTCTGTCGTGCTCTGCGAGGACCGATTAGCAGATGGTGGGTGGCTGGAACTCGTTGAGGCAACAGAGAAACTTCGTCCATCACCTCAGACTATCGTTCTCTCTGCGAACGCAGACCGATCTCTCTGGGCGAAGGTTCTCAATCGCGGTGGATACGACCTGCTTACAATTCCCCTTGAGCCGCAAGAAGTTTATGCAGTCGTCCCAATGGCTTGGCGGCGGTGGATCTGGACGGCGGAGACAAGTTCTACCTTCACGGCCGAACCGAATTCGATATACGAACTAGTCGAAGTTCCGAAACGTGATTGTGCTGGCCCGCTCCTAAAGAACTGGCAGCGGAAAGCCGGAAGCTTGATGATTTGACGGCTGTAAAACGCCTGTGCAGAAAAAAGATCCGCGAATGTATGGTCTGAATCATGCGTGTAGGTGCTGGTCAACCTGCTCAGCGCGACGCCGGAAAGGAGTTCGAACAATGAAGAATTTCAAAGAAAGCTGCGGTTATCGATAAGTCGGGCCTGCTCCGCAAACATACGAAGACGAACTCCGCAATCTTAAAGTTGATCTTTGCCGGCTTCAGAGCCGGGTGAACTGCGAGGGTAAGCCCTAGAAGAATCAGAGAAGCACGCATTGAGAAACGGAATGGCGCATGAGCCAGTTTGTCTGTAACTCTCCGAGTAGCAGGTCGTGAAAAGAGTCTTAAGTTCTACGTACGGAATAAGGATCACAGAATGGGCATTAAAACGGCAGCAACACCGCAGGTGGCACAGGATCTTCCGAAGATCGCCAAACTCCTTGATCAATACGGAAGCGGCCCAGTGCGTTTCTCCGGCACGAGCGATGCACTATATGAACGTCACCTCCTCTTTGACGGCGGGATCGATTTGACGGCGGCAACGGCGCGCGATCACTTTGAGGCGCTTGCCCGCTCGGTGCGGGACATTCTTTCGCAGCGATGGCTAGCTACGGAGAAGACCTACGAGCACCGGAACCCAAAACGCCTTTACTACCTCTCGATGGAATTCCTCATCGGCCGATCGCTGGCCAACAACGTCACCAATCTTCTGCTCGAGCCGTTGCGAAGGCAAGTCATCCAGGAGAAGAACGTTAACTGGATTGACATATTGGAGCAGGAACCGGACGCGGGGCTGGGCAACGGCGGACTCGGACGTCTCGCAGCGTGTTTTATTGAATCCGCCGCCACAATGCAACTCCCGGCAATGGGCTATGGCCTTCGATATGAGTACGGCATCTTCAAACAGTCGATTCAGGACGGATGGCAACAGGAACGAGCAGACAACTGGCTCCGCTCGCCGGACCCCTGGGAAATAGCTCGTCCCAACGAAAAAGTCGAAATCGATCTGAATTGTTCGTTCGAACTCAGCGGAGGGAGCTTGCGCGCCGTACCAGGACGTCCGTCGACTCTGATTGGCATCCCTTTTGATCGCCCAGTTGTCGGCTACGGTGGTTCCACGATCAATACTCTTCGACTCTGGGCTGCGGCCGCACCGGATTACTTCAATTTTGAAGAATTCAGCAGCGGCGATTTTGTGGCGGCGCTGGCCCAGACGCTGTCCGCCGAAACCCTCACCCGAGTGCTTTATCCAGATGATTCCACATCTGCGGGGCAAGCACTGCGCCTTGTGCAAGAGTACTTTCTCGTTGCGTGCTCACTCGCCGATGTGGTGCGCCGCTTCAAACGCGGCAACTCCGACTGGGGTCAGTTTCCGGAGAAGGCCGCCATTCAGATGAACGATACGCACCCTGCCATGGCGGTGCCCGAATTGATGCGTATTCTCCTGGACGAAGCGCATCTTGGATGGGATCAAGCATGGAATATCACGAGAAATACACTGGCATATACGAATCACACGCTGCTGCCCGAAGCGCTAGAGAAGTGGCCGCTACGGTGGTTTGAGACCATGCTGCCACGGCAGCTTGAAATCATCTACGAGATCAATCGCCGGCTGCTCGACGAAGTTCGGAGCAGGTTTCCGAGCGATGATGGACGCCTTCAGCGCGTGAGCCTGGTCGAGGAAGGACGCGTCGAAAAAGATTCGAATGGCCAACGTCGCGATCGTCGGCTCACATAGCACGAACGGCGTAGCAGCGATTCACTCTGAGTTGCTTCGCAAAACAACGGTCAAAGACCTCGCAGAGATCTTTCCCGAGCGCTTCAACAATAAGACCAACGGAGTGACTCCACGCCGCTGGCTGCTGCTGGCGAACCCGGCGCTTTCAAGGGTGATAACCGATGCCATAGGGGAAGGGTGGATCACCGATCTCAGTCAACTCGCCAAACTGAAACCGCTGACCGGTGATAAAGGCTTTCGCGAAGCTTTCCGCAGAGCCAAGCACGATGCAAAGTGTCAGTTTGCGGAGTGGCTCCGATGGTCTTCAGGGCAGGCAGTTGATCCAGACACGATCTTCGATTGCCAAGTCAAGCGCATCCATGAATACAAGCGGCAATTGTTGAATGCCTTGCGAATCGTAGTGCTCTACAACCGGCTGCGCGAGAACCCTGAGAGGGAGATGCAGCCGCGGACGTTCTTCTTCGGTGGCAAGGCCGCGCCTGCGTATCAGCTCGCCAAGCTCATCATCAAGTTCATCAACAACCTCGCAGGCGCCATCGAAGGCGATCCGGCGGTTCGCGGCCGGCTCAAGATCGTGTTCCTGCCCGATTACTGCGTCTCGCTCGCCGAGCGCTTGATCCCTGCCAGTGATGTCTCCAACCAGATCTCGACGGCGGGCTATGAAGCCAGCGGCACGAGCAACATGAAATTCATGATGAATGGAGCACTAACCATCGGCACACGAGATGGGGCAACTATCGAGATGGCGGAGGAAGGAGGCGAGGAGAACTTCTTTCTATTCGGCCTAACGACGGAACAAGTAGTCTCCAGCCGCGGATGGTACAACCCTTACTGGCACTACGAAAACGAGCCAGAGACGCGCGCAGCGCTGGATCTGATTTTCTCCGATTACTTCAGCCGGAACGAACCGGGCGCCTTCAATCCACTGCGCGACGTGCTACTGAGCAGTGGTGACTTCTATATGCACCTGGCGGATCTCACCTCCTACCTGGATGCCGACCAGCGGCTGACAAAACTGTACGCCGAACCGGACGCATGGGCGCAAAAGGCGATCCTGAACGTGGCAAGCTCCGGGAAATTCTCAAGCGATCGCACCATTGCCGAATACTCGGCCGACATCTGGGACGTAAAGCCATGCCCGGTGTCATAGAACAGCGATTAGCCGTATCGCTCTTGGCGGGGCATCCCCCCGGTGGTTCGCGGCGTGCCCATCCGGAACAGAGAGCATCTACAAAATTTCCGCCGAAAGTTTCCGCGATGAAGCCCACCTGGAGGCGATTGTGATAGAGGCGCCGGCGATTGTGAATAAGTCGCTCGGCTCATGAAGGAGACACTATGGGCATTGTTAATCCCGACGTGAGGACTTCACTTTTTCCGCGGGGATATCGCGCTTCCGGTCTGCTGGTTCACTTCACGTCGTTGCCGTCTCCTTACGGCATTGGTGATTTAGGGTCCGGAGCGTTCGCCTGGGTGGACCGGCTCCATGATGCGGGACAGACGTGGTGGCAGGCTCTTCCGCTGGGGCCCACAGGGTATAGCAACTCTCCGTATCAATGCCTGTCTTCCTTTGTGGGCAACGGGCTGTTGATCAGCCCCGACCTGCTGATCCAGGACGGATTGCTCAAGTCAGACGACTGTCAGGGGGCGTTCTCGTCAACCACAATCGACTACGATGTCGTGATCCGGTTCAAACACCGGTTGCTGGAGGCGGCCTGGACGAGGTTCCGAGCCGGGGCACGCGAAGACTTGGTATCAGCTTACGAACAGTTCTGTCATAGCCGCGCAACGTGGCTGGAAGATTACGCGCTGTTCCGAGCCTTGAAAGCTAGATACAAGGGCGCCTCCTATCTCGAGTGGTCGCCGGAACTCATCCACCGGACGCCGTCTGTTCTCGAAGATGCCCGGCGATCCCTCGCGAGTGAGATCGATAAGGTACGCCTGGCGCAGTTCTTACTGTTCCGGCAGGGCAACAGCCTGAAAGAGTATGCCCGTGCCAGTGGTGTTCGGCTGATCGGCGACTTGCCCTTCTTCGTTTCCCCCGATTCGAGCGATGTGTGGGCGAATCCGGAGTTGTTTCTCCTGGACGAACGGCGCCGGCCTCGATTCGTGGGGGGAGTGCCACCCGATTACTTCAGCGCACAGGGGCAGCTCTGGGGCAATCCAGTCTATGACTGGCAAGCTCATGCGCGCACCGGATATGCCTGGTGTATCGACCGGCTGCGGGCCCTTCTGGCCCATGTGGACGTGATCCGCCTGGATCATTTCCGCGCGTTCGCGGCCGCCTGGCATGTGCCCGCAGGAGCGCCTACCGCGGAAGCCGGGGAATGGGTACCCGGCCCCGGCGCTGATTTCTTCAGAACCGTGCAGAGCGAGTTGGGCACTCTGCCCTTCATCGCAGAGGACTTGGGCCTGATCACTCCTGACGTATCCGCACTTCGCGACCAGTTCGATATACCCGGAACGCGGGTGCTGCAATTTGCCTTCGACGGCAACTCTGATAACCCTCACCTCCCTGACAATTACTCGGCCAACACAGTCGCATACACGGGTACTCACGACAATGCCACAACTCGCGAATGGTTCGCGCAGTTGCCGGATCGGGAGCGGCGATGTTTCTGGAATTACCTCAGGCGACCTGAAGGCGAGATTCGCGATGCTGCACCGGAGATGATCCGCATGGCTTGGTCGTCTCCTGCTGCGGTCGCGATGACTCCGCTGCAGGATCTGCTCAATCTTGGCCCCGAGGGCCGCATGAACGTGCCGGGCCGGGCGGAAGGAAACTGGCGCTGGCGCGCAACCGAAAACATGTTAAGTGCCCGGAACTTTGAATGGCTGGGCGAGCTAACGACTGCCGCTAATCGCACCGCCCCCATTCAGTCTCCGGTTACAGAGGTGACACGATGAAAGCAACGCAATTACTACATAACCTGGGTCAGAGTATCTGGCTCGATAACATCACCCGTGACCTGCTGGACACAGGCACGCTCAAACGCTACATCGATGAGTTGTCAGTGACGGGGCTCACCTCGAATCCGACGATTTTCGAGAACGCGATCAAAAACAGCCGCTCGTACGATGCTCCGATCCGCGAGAAGATCGCGAACGGGAAAAACGGTGAAGAACTCTTCTTTGACGTCGCTCTCGAGGACATCACCCACGCAGCCGAACTGTTTCGGCCGATCTATGACCGAACTAATACCGTGGACGGGTGGGTGTCGCTGGAGGTATCACCTTTGCTCGCCTACGACACTGATAGCACGCTACGCTCGGCAAAAGATCTCTCTGCCCGTGCTAAGTATCCCAACGTCTTTATCAAGATTCCAGGCACTGCGGAGGGGCTGCCCGCAATCGAGGAGGCGATTTTTGCCGGTGTGCCAATCAATGTAACCCTGTTGTTCTCTCGGGAGCACTATGTTGCCGCAGCCGAGGCGTTCCTTCGGGGCATTGAGCGGCGCCTCGACGCGGGGCTCAACCCGAATGTTGGATCAGTGGCATCGGTCTTCATCAGCCGCTGGGACGCCGCTGTTGCCGGCACAATCCCTGACAAGCTACGCAATAAGCTCGGTATCGCAATCGCACAGCGTACTTACAAGGCCGCCCGCGATCTGCTCAGTTCGCCTCGATGGCATCGGGTTTACAACGCTGGCGCGCGCCCGCAGCGCGTTTTGTGGGCGAGCACTGGAACCAAGGATCCATCGGCTTCGGACATCTTATACGTGAAAGCGCTCGCAGCTCCGTTTACGGTGAACACCATGCCTGAGGGCACCTTGAAAGCACTCGCGAACCATAATCAACTCGGCCCCATCCTGCCGGCGGACGGAGGCGACTGCGAGCAAGTTCTCACGCAGTTCGCAGACGCGGGCGTCGACATCGATGCGGTGGCCGTCCGCCTCCAGGAGGAAGGAGCCAAGTCCTTCGTGAAATCGTGGAACGATCTGATGAACGTGATCGCATCCAAAACCGCCCTGCTCCAGAAGGCTAGTTAGACACGTCGTTGCTTAGCAAAGGAGCATGAGAATGCAAACAGTCGCAGACGGACCGCGCGTTATGCCGCTGGCAGGACGGGCAGCATGGAAGAAGCTCGAATCACATTTTACGGAACTCCGAAACTGGCATCTCCGGGACTTGTTCGCAAAAGACCCGGAGCGCAACAGCCGTTTCTCCATCGATGCCTTGGGACTTTACCTCGACTACTCCAAGAACCGAATCACCGGAGAAACTCTTAGCCTCCTGCTCGAACTTGCAGAGGAGTGCGGTCTGCGGCAGCGGATCAATGCCATGTTTCGAGGAGACAAGATCAACATCACGGAGAATCGAGCAGTATTGCACGTCGCCCTGCGCGCGCCACGAGGCGCGACACTACTTGTGGACGGGCAGAACGTCGTGCCCCAGGTTCACGCTGTGCTCGACAGGATGGCTGATTTCTGCGACCGCGTCCGCAGCGCTACGTGGAAAGGTCACACAGGAAAGCCCATTCGCAACATTGTCAATATTGGCATCGGCGGCTCCGACCTAGGACCAGTGATGGCCTATGAAGCGCTCAGGCACTATAGCAATCGCGCAATGATATTCAGATTCGTTTCCAACGTTGACAGTACCGACTTCCTTGAAGCGGTCGGTGATCTCGATCCAGCGGAAACGCTCTTCATCGTCTCCTCGAAAACGTTCACGACGCTGGAGACGATGACCAACGCCCACACCGCACGCGCCTGGTTGCTGGCGGGCGTCGGGGGTGACGAAAAGTCTATCGCTCAGCATTTTGTCGCCGTCTCTACCAACGCGGCGGAAGTGGCGAAATTCGGGATTGATACCGCGAATATGTTCGAGTTCTGGGACTGGGTCGGAGGGCGCTATTCCATGACCTCGGCGATCGGACTCTCCACGATGCTGGCAATCGGCCCAGAGAACTTTCGTGCAATGCTTGGCGGCTGCAATCAGATGGACGAACATTTTCGCACTGCCCCGTTCGATCGCAACCTGCCCGTCATCATGGGCCTCCTGTCTGTGTGGTACACCAACTTCTTCGGCGCGCAGACAGTTGCGGTTTTGCCGTACGAACAATACCTGAAACGCTTTCCTGCCTACTTGCAGCAGCTGACGATGGAGAGCAACGGGAAGCAGGTCATGCTCGACGGGAGCCGCGTAACTTGTGAAACAGGCCCGATTTACTTCGGCGAGCCCGGAACTAACGGCCAGCACTCGTTCTACCAGTTAATTCATCAGGGGACCGGATTGATCCCATGCGACTTCATAGCTTTCGCACGGCCGCTGAACCCGATCGGCCGTCACCATGACATGCTCATAGCAAATGTTCTCGCGCAGGCAGAGGCACTGGCGTTCGGCAAGAGTCTCCAGGAAGTGAAAGCCGAAGGCGCCCCGGACTGGCTCGCGCCCCACCGAGTCTTCGAGGGCAACCGGCCGTCGAACACAATCCTGGCAGAGCGACTGACGCCCGAAATCCTCGGCAAGCTTGTGTCTCTATACGAGCACTCTGTGTTTACCCAGGCCACGATCTGGCAGATAAATCCATTCGATCAGTGGGGTGTCGAGCTTGGCAAAGTGCTGGCGCAGCGTATTATCCCCGAACTGGAGAGCGAGGCGGAGCCGGAACTCGCTCACGACAGTTCAACAAACGCTCTCATCCGCCGCTATCGGAAGTTCAAGGAGGCTGAATGATGAAGGATCAAATGCGCGTCGGTATAGCCACTGATCACGGAGGCTTCGAATTGAAGGAGGAGTTGGCGCCGCAACTCCGCGCCGCTGGTTACGAGGTGATTGACTTCGGCGCGTATGCCCACGATCCCGATGATGACTATCCGGATTTCGTGATCCCGCTGGCTGAGGCTGTCGCGAATGGCCGAGTGGAGCGCGGAGTGGCAATTTGCGGCAGCGGCGTTGGCGCATCCGTATGTGCAAACAAGATTCCGGGTATCCGCGCCGCATTGATCCCCGACCACTTCTCCGCTCGTCAGGGAGTCGAGGACGATCACATCAACATCATCTGTCTGGGAGGCAGGACCGAAGGTCCGGCGGTGGCCTGGGATTTGGTACAGACGTTCCTGGCAGCCGAGTACAGTCAGGAACAACGGCACCAGCGCCGGCTCGCGAAAGTTTTGGCCCGGGAGCAACAAGGAGAGACGCATGAGCATACCGCTTCTCGTTGAACCGAAAATAGGCGCAGACCTTGTTCAGCTGAGTATTAACACGATACGCACGCTTTCGATCGACGCCGTAGAGCGGGCCAAGTCCGGGCACCCCGGCACGCCAATGGCGCTCGCTCCCCTGGTTTACACGCTTTGGAATCGCGTTATGCAATTCGACCCACAGGACCCGATCTGGCCCAATCGCGACCGGTTCGTGCTGTCCAACGGCCATGCCTCGATGCTGCTCTGGTCTGTGCTGCATCTCACCGGAACCCGGGCTGTCAACAGCGAGTACGAACGGCTGGGAAAACCCGCAGTGACGCTTGACGACATTAGGCACTTCCGGCAGCTGGACAGCCACGCGCCGGGACACCCGGAGTTTGGCTGGGTCTCCGGCGTTGAAACTACCACGGGTCCACTCGGACAGGGTGTAGCGACCAGTGTCGGAATGTCCATCGCGGAAAAGTGGCTTGCCAACCGTTACAACCGACCCGGCTTCGAAATCTTCAATCACAGGATCTACGCAGTGTGCGGCGATGGGTGCCTGATGGAGGGCATTTCTTCGGAAGCGGCATCGTTGGCGGGCCATCTTGGGCTGGACAACCTTTGCTGGATCTTCGACAACAACCACATCACGATCGAAGGCGATACCAACATAACGTTCACGGAAGACGTCGCATCGCGGTTCCTGGCGTATGGCTGGAATGTTCTGCGCGTTAGCGATGCGAACGACATAGATCGGATCGAGCACGCACTCCAGATCTTCCAGCAGACCAAGGGCCGGCCGACCTTCATCGTTCTGGACAGCCATATCGGCTATGGATCCCCGAATAAGCAGGGCAAAGCCGTTGCGCACGGTGAGCCGCTCGGCGAGGAGGAGGTTCGCCTCACAAAGCGCTACTACGCGTGGCCTGAAGATGCGGAATTCCTGGTGCCGGATGACGTCTACAACCACTTCGCCGAGGGCATCGGCGCGCGAGGCGCGAATGCCAGAGCAGCGTGGATCGAGACCTTTAATGGGTATCGTCTCGCGCATCCAGAGCTCGCTACCGAAATCGACCGGATCGAGCGGCGTGAGCTCCCGGCTGGATGGGATCGTGACCTCCCCGTTTTTCCAGCCGATCCGAAAGGCCTCGCAGGTCGGGAAGCTTCGGGCAAAGTTCTGAACGTGCTGGCGCACAACGTCCCGTGGTTGCTTGGCGGGTCGGCGGATCTCGGGCCGTCGAACAAAACCATTTTGGCGGGGGCAGGAGATTTCCAGGCCGGTAACCCAAGCGGCAGAAATCTGCATTTCGGTATCCGGGAGCATGCCATGGCAGCTATCGTTAACGGTCTCGCCCTCTCCAAGCTCCGCCCGTATGGGGCAAGTTTTTTTGTATTTGCCGACTATGCGCGACCGGCCATGAGGCTCTCCGCGCTCATGGAACTGCCTGCAATCTACATCTTCACCCACGACGCCATGGGAGACGGAGAAGACGGCCCAACCCACCAACCCGTAGAACATTTGGCGTCGTTGCGCGCCATCCCCGGCCTGGTTACCATGCGTCCCGGAGATGCCAACGAGGTAGTCGAGGCCTACCGTTACATCATGCGACTGCGTCATGAGCCTGCCGTGCTGGCGCTGTCTCGCCAAGCTCTGCCTACTCTGGACCGCGGCAAATACGCGCCCGCATCGGGCGTGTCGCACGGCGCTTATGTACTCGCTGACGCTCCGGAAGGCAAACCCGAAGTCATTCTTATTGCTTCCGGAAGTGAGCTGATTCTCGCGGTCCAAGCTCACGAGATCTTGATTGCTGAAGGAATCCGATCGCGAGTGGTCTCCATGCCTTCCTGGGATGTTTTCGAGCAGCAGACCCGCAAATATCGGGCCTCCGTATTGCCGCCCGAGGTGGTGGCACGCATCGCGATCGAACAGGCATCGACCTTCGGATGGGAGCGCTATGTCGGCTCCTCCGGGCGCATCATCGGCATGGAGACTTTTGGGGCTTCGGCTCCACTGAAAGAACTCCAAAGGAAGTTTGGGTTCGATCCGGACAGGGTTGTGCTGTTCGCGAAAGAATTGCTGGGCCGGTGGTGAGTCATGAGTGTCGTCAATCAGGCTGTCCTGGGTCAGCAAACGATCGTAGCTCCGAGCGCCGTTCAAAACGGTTGGAGCTATCCCCTGGGGGCTGCCCTGGTTCCCGGAGGCGCCAATTTCTCCATCTTCTCCCGGAGCGCTTCCGGAATGGAATTGCTGCTCTTCGATCGCGAGGATGACAATCGGCCCGCGCGGGTGATCTCCATCGATCCCGTGATCAATCGTACGTACCACTATTGGCACCTGTTCGTTCCCGGTGTGCAGGGGGGCCAATTATACGGGTTTCGGGCTCATGGAGCATTCGATCCTGCGCGCGGCCTTCGTTTTGATGCGTCCAAGCTCCTCCTCGACCCTTACGGCCGCGCCGTGGCGGTTCCGAAAAACTATAGCCGAGACGCAGCCCGTGTGGAGGGCGACAATGCTGCGACTGCTATGAAGAGCGTGGTGGCGGATCCGCACTCGTACGACTGGGAAGGGGACACACCTCTGAAGCGGCCCTGCTCACGCACCATCATCTACGAGATGCACGTGCGCGGGTTTACCGCTAATCCCAGCTCCGGCGTGACCGAGTCCAAGCGTGGCACATACGCACGCCTGGTCGAGAAGATTCCGAACCTTCAGCAACTTGGCATCACAGCGGTCGAACTGCTCCCTGTGTTTCAATTCGATGCTCAGGATGCCCCACCGGGACGAACCAATTATTGGGGCTACGCACCGGTTTCGTTCTTTGCGCCCCATCGAGCCTATAGCTCGTGCCAAGATCCCCTGGGTCCGGTTGAACCTAATCTTCAGCGGGATTGCAATGAACCTGCACGAGACTCTGATTTCGAAATAAGGAGAACCAGAATATGCCAGCCAAGACAATGCAAGTAAGGGAAAAGTCCACGCCAGCCGTAGCGCAAACGACGGAAGACGGCTCCCTGAGTGCCTACGGAAGAGCCAGATCCACCGTGCCAGGAGCGCCGCTCAGCGCCGACGTATTGCGCAAGACCGATGCGTACTGGCGGGCCTGCAATTACCTGAGCCTGGGCATGATCTATCTGCAGGACAATCCCCTGCTGAAAGAACCTCTCAAGCCGGAGCATGTTAAGAACCGGCTACTCGGGCATTGGGGAGCGAGTCCCGGGTTGTCTTTTGCCTACATTCACCTCAACCGGCTGATAAAGAAGTATGACGTGAACATGATTTTTCTCGCCGGACCAGGCCACGGTGCTCCCGGCGTACTCGGCCCCGTCTATCTCGAGGGCGCCTACTCCGAGATCTACACAGAGAAGAGTGAAGACAATGAAGGATTGCGGGAATTTTTCAAGCAGTTTTCCTTTCCCGGAGGCATCGGTAGTCACTGCACTCCCGAGACGCCTGGTTCAATCCATGAAGGCGGTGAGCTCGGGTATGTACTTTCTCACGCCTGCGGCGCTGCCTTCGATAATCCTGACCTGATCGTTGCGGCGGTTGTCGGCGACGGAGAATCAGAAACGGGCCCACTGGCAACTTCCTGGCACATCAGCAAATTCCTGAACCCGATCCGCGACGGTGCTGTTCTGCCAATTCTTCACCTCAATGGCTATAAGATCAACAACCCGACCTTGCTGGCCCGAATCAGCCATGAGGAAGTGGAAAACCTGTTCCGCGGCTACGGATGGACGCCATACTTTGTGGAGGGCTCTGACCCCGAGAGCATGCACCAGGCGATGGCCGCGACCGTGGAGCAATGCGTTTCGGACATCAAAAAGGCCCAGCAGGAATCGCGTGCCTCCGGAGTTGCTAGCCGCCCTCGCTGGCCGATGATTGTGCTGCGTACACCAAAGGGCTGGGGTGCGCCGGAGGAAATCGGCGGCCACAGGCTGGAGGGCTTCTGGCGGGCGCACCAGGTGCCACTCGCCGACGTTAAGAAGAACCCGGCAAACCTGAAGGTCCTCGAGAACTGGATGCGTGCGCAAAAGCCGGAGGAACTGTTCGATGCGAATGGCAGGCTCATTCCGGAACTCAAAGAGCTGGCGCCGAACCGGTCTGCGCAGAATGGGAGCGAATCCGCACGCAAACGGCGGACTCCTTAAAAAGCCCCTACGGCTGCCGGACTTCCGGGGATACCGCCTGAAGGTCGAAAAACCCGGGCAGATCGAAGCTGAGAACACGCGTCCTTTGGGAGCTTTCCTCCGGGATGTGATGAAAGCGAACATGGATCGCTTCCGGGTCTTCGGTCCGGACGAAAACACATCCAACAAGTTGCAGGACATCTACGAGGTCAGCAAGAAGTTCTGGATTGCAGAGTATTTTCCTGAAGACGCGGATGGCGGCGAACTGGCCACCGACGGGCGCGTGATTGAGATGCTGAGCGAGCACACCGTAGAGGGAATGCTCGAAGGTTACCTCCTCACCGGACGGCATGGCTTCCTCTCTACCTACGAAGCCTTTGTTCATGTGATCGATTCCATGTTCAATCAGCATGCGAAGTGGCTATCGATTTGCAACCATTTGTCCTGGAGAGAGGAGATTTCTTCGCTCAATCTACTAATTACTTCGACAGTTTGGCGGCAAGATCACAACGGCTTTACTCACCAGGATCCAGGATTCCTGGATGTTGTAGTGAACAAAAGTGCTGACGTCACACGAATCTATCTTCCTCCTGATGTGAATTCTCTTCTGTCGGTCGCCGATCATTGCCTGCGCAGCGAGAACTATATCAATGTGATCGTCTCGGACAAGCAGATGCACCTGCAGTACATGGACATGGACGCCGCGATCAGGCACTGCACCAAAGGAATCGGCATCTGGGACTGGGCGAGCAACGATGACGGTAGCGAGCCCGACGTGGTGATGGCATCAGCCGGTGACATCCCCACTCAGGAAGCGCTGGCCGCTATCGCGATGCTCCGCGCGGACTTCCCTGATCTGAAGATTCGGTTTATCAATGTAGTTGATTTATTTAAGCTTCAGCCCAGCACGGAGCACCCTCACGGTCTGACCGATCGGGATTTCGATTCGCTGTTTACAGTCGACAAACCGATCATCTTCAATTTTCATGGCTATCCGTGGCTGATTCACCGGCTGGCGTACCGCCGCACCAATCACAAGAATATGCATGTGCGCGGATACAAGGAAAAGGGCAACATCAATACACCGATGGAATTGGCCATCAACAACGAGATCGATCGTTTCAGCCTGGCGATCGACGTGATCGACCGCACTCCGAAGCTTCAGCGTATCGGCGCCCACGCGAAAGAGAAGTATCGCGACCGGCAGTGCGACTGCCGCACCTACGCTTACGCACATGGCATCGACAGTCCGGAAATCGTTTCGTGGAAGTGGCCGTTCTAGCGGTAGGATTTTTCGAGCTCCGCGGAAGTGAACTCGTATATAAAGCAGCGAGTCGATTATAAAGGTCAATTCGTTCGATCTTAGAAAACAAGACCTGGGGGTTGCGGAGCTTCATCGCAACCTCCCTTGCAGCGCGCTTCGAACGCAGTCCTGATCACGGTCTTCAAGACCGGCAGACATTCTATGTGGCCTGATGCAAACTTCCTTTCATGCCGAGGCAGTCATGCGTTCGGCTACTGTCCTCCTTGGATGGATCATCGGTTGCTCTCTGCTGGGCCTTATTACCGTTGATGAAGGAGACGAGGCGGGCGCCCCCCGGTAGCAAGAGCTTTGGATCGGCATGAATTCTGGCACAGGAAAGTACGTACAACTTCTGAAGCGGTGAGCTAGACTGGCTCCGGTATCAACGGCGGCGCCACATCCATGGGAGCAATCGGCACTGGCGAGCGCTCCTATCGGCCTATTAGGAAGCCAAGCCGGCCGCGGCGCCTTGAATGACGCCCACGCTTTTCATGAGAGCTTGGTATTCTTCGTCCGATAGTGTCGGCCGCAGAGTGGCCAGAACCCCAGCGGAGCCGACAATCCTTGGAAGAGAAAAACAGACTTCCGGGAAATCAGCGACGCCAATCGTGCGCGTAGAGACGGTCAGTACCACACGCTCATCGTTCCGCACCGCGCGCACGATTCTCGCCAAGCCTGCACCGATGCCATAGTAGGTGGCGCCCTTGCCCTCGATAATCCGGTACGCCGCACGCCGAACACCATCATCGATACGCATCCCGGTGTCGCGGGTCACCGGAACTCCGATTTGCCCAGCAAAATCTGTTAGGCTTACCCCTCCGACTCTGGCGCTAGACCACAGCAGCACCTCCGAGTCGCCGTGCTCGCCAATCACATTGGCGTGGACCGATTTGGGCGAAACGCCCAAGGCGTCTGCGATCAAAGCCCGAAACCGCGCAGTATCCAGAATCGTACCCGACCCGATCACCCGTTGCGAAGGAATCCTAACGATGTCGGTCACTATCTGCGTGATCACATCCACAGGATTCGAGGCTATCAACAGGATAGCGTCGGGCGCGTATCTCATCACTTCGGGAACAACCTTTTCGAACACGAGGGCGTTGCGTTTCAGGAGCTCGAGACGCGTTTCCCCGGGCCGTTGCCCAACACCACACGCCAGGACAACTAGTCCGAACCCTTCAAGATCGGCGTAGTCGCCGGCCATGATTCGCACTGGGGCAGAAAACGGGGTGGCATGGAGAAGATCCTCCGCTTGCGCGCGGGCAAGGTTCGCGTTGAGATCGACGAGCACCATCTCCGTGACCACGCCGCCCAATGTGAGCGCATATGCTGCGCTACTGCCGACGAAACCACATCCAACAATACCGACGTTCATGCTTGCTCCTTCAGTGCAACCGGAGATCTCCGGTCAGTAGACATGGCCAACTTCAGCCGCTTCACCGCATTACAGCAGCTTTGTTGGCAATAAGTGGCTTGCTCGCAAGAGTTGCAGCTTTGTCAGTCTCAGCCATGTGCATCAGCAGATCCAGCACCTTGCAGGAATAGCCCCACTCGTTGTCGTACCAAGCGACCAGCTTCACGAATTGATCGTTCAACGCAATGCCGGCCTTGGCATCAAAGACGCAGGTACAAGACTCACCGATGAAGTCGGACGAAACGACGTCGTCCTCGGTGTATCCCATAATTCCCTTCAGTGGACCTTCAGAGGCGGATTTCATCGCGGCTTTGATCTCTTCGTAGGAAGCCGGCTTGGCCAAGCGGCAGGTCAAATCGACTACGGAGACATCCGCCGTTGGTACGCGGAATGCCATCCCAGTCAACTTGCCGTTAAGCTCAGGTATTACCTTGCCGACGGCCTTCGCTGCGCCAGTGCTCGACGGAATGATGTTCGATGCCGCACCACGCCCGCCGCGCCAGTCCTTTTTCGATGGACCGTCAACCGTTTTCTGTGTTGCCGTGGTCGCATGTACCGTCGTCATCAGGCCTTCTGTAATCCCAAACCTGTCGTGGATCACTTTAGCCAAAGGCGCCAGGCAATTCGTAGTGCAAGACGCATTCGAGACGACGTTCATCTCCGCCCGATACTGGTCCTGATTGACTCCGATGACAAACATCGGAGCATCCTTTGAAGGCGCGGTGATTACGACCTTGCGGGCTCCGGCCTTTAAATGCGCTGAGCACTTGTCAAGGGTCGTGAAGACGCCAGTGGATTCGACAATATATTCGGCGCCGCACGCCGCCCAAGGAATCTCCTTCGGCTGCATTGCGGCGTACACCTCGATTGGCTTGTCGTTCACGACCAATTTGCCATCGCGCGACTCTGCGGAACCCTTGAAACGCCCATGCACGGAATCATACTTCAGCATGTACGCCATGTAGTCCGCATCGATGAACGGGTCGTTAATGCCGAGGACCTCCACTTCGCGACGGTTCAATGCGGCACGCAAGACCAACCGTCCGATTCTGCCAAAACCATTAATGCCAATTTTTGTCAACATGCATTTCTCCCTTCGCCTTCCAGCCGGCAGCAGTTGAAGGCTGCTGCCGCGAATAACCTCAAGAAGAGGTTGCCTAATTTCCGCAGACCGGACAAGTGTGCCCGTGTAGTTGTATCCATGCAGGCTGTCCGAACTTGCCCCTGAGAATCAAGGTCTCTCCGCCCTTGCGCACTTGATTCGCAAGGACAACCATCTTATCTATATCCCTGTACTTAATTCCGGTGACTTCGATCTGGTCGCCTCGGGATAGATGAAAATCACGTTCTTCCAAATATGGTTTCGGTCCGAGCCGTACTTCCAAACGCTCCGTGGCCGTCTTGAGGGTGACTAAGATCTCAACGCAGTGGCAGATTTGGCAGTAGCTTTGATCAACCAGTTCGACCATGCCGCTGAACCTCTTCTCACGTGGAGAAGTTGTCTGACGTTCATCCGTCGCACCAGCTGATAGTGTGAACAGCGCTATGACAATCAAGCCCACCCATCCGCGTATGTTTAGCATAGAAGCCTCCTATCCGGCCCTTTTTAGCCGAGGTTGTCTGTGAACCCGCTCAGCGCGCTGTTGAGCATCGTCACCGAGATTTCAATGACGCGGTCGTCAGCGTCTTCTGCGGACATTCCAAAGCAGCACGCTTTCACAGAATGCGCCGCACAACTCGCATGCTGCCGCAACTTTCTCCCATGGAGATGCGTGAGCCATTGCGCCTTTTAACCCCCGCGAAGAGCCGCACCTGAAGGGGTTGCGTTCTTTGGATGCGCCGAGGCAGCCCGCTTAAAATGAAGCGCCGGGACCCGCTCTATCGATTCGATGTCGGACTGGCACGCGAAACAGAGGCGGGACCAAGGAAGCGCATCGAGCCGCTTCGAAGAGATCGGCTGACCGCATCTCTCACAACTCCCGTAGGTATGGTTTTGCAACTTCTCCAACGCCGCGTCGATGTCGTGAATCAGTCGAGATCTGTGATCGAGCCGCTGGACAGCAATATCACAGTCGGTTAGGGATTTCACCCGGTCCGCCGGGTCGGGAAGAGTCTCTATTAATATCTCCTCCCGGTCTCGAGACGTGCCAAGCAACTGCTCGCGCTTTAATTCAAGCATCGCTTTTCGCGAGCTGATATTCGCGGTCAGTGTGTTGATTTTCGTTGCCATGGTGTCCCTCCAGATGTCAGCCTTCATCTAGGAACCTAGCACGCAGGTGACCAATCCTTTGCAGCGCGTAATGTTTCGGACCCGGTGCGGGCACTCGCAGAATGATTGGTCGTTACCTCCGCTCCGCAGCATCGGCTACACGCGCATTGTTGTGCCTTGTTGTAGACTGAGCAGCCGGTGATCACTGCCGCCGAGCTGATGATGGCGCTGAGCATCGGGAATGCCCGGCGGTCGACGCCTGCCGGAACATCATTTACGTTCAGGAGCTCTGGCAATAGAAAAGCTGTCTTTTCTCGACCATTCTTGAATTTCATACTTGCTCCTAAGGCAGGAAAGCCTGCCGAATGAAACACACCTATCCTCCAATTCGGAAGGAGAAGTTGTACTTGAACGAGAACTGAATCCGGTAATCAGGCACGCTCCATCCATCCCGGAAATTCTTGCGATAGCCATACTGAAACTCAACACCCGCCAGGGCGTCCTTCACGGGGTAATACAAGAGATTGGTGAGGGCATATTGCCCAGTCCTGAACGCGTTGTCTGCCTGCCCCGAAGTGTTGTCGGTATCGAGTCGGGAATAGCCGATCGTGCTGCTCCATTTCGGACTCCAATAGTGGTCGCAAAATGCGACGATTCCAAGGAGCGGTATTGGTTTCCCGGTGAGCGGTGTCCGGGTATTGCCCGGATTCGGGACAGGACCGATGTCTACTGGAGCGTCGTTCATGTAGTTCTGAATTCCCTTTCCATAAACGACTTGAAGTTTGACGACGTTGTGGTTGTGAACTTTGAGATTCGAGCTCAAATTAATGCCCCATCCCCAAGCGTCGCCCGAGAGGTCAAACTGATCGGTACCGACGTCCACCCATTGAATTCGCCGTAGAATTCCGGCTGCCCGAATATAACCCCACTTTCTGCCAAGCCGCGCCTCGCCGGAGAAATCCGGCGCCGGAAAATGTGGCCTGACATCCTCGAGTTCGATCCTGTTCGCGTAGCGTCCCTGATCGGCGCTGCCACCAGGCCGCTCCACGGCGAAGGTGATGCGGGACTCACCCTTCAACGGCATCCAGCGGAATTGCACATTTCGGAAAAAGACCATGCCAGTCGGGCCCCAATACTCCACTGAGTTGGGAAAGACATCGGTGTCCATGAACGGACTCCAGGTTTGACCCACTCCAAACTGACCCATTTCGCCGTAGGCATGGCGGAGTCGGAAAGTTGTCTGACCGGCATCGACGCCCGTTCCGAAGAGTTCGAATTCGAAGATTGTCGACAAAGGGCCGAGCGGAGTCGGAATCTCGGACTTATCGCCGAAACGGGTCTGCCGGACGCTGAAGTACGTATTTCCGTCAGCCCCGAACTCGTTCTTCTTCGATGGGAGTTTGGTGGGCCGAACGACGTCGAACCAATCCGGATGTGTCTGCTTGAAATCGTAGCCGGCATCCAGCATGGCAAAGCCGTAGATTTGGTGCCAAACCTTCCATAGTGCATTCGGGTCGGTGCCCGTTGTCTGTTCAGCGCAAGCAACGCTCAAACCGAAAAAGAAAGCGGCGAGGCGCCATCGAACTCCAAGGCGATTGCCAGCTATTCTTCTCATTCCCAGGCCTCCGAATATTCTGCGCATCGCTAGTTTCGACTTCAGTATTCGTCGAGCATTCGTTGAATCTGCTTTGGTTCGTTTGTTTTCATGAGCGCGAGCCGCAGGGTTATGCGGGCCTTGGGTGGATTCAATTCCTCGGCTGCGACAAATTTAAGCTTGTCGTCGTTGATTTCGACGTTGCGCTCCACAAACTCCAAGGTGACTCTCGATGCACGTTCTACATCCACCGCACCTTTGGCCGCGCGAGCGTGTGTGTCCATGACCACCTTTGGTTGTATCTTTACTTTGAGCATCGCTTCTCTCTACTTCGGAGCCGTAAATGGCCCTCGACAGCAGGAATCCAATTGTCAACGAAAGTACTGTCCCAATCAGGCCAAGCCTCAGGAACGTATAGTTGAGCCACATTCCTCAACACCTACTCCCGCAAGACTGTCACCAAATGATGCGGCTTTTTGAATCAAGCGCTTTGCCGAGGCGGCTGTGCGCGAGATGGCGCAGGTGAGTGCGCTAACACTGCGCTTACAAATGGTTGTCTCGGACCCGAACCGATGTACTCACGTTGTCGTGAAGTCTTGATATTTCAAAACCCAGAAGAATTTGTGCGCCTGGAAAGCGAATACGGCAAAACTCTGATATTTATAAACGTCGAACGAATTCGAACCGCAGTCTCCCTGAAAAGATCATCGCAGACGCCGCGGAGATTGCCCGCTCGTATCAGCAGTGTGCTGGTTTTAGCAAGTTTCCGATGCTTTTGTCGGGCGAGCCGGGGGTCCAGTAATCTGCTGGCGGCGTTACACCCTCTCCGTTATCTGCCAGCTCTGTGACATTGGGCGAGCACGACAGTGGAGGAGATTTCGCCCAGTTAGCGCGTCCTTTTCTTAGGGCTTTTGCGAGAGGCGAAATGCCGGATGGCAGCACTTCCGTTAGTTCGCCCGATGGCTTGGAAGACTAATCACGACGGAGTTATGCGATTGGCGGTTTGCAAGGCATCCTTCCACTCATGTCGACACTCTCGCTAACCCGGGCGGTCATCTCGGGCTGGGTGCCGCAGTTGAACACATCCTCCTGGACGCAACATCGGTGTAGTACGAACTTACGTGGGGAAACCACGCGGGGGACCGGTTAATTTGCGCCGCGGATGTCACGCTGCTACCTACGATCTTCTTGAGAAATAGAGATGAGGTCACCGAAAAAATCTATGCCACGTTGAAACGAAGATTGCGAAGGCGATGATAGCCAGGGCAGCGCCGGTGATGCCTGAAAACGCCACCAGTCTGGCAGAAATGGGCGAATCCGATGGCCGGTGCGTACCCGGCCGTCGCGATGCCCGCTATTACGTGCAGAGACACGATCAAAGACATCAGCTGACCATCTATGAAGGTAGTCCGGAGAGCAGGGACCTTCCTTTCCACTCCTTTATGAAGTTGGTTACACAACTCCAACCTGGATGTGGATGAATTCTTGACAGAACACTACGGACGCAGTCATAGGCGGCACTCAAGTTGTCATGAGATTTAGCTCTGTCGTGTAAGCGCACTGCGCTCGGCGGCACTTTGACGAATCGGAGCATCATTCGTCGAATCACGGTATGAGAGATCCTTCGTCAGAGTGACGTAGTGCCTGGCTTGGCCATCCAGGCCAGCGCATTGTGGGCCGGAATTTTTTCATTATTTGCCGGCTTCAGCCCTTCAGCCGAACAAGTAGCAGTTAGCGAGGCTCCGACAAAAGATCCCGCTGTGGGAATTTCATATTCATGGAGATCTTGCCGTAGTCCGCGGAGGCGCGTCAGGACAGTCGCTCGCGCGTATGGGGATGCGTCAACTGCACGCGAGACGAAAAGGGGTGAGTCAGGACCCATGCACATTTTGGTTAACCTATGAACTGAAAGGCTGATGTGAGGAAGATTTTCAGATGTGCATGCCAGGAATCTGGATGTGATCACTTCGCCTTCCGGTCCAATAATGCACAAAGAACTGTTTTCTTCCTGCTGCTGCTCCTTCTTCCGGCACTCGCGGACAGGGTATGGGCGCAATCGACCGGGGCCGCCGGTCTCAAATCGGGGCGGGCCATCTTCGAAGCAGGCTGTGCGGGCTTGTCATGGCGGCGACGGCAAGGGTGCTCCGGAGAGCACTACCGCGTTTGACCGGCCTGATACCTTCCCCGACTTCACGGAATGTGATCAGACAACGCCCGAGGACAACCGGGCCTGGAAATCCATCATCCGTGACGGCGGCCCGCGCCGCGGCTTTTCTCAGATCATGCCGTCTTTCGGCGGCGCACTGACTTCCGAACAGATCGACGCAGTTGTCCGCTATCTGCGTACGTTCTGCAAATCCGAGGGATGGCCGCGGGGAGAACTGAACCTTCCCAGGCCGCTCCTGACCGAGAAGGCTTTCCCCGAGTCGAATCCGTTATCACCACGACCGTCAACGCGACAGGCGGACCCGGCGTCTCGAACGAGATCGTGACCGAGCAGAGGCTGAGCAAACGGAATCAGCTTGAGATCTCCGTTCCGGTGGATTTCGTTCATCCCGAAAAAGGGCTCTGGTACGGCGGTGTTGGCGACGTTGGCGTCGGCCTGAAGCACCTGCTGGCCTCCAGCATGCGTAGGGGATCGATTCTAAGCGTTCAGGGAGAGGCGATCGTTCCTGTCGGCAGCACGTCACATGGACTCGGAACAGGCACGACGATCTTTGAAACATTCGCTATGTACGGCCAGTTGCTTCCGCACAGAACGTTTGTTCAGATGCAGGGTGGAGGCGAAGTCCCGGTCAATTCCGCTAAGGCTCCGAACGCAGTCTTTTTCCGTGCTGCGCTCGGAAAGAGCTTCAATCAGAACGCGGGAGCAGGGCGGCTCTGGTCGCCAATGATGGAATTTCTCGCCGACCGGGATCTCGATGACCGGCGCGAAAATGAATTGTGACATTATGCCCGAGCTTCAGGTCACGTTGAGTAAACGACAGCATGTCCGGTTCAACGTCGGTGTCCGGATTCCCGCAACCAACACAGCCGGGCGCGCCGGTACAACTTATCTTCTACCTGCTTGTGGGACCGGCAGGACGGAGGGTTGTTCGAGGGATGGCGATGACCACACGTGCCTGCAGTCTCGCAATGTTGGCCGTCTCTCTGGCCTGCGCCGCTGCCAAACCCTCTGAGCCGTTGTTTCAGACGTCTGACCGCTGCCTTGCCTGCCATAACGAACTGAAAACAGCTTCGGGGCAGGACGTTTCGATTGGGTTTGAGTGGCGCGCCAGCATCATGGCGAATTCGTCGCGGGATCCTTACTGGCAGGCGAGCGTACGGCGTGAAACGCTCGACCATCCACAGATGGTTTCGCATATCGAAGACGAGTGCTCCATCTGCCACATGCCTCTGACCCGATATGAAGCGAAAGCAAAGGGGAAACTCGGCCAGGTCTTTGCTCATCTGCCGTTCGCATCTGATGAGAACCAGGGCCGGAAGGCGGCCGATGGTGTGGACTGCTCACTGTGCCATCAGATCAGCGCAGCCAAGCCTCGGCACGCGGGAAAGTTTCAATGGCGGTTTCGAGATCAAACAGCGGACCTCGGCCAACGTACGACGTGAGTACGGCCCCTTCAAAATTGACCCGGGACAGGTACGGATCATGCAGTCATCCACCGGAGGTTTCGAGCCGACGGATGATGGCAGCGACCATTTGCGCAAATCCGAGCTATGCGCCACCTGCCATACGCTGATTACGACTGCTTTTGGACCGGACGGCAAGCCCGTCGGCTCGCTGCCGGAACAGATGCCGTACAAAGAGTGGCTCAACAGCGATTTCAAAAACAGGAAAACGTGCCAGGACTGCCACATGACAACTGTGCCCGAGCCGGCGCCGATCACGCGCGTATTTGGTGTCCCGAGAGATGGAATGAAACGGCACGTCTTCGTAGCCGCAAACTTCTTCATGCAGCGGATGCTGAACCGGTATCGGGAAGAACTCGAAGTGAGTGCATTGCCGCAGGAACTGACTTCGGCGGCGGATTACACTGTCTCATATTTGAAGAACGAAGCGGCAAGACTGTCCATTACTAACCTGGAGGTGCAGGGTGGCCGCGTGCGCATTGACGTGCTGGTGGAGAACCTTGGTGGCCACAAACTGCCGACCGCGTATCCGTCCCGGCGATCATGGCTGCACCTAATTGTGCGTGATTCCGATGGCCACGTCATGTTCGAATCCGGAGCATTCCGTCCGCGACGGATCGATCGAAGGAAACGACAACGATGCAGATCCCGCTCGATTCGAACCGCACTACACCGAGATCACCAGAAGCGATCAGGTTCAGATTTTTGAAGATATTCTGGGCGACCCGAAAGGGGAAGTTACCACTGGGCTGCTCACAGCGGTGCGGTTTCTAAAAGACAATCGGATACTGCCGCGGGGCTTCGACAAGCGCGGTCGCGATCTGGATATCGCGGTTGTCGGTGAGGCGCTCGAGGATGGGAATTTCACGGGTGGGTCGGATACCATCCGCTACAACGTGAATCTCGGGTCAGCGCGGGGTCCGCTGAAGATCGAGGCGGAGCTGTTCTACCAGCCGATCGGGTTCCGATGGGCGAACAATCTGAAATCGTATAACAAGGCCACTGAGCCACGGCGATTTACGACTTTCTATGACTCGATGACCGCGTCCTCTGCAGAAGTTCTGGCACGCACAGCGGCATCGCGTTAAGGCACATATCGCGCAGTCTAGCTGATTCAATGCCTCAAATCTGCTCATGCCATTATCGGCGTGGCACTATTACCCACATCTCGGTCCTCGAGCGGCCCAGGTCCGCGGAAACGTACTTCGGAGATGGGGTTCGATCTCAGGCCTCAATGGCGCTTCAATAATAGACTACGAAAAGGTTGTGATTACCGAAACGATGCGTCTCTTCCACGATCTGCCGCTTCTCTACCGTGCTTCGTATTCGCCGCATCGCTAACGTGCCCCGTTGTCGATACCATCCCTTCCAACCTCCCGAGCATTACCCATCATCCCCACCTCGTACAGAGCTTCTAACCGAAAGCTTACTCTACGGTGTTTAACGTTGAATTGCTTGTCCCCAAGCCGGTCAATTGAGGCACGAGCGAGCCGGCGATCACTATCAGACCTAATAGCGTGGAGATCGGCCGCGATCACTTGGCATTTCATTGTGGAAATCCCACAGCTGAGAGCCAGGACATTCATCTACGCGTTCGGAATGGTCCTCTGCATGAAGGTGGCATTCTCATGTGTTGGCTCCAGAATACCGGCAACAGACAACGCAGCCAAAAGAGTTCGAACCGCTTCCGGATCCAGCGCTCTCGTGAGGTCGTCGGCGGTAATGATTCCGACCAATGTACCGTCTTTACCGATGATCGGAATCCGACGGATGCGATGTTCCGTCATGGTTTTTAGCGACATCAGAACGTCGTCGCTATCATGGCAACACACGACAGGGGAGTGCATTATTTCGCGCACCCTCTTGTAGAAGCTATCTTCGCCATCCGCACAGATGTGGATGGCAAGATCCCTGTCAGTAACAATGCCAACTGGACGATGATTCCGTCCGACCACCGGTAGCGCACCAACATTTCGGTCGCGCATCATTATCGCTGCCAGATCTACACGATCGTCCGGCGAGCAGAATGCGACATGCTGCGTCATTATCTCCGCACAAGTCATAAAAAGCCTCCTAGTCGCTTATCCAGTAGGGCTTAGTGCAATTGGACTGCCGGTCGTTGAGCGCGCGACAGAAAGAGTTGCCTCAATCAGTTCTGCGCTCGGTTGAAGCGAACGTCAAACCCTAGCTTGCGGCTGAGGTTTTGCATGGCAACGTTTGACGGCGCGATCCAGCCTTGGATGGTGTCCAGCCTTTCTTCGCGACTTATCTTCAATGGTCGGCGCAGCAACTCTGCACCAAGCCCGCGTCGTTGAAAGTTATCGGAGACAATTAGTGCGAACTCGCCCGAATTCGTTTCGGTGTCGCGAATAAGCCGGCCAACACCAACGATTTCACCCCTACCGTCGCCGTTTTCCAGCCGTTCCGCAACTAAAGCCATCTTCAGATCGTAATTAATCGCGCACACGGTCGTGTGCTGTTCTCTGCTGATAGGAGATGCCGGCAAGATAACGCATATGCACAGTTCCATCAGACAGTTTTCCATGAAAACCACCATCTTTGGTTCGTCCTCAGGGCGTATTGGTCGGATGCGCAAACGGTCGCCGCCGCGTGTGACCCACTCGCCGGACATACTGGTCTGGGTAGGGGCGAATAGCCGGGCGCGGGAGTCGCTCATCAGGAAGGGACGCTGGGTGCAGGATCATTCGGGCATCTAGAGCAAGGATGCCTTGCTCGGAAACCGACAGCGGATCGATATCTATCTCTCGAATGCGCGGTTGCTCGACTACAAGCGTGCTGAATCGGACGAGGATTCGATCAAGTAGTCCTAAATCGGCCGAAGCCCGGCCCCGCACTCCAGTCAACGCGGTAAAAACCCTGGTCTGCTCCATGAGACGACGCGCCAGAGTGGTGTTGAGGGGTGGCAGCCCAAGAACTCTATCTCGAAAGACTTCCACAAGTTCACCGCCGAGCCCGAACAAAATGACGGGACCAAACTGTGGGTCCTCGCTGCTACCGAGAATCAATTCACAACCTCGGCGCAGCATGCGCTGAACGGAGACACCCTGGAAGTGTCCCGGTCCAACCTTCTCGTCCACTGACTGACGAACTGAGTTGAATGCATGGCGAACGGCCTCTTCCGTTGCGATATTCAACACGACCCCGCCCACGTCTGTTTTATGGGTAATCGTTTCGGAGTGCAGCTTCAGTACGATCGGGAAGCCAAGGCGAACAGCGGCGCACACCGCTTCTTCCTCACTCTCAGCAACCACGGTCTCGACGACAGGAATGCCATAGCTCGTTAGTATCTGCTTAGATTCCGCTTCAGACAATACAGTCCTGCCGCTCTGCATCGCCGTTTCTATAATTGTGGAGGCCGAACTTGATGTTGGGCCTAGCCCCTCTTCATCGAGAACCGCAGGTCTCGTACAACGAATGAAGGTTTCTGCTGTATTGCCACATGTACTCGAAAACGCGGGCCGCGGAATCTGGGTACGGAAACCACGGGATGCCGCCGGAATTCAAAATTCCTTCTGCCTCCTCCATGCTTTTGCCACCCATGAAACTTGCGAGAATCGGCTTTCGTGAGTTGTAATGCTTCACTAGTGACTTGGCGATATCTGAGGGCGAGGTCATGCCTTGGGGTGTCACTATCGCGAGCAGACCATCTGTGCTGGGATCGGCTAAGGCCAATCTAGTCGCATTGAAATACGTCTCCGCAGACGCATCGCCGAGCACGTCTATTGGGTTCGCATGGCTCCAATGAGCTGGTAACAAGGAATCAAGTTCCTCGATCGTGGACGGAGGACAGCTCTGCCAGCGACCCTTCGTATTCGACCAAGCGTATCGGTAGCCAATACGCCAGGCCCGCCTGCATTGGTCACAATCGTCAGCTTCGGTCCCGAGGGACGCGGCTGCTTACACAAGACATCTGTCATATAGAAGACGTCCGCCATCGTTTTGACCCGAAGGATGCCGCACCTTCGGAACGCCGCGTCCAATACCTCATCGCTTCCAGCAAGCGAACCGGTATGAGACATGGTGGCCCTGGCAGCAGCCTCGCTACGTCCGGCCTTTATCGCTACGATTGGCTTGTTTAGCGCCACTTCGCGCGCGGCCGTCACAAAGCTACGTGCATCGCCCACAGTTTCCATGTAAATGACGATGCATTTTGTGGCCGGATCATGGCCGAAGTGCCGTATTACGTCCGCCCACCCAACGTCCACCATCGATCCCAGTGAAATCAGAGCGCTAAAGCCGACATTCTCCGTAAGACTCCAGTCGAGCACGGCCGTACACAGTGCACCACTCTGGCTCAAAAATGCCACATGTCCCGGCAGCGCCATAGAGGCAGCAAAGGTGGCGTTGAGATGGACTGCCGGACTCATTATCCCGAGGCAGTTTGGCCCGATCACTCTCATACCCGAGCGTTGAGCTTGGTCGCGCAGTCCTTGCTCCAGCTTTTCTCCGGCTGATCCCGTTTCTTTGAAACCAGCAGAGATGATCAAGGCAGCGGGGATCTGTTTAGCCGCGCACTCTTCAATGATGCCGGGAACCGTCCGCGCAGGTGTGACAATTACGGCCAAATCGGGAGTTTCCGGAAGGGAAGCAACGTTGGGATATGCCTTCCGACCCATAACTCGATCTCTGGCAGAGTTGACGGCGTAAACCGCACCGGGGAAAGAAGCAGTGAGCAGGTTATGCATCACGATATGACCAACCTTGCCCGCCGCATCACTAGCGCCAATTACGGCGATCGACTTTGGATACAAGAACGGGTGGAGGGAGGCCACCCTCTTTCTAACCTGCGCCGCCTGGACAGTACTCATCGGACCACCTTAGAGGCTGAGAACCGGGCATTCACAGCGCCGGATGATCGCATAATCGTGAGTACGCAATCGGCCAAGTACGCCATTGCCACCGCGCCCAATGATCACAAGGCCAGCATTATGCGATTCAGCCGCGTGGCTTACGAATCGCGCAATGTCTCCCGAACCGACACACACGACTGCCTCGCACCCGGCCAATTCCTTCATTTCGGCGAGCCGCCCGCGAGCCGCTTCGATGAGATCGGCCCGAAGGTCCGCATCCATATAGGCCTCAGGACGTGTCCCTACCGCCGGGACGGCATGGGCAATCGTGAGTCGAGCGCCAGTGCGGCGGGTGAAATTTCCGGCATATCTGAGAGTGTGGACACCAGTATCATCCAGGTCTACGGCGCACAGGACGTTGATGAGGTTGGGTTGCGCGGGAGGCCGGTCCACCTCGAGGTGAGCCGATGTCCAAACAGGACATGGCGTGTCATGAAGAACCTTGGCTGTAACGGATCCGAGTACAAACCGGCGAAACGGCCCGCGACCGTGCGTCGGCATCATTATTAGGTCGGCTTTTTCATTGTTCGCGTAGCGGACGATCTCTTCAGCTGGATCGCCGATCGCGACGTGCCGCTGTACCTTGAGCCCGGTGAATTCGTTCACAAGAAACTGATCAAGCATTTGATTCAAGCGATCGGTCTTAGGTTCCCAAACGTATGGCTCGAAGGGCAGCATTTCGACGTGAAGAAGGCTGACATCCGCATCGAAGTGACGCGCGTACGCCGCGACGTCCCGTGCGGCTATCTGGCATTGTGGCGTGAACTCGACTGGAAAGAGAATGCGTTTGAAGTTGACCATTGTGGGACTCCTTTTGCAAAACAATCCTGCACGATCAGCACCATCGTGTGCCGTTCAGGGTGTTCATCGAGGCCAAACTTCTGCGATTTCCGCCTGCGCCGTTTCGCGCACATGGGCTATTGAGCACAGCAGCTTGGGGGTGACGAGACAGGAAATAGTCCGTTTCGTATATTTAGCGGCCGATATAGTGGCCAGCCGCGTGCACCCGTCGACGCGAGGGCACATATGTATCAGGAAACAGCATCAAAGGCTGACGACGGCACTCATCTCAAAATCTTTATACTCGCGGTTGTCACACCAAAGCACAGGACTGAGGTCGAGCGTGTCTTTTCCGATACACGGTGGCAAACGCATGTGGTCCCCTCCCTCCAGGAAGCAAGACAAGCTCTCGGGTTGCTACCGATTTCCGTGGTGCTCTGCGAGGACACACTATCTGACGGCAAGTGGCTGGATCTCTTACGGTAAACAGAGCACCTGAGTCCACGGCCACAGACGATCGTCCTCTCCACTCGCGCAGATGCACCCCTGTGGGGCGAAGTTCTCAACTGCGGTGGATACGACCTGCTCACGATGCCCCTTGAACCCCGTGAGGTGTATGCGATTGTACCGATCGCCTGGCGTCAATTCGCTCGTACCGACAAAACGAGCAATACTCTCACGGTCGCAGAAAATGTCATGCGGGAACTCGCCGAGGTGAGCTAAGGATACGGTGGGACTTGGTCGCACAAGCTTGGCGTGCCATTCAACGAGCGTTCAACGACGTTAGTAAGGCGTCATGCCTCAACGTGCAGGGTTCCTGCCGAATATATTGCCCGGGGTCGACGCCACTGGGCGGGACGCATAGTGGCGCCGTATCTGTTTGCTTCCAGCTGGGGCAATCGCCTGGATCGCGGAGAGATTCATCGGACCTTCTGTGCGTTTTTGTCGCGACAAATCGGTTTGCGCGGCACCTCTGACAGTTACGGTCCGCGGCTGCACGACTTGCGACACCGTTTCGCAACGAATACCCTCGTGCGATGGTACCGGTCCGGACAGGGCCCCGAACGCCGACTGCCGCTATTGTCCACTTATCTCGGCCAATGTTCATGTCGGCGATACGCAGTAGCATCTGGGGACCTCCCCAAAGCTGATGCGCCAGGCTGTGCAACGGCTGGAGTAGCACTGGAAGGCCGGTCATGAACTACCCGATTAGTCTGGCAGTATTGCTGGGAGCATTTCTTTGCGCAGCAAGTCCGCACACGATCAGTTCCTACCGGCATACTTTTACTCAGTTCCTGAAGTTTACTAAACAGCCATTGCAACAGGCCCGTCCCGATTGGGCTTTCAGCAAATTGATGCTCCGGAAGGCGAAAATAGTCCGTCCAGGTAAGCTGTACTCGTGATGTAGAACTTCGAGGACAGGCTGGGTCACGACTTGGTGGTCGCCAGGTATCTTGTGGCGCTGGGTAGAAGCGTCGGACGTCTTTCAGAAATGCCTCGGATCTGACATTCCGCAGCCACTACTACCGATCCATGCGGCGTCACCCGAGCGACATGTGCTCTCCACCAGGTTGCGCGTCCGCAGCCGCCCTGTCCTTGGAGGTCTTACCACGAATATTCGCTTGAAAAAATGCCGCGTATGGACTCGAAGGGAATCATTGCGGACTTCAGCCTCCTGGAGCGCCAGACCTCGTCGTGTGCGTTGAGGAAGACGCTCCGGAGAGCGCAGCTCACAAAATCGTTAACAATCCACGGGAACAACAGCTCACACCAAGTTGAGCAACTACAGACATCACGTTCCTCTAAAAACTCGCGGACACTGTGCAAATCAACATGCAATCGCAAAGGCATGAAGACGCATAACATTCTTGATCACAATTCCTTCATCAAAGTGTACGATCGACTTCACAATCAACTATTGATGTATTCCTTCCTCTATGTATTGGCCCTGTTGGACGTTTTTATCGCGATATATTTGGTCAACTTGGTATACTACACGCTCGAAGGCCGATGAGAGCCACGGGACGGATGAAAGCTGGTGTTTAAACCTGCGGAGCAATGCGACCTTCACTTTGATTGCCACGAAATAAGAAGAATAGGTCGAGGATCAGAATGATCACGACCATGAGTTCCAATACGAAGTCACGGCTCTGGTGGAATTCACTCACCATGAATTCATAGAGGTCGGCGGCAGTTCGTAACTTATCCTCGATGAGGTTCCGGTAATCTGGCACCCAATCCTTGTAGATGCCAACCTGTCCACACGGGCGTAGAAGATATCGCTGAGGAATTTCAGCGAAACATCAGCTCGTTCCGTGAGTTCCTTAATGTCGAGTCGAATTTCATTCAATTGGGTAGGCTTCTCGCGCGAGTCCCCACCGCCAAAACACACCCTACGGCCAAGATAGCGGTAGACGCCACTTAAGATCTTAGTAAGAACCTCATCATAGTGGCGAAGTTCGAGCAAGTGCGCGTTAGCATGTTCTAACAGCTGCAGTATCGCAGTCGCGCTTTGGGCCGTATCGTAAACCAGAGCAGCTGTCCAACCCACGATCAGCAGATCTGAAGGATAGTATGTGAAGGTTGGCAGCTCCCAATGCCGGACACGTTATATACGGCTTCCGCCATGAAAAGTAAGCCTTGGCTGGCAGTTGCCGTATAGGCGCGAACTCCCGCAGCGGACGCCCCGATTGCGACCGAGAGGGCGCTGAACTCCGATTCCACGTTGATGAACTCACAACTCTGGAGCCGGCCGGATTGCACCATTTCGCCCAATGCTTCGATAATGTGGGTTTCCGGTGTGATCGGATAAGCGCAGATGACTTCGGGTCAGCACATCGCCCCGTTCTCCGCGACTGCGAGCGATCCCTCAATTTGTGTCAACATACTACAGCCCCTGACCTTCGATTCTTGAGCTAATTACAAATTCGTGAGCAGCCCTGGCCGCGGCAACATTCGTTTCAGCAACTTCGCTCGGGGACTTGGATCGGATAGCCTCAAACACGACTTCAGATCGACCAGACCCGTCAAAGCCACAAATGCCCCGAGCAGAGCGGAATTGGGCGCACGGCCGACGTGACGTGTGGCTATCTGAGTGGCCTGCACTGTAAACCGATGCTCTGGTGGCAAGTTGTGATCCAGGTTAAGTCGATTGCAAGTCCCGAACAGAGTTCAGCAATAGATAGCCGCTTGATTTCAAGCCTTCGACAAGATTAGTTGTGTGCAAGAGCGTCGGGTCCTGGATGGATTACGGCATCCGGCTCTTGAATGGGTTTCCTGGAGCGGATTGGCTTTTGATCGATCCGGCAAAACGAGGTCACCGGAGCGCCAACGCGTTCCGGGCCGAAGCTTGGGAATGCTTGGCGTACTTCCCGCGGAGAAATGCTGCGATTGACAACATCTCCGCCGCGGATACGACACCTTGACCACCGCTACCGTGAAATCGTACTTCGAACATAGTCACAACGAGATCTGCACATGAAGGTCCCAATGAAATCTAACGAGGGATTATGCGCGAGGTGTGGCGCAGCCAGACACCAGGACTCGCTCTCAGCCTGCGCCTTTCCCCGCTCCTGCGTCATCCGGCGCAACAGGTTTTCTTTGGCGCGAGTTAAGGGTACCAGTAATGTATGCGCGTCTGTGAAGACTCCCTCAGTTTCCCGAGACGAGCCGGCGTCCGGTGTCCTGCTAAAGAGGAAGCGTCTTCGTTCGAAACCACTCGGGGCGCGATCTTCGCCTACTGAGCGCAGGGAGATTACTCAGATCCTTGTCTCGTGCTAGAGTCCTAAATAGTGATCACCGGACACGGGGCGTTCCAGATGATCTCGTAATTGTGACTGTATACGTGTCCTGCTGCCTCGTCGAGACGGCCGCGTCCCGTAATTAGTAGATCGGCTTTTTCGATATCTTCGGCAACTTCGCAGATGACATCCCCTGGATTGCCTTCCAGCAAGCATATTGAGGCCTTGACCTTCGTTTCCGCAAGCCGGCTTTCCAATGCGGACGTCAGGTCTTTCTTCACTTTTTGAACCAACTGATGATCGGTTCCAGAAGCGGTCGGAATGGCGCTAAAGACACTCAGACTGCCGCCGAAAAGCGCAGCGAACTCGGAAGCGCGTACCAGCAACGGAACGGATAAGGAACGATAGTCCATCGCGAGAACAATCCGGCGATACGGGCGAAAAGGATTCAGCTCTCGTGGATGAGGACTCGTCCATACTGCGCATCGAGCATCATGTAGAACCTTTGCGGTGGTTGAGCCTATCAGAAATTGGCGCCGTCGACCTAAGGCGCGAGTTGGCATCATAATCAATCCGATGTTCTTTTCTTGAACAAAATCGATAATCTCGTCCGCTACGCCACCCGATGTGACGGCGACTTCGCTCTCCACCGAACAAAAGTGCTTCGCCTGAAACTGCTCCAACATCTTGAACCGCTCTGTTTCTATGCGCGCCCGATGCCTCTCAAAGTCGACAATAGCTGAGTCACTGAACGGACCAAAGTAATTCTCCGACACACCGTGCCATTCTTCCAGTCGTGGCACGACGTTCAAAATCCATACCTTTACGCCTGCTGCTTTGGATAGTCCAACTGCGTGGTCGGTAATGGCTTCACTGGATTTGGAAAAGTCCGTCGGGAAAAGAATGCTTCGAAAGGGTGCCGTTATGCTCATGACATATACCCGCTGTGCAGACTACGCGTCAATATATCAAACACTGACATGCATGACGTTGCCAACGTATGCAACTTCCCTCTGTCCGTCGGTTGCGGGGTCTTCGATTGTTGACGCTTCCAGTCGTTCACCGTATGTAAAGCGCTCACGCCGAGTGTCACAGTTGGACCGACTGGCGAAAATCGCGGTTTCCGACAAGCCCAGGCGCGTGTTTCGCCACCCGAACACGTACTCCACAACCAAATCAGGGGAGTCCAGGTGACGCTGCACAGTGGAGATTGGTAGCACTCGACCAGCCTGTCGGCGCACGATCGTGGTTGACGGCGGTTCCTCCGCAATTCACGGGTTATGGCAATTGGCACGGAAGCACCGTCGAGAAAGCGCCATCGCTTAAAGCACGCGTCTCGCCTGCTGGGGATTGCATACCTCGTACACGAGACATGCTTTAGAAAACGATACTCCCTTTTTCCCATGGCCTCTTTTAGATCGTGTGCCCCGAGCACGCCGAACTTGTATCGAGCCGCTGCATCGGTAGCGGCCCCGGTGACTACGCGCGATGATCCCAAGCATCTTCGTGTTGATCCATAAGAACCGCCAGACCTGCCAGGGTAAGAACGTCCGTAAGAACAGCGTCCAACGGGTCGGCCTAGTAGCATCGAACCATTCGCTGTCGTGACCGCCTTCGACTGCCGCCCAGTTATTAGTTGCTCGTTCATGATCACTCCGGAATCAGGGGCCAGCCCCGGCCGCAACCGGCCTTATAGAGGAACATGTGATGCAGCAGGATCTTGATCCAGTGCCCCGCGAGGCCACCCTCGCCAAAGGTACAGTTGATATCGCGCCCGAACTGGGGAATATCGGTCATAGTCGGGAGCAATGGGATAGACGGTGACGCCGCAGTCGCGTGAACGGGTTTCGCCTCGGCAGAAGCAATACACGCGGCACCCATCTCTGCCATTGAAGCGGTGTGGGTCGGAGCCTTACTCCCACGTAACATCATCATGTCTAAGATACTCCGAGCCACTGCTTGGCCGATCATTGCCGACGGCGTGCTCGTGCGCGATGGCGCCGGCGAGATCATCAGGCCTTGCGAGTTCATCCGCAATTGGGAAATCGGATGTGGAGGAGCAAACGCGATGCCGGCCGCAAACAGATTCGAATGAGTCGGGTGGTATTGTCGCGGCCAGTCCGCCGCCTTCCACTGCGTATGCGGCTTTTGCGTGTAGTCCGCATCCACTAGCGAAGACTGAACTTGTAATATCCTTACTGTTGCGGTTGAACGCCTTTAGCCCAACTCCCGCAAACGGCGGGAGCAGCATTGCCATATCGCATGGCAATGCAACGCGCCCTCGGATAAGGTTTCCACGTACGCATTGCGGCTCCACCGCGCGGACATGGCCTTAGTGATTGACTGAATTCCACTTCAGCAAACAAAGATTGTGCAAAAATCTTGCTGAGCGTGATGTAGCCGCCGCGACGGAAATGCATGCCATCGACGCCGAATCACACCACTGGTATTCGTGACGAAGACGATCTCTGGTTTGTCCCGCATACTTTGTGGTGGCGAAGTTCAAATTCCACGTTTGTGACACACTCAAAGGCTGCGCCCTCGCACGTGCAACTGGCGTGGCCCACAGCCGACGAGAAACCGCGCTTTATCCCCATGCCTCATCCGATCGACCATCTCCAGGAAGACGCGGGATGTCTATTCAGCATGTTGGGCGGTGCAGACCGAGAGGCTGTTTTCTCCTAGACCGAGGCCGGTGGTCGCAGCGAAGTTGAGCTTGGGGCCACTGCATTGATTAGGAAGTCGTACCTGATCTCCTCTCGCGTCGTCGCCCTCGGGGAACAGTGCGACGGCCCGCGCCTGGTTGAACTCGATATCGTACGCCTGAACTCGATATCGTACGCCTGTAGGTGGCGCCAGCGGAATGGAGACCTGCTCCTTAGTGAGGAGAAGTACGCCAACCCAGATGTTGGATGGAGTTGTAGTCCGCTTGAGACGAGATCACCATTACTCGATCGTTTCCGCTGAGCCACTTCCACAAGAAGGCGGCGGCAGTGTGGCCGGGAATCTCAGCACCGAGAGCTGCAATACAAGCCATAGGGGCCCCTGATTGCTAGTCGGCTAATTTGCTGCCGGGCACGGGCCCATACCCATACCCTTACCCGACCATTGTGGCTTTCCGCCTTTGTCGCGCAGCGTCAAAGATTTCCCATTCCTCACGACTTCCCGTGCAATGATGTAGGCGACTGCTATTCATAGTGATTCTTGAGCCGGTTACGTCAAGGGAATCGCCCTTGACGAAGGAGAATCCTTTACTCGTTATGTAAGTGGAGGGGCCCAAGATCACTTCTGTAGCCTCCTCGCCGCTTTTCAACACAACGTGTGTCCCCATTATTTGACCGCACGTTGCTTGCTTCACTTCTTCGACGGTTCCTTTGATGCGTGTTTCGGTAGCTGGGTCATACATTCGCATCATTTTGCCAGCGCCAGGCCCTTGTGCCGAAGCCGCAAGCGTGGTTATCAGAATTACCCCTATACCCACACTTAGGGGCTTCGTCAAGATTTGCATGATACACCTACGCCTTTCACTGTTTCAATCGCACGGCTTGTTCCACTCGCACGTGCATTGTTTGCTAAGCTTTAGTAAAAAAAAGATATGCGTGATCTCACCCATGTGCGTGACCTCACCCACGAGTCCTTCGCCACTCCGGCCTTCCTGAGTATCGTCATCATCGGACACCAGTCAGTAAACGCCGACTGAAACAGATTCAGACCGACAAAGGCGGTGAACAAATACCAATAGGCATTTACCCGATAACCGAGCGCCAAGCTCAAGATTACGAACGCGCCAGCAATCAAGCGCAGATAACGTTCAACAGTCATACAACCCTCCTCTTTTGGTTGAATACATAAAACAAAACGGGAACGGTCATTCGCGACAGTAACAACGAGGCGATCTCGCCCGCCATCAGCGCAATCGCGAGGCCTTGAAAAATCGGATCGAACAGGATCACCGAGGAGCCGACGACTACTGCAGCCGCAGTGAGCATCATCGGGCGGAAGCGGACAGCACCCGCGTCGATGACCGCTTGATCGAGTGGCATGCCTTCCTGCAGCCGTAGTTCTATGAAATCCACCAGAATGATCGAATTCCTGACAACAATGCCGGCGCCGGCGATGAAGCCGATCATGGAGGTCGCTGTGAAGAACGCGTTCAGCAAGCCGTGCGCGGGCAATATGCCTACAAGCGAGAAGGGAATCGCCGCCATAATGATCAGCGGGGTGAGAAAGGATTGAAACCAACCCACAACTAACCCGTAAATCAGGATCAGCACAGCGGCGAATGTTATACCGAGGTCGCGAAATACCTCATAGGTGATGTGCCATTCGCCATCCCATTTCATCGAATAGCGGTCCGGATCAGAGGGGATCGCGGCCATATGTTGCTCGACCTTGTAGCCGGCTGGAATTTTGAACTTGTCGATCTCGGGGCCGAGTGGAGAACCGCATACACCGGACTCTCCATCACACCGGCGATATCAGCCGTTACGTAGGTCACCGGCATTAGATTCTTGTGATAGATACTCTTGTCTTCTTTTGAGTTTTCGATGCGAACCAACTCGCTGAGGGCGACCAGGCGATCACTGGGGCCCCCAACCTTGATGGTCTGGATGCGATCGATATCGGAGCGCGCGGAACGGTCCAGGCGTACCTTGAGGGGAACGTCTTCCTTTTCCACTTCCTGATGGAGCAATCCGGCTACATAACCTGCGGAGGCGACTTGCATCGCTCTCGTGATATCGTCGTTCGAAATGCCGTTCAGCGCCGCTTTTTCTTGATCGACGACCATCCGGTAGATGGGCTGGTCGTCCTCCACGTACCAGTCGACATCGACAATTCCGTTCGTCTGCTTAAACAGATCACGAACGCGCCGAGCGAGCGTGATCCTGCCCTCGAGGCTCGGCCCGTACACTTCTGCAACCAGGGTCTGAAGCACCGGCGGGCCAGGCGGCACCTCGGCGACCTTGATGCGCGCGGCGTATCGTTGCGCGATAGGTTCGAGCCGCCTTCGCACCCGCTTGGCGATTTCGTGGCTCTGCAGGTTTCGCTCGCCTTTGGGCAATATGTTCACCTGGATATCCGCGACATTCGGACCACGGCGCAGATAGTAGTGACGCACCAAGCCGTTAAAGTTGTATGGCGATGCCGTCCCCACATAGGTCTCGACATTCACCACCTCTTGCTGTTTCTGCGTCTCCTCGGCCAGCAACCGCGTAACGCGAGCTGTCTCTTCGAGCGTTGTGCCATTCGGCATGTCGATGATCACCTGAAACTCGCTCTTGTTGTCGAACGGCAGCATCTTCACCTTGACGAAGCCGACTAAAACAACGAGACGGATCCGAGCAGCAAGATCAAAACGCCGCTAAGGAAACTCCAGCGTAAACTCGGACGGTGGAGGAGACCGCCCATGACCCGGCGATATACACGAGTAACGAGGTCTTCACGTTCACCATCGTGATGCCCGCCGCCGGACTTAAGAATCCGCACGGCCGCCCATGGCGTCACCAGGAACGCGACAATGAGGGAGAACAGCATCGCGGCGCTCGCGCCGATTGGGATCGGACGCATATACGGGCCCATCAGACCACCGACGAATGCCATGGGCAGGATCGCTGCCACTACGGCAAGTGTCGCCAGAATCGTAGGGTTGCCTACCTCGTCCACGGCTTCCAGAGCGACCTCGGATGGCGGCCGCTCGTGATTCGCCGGCATGCGCCAATGGCGAACAATGTTCTCTACCACCACAATCGCATCGTCCACCAGGATGCCGATGGAGAAGATCAGGGCGAATAGCGTAATCCGGTTTAAGGTGTAGCCATACAGATAGAAGACTGTCAGCGTAAGCGCCAGCGTCACGGGAATTGCCGTAAACACAATCAAAGATTCCCGAAGGCCCAGCGTGAGCGCAATCAGGACACTGACCGACACGACAGCGATCAGCATGTGCCATAGCAGCTCGTTGGACTTTTCTTTGGCCGTATCGCCGTAATGGCTTGTGATTGTCATTTCAACGTCGGAAGGAATGATGCCGCCGCGCAGGGGTTCCAAACGCGCGAGCACAGCTTCTGCGACAGTAACGGCGTTTGTGCCTTTGCGTTTGGCGACCGCGATGGTTACCGCAGGATAGAATCCTTCGCCCTCCGAGAAGCCGGCGAGGTCTCCACTCATTATCGGCGCTGGGACCCGCCATGTTCACTGTATTTGCGAGGAAGGAGCGGCGCAGTGACAGCACTACTGTTGACAGTCTGGATTGTTTCTGCGACGATGATGGGGATAGCTTGATCCCGGCGTTTGACCCCGTTACTGGTGCATTGCCTCCGGGCGACTATCGGGCGACATTGGAAGAAGTCGCGAAGCGGTTTGGCTTCACGCCACGGCGTCTGTGGCTCCTGAAGGGTCTGAGCACGGCCGTCGAGGCGTTTCGGGCCGCCGCAATTAAGGAGATCTACATCGACGGAAGCTTCTGTACGGACAAGCCCGATCTGGGTGATATTGACGGCTACTGGGTTGAACCTGACATCGACGTCTATGACCGCATCGATCCGTACTGGATTGATTTCGAACTCGTGCTGGTACCGAGCATTGGGAAATGGAAATGGCGCATGTGGGCCGACCATGGCATTGAGTTCTTCATCCACCCAGCGATGCAAGCTACTCCCGGCGAGGGATTTCCTGAGTTCTTTCGACGGGACCGCAATGGGCAGCCACGAGGCGTGATTCAGGTGATCAAGGGATCGCAACTATGATCAAAAGCGACGCGCAACGAGACCGGGCGGTAGCGCAGATACAGGGTTTTCGGAAAGCACTTTCCAAGATGCCTCAGGAGAAGTCTACAAAGCGTTCGGCGGCGATCCGAGGGAGCTACGAAGGCATGATCCGACAACTGGAAGACGAGTTGCACGAATACGATCAGCTGAAATCGGGCGAATTGACTCTGCCACACGTAGAGCGGCTCGATCAAATCGCTCCGTTCATCGCGAAGATCAGGATCGCCAAAGGCCTTTCACAGACCGAATTGGCGCGCAGGTTGGGCGTGAGCAAACAGGTGATCAGCCGCTACGAGGAAACCGATTATCAAACGGTCGGCATTGTCAGGCTCCAAGCGATTCTGGACGCAATTGGCCTCAAGACGCTCGTGACTCTGAGGGCGTAACAGTTCTGATTCGGCGTAGTCCGAAGGTTTCGTTGCGAAAATCCGCCGGCGCAAAGAATATGTGGTTGATAGTGCGATTACGCAGCGAACAACTTGCCGATGAACTTCGCTTGGCCAACGGGATCTCCCTTGGCTATCCATCTCACTCTACCCTTCCTCACCATGTCCATCGCCTCGATCCCTCGCAACGTCCGCCATGCTGTCGCCAGTGAACCGTAGCCTTTCGCTAGCCACGTTCGGCGTTTCACATTGCGGTGGTCCTGCTCCACCAGGTTGTTTAAGTACTTGCATTGACGAAGCCGGCATCTGCGGCTGATGGCTCCTTCATGTTTCAAGTCCTCAAGCGCGCGAGGATAGGCCGCATTCTTATCTACATTAATGACGCGTGGCATCGAGTTGCCCTCATTCAGCAGCGCTCTGCGGAAGAATCGCTTGGCCGCTGCGGCATCCCGACGATCCGTGAGTAGGAAGTCAATTGTTTGCCCTCTTGAATCCACAGCTCGATACAGGAAGCGATCTCTGCCTTTGATATTGATGTAGGTCTCATCTAGCCTCCAGCTTCGATTTGTTCGCTTTAGATGGGGCCGGCAACGCTTATCCAACTCCGGACCGAAGACCTGGACCCATCGCCAGATGCAACTACCATCGATAGCAAGCCCGCGCTCGACCGCCATCTCTGACATATGAGTGAATGAGATTGGATATCGCAAGTACCATCTCACGCACCACATGATAATGTCACCCAGGATAGTGGCGCCACTTGAACGGATTCGAGGCAGTGATGGGCAACATTCACCCTATCAGCCTGTTTCTACCAGATTTCGCAACCGAACCCAATCGTACTGACGAATTGCACTACGAAACGCGGCAGATCTTACAGGAGCGATCGTGGCCTACGCCCGAGCCATTCGGCAGCTTGCAGCCATTACTCACTTCGATTTATTTGTTACTGCTACGTTCGATCCCTACTCGCACAAGCTCTCCGCGACGCGCAATCGCCGCGCACGGTCCCGCTCCGGGTTCTGCATACTCCGAGAAGCGTCAGTTGGAGGATGTTCCCGCTGATAACAACACCGGGGGCAGGAGTCATATTTGTCACGCATACCGCAGGCAGTGACCCACCGAGAATGCTCTACCGAAAAGTATGTGTGCAAACCGTTGGTTGACTTACAGCCAACTTTCTTCAGATTCCGTAAGAACCAGAGAATTTGCATGTGCAAACTGAATAATCACCGGGTTCGCGATGCGAATATAATCTGGGACGCTCATGTGAATAGCGTCACGATGAGTACCAGCGTTGAAGAAGATATAGCTTTCTTCAGTTAATCGCACGTCCATATAAACTGGCAGTCCGAATAACATTCCGAGCGGCGGCAGGGCTCCAATTTCGCTGTCTGGAAACTTTCCTCGTATTTCCTCTTCGGTCGCCAGCCGGAGATTTGTTAGGTTTAACTTCGCCGCCAACTCTTCGAGGTTCACCTTGCAATTAGCTGGGAGCACCACCATGAAGTAGTCGTTTGGACTGCGGACAATCACGGTCTTCGCCAGCCTGCAGGGCGGTAGGTGTTCTGCCTCAGCTACTTCTCTGGCACGATAGGCATTCGCATGCTTAGTATGCACGTGAGGAATGTCAAAGCGCTCTAGCATGTCAAGACAGCGCCGTAGACTCGTCATCACAACCTCCTTGCTTTCGTTTAGCTGAAGAGCAAGCGGACCTCCATTCAACAACTGCCTACAGAGAACGCACACTTATGTTCACGCGACTTGTTTGACTGCTTTAAATGTCAAATGCTCAAAACCGGACAGGGGGACTCACGAACAAGTCGATAGAGATGCGACCACATTCTGCTGATTCTGGTCTGAACGCGGCCACGTCCAGTGATGATGATGTCGGCCTTTTGTCGATAAGCTTCTTGAAGTACACCCTCTGTAACCATGGCGTCTAGGATCGCGTCGGGAGCATCTACGCCCACAGTTCCTTTTAACTCCCGTATCCTGAATTGGGCGGCTTTAATGAGATCCTTCCTATAACGGCTCACGTCAATATCGAGACTCGGTGGCGGAGGCTCGACTACCTGAACTAGCGATAGCCGGGCATCGTAAGCGCGGGCAAACACCGCGGAAGCCCTAAGAACCGTCTCGGCTTCGTCACTGTCATCTAGTGCGCACAAGATCGACCTGTACGGCCCTGCTGGGGGATGATCTACCAGCGAAGAGCCCGCAACGGTCCAGACGGCGGCAGTGACGTCGTGCAGCACCTTCGCAGTGATGGAGCCAAGCAAAAACCGCCGAATAGGGCCGCGGCCGTGTGTAGGGAGCATAACGAGATCGGTTCCCTGGTGCCGCACGATGCTCTCGATTACACAGGCCGGTTCTCCCAGCTTGACTAGACATTCAATATGCTGCCCTGGGAATATTTCAATCGCATACTGCCGGAGCCGTTGTTCTTCCGTAGATTCCGCTGCGTCGAACACTACGGAATCCGTTAAGTTCGGGCCGCTGTGACCGCTATATTCGATTCCGTACGCATGCACCAGAGTCAGTTCACCCGAAAAACGCCGTACCATGTCTTTGACATAAGGCGCGAGTGCGTTGCACGACTCTGAGTAATCGACCGGAAACAAAATTCTTCGAAAAGGAATCATGTTTTCACCTCATTACGCGGACGTTAATGACCGTTACTTCCTGTAAGAAAAAGCCTGGAAATTCTGAATGGCACGCGATCTGAGTCCGCTCTCATCCGTGGCGCTCTTGGTGTCCCCGAAGGGAGCTTTGTTATCTAACGCGCTCTTACTCTGCAAGCCAGAGGTCGCACGTCAATTCGGTTATCAACGCGGCGAACGCTTTTTACCTTCTTGGTATCAGCCTCAGCGCTTCTTTTTGGGGCCCCAACACCCCTCAAGCGTAGTAAGTCCATTGTGAAGCAGCATGTTAATGTGCTCGTCGACAATTTCAATATCGAGTTCTAGCGCCTGTCCCTATCCGGCGCGACATCATCGTCCGGTCTCGATCCGGAAATTTTCTTCCTTCTAGCAGTCATCTTGTTAGTCCTCGTGGAAGACTCGAAAGCACGTGCTGTTCCCTTTCACCTCAAAGGCCGAATGCCTGTAGGGAGTGAAACCGTTGTTGCATGTCGCCGTACGCTCCGCTTTTTCACACTAAATGGGCAACTCGCTTACGAAAGTTTTCAAGGATCCAAGGAGTGGCCTACGAAGGAACATAAGGAGACACCAGACCATGACGGCCCACAGCAGTATCGTTAGTGCTCGACCGAATAGGCGCTTCTCTAAAAGCACTCTCATAAACCACCTCCAGCGAACATTGGAGCAATTTGGGTTCATTTAGAGCAGACCTGATCTTACAGGCAAAAACTGCCTGCCGATGGCTTGCTAACGGCACGCCTGACATCCAAACGGTGTGCGAAATCACCCAACATCGGCTTCAAATCGGGTCAATTCGCCCATGTGTTCCAATTCGTGTTAAGGATCTTCAAATCATGCTGTAAGCTTCCCGTGCCGCTACTTCGGAGGCTGTCCGTTGATCGTTTCGGAGATCATCGGACATGCCGCGCGTCAACAGTTGGTTTTCAGGCGCGCAGCGTAGTTTGCAAAAAAACAGTGTTCCGCAGAAAGTACATACGGTTCTCACGCAGCGACTTTCTCGAGCCAATAATCATAGTGGAGTCCGCCGAGAACGCCAACTCGTCGAACCGCGTGGCCCGCAGGAATACGGTGGCGAGGAGCGCTCTCCGGCGGTTGCGGACGCAATGCCGCGGGGATTCCAGGTCCAAGACTCATGTGTGGCCTTGATTGGTTGAAATGGGCGATCCATATCTTCAGAACAAGTCTCAGATGCCGCGCATTGAAACGGAATGAGAAAGTCCAGACATTCGCGACACAGTGACTTGTAGTCACTGAATCAGGACAGAACCACCGGTTGTGGGGACTTTTGTGGGGATACGTCCGAGCTATTATCTGCAGAACCTATATTCAGAACTTCTATCGCTGCTCGTTTTGCCTTCATTCAGACGTGTGAGTCCGTTCTAACATCGACCGGCTCATGTGGCCTAGAATCGCTAGCATCGTGGACTCGGGGTACACCTGCCTCGGCCATTTTCGTTGCTGCAGTATGGCGAAGGTCGTGGAAGCGGCAACGCACGCCGCTCCGCCGTTTCAGGCTAAGCCACGCCTTCTTGATGTCACCGATTTAGCGGGTAGGGTCTGGTGGCCAGGGTGTGCCCCAAGGAAACAGGCAATGCTCAGGCTGTGGTCCGTTGAATCGAGACTTGAACCACTCGCAGTGCGATTCCAGTACAACCTGCAAGTCGCGCCCCATCGGAACTTGCCGACCAGTTCCGCACGAGGTTTTAGCCCGCCCAACTGTGAGAACGTGAGCACTGAAATCGACTTGTTGCGTAAGCGTCCGAAGTAGACCGCCTGGACGAAAGATGAGAGTGGATGATGCTCAGGAAGATGGAACGAGCATCAACGACGAGCGCGGCGGTAGTGCGTCGAACGCTTAGCGAGAAGCGGCGGATCGTAGAAGAGACACAGCAGGCTGGGGTCTCAGTGCGCTCTGTTGCCCGAACGCACGGGATACGCGCGAACCAGATATTTCATTGGCGAAAGCTGTACCGCGAAGGACGGTTGGGCGATGAAGCAGAAGTGCCGGATACGTCGACACTCGTGGCCGTCAGAGTTGTAGAGGATCGACAAACGCCAGCAAAGTTGAAAACAGGTGGCAAGGACCAGGCCCAGCAACTGGCGATTGCGCCGAACGGCGGAATGATTCAGATCGAATCTGGAAAAGGCCGGCTGTGGATTGAAGGCTCAGCCGATCCAGCGACATTGCGGATAGTGTTGGAGCAACTGCTGGCATGATCACCCTCCCGACGGGGACGCAGATCTGGATTGCTGCGGGTCCGACAGATCTACGGCGCGGCTTCACCGGATTAAGCGCGATCGTCCAATTGAAACTCACGCAGGATCCGTTCGGAGGCCACGTGTTCGTGTTCTGAGGTCGGCGGGGAGATCTGATCAAGGTGCTTTGGTGGGATGGCGACGGACTTTGTCTGTTTGCCAAAAACTGGAGCGTGGACGTTTTGTCTGGCCCCAAGCTGATAGCGGCACAGTAGCCCTGACACGGGCGCAGTTATCGAGGCTGTTGGAAGGAATCGATTGGAGACGTCCGGTACGAACCAGCGCTCCGCAAATGGCCGTCTAAACAATAAGCAAAAGGGCAAATAAATGTTCTATCGAGGATTGTTTATGCCCCAAACGATGGCATAATTGGTCATGGCTGTCGCTCGCCGAATGCTGCCGGATTAAGTGGTCTGGATGCGGATGCGCTGCGAGCGTTGGTCCTGGCGCAACAAGAAGAACTAGCCTGTCGTGATCCCGAGATCGAGAATCTAAAGCTGCTGGTCCTAAAGTTGAAGAGGATGCAGTTCGGGCGGAAATCGGAGAAGCTGGACAAGCAGATTGAGCAGTTGGAACTGCGCTTGGAAGATCTGGAAGCCAATCAGTCGATTCGCCCCGCTTCCCATCCACGTACACGCATACGGCGCCAATAACAAGCCTGTGCGCAAGCCCTTGCCAGAGCAGTTGCCGCGCGAGATTGAAACGGAAAGGACGCACGCGTCAGCGTTCATCAGGTTGCGTGGGCTTTCTGCCTTGGGGGAGTAGTTGCCATAGCGCGCGGCCCCGTTGCAGCTTGCGCGATGATGGAGCGCCTTCTGCGCCGCAGACACGTTCTGCGGCTTGCCACCCCATGTCTTCAGCGCGGGCGCCTGCAACGCGCGGCCAAAAGAGAAACTCAATTCCCACGGGACTCGGCCAAGCTGGTTGAGTGCGTTAAGATGTTCGGTCGCTAGCACGTCACTCTGTCCGCCGGAAAGAAAACAGATGCCCGGGACTGCAACCGGTACCGCTTGTCGCAGACAGCGCAACGTCATTTCTGCGACCTGCGTCACGCCGGCTTGCTGTGGACAATCCTTACCCGCCAGCACCATGTTCGGTTTTAGCAGCATCCCTTCAAGGTTGACGTGGTGATCGAACAGCGACTGGAAAACCACTTTCAGTGCGGTCCGGGTGACTTCGAAATGACGATCAATGGTGTGGTCGCCGTCCATGAGCACTTCTGGTTCAACAATGGGAACCAGTCCGGCTTCCTGGCTGAGAGCGGCGAATCGGGCAAGCGCGTGGGCGTTGGCCTCGAGGCAGGTCCGGCTCGGGATGTTCTCGCCGATCGTGATAACAGCGCGCCACTTAGTGAACTGCGCACCGAGCTGAACGTATTCCGCCAGCCGCTCGCGCAACCCGTCAAGGCCCTCGGTGATCTTCTCGTCGGGGAAGCCTGCCATTGCCTTGGCCCCCTTGTCCACCTTGATGCCGGGGATTATGCCTTGCTGCCGGAGCACTTCGACCAGCGGTGTGCCGTCGGCGGCCTTTTGTCGTATGGTTTCGTCAAACAGAATGATCCCGCTGACGAATTCGCCTAAGCCAGGCGTGGCACACAGCAGCTCGCGATAGGCCCGCCGGTTCTCTTCGGTGGATGACACGTTGATGCTTACGAATCGCTTTTCGATGCTTGGCAGACTCTCGTCAGCCGCCAGAATGCCTTTACCGGGCGCCACCAACGCCTTGGCGATGGAAATGAGTTCGTTCATGGTCTTTTTCATTTCTTCTGGATGAGATCGCTGGCCCATGCGAGTTTTTTGTCGTCCAAAGCTGTCGTCTTTCGGATCAAGACTTCCGTAACCCGGACGCATTCATCAATTTCGCGGATCAGAATACGTCCACTCGCGTGAGTCCAGAACCGTGTTGAAGATGGTCCCAGTTTAGAACAACTGTCATACACATTGGCGGGCCGTCTGAGACGCTCTCGACGCTAGTGGATTGGCATCGTGGGCTAGTCCTGTCATTCAATCTGATTCGTCTGCCTCAGTGTCAGGACGGCCATGGTCACTGTGAGCGCACACTGTCTTTGCTGCTCGTGCTCCAACGCCCGAGGAAGTTGCTCAGAACACAGCCGGGCAATTATTACTTCCTCCAACGCCGCGACGGCGCGGACATGGTAGGGGATACAGGATTGGGTGAATGTGGTGGCCGGGGCTCCGCGTGACAGGAGCCAACCATTTTGGGCATAGATGTCTTTCCTACAAGGAGTTAGACTACAAGCATTATGCGGACGATGCTCTTCCTGGCGGCATTCGGATGGTATGCCCAAGGGGCGTCTCTGTCCAGCTATGCGGACTTCGAATGGAACGCCTGCATCCTGGACACTCTCACGGGAGCGTGCACTTACAGGAACCAAGGACGCTTAACTTCTGCCGGAAGCTCGTCGGCAGAAATTTCGAAGGAGTTCTTCTATACCGACCCCGAAGGCAGTACCGTTGGTGTCTCGGGATATGCAAAAAGCACCGCCCAATTCGGTTCACTGTGGGTAAGTACCAAAGGGTCGGCAACTGCTCCGGGCCACCCTACGGGTCTGCGAGTTGGGATGCAACCGCCTTCGCAGCGGCCTCGGATTCATTGATTGTATTCGGAGCCGGATCGGGATTTCTTGACGCGGAATTTACATTCCCCTCAGATTACCTAAGAAATCAGGGATTCGGTGGGTTTGGCGAAGCCTCCGTCCAGGTCGATCTGGGCACCACGCATTACTCCAGCCTTCCCGGCCCCTACTATGGATCTTTCCGCCTGCTGGTTCCGATTCAGTTTGGAATTCCGACAAGCCTCTATATGAACCTAGCCGGTGATGGAACTGGAAACTGGCTGACGCCTCTGGAAATATCCGAGGCAAGGCTTAATTTAATTACGCTCCACATATCCGACGCAAGCATGGTGCCGCTGTCCACCTACAGCTACACTACAAGGTCCGGATCCCAGTACAATTTCGAGGGCGGCACTTATGTCGCGGTGCCGGACCACCGCTGCTGCTGCTCATCGGCGGGGGACTGGGATTATTTGCGTTCGCGCACCACCGGCGCAGCGGACAAGTGGGCCAACGCTAGCGACTCCATTCGTTGCCTGGATTGCGGTCTCTAGGAGTCTCGGCCTTTCATGCCGAACACAGACTTCACGGGAATGCGGCTGAAACAAAAGACATGCTTAGCCGCTATGCACGTTCGTCAACAGTTCGGTTCATCCTCGTCTTCATGGTCGAATCCTAGTTGCCGAGTGGTGATGCTCGCAAAGTGATCAAGTCAGACGTGGCGACGCGTCACCCGGATGTGCCTGGAGGGCCGACGAGAATCAGCGCGACGGTGCGAATCGACAAACACCGACTCGTCACTAGCCTGTGGAATGAACCGCGGGAGGGTCGAGGAGTGGCGCCGTGATTCCGTAGGTTCGGCCGCTGAATCGCCGTGATCGCTGGTGATATGACGATGCTGAAACGGAGCGGACCGGGCTACGCTGGCTGCTCTTGATTGTTGGTTGAGGGACGCGCCGTCGTAATCGGAGCTTCGACTGGCGAATTGGCTGGTATCCCACCCAGATGCAGTTGGGAACTTTATCCTTCCAGCACTCGCTGCACAGTTTCGGAAAGATTTGCAATCAAGTGAAAACGATCAAAAACCTGAATGGCGTCCGGGCGCCGGCATCGGCGCCTTCGGCATAGAGCAACATCGATCTCGTGCGATGACTTCCAGACGAGATTACTGCTGCATCCCGTGCTCACTACGCGGTAGATGGGTTCGTGGCTCTCGGTTGATGTTGGCGCGCTCGCGCGCCGGGTTCTTCCCCAACCACTCTGGCTTTCCCGCACACAAGGGACGGTCGGCCTGCTCGAGCTTCACTGGTATTACGGCCTGCAGATTTGCTCATCACCTTCCGTGGGCTTGGTTGCGAGGCTTCGATGAAATCCGCTAGCAGACTCCATCGCCCGTCAGCTATCCAGGCATACTGAGAATTCCTGGTGTGGGGACTTTTCACCCAGTGGTGATTCGGGCCGTAAGGGCACACGCTGTGCTGCAACGGTCTACGCTAGGAGTGCCGGGATATAGGAAATCCGGAAAGGAGGGGAACAGCAATGAAGGCCAGACTCACCGACATGGCACCCGTTGTGGACTTGACCCGGGGCAAGGGTACCGGTCCGGTCCGGTTTCAGCGTCCGATTTACACGGATCTACTGCCCCCCTGCAATAACGCATGCCCAGCAGGGGAGAACATTCAAGCCTGGCTCGAGTTGGCCCAGGCGGGCAAATACCGCGAGGCTTGGGAGACATTGGTGCGGGACAATCCGCTGCCGGCGGCGCATGGCCGTGTCTGCTACCATCCCTGCGAAGGCGCCTGTAATCGCGGAGAGCTTGACGAATCTGTAAGCATCCACGCCGTAGAGCGATTCCTCGGCGATCTGGCTGCCAGGGAAGACTGGCCCTTCCGGGTGGAGGCTCCGCCCAGCGGTAAACGGGTTTTGGTGATCGGGGCCGGTCCGAGCGGACTATCGGCCGGCTACCATCTCGCGCGTTTGGGACATACGGTCGAGATTCACGAGGCTGCCTCGCTACCGGGCGGCATGATGCATTTTGGCATTCCGACCTACCGGCTTCCTCGCGCCGATCTGATGCGTGAGATCGCCCGCATCGAATCCATGGGCGTCCGTATCGTGCTCAACCACAAGGTCGAGGACCTGCCGGCCGAAAAGGCCTCGGGAAATTTTGATGCGGTCTTCATCGCCATCGGCGCAGGCGTCGCCAAACATGTGGATATTCCAGCGCGGGACGCCGTGCGCGTGCTCGACGCTGTGTCGCTCTTGCGTGATGCCAAATCCGGTGAACCACCGCGTCTCGGCCGCCGTGTGGTGGTCTACGGCGGGGGAAACACAGCGATGGACGCGGCGCGAACGGCCAGGCGACTCGGCGCCGATGAGACGCTTATCGTCTATCGCCGCGATCGCGCTCACATGCCGGCGCATGGCTTCGAGGCGGATGAGGCGATGGAGGAAGGCGTCAGAATCAAATGGCTGACCAGCATCAAGGAGATCGCCGGGGCCAATCTTACCGTCGAAATCATGGAACTGGACGCTCGTGGCCGTCCGCAGCTAACCGGGCGGTACGAAACGCTCCAGGCTGACGCCTTGGTACTGGCACTCGGGCAGGAGACGGAGAGCGGTTTTTTGCGGGCGTTGCCGGGCATCGAAGTAGCAACGGATGGCGTAGTCAAGGTGGGTCCCGACATGATGACGGGTCACCCGGGCATTTTCGCTGGCGGCGACATGGTTGCTGGCGAACGGACCGTTACGGTATCGGTTGGCCACGGCAAGCGTGCGGCGCGGCACATCGACGCGTGGCTGCGTGGGGAACGCTATCAGCCGGTGGCAAAGCACTCCGTGGTGAGCTTCTCTATGTTGCATCTGCCGGTCTACAGCGATGCCGACCCAGCCGCGCAGAGAACCTTGAGCATCGCCGAGCGCGTGAGCGGATTCGAGGAAGTGGTGGCGGGCTTGAGCGAAAGGGAAGCACGCCGCGAGGCGCAGCGCTGCCTTTCCTGCGGGAACTGTTTCGAATGCGATGCTTGCTACGCGGCCTGTCCCGAGGACGCGATCATCAAGTTGGGGCGGGGACGCCGCTATCGATATGACTACGCCAAATGTACGGGCTGCGCGGTTTGCTTTGAGCAGTGCCCGTGTCATGCCATCGAGATGATTGCGGAGCCAGCATGAAGACCGCGACCATGGATGGCAACACGGCCGTTGCCCACGTGGCCTACCGCATCAATGAAGTGTGCGGGATCTATCCCATCACGCCATCTTCGACCATGGCAGAGCTGGCGGACGAATGGTCGGCTAGAGGCATTGCGAATATCTGGGGCAACGTCCCGGTAGTCCAGGAGATGCAAAGCGAAGGCGGCGCGGCCGGAGTAGTGCATGGCGCGCTTCAGGCAGGCGCGCTGACCACGACGTTCACGGCATCGCAGGGTCTGCTGCTGATGATTCCGAACATGTTCAAGATCGCGGGCGAGTTGACGGCGACGGTGTTTCATGTCGCGGCGCGTGCGATTGCAACGCAGGCACTATCGATCTTCGGCGACCACTCGGATGTGATGGCAGTCCGTTCCACGGGGTTTGCCATGTTGTCCTCGGGCTCGGTCCAGGAAGCCCACGATTCGGCGCTGATCGCACAAGCTGCGACGCTCGAGACCAGGGTGCCGTTCCTCCATTTCTTCGACGGCTTCCGTACCTCTCACGAGCTCAATACCCTTACGCTTCTGAGTGATGCCACGTTGCGGGCAATGATCGATGACGAGCGGGTGCGCGCTCATCGGGCTCGTGCGCTCAACCCAGAGCACCCCTTCATCAGGGGTACGGCGCACAACACGGACACGTTCTTTCAGGCCCGCGAGACGGTGAACCCGTTCTACGCCAAAGTTCCGGGCGCCGTGCAGGCCGTCATGGACACCTTCGCCAAGCTCACTGGCCGCCAATATCGCCTGTTCGACTACGAGGGTCCCGACGACGCCGAACGCGTGCTCATTCTGATGGGATCCGGCGCCGAGACGGCGCGCGGCACAGCGGAGGCCCTTCGGCGGGCGGGCGAGAAGGTCGGCGTCCTGCAGGTGCGGCTGTTCCGTCCGTTTTCAGCGGCTCATCTGCTTATGGCCCTGCCCCTGACTTGCCGCGCCGTCGCCGTGATAGAGCAGACCAAGGAGCCCGGGGCCTCGGGAGAACCGTTGTATCTCGACGTCATTGAGGCACTCGCACAAGCCTTTTCGCGCGGCGACCGGCAGTTCATGCCCAGAGTCATCGGCGGCCGTTACGGACTGTCGTCGAAGGATTTCAATCCGGCCATGTCGAAGGCCGTATTCGACGAACTAGCGAAGCCGGAACCCAAGAACGGCTTTACCATAGGCATCAACGATGATGTCTCCCATACCAGCCTCGAATTTGATCCCAACTGGTCGATTGAGCCGGACGAAGTGGTGCGTGCGGTGTTCTACGGTCTCGGCTCCGATGGGACGGTGGGCGCAAACAAGAACACCGTGAAGATAATCGCGGAAGACGCGGGCCTTTATGCGCAGGGATATTTCGTTTACGACTCCCACAAATCGGGTGCTCAGACGGTCTCCCATCTGCGGTTTGGGCCTCACCCCATCCGTTCGCCGTATCTGGTCGAGGAGGCTAATTTCGTCGCATGCCATCAGTTCCATTTCCTGCAACGGCAAGACATCCTGCGGCGGGCGGGTACCGGCGCCACCTTTCTTCTCAACAGCCCCTTTGATCCCGAGGCAGTGTGGGATGTATTGCCGCGCTCAGTCCAGGAACAGATCATCGACAGAAAGCTGAGGGTTTTCGTGATCGACGCCAGTCGGGTTGCGCAGGAGGTGGGACTCAAGAACCGCACGAACACCGTGTTGCAGACCTGCTTTTTTGCTCTTTCGGGCGTGCTGCCGCGCGACCAGGCGATCGACCAGATTAAACACTCCATCAGGAAAACCTATGGAGGCAAGGGCGAAGAAGTGGTGCAGCGGAATTTCGACGCCGTTGACGCTACGCTTTCGCAGTTGCATGAGGTGCACGTGCCGGCCGAGGCCAGCAGCAGCGTTGCGCGACTGGCCACCGTGTCGGCAACCGCGCCCGAATTCGTTCAACTGCTCACGGCCAGGATGCTCGAGGGACTGGGAGACCAGATACCAGTGAGCCTCATGCCGGTAGATGGTACATGGCCGTCCGGCACGGCAGCCTTCGAGAAGCGGAATATCGCCGACGAAGTACCCGTTTGGCTACCCGACCTGTGTGTGCAATGCGGCCAGTGCGGTTTCGTGTGCCCGCACAGCGTTATCCGCGCGAAGTACTTCGACCAGTCGCGGCTGGATGGCGCCCCGGCCTCGTTCCAATCGGCTCCCGTTAATGCCCGCGGCTATCCGGACGTGAACTTCAGCCTCCAGTTCTATGTGGAGGATTGCACAGGGTGCGGCTTGTGCGTGGAGAGTTGTCCGGCCGAGAGCACAGTCGAGGCCGGCGTCAAGGCCATAAACATGAAACCGAAAGCGCCGCTGGTGAAGCCGGCGCGCGAGAACACGGCATTTTTCGAGCGCCTTCCAATGAACGATCGCGCGCGGGTGGATTTCGCCAACGTGCGAGGCGTGCAGTTCCTCCAGCCGCTGTTCGAATTCTCAGGCGCTTGCGCGGGGTGTGGCGAGACCCCGTATCTCAAGCTGCTTTCGCAACTCTTCGGAGATAGGATGATGGTGGCCAACGCAACCGGTTGCTCGTCCATCTATGGGGCGAATCTTCCGGTTACGCCGTGGACCAAGAACGAGGAGGGCCGCGGTCCGGCCTGGTCGAACTCGCTGTTTGAGGACAATGCCGAGTTTGGGCTCGGCTTCCGCTTAGCCGCCGACAAGCACCGTGCGATGGCGAGCAGTCTGCTTCAATCCCTTTCGTCGGGGCTTGGAGAGGCATTCATCTCCGCGATTCTGACAGCGCCGCAGGTGCAGGAATCGGAGATCCGCGCCCAACACATCCGCGTGGCCGAACTCAAGATCCAATTGCTCAAACTCGCCGATCGCGACGACAGGGCGCGCGAGCTTCTTTCAGTCGTTGATCATCTGGTGCGGCGGAGCATCTGGATCGTGGGCGGAGACGGTTGGGCCTACGACATCGGCTATGGCGGCCTCGACCACGTGCTTGCAACCGGCAGCAATGTGAACATTCTGGTGCTCGACACGGAGGTTTATTCGAACACCGGAGGACAGGCTTCCAAGGCGACGCCGCTGGGCGCGATCGCCAAATTCGCGGCTGCGGGTAAACGAATCGCGCGCAAGGACCTCGCGCTGCAAGCCATTGCATACGGCAATGTCTATGTGGCCCAGGTCGCCATGGGCGCCAACCCGCAACATACGCTGCAGGCGTTCCGCGAGGCGGAAGCGTACGAAGGGACATCGTTGATCCTCGCGTATTGCCACTGCATCGCGCATGGGTTCGACCTGCGGCATGGCATGAAGCAACAGGATTTAGCTACGGCGAGCGGATATTGGCCCTTGTTCCACTACAACCCGGCGATGCGCAAAGTCGGTGAAAGGCCCTTCCGTCTGGATTCGCCCCGGCCGACCGTTCCTTTCAAGGCGTACGCTTACAACGAGCTGCGCTATCAGGCCCTCGTCCTCACGCGTCCGGAGGAGGCGGCCGCGCTACTGAGGCAGGCCCAAATCGACGTTGACGAGAAATATCGCATTTACGAGGAGTTCGCGAGCCTCGACGGCGGTCCCGCACCAGCGAAGGTTACCACGGCGGTCGCGAAAGCCCTAGAGGGGGGCGATGGCACGCGTTGAAGGAGATGCATGGACCTGACGACACGCTATCTCGGACTCTCGCTGAGGAGTCCGATTGTGGCAGGCGCCGGCCCGCTCACGGGTAAGGTCACCAATATCCGGCAACTCGAGGATTTGGGCGCAGGCGCGGTTGTGCTTCCCTCGCTCTTTGAGGAGCAGATCCAACAGGAACAGGAATTAGTCAATCGTCTGGCGACCACCGGGATCGACAGCTATGGGGAGGCGCTGACATATTTTCCCGCGGCTGAGTCTTGCGGCATCGGTTCGGCCGTCTATCTCGAAACGATTCATCAGGCCTCAGAGGCCGTCGATATCCCGGTGGTGGCTAGCCTGAATGGAATCACCAGCGAGGGCTGGGTTGAATATGGTCGGCAGATGGAACAGGCCGGCGCTGACGCGATCGAACTCAACATCTACTTCATCCCAACTGCTGCCAATCTGACGGGGCGCGATGTCGAGGATCGCTACATCTCAGTTCTCCAGGCCGTCAAGCGGGTTGTAAAGATTCCGGTTGCGGTTAAATTGAGCCCATACTTCAGCGCCATGGGGCATGTGGCCGCGCAACTGGCAGAAGGTGGGGCCGACGGCCTCGTGCTCTTCAACCGTTTTTACCAACCCGATATCGATCTTACCGAGTTCAAATTGATGCCGAATCTCGAGCTCAGCACGCCGGCGGAAATCCGCTTGCCGTTGCTCTGGATCGGTGTGCTTTCCGGACGGCTTAAGGCATCGCTTGCGGCTAGTACCGGAGTGGAGACCTCGGATGAAGTCATCAAGTATTTGCTGGCTGGCGCCGACGCTGTAATGACAACCTCAGCGCTCCTGAAGCACGGGACCGGCTACATGAAGGTTTTGCTCGGCGGTTTAACAAGTTGGCTCGCCGCCCGCGATCTCACGCTGAATAGTATTCGGGGACGTATGAGCCAGCTCCAAACCCCGGACAAGGACGCATTCACGCGAGCGAATTACATCAGGGTCCTGCAGGGCTACGAGTAAAGTCTTGTGCTTCGCCAATATTCGATCCGCTGGTAATCGGTTGACTGTGTAGATGGAAGGAAGAATCGGACCCATGCCAGTCTTGTTATTCTGCGTGTTTCGATTCCTTCGAGTTCTCCTCGGCGGTCATCGGGTTGCTGCCCTTGAGAACACAGCCTCCGAATGCAAATAGCGGCATTTCAGCAACCGAACCAGCGCATTCCACAGAAGGGCGAGTACGGGACTGCGCCGCCAAATCCACTTGTCGGACCGTGCCTGTCCACGTTTGATTGTTCTCTGACAAAGTCTTTGAGGATGCCCTGGTCTGAAGGGCATGAGCTGATGTTCCAGACCGCATTCTTCAACGCCTTCAACTCACCGCAATTCGGACAGGCCGGAGGAATGCTGGGTGCCGGACGTTCGGCTGTGTCACCAGCACAAGGATTGACGACCGGCGGATTCAACTGGCGCTGTAAATACTCATTCTGAAAGCAGGATCGTTATGCAACGAAGAACTCTATTCCGTGTGGCAGGGCTGATGGCAGCCCTCCCCGCGCTGGCTCGGCGTGCTCTTGGTACACCTGCGGCGCGCGATCCTTCTGATGTCTATACGCGTCTGGGCTTGCGCCCGATTATCAGCGCTGCCGGAACCTATACTCACCTGGGAGGCTCACTGATGCCTCCTGAAGTGATCGCCGCCATGAACGATGCTGCGCAAGGCTATCTTCCGATCCGTGATCTCACGAAAGGCTATCGGCGAACGCATCGCACAACTCACCGGGAACGAGGCCGCGCTGGTGACCACTGGAGCTGCTGGCGCAATTTTCGTTGGTACGTGCGCCTGCATCGCGAGGGACGATCCCGACAAAGCCAAGCGTCTGCCATTCACCGATGGAATGAAGAACGAGGTGGTGACACAAAAGCTCCATCTCACCGGGTGGACGCGGCAGTGTGAAGCCGCGGGCGCGGATGATCGAGGTTGAATACAAGGAACAGTTGGAAGGCGCCATCAACGGGCGCACTGCGATGGTTTACTTCCTGGTGGCAGACAAGCATTTCGGCACATATCGTGACCAGCCGGATGCTCCCGGAGGCAAGGTGTCGCTCGCCGAATGCGTGGTCATTGCAAAGGCCGCCCGTATTCCGTCCTGGTGGATGCCGCGGCGGAATTACCGCCGCCGGAAAACCTCTCGGCCTACACCAAACAGGGTGTAGATCTGGTAGCGTTCAGCGGCGGAAAAGGCTTGCGTGGCCCCCAGAACGCCGGCCTGCTGGTCGGACGTAAGGATCTAGTCAATATTGCTGCGACGTTCCAGAGTCCTTACAGCGGTATCGGGCGCGATCTGAAAATTGCAAAGGAGACGATGATCGGCATGGTCGCGGCAGTCGAGCGCTATATCAAGGTGGACCACACGGCCGAGTGGAAGGAGTGGGCGCGCCAGATCGATTACCTGCGGGACGTCCTCAGTAATGTGTCCGGAGTGGAGACAGGCTATATCCCCAAAGAGATCACGAACCACGTTCCGCGGCTGTGGGTCAAGTGGGACGAAAAGGCGTTCAACTTCTCGCGTGAGGATTGTTTCAAAGCTTTGCAGGACGGCGACCCAAGTATCGTTCCGCTACGCACGCCGATGGGAGTTACGATTGTGCCGTGGATGATGGGCCAGGTCAGGAAAAGCTGGTTGGCGAACGTTTGCGCGAGGTGCTCGAGCTCGCCCGAAAGTCTGCAGATTCGCGGCCCCAGCGCACGGACACAGAACTCGCGGCTGGATTTGGTATGGACAACCCAATTGATGAATGGAATCCCGATGAAGACGGATTGAGGAAAACAATATGACCTTTTCACGAAGCAACTTACTTCAGGCGGGCGCTGCAGCGCTCGGTGCGCCCGGCCCGCGCTACGCGGCGGGAGGTTGTCGTTCGACATAAATACATTCGGCTTTGAAGTCAGGAGATTAGCGATCGACGTTAACACGCGCGAGACTTGGACTTTTCCTTCTAAGCAATGGCCGTTAGTTTCAGACGTCGCCGAGTAAGGGATTTCTGGGCATCTGTAACGTCTCGGCTATCCATTGAAGTAGAGGAGCTTAGGTTCGGTGTACATGGTCATGGCTGCGCAGTTCGAAAGCCTTCGCGATCCGTTCATCATTCTCTTCTCTGTTCCAGTAGCTTCGGTGGGCGTTATTTGGATGCTGGTGATCACCGATACAACTTTCAATATGCAGGGATTTCTCGGGGTGATCATGTTAGCCGGAATTGTCGTTAATAACGCCATCATTTTGGTTGACTATGCGAATCAGCTGCGGCGTGAAGAGGGATACTCTGTATCGGAGGCGTTAATCACGGCAGGTTCGCGTCGACTTCGTCCGGTCTTGATGACAACAGCGACCACTGTTCTTGGACTTTTGCCGATGGCTTTGGGCATTGGGGAAGGATCTGAGTTACAGAAGCCAATGGCGCGTGTGGTTATCGGAGGTGTTGTCGGATCCACAATGATCACGCTGCTATGGATACCTGTGATTTACAATGTTGTCGAACGGCGGGCTGAAAATCGCGCTGAAACTACGGCGACGGTTCCACAGCCCCAAGCAGGGGATTGATCCGCACACAACGCTGCAGTTCAGGCCTGCGAAGTTGAATGTGAACAGCTTTTCCGATAGTGTACGACGATATGAGACAAGCGAACGACAGTTCCGTCGCGTTCTCTGCAGCGGTGCTTTGGCGGGCAGAGCGTGCAGATGCGCGGAACAATTTGGCGTGCGCAGAATCGCGTGCCAAATTCTTCGGGTTCGAATCTGAGTGCCGTTGGATCGCCGGCGGGTACGCCATTTTCGCCGGGCATTGGACACATCTGACGCAAGGCATCGGCATTGGAGTGTCTGGGCCTGTCCATGGGAAGAACGTTAGCTCTCTGATTCAGTACTTTCACTCCCGTTTGGCCATTCCCACGGTTCAAGTATCCAGTCGGTTGCCTGCTGTTATAAGCATGTTCAAATCATGCGGATTCCGCGAGGCAGGCGAGTGGAGCGTCCTCACGCGTAAAATCAATCGTCATCACAGGCTGCTGACCGTGCACAACGTTGAAGTTGTGCGGGGTCGAAACCGATCGGCTTGGATTCGAGCAGCATCTGATGGATTCGCGGATGATCGCAATGTAGCAGACCAAGATTGCGAGGTCGGCGCGACTGTTGCTCATGCGCACGGTGTCACCTTACTTCAGGTTCGGGCAGGGAACGATATCGCGGGAACGGCAGCGATAGCGTGCCGGTCGGGTGTCGCCGTGTTTTTCGCCGACAGCACTCGCCTGAAGTTTCGCGGGTGCGGTGTGCAATCCTCGCTGATCGGGGCTCGTGTCAAACATGCTGCCGAATGCGGATCTCATCTTGCGATTGCTTTGACCTCCGAAGCCCACATTTCCGAGACGAACTATCTTCGAATGGGGTTCTCGCCCTTGTACAAGCGCATCTGTTTGCAATACAGGTCTTAGTCGGTTGGAGTGATTGTGCGTAAAGGCGCCACGCGTTCCGACAGGACGCGTTCTCATTTGTGGAGGGGGTCGCCCGCGTAGGCCTCCATTCCCATCTCGGTGACGTCCAGCCGCGGGTCTCAGCATCGGCCGTCACTCTTAGCCAGACTACCATTTTGACCAACATCCAGGAGGGAAAGCATGAACATGAATGCTTGATCGCAGTCAAGTATTTCTCCCGTTCGAATTATGATTGTTCGCGATCAGGGCACCGAACATCGGCGTCGGACACAGATCAACGGGGTACACGCCGTTGACATCAAGATGGGTACCTTGATACGTGGTGCGAAATTTGGGGATTGACCTCCGGGAGGGTTTTTTGGGATCGAAGCCTTCCTCACACCAGTGCGAACGGCTTTGCTCCGGCCCTCCAGCCAGGTGGTAGGATCCGTAACAACGCTCCCCAGCTAAGGCTGCAAAATCCGATCTTCTTTTGATCGAGCTCGGAGTGTGTCTAAGCAGGCAGTAGGCATCAATCGTGTTTCCCTTTGTCAGTCGGCGTTCAATCTCTTCTCGAATCTTGTTGAGCAATCGCGCCCGGCGCTCTCGGTCTGTGATCAGCGTCGGATCGATTCGCAAGATGTAACGACCACTTTTGCCGACCTCGAGCGCTAGCTTGTAAATGCCGTCCTCGTACTCACACCCCAAGTCCACTAAGGTAACTTCCTGTCGATCGGCCTCTTCTTGTGCTAGGCGCTCCAACTCTTGTATCCTCTCGGTGCGCTCGGTATTTGGGTCCATTTCTGCCTGCTCGTGCAACACTGCCTATCATGGGGTGGCAATACTGCGAGCATTTATCAACAAGTGATACGCGTGAGATGTTCGTGTGGGCGAAACGTCGAGATTCAAGACAAGATCATCTTGAGCGAAGCTGCGCGTTTGATCGGCGTCTTTGCAACACATTTGCGCGGTGCCGGCTCCGAAAATCTTCCGCTGCTGCTGGTGTGACCAGCGCTGTCTCAGCAGGCGAGAGCTGTGGCGGCATGAAGGCCGTCGTTCCGATCGACGGCGCCGAGATGCGGATTCCGATGAAGGAAATAGAGTGTTCCGATCCGATGCCGATAAGGATCAGAGCTCAGCGAAGCTGGCAATTTCATTGTTGATGGATTATCGACATGAGTCAAGAGAAGACAGTGGACAAGTTTTTCTCTTTCGGTTTCATTGTGGTTCCTGATCTGTTTTGCGACCGCGTTGCTTGCGCAGAGATTCACCGTTCAGCTCGATGCGGTAAGCATTGTGAACCAATCGGTCCATGATACTGTCGGCGAGAGTTGGGTCACCGATCTGATCGTGCCAGTGGGCGATAGGTAGCTGGCTGGTGAGGATGGTGGAACGACGTTGATAGCGGTCGTCGCAGATCTCCAGCAAGTCGGGGCGCTCCTGATCTTTCAAAGGCGCCATCGCGAAGTCATCCAATACCAACACATCGATGCGTGCCAGCTTCAGCAGAAACTGGCCGATACTGCCGTCGGCGCGGGCCATGACCAGGTCGCGGAATAGTTCCGCCATCCTTTTATGTAAGGCGAAGAAACCGTCACGGCAAGCTTTGTGGGCCAATGCGCAAGCGAGCCAGCTCTTACCGATTCCGGTGGGGCCGGTCACATAGTGCCTACATTTCGGAATCCGTTGTAGTTCATTACCGATGGTGCAATTTGTTCGGCGTGAGCCTTCCCGTTCTGCGAAGAATGCATCGCCAAGAGGACGATTGGGTAATCTGCGAATCGCCTGATGGCAATGCGGTCGCACTTCCCGTCTGGATGACGGATAAGACTGCTTGTGCTGCTTTTTCCGCCGGAACCGCGGAGGTCTCGCTCTCAGCGCTCAAAGAACTGGGGGATTTCGTCAACGCTTTACACTCTGCCTCCAACTGCGATAAGCCATCCGGCAGTATCCCATTGGAGGACCCGCATGAAGCAACTAAGAAGGACGAATCAGATACAGGCAATGCTCTTCGAGGAGCTGTGCCCAACCGACGGTCCGAGCCTGGCCGAAATGCCGGCGGATCGGAGCCTCGAGCTCGAAACAGCGGTCGCCGAGCTGCTGTTGAAGGCGGTCGGCAAAGTGGAGCGAGAAAGGGGAGGCGATCGTGACGCATAAGCTCACGCCGGCGCACCTGCAGCGACGCGCCATCGTTTATGTGCGCCAGTCGAGTCCCACTCAGATATTGCAGAACCGCGAGAGCCAGTTACGTCAGTATAATCTCACCGACTTTGCCCGCAAGTTGGGTTTTGTGGAGGTCGAAACCATCGATGAGGATTTGGGGCGCTCTGGTTCTGGATTGGTGGACCGACCGGGATTTCAGCGCTTGGTAACGGAGGTATGCGAAGGACAAGTGGGTGCGGTCTTCTGTCTGGAGGCGTCGCGTTTGGCGCGGAACGGGCGTGATTGGCACAATCTCATTGAATTGTGTGGATTGATCGGTGCGGTGCTCATCGATCCGGAGGGTGTCTACGATCCACGGCTGAGCAATGACCGGTTACTACTTGGGCTTCGCGGTACGATGAGCGAGTTCGAATTGAGTGTCTTGCGCCAGCGGTCGCTGGAAGCGATTCGCCAGAAAGCCCGCCGTGGAGAATTACGGTTTTGCCTCCCTATAGGTTTTTGCTGGGGATTAGGCAACACGATCGAACTCGATCCCGACCTGCGCGTACAAAACGCGATTCGGCTGGTGTTCCAAAGGTTCCAGCAACACGGGAGTGCCAGGCAGGTACTGCTCTGGTTTCGCGAAGAACGAATCACGTTGCCGGCACTCGGCTACGGGGATAAGAATCGTCGGGTCTACTGGAAGCTTGCCCTTTATCACACGGTTCTGGCGATCCTGACGAATCCGATGTATGCCGGCGCTTATGCATTTGGAAAAACCGAGGCCCTCACGAAAATCAACATGGGCCGCGCCCGTCGGACGGACGGTCATCGCAAGGCACAAGATCAGTGGACAGTCTTGATTCACGATCACCATCCCGGATACATTACTTGGGAGCAGTTTGGGACGAATCAGAAGACTATTGCCGAGAACGCTCATATGAAGTCGCGCATGGGACGCCAGAGCGGGAGAGGCGGGCGAAGCCTATTGGTAGGCCTGATGCGGTGCTGTCGCTGCAGTCGCATGCTACGCGTTCATTACCTGGGTAAGAACAGGAAGGAGATGCGGTATCAGTGCATCAATGGCCACATCAATCAAGGCGTTCCGAAATGCATTTCATTCGGTGGCGTGCGTGTCGATCAGGCTGTTTCGGAGGAAATACTGAAGGTATGTCAGCCGGTCGCGATTGATGCTGCCCTTCGCGCCGGCGAGCAGAAGGTACAGCAGCAAAGTGAACGCATCCGGGTTCTGGAACTGGAGTTGGAGCAGGCACGGTACGAAGCGCGACTGGCGAGTCGCCGGTATGAATCCGTTGACCCTTTATGTGTTCTTCGCAAAAATGTTGCGTAGAACGTCGGGAACCGTTGGAATTGCGCCTCTGAGCACTTTGGACGCCACATAAATCCATTCGACTTTCGGACTGGTACTCATTCTGGGTGGAGGTCCGATCATGTTCGAAAAACTCTTCTCGTCGTCCAAAACGATAGATCGCTATTCCAGCGGCCCCCTGCTCGAAGAGCGGGTTCGCTATCTTGTGCATTGCGCCGCTCAAGGGAGTACTCAGAGTTCTCTGCGACTGACCGCACAACATCAACTGGTGATAATCGACTGTTTGCACCTGCAGGAATCCAACTCAGTTACTGTCAAACAAATTGAAGCGGCTGCGGAATTCTGGATCAGCCGTCAGCTTCAACCGCACACGCACAACGCCATCGACTATCGATGGGCGCGTTTGCGATTCATCTCTGAAGCCAGGCAATGGCTCGGCTTCCTGGGACACCTACGCCCGATCGAGGCCCCGCATCGGCCCTACGTGAATCTAATCGAGGACTTCACCGACCACATGCTCCGGGAGAAAGGCTTGTCCCCACACACGGTCCGCATTCGTTGCTGGCACGTGGAGCAGTTCCTTCACCGCTTCTGGGAAAAACATCGGTCCTTCGACGAGGTGACCATCGCCGATATCGATGCTGCAGTTGCTCGCAAGGGCGAACAGGACGGCTACGCGAGGAGCTCAATCCAAAACTGCAGTAACTCACTTCGCGCGTTTTTCCGGTATGCCGAGCAACGTGGCTGGTGCCGCCAGGGTCTGGCTGCGGCAATCATGTCGGTGCATCTGTTCGCTGACGAGGCTTTACCAAAAGGGCCAGCCTGGAGCGACGTGCAGCTTCTCCTCGCGAATACGAGACGCGATCACCCCAAGGATATCCGGGACCGCGCCATCATCATGCTGTTCGCCATTTACGGAATGCGGGTCGGTGAAGTCCGCGGTCTGAGGCTGGAGGACCTGGACTGGGAGAAGGAGCTGATTTATCTGACCCGGCCCAAACCACGACGGCGACAGTCTTACCCCCTCTCGTACACCGTGGGCGAAGCCGTTCTCCGTTATCTAAAAGAAGTCCGGCCGCGCACCAACCGGCGAGAGGTCTTTCTGACAATGAAAGCACCCTTTCAAGCGCTCAGCGGCGGCGCGCTGCACGACGTCGTCAGTGATCGGCTGCGAGCCATGGGTGTCTCTCTCCCACACTATGGGCCGCACTCCTTACGGCATGCCTGCGCGACTCGGCTTCTGGCCGAGGGCCTGTCGATGAAAGCGATCGGTGATCATCTCGGACATCGAAAGGCCGACACCACCCGCGTTTACGCCAAAGTCGATATCGCAGCGCTTCGGCAAGTGGCGGACTTCGATTTGGGAGGTCTTCTATGAAGCTGAAGGAGTTGATTACCCAGTACGCCGCATTCCGGAAGTCAATGGGAGCGGATTTTGAAAGCGCAGAGAGCTTGCTGAACACATTTTGTCGGCGCATGGGAGTGGACATTGACGTATGTGAGATCCGAGCCGAGCAGGTAGCAACGTTCCTGACTGGAACCGGCCCTGTGAATCGCTACTGGCGCCGGAAGTACGACACGCTTCGCGGTTTATACCGGTATGCAACCAGCCGCGGTTTCGTCGATCATGCGCCGCTGCCAACGACCGTTCCGAAAATGCCGGAGCGCTTCCCGCCCTACATTTACAGCAGCGACGAGCTGCAGAGGCTCATCAATCCTGATTCCCCCGAGCGAATTGGGTTCCGAAAGCTTCAACCGCATACCCTGCGAGCCGTTCTGCTGCTGCTGTATGGCGCTGGCCTACGGATCGGTGAGGCCGCGGCTCTCACTCTGAACGACGTGGATCTGGATACCGCTCTGATCACGATCCGCGACACGAAATTCCACAAGACCCGGCTGGTACCCGTCGGGTTGAAGCTGAACCGGGCGATGACACAATATGCGTCACAACGAAAGGAGGCTGGTCATTCGCAGAGTAGTGACGCTCCCTTCTTTGTATTGCGTCGAGGCGCGCCCATATCCGCTCACATAGTGCGAGCGGCGTTCGTCCGTCTACGCAAATACGCCGGAGTCGGTCGTGCCGATGGTGCCCGCTATCAACCTCGCCTCCATGACATGCGCCACAGCTTTGCTGTCGGGAGACTGACGTCTTGGTACGAGCAGGGCGCCGACGTACAAAAACTGCTGCCTCAATTGGCAACATATCTCGGGCACGTGAGTATCGCTGCGACACAGGTCTACCTCAAGATGACCCCGGAACTGCTACGCGCCGCGTCGGCGCGGTTTGAGCGGTATGCCCGGCCGGAGGGTGCATTGTGACTGAGACCAGGCTCGGGCCGTGGGTGCGGCGTTTCCTCCTCGAGCATCTGGTTGGCGAACGCAATTTGGCTCGAAATACGCAACAGAGTTATCGCGATTCCCTGGCATTGCTCATCCCGTTCATTGCTGGCAAAGTGCACAAAACCGTGGATCAACTTGAAATAGATCATCTTACGGCCGAACACATCCGGCAGTTTCTGCAACATCTGGAGGAAGCCCGCGGGTGCAGCATATCCACACGCAACCAACGCCTCGCAGCCATCCATGCGCTGGCGCATTTCATCGCAAAACGGGGACCAGAACACATCGAATGGTGTGGACAGATTCAAGCGGTTCCGTTCAAGCGTGCTGCCAAGGCGTCGATCATGTATCTGGAAAAATCCGAGATGGATGCACTCCTTGGGGCGCCGGATCGCAACTCTCCTCAGGGTCGGCGGGACTATGCGCTGCTACTATTCCTCTACAATACGGGCGCTCGAGCCGATGAGGCAGCGCAACTCAGTATTGGCGACCTCCGTCTCGCCGAGGTGCCACGCCGGGACCATTCCTCAGTGCAGATTCGCGGCAAGGGCAACAAGCTGCGCTTCTGTCCTTTGTGGATGCATACGGTGCACGAACTTGAGGTGCTGGTCGGGGAGAAGGCTCCGACCGAGCATGTCTTCCTCAATAGGTGCGGACGGCCACTCACCAGGTTTGGCATTCACACCATAGTGAAGCGTTATTGCAGGAAGGTTGCCGCCACAATGCCGGGATTGACGGCAAAACGCGTTAGCCCTCATTCGATTCGACATACCTGCGCCAGCCACCTCCTTCGCGCTGGCGTTGACATCAACACCATCCGCGCCTGGCTCGGTCACGTCTCGCTCGATACAACGAATGTCTACGCGGAAGCGGATCTGGAGATGAAGGCTGCCGCGCTTGCCCATTGTGAGGTGAAAGGCAGCTCCAAACCAGGCAAGCGCTGGCGTCAGGACGCGGGCCTTATGGCCTTCCTGAAATCGCTGTAGTTATGTGTTCCTGGAACCGTGGAAGAGGACCGCCAGCAGAGCATCTCACATCCAGAGGTCACATAAACGCGAAGAACACATAAAGGGTCAAATGTTATTGATTACATTTGACCCTGACAACCGTCTGGTGGCGTCGGAGTTAGAAGCCCGCTGGAATGCCAGCTTACGTCGTGTCCAGGACCTGGAGAACAAGTTGGAGCAGACCAGGCGGGAATCTGCTGCGGCGCCAGTGATTGATAAAGAGGAATTGCTTCGGCTGGCGAAAGATTTGCCGGCTATCTGGGAATTGCCTGCGACCGATCTGGCTCTCAAACAGCGGATCACCCGAATTCTTATTCACGAGATCGTGGCCAATGTCGACGAGCAGGCACAGGAGGTAGTCCTCGTGATCCATTGGGCAGGCGGGCGCCATTCTGAATTGCGGGTCCCGAAACTGAAGACGGGCCATCATGGCCGATGCACGCAAGCTGAAACGGTTGATATCGTCAAGCAGATGGCCAGCGGCTACGCGGACGAGGAAATTGCCCTTACCTTGAACCGCCTCGGGCTCAAAACCGGAGCCGGCAACACCTGGAATGAAATGCGGGTACGTTCTCTTCGGCAGTATCTGAAACTACCCGTATGCCGGCCGGAGCAGCAAGCTGGGCGATTGAATCTTCAGCAGGCAGCCGAACGACTTGGCGTCAGCGCGACTGTGGTGCGACGGCTTATAGAGCGCAAAATTCTCCCGGCCACACAGATCGTGTTTGGCGCGCCATGGCAAATCGACGCGAAGAGCATTACGTCGGCCGAGGTCATTCAAGCGGCGATCGCATTGAAAAATCGCGAGAGCCGTCTTCGCGATAAATCCGCCGAGGAGAAAGCGTTTCTGCTGCCAGGGCTGTATGAAAAGACGAGTGATGAGGGATTTACCGGTTACTAATCGTTGTTCGTAAATCGAAAAGTGAGCAACGCTGACGCTGTATTTTCAATCATGTGGCAAGGAGGGGCATAATGTCGCAGGATCGGTGG
>CAWHYW010000038.1:0-99414 GCA_963833675.1 Bryobacteraceae bacterium | reverse complement strand
TCTCCCTTACCCGCTTGGGATCACGAACCAGAACGCGAACGGTGTTTCCGCGCTCTCGCAACAATCTAGCAATGTGCCAGCCGACAAATCCTGTCGCGCCGGTCACCAAATCGGTTTCACCCGGCCGCTACCGCTCGATTGCACTGCTGAGTCCTGGTGTCCAGGAACCCTGCTAGCGCAAGCAGCGGGAAACTATTTCGATACAAGTGATAGGACAAATAAAACACCTGCGGGAATCCGGTCCCCGTCGAGAGGGTTTCGTCCCACGTTCCCTCGGTAGTCTGATTTTCAATCAGCCATTCAATACCCTTTTGCAGGCTGATGCTCGTCCGATCGCCCCCGCCAACAGTCCCAGGACAGCCCAAGCGGTTTGCGACGGAGTGCTTGGCGCTGACGCCAAACAATGGCTGCGGTAGCTCTCGCAGCTTTCGCCCCAGCCGCCGTCGGCATTCTGAATCAACGGATCCATTCGCCGGCCCGCAAAACGTATGCTTCCCGGTCGCTCACCCCTGCGGCCTTCAGGCCCCGCAAGGCCAGACAGGTACCGTAAACGTAGTTCACGCCCCAGCGGCCATACCACGAGCCGTCCTGCTCCTGAGTGCGGATTAGATAATCGATCCCTCGCCCGATTGCGGGGTGCTCGGACGGAGCCCGTATTTGCAGAGCGCCTCGAGGACGCGGCCCGTGATATCAGGGCATGACGGGTCGAGCATCGCATTATGGTCCGCAAACGGTACAAGCTTAGCGGCTCCCAGTTATTGTCAACATCGAAGGCGGCCCAACCACCATCTTTCGATTGCATCGCCAATAGCCAGTTCACCGCGCGCTTGGCGCATGCTTCCTGGGCGCCACTATTCGACGCGCGCGCATGCAGCAAGCTGAGCAGGACCATCGCTGTGTCGTCGATATCGGGATAAAATTCGTTAGCAAATTCGAAGTACCATCCCGATGGTTCAACATCAGGGCGCTTAATTGACCAGTCGCCTTTGCGCCGAACTTCCTTAGTCAAAAGCCAGTCTGCCATGCGGTTCAATGCCGGTTGAGGCGCTAAGCCTGCCTCCCCTAACGCATATCCGGCGATGGCGGTGTCCCATACAGGCGAAAAACACGGCTGAAAGAAATCTCGTCTTCTGTCTGTACCATCAGTGATCGAATTGGCGCTGAGCCTCGACGCGATCGGGATGATCCGGCGCGTAGCCGAGCACATCGAGCGCATGATCACATATTGCATCGACGGGTAAATCGCCCCGAGACCGTCCGAGTACTTCGTACGCTCCAGCATCCATTGTTCGGCGCGTAGGATTGCTCTCTTCCGGATCGTGCCGGATCCATGCTTCTCCCAGAACTTCGCAATCGCGTCGAGTGACAGAAACACGTTCCGCCACGTCATGAACTCGTGATCTTTCAGCCAGCTCCAGCGCGTGCGCCAGGTACGAAAAGCTCCTTAAGATCGAACCCGCTCGGTACCGGCCAATTGGGATTCATCGCATGAATAATCGAAAGCGGAATGACGATCGCCCGAGTCCAGGAAGACATCTGGTAGATGAAGTTGCCCGGAAGCAGCATCATCTCTGGGGGTACGGACGGGCAAAATTCGCGGGGGAAAAGGCCAAAGAGGCTGAGATTGATCTTGACGTAGCTATTGGCAGCCTGAATTCCGCCCATAGACAGAATACAGTCGCGCGCCTTTACCATCCGCGGATCTTCCACCGGCACTCCAGCCAGTTTCAGAGCGAAGTAGGCCTTTGACCGTTGCGCTAACTTCGGCAGGACCTTTCATAAATATTAAATCCACCCTCATCGAGCTGCCGACGGAGAATCGCCCTCACAGCTTTGTCAATTAGTTCGCGATTTTTCGGCTGCCAAACGCCTTCTTGCGGAGGATCGAGCCAGAGCTGGAGGAGGATGTAGTCCGATTCCAGCGTTGTATCCGCAGTTAGGTATGCCCACCAGTAACCCTGCTCGTTCTGACGCGAGAGAAGCGCGTCCGATGCGCGCTGCGCCGCCTGAGATGCGCTTGCCGCCAGAGCGTCTGCAGTCTGAAGCTGAGGTCTCATATGGTCGCGGAGGGTGCGGTGATGGTATGCAGCCGCTGGCCCGCGGCGGGCAATTCCGCCGGCAGAGAGAACCGCACGTCTTCGTCCTTCAGCGTGACCTCCTCCATGTCATTGAACCCATGACGCGTGCGAAGGAAATCAAGCAATTGCTCCACCAAATGCTCGGGAGCCGAAGCCCCGGCAGTCACCGCGACGTTCTCAGCGCCAGCGAGCCACTGTTCGTGTACCTGCGTGAAATCATCGATCAGATACGCGGGAACGCCAGCCTGTTTGCAGACCTCAACCAGACGCATGGAATTCGAACTGTTCTTGGATCCGACAACCAGCAGGAGATCCGCTTCCGGCGCTACGGCTTTTACACCAAGCTGCCGGTTTTCCGTGGCATAGCAGATATCCTGGGCCGGAGGTGATTTAATCCCTGGGAACTTCACTCGGAGCGCATCCACCACACCGCGAGTTTCATCCAGGCTCAGCGTCGTCTGCGTGAGAAAGCAAGTCTTCTCCGGGTCGGCCACTTGTAACCGTTCGACGTCCTGCACAGTCTCTACGAGTACCGACGACTGGGGCGCCTCGCCCAAGCGTGCCGATCACCTCATCGTGGTCCCTGTGTCCGATGAGAATGATTGTGTAGCCCTGCTTGGCGAACTTGACGGCTTCCAGGTGAACCTTAGTGACGAGTGGACACGTAGCGTCTATAACTTCCAGCCCGCGCTCCTTAGCTTCGATTCTGACGGCCGGAGCCACACCATGCGCGCTGAAGATGACTCGCGCCCCCGGAGGGGCGTCCGCCAATTCATCGACGAAAATAGCGCCAGCCTGGCGTAACTCTTCGACAACGTGGCTGTTATGGACGATTTCTTTCCGCACGTATATCGGAGCGCCGTAGAGATCGAGCGCGATTTTTACAACATCAATCGCTCGCACTACGCCCGCGCAAAAGCCGCGGGGGCTGACGAGGATGATCTTCTTGTCCTTCGCCATTGGAAAGAAGTAATTATAGCACCTGCAAAGGGTTCCTATCCTAGCAATCGCTAAATTAGTACAGCCTTAACTGTACAACCCATTTGCCCTAATATATTCATAAACCCGAAGCGGGAGTTCCGGCGGCCGTTCTCCTCGCGCAAGTGCTGCGCGAATATCAGAAGATGACACGCACATTTGCACTTCCGCCAAAGGATGAACGCGAGCGCCATCGGGCACGTCATAGCGTGCGCCCGGGCGCGTAACTACAACGAATTCTACCTGATCCACCACGTCGCGCCAGCGATGCCAGGTAACGATCTCCGAGAAGGCGTCGGCCCCTATGAGGAAATACAGCACGTCCCGTATGGACGCCGCGGCGCGGACCTTTTCAATGGTGCGGATCGAATAGCTCCGTTCCTCGCCTTCTTCGAGCCGCGACGGCTCCAACCCCGGGACGCCTTCACAGGCAAGTTGCACCATTCGATAACGATGCTCGAAGGCTGCGATGGCGCTGGCTTTGTGCGGTGGATTTGCCGCCGGAATTACAAGCACTCTGTCAATTTCGAATTTGTCGCGGGCCGCTTCCGCGATGGCTAAATGGGCGTTATGAATTGGATCAAACGTGCCGCCGAAAATCGCGATCTTCAATGACGGCCCGCCTTCAATTCAATCGCTTTGGCCGGCCACAACGACGAAAATCCCGGTTCCGGACCGACGGGCGGCAACGGCCATTTCTGCAGGTAAAAGGCAGACTCATCGGCGCGATTCGCGGCGCTTAAGGACCAGGCTAAGAGAACCCTTGCTTCGTTGCCGTTCACAAGGGAATTGCTGTCGTAAATGCGTTTCCAATACTCCACCGCTTCAGGGTACCTGCGCCCCATCAGGAGTTTCCATCCTTGTAACTCGGGCCGATCACCAAGCACGCTGACCGGGCGCTTACCTTCGGCGATTTCCCAGATCGCAAGTTGCGTTTTTGCGACCGGAGAACGATGGTCCCGATCTTCTGCCTCGCCTCTTGGCTTGCGACCCGCGTGTACAGCCAGATCGCCTCGCGTACCGGAACGAGCGCGTCTTTGTATTTTTGCCGCAATTCCAAGTATTGCCCGACCAAACCGTCCGCTTTCGCGCGATCACCGAGCAGGTAGCGGCACAATGCAGCGCGATATAGCTCGCCGCCTCCGAGCGCTGCGTTATTCAACGCATTCGCCTGAAGGAATGACTTCTCCGCGTCGGCAAACTTACCTTCATAGAAATTCATTTCTCCCAGAGAATCCAGTGGGTTCGCTTCCGACGGCTGAAGCTCCTGTATTCCTCGATACTTCGCCTGGCGGCATCGAGATCACCCGCAAACGTCTGAGCGTACGCGAGAGTATTCCAAAACACGATATTTGTGGGAACCAGTTCCAAGGCCTTCCGGAATGCCTCGATGGCTCCTTTGTAGTCCTTGCTGCCGAGCGCCGCATTGGCCGCGGAACCCCAAAGCTGAACATCATAGCGGCTCGCCCGGGCAAGCGCCAGTAGCGCATCTGACCGGTTCCTGGGAGTCTCCGCCACGAGAGCCTGGACCCGCGCCGATCCAGATCGCTGAGCTTGGCTGCTCGGGCCGCGCTAGAGCCTGGGGCAATTCGTCCTTTCGACCCGAACGGAGTAGCGCTTCGATTCTGGCGACGTGCGCAGCCCCGAAATTCGGATCTATGGCAGAGCGCTTCTGCAGCGACCGGAGAAATACTCGCGGATTGCATCGTTATTGGTGGTTCCGAATGGCTTAGTCTGGGGCGTGATCTGGCGCGCGAGAGCCGTCGCCGCCTCAATCGGGGTCGCCCCTTGAACTTCTATGGAGCGAACCGTTTGCTGGCTCTGCTCATTGCGAATGACTGCACTGACGCGGAAAGCCGCCGGGACGGCCGGTGACGACCCCTTCAATCACTTGCGGCTCGTTTGCGGCTTGGGCCTCACGAATGTTAGGCGCAGACAGGCTGAACCCGTTTAACCGAAGCTATCCGCGAAAGTGCCGAGCCCAACCCAGCTCATACGCAGGCTCGGACCCTAAGATATTCAAAGGGACAAAAACAACCTCTGTCGCCGAGGCGGACGCGGTCCACTCGTACACGCGGACAAGAAAAGAACAGCTGCAACGCATAAACAACGCGAGCTTAAAGAACACGCGGCTCCGACTGCCATGATTTCCTTAAACTCGGGCAAATCCTGCAGTTTGGCGAACTCCGGCTCGCTTTGGAACTTGTCCCGCTCCTTGAATCCCTCTTCGAGCGATTTCCGAATATAGACTAGCGCGCGGTCAATGGCGCCTGCCTTCGCATAAGTCTTCGCAAGGTAGAAGTGGAATTTCGCCCGCTCCTCGACGCTCCGCTCCTGCAGGAGCACGCCTTGCGTTCCACGATGCTCGAAGACCTCCGGATCGAGCGATAAAGCGGTATCGTAAGCTTCGAGAGCCTGTTTGTATTTCTTGCGTGCGAACTGGGCCGTTCCCAGATTGCTGTAGATCGATGCCGAGTTGGGCTTTAATTTCAAAGCGCGATTATAGTAACTTACGGCTTTGCGATAACTCTTCCGCGCATAGAATATCGTGCCGAGGTTATTCACTGCCTCGCTGTACTTCGGGTCCAGCCGAACCGCGCGCTCGTAGTTCTTGCGCGCCAGGTCCATTTCCATTATCTGGTGAAAGGCGATGCCGATCTTGTTGGCGATGATTGCCGAATCCGATCCCGCGGTCGAATACATCTCGACCGCCTCGCGGTACATCTTCCGAGCCATGAGAATGTCGCCGCGCATTTCGGGGCGTCAGTTCGGGCTCAGGTTGCTTAATCTGGGGAAGGTACGTTGTTTTCTTGCCGGAACGCGAGCGGCGAAGAGGGTTCTGCGCCCAAGCTGCGCCGAAACTGCCGCCGCCAGAATCAATAACCAAATATATGGAAACCATGCGGCCTCCTTCACCACCTTGCCAATCGACCCCCGGCCAGGTGGACCGGAGTCCGATCACTACTTAAATATATCCTTTAACTTCCCAAAGAAACCCTTTTTTTCTTTCGGCTTTTCCGCCGGAGGCGGCGGCAGTCTCGGCTCTGAGGGTTTCGATGGTCGCCGCCGGAGGCGTCATCTTGGTACTACCGTACTGCCGGCCCTGATCGGTAACCGCCGTCTGCGGATGAGCAGCCGCAGGATTGGCCGGCTGCCGGCGCTGGAGTTGTTTCCCAGCCCGCAACCTGCGTCCCGCCTCCGCCATGCAACCGGCACATTTCAACCGGCTGAGTTCCGGAAACGAAATATTCCGGCCGTGCGCTCGGGCATGCTGTAGTGGCCAATTGACCTGACAAGGGATCGATGTCGACACTCACGATTCCGTCCGGGGCGTCCCAGTCATGAACGTTTCGATATTCGCGATGCTGATGCGCACGCTTCATGAATTCGGTCCAGATCGGCAGCGCCGACTTGGCCCCTTCCAGATTCAGGTCCTTGCCATCATCGAATCCCACCCAAACGACACAAATCAGCTTCGAGGTAAACCCGGCAAACCAGCCGTCGCGCGAGGTTCCGGTCTTGCCGGCCGCCGGCAAGGTGAACCCGCGGCTGCGAACGCCTGCTGCCGTCCCGCTGCGCATCACTTCCTGCATCAAGTTCACCATCAGATAGTTCACTCGAGGATCCAGAACGGCGGTACGCCTCGGCTGCGACTCGTAGATCGAAGCGCCTTTATTGCTGCGGATCATCCGAATCCAATTCGGCTTGGAGGCGATGCCGCGATTTGCGAACATCGTGTACGCGCCCGCGACCTCGATTGGAGTCGCGTCGGCTGAGCCCAACGCGATCGCCGGCGTCGCCCGTACATCCATGCTCATTCCGGCGCGCTTGGCAAGATCGAGGATATTCTTGAATCCTGTCATCTCCCCGATCTTGATGGTTGGGATGTTCAGGGATTTCGCCATCGCCTGCCGCACCGTAACCATACCCAGAAATGATCCTTGAAGTTGCTCGGCTGATAGGTGCGGTTCTCGTAATAGAAGGTAGTGGGCTCGTCTTCGATGACGGTTGCCGGAGTGACCAAATCGGTCAATCCAGTAACCCCGGAGTTCAGCGCCGCCGCGTAGACGAATGGCTTGAATACGGAACCGGGCTGCCGCTTCGCGACCGAACGATTCAGTTGGCTGGCGCCGTAATCACGTCCGCCGATCAGAGCTTTGATGTCGCCGGTCAACGGGTCCATCGCGACCAGGGCGACTTGGGGTTCCTTCGGTCGTCTCGACCTTTTTTGGTACGTTTGCGGATCTGCTCGTCCACTTCCTTCATGCCGATCCGCACGGCCTCGGATGCATCCCTTTGGAGATTCAAGTCCAGCGTGGTGTACACCCGATAAGAGTTGTTCTGGAAATCGTGTTCCTGAAACTGTTCTAACAGGGAATCGTTGACCAAATCTACGAAATAGGGCGCATCTGTCGATTCGGAACCGCTTTTGGAAATGACCAGAGGCTCCTCGGCGGCGCGCGCATAATCCTGATCCGTGATATATCCGTTCTCGCGCATCAACATGAGCACGACATTCCGGCGCGCTTTGGCGCGGTCCGGCCATCGGACGGGATTTGTAAAGCTGGGACGCTGGATCAATCCGGCCAGAGTGGCCGCTTCTGCTAGCGAGAGGTCACGGATGTCTTTGCCGAAATAGGTTTGGGCCGCCTCGCCGAATCCGCGAATCGCAAAGCTTCCGCGCCGGCCGAGATCGACCTGGTTGGCGTAGTACTCGAAAATCTGCTCCTTCGAGAGTTTCTGTTCTAAGTGCAGCGTAATCATGACCTCCGCGATCTTGCGCTGCAGCGTTTTTTCAGGAGTAAGCCAGAAGCCGCGAGCGAGTTGCATGCTCAACGTCGATGCGCCCTGTGCCCGGCGCTGTTCTTTCAAATCGACGTAAGCTGCCTTGAGCACGCGAAGCGGATCGAAGCCGGAATGTTGGAAAAATCGCTTGTCCTCGGCTGAGACGACCGCATTTACCAGCATCTTCGGGATATCCGGAAACCGCACGATCCGGCGCTTTTCCCGAGACCGGTCAAACAAATTGGTTATGAGTTCGGGCTCAATCAGGTATTGCGTGCGCTCAGTGTTGTCCCGCAGCGAAATCACTTGCGAAACCTTATTGTTCTTGAACTTGACGACCGCTTCCTCGTCGTTGAAGTACGATTCCGGACCGGGAAAAATTTCGATCCCGTCGGCTCGCATGTTGTACCAGCCCATCCGGCTGGTAGTCTTTGCCTCCGAATAGCCGCTTCGGCGCAACGCCAGCGCGATCTCATCGGAGGTCAACTGGTCGCCTACCATCACTACCTGTGGCGCTGCAAACAGCATTGACGTGTTTGCAAATGGACCGGCGCTCAGCTTTTGGTCGATCTGGCGCGAATATTTGATGTAGGAATACGTAAACAACGCCAGAATCAGCGTGTTGATTATGACAAAGCCCAGCAGTAACGCCCTGCCCCAGGGGTGCAAGACGAAACGGACCAGGGCGGCCTTCTTGGGAACTTGTATACGAACTGCCACAATTAGTCCTGAGAGTTCTGACGGTTACAATTTTCGCACGTCTCTCGCTCGACCGCCTCCACGTCTATCGGGCGGTTCGGCCGACATCTTGAGCAGAACTAGATACATGCGCGGTGCGCTTACCGGAGCGAGGCGACTTTTTGCCGGGCTCGGAGAAGCTGCTCGATAACAGCTTCCGAAGCCGATGTCGAAAACAGGACCGCCGTCCCCTCGACTTTGGCGTCTGCATTTTGAAGGAACGGCAGCAGCCGGGCGATCGCAGGATTCCGCTGCTGTTGTGACTGCAACATTCCCGCGAACATTTTGATCAGTCCCGCGAGCGATTGCGCATCCTTCTCCGTACGCATCAGCGCCTCGGCATTCAGTTGAACGACAGAGCCGAGAGTCAAACCTCCGCTGACCAGGTCGACGGTTTCCAGCGCTACAAATCGTTTGCCAGATCCGACACCCGCCGGTTCGATCGCTGCAAACCAGACGTCCTGATTAGTCCCGGCAGCCGGGATCTTGGCGGTCAATCGCGGATCGAGCTGTGCGTTCTGAGTTCCACGGTCGATCGCAGCTTTTAGCGTAGGTTCATCGCCTACAAGCGCGATCGTAGGTTCGGGAAAAGAGAACCAGACCCCACCGTGTGCTCCGCCGGTGAAATAAATATCTACGCCGTTGTAGGAATCTTTCTTTCCCCCCGAAAGCACCGCCAGCGCTCCCAACTGCGGGCCGTTGAATGACCCTCGGGCAGCGATGAGGCCCTTGCGTCGGTTGTGCTCTTCCCGGCGAACCCAGAACCAGCTCGCGGAGGTCCCGGCGAGGATCGAATCCGGTTGCCGTGATGAAGTTCGTAAAGTCGCGATTTTCCGCACCAGCGATCGACTGGACAAATATGCCGAGCGGCGAACTGACGACCCGATCGACATTGGCCCACGCTATTACCTTCGTGTCGGACCCGAGGTAACGCAACAAGTCCGAATCGACCGCCAGCACAGGCGAAGCCAGGCACACCACCATCAGGACGGTTTTCAAGAAGCGCATTTTCACCTATTCTGCATACGCCTGAACAACACGGAAGGTTCCCGACAGTTGATATTCGCGCTTTAGCCTGTCTTCTTCAGCCCCTCTCGGATCGCTTCTTTCAAAACTGTCTGGTAACCAATCCCCTGTTTTTTGGCTAGCCGCTTGGCGCGCTCGAGGTCAATTTCAGAGATCCGAAGCGAAATTGCTTTTGTCGGTTCGACCTTGCGTCCTGGAACGATTCGTCCATGTTTGGCGATTAGCTCGCCGACACGGTCGCGGTTAGCAAACCACCATTCCGCCTCCTCAGCCTCGCTTTTGAACTTCGGAATATCGAAAATTCTATTTGTTACCTTTGATTGCTTCGGCATACTGTCTCCTTTGCTTTCGGCTCGCCGGGAAAGCGGTTATTACTCGGACGCGCCCCTGCCGCATGGTGTATGCGATAGCAAGAAAACGCCCGCTTGCAGTTGGTTCGATACAGAGGTTTTCGAGGCTCGCCGCGATCCGCCGGAATCTCATGTACCGGATAGCTGAAAACCTCTTCGACCTGCTGGGGTGTGACACCGTGTACCGCGACATGGCTCTTGTTCGCATCGTCCCATTCAAACTGAAGCGCCCGTCCCAAATGTATATACAGTATATTGCACTCTTGTATATACGCACTGTAAACACGAAAAAGTCCGCCTTATGATTAAGGCGGTCAGGCAGGCTCCGCCATTTGAAAAGGTCGGCGTAAACAAGACGTAGCGATGCGCGTGAGATTGTCGAGCACCAGTTCGCTGGGGTCCGTGTAAGTCCGAATCAGGTACTCGAACAGTGCAACGGGCAAAGTGACACTGAGTCCCACTCGTTCTGTGTCGTTCCATAAGGCAAGTCGCACAGGATCATGTCTACGGTCCCGTCTGCGATTGACTTCATGCCTTCCAGACAATCCATGTTGTAGATGTTGTTGAGGTCAACCGTGACATTTTCCGAAGCCCCGCTGTCACGAGTGGCGGCAGCTCGCTTTCTTGATAGCATGCAGTGTAATAGTGAGTCCTTACATGGTTTGGGCCAAGGTTGTAGCGATCTCGTGCACCACCTTAAGCTTCGAATCCCAAACGGTCAGAAGTGCGGTTCAGAAATGTGATGCTAGATGTCACGCGTGCGATTACGTGGGTGAGGTCACAGCGCGATTCCAAATGCAAGGTCCGATCCTGCGACCCTTGCAAGTCCAGTTCAAGCCTTGGGATCCCCAATAGCTGACGCACGAATGGAGTTCACGATGGCGCACCCAGAACCAGAATGTGTGGCGAGTGTTCCGACAAGTAAACTCCTGCATCTCCGTCAAGTTTTAGGTATTTCAAGGTAGATCAATTTAGACCACCTCGATCGGATCCTGCGAAGTCACCTCTATGCCATACGCGTCCAACCCTACGATCTTTCGGGGATGGTTCGTCAACAGCCTGATTTTTCGAAGCCCTAGATCCGCCAGGATTTGGGCGCCGATGCCGGCCTCATGCTGCAATTTTCGTTGACCGTCCGCGCTGGCAGAATAAGTTGCCCCACGCTGATGCGGCAGGATCTTATCTCGTTGAATACGCAGCCCGGCCGATGACTGATGGAGATAAACGAGCACTCCACAGCCCTCTTTGGATATGGCCGCGAGGGAGCCCCTGATCGCGTCATGGCATTCGCAATCTAGTGAGGAGAATACATCTCCGTAGGTGCAATTGGCGTGCATGCGAACCGGCACGGGCCGATTCGTCGGTAAGTCCCCGAGAATCAATGCGAGATGCATCTCGGGATCGACCGAACTGGTATAGGCGATGGTCTGGAATTGCCCATACTCCGTATGGATGGTCCCTTCGGCATGCCGGCGCACAACACGTTCATGCAACAGGCGATATCGGATCAGATCTGCCACCGAGATCAGCTTCATCCCGTGCGTCCGGCAAAACTCGATCAATTCCGGCATTCGGGACATGGTGCCATCGGCATTCATGATCTCGCAGATCACACCGCCTGGACGTAATCCGGCGAGCCGCGCAAGATCAACGGCAGCCTCGGTTTGTCCCGCCCGGACCAGCACGCCTCCCTCTCTTGCGCGCAGCGGAAAAACATGTCCCGGTCTGGCAAGGTCCGAGGGCCGGCTATCCTCAGACATCGCTATCTGAATCGTCAATGCGCGGTCAGCAGCGGAAATACCGGTGGTGATTCCATCCGCGGCATCGATCGCCTCGCAAAAAGCGGTCGAAAACCGCGACGTGTTGTTGGGTGACATCAGCGGAATTTGTAGCTGATCACAGCGCTCCGGACTGAGGGCGAGACAGATAAGTCCTCGGCCGTACATGGCCATGAAGTTGATGATTTCGGGCGTGATTTTCTCCGCAGCGACGGTCAGATCGCCCTCGTTCTCACGATCTTCGTCGTCGACCACAACCAGCATTTTTCCCGTGCGGAAATCTTCAAGCGCCTCCGGAATGGAAGCTAAGGCCATGTATCTATTCTGCCGTACGACAAAAAAAGCGCGGAATGTCCGCGCCTTCGGATTAGAACTCGGACTTACCGTGAGGCGAGGCAGACCTTACCGAAGTGCTTCGCGCTTTCCATGTAATGCAACGCTTCCGGCAACTGATTGAACTCGAACACTCGATCGATTACGGGGCGCAGTTGCGGCTCTGTCATCGCTTTCAGCATGTGCTCAAACATGACACGCGATCCGACGAAGATTCCCTGGATGCGTAAATGTCGCATCAATATCGGTGTGACATTCGCGCCAGGGCCGTCCGACAGTACGCCAATGAGGCTTATACTACCGCCGGTTCGCACAGCTCGCATCGAACGGCCCAGTGTGCCTGCCCCACCCACTTCGATGACGTGATCCACCCCGCGACCGCCGGTAAGTTCCCGAACGCGCTTTTCCCAATCGGGCCTCGATGAGTAATTCACTCCTTCATAGACGCCAAGGTCTTTCGCACGCGCAATCTTCTCATCGCTGCTGGATGTAAGAATCACTCGAGCGCCTCCCAATTGCGCGAACTGAAGCGCAAACGTGCTGACTCCGCCGGTTCCCAACGTGAGCACCGTCTCGCCCGGTTTTACCGATCCGGTCGCAAACAATGCGTTCCAAGCCGTCACTGCCGCGCAGGGAAGCGAGGCGGCTTCCTCGTAGCTCAGGTACTCCGGAATGGAAACGAGTCCCTGCTCGCTGAAAATCCGGTACTCGGATGCGACTCCCTCGGCGGCAGCGCCCAGCGCGCTGCGCCATTTCGAATCGTCAATCTCGCCGTCAATCCACGATTGCATGAAAGCGCCCGCCACCCGATCGCCCGGCTTGACACGGGTAACTCCGGGGCCCAATTCAACGACCTCACCGGCGCCGTCGGATAGCGGCACAAGCGGAAGTTTTTGTTTCGGGTTGTATAGGCCCCTGATCACCAGCAGATCGCGGTAATTGAGTGACCAGGCCCGCATGCGAACCAGCACTTCCCCGGCCCCCGGCCGAGGCTCGGGCCGTTCGGCCCAACTCAATCCGTCCAATCCGAAAGCATTCAGTTCAGCGGTTCGCAACCGTTTTCTCCCCAATGGCGAATACGTGTTTCAAACCACGCAGTATGAGAAGGTCACCGGAGATCGCCGGGGTCGCCATCGCAACCTCTCCGAGCGTGTTCTCCGCCAACAGCTCAAAGGTTCGGCCTGTCTTCACAACGTACACATCACCATCTTCGCTTGTGAGGTATATGCGCGCATCAGCAGCGACAAGAGAAGCACTATATGAGCCACCCTTTCCGACTCGTTGTTGATAAAGGCGCTCACCCGATTTGGCCTCGTATGCGGAGAGCACACCGTTGTTCGACACGATATAAAGGAGATCGCCGTATACCAGGGGAGTCGGCGTATATGGGCCCCCACGCTTCGAACTCCAAGCGATCTGATCAGATTTTTCTTGTCCTTCTTTTAGAGAAATGTCGCCGCTGGCGCCCGGGCGGATCGCATAGATCGGCTGTATTCCGCGATATCCATTCGTGACGTAGATCAAACCGTTCGCCACAATTGGAGTAGGCGCCGTAATCTCCGAGTTACCCGAGAGCCGCCAGAGTTCCTTACCTGTCACTGGGTCGTAGCCGCGGATGAACCTGGTCGCGTGTGTAATCAATTCAGGCCGCAGCCTATCCTCGTAAATCGTCGGAGTGCCCCACGATGGAATTTCATCGCGCATTGTCTTCCATACCTGCTTTCCGTCGTTCAATCGGAATGCCGCAAGGAAGGAATTCTTCTGAATGTCGGCCTGAACGATGACCAAGTCCCGATAGAGAATCGGCGAGCTCGCCAGACCCCATTCGTAATCCGGGTCGAAGAACCAGCCGGCATTCAGTAATCCGAGATCCTGCTTCCATACAAGGTTTCCCTTCGTGTCGTATGCGTAGAGACCTTCGGACCCGAAGTTAGCGACGATGTATTTGCCGTTCGTTACGGGGGTGCAGGAAGCTTGGCTTGACTTAGGATGGCGCTTGGTTTTCGGCACGCCCTCATGCGCAGTGCGTTCCCAGATTACGCCCCCGTCCTTCTTGTTAAGACAATAGATTTTCCACGAGTGCTTCGAGGAATCGTTGATAGGTTCGACATCACCGTAAAGCCCATGTCTTAATGTTGCTTGCGGATCGCTGCTGATTGCCGTGGTTACAAACACGAATTCGCCCCACACGATCGGGCTCGAAACAGCAACGCCGGGTATTGGCGTTTTCCACCTGATGTTTTCGCCTTTCACGCCATTGAATGCGATCGGGGGTTTTCCGCCCTCTGCCACACCGGATGCGTTTGGTCCGCGGAACTGAGGCCAGTTTTGTGAGAATAAAAGTCCCGCAACTAACAACAGGCCTGCGACTTTCATTTTTTCTTCTCCTCCGCTGCCTTCAAGAGCGCGACATTCTCCGTCTTATTAGACGTTTCGGCCGCTGCACGCGCTTTTGCGAGGGCTTCGGGTTTCCAATCGCGCGCGAGCAGCAGTTTCAACACGGCCGCCGAGCCCTCCTCAGCGACTCCAATTAGAGACCGGTCTTCTGCCTTCACCCCGTGATCGAGCAATAAGCGAACTAACTCAACATTGTTTTTGCTGGCCGCGGCATCGAAAACTGACATGCCATAGAAAGAATCCTTGACATTCACGTCCGCTCCGCGATCGATCAACAACTTGGCCACCGGAGTGTGTCCATGAAAGACTGCGATAAATAGGGCAGTTTGATCATAGCGCCACTTCGCATTCACGTCTGCGCCTTCACCCAGTGCTGCTCTCACCACCGCGACGTCTCCCTTGCGCGCGCCATCAAAGAGTTGATCGTTGCCGAGCGCGGCGGAAGTAAGAAGAAGTATCAGCGTCCCTACTATCTTCATAAGAGTCGTAATATTGTAGTCTGAAACCAGCATGCGACACGCAGTCCTACTCGCTGTAATCCTCGTGTCCGGCGCCTGTGCGGCCGATTGGCCGGACTGGCGCGGCCCCCGTCGCGACGGCACTTCCTCGGAAAAGAACTTACCTTCGAAATGGTCTCCTTCAGGTGAGAACCTGGCGTGGAAAGCTCCCTACGGCGGCCGCTCGGCGCCGATTGTCATGGACAACCGAGTGTACGTCTTCAACCCTGTTGGCGCAGGGCCGACTCTGCGCGAGAGGCTGATGTGCCTCGACGCGGATACCGGGAAAGTGCTCTGGGAACGCGCAGCGAACGTTTTTCTAAGCGATGTTCCACCGCATCGGGCAGCATGGTCCGCGCCTGCAGGCGATTCGGAAACGGGAAATATCTATACGTTCGGCGTCGGCGGAGTGCTCAATGCTCACGACAAGAATGGGAAGTTGCTCTGGACGCGATCCCTGGCTGAAGAAGTCGGCCTGGTGACTACCCATGGCGGCCGTACTGTATCGCCCGTGATTGAAGGCGATCTAGTCATCGTCAGCGGCATCACGACGGGATGGGGCGACCTCGCCCGCCCCGCGCATCGTTTCATGGCGTATGACAAACGAACCGGTGACCCGGTCTGGGTGAGTTCGCCGGGAGGACGCCCATTCGATACGACATACTCGCCGCCCATTGTCGCAGATATAGATGGAACGCGTTTGCTGATGGCTGGCGGCGGTGACGGCACCGTCCACGCGATTAAGGTCTGGACGGGCGAGCCGGTTTGGAAATATGTCATCAGCAAGCGAGGCGTGAACACCGGCGTCGCCTTGTCCGGCAACACGGCAGTGGTTACTCATAGCGAGGAAAACCTCGACACCAGCGAGATGGGTCTTATCGCGGCAGTCGACGCGCGTTCCAAAGGCGACATAACGAAGGATAAGGTGAAGTGGGCGCGCACCGGCTTCCAGGCGGGCTACTCCTCTCCGGTTGCGGACGGCGATCGGCTTTATCAGGTGGATAACGGCGCGAACCTGTTCGCATTTGATTTCAATACCGGCCGCGAGTTGTGGAAACAGAATCTCGGCACGATTCAGAAGGGCTCGCCGGTGTTGGCGGACGGAAAGATCTATGTCGGCTCTGAGAACGGGAAGTTTTTCATTTTGAAACCGGGGCAGGAGAAAGTAGAAATTCTGGATAGCGATCAACTCGGTGAGCAGGAGCAGATCATTGCGTCGCCAGCGATTTCCAACGGACGCATTTATTTCGTGTCAACCGACGCGATCTACTGCATCGGCAAGAAGAACGTGACTCCCACGCCGAAGACGGCAGTAGACAATAAGGCGCCGGCCGGAGCTACTGTAGCGCATGTGCAAGTGATTCCGGCGGAAGTGATCGCGAAAGCCGGAGACAAGCCGCAGTTCAAGGTCTTGACCTATGACGCCAATGGCAAGCTGATTGGTCCGGCGCATGGAGTGGAATGGTCACTCGGAAATGACAAAGGATCGAGCGCTGAGAACTCGTTTGCCGTTCCGGTGACTGATGCGACGAAGTCGGGCGCCGTCAACGTTGTGGTCGGCGGTATAAAGGGACAGACTCGTATTCGCGTGCTGCGGATAGCTCCATGGCAGGAGAACTTTGATGCTCTCGCTGCCGGTCCTGCTCCGGTCAGTTGGGTGAATTCAGCGGGCAAGTTCACGGTTCGTGAAGTCGATGGAAATAAGGTTTTGGTGAAACTCGCCGACAATCCATTCACGAAACGGGCACGCATCTATGTCGGTCCTCCCGACATGCGCGATTACACGGTGGAGGCTGATTTTCGAGCGATCGAAAAACGTCGTCAACTGGGCGATGCCGGAGTTGTCGCGCAACGATACAACTTAATTCTGTTTGGGAGTCATCAGCGGCTGGAACTCGAGTCATGGCAGCCCGAAACCAAACGCACGGTCTCGGTTCCGTTTGAATGGAAAGGCGACGTCTGGTACCACATCAAACTTTGTGTCGAGCCATCGGGAAACAAGGTGGTCGCACACGGAAAAGTTTGGGCCAAGGATCAGCCGGAGCCCGAGAAGTGGATGGTGGAGCGAATCGACGAATACCCCGAGTATCAAGGCAGTCCGGGTTTGTACGCCGATGCTCCGTATGAAGTGTTCTTCGATAATCTGAAGGTGGCGCCGAACCGATGAAATCTAGCATTCCGATTCTGATGACGGCCGCACTGACGCTCGGGGCATCTGATCCGGGCACAGGAGATTGGCCGATGTGGGGCGGGACACCGGATCGCAACATGGTGTCCAACATGAAAAATCCTCCGACGGCATGGGACCCGCAATCGAAGAAAAACATCAAGTGGGTCGCGGCCGTGGGATCGCAGGCATACGGCAATCCTGTGGTCGCGGGCGGGATGGTCTTCATCGGCACGAATAATGAAGCCGTGCGCGATCCCAAACAGCCGGGCGATCGGGGCGTTCTGATGGCCTTTCGCGAATCCGATGGAGAATTTCTATGGCAGCATACATCGGAAAAGCTTGCCGCCGGACGTGTCAACGACTGGCCATATCAGGGAGTAGCCTCATCACCTCTGGTGGAAGGCGAGCGGCTCTATTACGTTTCGAATCGCGCCAAGCTTACCTGTATCGACATCAAAGGGTTCTCGAACGGTAACGACGGGCCCTTCAAGGAAGAGAAGTTCACCGGGCCGAAGGACGCCGACATTATCTGGGAATTCGACATGATGGAGGAGGTCGGATCTCATCCTCACAACCTGGCGAACTCTTCTCCGGTGTCTTACGGCGATCTGATCTACGTCAGCACTTCGAACGGGCAGGATGAGAGCCATGTGAACATACCTTCTCCGCGAGCTCCTTCGATCATCGCGCTGAATAAAAAGACAGGCAAGCTGGCATGGGAAGACAACTCTGTAGGAGACCGCATCCTGCATGGGCAATGGTCTTCACCTGCGGTCGGCAAGATAGGGGATGTTGTGCAGCTCGTTAGCGGTCAAGGTGACGGATGGGTCCGTGGGTACGAGGCGACCAGCGGCAAAAAACTTTGGGAGTTTGACCTCAACCCGAAAGATTCCGTATGGCCGAAGACACGCAACGAAGTCATCAGCACGCCGATCATTGTCGATAACATCGTCTACATCGCGAACGGGCAGGATCCGGAACATGGCGAAGGGGTCGGTCATCTTTACGCGATCGATCCCACCAAACGGGGCGATATTACGAAGTCAGGCCTGATTTGGCATTTCGACAAGATCCGCCGCTCCATATCGACTGGAGCTTATAAAGACGGCATTCTCTATTACGCCGACTTCAGCGGTTTCCTGCACGCTCTCGACGCGAAGACCGGGAAGCCGTATTGGACGCACGACATGCTGGCAGCGGTGTGGGCATCGCCGGTTGTCATCGGCGACAAGGTCTATCTGGGGGACGAAGATGGCGATGTCGTCGTATTGCAGCACGGCAAAGAAAAAAAGTTGCTTGGCGAAATGAATATGGGCAGCTCCGTCTACTGCAGCGTCGTCGCCGCCCACGATACCCTCTTCATCGCCAATCGAAATCAGTTGTTCGCGATTGCGGCCAAGTGAGCGCCCGAGTCGTACAAGGCTTCGGCACGTTTGGCCGCCTGAAGGAACTTGCGTCCGAGCTGGGCTTCGCGAGACCGCTCCTCGTTTCGGATGTTCCTGCCTATGCCGCCGGCGTTCCCTGCGAGGCTTGGTTCGCGGACTTTGCCGCGAATCCTGATTCCGCCGCCGCGGAACGTGGGCGCGATTTGGCGGTGCAAGCGCAAGCCGATTCCATCATCGCCATCGGCGGGGGAAGTTCACTCGATTGCGCAAAGGCCATCAACTTCGTCCTGACAAACGGAGGCCGCATCCAGGACTATCGGGGGTACGGAAAAGCGCGGAAACCCATGCTACCCATGATCGGCGTTCCTACTACGTCGGGTACCGGAAGCGAGGCGCAATCCTACACGGTCATCTCCGACGCCGAGACGAAGACGAAGATGGCATGCGGCGACCCGAAGGCGGCGTTCGCAATTGTCATTCTCGATCCGGACCTTACTCGCAGCGTGCCAGAGAATGTGCGGGCCGCTTCCGGATTCGACGCAATAGCGCATACGGTCGAGACATTCGTGACAACACGGCGGAATGCGCTTTCGCTGGCCTTCACTCGTGAAGGCTGGAAGCGGCTTGCCGGGTCGTATATGAAGACCGACGACAAGTCGCTCGAAGACATGCAAGTCGGGGCTTATCTCGCGGGACTCGCAATCGAAAACTCGATGCTGGGAGCTGCGCACGCCTGTTCCAATCCATTGACCAAGAACTACGGTATCGTTCACGGAACGGCTCTGGCTGTTCTGCTTCCCCATGTCGTTCGATGGAACAACTGCGCTGAGTATCACGAACTTCATCCAGACCTTCCGGGCTACCTGCGGGGCATCGCGAACGACTCCGGGTTTCCGTCATCGCTGGCGGAACTCGGCATCGCGAAGGGCGACTTGCCGCGTCTCGCTCAGGAAGCTTCCGAGCAATGGACGGGGCGTTTCAATCCGCGGCCTCTCAACGCATTGGAAATCTACGAATGCGCCTGGTAGCATTGCTCACGATCGCAGTATCCTGCCAGGCGGATTGGGTACAATTTCGCGGAAATCCGCAACTGACCGGCGTGACCTCCGCCAATCCCGCGAAGACTCTTCGCGTAGCGTGGACTTACGAAGCAGGAGATGCCGTTGAGTCATCGGCCGCGATAGCTGGTGGCTCAGTCTACGTCGGAGCCGGAACCGGAGAATTGCTAGCGATCGACATGCAAACCGGAAAGCTCCGGTGGAAATACAAGGCGGGTGAAAGCATCGGCGAATCCTCGCCAGCGATCGCGAACGGGGTTGTCTATATCGGTGACCTCGATGGTGCGATTCATGCTGTGAATGCCACCGATGGCAAGTCGCTCTGGACGCTGAAAACGGGCGCTGAGATCAAATCCTCTCCTGTGGTGATTTCCGGCAAGGTTCTCATCGGATCTTATGACGGCAATCTCTATGGAGTCGACGCTGTCAGCGGCAAACTGGCATGGCAATACAAGACGAGGGCTCAGGTGCACGCGACGCCCGCCGTGACGAACGGACTCGCTTTTATCTCTGGTTGCGACGGCATCCTGCGAGCCATTCGCGTCGCGGACGGGCAACAGGCTTACGAAGTGGAAATCGGTTCTTATACCGGAGCCTCACCGGCACTCGAAGGCCAAAATGCCTACTTCGGGACCTTCGACAATGAAGTGGTTGCCGCGAGTCTGCAACGGCGCAAAATCATCTGGCGCTACGAGCATCCAGAGCGCAAGTTTCCATTCTATGCAACCGCAGCAGTTTGGAATGGGAAGGTCTATTCCGGTGGGCGGGACAAAATGATGCATGCTCTCGATGCAAGGAGCGGCAAGGAATTGTGGAGTTTCATGACGAAAGCTCGCATCGACTCATCGCCGGCGCTCACACAGGATGGGCGTCTATGGTTCGGGTCAAACGACGGTAATTTCTATGTGCTTGACGCCAACACCGGCAAAGAGGTGTGGAAGTTCACCGCCGGCGCGCCGATCTCCGCTTCGCCGGCCATCGATGGTGAGCGTGTCGTGATCAGCGATCAGGATGGACGGATTTACTGCCTTCGCTAAGATGGGCTTTTAGCTTGAAAATACGTTCTACCGCTCTGCTGCTTTTCTGCGCCATCGTCTACGGAGAATCGTTCCCTCCACTCGAGCGGCTCTTCACGCGCCCATATGCTTGGGGTACGAGCCCATCTAATCTCACCTGGGCGAAAAAGGCTCCGGTGCTTCTCTTCCTGTGGAATTCGGATGGCCGCCGCTTTCGCGACCTCTATGCCTGGCATGCGGAGACGAAGAAGCTTGTTCGACTGACAGATCTTGAATCCGACAAAGACGAACTCAACGTAACCGAGGAGCAGCGGGATGATCGATTGCGCAAGTATTTGGCTCCTCCTCCCGGGCTCGCCGACTTCGATATCTCGCAGGACGGCCGGCGCGCGACCTTCTCTTATAACGGCGATCTGTATCTGACGCCTACTGACGGCGCTAGTCCGCTGCTGCGATTGACGCGCACGAAGGCGGCTGAAACCGCACCGACGTTCTCTCCCGATGGAAATCTGCTGGCATCCATACGAGGTGGTCAGGTTGTAATCCAGAACCTCTCGAATGGACAAATCTGGCAGGCAAGTGAGATCGAATCGGGAACGTTGAATGGCTATGATTGGTCTCCCGATGGAAAAACTCTGGTGTGTACGGTCGCGAAGGGCGGAGCGCGCCAGATTCCGCTTCCAAATTTCTCCGGACGGGTAATCACAGCTCGGAATTTCAATCGCTCCCTCGCAGGAGATGAACCCGAACAGGAGTCATTGTGGTTCCTCCCGGCCGAAGGCGGCAAAGGCCAGAGCATCGATCGCGGGAGTGACGGATGGGAGATTAATGACCTGCGCTGGTCTCCCGATGCCAAGCACCTGTTGATCGCGCAGATCTCGCCCGATGCGAAGAAACGGCAGATTGGCAGTATCGATCTGGCGACGGCGAAGCTGCGTGTTCTGTTCGAAGAAATCGATCCGCGCTGGGTCGATTACGGCTTCGCGGGCTGGTCGCCTGATTCGAAACAGCTCTTCTTCACCAGTGAGAAGGATGGCTTCGCTCACTTCTATCGAGTACCCGTTGAGGGCGGCGATCCGGTTCAGGTGACTCACGGCAAATGGGAGATTCGCCAGGAGCCTTTCTCGTCGAAGCCGCAGTGGATCGGGGATTGGATCTATTACTCGTCGACCGAAGACGGTCCGTCACAACGTCAGTTTTATCGAATCCACCCGGACGGCAATGGCAAGGAAAAGCTATCCACGACGCCGGGGCTGCATGTCGGGAGTGTGAGCGAGGATGGCCGGTTCACCGCAGTCACACAGGCCAATGAGAAGAACCCCTTCGATCTGTGGGTGAACAACGAACGAGTGACAAAGAGTCCGCGGCCCGAGTTCTATGCTTGGTCCTGGCCTGAGATTCGCTACGTGCAGTTTCCATCGAAGGTTGACCGAAAGCTGGTTTCCGCAAAGCTCATGCTGCCGCCGGGAGCATCGAAGACCCCGCGACCCGCAATCGTCTATGTTCATGGCGCGGGCATCGCGACCAGTGTCCTTCAGCAGTGGGGCTCTTATAACGAACTCCGGTATGTTTACAACGCTTATCTCGCAAACAAAGGTTACCTTGTGCTGGATCTCGATTATCGCGGCAGCACTGGGTACGGACGCGACTGGCGCAGCGATGTATATCTGAATCTCGGCGGCAAGGATCTGGAAGACGTTCTTGGCGCCGTGGATTACTTGAAGACGCTTCGGGACGTCGATACGAATCGCCTTGGTATTTGGGGAGTGAGCTACGGCGGATTCATGACGAACATGGCGCTGTTTCTCTCTCCGGGAACGTTCAAGGCGGGGTCGGCATGGGCCGCGGTAAACGATTGGGAGAATTACAACGCCGGCTATACCATCCAGCGGCTCAACACCCCGGCATCAAACCCGGAGGCGTATCGCCGTAGTTCGCCGATCCATTTTTCGAATAATTTGCGGGATCATCTGCTGATTATTCATGGAATGGTCGATAACAATGTTTTGTTTCAAGACGCCGTACAGCTTACGGAGAAGCTCATAAAGGAAGGCAAGTCGTTTGAGCACATGTTCTACCCACAGGAAAGTCACGGCTTCATTCGTGATCAAACGTGGATTGACGCTCTTCGCCGCACAACGGAGTGGTTTGATCGTTATCTGAAATGACGCTTCCTAAGTTCTATCCGATTCTTGATACCGCAGCTTTACAGCGCTGCGGGTTGAGCGCCCTACCAGCAGCAGAGGCATTGCTGACGGCCGGCGCGCGCATTCTACAGCTTCGCCACAAGGGCCACTTCGATCGCACCCTCTACGCTGACGCACAGCGCATCGCGGCGGTGTGCCGTGATGCGGACGCGCTCTTCGTGATCAATGATCGCGTCGATATCGCCATGCTGCTTGATGCGGCCGTGCATGTTGGGCAGGATGACCTGCCGCCATCGGATACACGCAAACTGATCGGCCCCAGGCGGACTGTGGGCTTCTCAACGCACAATGAGCTCCAATTCAGAGCCGCGTTAACGGAGGCTATCGACTATGTTGCCCTTGGCCCGATCTTCGGCACAACTTCCAAGCTAAATCCCGATCCGCAAGTCGGTGTGGAAGAGCTGAGAAGATTAAAGCCATTGGCGCAAGTTCCGGTAGTTGCGATCGGTGGGATTACGCGTTCCACTGCGCCGGAGGTCTGGGCCGCCGGAGCGGACTCCATCGCAGTTGTTGGAGATTTGTACCCGGATGTCAGGAGGAGCGCGGAAGAGTGGCTCAAACTCAGCTAGCGAATAAGGATTCGGGCCTGGTCAAAGGCCTCGGCCTAGTGGATGCGACGACCATCGTCATGGGCTCGATGATCGGGTCGGGCATCTTTATTGTCTCCGCCGATATCGCGCGTCAGGTGCAGTCATCCGGAGCGCTGATGATGACTTGGGTTGTCACCGCGGTGCTCACAATGATCGCGGCGTTGAGCTATGGCGAATTGGCCGCGGCGATGCCACAGGCGGGCGGACAGTATGTGTACCTTCGAGAAGCGTTTGGACCGCTCTGGGGGTTTCTCTATGGTTGGACGCTGTTTCTCGTAATTCAAACCGGCACGGTCGCCGCAGTCGCAGTGGCTTTCGCAAAGTTCACCGGAGTCTTCTTTCCGGCTATCTCGGCCGACAGTTGGATTCTTCCTTTTCTGAATACGCAGCAGTTACTCGCGATCCTGATTCTGGTGGTTCTAACCTGGGTCAACACGCAGGGCCTGAAGACCGGGTCGGCGGTACAGAACGTATTTACGTTCGCGAAAGTGGCGGCTTTGCTGGGACTGGTCGGATTTGGACTGCTTACTGGGCGCAATGAAGCTGCGGTGACGCGCAACTTCGCCGATTTCTGGGGTTCGTCCGGATGGAACTGGGAGACCATTCGAATCGTCGGAGTAGCCATGGTGGGCGCCCTCTTCTCGGCTGACGCCTGGAATAACGTGACGTTCACGGCAGGGGAAGTGCGGAATCCGAAGCGCAACCTGCCGCTTTCTCTCGCGCTCGGCGTCGGGATTGTGTGCGCGATCTACCTGGCCTGCAACTATGTGTACTTGAACGCGCTTCCTTTGGAACAGATTCAGACCGTTCCCCAGGATCGTGTTGCTACGGCGGTCGCGCAGCAGATGTTCGGACCGGTCGGTGTCCAACTGCTGGCCGCGGCAATCATGATCTCTACATTTGGCTGCGTTAACGGGATGCTCCTGGCCGGCGCCCGCGTGTATTACGCCATGGCCAAGGACCGTTTGTTCTTCCGTAAGGCGGGTGAGCTCGATCCGAAATCCCACGCGCCGGTGACTTCCCTTTGGCTGCAATGCTTTTGGGCTTGCCTGCTGACGCTGTCCGGCCGCTACGGCGACCTTCTGGATTATGTGATCTTCGCTGTCCTGATCTTTTATATCCTGACAATAGCGGGCGTTTTCGTGCTGCGCCGGAAACGTCCAGACATGGAGCGTCCGTACAAGGCGATCGGCTACCCGGTATTGCCGATCATCTATATTGTGGTCGCTGGACTCATTGAAATCCTGCTGCTACTATACAAACCAAACTATACGTGGCCGGGGCTTATTATCGTGTTGCTGGGAATTCCGGTCTATTTCCTGTGGCGAAAGAAAGAGGAGTACGCATGAATTTGCTTGCGACGAAACCACTGAGTCGCATCCTTAATGAGGCTGAAGGCGAGCACTCGCTGAAGCGGACGCTGGGCCCGATTCAGCTGATCGCGCTGGGAATCGGAGCAATCATCGGGGCCGGTCTGTTCTCGTTGACAGGGATCGCTGCGGCGAATCATGCCGGGCCTGCTGTCACTCTGGCGTTCGTGCTCGCGGCCTTCGGGTGCGCATTCGCCGGACTTTGCTACAGCGAATTCTCGACGATGATTCCGATCGCGGGCAGCGCGTACACCTATTCCTACGCCACGATGGGAGAGCTGTTGGCCTGGATTATCGGATGGGATCTGGTGCTGGAGTACGCGGTAGGAGCCGCTACTGTTGCAGTGAGCTGGTCCGGGTATGTGGCCTCGTTCCTTGCCGATTTCGGCATCGTTCTGCCGCCGCATCTGATCAATTCTCCGTTCCAGAAGATTACACTCGCCGACGGAACGGTGGGCCACGGTTTTCTCAATGTACCCGCCGTAGTCGTAGTGGTCCTGATTTCCTGGTTGCTGATCACCGGTATTCAGGAATCCGCGAGAGCGAACGCGGTCATCGTCGTTTTGAAGGTATCGGTAGTCATTCTTTTCATCATCTTTGGTTGGTCCTATATCAACCCGGCGAACCACACCCCGTTCATCCCGCCAAACACCGGTGAAAGCGGTCACTTCGGCTGGAGCGGAATCGTTCGAGCCGCCGGTGTGGTGTTCTTCGCTTTCATCGGATTCGACGCTGTATCAACCGCTGCCCAGGAAACGAAGAATCCGCAGCGGGACATGCCGATCGGTATTATCGGGTCGCTGGCGGTCTGCACGATTCTGTACGTTCTTTTCTCGTACACGCTCACGGGCATCGTGAACTATACCGAGATGAACAATGCTGCTCCGGTTGCCACGGCTATCGACCGGACAGGCATCATCTGGCTTCAGAAGGCGATCAAGCTGGCTATCATTGCCGGTTACACTTCGGTAATTCTCGTGATGCTTCTCGGTCAATCGCGAGTCTTCTACTCGATGTCTCGCGACGGTTTATTGCCGAAGCTGTTCAGCGATATACATCCCAAGTTCCGCACACCCTGGCGCAGCAATCTCCTGTTCATGGTGTTCGTTGGGTTGTTCGCCGCATTTGCGCCGATTCAGCTTGTCGGTGAGATGACCAGCATTGGCACCCTGTTCGCGTTCGTGCTGGTCTGCGCCGGCATTATGGTGATGCGGCGTACGCATCCTGAGTTGCCCAGGCCATTCCGCACGCCGCTTGTTCCTTTCGTTCCCATTCTCGGTATCTGCGCCAATCTTTTTCTGATGGGGGGTCTGGGTTGGGAAAACTGGATGCGACTCCTTGTTTGGCTAGTTATCGGCTTGTGTATTTACTTCGGCTATAGCCGTCACCATAGCCGGCTGAATCAGCCGGAGCCAGTGGCGCGGCGATAACCTGCGCCGACGAAAGAGTCCGAATCGACGGAACGATCATGGGCACCTGCTTTCGGTAGTTGGCGTACTTCTCGCCATGCGCAGCGACCAGGTCGTGTTCCTCGAACTGGATCGCGACGAAAATGTAGGCCGTAGTCATCACCGCGAACAGTAAGTGGGCAGCGGTCATCGTTGGAGCCGACCAAAAGCTCAGCAACCAACCCACATAGAGCGGATGACGCACATAGCGATAGAAAAACGGCGTGCGGAACGATAGTGCTGTGTATGGGCGCCCTACAAGATAGAGGGAGACCTGACGCAATCCGAACAGGTCGAAATGGTTGATCAGGAATGTACTGAGCAGGACTATGAGAAGGCCAACCGCGTACAAGCCTAAAATCACCATCCGTAGCGTTGGGTCTTCTACGTTCCAGACAACCCCGCCGATCGGTTGCCATTGCCAGAACATCAGTAATAGCGCCACGCTCGAAAACAAGACATACGTGCTGCGCTCCACGGGTTCGGGAACGAAGCGCGTCCAGGCTCGCTTGAACCACGGCCGGGCCATGATGCTATGTTGCAGGGCGAAAACGGCAAGCAAACCAGCATCGATCGCAAGCGCCATCAAGATTGAGCCTTGCGGCCCGGAATCGATCGACTTCGGTACTCCGAAGTTGCCGAGAAAACCGATCGCGTACAGCAATGTCGCGAAAAATACTAGATAGCAGCAGACGCCGTAGACAAAGGCCAACATTCTCTTCATGTCAATACTCCGATCTGAGTGTGCGGGAGGGATCTCCCTTTCCCTACCCTCTACATGCGGAAAATTGAGACGAAGTTGAACTGGCTACCAGCCGACGGGCTTACCCTTGTTCTGCTCATCCAGCCATTTCTGCAGCGGCGCGAAGTAATCGCGAATGGCGCTTGCATCCATTTGCGATTGCCCGGTCAGCGCATTGAGCGCCACGGGCCACGGACGGCTAATGCCCATCGCCAGCATGGTTTTAAGTTTTTTGCCGGCGGGCAAGCTGTCATAGATTGAGCAGCGATTCAGCGCTTCAGTGCATCCTGCTTCCTTTGCCAGGGCGCGATGAAACTGAAACTGCAGGATGTGCGCCAGGAAGTATCGCGTATAGGGCACATTCGCGGGCACGTGATACTTCGCGCCGGGATCGAAATCCTCTTCCGTGCGCTCGTTTGGAGGAGCGACACCTTGATACTTCAGCCTGAGTTCCCACCACGCCTTGTTGTAATTCTCGGGAGTGATCTCGCCATTGAATACTTTCCAGCGCCATTGATCGATCACGAGTCCGAAGGGAAGGAAGGCCACCTTCTCCAGCGCCTTCTGTAGAAGCAAGCCGATGTCTTTCGATGGAGGCGGCGTTTTGTCGAGCAGACCAATCTTTTGCAGGTAGGCCGGAGTCACCGAGAGCGCGACGGTATCTCCGATCGCCTCGTGAAATCCGTCGTTGGCGCTATCGCGGAAAAGGAACGGCTGAGTATTATAGGCACGCTGGTAGAAGTTGTGCCCGAGCTCGTGATGAATCGTGTTGAAGTCCTCCGCCGTGATGTCGATGCACATCTTGAGGCGAAGGTCGTCAACCGCATCGACGTCCCATGCGCTCGCATGGCAAACAACATCTCGATCACGCGGCTTCACGAAGAGCGACCTCTCCCAAAACGTCTTCGGCAGCGGATCGAAGCCGAGGGAGGTGAAGAACCGCTCACCATAGCGAACCATTTCCTTCTCGTCAATCTTCTTGCGCTTCAGAATATCGGTTAAATCGTATCCGGGATCGGCGTTTGGAGGAGCGAGAATCGGGTATAGATTCTCCCAACTCTGAGCCCACATGTTCCCGAGCAGGTGCGCGGGAATCGGACCTTTCGGATTCACAACGCGCTCACCGTATTGCTCGATCAGCTTGGCGCGGGTGTATGCATGCAGAGATTGGTACAACGGTTTGACCTGCTCCCAGAGCCGATCGAGTTCCTTCGCGAACGCGTCCGGCGGCATGTCATACTTGGCGCGCCACATGGCGCCGGTGTCTTTGAATCCGAGCTCACGCGCGCCCTTGTTGGCCAACTCCACGTACCGGATGAATGGCTTCTTCATTGGACGCGCGATTTTATGCCAGCCATCCCATACTTCGAGCAGTTGGGCAGCGTCGCGGCTGTTCGCCATAATTCGTGTAATCTCTGTCAGGTCAAGGCAGCCGTCTTTGTTGTCGTCACCCTGGGGCGGCTGCTCTGGGCAATATTTTCCTTTGCCGTACATTCCCTCCATGCCGCTCTTGATACGGGTCAGCTCTTCGGCTTCTTTCTCGTTCGCAGGTGCGGGCAGGGTCAACGAAAGCTTCAAGAGCTTAAGCTTGCGCTCCATATCTTCGGGCAGTGATATGCCTTTGAACCGGTCCGCTTCGTTTATGAGCGCAATCGTTGCGGCGATCGAGCGTTGATTGGCTTGGGCAGACAAGATTTCACTGTCCTCAATGATGTAGGTTGCCGCAATCCAGTCTGCCCGTCCGGATTCGACGCTGACATCAAGCAGCCGCTTTTCCGCTTTGTCCATCCAGTCGCGAACATCGGCAATGGTAGCCTTGGCGGGCGCCTTTGTGGGATTGACCGGAGCCTGCCCCATCAAGCTGACAGTGAGCGACAGACTGAGCGCAAACAGAAATTTCATGCTACGACGATTATGGCAAAATGCTTTGAATATGCGCGTGCGCGACGGCTAGCTCTCAAGCAAAAACGTCTCCATCTCGTTCCACATGATTTGGGTCACGTCTGTCAGCTGATGGTCGGATGGCATTAGCCTTAACTGAACGTTTGGATGACGCGCAGCAAAGGCGACTGAGTATTCGGGTGGCACGACGATGTCGTTAGTACCGTGGAAAATCAGCGCCGGCTGTGAAAACGAGGGCTCGGCATCGTACTTGCGGCCATCCGCTATCAAGTTCCAGCCGATGTTTCTTGGGCGGCCTTCACCGTAATGGAAGACTTCAAAACGTCCGGTGCTCTCCCATCGGGCCGCGCGATACGGACCAATCTCCTCCGGCCAGCGTTGCACGAACTGAAACGCAGGAGCGAGGAGAGCCAACTTCTGAGCTTCCGGATGCCGGGAAGCGTAGAGCGCGGCAAGATATCCGCCCATGCTTGAACCGATCAGAGATACGGGTTCGCCCTTTGTCAACCGCTCCAACACACCCAGTTGATCGGTGATGGTGAGATCCTCAAAGTCTCCTTCGACCAGATTGGGTATCTCGAGTGTGACGCCACGTTCCGAAAACTGGCGGAAGAAGAACTGCGCTTTCCCCGATTGAGGCCCCGAGGCGAAACCGTGCAGATAGATGAATCTCATCGCAGCTTTCCCGGGATGGTTTGCTTGAAAGCAGTGTAGAAGAACTCATCGATAACGAATAGCTGCAGATCAACGTATTGGCGGTGATCAATATGGGAGGGTAGGAGCAGTCCCCACGAGGATTGCTCGTAATCCACCAAGGTCACATCCCGAACCTTGACGTCCTTCACAACGCGCTCGGATTGCATCGTGACGCGAACCGGGAGGGAGTCCGACGATTGCACCCACACCTCTCCCGCGAGCCTCTGTCGAACAGGCTGCTTCTCTCCGTAGATCGTGAGGGCTTGGGCTCCATCGAGTTGCGAATATTTGTAGACCCACATTGGCCCCGCAGCGCCGATTTCACTGCGGTCGTATACGAAGTCGTACTTCTCGACGCCGTGACGCGCAAATAATAAGATTAACTGCCCGGCATCCGAGAGGAATCCTCGCAATCCGTATTGCTCATAGCTCTCGAGCGTGTGCGCCTTATTTTTCACGTCCCGATTGCCGATCTGTTCCGCAAGCGCGCTGAGGTCTTTCTTGCCGCTTTTCCACTTCAGACCATCCACCGTAAGCACAACGCGAACTTCCTTCAGTGAGCCTCCAGGCTCGTCAGACGATGTGTAGCCGTATTCAGATTCAATTTCATGAACGACTCCCGGCAATTTGGTTGTGATGCCGCGCGGCCCCGTACCGAACCGAGTGCCCTCGGGTTGCGTCTGGCGGAGTGTCTCTATGCCTACAAAACGATGCGCGTTGCGTTCAAAGCGGTCGGCTTCCTGGTCAAGCCGAACGAGTACAGCGCGGGTCTGGGCCGGCGTTGGCTGTTGTCCGGTGAACAGAGAAGCGGTCAAAAGACCAGGGAGGATCGCAAGCATCGCTTATTTGAGTGTAAAACTTGCGCTTACGCAACAAGATGCTATGATCAGGGTTTTCAAGGCCACTTTGGAGGATTCATGTCCGTTGCACAGAAGGTGAAGCAAATCATCGTTGAGCAACTTGGTGTCGATGAGGCGCAGGTAGATGATACCGCGTCATTTGTTGACGATCTTGGCGCAGATTCGCTTGACATTGTAGAACTGGTGATGGCGTTCGAAGAAGCATTTGATATCGATATTCCCGATGAAGATGCCGAGAAGATCGGCACAGTAAAAGACGCCGTCAGCTACATCGAGAACAAAGCCAAAAAGTAGTCCCCCCACACGGAGCCCCCGATTTGTCCCGAAGAGTTGTCGTCACCGGTATTGGCCTGCTATCTTCTGTTGGGTCCGGTACCGAAGAGACATGGAGCGCCCTGAAGGAAGGCCAAAGCGGTATCGGCCCGGTTACGCAGTTCGACGCTACGGGCTTCAACTGCCGAATCGCTGGCGAGGTGAAAGAGTTCGAGCCAACGCGCTGGATCGAAAAAAAAGAGATTAAGAAGATGGCGCGGTTTATTCAGTTCGCGATCGCCGCGTCTGAATTCGCGATGGAAAGCGCCGGGCTCAAGGTTTCGGAGGATATCGCCGAGCAAGTCGGCGTGTACATCGGGAGCGGTATTGGCGGATTCGAAGTAATCGAGCGGGAGCACAAGAATCTGCTCGAAAAGGGTCCAGGTCGCATATCTCCATTCTTCATTCCGGCAACAATCATTAATCTCGCCTCGGGGTATGTCTCGATTCGGACCGGAGCCAAAGGCCCCAATTCGGCCACGGCAACCGCTTGTACGACTAGCGCGCACGCGGTCGGGGACTCGTACGAGATCATCAAACGCGGCGCTGCCGACGTTATGATCTGCGGCGGCGCGGAGGCGTGCATCACTCCTATGGGCATCGGCGGATTCGCCGCAATGCGGGCTCTTTCCCAAAGAAACGACGAGCCGCAGCGCGCAAGCCGGCCGTGGGACAAACATCGCGACGGATTCGTCGTTGGCGAAGGCGCGGGAATCCTGATACTGGAGGAACTCGAATTCGCAAAGAAGCGGGGAGCGCCGATTCTAGCCGAACTGGTCGGCTATGGGATGAGCGCCGACGCGTTTCATATCACTTCGCCGGCGGAAGACGGAGACGGCGCGTTTCGCGTGATGCGCAACGCCATGCGCGATGCAAAACTCGATCCCAGCCAGATTCAATACATCAACGCGCACGGCACGTCGACTGAGATCGGCGACAAGCTGGAAACGGTCGCGATTAAGCGGGCATTCGGAGATCACGCGCGCAAGCTGGCGGTAAGTTCGACCAAATCGATGACCGGCCATTTGTTGGGCGGCGCCGGTGGTCTTGAAGCCGGAATCACCGTGCTCGCGATCCGCGATCAAATTGCTCCCCCAACAATCAATCACGAGGAGCCCGATCCCGAGTGCGACCTCGATTATGTGCCCAATCAGGCGCGTCCGATGCGAATCGAGTTTGCGCTGTCGAATTCCTTCGGATTTGGCGGCACAAACGGCAGCTTAATTTTCAAGCAATATACGGCATAGCCCCACGGGAGTCCGGCGCTAATCAAGGATTGAAGCCGGTCATTTCGAGATAGCCGGAGCCACGGATCGGCGATGCGCCCATGCTTCCCTGGACTTCGATGGCTCCTTCCCAGTAGGTGGGCGAGCCGGGTGTTTGTCCGGTCAGTTCCTGTTGGGGTAGCCGGGTTCGAACATTGCATGTCAGGGAGATCGACGGGACGCGGACCGACCATTCGATCGGATAGTTCTTGTATTTTGCCCGGCCGGGCTCGAGAGAGAAGTCTTGCAGCCGCAAAGATCGGGTTCTCCCGGATGGATCGACATAGGTTCCGGACGAATAGGGCTCGATGGAACCGTCCTTTCTGCGGAGACGGTACAACATCAGCTCCGAGCCGTTGTCGAATTGGAGACTGAACCAATCCCATCCCGCCTGGTTGAACTCCAGGGAATGGGAGAAAAACTCGTGGTCCATCCAGGAGAGACCTTCGACAGTGAATTTTTGTTCGCCGAGTTTGATCACTCCTTTTGTAAGCAAATGCGTGAGAGACACGTAGTGAGAGGCTCTGCCTGCGCCTGCCGCCTTTTGGCTTATCCCATTCGTTCCGTGCACCACGGGTGGCTTCGCGGAGTGCAACGCTAAGTCGACCTGGAAGTCTGGCGCCACCGCATCTAATTTCTGATCGTCACCGTTCCATTGCACGCTCCAATTGGCGTTCCAAATTAAACCCCGCTGCGCATCCACCCCCGCGATGCCGGGGCCGGAACGATTCAAGCGCTCGGTGTAGAGGAAACGCTTACCATCGATATCGCTGAGCGCGAAGTGCGCCATCCAGACGTCGCGAACATCCCATACGTTGGCCCCGTCGGGCGCTTTGGGCTGAACGGCGTGACGAAAGAACGTGAGCTCGTATCCGAATTTTCTGCCATCACGGGAGCGCAGGTTTCCGGTGTAATACCACCACTCGGTTCGGAATTCCGGGTGATTGAAGTGATCCCGAGGAAAGGAGAATTTGTAGCCCGGGAGCGCTGCGCGGTAGTCGGAGAGCGCCAACAGCAGGAACACGAGACTAGTCTTCATGGATCACTTCGATTGGATTGAGGCGTGTGGCCACTCGCGCCGGATAGACGGCTGAAATGACAGTAGCTGCGAACACAAGGGAAAGCGATCCGAGCAGGACACCGACGGGCCAGTGAAACTGAATCGTCCATCCAAACGACTGCTTGTTGATCACGAAAATCAACAGCAGCGATAACAGGACTCCTACGATGAGGCCCGCGATGTTGGCCAACAGACCTAAGAGTCCAGCCTCGAACAGGACCATCCGGCGTAGTTGCGCTTGCGCTGCTCCGAGGAAGCGCAATAATCCAAACTCACGGCGACGGTCAATGATCATGGCCAGAAGAGCGCCCGCGATTCCCATAACGGCAACAAAGATCGCAACCGCTTCCAGCGCATACGTAATCGCGAACGTGCGATCGAAGGTTCGAATCGCCTCCTCGCGCAGAGTCCGATTCGTCAGGATCAGAAGTTTGCGTCCGGCCAACGCCGTCTCTAGGTTCTGTTTGGCAGAGTCCAGATCAAAACCGGGTTTCAAATAGACGGCAATGTTTGACACTCGCGTATCGGGGAGATAGCGAAGCAGCGTCTTTCGATTCATGATGACGTACCCGCGTTCGCTTGCGTAGTCATAGTAGACGTCGAGAACCTCAAACGTAGCGGTTCGCCCGCCAAGCCTCAGCGAGATTTTGTCCCCCTTGCGCACATTGTGCTTATTCGCAAACGGCTCGCTAACAACGACCACATCCTCGCCTGCCGCCATGCGCGGGAAGCGGCTTGCGATATGGGCGTCACCGCCGCCGAGCGTGACCGGCGAGCCCTGGTAACTAATCTCGTATGCGCGGAAGGTGTCCACCGCTCGCACGCCCGGAAGATGACGGATGATGTCGGCGCTGTCCGCAGACAAGGTCGGATGCCGGTCGGCGCTGACAGAACCAGCCGGTCGAATATATAGGTCGGCCTGCAGGCGATCATTCATCCAGAGCAGTACAGTCTGTCGAAAGCTGCCGACCATGATGCCCACCGCCGCTGTCATCGCGATGGCAGTGGCGAGGGCGCCAACCAGCACCGAAGTTCTACGGAGAGAGCCGGCGACACTACGCGTAGCAAGCAAAGCTTCTACACCGAAGAAGCGCCGCATTGCGCCGGCAGTCATGGCGGAAAAGCCGGCAACAAGCGGTGGAACGCTTGCAGCCAGCGCGCCGATCAGAGACAGAGCGGCAAGATATCCGAAGATGGGCTGTCTACCGACCGGAGGTTGCTTGGAGGACATAAATGCGAGAACTCCGAGCATGCTCGCAATAAGCAAGCTCCGGCGCCAGTGAAGGCGAACAACATGCTCGCGGCGGCTGCGCGACATTGCCTCCACCGGAGCTACTCGCGACGCTTCCCATGCAGGAGCAAACGCCGATGCCATCGACACCAGCAGGCCGGCTGCCAACCCGATCGACGCTACGTTCCAAGTAAGCGCGATAGCTCCCGGCCTGCTGCTGACGTAAAGCGACTCAACGGTTGCCGAAACCAGGCGAACTGCGCTTTCAGCCAGGATACGGCCGAGAATCATCCCCAGAAGCCCGCCGGTCGCCCCGAAGCATATTGCTTCACCAAGAAACGCTGCGAGAACACCCGAGCGAGGGGCTCCCAACGCTCGCAGAAGGCCGATCTCCGCGCGTCTGCGTACAACGGAAACCGAGATCGTGTTGTAGATCAGGAACGCTCCGACGATGAGAGCGATATAGCTTAAGACGCGGAGGTTCCAACGGAAAGCAGCGAGCATTTTCCGGTTCTCTTCCGTCCGCGCTCCGAAAGGCGCCACGGTTACCCCAGGTCCCAAAGCCCCGGTGAGTATGGACTCGAAGTTGTCGATCGATGAACCAGGAGGAATTTCGATAAGGATGCGATCGACGGAACCGTTGCGGCCAAGAGCGGCCGTGGCCGCTGACAGATCCATCGCAACCACGTCGCCGACGCTATCGGGCAGCAGTCCACGAACTACGTATTCTCTGGCGCGATCGTTGATCAGCAGCGATACATGCCCGCCAATTGTCCAGCCGAGCTTCCGAGATGCGAAGATCGCGTCCCGGTGAGAGAAAACAGATTCTTCTTCGCTAGCGGGCCCCTGATTGGAGTTCTCGATGGCGGGGTCGGAGAGAACGTCCACACCAATCAGTGGAATTGCCTTGCCCGTCGCACTGACGATCGCGAAGTCCTCGATCCTGGGACGGACTTTGAGTGGATAGGGAAGTCTGGTAAGCACCGACACAGTGCCTGGTGGAACCCCGCCGGCAGCCGTCACTTCAAAGTCTGCCCGTCCGGCTAGACTTTCCATTGATGATTGGAAAGATCCGGCGGCGGCCTGCCCAGCCATTTCGATCGCGAGTACGACAGCGACTCCGAGAGCCACAGCCAACACCGTCAGACTCGTGCGAACCGGCTCCTTGCGCAACGGCCGGAGGAAAAGCCTACGGAAGATTGTCAGATAAGGCAATGGTATTCACCTGGACAATATCGACGCGCCCATCCCGTAGCTTCACGACTACATCCGCGAGCGATGCGGCTTCCGCGCTGTGGGTGGCCATGAGGATCGTAGCGCCTTGCTCCGTTGCGATGCGCCTTAGCAGGCTGAGCACGTGATCTCCCGTCGTGTTGTCGAGATTGCCCGTGGGTTCGTCGGCCAGCAATAGCGCGGGCTTATGGACCAGGGCTCGCGCAATCGCTACGCGCTGCATCTGACCGCCCGAAAGCTGATAGGGCATTCGTCCGGCATAGGTTTCCATCTCGACCGTATGCAATCGACTGAGGGCGGCGGAGCGAACATCCGATTTTCCGGCGAGAAGCAGCGGCAGTTCGACATTTTCCACAACCGTGAGAGTCGGGAGCAGTTGAAACGATTGAAAAATGAAGCCGATGCGATTTCTTCTCAACGACGTCAGAGCGGCGTCATCCAACCGGGATGTGAGAACGCTATCCAGCCACACTTCTCCCGATGTAGGGAGATCCATAGCTCCGGCCAGGTTCAGGAGAGTCGATTTGCCGCAGCCGCTTCGGCCGGTAAGCGCGATAAATTGTCCGGCATCCGCCTCCAGAGACACGCCATCCACGGCGCGCACGGGTTCTCCCTCGCTGGTATAGTCCTTCGTTACGTTGATGAGACGGAGAATGGACAATTGATACCTTTTCTGTTTAGATGCTTCCTTCGCAGCTCGTGGTACACAAGCCAACCGGGCTGATATGTTATCGGTGATGAGCGACTGCGCTCGTGAACTTGAGAGCCATCCGTGACCTCGATCGCGGAAGTACAACAATTTTTACCTAACCGGCTGCATGGACCTGAATGGGTCGGTCCTGTCGTTCTCATTTTCATGGCAGCCGGCACGTGGAACGCAGTTCGCTCTCCCTCGCCTTTCAATGATCTCAGGCCGGCTCGTGTCCACGCGATAGTGGCTCTCTGCGCTATCGTTCTGGGTGTATGGATTGGGATTTCCTTGCACCCGCTGGCCGGCGCTATCGTTCTGGGGATAGGCTGCTGCCTATCACTCTGGTCCGTACTGGTGTCCTTCGGGGTAACCTGGCGCAATCATCTTCGTCCAGGTCTTATCCCGGCCGTGCTGCTACTCGTAACGGCAGGAATCGGCATCTATCGGCCGCGCGCGGTCGTGTTATTTGCAGCGTTAATCCTGTGGTGGGCTGTTGCTGTGCGCGGCCGGGCCGCTCGAGCCGCCGACAAACGCCTGCAGCACATTCTGACCCGCATCCTTCTAATGACGCACATCCAGTCTGCTGAATATTTCGTACGTGAGTGGTTCAACCGATTTCGGGAACGCGCCTCCAATTTGGACTTGTTGGAAATCGCAACCAAGGCAAGGGATCGGGCCCGAGCTTATCCTCGCGCGCGGGTGATCACGAATGCCGCAAATTCCTTATCGCTTCTAGCGACGCTGGCCGAGGCGGAACTAGACCACCGGATGCACACCGAGTCCACAGTTGGTCGGACAACTACCTGGATCCGCATACAGGCGGGCGATTTGCTTCGGAGAGTAATGAAACAAAGCCGTATCCCGAGGCTTCTCAAATTCACGTCGGCGCTGATGCTGGCGATCCCGCCGGTTCAAGAAGACGCTTGGCAGGATGGCGATCGCAGTCAATCAAGCGCGGAATCTCCTGACCCGGAAGGCTATGTTGTGGATATTATTGCCGAATTACCTCGATTTCCGACGGCTCAGGATTTGCAGGCAGTCAAGGAGCACGTGTCACGGCAATACGCCCTAAGCGGCCCCGATTGGCTCACCCGGCTGACCAACTGGGCGGAGCTTTGGCGCGAACAGACGGTAGCGGAAGGACGCGATCGCCGAATCGAACTCGTGACTGAAGTGTTATGGGGCATCTACGAAGCGGAAATCGGGCCTCGGCCGTCGTACTATGAACTTTTCGATCAACTGCGGGTGCAACTTCCAGACTTGTTCGATGGGCTGTCCGTGCGCGACGCAGTCCTCGATGAAGGGGCCGATACGCTCCTCATAACGGTGAACGGGGTACCGAAACACTTCAATGTGTTGACTGCAGCAAGCAACGGAAACCGTGAGGCAAGTCGCATTGTGGTGGAGAGCCGTGACCTGCGGAAATGGGTCCTCAAGCGGATCGAGGTCACCGGAGAGGATGAGATACGAATTGCATTTCGACCAGATCCTGCTTGCTAGCAGGAGTTTCTTACAATGTCGACACACCGGTCAGAGGACAAAGCGTGCACGAAATTGAGTATTTACAAAGGTTTGCTAGTTTGGCTCGTAACTTGCAACTGTTGTATGCGGAGGATGGATAAATGCTTCACTACGCTTGGGTGTTTCTGATCATCGCATTGGTAGCTGCGTTCCTGGGATTCGGGGGAATCGCGGGCGCCGCAGCGGGCATCGCGAAGATCCTGTTCGTGGTTTTCCTAGTTATTTTCCTGGCGAGCTTCCTGATGGGCAGGCGAAGCGTTTAAAACGCTGGTTCGCCAGAAAACAGCGATCTGGTACAGAAGTAAGTCGCCGTAACAGATCGCTGTTTTATTTTTGTGACGTCCTTGCGCGGGCCGAATCCGGCTCGCTTTTTTTACTGTAAAACCAGACCGAACTTAGGCTTGCGAGAGGAGCCCTGCACTGAGATCCGGAGAAAGGTTCCCGCTCCATTCTTAGCGAAAAACGGATCGACCGGTTTAAGAGCCACTCGCTTCCATCCAGTCATTGTTTGCGACACTTTCGCCTGCAATTTGACGGTGCCGGTAAAATCCAGGTTGTCGGCATCCATGTTGTAGAGGCCTGAGAGATCTATGTCCGCTCCAGGTATCTGAAATGCGAGCTTGCTGAAGTGGATCTGCTCGTTTTCCAAAGAGAAGGTTCCCTTCATCCTGGAAACGACCTCATCGATCTCCTTACTTTCCGGCTCCCCTTGCGCACGGCGGCTCAATTTATCAAGTTCATCCTGTATCGTGGATTTCAGAAATTTGCCATTGGAGATCTGGAACTGCCCTTTAAGGCGAAGTTTTTCCCGAACCTTTCCGGACAGGGGCGGGATCGAAATCCGGGTTTTCAGAAAGAGCTGTCCTTCCATAAAGGGGGAGCCCTTCATGGCAAGTCGGAGCACATCGCGCAGATTGCCTTTAGGCATAAGCACATCGAGATCGATACTTCGGCGCTTGTCGCCTTCGTGTTTGATGACGCCGCCGCTCGTCTGAAATTTTGTGGAACCGAGTGTTGCCTGTACCGGTTGCAGGGTTGTGTTGCCGTTGGTGCCGTCAACTAACACTTCGAATTTCGTAAACAGCGGCACTGGATTATTCGCCATCGTGAGTCGAAAATCCGGTACCCTGGCTTGCCCTTTCGCCTTGATAGAAGATAGTGCGCCTTCGAACTGGCCGGTCGAACTCAGGATTCCTGCGATACTCTTGAATACACCGAGATCAGCGTGATCGAAGACGTAGTCCCCTTTGATGGGCGAATCCCCTGGGTCGTCGGCTGCCCACGGGCCGAATTCGCCGACTGCATGAATTTGCCCTGGGGGTTTGGGGTTCGTCAGGTCTGCATCGTATTTCATGGCGCGCCCGGTTCCGGCGGATCGGAGCGTCACCTTTTGCAAGTCGAATTGCAGGGGAACCTTGGTTTTGTCCTTGGGAAGAATTGTAAGCGTTCCGTTGTGAATGAGAATCTGCCGGATCAATACGGCTGTGGACTGTCGGTCGGATTTCTGCGCTTCTGGGCCGCTACTCGCATTCGTAAGCGGACGGCGATCTTCCTTCGGCGGTACATTAATCTGCATGCCATCGAGTTGCACGTGATCGACAATCTTGAGGTCGCTTATCAGGCTGCCCAAGTCCACCACGAAGCTGAACTTCTGAATGCTAAATAACTGCGGCAGTCCTTGCGCGTCTCGATAACGCATGGAAATGCCGGTCCCGTCTACTCGCGCTTGCGTTCCTCTGCCCTTCCGTAAAAGGATGTTCAGCGGCGAGAATTTGGGCAGATGTACTTTGAGGGAGGCGAGTTCCACGTCGCAATGAAATTGATCACTGAGGTAAGAGATGGCCTGTTGTCGCAGAAACGGTTCGAAACGACGTGACAGAACAGCAGCCGCTATCAGCAGCGCGATGATGACGGCCAGAGTAATTCCACTCGTGGCATAAAGCCATTTCTTTCGTCTTCTGCTCATTGTTCGGCTTGCCGTTGGACGCGGGAGGGTAACGCACGTTTCAAAATCCCTTTAGCGGTGATAATCGAGGTGATGTATCTGCCTACTTCTTCGGTGCTCGGAAAGATTGGATTACCCTCGCCAATTCAAGAGTTGAGCGCGGCGGATTGGGATGTGATCATTGTGGGCGCCGGTCATAACGGGCTGACCTGCGCCACGTATCTCGCAAGAGCCGGAAAACGCGTGCTCGTTCTGGAAGCTCGCGATCGAATCGGCGGCGCCTGCACGGCAGAGGAGCCGTGGCCGGGTGTCCGCATGTCCCCCTGCGCGTATCTGTGCGGCCTGCTCCATCCCAAGGTGATCGACGAGTTAGGACTTGTGGCTCGGGGATTCGACTGGATTCCAGCTAGGAACGGACTTTTCGTTCCGTTTCTCGATGGCACGAGCGTACAACTCTACGATGACGACCTGAAGTGTGAAGAGGAGATCCGGCGCCTTAGTCCCGTTGATATCGAGGGCTGGCGCGCCATGAGCGATGTCATACGGCGATTACGGGATATATTGCGGCCATCAGGCGAGCGAGATCTATGGCTGGGCGAAGCTCCCCCGACGAGGAGATCGACCGGCGCTTGGGAAACGACAAGGAAGCCCGTAGCTTATTGCTCGAGTGGTCCATGGCGGAGTTCGTCGAGCGGTATCTCGCCGATCAGCGCCTGCAAGAGGCGTATTTGGGGCAGGGTGTAATCGGCACCAACGCGAGTCCGTTCGATCCGGGCACGGCGTCGATTCGATTCCATCATTCTTCGGGAAGGCTAGGGGGAATCCCGGCGGCGTGGGGCTATGTGCGGGGCGGCATCGGCACGGTTTCTTTCCTGCTTTGTGACGCGGCGCGGGAAGCGGGGGCTGTCGTAGCAGCGGGTGTGCCAGTAGCTGGGATCGTTCCAGGAGAAGGGGTCGTCCTGGAAGGAGGGGATCGGCTGCGTGCCCGTTGTGTGGTTTCCAATGCCGATCCTCGGGTAACGCTTCGGCTACTCGGCGTGAACGCCAATAGCTCATGGAGAACGCAAGTTGAATCGATTCCGATTGAAGGATGCACGGTCAAGGCGAACGTGCTGTTGCGGGAATTGCCCAGCTTTCGGGCGCGTCCCGGGACCTGCGAACCTCATCATTTCGGCCAGTTGAATACACCGCTTACCAAACAGGAGTGGAAGAACGGGTATCAGGCCGCCCGCTCCGGAAACCTCCCGGAGCGCCTTTGGACAGAGCTCTATTTTCAAAGTACGCAGGATCGAAGTATCGCGCCCGAGGGTCTGCATACGATGAGCGTTTTCGCGCAATATGTTCCGTACCGGTTCACAGAAGGCGACTGGGATTCGCGTCGAGGCGAAGTCCGCGAAGTGATTGTCCGGTCGCTCGCGCGATTCTGTGAGAATGTGCCCGACTGCATTATCGATATGGAAATAATGGGACCTCCCGATATCGAGAGGAAGGTCGGTTTGACCGGTGGACATATCTTCCAGGGTGAGTGCTTGCCGCAATATATGTGGTCCCGAAGGCTGCATTATCGTACTCCGATGGAGGGCGTGTATCTTTGCGGCGCCTGCACCCATCCCGGCGGAAGCGTGATCGCGGTAAACGGGCGGAATGCGGCCATGGCCCTGCTGAGCTCGACGAATCGCTGAAGCGGAAATCCGCCGGTTTGCGCTTCTTTTCCGCCTGATTTCGCCTTAATTCAATGGACGATTCATGTTGTTAGAATCTACTGAGCCAAAGCAACATAGAAGGAGACATGTGTGAGCCGAAAGAAGGTCGTGCTTACGGTGGTGGGAGTCGTCCTGCTTGCCGGCGCCGTTTTAGCCGCGCCCGTGCTGAAGAAGTTTCGCGTGGATGTCCCGCAATATCGCAAATCCGGGCAACTTGTCTCGCTGGAGCAGGGTTGGACTGACGAACAGCGATACCGTTTTCATCACACCGCGCAAGGAACCCGCCTGCTCCCCTATCGATGGTTCATGGCGTTGGAACAGCCGTGTTTTTCTCTTTTCGGATGCAAATCGTTTTCCGACGTCACGTACTTAGGCCGGTTCGGATTTCTCGAAAGCACGCCTGATCCCAAGCTGAATCCCGACGGGCTTCCGGTGGGCTTTGCCTATCAGGAGGATTTTCCCGATCCGGTCACGAAGAAAACCTACCCTGTGGTTGGGCTGACTTGCGCCGCCTGTCATACGGGCGAACTCCACTATGGAGATTATGCCGTTCGCATCGAGGGCGGTCCGGCAATGATCGAGGTCGCCGAGTTTCAGAAGGCGCTCGGACTGGCGTTGGTGTTTACGCAATTAATTCCCGGACGGTATGCACGCTTTGAGGATCGCGTGCTGGGGTCGAATCCATCCGAGGAAGCTCGCAAAGATCTGAAGGACAGCTTCGATCGTCTGTTAGGAGTTGCTAAGGCCGAACAAAAGGCCACGGGTGAAGCGAAGATCTATGTCAATCCGGCAGGGTTCGCGAGAACGGATGCATTGACCAGGATCGGCAATCAGGTGTTCGCGGTTGACATGGAGAACAACCGCAACTTCGCACAGTCGAATGCCGCGGTGAGATACCCGCAGATCTGGGATGCTTCCTGGTTCAACTGGGTGCAATACAACTCTTCGATCTCCGATCCACTGATTCGGAACGTGGGTGAAGCGCTGGGGGTCCGCGCCTCTGCGAAGCTTTACGGCGCAGATGCCGCGCAGTTTGCTAATAGCGTCAACATCGAAAATCTGAAGACGATTGAGGAGCTTTTGTCGGGTCCGGCGCCGTTTCAGGGCTTATCGTCACCCAAATGGCCTTCCGTATTTCCGAAGCTTGATTCGGCGAAAGTAGAGCGGGGATCTCACCTCTACAAACAGCATTGCGAGGGTTGTCACCGGCCCAACATCGACGAACTCCGGGCCGATCTGGCTTCGGCAAATCCAAAGTTCTGGTGGCAGAACAAACAGGGCAAGCGCTTCCTGGTTGTCAAGGATGTTCCGTTGGATGTAATTGGTACCGATCCGCATGAGGCGATGGACTTCATCAATCGCACCGCCGATACGGGAGATCTTCACAAAGGGACTGTCTCGGCAGCAGTGGGTCTGGATTTGGTCACCAAAGGAATCACGAACCGCTTCTTCGAGAAGATGAATTTCACGCCGGAGCAGCGCGTTCAGTACAGCGGGTTCCGCGATCCAGGGGATGTCGCCGTGCGCGCGGCAGCGATTTACAAGGCGCGTCCGTTGAACGGAATCTGGGCAGTGGCGCCCTATCTTCACAACGGATCGGTTGCGAACCTGTACGATTTGTTATCGCCGCAATCCGAAAGGCCCGCCAAGTTCTGGCTCGGCAGCAAGGAATTCGATCCGGTCAAGGTAGGCTATCAGACGGCCGAGATCGAGGGAGGATACCTCTTCGATACATCGAATGCCGGGAATAACAATTCCGGCCATGAATTCAAAGACGGTCCGCGAGGCAAGGGTGTCATTGGACCGGCCTTGTCATCCGATGATCGGTACGCGATCATCGAATACTTGAAATCTCTTTAGCTATTCCTTGTACTTTCCTTGCAAGTGGAAGGATCGGACACGCAGCGGGTCCAGGAACGAATCGACGCCGTTCCAGAGGCTTACCTTCGTTCCCTCGACGTTGTTCCAACGCACCGGCACTTCGACAACTTTGATGGCGAGTTGTTTCGCGATGAAAAGATCTTCGACGTCAAAGCCGAAGCCGTCCAGTTGTTGTTTGGAGAAAATCCGTTGCGCGGCTTCAGCCTGATAGAGCTTGAATCCGCACTGCGTATCGAGAAACGGAAGACCGGTGACTGCGCGCATGACGAAATTGAAGATGCGGCCGGCATATTCGCGGCTTGCCGGCTGATGAACCCCGATCAAAGATCGATCGAGGGCGCGTGAGCCGATCGCGACCTGCGCGTTATCGCGTGTCGCGGCTGCAAATAGGTTTGCAACCTCTTCAATCGGAGCTGAAAGGTCAGCATCGGTGAACAGAATCCATTCTCCCTTTGCGCTGAGCATTCCATTGCGCACCGCGTAGCCTTTGCCGCGATTACCGGGGTTCTGCAACAGCCGCACAGCAGGATGGGTACGGGAGTACTCGCGAACACAATTTGCCGTACCGTCCCGTGAGCCGTCGTCAACAACAATCACCTCGATAAAGTCATACCGATCGGTGATATAGGCAAGGATGGTGTCGAGCGAGTTTGGGAGGCGATTCTCCTCGTTGTACGCAGGAACAACAATCGAAAGCGATTGCAAGTTCAAATCATATCGTGACCATTGCGTGTTTTTCGGCTATCATCATCAGTTATGGGTGATTGGGAACAACCGAGTACGTCATTGGAAGGCGCTCTTGCGGCGAAGGCCGGCGGTGGAGAGGATCCGATTGAGCTTCTTCGGAAGCAATTGGGTTCCGCCATCATCCGAATAGAAGAGCTTGAAAAGCGTGTCGCGAACCTCGAAGGCCGCAGCAACGACCGTCGGGACCAAGCTAGGGGCGCTTAATCCCTGACCCACCTTTATAATTAGGGTTTCAGGGAGAACCTATTGTCGCTCGCGCAGGAGCTACTTCAGCAACGCACACAACGCATTCGCGAGATTGAAGCCCTCGGTCATAAAGCCTACGGACAGAGATTCGATTTCAGCCACACGATTCCCCAGATCCTCGCCGAACAATCTTCGAAAACGGCGGAGGAACTCGAATCCGACCGTGTCAACGTAAAGATTTCAGGCCGAATCCTAACGATGCGGCGAATGGGCAAAGCCAGCTTCGCCCACCTGATGCAGAACGGGGAAAAGCTGCAAATCTATGTGAAGAAAGATGCGGTATCGGAGGGCGACTATCAGCTCTGGTCCCTTGTCGATCTAGGAGATATCGTCGGGGTTGAAGGATACCTTTTCCGCACTCGTACCGGCGAACTGAGTGTCCACGCAGATAAAATCTACTTCCTTTCGAAAATCCTGCTCGCGATGCCGGAGAAATGGCATGGTCTGGAAGATGTTGAGACCCGATACCGGCAGCGCTATCTGGACCTGATTGCCAATCCTGAGGTGCGGAAGGCGTTTGTGACGCGCGCCAAAGTGACTTCGTCGTTCCGCCGGCAATTGGAAGAGCGAGGCTTCATCGAAGTCGAGACTCCGATGATGCAGCAAATCTACGGGGGCGCCGCCGCCCGGCCGTTTGTCACGCATCACAATACGCTCGATCTTGACCTGTATCTTCGGATCGCTCCGGAACTCTATCTCAAGAGACTCGTCGTGGGTGGAATGGAGCGAGTGTATGAGATTAACAGGAATTTCCGCAACGAAGGTATCTCGACGCAGCACAATCCGGAGTTCACGATGCTGGAGTTCTACCAGGCGTACACGGATTATCGCGGGCTGATGGACCTGACGCGCGATTTGCTGCGGCAGGTCGCGATCGACTCGACCGGTTCGACTCAGGTGCCCTACGAGGGTCAGACCATCGACTTCGACAACATACGACGGTTCTCCATGCGCGAAGCTGTCGTGGAGTTTTGGAGGGGCGAGCAGAAGCCCACTCTGGAGAACGTGCGAGACCCGCAGTGGCTTGGCCGGCATTCGAGTAAACACACGGCGGGCGAGCAGCTAGTCGATATCTTTGAGCGGGTCTGTGAAGAACATCTCTTTCAGCCGACCATCATTTACGACTATCCGGTGGAGACTTCGCCGTTATCGAAGAACAAGCCGGACGAGCCCGAATTTGTCGAGCGTTTTGAGGTTTACATCGCCGGAATGGAAATCGGCAACGCCTACACCGAGCTGAACGATCCGCAGGAGCAGAGGCGGCGTTTCGAGATGCAACTCGGGATGGCGGAACGGGGCGATGAAGAAGCGCATCGGATGGATGAGGATTACCTCCGCGCGTTGTGCTACGGCATGCCCCCGACCGGTGGGGAAGGTATCGGGATCGATCGGATGGCGATGATTATGACCGGCTCCAAATCGATTCGCGACGTCATCCTGTTCCCGCTCCTCCGGCCGGAGGGCGACATGGGGATTGCCGAGGATTTGCGGTCGGCCGAACGGTCGTGAAGGAGTTTGAGCTTTTCGTCGCTCTCCGCTACTTGCGCGCAAAGCGCAAGCAGGCGGTCATCTCCATCATCACGGCGATCTCGATTTTAGGCGTGGCTGCGGGCGTGATGGCTCTGGTGATTGCGCTTGCGATCAATAACGGCTTCCGGGGTACGCTGCAGCGGAATCTCCTGACCGCGACGGCGCACGTCAGCATCCTTGAAAAAGAACCGGGTTATGGGATCGAGAACTGGCGCGAACTGGTATCGCGGCTGAGGCAGATTCCCGGCGTAACCAGCGCTGCGCCAACGTTATACGGACAGGTGATGATGGTCGGACGCGTGCAGTCGACCGGCGCGATCCTGAAAGGCGTCGAGCCGGCTTTAGCAGCCGAACAGACCGAGATGCTCGCGCACTTAAAGGAAGGATCGATCAAAGATCTGGAGCAGGTGGACACGGTCCCCGGCATTGTTCTCGGGTCAAAGCTGGCGCAGAGCCTAGGTACATCTCCGGGCAAGATCTTACGGGTGATATCGCCCCAAGGGGAGATGACGCCGTGGGGGCCTCGAATCACGGAATATCGATTTAAGGTGGTCGGGATCTTCGAATCGGGCTTTTTCGAGCTTGACGCGAATTGGGCTTACACGAGTCTTCGGTCGACGCAAATGGTTCTAAATCTCGAAGACGTGGTCAATTCCATCGAGTTGAGAGTTGCCGATATCTACAAGGCTCCGGAGATTGCGGCGGCGGCGAACCGTATCGTCGGACCCAAGCTTGCGGCGACGCACTGGATGGAGCAGAACAAGCCGGTCCTTAACGCCTTGAAGATGGAGAAGGTCGTGACTGTGATCACAATCGGGCTCATTCAGCTCGTCAGTGCCCTCAACATTCTGATTGCGCTGGTGATGATGGTGATGGAGAAGTATAAGGACATCGCGATTCTGATGTCCATGGGCGCGCGCCATCAGCAGATCCGCCGGATCTTCATGCTGCAGGGAGTCCTGATTGGAGTGGTCGGTTCGGCGATCGGACTGGTTGCGGGCTATAGCATCTCCTGGTTGGCCAACCATTACCGGTGGGTACGGCTGGATGAGGAGGTGTACTCGCTTGCGTACGTCCCCTTCGAGCCGCGAGGATTGGACGCGTTCTGGATTGTTGCTGTCGCCATCGGCGTCAGTTTCATCGCGACACTCTATCCGGCGCGGAATGCCACTCAGATTGTTCCCGTCGAAGCCCTGCGTTACGAGTAATCCCCTCAAATGCTCCTGGCCTGACTGGCGGAGTTTTTGACAAACATCGCTAACTCGATCAAGCACATGAGTGCGGATCGGGAGGAAGGCGATGAGGACGTCAAAAGCAGCCACGGCGACTATATTGTTTCTGGAAGCCCAACTCGGGATGGCCGAAAGACGGCAGGTCACGGTCTGCATGGATGCCGGCTTGTTCTTTACCCCTATAGAACATCGAGCGAGATATGAAGCGACGAAGATCTTCGCAGCCATCGATGTCGATTTGCAGTGGGTTGGGCGCCGTGGATGTCCCGAGGGGGCCATCCAGGTTTCACAAATCCCGACGCCGCCGCCCGAGGTGGCCCCGTCGGCGCTGGCCTGCGCCCATCCTTTCGATAGGAACTCGCGCGTGATCATTCTATTTCGGAAACGGGTGGATAACATGCTAAACGGAAGGGGCACCGGCGCAGGAGTCATTCTCGGGCACATCCTGGCACACGAGATCGGCCACATTCTGTTGGGAACGGACGTCCACGCAGCGACCGGTCTGATGAAGCCAGGCTGGACGAATCTCGATATTGGCGCCATGTTGGCCTCAAAATTAGGATTTTCTCCATTGCATTCCGAGATGATCCGGAATAACCTAATTGCTTCACGACTTAATTGAGAGAGACACACAAGCGATCCGATAGCCGTAAATGAGTTGCAGAACCTCCCACAAAGGAGGTCTAGCAACCTGGTCGACATCTCGCACATCATAAGAGTGCACGCAGACCAAGACGGCCTTTGGGTCTAGCGGCGCGTTTGATCAAAAGATCGGCGCGATCGCGCAGGTATTCGTGTGCACGGTCGCGTAAAGAGCGGCGCGACCGTCAGGGACTCGGAGGGGGTACCCAGTGCGATTGATTACCGGCATCGACACAGCGATGCCCGACGTAAAGCGGAAGTGGAACTATCACGCCGCGTGGAATCAGAATGACCGGCTGTGGCGTGAAGACTTCCGCCAGCTAGCCGACTGCGGCTTCGACCTGCTCCGGTGGCAGATGCCCTGGTCGTTGGTGCAGCCGAAGCGCGACGAGTACCGCTGGGATCTCATCGATCCCAAGGTCGAACTCGCCACGCAGCTCGGGTTAGAGATCTTCTATCCGGTCGTCCATTTCAATCTGCCGTCCTGGTTAGCGGCTAATGGCGAGAAGCACGCGGTGCTTTCGGATCAGCTCCCGGATCGGATCGCGGAGTACACGGACCAGCTTCTCAGCCGCTACAAGTTCAAGCTCGTAATCCCCGTGGTGGAAGTGCAGATGGATGCTTTCCAGCGTGGCCGGGTAGGGAACTGGCAGCCTCACTTCAAATCGAAAGCCGGCTATGAGGCGATTTACAGCAGACTCGTCCAGGCTTACAAGTCGTCTGCTCGAGTAGCGAAGATGCACGGCGCGACGGTATTCTGCTCCGAACCGGCCACGGAAGTGCAAACTGTGCTCGATCTCAAAGACGTTACGGATGTCGCCGGAATCGACCTTTATCCGCACATGCACCAGCAGCATTCGATTTTCGGATTCCTTCGCTGGTGGTGGCAGACGGCCCATATGCCGCTCTGCATCAGTGAGTTCGGCATCCCCGAAACATTCAACCCGAGCGTCAATATCGACGAGTTCAACAAGTTCGTTCCGGCGGGAATCGACGACAATCGCATGCAGATGGCCAGGCTTCTGGCGGACGCCCTGGAGCAGGCCAGAGAGGAAGGGATTCCGATCCCGTATGGCGGCTGGTACCCGGGCACCGGAAATATCGGCTGGGGATACTCGTTGACCAAAGAGCGCAAAAAAGCGGACTGCGATCGCGCGGGTATCGTTGACCTTACTCGCGGCACGGACGGCTCGCTGAAACGCGTGCTCTGTCGCGATCTGGTTAAGGCGGTTTTGGGGCTGGCCAAGCCGGTTGCTCCGACAACGCCCGAGTTTCTGCCCATACCGGAGATGCCTCTGGTCTCCAGTATTTCGGCTTCCGGCGATTAGCCGTAGTACGTTGGAAGGTACATGCAGAGCCGCCGTACCTTCCTTGCGGTCCCAGCCGCATTCGCGTTCGTAGACTGGCCACAGTGGCGTGGACCGAATCGCGACGGCTCGGCTCCCTCCGAGCCACCGAAGCCGTGGCCTGAGCGCCTTCGTAAAGTCTGGAATGTCTCCGTCGGCGAAGGACATTCGTCGCCGGTAGTAGCCGGCAAACGAGTCTTCCAGTTTGCCCGTCAACAGGACGAAGAGGTCATCGCGGCTTTAGACCTCGACACCGGAAAGCCGATCTGGCGGCAATCCTACGCTGCTCCCTATCAGATGAACTTTGCGGCAACGTCACACGGGAAAGGACCGAAATCCACTCCGGTTGTGGCGGGCGAAACACTCTACACGGTTGGAATCAGCGGGATTTTGAATTGCCGGGACATTGCCTCCGGCAAGCAGATCTGGAACCTCGACAGCAAAGGCTCGCCTCTCTATGGCCATGCTTCCTCGCCGATCGTAGATAGAGGGACTCTGATCGCTTCCATTGGGCCACAAAACGGAGGAGCTCTCACTGCGTTCGATGCCGGGACCGGCAAGGTGAAGTGGCGGTGGAGCGAGGACGGCCCGGCCTATGCTTCTCCTGTAATTGGCGAATTCGGCGGAGTTCGCCAGGTGGTCACGAATAGTGAAAACAACATCGTCGGGATTTCAGTGGCAGACGGGAAGACGCTTTGGAAGCTTCCGCTGAAAAGCCCTTATGAGCAGAATGCTGTAACTCCGACCATCATCAGCGACACGATCGTTTACTCCGCGCTCGGAAATCCGATTACGGCGATCCGCCTGGGGAGTCCTCCGCAGAAGCTTTGGGAGAACAGGGAATTTGGCCTGTATATGAGCTCGCCGGTCCTCGCGGCAGGAGTTCTCTGGGGATTGTCGAACAGGAATAAAGGCCAGTTCTTCGGCCTCGATCCGAAGACAGGAAAGACCGTTTTCTCTAGCGAAGGCCGACAAGCCGACAATGCAGCGCTGATCGCCCGCGGCTCAACCGTGTTTGCGCTGACTACCAACTCCGAACTCATCATGTTCGAGGCGAGTTCAACGGCGCTCAAACAAGTGGCGAAGTACAACGTGGCCGATACTCCGACATGGGCTCACCCGGCGATCGTCGGAAATCGTGTGCTGGTGAAAGATGCTAAATCACTCACCTCTTGGAGCGCGGAGTAATGGCGTACTCCTACATTGATGGGACGCTCACCTGCGATGGAATTTCCTTGGAGGCGATCGCCGGGGAATTGGGCACTCCGGTCTACATTTATTCGGCCGCCGATATCCTGGAACGCTATCGGGCTTACGATCGCGCGTTCGGCGACTTGCCGCACCAGGTGTGTTACGCCGTCAAGGCGAATTCAAATATCAACATTCTGCGATTGTTGGCCGATGCGGGCGCAGGATTCGACATCGTTTCCGGCGGCGAACTTTTCCGGGTCCTCCAGGCCGGAGGCGAGGCGGCGAAGGTCGTATTTTCAGGTGTCGGCAAGACAGCGGAAGAGATCGAATACGCTCTGCGGGAAGGAATTCACATCTTCAACTGCGAGTCCGAGGCAGAGCTGGCTGTCATCGACTCAGTCGCTGGACGCCTCGGCAAACGCGCTCGCATCGCCTTTCGCGTGAATCCGGACGTGGATGCGGCCACTCATCCTTACATCTCGACTGGAATGAGCGAGCACAAGTTCGGCATCGATATCGCGGACGTGGAAGCAGTATATCGACGCGCGCTGGAACTTCCGAGTGTGCTCGTCGAAGGCGTCAGTTGTCATATCGGATCCCAGATCCTGGATACCAATCCTCTGCTGGAAGCAGTAGACAAGATGATCGAACTCGTTGACCGGCTCCGGGCCGCGGGAGTTCCGATACGGCACCTCGATCTTGGCGGAGGGATCGGGGTTCCGTACCGGCCGTCTGACATGGCTCCGGAGATTCCGGACGTGGTCGGCGCCATCCGGCGAAAACTGGCTGGTCGCGATCTGATTGTCTCAGTCGAGCCCGGGCGCAGCATCGTCGGAGAATCCGGCGTGCTGCTTACGCGAGTCCTATACCGGAAGCGAACCGCCCGGAAGCAGTTCCTCGTCGTCGACGCAGCCATGAATGACCTGATTCGACCCGCTCTCTACAAGTCTCATCATGAGATCGTCCCTGTCCGGAAGGACCGAGGACGCGCGCTCGTCACCGTGGATGTAGTGGGGCCGGTGTGCGAGACCGGAGATTTTCTGGCCAAGGATCGTGACCTGCCGCTCACGGAGACAGGCGAATTGCTGGCGATTTGCACTGCCGGCGCGTACGGCTTCGCTCAGTCATCGAACTACAACTCGCGCCCTCGGGCTGCCGAGGTCTTGGTGGAGAAGGGCGCCTGGCGTGTCATTCGACGCCGTGAAACGAATGCCGACCTTATCCGGGGCGAGTGAAGTAAGCGCTGGTCAGGTGCTCGATGAAGAGTTCATGTTCCGGTAGCGCCACCTCACAGTCGGTTCACATCGACTCCACATGGACGCGGCACAAAACTCACTCGCGTATCACTTTCTGTCCACTGAAGCGCATGACCTGCATCTGCTGACGATTAAAGAAATCCGATGCTGCCCTGGTGTCCTCATAATCGAGAACCCGAAGCTGCGAGAATGCTTTGAGCAGACCGTTGATGCCAAACCATTCCTGTCTGCCCTCGACGACAACCAACCCTTCGGGCTTGAGTCCTTCGATTACTTTGGCGGGTGACCTAACGGGGCCTATCCAGCTTAGGATGATGAGGGGCCACTTCTCGCGGCCATAGTCGTACTGTTCATCTGTTGACACGACAGTTGTGACCTTTACGCCAAGGTCTTGCGCACGCTTCTTAATAATGCCAACGACCCCCTCGGCAGGATCAACTGCGGTCACCGTCCAGCCTTGCGCGGCGAGGTACAGAGAATTGCGGCCCTCACCGGCCCCATGTCCAGCGCGGTCCCGGGAGTGCGCCCCCGAGTGCTTTCGACCAAAAACGAGTTTGGCTCCCGGTTGAAGTTCGATTTGTTCGAAGTGAAATAGCTATTCCACCAATCATTCTGCAAGGCGGCTTGCGTACGCCTCCATGGCGGCAGCCGGATTAGCGCTCTTCTCGCGCGGCAGTGATTGAAGCCATGGGCGAAAGTCCTCCGAATAGAACGCATAATCCGGGTTCTGGGCGAACATCGCACAGACCAAGCAGAGGCTCATCAGCACGCACGGGCGTAGAGCGCGCTCGCGGCATCTTACCAACTCGTGCGCCGGCGCAGAACGGGATTCTTTCGCGGGCGCGACGAATTTGCCTCTGGCGCCCGGAGAACGGCGTGCTCGTGAATCTGAGAATCGTAGGACAAGTCGAAACCCGCCGTGATGTCGTCCACATCCATTGCAGGCTATTACAATCAAGCGCTGGTTAGGTGTTCCCTAAGAAAGGGGATGCCCTGCTTTCCCCAAAAGCTGTGGTCCCGGTCGAAGGTCTCCTGCCTGACTGAATCGAGAGATCCAAAAACGCCATAGATGGCGCTGACCTTCCTGAAACTTTCTATACTCGCTTCGATCGGAAAGATGTCGTCTTTGTTGCCCGATTCGATGAACAGCGGACGCGGCGCGATCAGGCCCGCGATGTCGTACATTTCGGCCCAGTTCAGGATGCCGGGCACGTAATTGTCCATGCAATGGGAAATGCTGCCGATGCTATCGCGAAAGGTATTCATGTAGCCGCTGACCATGGCTGCCTTGATTCTCGGTTCGAGCGCGGCTGAAAACAGTGTGCATGTTCCCCCTCCGGAGATCCCCACGCAACCTACCCGGTCGGCATCTAACTCGGGGCGTTTTGCAATGAGATCGATCGTTCGCATCACATCCCAAACGCGCCACCCAATCATCGTCTGGCCTAATAGCAAGGCAGTGCCCGCGAGGGGCTGGCATGCCGAGTGACCGAGACCTCGTTTGACGTTTGCCGCGTCTCGCCGGCATCCAAATCCAAGCGGCTCGATGGCAACAGCTGCCAAGCCGGCTTCCGCAATTTGAATCGCGAAGTCGTGCTGATAGCCGCCTTTGTCGGTCCGGTCGCGGCCTTTGTCGTCGATGCCAACAATGTCATCCACGCCCCGGCCGTGTCCCGGCACGCAAATCATTGTGGGTATCGACTTTCGCGCGCCTGCTGGTGTGAGGATGTAGGCGAGGACGCTGACGCCTTCGCGGCTATTGAACACGATTTTCTCGCGCCGGTATCGAGGAAAATCGCGGACTTCTAATGTCGCTGGTTGCAGCGGTACGCGCTCAGTCGGAAAACCGCCAAGCAGCTCGGTGAGTTTCGCTCTAAGTTGGGTTTGCCACTTCGCCGCCTGCGCCTTATTCTGCGCGGAAAACCGAAGCCGCCGTGGAGCGGTGTCGATCATCTTCAGAGCCTGGGCCAGGGGATCGAGGCCACGCCCGCGGGCCTTCTCGTCCAAGCCGGTCAATGGTCCAGTGTATTCTGCCGCCTGAGGTTGTTGTGCTCTGAGTGCGCCTGCGGCCGCTGCGGAAGCGAGCCTTGCCAGGGTCCGTCTCGAAATTTTATTCATGGATGGTCGACTTCTTCATCCATGTATACTACGCGACAACCAAAACGGCGAGCTGCCGTCCTCCTTCGCGGCAACTCGCCGTCTACCCGCAACTTCTTGGGAGAAGAGCGAGTGCAATCACAAAAATCACCACCATCAGGATTACACCGAATACACCTAAACCCCCAGAGCTTTTTCTGGGTACACATCGTTTGTACGGTGCCGACCTTTTGGGCGTATGGTGATCCATGCCGTCACCATAGTGACTTCAGGAGGGGATCTTCAGTTCCTGTCCGACTTGAATTTTATCGGGATTGCTAAGTTGATCACGATTGGCCTCGAATATCTTTGTATATTGGGCCGCATCGCCGTAAAACTGCTTGGCGATTTTAGAGAGAGTGTCCCCCGATTTCACCGTATATGTTTGCAAGCTTCCGCCTGCGGCGGCCCCCGACTGTTGGGCACTTTGCAGAGCTGGGTTGATCGTCAGATCGAGCGTGAGGTCCGAGTAGCTTGGATCGACAGCCTTGACCTGATTCCAAATATCGTTCTTGGCTTGTTCGCTCGGCGCCTCACCTTGGAGAAAGAGCTTTCCATCCTGCAGATGCATATGTGCAAGGCGGACTCCTTGCTGCTTGATTGCATTCAGCGCAGATTGATACTTCTGCTTCAACTGCTCGAGGTCTTGTGCCATAGGGTTGATTTCTCCTGACCTTGGACGCTGAATCCGAGCATTTTGCGGTAATCTGCAACGGTTAGCGCCGGGCCGAATAAACTATAACTTGCCGGAATGGGCTTTGTCCATTCCGTAACACTGCCGAGGAGGAATGCGTGACACAAGTTTGCTCACGACGAATGTTCCTGGGTGTTGCCTGTGCTGCTCTCACCCAGGGAGCGGATTCTGAGGAGATCATCGATATCCATCAGCACACCAACTACAACGGACGTACCGATGAGCAACTTCTCGCGCATCAACGAACGATGGGCATTAACAAAACAGTGCTGCTGCCTGCGGGTTCGAAGTATGGTCTCGCGGCCAACTGTGGAGGTAATGACACGGTCGTTGCGATCGCGAAGGCCAAGCCGAAGCAATACGTGTTCTTTGCGAACGAACTGCCGGATATCCCGGAAACCAGGCAAGTTATCGAAAAGTATTTGAAGCTGGGCGCCATCGGTATCGGAGAACAAAAGTTTCATGTGGATTGCGATTCCAAATACATGCAGGGAATCGCGGAAATCGCGAGAGATTATAAGGTTCCCGTGCTGATGCACTTCCAGCATGAGACGTACAACCTTGCGTACGAGCGATTTTATAAGATGCTCGAAAAGTATCCGACGGTCAACTTTATTGGGCACGCGCAGACGTTCTGGGGCAATATCGACAAGAATCATGTCCAGAGCGTGATGTACCCGAAAGGTCCGGTGACTCCGGGCGGGATCACGGATCGATTGCTTTCCGACTACCCCAACATGTACGGAGACCTGTCCGCCGGATCAGGTTTGAATGCCTTGCTGCGCGATGAGGAACACGCTCGAGGATTTTTGAAGCGCCACCAAGGAAAGCTACTGTACGGTAGCGACTGCAACGATAGTGAAGGCGCTGGAGCTAAGTGTTCCGGTTCGCAGCAGCTAGCCACAGTCCGGCGTCTGTCGCCGGATACGGCGGCGACACGCAAAATGCTTTACGGCAACTCGGCCAAGTTGTTCAAGATCGTTTAGGTCCGATAAGACGGGTCCTTGCGATCCATCAAACGAATGAGCGCGTCGAATTCGGGGTTGGCGATTCGGCTATAGCCCTTTCCGCCGTCGGTCGCCAGGAATTCATCGCTGCGCTCGGCGCTGATTTCACATACGTTGCGAGGAGGCGCGATGAGCGGCGAACCGGTGGCTTGTGCCGCGAGTTGAACCTGACACGCGCGCTCCAACCTGTACATGCGAACGAAAGCCTGCGCGACCGTCTCGCCACAGGTGAGCAGACCGTGCGTGCGAAGGATCAGCACGTTCTTGTCGCCGAGATTTGCTGCCAGACGTTGCCGTTCGTCGAGATCGAGACTGGGTCCCTCGAAATCGTGATATCCGACACGCTCAAAGTAGCCAAGGGCATACATGCTGACAGGCAGCAACCCGGTCTCTAGCGCGGCGACGGCCATTCCGGCGACCGTGTGTGTATGCATAATGCATTGGACGTCCGGCCGCATCGTGTGGATGGCGCTGTGAATTACGAACCCGGCGGGATTGATCTCCTGATTCTGATCGCCGATGATGGCGCCGTTCATGTCGACTTTGACAAGATTGGATGCGCGTACCTCATCGAAACGAAGGCCATAGGGATTGATCAGGAAATGATGTTCCGGACCAGGGACGCGCACAGTGGTGTGTGTCCAGATGAGTTCGGACCAACCCATGTGGTCGATGATGCGGTAGGCCGCGGCGAGTTGGACGCGTAATTCCCACTCTCGCGGATCGATTCGAAGACTCGGGGCGCTCATTGTGTCTATTTTTTTCTTTTTGGAGGAGAGCGTTTCTTGGCAGCGCGTTTGGCTACCGGTTGTGCCAGTCGCCTCAGAATACGATCGTAGACCATCCGTCGATCTCCCGAGTTGGGAATCCTTTCTCCTAGATCCTGGAGGTCTTTGAATAGCGCCGTGGGGAATGTTTTCAAGTCAGCCGTGAGCCGGTCGAGTGAGCGTAGACCGTAATACATGCAGAAGTTTTGATTTTCACGTTGCAATGCGAGCAGGATGGGCTCAATGTCGCCGCGTCTTCCGTGAAGAGCTGACCGGACGTACGCCCATAGGCGATATCCGCCATCCTTCGATTTCAAAGTGTCTTCGAACAGTCCGGGTGACAGGTCGAACTTCGAGATCGCCATCGTCGCGGAGATCTCCTCCATGCGACCGGTTCGTTGACTTCCACTCGGGAGAGACTCGCGGATCAGGTTGTATTGCTGCGCGAGGTTGAAGATACTTACCAGGGCTCGTACGTGTTCAAATTGTTCCTGATGGGCTGATAAGCTCACCCGCGGAAGCAGTATTTCCGGCCGGTTCATGATATAGCTTCGGCAAGCAGAGAGACCGAGAATGCGCGCGACAACTTCGAGCGCCAGCCAAAGCAGATACAACGGCGCGTCCTGCCTAGGTTCTTTCAACGCGATGTCGATTACGTCGGATGAGAATTCCGGTCGCAGGCGGGCCAGAAAGAACGTATACAAAGCTGCACGTTCCACGGGGCTTGCCTGCGCATCCGTCCCCGCATAAAAGGCCCACTGCCGGAAATGCGGATAACGGTCGTAGATTTCGGTATAGCGGGCTCTCGTGATGGTATCGCGCGACTGAAGAAGCTCGTTGAGAGACTCCGCATGTTTCACCCAAGTCGGTGGCGCAACCGCTCTTGGCAGCAGTGTCGACTTGAGGTTAGAGAGTAGGACGTCGGGTATTCGGTTCACGGGATAGCCGAGGTTGAGCATGTCCAGACAGAACACGGGCGTGTTGTTGGACATCATTTGCCGCAAATCGGAAGCGTTCAAGGGTGGTTTGGATACGATTGCATCGTGATAATCCTTCAACGAAGGCAATTGGGCTACCTCAAATTCACCTCGGAGAATGTCAACCGGGAAGTCTCCAAGATCGCCAACGACAATGATTTTCGGTCTCCGCGTCGATGCGCTGAGGGACTGTTCGGCAGCCCGGCGCAATGCGCCGGGAATGTCGGTAGTGCTTTGAATATGCTCGATGACATACTGAGCAGGAGTTTGATCAGGCTTCATAGGCCACTCGAGCTTCAGGTTGAGAACACTAGTGTCCGCCCAGATCGCGTCCAGCCCCTGATTCAGGCGCAGCGTCCACCACTTTGGATCCCGTGCAATGCGATGAGCCTCCGCTTGGTGGTTGGCGGCGGTTAACAGCCGGAACAGATTATCGTGAATGAATCCGTCCGGCGGAATTTCCCACCACTCAGTATCGGGATAACGCGTTCGGTAAAGTTGAAGTAACCGTCTCGCCGCGGAAGTTAAGCCCTCCTCTTTTTTTTCCTGACCCGCCCAATTCACTTCATCCTGTAGAGAATTGCGCACAATGGCCGAAAGCCGGTACGAGTTCGCGTGGGGAATTAAAACTTTGATGGAAGCTAACGATCGAAGCGTATCCTGGTCGACTTGGCTGAGAATCGAGAGAGGAAACACTCCTTCGACATGAGCGAACAGGGTTAACGTGTCAATGTGAGGCCTATGCAGGAAGGCCAGTGCTTCTCGCACGACATCAACCGCCTCACGGCCGAACGTTGTGTCAGGAGTGTTTGGTTGCATTGTCTCCAGTTGACTCCCGATAACGTGACAGGGCACGCCTCAGAGTTGCGATGTACCGCGATCCGCCACTGTCCAGTGATGGACCATCGTACGAAGGAAAATTCTCGTCTTCCAGAAAGAGATCAGGATGCGGATCGAGCAGGATCGCGCGTTGTAGATTGGGGATGTCTGACGGCAATTTGCCGTCGTAGACGTGTAAAGGCCAACGTCCGTCGAGGGCGCCCCAACTGACGCCATAGGACCTGCGTTGCCAGTGTGCAAAGTCAACCACAAGCGACCTGGCATCGTACCCTTCTGAAGAAAACACTGCGGCAACTTCTCGCCCGCTGGAATAGAAGACCTGCTGAAGCGCGCTCACGTCGGCATGGAGAGGCGCCGCGCGATTCACTCTCGGCGGGACTCCAACCAGCGCTCCGGGATCGTGTCGCGCGTGATCTCCTATCGCCAGGAACAATTGCTGAATAGTCTCCTCGATATTGGAATGATCGACGTTGAAGCCGCCGGCGTACTCAGTCCAGTCGGTATAGACCATCCTTGTCTTGATCGCATGATCTTGCGCTATCGCAATCGACTCACCCAAAATTTCGGTTCCCGGTCGGGGCTCCATTTGCAGATACATGTCGGCTGCCTGGATCAGATGACTCATCTGCAGAGGCATGTCCTGAAGCATCCGGAATCCCCGACGAGCCAGGCCGGCGCTGATGTGGTCGCGCAGCGGGCGCAATTCGGGATGACTGCAGGCGAAGTAAACGCTCAAACGCTGCTGCTTGTACGCGTCGGAGGGATCGCCGAGTTCCCGCTCATAAGCAGAATCCGCAAGTAGTTCAAGGACGCCATTTGGAAAGTTGTAGAGACCAAGATGCGGCTCCGATACAAATTCGTACTCTAGAAAGAGCGCCCACAACGGTTCTTGCAATCCTTCCAAATCTCCAGCCTCCGCCGCACAGCTCGGACCAAGACGTCTTGTATTTTTTAGAATCGCCTTCGCAAAGACCGCAGCCGCGCGACGCACAGCTTCATCCACATGAGCGACGAATCGGTCATATCTGCTGATAGGAGGCGCAGCAGAAGGAAGACCGAGCAACGCGGCGCCTAACTCTGCGAAAGGCTGCGCCCATGCCGGCAGGTCAAAATTTCCGTTCTTGTCGCGAATCAATGCCCGGAAACTCACAGGACGTCCTAGGCGGGTTTTCAGGTATGCCGACACATGTTCTTCGAGTGTGTTGGCCAGAAAGCGGGCATCCTCCTGCCGTAATGCCCTTCGCAATATGTCGGCAGCCTCAGGCCGGAACTCGTAATAGACCGTATTCGGGTCTATGGCGCTGTCGAGAGAACCGCCGCGTACGCGAAGAAGGCCGCTCATCAGGACCTCGGCGAGATGGGACTGTTGCGCCGCGGAGCCGAACTTAGCCGCCTGGATCAGCCGGGCTACGGGCAAGGTGAATGCGCTGGAGCTCAGATAGACCGCCAACTCGCAAGCTTCCGGTGAGGCCGAGTGCCGGAAGTAGGCAACCATCGTTTCCGCACCCTGTTCGACGGGCTTTTCCTGAGTTTCATCAACATAGGATGCGTCTGCAGATAAAGCTACGGCGAGCGCGCGGTCAGCCTTTCCCATCTGGGCTCGCGCCCAACGATGAATGCTCTGTGGCTCAAGAGAGATAAGCGGGAAGGTCGCAGTTTTCCCTTCCTCATTGGCGAACTCCCACCATGGCGCCTCGATGAGCAACTCGCTGGCAGGCGCGCCGGGTGTCACTGAGCGGGCGAAGCTCGACGGCTCGCCCAACTCCGTACGTATCCAGAGATGTTGAGGCAGAATTTGAAGAATCGCCACGCTCGCATTTCTGGCCCATAACGTCAGAAGGCGGCGATAGAAGCCGTCGCGCCATTGTGTGGAAAGGCCATGTGTCGCGAACAGGATCAAGCTTCTGCGCGGCGGCGCCGCCACGATTTGCGCTCGAAGCCGCGCGCCTTGCGGACTGACGACACGCGCCTCATCCGCCGACCCGCCGTCGAGTTCGAGCTTCCACTGCCGCACGTCACGAAAGAGGCCCGTGCGTTCCAGTAAAGCTTTGAATTCGTGAATCGTGTCCGTCCAGACGAGCATGGAGGGCGCAGGCTCATATACGACATTCACCTCGAACCAACGCTCCTGCAGAGGCCGCATTACTGACGTGATTTGGCCGCCCTGTTCCGCGGTCGCGGTTACTGAGGCGTCTTCGTCCAGTTCGAAGATCTGCTTCGAAGGCCAACGAAGAGCAAATGGGCGCAAGGCTCTGGCGATCGGCAGCGAACCGGGTAAGGCCGATCCAGCCGGAAGGGCGATGGGCGATGCCTTCACCGTGTCACCGCCTTGTTCGCCGGATCCCTGAGCGTAGATTTGGATTCCTCCCGTTTTAGATTCTGCATCTCCGGCTCCGGGTGCCGCCCTGCGTTGTTGGGTATTTAGGTTTCGTTGGCCGGTATCGGGCTGGGCGGATTTCTTTGCTTCATCTGGTTTGTTAGCGGGCTTCGCAGGCTGCGGTTGCGCCTGAGGTAAAAACTCCTTGAGGTCGATATTGTGTTGCGCTAGCCATAACGCCTCGCGCACGTGCTCCACTTCGAACTCCATGCCGAGGCGTTCGAAAATCGCGGATAAACGTTCGAGCGCTGTAGCGGCCATAAGACTACGAGCCCAGCGGTCGCAGCAGCGTATCGCGCAGTTGCTCGAGTTCCTTGGGGTCGAATGTGCGACGTTCAGGATCGTTGAGACCGATAGTTAAAAAGACTGCGTTTAATAGCTGATCGGTCGCGATCTCCTGATTGCTATCCCCTGCCTGGAGAAAGCGGCCGATCATGGTCTCCAGTTCGGTGTCCTGACCTGTTCTCGTGAAATACGTCTTAAGGTGACTTTTGACGATCGCCTCAACCTCGGATTTATCTTTCGGCTTCTCGATATCAAGCCTCACACATCTGCGCAGGAATGGTGGAGGGAACTCCCGCTCCGCATTGGAAGTCATCACGACGAACGGAAACTGGCCGCACTGCAGCAGGCCGCGACGCACGTCAACGACCTTGCCTTCGGCATCCTTGACCGCCGCCTCTGCATCCTTTAACCGGCTGAGCTCCGGAATTTCATACACCCCTTCTTCGATCACGTTAAGAAGATCATTTGCGAAATCGAGATCGCTCTTGTCGATCTCATCGATCAGCAGAGCACGAGGCCAGGTCGTTGACGCCAGAGCCGTGCCGAGCGGTCCCAAGGCCAAATAATCCGACACCGGAGCATGCTTATCGCCGGACTGCAGACGAGCCACGGCATCGTAGTTGTAAACTCCGCCGCGCACGGTGCTGCGCGACGTGATCGGCCAGCGCAAAACCGGGCCGAGCTTCAGTTCGTACGCGACTTTGGAAATAAGTGTTGATTTCCCTGTGCCCGGCTTGCCCGTCAACAGCAATGGACGTCGGAGATACAACGCCGTATTTACCGCCATGATCATTGGCGTGCTTGGCCGGAACGGCATCGCTCGATTTTTTTCAGCGCTGATGAAGTCCTCATTCGTCGTGCTCGGGAACGACAGCGGCTGAGAGTGTTTCCAGGTGCGCCACGGGGGTGGATTCGGCAGACGTGTTTGCCAGGAGTGACTCGGTTGGCGATTGTCGCCGTGGAAGATTTTCCAGCTGCTGGAATCCTGATCCGTTTTCTTGGTCTGCGTAGCCTTCGTTGCCACGTTATCTCAGCCCCCTATTTCCAATAGCTTCGGCTTTCGCGGAGTTCGCTCGGGATCGTCCCATAAAATAGCTGTGTCTCTGGCGAAATCTTCGTAATTCTGGCGAAGGTCGCACAGCTTCGCGGGAAATGAATCTAAGATATTCACGCCTTTCAGCCATTGCTTCAGAGATGCGCACACCGGATTCCAGCAATCGTCCGCGGGCGCATTGTGAAGCCACAACAGATACGGGACCCCGGACTCGATCGCCTGCTTCAGAGCGAGTAATTCGGACGCCGGGCCTCCAGCCTCACGCCGTGTGACCACGGCGCACTGCAGGAAGTAGATACCGGTGTCGCTCTTCAGCGCGTCGGCGAAAGCTTTGCCCGCCTGTCCCGGAAGTGGCACCGGCGCGTATCCTTTGGCTGCCTGACTGCGAATCAGGTTGGCTCGCTCTCTCCATCGCTGTCCCAACTGGCTCGCGCTTTTCCAGAAGCGCTCACGGCTGCGCAGCATGGTCGGAAATATCGACCCCAACGCGGTCTCGAGCGAGGAGCCGGCAATCTCATGAGGAGCGCACGCCAACAACGATGCGCTAACTACAAACTGCAGATGAAGGCGTCCGGAAACGATGCGGGCTTCGGCCTGATCGACAATTCCCTGCACCGCTTTCACGACATCGTTCCATGTCTCGGTTTTCTGAACGGGCCAGGGCGGTTCGAGCGGACAGGAGAAATCCGCTGGGAAGAGCTTGGCTTCGATACCCGCCACCGATCCCCGGTAATTCAAGTCTTCCAGAAGCTCGATTACCAGATACTGATCGCCCTCTTCACGCGCGAAATCGCCTTGCAGTGTCGCTATTACGGCTGGGGAGGCGTTTCCCTTGGCCCAGTCAGACAGCTCCTTCGATCCGTTAAGCTGGCGCTCTGTGCGGAGGGCGAATTCGATCATTGCGCGCGGCGCGGCGAGGTCATCTCTGGAGCGAGTGAGATTGGCAAGTTCGTTCACCATCTCAGGTAGTGAATTAGGTTGCCAAAGAGCAGGAACGTGCAATTTCTCGATAGTGCGCCAATACAGCTCCCGCATGCTGACGAAATCAAGTGAGCATTGTTGCAAAAGCTTTATCAGCTCTGCCGCAATTCCCTCACTTTTGGCGGCGACCGTCGGCTCGGTAACGGACTGCTCCTGGTTGTCGCGATACTCGCATACGTAATATTTGTCTTTCTGCGCGTCGAGCGCTGATCGAAAGCTCTTCGAGAACGCAGCGGGATCGTCGAAGGAGGCGCCGCTTTTCAGGTGATCGATAAGATGCTGGGAGAAGACGCCTCTTCCGCCCTCGCTAATGGCATATTCCCCTTCTTCAGCGGCGCAAAACAGGTAGCGATCCTTCCTGGCCCAATCAGACTTGCCCACCGGCGGTACTCTCGGAGTTAGCTCGACACGATTGGCGCAGGTATCGAAGAGCATCAACTGCTTTGAATAGCGCCCATAATCCATCGAGCTGAGTGTTTCGCAAAGATCGGAGAGAGAGACTGCATAATTATTCAACTCTTTCGAAAAGTCGCTGCAGAAGAATACGCGATCGCTTCCCGCGACGGTGATCCCATGCCCTGCCCAGAAGAACAAGAGCAGTTCTTCAGCCTTTGCGAGCTTCGGCAAGTCTCGCCGCCAGAAGCGGTTGATGATATCGAATCTGGCATTTTCTGCTGCTACAGGAGGATTGGTAGAAAAACTGTCGGGCGGGGAAGCAAAGAGGTGTATGTTGCCGGCCGGCACCTTGTCGGCTAACAATCGGATTGCCAGGTCATAAGCAGTTTGGCAAGGACCCGCCGGAGCCTGTTTGATACTGTCGTATTTCTCAATCGCAATCAGGACGGCGCGAATATTCATTGCTTCAGGAACTTTCCAATATGCTGCCACGCCTTCTTGCTTCCTAAATATGCGCTGTGCGAGGCGGGAAATGGGCGTCGCGATTCAATCTCTACATCGGTAACATCGGCGGCTTGCGGAAAAACCGGCCCCGCCAGGTAGCTCAGGAAATCATTGCGATCGTACAGATTCAGCCATGGCGGAAAATGCTGCGGAAGATCCGCGGGAGGCTTCAGCGAGTGAAGAGCGCCCAGCTCATACAGAAACGGCGCCTGCGACCCGAAGGTGATCAGCCTTTTCACTCCGGTTGTAGGATCTTCATTCAGCAGGTCGACGCACGCAATTCCGCCCAGGCTGTGCGCCATCAGAACTACTGGCCCACCGGCCTGTTGGATCTTAGCCCGAATATAGTTGCAGATCTTGGCTCCATTGGCTTGATACAACAAAATATCTCCAAGGGGATTGGTGATTGCCTGACTCCAGTCGCTTCGATGCTTCTTGAGAAGATAGGTGGCCGGTTTTCCGACCAGATTGGAAAAAAATTCGGACAATCCGAAAACCTGGTGTTTCCAATCTTCGAGAAGCCGGCTGACAATGGTGGATCGCGCTTCACGGCCCGGACCGGATTGGCCCGCAGCTTCAGCGCGCCGCGTCAGTTCGGCGACGATTGCCCGGGCTGCGGCATTCGTGGATTCCGCAGTTTCATCGCCGGTTACTCGAAACGCCTTCTCTGTGTCGGTATCGCCAACGATCGTCTGATGGGCCTCATCCCATAAATCCTCAAGCTGCTCGCGCCCGAGAATTTCGTGCAACTCCACAGAAGGCTTATATGAGCGAACGGTTTTCCAAACCTTCTTGTATTTGGGCTCCGCGCCAAGATCGTCGAAAGGATCACCGGCCTTCCGGGGAATCGCTAATGTCCGCAGCTCAAACATCGGATCGTCGAAAAGGTACACCCACTCGGCATAGTCTTTCTGTTCTTCTTCGAGCTGCTTTTCCGAGGGCGGCTCGGGCAGTGATCGCGGAGAAAACCTGGCGCCGAAGATATCTCCCCAAGGACACTGTTCGAACTTGTTGGGGATCCCGTATTCCGAGGCTTTCGCCGCTGCGTCACGAAAGCCCTCACGATAGGAGGGCAGGCGGACACCAGTCCCGTGGACGAACAGAATCGTCGGCGTTGCGGGCATAGACGTTTGAGAATCATAGCACTCGGCGAACGCGTCAGGTCCGGCCAAGGAGGCTTAAGGCGCGACTTCGAAGGTTCCCATCAACAGGCCGAGCTCGCGTTCATCCGGGGGAGCGCTGACGGTGCGGTCTACCCCCACCGTTACCGCGACCGATCGCTTACCCAAGATGTCGTCCGGAAGATCGTAAGTCAGAGAGAATCGCGATGCTCCGGCCGGAATATCTCGTTTGCCTATAGACCGGCCATCGACCCATGCGGTGACTGGATATGGGCCATTGCCGGTGTGAAGCGGTGTCACCACACCTGTGATCGTTAACGTGCCGCGCGCATGCGTCGGCCCGCGTAACTCTACCGTCGCCTGCTTCGCTGTCCAGCGAGCTCCATCCGAAACAGGAAACCAACCTTCCTTAAGGAAGCGCGCGAACAGCGGAGAACCGACATTGCAGGATCGTGGAAGTTGGGGACTGTGATCGGCTGTGAGCGCACGTTCGTACATCTGAGTGACGTTTTTTACCGGAGTCTGGGAAACATCGTAGACCTCGGCCTGTCCGCGATGGATCGCCTCCAGAGTGACGCTGTCCGCGAGAAATCGATCCGCGACGCTTCCCATTTCGGGAGAGGGAATGATCTTCTGCTCCGTTTCGCCGGTAACATACAACCCGCGCCAACCGAGCGCAACCTCCGGTTTATCGTACAGGCCGAACCAGAACAGATCGTTATCGACTCCGGTAAGAACAAGAATCTGGTTGGGATGCTTCTTGTGCGCCGCAGCGATCCCGCGAACCATGTGCCGAACGTCCCGCGATTGCAGGGAGACTCTGCGGGAGAGCTGCCGTCCCTGCCAAGCTCCAGGAACCGCGAAACACAACGCAATCGTCACGGCGAGAATTCGTGTGAGCCGGTTGCGTTCCCAAGCTAGGGCGATGGCCCAGCCGCCAAGCATGGCTAAGCCGACCATGGGAACAGTCGCGTAGTATCCGGAGATGTGATTTGCGAGCGGCAAGTAAACCGAGAGCGTGATGAGATACCAGGCCAAAAAGAAGAGGGCAAGCCACGCTCTCCAGCGCAGCATCACGGCCACGAACACAATCAATCCCGCTAGAACCAGTCCGAACGCAATTTGGATTTCAAGAGTCAACTCCGGCCGCAGCGGCAGTATGTCCTGCGCCGAAAGCGATAGCTGGACATAGTTCCACAAGACTTTAAAAATGGACTCCGGCCGGAGGTCCATCGCGTAGATGGATGTGCGTATCATCTGTCCGGCTGTTCGATGCCAAATCGCATAGGCGATGGACACGAGGAACATCGGAGCGACATGTAGCAGGTATCGACGCGCAAACAAAAGTGCATACACTGCAGCGATTGCGGGAAACACCACATTCAGCTCGAGTACGCCGAAGCCGAGAAGAAATACGAGCCACAAAGCCGCATAATAACGCCGGCGATGAGTATCGATACACCGGATGAGCAGATAGAGTTGGAGGAGGAAGAAGAACGCGCAAAGAATCTGATTGTAGGCGGATGTCCAAGTCATCGGCTCGTACAACGCCGGCGACACGACCCACAACAGCGGCGCCACAAAGCCGGCGAGAGCCGATGCGGTCAGTCGCCGAACAATTACGCTGATCAGGATGATGTTTCCGAAAGCTGTAGCAAATACCAGCGCGCGATAGGGCAGCGCTTCCATACCAAACAAGTGCCAGAAACCGAAAAAGAAAAGCCGCTCGCTCAGCGGGCGTACCGTACCCTGAGCCATCGGCCTGAACATCGCGTCGAGGAAGCTGTTCCAATCATGAACAAGCGTGTGTAGGCCCAGCCACGCGAAATCATCCATCTGGAACCACGCCTTTAACCCGTCCCAATAGAGGAAGAGACAGAAGACGCAGGGAAGCGACCAGTAAAGGACGCGTTTTAGGATGTCGGCGCGGGTCACAATGTGCGTCGCCGGTCTGATTATACGGACCGGCGATACAGGAGACAATCTATCAGCCACCGATCTTGTCAGTCAAAGCAGCGACACCCGGAAGTTCGATACCCGAAAGAAATTCGAGCGACGCGCCGCCGCCAGTGGAGACGTGCGTAATCTTATCCGCCACTCCAGCGGTTTTGATTGCCTTCTCCGAATCGCCCCCGCCGACCACGGATACTGCGCCCGAACCAGCGACTGCCTTGGCGATCGCGACCGTGCCTGCATCAAACGGCGGCATCTCGAAGACACCCATCGGTCCATTCCAGATGATTGTCTTTGAGGCGCGGATCACGGCGGAGTACTCGTCAACCGTCTCAGGACCGATGTCGAGAGCCATCTGATCCACCGGAATTGTCTTGACGTAATTCGGTTCGCCGCCACCTTTGAATTCAGGCGCGACGGCATGGTCTGTGGGCAGCATCAATTTCTCGCCAAGCTGTTCGATCAGTTGCTTTGCCAGGCCGACCTTGTCGTCTTCCACGAGCGACTTCCCTGTAGGTTCGCCTTTGGCTTTAAAGAAGGTGTAAGCCATCGCTCCACCGATCAGAAGCTTGTCTACGATCTTCGACAGGTTCTGAATCACTTCTATTTTGTCGGATACTTTCGCGCCGCCAAGAATTGCGATACAAGGCCGCTCGGGGTGGCTGGTCGCCTTACCCAGCCATTCGAGCTCCTTGTCCATCAGCAATCCTGCCGCGGCTTTGGGCACAAACTGGATCATTCCGACGGTCGAAGCGTGAGCGCGATGCGCGGACCCGAATGCGTCATTCACATAGAGATCGCAAAGTGACGCCAGCTTCTTCGAGAACTCAGGGTCATTCTTTTCTTCTTCCGGATGAAACCGCAGGTTTTCCAACAGCACGACCTCGCCCGGCTTCGGCCGCATCGCTTCCACTTCAGGGCCGATGCAATCGGGAGCCATCTTTACGGGGCGACCGAGCAACTCCTGCAGACGCGCAGCGACGGGCTTTAAACTCATCTCCGGGTTCGGCTTCCCTTTTGGACGACCCAGATGGCTTGCGAGAACGAGTCCTGCGCCTTCCTCGAGCGCGTACTGAATCGTTGGCAAAGATGCCTTGATTCTTTTGTCGCTCGTAATCTCCTGCCCACCAGGGGCGAGTGGAACATTGAAGTCGACGCGAATGAAAACAACTTTGTTTTCAAGGTCCAGATCACGGATGGATAGCTTTGTGGACATGAGGGTGAAACTTCAGGGTATCACCCGATTTAGCGGCTATTTTTCTGCTTGCGCAGCGCCGGAGATCTTTGCGGAAATACCCGTTCCGGCGTAAGCCTCGATCAACGCGCCCACTCCCGGACCGTATTGCGGCGCAATAACGGTATTGCCGTCTTCAAGCTCCACGAGCAATCGAAATCGCTCCCTCAGCATCTCGCTCTTGAACACACCGCCGATGTATGCCGTCTTCGCCGGCTCTCCGCGATCGAATATTTGCATACGGACCGCCGACACGGCAGTCGCAAGTTGCTGTGCCGCATTCACAATCAGATTCCGTGCGATCGCGTCACCGTTGTTGGCGGCCGCATCAACCAATACCGAGTACGAGGCAATCACAGGACGTGGAAATTCGGTCGTGTAAAAGCGGTGCATCAGATCGTTCGCATTGCTTGCGCCGGTTTCAGCAAGCAGCATTTCACGAAGAATAGTTGCCGGACCCCAGCCTTCCTCGTGACGAAGCACCGCCCGCAGTGCCTGTCGGGTGAGGTCGAAGCCGCCGCCTTCATCGCCGAAGATATAGCCCCATCCGCCGACGCGCGCGAACTTCCGGTCACGATTCCGGCCATAAGCAATCGATCCCGTTCCCGCAATGCAAATCATTCCCGGATCCCCCCCCGTAGCGCCCGCCAGAGCAATCACTGCGTCCGTAGTGGTCTCGTATTGATGGGCGCGAATGAGCTCGCGCAGATAATCGGCTTTGTCATCCGGCCCTCCGCTAAACCCCGCGCACACTCTTTCAAACGTGATCATATGCGGATCGAGACCTGCCTGCTCGCATGCGAGCTTCAGGCATCCGCCGACCGCATGTGCGAACGTTTTCCGGCCTTCCGACGCGCCAACGTGATTGCAAGGCCCTCCCCGTCCGCTGCCGAGGATCCGGCCGGACTCATCGCCGATTACGGCAGTGGTGCTGGATTGCCCTCCATCAATACCAAGGAAGAAGCTCATCAGACTGCGTCGGAAATACTCGTAAACGTAAAATCACGCGCTTGGATTGCGGGCGCGACCATTCCGACTTCGGCTCCGTGAACACGAACGTTCCTGCTGACCATCGACGTGTTCTGCAGCAGGCGAACAACGCTGTCCGTGAAACGGAGATTCATAACTGGTTTGGTGACTACTCCATTTTCAATAAGAAATAAGCCGTCTCGAGTGAGACCGGTAAACTGCGCTGTCTGCGGATTGACAGTCCGAATGTACCAGAAGCGTGTGACGAGGAGCCCGCGTTCGGTCGCTTTAATCAGATCGGCCGTCGGTGACTGGCTTCCATTCAGAATCAGATTGCCGGCCGAGGGTGTCGGCTTCTTGCCTGTCTTTTTCGCCCAGTACCGGTCGTAGACTACGTTTTTTACTAATCCGTTCTCGATCCAGGTCACCGGCACGGCGGGAATGCCGCCCATGCTCCAGAGAGAAGTGCCGTAGCGTCGATCGAAAGGGTCTGTGCGAAGCGTAATAATCTCGGGAAAAAGCTTCTCGCCCACCAGGGTGCCGCCGCCCTTTTTACTCAGGAAGGATTGACCCTGCTCGGCAGCGCGAGCCGAGAGATGTCCGCCGATCAGTGTAACCAGATCACCGACTGCAGTCGGTTCCAGCACCACAGTGTATTTACCCGGTGTCGGCCTGATGGGATTTGACCACCGCAAGCATTTGTCCAGCGCGCGTTCGGCGAGTTCTCCTCCGTCAATCTCTCCAATCCGTACCGACGGTCCTCCTGCCCATCCCGAACTCGTTCCCTGCGTGTTGCGAATTGTGGTCGTCAGCCGGGCATCCGTGCTGCGCTGGTAACCGAAGTTACCGTGCCTGTTTCCGAACGCCGATATTTCTGCGGAACGTTCGAAGTAACCAGCGGCAATCAACTTCTTCGCAAGCGCCCGATCTATGATCGATTTGACATGAGGGACCATTTGCGGCGATCGCGCGTGCGCTGTGGCGTCATCCCAGTTCTCATACTCTGCATACTTCTGGGGACCTAACGGCTCCACATATTCGGGGTTAGCCGGTGAGAACTGCGCGAGCTCTTCACTGCGGTGCACGGCTGCCTTCAGTGCATCGTTGCTCAGATCGGTCGTCCTGGACCCTCCGGCCTTGCCATCCCGCACCGAGTTGATTGTGACCGATCGCTCGAACGTAAAGGCCGAGGTGGTCACGCCATTATTTGCAAACCGTACATACGCGACTTCGCGCTCGTCGATACTCGCCGTGCAATCGGGAAAGGACGAGAATTTCAAAACTCTGGCCGTAAGCTCCTGCGCCTGTTCTCTCGTCAGCATGCTAGTCGGTAGCGATCACCTGTACTTGCCTGAATCGCGCAGGCGAGCATCCATGACTGATCGAGTTAAGCTGAATCGGCTCCCCTTTTCCATCCGCGCCCGACCCGTACATCTGCCAATAGCTCGGCCCTGCCACTCCGTCGCAAGCTTTCCAGAAATCTGGCGTGCGCGCCTGGTAAGCAACTTGCGACACCATTCCTCGTTTCTTTCCGCCTTTGATTTCCCAGAACGCGTCGCCGCCGAACTGGAAGTTATAGCGCTGCTGATCGATCGAATAGCTTCCGCGGCCTTCAATCAGGATTCCGTCATCAACGCCGGAGATGAGGTCATCGAGCGTGACATCGGACTTCCCCGGCTCCATCGAAACATTCGGCATGCGCTGAAAAGGCACACTCGCCCACGAGTCGGCATAACAACAGCCTCGAGATTCCTTCTCACCGATGAGATGCGCCTGATCGCGGATCGTCTGATATCCCGCAAAAAGACCGTGGTCGATCAGCGGAAACTTCGTGGTCTTTACTCCGTCATCGTCATAAGCCACCGTTGCCAGAGCGCGCTCCGTTGTACGATCGCCATAGATGCTGACATGCTCGCTGGCAATCTTTTCCTTGCGCAGCTTGTCCGGAGTCAGATAGCTGGTCCCCGCGAAGTTTGCTTCGTACCCGAGAGCGCGGTCCAACTCGGTTGGATGCCCGACGCTCTCATGAATCGTTAGAAACAGGTGGCTCGGCATCAGCACCAGATCCTTCCTGCTCGCAGCCACGGACGGCGCTTTGAGATGCTCGATTACTTCCTCGCGGATCCGTTGCGCGTTCTCCAGCAGGTTCATCGTGGGGACAAACTCGTATCCCACGGCAAGCGGTGTCGGAATATAGCTGCGCGACTTCGACAAACGCTTCTGGATATCGACTGCATTGGCAGAGGAGTTGGCGAACGTCTGGATAATGAGCTGTTGAATCGACGAGCCTTCGCTCGATGCAAAATATTTGTCTTCCGAGTGAAACGTCAGCGACGCGCTTGAGGAGAATACGCGCTTGTCTTTCTTGATCTCCCGGCCGACTTCCAGCAGCAGAGCGAGCTTTTCCGGAATCGCCACATCGAAAGGATTACGTTCGAAGGGAGAGTTCCAGCGATCCCGATAGGCCTTCGTTGCCGCTAGAATGACCGGCCGGGACTTGATGCTCGCATTTGCTTTCGCGACCGTGACGGCTTCGCCGGTTATTCGCGCGATTTCGGCAGCAGTCACCGTCGGTGACGACGCGAATCCCCACGCGCCATTCACAATGACACGAACACCGAATCCAAAACTGTCGCTGTCCCCGATCCCCGGCACTTCAAGCGTTTTTCCGGTGCCGCGCTCCGGAGTAAGCCGAATCGACACACTCTGGTCGCGGTAGCGATTGATGCGGATATCGCAATAGGACACTTTCCGCTTCTTCGCTTCCCGCAACGCCACATCGGCAAGTTTCTCGAGCGACGCATTAGGAACGTTACTCTCCTTCGGTCCGGCGAACAACTCAGCCGCGAGAGCAGCGGCGGAACTGCTCAGGAACGTGCGTCGAGACAAGCTCATATCGTCTTATCTTTGGCGTAACAGATCGGGTCCAGCAGGCACTCACTACAACGCGGTTTACGCGCGATACAAAGGTTACGCCCGTGATGAATGACCTGATGTGAAAACAATATCCAGCGCTCTTTCGGGATGATCTTCATCAAGTCCTGTTCAATACCCACAGGATCGTCTTTTTTAGTCAAATCGAGCCGCCTGGAGACGCGATGTACATGCGTATCCACAACCACGCCGGAAGCAATCCCAAACGCGGTGCCAAGAACGACATTCGCCGTCTTCCGAGCCGCTCCTGGTACTTGGAGCAGATCATCGATATCGCGCGGAATTTGTCCTTTGAAGTCGGTCAGGATCTTTTTCGCGGCGCCGATAACGCTTCTTGCCTTGTTGTTGAAGAACCCGGTCGATCGAATATCGTTGGCCAGTTCTTCCTGATTGGCATGGGCGAAATCGGTCATCGTCGGATACTTTCGAAACAGCCCGGGAGTAACCTGATTGACCCGTACGTCCGTGCACTGCGCGGAAAGGATCGTCGCCACCAGCAGCTCCCAAGGCGACCTGTGGGTCAGTGCGCAGGTCGCATTCGGATACAACTTGTCGAGCCCCTCCAGAATTTTGCCGACACGTTGTTTTCGTTCGGCGGCGGTTTTGGGTTTAGGGACTTTCGACGGCGGTGTGGCTGTTACTTGTTCGGCAGGCATTCCGGCTCGATGATGCCTCATGATAGCATCGCCAGTGCCGATGAGAACCTCGCCATGGTGGTTGTTGCTGCTAACACTCATCGCCTATGGCGGGAGCCTTTTCGGGGCTTTCATTCTCGATGATTTCGCGATCTTCTCCGATCCCGTCTTAACGAGTCCATCCGGCTGGTGGGAAGTCTGGCGGCCTCAACAGACGCGGCCCCTCACGTACTTCATATTTTGGGTGAACTACATGATTGCCGGAAGGCACGCGTTGGCATACCATGCTGTGAATCTTGGGTTGCACCTTGGCGCCGTGTGGCTCGCGTTCGCAGCGCTGCGACGCCTCATGCCCGCTCAAATTGCGTGGTTTGCCGCAGCGATCTTCGCCGTGCACCCGATGCAATCCGAAGCCGTGAACTATATCTTCGCTCGCAGCACTCTCCTGATGTCAGTCTTCTGCCTGCTGTCATTCAACGAGTGGCTGCGCGGCAGACATTGGCGAGCCGTTCTCTGGTTTGCCTTAGCGCTGCTATCGAAAGAAGAGGCTGTGGGATATGCGGTCTTCGTCGCGCTACTTCATCTCTCGATCTCCCGCAATCGAAGCGAATGGCGGCCCATTGCGGCCATGCTTGGTTTGTCACTCGTATTCGGATTGCGCGTGCTCTTCATGACCGCAGTGACGCAAGGCTCCGGAGCAGGTGCGCAAGCAGGGCTTAGTCCTTGGGAGTATCTGGCGCGTCAAGGCGGCGCGATCGCCGGATACGCGCTTGGCTTGGCTATCCCGATGTATTCGATCGACCCGCCATCGCCTCCGGGTTCGCTTTGGTTTCTTTGGATCGCGGTCCTTATAGTGGTGTTCCTGGTCTTACGATGGTTTTCGGGTGCGCAGCATGGTTTCTGGATCATCGCCGCGTTAGCCCTTCTTTTACCGAGTTCCTCTATATTTCCGGCGGCGGACGTGATGGCCTTCCGGCGTATGTATCTCCCGCTACTCGCATTTGCCGTGGCATTTGCCATGCTTCTGCCCAGGCAAACCTGGATTCTGGTCCTGCTCGCGGTCGTTTCGATTTACCGCTGTTATGTGTGGGCGAGTCCGGAGCGCCTCTGGCGCGAAGCCGTCCATCGCAATGCGTACGATGCGCGTCCATATGTGCAACTGGCGCGAGTAGTGGAGCCGCATGAAGCGATAGGTCTGCTCGAACGCGCCAAAAGCATGAATCCGGATTCGCCTCTGGTCGCCTCGGAATTGGGCAGAGCCTATCTGACTTCCGGCGAGCCGGGAAAAGCCCTCAGCGAGTTTGGGCGTGCGCTCGCAATGGCGCCGGACAACCCCCAAGCCCTAAGTAACAGGGGTGTGGCGTTGTTAATCCTCAAACAGACTGCGGCCGCAAAATCGGATTTTGAGCGTGCGCTTCAGCTCGACCCCTGCGCATTCGAAGCTCGCTTGAACGCCCTGCGCATGGGACTTCAAGTCGCTCCTGCGCCACAATGCCGGTATTCGGAGGAGCAGCAGAAGGCCCTGTCGAGTCAATGAAATCCATCCGGCCGGCCTAACCGAGGTTCGTCTCCTTCGTCCATCGAGCATGCTGCTTGTTCTGCTCACGACAATGGTGTTTATCCAGGGCGGCGAGTTCTCTATGGGCAACGGATCAGCCGGAACCGAAGTACGCTGATGTGGGCGCGGGGTTGCGAGACATGATGAAGGCTGAATCCCCTCGCGTCAAAGTCAGGCTGGACTCCTTCTTTATTGACAGCCACGAAGTCACCAACGAAGAGTTTCTTCAGTTCATCCGGGAGCACCCGGAGTACACGTCTAAAATCTCAGCCGGCGGCGCACAGGATCCCGTGGCGTTCGTTACATGGTACGCAGCTAGCGCCTACTGCTCGTGGCAATACAAGCGGCTGCCGACCGAGGCCGAATGGGAGTATGCGGCGCAAGGTGGTAAACCCGGAAACGAATATCCATGGGGGTCCGATCCGCCCACTCCGGAGCGTGCAAATTACAGCGCATCGAAGGTGAACGGTCCCGTGCGCGTGGGCACGTACCCGCCAAATGGCTACGGCCTGTATGACATGGCCGGCAATGTATGGGAGTGGACCGCTGACAATTGGCGCGATCGCCACGATGCGCATATCGTGCAGGATCCAGGCGCGCGCAAAGTGATTCGTGGCGGCAGTTTCGGCGCCAATCCACTGCAACTCCGGGTGACGTTCCGTGACAGCCATAAGCCCGATAATCCCGTCGCTCACGTCGGATTCCGCTGCGTCCGCGATGCCAGATAGACTAAGCGCATGGCGACTGCGCTGCTCCTGGACAATATCTACAAACAGCATCTGACCGGTCCCGGACACCCCGAGCGGCCCGAGCGTTACGACGCTCTTAGAGCGGGCTTGGAGCGAGACGGCCTGGTCCGCGATGCCAGACGAATCGCTCCGCGGCGCGCGAACGAAGAAGAGATTGCGATCTGTCATACGCGCGACTACATTGCCTTGGTGAAACGAGAGATCGGGCGCGGCGCTCACGAGCTCTCCACGGGTGACACTTCGGTGAGTCCTCGATCGTACGACGTCGCTTTGGAAGCCGCGGGAGGCGTGATGAATGCGGTTGACTCCGTGATCGCTGGTGGCGCAACGAACGCATTCTGCGCGGTTCGTCCTCCCGGACATCACGCGAATGCGGTGCGAGGCATGGGCTTCTGCATCTTTAATAACGTTGCGATCGCGGCGCGGTACGCTCAGAAAAAACATGGGATCTCTCGAGTCCTCATCGCCGATTGGGATGTGCACCACGGCAACGGCACGCAGGACATCTTCTATAACGATGGTTCCGTATATTTCTTCTCGACCCACCAATCGCCCTGGTATCCGGGTACGGGAAGGCGCGACGAGACAGGCGAAGGCGACGGGAACGGAACTACGGCGAATTGTCCACTCCCGGCAGGTTCTGGTCGCGCGGCAATCCTTGGAGCTTTCCGCGAGCTGTTAAAGCCTGAAATGGACAAGTTCCAGCCCGAACTCGTGCTCATCTCTGCCGGCTTTGATTCAAGACTGGGCGATCCCCTGGGTCAGTTCCGTTTAACCGACGAAGATTTCGCCGACCTGACGCGCATGTTGATGGACATAGCGGACGAGCACGCAGCCGGAAAAGTGGTCTCAGTCCTTGAAGGAGGCTATAGTCTGGATGGCCTGTCTGCGGGTGTCGCGACACATGTTAATACCCTTACGCATGCTTGAGTTCCCGGGAGCCGCGATGCTACATTAGTGGGTGCCTACCTGTGCGCCCGTAGCTCAGTTGGATAGAGCGTCTGGCTACGAACCAGAAGGTCGCATGTTCGAGTCATGCCGGGCGCACCATAACATCCCCAGATGGTTTATTTATTTCCGGCGATCTTCAGCACGCTTCAGCCTTGATTCGGCTTCTCGCCTTTTCAGGTCTTGAAAGATCCTTTCGAGGTCGTAGCCGTGTTTAGCGGCGTAGGCGTCCCGGTTCCTGTAGGCTTGCTGTAAGATCTCGTCGTCCTCGCACGGCCACGTAGCTTAGAACGGAGGTTTCCAGATAGACGCGTGGCTTCATCAGTTGGCCAAGCACGGAGACTGGGAATGCTCTCCATCTCCATCGGGAGACATAGGTACTATTTTGTTCCTAAGACATAGGTGCCACTTTTGGCCGGAGGGCTCTAGTTACGCACCTTATCGTGCCGAAGCCTCGAGCCTCTCAGCGCGAGGGAACAGGATATTGTTCTCCAGATGGATGTGCATATGCAAATCGCGCTCGAGTTCATCAAGGCCGCTCATGAGCGCGCGGTAAGTCACGCAGGCATAATCCGGAACCTCGAAATCGCGAGTGATCTCGTGAATTTTCTCGAGCGCCCTACCCGCGCTCTCGTGCTCGAGCTCCATCATGTGAATCGGATTCGCGACGGTCCCGAACCGGGTCGGCGGGAGCGGCCGCCCTGAGGCGATAGCCTGCTCGCAAGCGGCAATCGCGGGGAACAGGATCATCTCCTCCTTCTGAATATGCGTCTCCAACTCCTCCCTAAGCTCGGTGAAAACCTCCGGCAAACCGATGAGCGTAGGACCGTATCGTTGGTTGTACACGCGGTAAACCTTATCAAGACGCGCTTGCACGGCCGGTAGCTCACGCCGGAGATACTCGTGATGCGCCGAAACGATATGTTGGATCAATTCTCCAAGGCGAGCCGTTTCCCAGTCCCGTGCCGCCTCTTCGGCGCCGGCAAGAGCAGCATCCAGTTCTCGTTCAACGTTTCCCGGATCGTAACCTTTTTCCCTGCATACGACAGCGAGCGGACGTTTGCCGCCGCAGCAGTAATCAATTCCTAGCTTTTCGAAAACGCGGACCGCCGAAAGCGATTTCGTCGCCATTTCTGCAACAGTTGTTTCTTGAGTCAAAGGCATGTGCAATCAATCTCCGACCTAAGTATCACCGTCGGCCGACTTTCTCGCAGTGACTTTAATCACAATCAACAAAAGGGCCATAAGCTCCTCATCGCAGCCGCACTGGCACGCGCCGCCAGCCGCCCAGCGGGTATATCTCTCGCAGAGGATCTGCATCGGCCGCCAACTCGATATGGGCTGACGCGCCCAGGAGCGTCTCCACCGCCACGACCAGCTCCAGCGTTGCCAGCGGACGGCCTGGACACGCGTGAATGCCGGTACCGTAGACCAGGTTGTATGCAGCATTCTCCTCCGGCCGGTATGCATCCGGGTCGCCGAATACGGTCTCATCGCGATTGGCCGAGGTCCAGTTCAGATAAATCCGCTTGCCGGGTTCGAGTACGAACCCGGCGATCTGTGTGGCGGCCGTCGTCACGCGACGGTTAACCAGGAACGGATCATCCATGCGCAGCATCTCGTCGATGGTGGCTGGCAGGTTCGCAGGATCCGCCCGAAGAGCCTCCTGCACATCGGAGTGCGTCGCAAGGAAATGCACGACAACACCGAGCGCTGCCGCCATCGAACCGAGGTCGCCTGCCGTCCAGTTGCGGAGAATCGATACGATGTCGGCATCCGGCAACAGCTTTCCATCAACAGTAACCCCGAGCAACTCGGTCGTCGGGTCCTTCGGCGCAGCGCCGCCCATCTGCCGCCGGCTCTGCACCTGTGCCAGGACGATCTGGTCAAAAGCAGCGGCTACCGCGGCCGTCCGCGACCGGTCTCTTGAGCGCGTAGCGGCATGGTTCTCAGCCATCCAACCGATGAGCTCATCTTCGACGTCTTGCCACCCTAGCCAGTCGGCCTGTGCGCGCACGGCAAACGGGTATCCGATCTCAGTGACTGCATCTACGGTGGCGCCGCGCTGCACTTCGCCAACGATCTCCTCCGCAATTCTCCGGATGCGGTGCTCGAGCGTTCTCATTCTCTCGGGCGTGAAGAAAGGGTCGATAAGGGCTCGGAAGGCCGTGTGTTCGGGAGGGTCCAGAGAATTAGGTACCGTGCGATACGCGGATGCAGCCGAGGAGAACGTGTTCGGATCGGCGGCTGCCGCAACTACGTCGGCATGCCTGAAAAGTGTGACACCTCTCGGCGACTCGGCCGCCGGACACGCAGCGCGCATGCGATCGTAGGTACCCCGCTGATCGGCAAGTACCTGCTCTGATAATGGCTCCCAAGGCGGGATCGGCGGGCTCACGTCGCCATCTTCGCGCGGCTGCAGGCGTATCCCTTCGGCGGGACCATACCGTCTGTGCGATGTTCTGAATACCACCCCGAAGGGAGATATTTTGATGGGCAATGTCTGTTTACTGATAGAAGGCGCCGTCATTTCGAAGCGAATTAGCCGCCTGCGAAGTCTTCCGCCGGTGCTCATTGTGCAGGAGAACGGAAGGTAGGCATGAACAAATTCAGCCGCAATGCGGCAATGGTTCTTTTTCTGAGCGCCGCATACGGTCTGACCGCGCGATTGCTTAATCACGTGAATCGGGGTGTGGAGGCGTATCCATATGAAGTGGAGCATCCCGAGTCGGTACTGCCGGCCGACGGTGACGACCGAACGGAATTCGCATTCGCAAGATTGCGCTACTCTTCCATCTGGCCCGAACCGGCTTACCAGTTTGTCAGTTGGGGCATCGATGCGCCGAAAGCCGAACGCCAGTTCGTCCTCGGACTGCGACGGCTAACGCGCGTCGACACGCGATCGGTTGAGGAGGTTGTATCTCTCACAGACGACCGCATCTTCAACTGGCCATGGATCTATGCGGTGGAGGTGGGGCACTGGAATCTCTCCCCCACCGAGGCTACACGGCTTCGTGAGTTCCTGCTGCGCGGGGGCTTTCTCATGGTGGACGACTTTCACGGTTCTCAGGAATGGGAAGTCTTTATGCGCAGTATGCAGCGTGTGTTTCCGGATCGCCCCGCCGTTGACATGGAGGACAGTGATCCCGCTTTTCACACCGTGTACGACCTCACGCGCCGAATCCAAGTTCCGGGCATTCAGTACTGGTATACCGGCCGAATTTACGAGAAGGACGGGGTGCAGCCGCACTGGCGCGGCATTTACGACGATAACGGGCGGCTGATGGTCGCCATCTGCCACAATCAAGATAACGGTGACGCATGGGAGTGGGCCGACCATCCGCGATATCCCGAGCATTATGCTTCACAGGCCTACCGCATGGGGATCAACTACGTCATCTACGCGTTTACCCACTGATCTCACGAGTTTGAGGCGGCTGTAAACAGAATTTCTTCAAAGCTAGGCATTTGAGCCTTTGAAACAGTACCGATGTAACCCCAATCTCTCAACACGAAAATCCCGATAATCCAAAACTATCGATTCGGAGTCGCAGCGTATAAGCGCGCGATTTCCGGTTTCATGCCCCGGTTGTGCCGCTGGCAATAGCTCGTTAACGCCGTTCGATTTGCTTCGGCGTTCTTCGGGCGAGGCCAGCGTTCGAAAACTAGCAACATCTAGTCGCTTAGTTTTCTGTTGGTTGGCGTTTACGGTTTGTGCGTTTGGCTTTGGGTTATCGTGCATACAGGTAGCGAGGCGCCGCCGATGGCACTTGGAGCAAAGCTCTGCGGGAACGGCGAGGCTGACGGGGACGCTCAGCAATGGCTTTCTCTTCAGAATTGCTTCGAAGCCGGTCCGTTCCAAGCGTTGGGCCATTCTTCTGGCGGTACGCTCGGGATGGAGTCGGTCAAAGTAATCGCCGCCGCGCTCGCGATAAACACCCCCGTCGCGGATGAGCACATAGAGGATGGTGCGGGAACAGTCAATATACGCTGAATCAAGTCGCTATGTTGGCTCATCTCGGTGCTGAGTCGTTCATCGATTGAGGCCAGATTTCTATCCAGTTCATCCAGCCGGGTGAGTTGTTGAGTCCATTGCGACGGATGCGCACACAACCGTGATGGACTTCTTATGTACAACCAATCCAGCGGGAACGGCGGTAAGTAGTTTCATGTTGTTCTCCTTGCCGCAGACAGGGGACGCCTGGAAAACCATCGATTTTCCTTCACGTGCTCCCTGCCTTGCGGCAAAGGCGACACTCCGCTGTTCCACGCAAACTTCAATGCTCGGCGTCCGGACCACATTCACAGTCGGGCTGCAAGCGCCAAACGAGAGCCGGCCTTATCAAGCTCACAGCACTCGGAATCTTACCGCTTCCTCACCCTTTTCATCCCCCGTTGTCCGCACCCGCCGGTGAGGCATTTACCGAACTTTTATCGAAATAATTCTCTATTTCTCAATAATCTACAGTTTCCCTAGCCGAAATCCCACAAACTCGGCTGATACCCTGAGTCCGAGGAAAAAATGCGAACCCCCGCCCAGATCGAAGCGTCCCGAAGGAACGGAGGAAAATCCAAAGGCCCCATAACCGCCGAAGGCCAGTCGCGCTCATCTCGCAATGCTATTAAGCACGGACTTTCTTCCAACAAGATCGTCGTCTTCGATGGCGAGTCGGAAGAAGCCTGGGAAAAATATCAAACTCATTTCATCGGGAAATTCCAACCACGCGATTTCGTCGAAGAACGGCTCGTTATTCAGATGGCGGTCAATCAATGGCATCTCGAGCGGGTCTGGTCCCCCCAGACCGCCACCGTCGACCAGGAATCCGCCACCCAGGAAGAAGTGGTCGCCGCGCATTATGAACCCGATCTCAAAGCTCTCGACCAATACGAGAGCCGCTTCGTACGCATTTTGGATCGCGCCCTCAAGCAGTTCAGTCAGATCCGTGAGCAGTATCCGCCGCAGCTCGTTTTCGAAAACGAACCCAAGATGGAAATCTTCGAAAACGAACCCAAGATCGAAATCTTAAAAAACGAACCCGGCACGGAGATTTCGGAAGAGGCGGCAGTCCAATCCCACGGCTAACGCAAGAACTGCAGACGATGAGACCATCCCCCCGGGTAACTTCACTACTCAGCGCTTGCCGGTCGAGGACGCGCCAGGCAAAATGCCTCCGTCCATGACCGCACGAGATCCGGAAAACGGAAATCCGCAAGGCCGGCGGCTGATCGCGTGAGATCAGAAGATGAATCGAACAACGAACGATGAGCCGCTCGCGCTACAATCAAAATTGATCCATCGCCCGTTTCGGCGGCAACATCCAAAACTGATGAGGGGGTGCGAATGAGCGCTGTCGCCGTGAACAGCACCTTGGCCCGCGGTGCGCATTTCTATGGCAATACGGTGGGCAAAAAAGTAGTGATGGCCATCACGGGCATCATCCTGTTTGGGTTCATCATCGGCCACATGGCGGGCAATCTACAGTTCTTCCTCGGTCCGGACAAGCTGGACGCATATGCCGAAAATCTACGGCACGTCCCGGCGCTTCTTTGGACCGTTCGTGCTGTGTTGCTGGTCGCCGTAATTCTGCATATCGCATCATCGGTAAGCTTGGCACGGCTCCAGCGGGCCGCCCGCCCAATCGGCTACGTGCGTAAGCAGAGCGTTGGGTCCACTTACGCATCGCGAACGATGTACTGGAGCGGTCCGATAGTTCTGGCATTCCTCATTTACCACTTGCTGCACATGACGTTCGGTACGGTTCATCCGCACTTTCAGGAGTTGAGGCCCTATGAAAACCTTGTCACCGGTTTCTCGAATCCGATCGTCTCGATCGCATACATCGTTTCCATCGTGCTCCTCGGAATGCACCTTTATCACGGCCTCTGGAGCATGTTCCAGACATTGGGAGCGTCGCACCCTCGCTATTCCACAAAATTGAGAGCATTTGCGAAGATCACTGCGTTCATTATTGTTGTCGGATTCATAGCAGTTCCGATCGCAATCCTGGCAGGGTTTCGGCCGGGGCCTGACATCGTATGACACTCGACTCAAAAGTTCCTTCCGGTCCGATAGAGACCGCCTGGGAACGGTCGCAGTTTGAATTGAAGCTGGTCAATCCGGCCAACAAACGCAAATTCAATATTCTTGTTGTTGGTTCGGGCCTTGCCGGCGCTTCTGCGGCCGCTACTCTCGCGGAGCTTGGTTACAACGTTAAGTGCTTCTGTTTTCAGGATTCCCCCCGGCGCGCTCACTCCATCGCCGCGCAAGGCGGAATCAATGCGGCCAAGAACTATCAGAATGACGGCGACAGCATTTATCGTCTCTTCTACGACACCGTAAAAGGAGGCGATTTCCGCGCCCGCGAAGCAAACGTCTACCGGCTCGCGGAAGTCTCGGTGAATATTATCGATCAATGCGTCGCACAGGGCGTTCCTTTTGCTCGCGAATACGGTGGCGCTCTCGCCAACCGATCGTTTGGCGGAGCTCAGGTCTCACGCACTTTCTACGCTCGAGGCCAGACAGGACAGCAGCTCCTTCTCGGCGCGTACCAGGCGCTCGAACGCCAGGTGGGCCTGGGAAAGGTTCAGATGTTCTCTCGATCGGAGATGCTGGACCTGATCGTAATCGACGGCAATGCGCGCGGCATCATCACTCGCGACCTCACAAACGGAAAGATTGAATCGCATGCCGGTGACGCAGTGCTGTTGTGCACGGGCGGTTACGGCAATGTATTCTTTTTATCGACGAATGCGAAGGGTTCCAATGCAACGGCCATCTGGCGAGCGTATAAGCGTGGGGCCTTGTTCGCGAATCCCTGCTTCACGCAGATTCACCCGACTTGCATTCCTGTCTCCGGCGATTATCAGTCCAAGCTGACTCTCATGTCCGAGTCGCTTCGGAACGACGGGCGCATCTGGGTTCCACTGCGAAAAGGGAGACAGCCGCCCGGCAAATCAGATCCCCGAACCCGAGCGCGATTACTATCTCGAGCGACGCTACCCGAGCTTCGGAAATCTCGTTCCTCGCGACGTGGCGTCTCGCGCGTCGAAGGCCGTCTGCGACGAAGGCCGGGGCGTGGGTCCTGGCGGTTTGGGCGTGTATCTCGATTTCGCCGACGCCATCAATCGTCTCGGTCGTGGCGGGATCGAAGAGCGTTACGGCAACCTCTTCGATATGTATCACCAGATCACGGGTGAGAATCCGTATGAAACGCCGATGCGCATCTATCCGGCGATTCACTATACGATGGGCGGGCTTTGGGTCGATTATCAGCTGATGAGCACCATTCCGGGACTCTTCGTTTTAGGCGAAGCGAACTTCTCGGACCACGGCGCAAATCGTCTCGGCGCCAGCGCTCTGATGCAGGGTCTATCGGACGGCTATTTTGTTATTCCTTACACGCTCGGGAACTATTTGGCAAGCGCGAAGCTGGCGAAGGTGGGGGTCGATCTTCCGGAATTCAAGCAAGCCGAAGACGAATGTCGCAGCAACGGTCAAAACGTTGTTGTCGATTCGCGGCAATCGCACCGTAAGCTCCATTCATCGGGAACTCGGCAAATTGATGTGGGACTACTGCGGCATGGCCCGCAATGCCGAAGGATTGCAGATACGCTATCGGCCGTATTCAGGAGTTGCGCGAGGAATTCTGGCGGAACGTGAACGTTTTGGGCGATAACTCCGGCATGAATCAGTCGCTCGAACAGGCCGGACGGGTGGCGATTTCCTCGAGTTCGGCGAATTGATGTGTCGTGATGCGCTGCACCGGAACGAATCCATGCGGCGGCCATTTTCGGGAGGAATACCAGACCGAGGAAGGCGAAGCTCAGCGGGATGACGAGCACTACTCGTACGCCGCTGCGTGGGAATACCGGGGCAAGGATGTTCAACCTGCGTTGCATAAGGAGCCTCTGACCTTCGATTATGTCCACCCGTCGCAGCGGAGTTATAAGTAGCATGCGGATCACTCTTAATATCTGGCGGCAGAGGAGCGCGTCGGAGCCGGGGCGCATGATTAAGTACCAGATGGACGACGTCAGCACGCATATGTCGTTTCTCGAGATGCTGGACGTTCTCAATGAGCGTCTGACGGAAAAGGCGAGGAGCCCGTCGCCTTCGATCACGATTGCCGTGAAGGCATCTGTGGGATGTGCGGATTCATGATCAATGGCGTCGCGCACGGCCCTCTTCCGGGTGTCACCGTTTGTCAGTTACACATGCGCAGTTTCAAAGATGGCGATGAGCTGTATTTGGAACCATGGCGCGCTCGAGCATTTCCCGTCGTGAAGGACCTCGCGGTAAATCGGTCCGCTTTCGATCGCATCATAGCCGCAGGTGGATTTATCTCTGTTTCCACCGGCAGCGCTCCCGATGGCAACGCGATCCCGGTGCCGAAAGAGAACGCGGACCGCGCAATGGACGCCGCCGCCTGTATCGCGTGCGGCGCCTGTGTTGCCGCCTGCCCCAATGCCGCAGCCGCGCTGTTTACCGGAGCCAAAATCTCGCATCTTAACCTCCTTCCGCAGGGACAACCCGAGAAGAATCGGCGCGCCTTGCGAATGGTCGCGCAGATGAATACCGAAATCTTCGGAAATTGTACGAACATCGGTGAATGCGAAGCCGTCTGTCCCAAACTGATTCCTCTCGAAGTAATCAGACGCCTGAATCGCGATTACATTCGGGCCAGCTTGCGCGACGAATAGAAAAGCGATACTCTCTCATAGCCACACCGGCGTAGTGGAGGCTCAAAACCTGCAAAGGAGAGTTTTGATGTTCAAAGAGTTTAAGGAATTTGCGACGCGAGGCAATGTATTGGACCTCGCGATCGGCGTAATCATCGGCCTGGCATTCGGGGCGTCGTTACCTCCCTTGTGAATGACATTATCATGCCGCCTATCGGCATGCTGATGGGCGGAGTGGACTTCAAAGACTACTTCATCGCTTTGAAATCCACTGACCTCACAACCCTCGATGCGGTCAAGAAAGCGGCGGTTCCGGTGATCGCCTATGGCAATTTTTTGAACACGGTGATCAATTTCCTGATTGTGGCGTTCGCGATTTTCTTCTGGTAAAACAGGTCAACCGCTTTCGAACACCGGCGGCAGTAACTAAGCAAAGATTGCCCGTTCTGCGCCACCGCTATTCCTATAAAGGCCACTCGCTGCCCGCATTGCACGTCGAATCTGGCCTAGGTGGTACAAATGAAACGATGAGGTTTCATTGGTTCCGGCGCCTGTGACGTCGGTTGGGCGCACGGAACCAGGGATGACCGGAACTCCTCCAGTCCCTCTCACCATAGAGGGCGCAAGCGTCCTGCATCAGATGATGCGTGTTCGATGGTCTGCATGGCGGGCATTACGCTTGTCAGGACCGGGCCTCGATTTTATCGGAAGCCGCTGCAGATTTTGAGCAGGACGGCAACCGCTCCGCCTCTTTCTCGCTTTTCGGGCATAAAGGCGACATCATGTTCGTCCACTTCCGGGACGATTTCGAGCAATTGCAGCAAGCCGAGTTTGCCTTGCGAAGCTTCGTCTGTCCGACTATCTTGAAACCGCCACGTCGTATTTGTCGGTTATCGAGCTTGGGCTCTATGAGTCCACTCAGAAGGTTTATGCGTCTCTCGCCGAACGGGGCATCGAGCCGTTTTCAGACGAGTGGAACGCGGAGATCGAGGAGACGCTGAAACGTCAGCGTGAAGCTATGAAGGTTCGGCTGTGGCCGGAAATCCCGAACGCGAAATATATCTGCTTTTACCCGATGGACCGCCGCCGGGGTGAACAAAAGAATTGGTACCAGGAGTCGATGAGGACCGTGGGCAGATGATGCACGAGCATGGCATGATCGGCCGCCGCTATGCCGGGGAAGTCCGGCAGATCATTAGCCGGTTCCATTGGCTTTGACGATTGGGAATGGGGGGTCGACCTTTTCGCGGAAGACCCGCTGGTGTTCAAGCGTCTCATTTATGAGATGCGCTTTGATGAGGTCAGCGCCGTCTATGCGCTTTTCGGTTCTTTCTACGTCGGACTTCGAAGCCGCCTTCCTGACTTGTTGTCAATGTGAGCGGCGATGAAATATAGTGTTTTGAGGCCGAACGGCTTCGTTTCAACAGACCAGATCGCTTTCACAAAGGAATATTTAACGCGGATGACTTCCTTGCAGAGGGTTCGCTATTTTCGTCTTCTTCTTCTCATCTTTGTTCTCGCGGCTCCGCTGCTGGCTCAGCAGCCGCACCGGGGCGGAGGTGAGGCCAATCTCATCCTTCCCGATTTGGACCAGGCCGTCTTTTTCGGAGGGATAGGCGGACGTACTCTTTTAATGACCGGACTCGTCATTTCGCGCGCTTGGTCTTGGCCTTTGGCCTGGGAATGTACACGCATCTGCGCAAATTGCCGGTGCATGCGTCCATGCTCGAGATCTCGGAGCTGATCTACGAGACGTGCAAAACGTACCTGATCACGCAAGGCAAGTTCCTGTTGATTATGGAGTTGTTTATTGGCGTCATCATCGTGTTCTACTTCGGATTCCTTGCAGCAATTTGAGGCTGTCAAAGTGCTGGTGATTCTGCTCTTCAGCATCGTCGGAATCGGCGGCAGTTTCGGCGTCGCATGGTTCGGCATCCGTGTGAATACGTTCGCCAATTCGCGGACCGCGTTCGCGAGTCTGACAGGCAAACCCTTTCCGTGCTACGCGATCCCGCTGAAGGCCGGCATCAGCATCGGCATGCTGCTGATTTCAGTCGAGCTGTTGCTGATGCTGTTCATTCTGCTATTTGTTCCTGGAGACTACGCGGGCTCCTGTTTCATCGGCTTCGCGATCGGTGAGTCGCTTGGCGCTGCCGCCTTGCGCGTTGCGGGTGGCATCTTCACGAAGATCGCCGACATCGGGGCCGATCTGATGAAGATCGTTTTCAAAATCAAAGAAGATGACGCGCGCAACCCGGGTGTGATTGCGGATTGCACGGGCGACAACGCGGGAGATTCCGTCGGTCCCAGCGCGGATGGCTTTGAGACGTATGGTGTCACCGGCGTCGCGTTGATCTCTTTTATCCTGCTTGCAGTGCACGACCCGCTGGTGAAGGTTCAACTGCTGGTTTGGATCTTCGTGATGCGCATCATGATGATCATTGCCTCGGGATTTTCGTACTTCGTCAACGAAGCCTTTGCGAAAGCGAAGTACGCGAACGCGACGAAGATGAACTTTGAAGCGCCACTGACGACTTTAGTTTGGCTGACTTCCCTCGTCTCCGTTATCGCCACCTATATCGTTTCCTACCTGCTGATTCCCAATCTCGGAAACGATCCGTCGTTGTGGTGGAAGCTGTCGACGGTTATCACCTGCGGCACGATCGCCGGAGCATTGATTCCGGAATTCGTGAAAGTGTTTACGTCGACCGAGTCCAGCCACGTTCGTGAAGTGGTGACCGCATCTCGCGAGGGCGGCGCATCGCTGAATATCCTTTCCGGCTTGATCGCCGGCAACTTCAGCGCTTATTGGCTTGGCATTACGATTCTGGTACTGATGGGCGTTGGTTACTACGTCAGCACGATTGGGATTGAGCGCACTCATGATGGCTCCGGCGGTTTTGCGTTTGGCCTGGTGGCGTTTGGCTTCCTCGGCATGGGCCCCGTCACGATTGCCGTCGACTCCTATGGCCCGGTGACCGACAACGCCCAATCGGTGTATGAGCTTTCCATGATCGAGAGCATCCCGAACGTTGAGTCGACAGATCCAGAAACGAATTCGGTTTCCATCCTCATTTCGAGGTGGCGAAAGAAAATCTCGAAGAGAACGACGGGGCGGGGAACACCTTTAAGGCCACGGCCAAACCAGTGCTGATTGGGACCGCCGTAGTCGGCGCGACGACGATGATCTTCTCGATCGTCGTTGGATTGACAAACGGCTTGCAACCCGAATTGATCACGAAGCTGTCGATTCTCCATCCTCCGTTTCTGCTCGGCCTGATCATGGGCGGGGCCATGATCTACTGGTTTACGGGCGCGTCTATGCAGGCGGTGAGCACGGGCGCCTATCGTGCAGTCGAGTTCATCAAGGCCAACATCCGGCTTGACGCCAACGCCACTAAAGCCTCTGTCGCGGATAGCAAGAAAGTTGTGGAGATCTGTACGCAATATGCGCAGAAAGGTATGTTCAATATCTTTTTGTGCGTGTTCTTCGCGACGCTCGCCTTCGCGTTTCTGGAAGGAGTTCTTCTTCATCGGATATCTGATCTCGATTGCGTTCTTCGGCCTCTATCAGGCCATCTTCATGGCAAACGCCGGCGGGGCCTGGGATAACGCAAAAAAGATCGTCGAGACAGAACTGAAGCAGAAAGGCACGGAACTGCACGCAGCAACGGTCGTCGGCGACACGGTCGGCGATCCATTCAAAGACACTTCCTCGGTAGCGCTGAACCCGATCATCAAGTTCACGACGCTGTTCGGACTGCTGGCGGTAGAGCTGGCAGTTTCGCTGCGAAGCCAGCAGGGAACGACCTTTACACTTTCGCTCGCTGCTCTATTTTTTATCCTATCGATGCTGTTTGTCTATCGATCTTTTTACGGGATGCGGATCAAGGCGAATTGAGATTACTGCAAGCTGTCGTTTAGCTTCTTGATTTCTTCGGCGGTGAACTTCAGCTTGCGATCGTATGTCATCAATCCGTTGATTTCCTGTTCGACGTCAGTGAGTTGCGTGTAGCAGATTCCGGCGAACGCGGGTACTTCACGAATGCCCACCATAGCCTCTGAGCCGTTGAATGCGGCAGTTTGGTCGGGCTCCAACCCTGCATATCCCCAGGACCCCTCTGGCGCCTGCTGTCCCGGCATGATGTAGGAGATTCCGCCGAATTCAGAAAGTACAACCGGCGATCCGTTGTACTTGAATCCGGGGGCAAGCGCGGACCGAGCATTGTTCGGGACCCCGGCGTTCGGCTTCCCCAAGTCTTTGTATTTCTCGCGAAGCAGGTCACCGCTTCGCGCATAGTCGTGGATCGCGAAGAGGTCGGTCAGATCGGTGTGTTCCCATCCATCGTTGTCGATGACGAGACGGGTGCTATCGAGCGACTTCGTTAATGTATACATGCCTCGCAGATGTTGCTGCTGGCGAGGATCGGCGAGATTCGGCACGCCCCAGCTTTCGTTGATCGGGACCCACATAATGATCGAAGGATGGTTGTAGTCCCGAGCTACGGCTTCCGTCCATTCGCGCGTGAAACGTTCTACGTAGCCTTCATCGAACAGGTAAGCATTTGCCATTTCGCTTGACACGAGGAGCCCCATTTTGTCGGCCCAGTAGAGATAGCGTGGATCCGCCAGCTTCTGGTGCTTACGAGCCCCGTTGAAGCCCATGGCTTTGGTCATCTTGATGTCGTACTGGATGGCTTCATCCGTCGGGGGAGTGAGTGTGCTCTCCGGCCAATAGCCTTGATCCAGGACCATCTTTAAATAGATCGGTCTGTTATTGAGAGTGACGCGATCGTTCTCGATACCGATGGTGCGAAACCCGAAATACGATTGCACCCGGTCGAGCACCTGCCCTCCGCGCCGCAGTTCGAATACAACGTCATACAAGCTTGGCGATGATGGTGTCCACTGGCGCGGCGACCGCACGAATGCGGCTGCCGTCGCTCGCGGTCCCTCAGCAACGCTCATGGTTGCCGCTACCGTTTGATTCTGGGATCGGACTATGGCATGGAATTCGGTATCGGGAGCCGGCCGCTTGATGGTGGCCTCGAACTTGACCCCACCCTCCATGTTCGGCGTGATGCGCACTCGTTCCAGGTAGCTGGCCCCGGCTGACTCCAGCCAAACCGGCTGCCAGATGCCCGTCGTCCGTGTGTAGAAGATTCCTCGTGACTTCGGCTCCCAGTACTGCTTCCCACGAGGAATGTAGCGGTCAGTGGGCGGATCTTCCGCCCGCACAACCAGTACATTGGATCCGGGTTTCAGATGACTCGTGATATCGAATTGGAAGGGTACATTGCCACCCTCGTGCGTGCCGAGAGAATGGCCATTCAGCCAAACCCGGGCATGGTAGTCGACCGCTCCGAAGTGCAGGAGCACCCGCTTGCCGGTCCATCCGGCAGGGGTCGAAACGGTCCTCCTGTACCAAACCACGGGGTGAAATGAGGTATCGCCGATGCCACTCTTCTTTGTCTCAGGAGCGAAGGGCACAAGAATACTTCTGGTGAACTTTTTCGAGCCCGAGCCCCAGTCCTGATCGAGACCCGCATTGTTATCGTCGTATTCGAACTCCCACTGCCCGTTCAAGGTTTGCCACTGCTGCCGTTCAAATTGCGGCTGAGGATACTCCGGGCGCGGAACATGCTGGGCCCCGAGCGACAGAGTTAGGAGCAGAACCGATAGCAGAGGGCGCATCTGTTAGCAGTCTAGCTTACGGGTCTCCGACGCGTGCGCAGTTAAGCTGGAGTGAGTGCGCTTCGAAATAAAGGTGGAATGTCCGATAACCCGCGCAAGGGCGGGCCTGCTCCACACAGATCACGGCACGATTCCGACTCCGACTTTCATGCCGGTCGGCACTCAGGGAACAGTCAAGGGAGTTACTCCGCAGCAGTTGCTGGATGAAGTGGGCCCTTCGATTATCCTTTCGAACACCTATCATCTATACCTTCGTCCCGGACACGAAACGGTGCGCGCGCTCGGGGGTCTGCATCGATTCATGGACTGGCCGCGACCGATCCTGACGGACTCAGGGGGATTTCAGGTCTTTAGCCTTGATTCGCTGCGCAAGATCTCAGAGGAGGGCGTGTTGTTTCAGTCGCATCTCGACGGCTCGCCTCATCTATTTACACCTGAGTCGACTGTGGAGGTCCAACTGGCCCTAGGCAGCGATATCTGTATGGTTCTCGACGAATGTCTCGGCTATCCCGCGACTCGCGATGCCGCCAAAGTGTCGATGGACCGTACGATTAGATGGGCTCGGCGGGGAACAGATCACTGGCGGGAGCGAATGAAACCGATCGAGTCGCAGCACGCCTTGTTTCCGATCGTGCAGGGCGGTATGTACCTGGATTTAAGAGCGGATTGTGCGCGGGAACTGGTGGAGTTGGACGCGCCTGGTTACGCTATCGGTGGGCTTTCCGTCGGGGAGCCGCGGGAACTGAGCCAGGAAGTCACCGAAGCCACAACCCCGTTGCTCCCGCGCGAGAAGCCGCGCTACGTCATGGGAGTCGGCATGCCGGATGAACTGCCGGAGTACGTTTCCCGCGGAGTCGACATGATGGATTGTGTTCTTCCATCGCGCAATGCACGAAACGGCTATCTATTCACGTCTGAGGGGCGCGTCATCATCAAACACGCGCAATATAGGGAAGATCCGCGGCCCGTCGATCCCGCTTGCGGCTGCTATACCTGTAATCGATTCAGCCGGGCCTACCTTCGGCATCTGTTCCTGGCCGGCGAGATCCTCTACTCGACGCTTTCGACAATCCACAACTTACGGCGATATCTTGACATGATGCGGCAAATGCGAGAGGCTATTCTATCCGGGTGTTTTCCTGAGTTTCTTAGTGCAGTCCGTCGCAGGTCCGTTCCGCCGGAAGATAAGTAACCGCCCGCACTGATTCGTACCAAATCAATGCTCAACATCGTGTACCTCGCCGCGCTGTTACAAACCTCCCAGTCCTCGAATCCGATTCTGGCATTTTTACCAATGATCCTCATCCTCGGGATCTTTTATTTTCTTTTATTTATGCCGATGCAGCGTCAAAAAAAACAGCAACGCCAAATGCTGGCCGGGCTGCAGAATGGGAACGTTGTACAAACGACAGGCGGGATGATCGGAACTGTGGTTTCTTTGAACTCCGATGATGATACTCTGGTGTTGAGAGTCAAGCCGGACAATATAAAGATCCAGGTGGCGCGAAGCGCCGTGGCGGGCCTCATCTCAGACAAATAGCGGTAGCGGGAACAGTCGAGGTTCGTGGCACTCTCGACTCGCATGTAAATCGCCGTGGAGTAGGAATGGACAAGAGCTTGAGAACGAAGGCGGCCGTGATCGTAGCCGTTATTCTGATCTGCATTTATGGGATCATCGGAATCCCGAAGTCGAAGGAAGAACTGATCGCCAATTGGAACCACAACATCAAGTTGGGGCTTGATCTCCGCGGCGGCAGCCATCTTGTCCTCCAGGTTCAGGCGCAGGACGCCTTTGTTGCCGAGGCGCAGCAAATTGTCGAACATCTCAAGGACGAGTTGTCGAAGCAGGGGGTCACCTACACCTCAATCGACAATACCGAGCCTAAAACGCTCGAAGAAGCCGATCGCGTAGCGATCAATATCCGCGGCGTGCCTCCCGAGAAGGCGGGAACGCTGCGGCAGATTGTGACCGATCGTGCGCCGGCGTGGAACATGTCTTCCTCCGGTTCGGATTACACGCTCACGATGAAGCCTACGGAGGCGATCGACCTTCGCCGAAGGACGGTGCAGCGCACCATCAACACAATTGAGACCCGCGTGAATGGACTTGGCTTAGCCGAATCAGCGGTTGTCCCGAGGGGCCGCCAGGAAGGCGAGGGAGAGATCTTAGTCCAGTTGCCCGGCGTGGACGACCCTGCCCGGATCAAACAGATTCTGCAGACCGCGGCGGTACTCGAGCTTTACGAGGTGAAAGATGGCCCGTTCTCCTCGGAAGAAGAAGCCCGCGCTAAGCACGGCGGCATCTTGCCTCTCAACACGAAATTGATCAAAGGCGCTGGACGGAACGAGTCGAATAGCGGATGGCTCCTGGTAACCCGCACACCGGTAGTTCGCGGGTCCGATCTGCGGGATGCGTCGCCTATGCAAAGTCAGACAGGCGGATGGGAAACCAAGTTCGTTTTGACCCAGGATGCCGGAAAGCGCTTTGAGCGATACACTGAGGCCAATGTCGGCAACAGGCTGGCTATCGTTTTGGACAACCAATGGAGATTGGCTCCGACGATCAACAGTAAGATCGGAGATACGGGAACGATCGAGAACATGGGATCGCAGCAGGACGCGAGCGATACGGCCCTGGTGTTGAAGGCGGGTTCTTTACCGGCCAGCCTCGTATATCTGCAGGAGAGCACTGTCGGGCCATCGTTGGGCGCCGATTCCATTCGCCAGGGTTTTCTGGCCGGCATCGTAGGCGTGGGCGCGGTCGTGCTGGTCATGTTGGTCTATTACAACGGGCCGGAATCAACGCGACGCTTGCGTTGATTCTGAACGCTCTCATTTTGATTGCAGCTCTCGCCTACTTTGGCGGGGTGTTAACGTTGCCCGGTATTGCCGGTGTCATTCTGACCATAGGTATGGCTGTGGACAGTAACGTCCTGATCTTCGAGCGCATTCGTGAAGAGTTGCGGCACGGAAAGGGCGTAGTTGCTGCGATCGAAACAGGTTTCGGTAAAGCGTTTGTGACGATCCTCGATACCCACATCACCACGGTGGTGTCCTGTTTGTTCCTTTTCTTATTCGGAACGGGTCCGGTAAAAGGGTTTCGCCGTGACACTCGTGATCGGCTTGATTGCCAACGTGTTTACGGCGGTGTTCGTATCGAAGTTTATTTTTGATTGGGAGACATCTGGCAAGCGCCAGCTCACTACCCTAAGCATTTAGTACTCTGGGATCACGAGTTAGTACCGGTATGGATGCCGTGTCGCCGAAGATCCTAAATACAAGAAAAAAATAGGTGGGAACTCATCACCCAAGGCCGGTGTCTAAATGCTGTAGATGCCGGAAAGATCAGATTCATGGAGTTATTCAAGAACACGAATTTCGACTTCCTCGGCAAGAAGTGGCCATTCATCATCGTATCGTTGGTGTTGACGGTCGCGGGTATCGGCAGCCTGATTGCCAAGGGCGGACCAAAATACGGTATCGATTTCCGAGGCGGCACTCTGGTGTACGTGAAGTTTGCGGACAAGCCGCCGGTGGAACGCCTTCGCTCTGCATTGGGCACCAAGTTGGGCGGGGTTCCTGAAGTTCAGGAGATGACCGGGCAGAACGAGGTGATCATCGGTACGGATCTGCGCGACGATCGCGAACAGGAGAGGGGTCGGGCTGCTATCATTGACACGCTCGCCAGTACTTTCGGTCATAAGGAAACCGGCAAGCTGGACCTTAACAACTCAGGTGTCCAGGCGCTTGTTGACCGTCTGCGGGGTCCGTTGCAGAACGCCAATGTATCGCTATCTGAGCAGCAGTTGCAGGATTTGGCGAACTAACATAAAGACATTTCGCGATTCGCCTCCGAGGTCAGGAATTTTGCGGAGCCTCGATGAGTTGCAGGGAGTGCAAGGTGTGACTCCTCAGGTGCTTTCGGTGCTGAAGCAGGAGGCTTATCTCGGCTCCGTACTCGATTCGTAATATCGAGATCGTTGGGCCCAAGATGGGCTCGGAGTTGCGACGTCAGGCGATTTACGTGGTGCTTGGCTGCGTTGGCTGGAATGCTGATCTATATTGCGTTCCGTTTCGAGTTGATATACGGCGTGGCAGCGGTGCATGCGGTTTTTCACGATACAATCATTACCCTCGGTGTATTCTCGTTGTTGAACGAGGAGATCACGCTGACGGTGGTAGCAGCGTTGCTCACGCTGGTAGGTTACTCGATGAACGATACGATCGTGGTGTTTGATCGAATTCGAGAAAACCTGAAGGGGAGCAAGCGCTCCGGGTTTGATGAACTGGTGAACGCGAGCATCAATCAGACATTGAGCCGAACCGTTTTGACTTCGGGTCTGACGTTTCTCACGGCTCTGTCGCTGTTGCTGTTTGGCGGGCCGGTTTTGCGCGGTTTTTCACTCGCGCTCGTGATCGGTATTATTATTGGAACCTACTCGTCTGTGTTTATCGCCAGCCCGATTCTGATTGCGGGGCGGGATTGGCTTGAGAGCCGGAAGAAGAGCAGGGCGAGCGCAGCTCCTGTAGCTGCCGCAACTCGTGGCCGGACGCCGGCCAAGAGTACGAAATGATTTTCTGGTGATTTCGAATCCGCGCCGAGGAACGCTGTGGGGCGGCGCGGCGGAAAGGGTGGTTAATCATGTTCGAACAAACCTTCGTCGAAGGCGCAAATACAACACGCAAGGCGTCGTCGGTATTTGTCTCCTTCCTGATTCAATGCAGCCTCGTTATCGTAGGCATTCTGATTCCGTTAATCTACTACGGAAACTCTTCCCAAGACTCAGCTTACAGGCTTCCTGGTGGCGCCTCCTCCACCGCCGCCTCCTCCTCCGCCGCCTGCGGCGGCGCCGGTGAAGGTGGTCAAGGTGATTCCGCGTCAGTTCGATGCCGGCAGGCTCACCGCTCCGAAGCAGATTCCGAAAGACATCGCGATGATCAAGGAGGAGGATATTCCTCCGGTTAGCGCCGGCGTCGTCGGCGGCGTTCCGGGTGGCGTACCCGGCGGCGCTCCGGGCGGCGTCATAGGTGGTATCATTGGCTCCGTTCCGTCGGCCGCTCCGCCACCTCCACCGGTGAAGGAAGCGCCGAAGCCGGTCACGCCGAAGAGTATTCGCGTTGGCGGAAACGTTCAGAGCGCGAAACTGATTCGTCAGCCGAAACCTGTCTATCCGCCTTTGGCGAAGCAGGCTCGTATTCAAGGAACCGTTCGATTCAATGCCGTCATCGGACGTGACGGCACCATTCAGAACCTCACTTTGGCGAGTGGTCACCCATTGTTGGTGCCGGCGGCAACTGAGGCGGTTCGGCAATGGGTCTACCAGCCCACGTTGCTCAACGGTGAGCCGGTAGAGGTCGTAACGCAGATCGACGTGAACTTCACGCTGAGCCAGTAGCGGCGCAGCGGGAAGTGGAATTTAGTTACCTTTAATTCAACTCGCAGGAGAAAAACACACCAATGTTGCTTAATGTACAGGTATGGGCCCTGATGCTCCTTCAGGAAGGCGGCGGCTCGGTAGGCTTTGACCCGCTTTCGATGTGGAACCAGATGACTGTGCTCGGTAAATCGGTCGTCATCGTCATGTTCATCATGTCGGCGTGGTCGATAGGCGTGATGATCGATCGATTCATCGCGTTCAACGCTGCTCGTGGTCAATCCCGGCAATTTGCTCCGGCCGTGGCCGGCGCATTGCGGGAAGGCAAGCTGGACGAAGCCATCAAAATTGCGGATCGTTACAAGAAGAGCCACTTGGCCAAGGTTGTGGTGGCAGGCCTTCAGGAATTCCGGGCGCACCAGGAAGGCGATCTTCCCGGTGAAGAGATCGAGGCATCGAAGCGCGCTCTCGACCGTTCGGAAGCCATCGTTCACGCTGAGCTGAAACGCGGCGTCAGCAGTCTCGCGACAATCGGTTCCACGGCTCCGTTCGTCGGTTTGTTCGGCACGGTTGTTGGTATCATCAACGCGTTCCGCGGAATCGCCAGTGAAAAGTCGGCCGGTCTCGGCGCCGTTTCTGCCGGTATTTCGGAAGCGCTTGTTACGACGGCTGTCGGTCTGTTCGTGGCCGTCCCCGCAGTCTGGATGTTTAACTACTTCAACTCGAAGCTCGAAGCTTTCGACGTGGAGATGGGCAACTCCAGCTCGGAGCTGATTGATTACTTCATCAAGCGCACGCAACGCGCCGCCCGCAAAGCGTAGTTGTTGGTTAATAGAACTGTTGCGAGTTGAATTCCGGCGCCTTCCGATCAGAAGGCGCCGGTTATCGCCCCGCAGTTCGACGAGAGGACATTCAGATGGAGAAAAAGAAAGCATGCCGACCCGGTAGCAGATATTAACGTTACGCCGATGGTCGACGTTATGCTCGTGCTGTTGATCATCTTCATCGTTATCACGCCGATGTTGTCGAAGGGCATCTCGGTGGAGATGGCGAAGACGAAGAATCCCTCCACGATGCAGGCGGCCGATAAAGAAGATGCGGTTCTGGTTGCGATCAGCCGCGATGGACGGACCTATCTTGGTACAGACCAGATGGCTCCGGATCAACTTCCTGCCAAGGTGAAGGATTTGCTCACCAACAAACTTGATAAGACTGTCTACCTGCGGGCAGACGCGCGCGCTCGTTATGAGCGAGTCGTGGAAGTGGTAGATAATCTTCGAGCCGCCGGCGTAGACCAACTCGGTTTGTTGACAGAAGAGATTCAGCAGGAAAAGGGCAAGCCGCCAGCCGCAGCACCGCCGGCCGGTGTTCAGATAGTTGAGAGCGTCAGGTTGAATTAAAGGAGTAATTACTATGGCAATGGCAGTCGGCGGTAGCAAAGGGGCCGCAGTCCGACATCAACGTCACTCCCTTGATTGACGTGCTGCTGGTGCTTCTCATCATCTTCATGGTGATCACACCGCTCACGCCCAAGGGACTGGATGCGTTGGTGCCCCAACCCAATCCGAATCCGCAGCAACCACAATCGGTAGACCGTACTGTGGTCATTATCATCGACAAAGACAAGAAGATGATGTTGAATACGGAGCCGACGGACGAGACTCGCCTTGGCGATCGTCTGATGGATGTCTTCAAGACACGAGCCGAAAAGGTTGTTTTCGTAAAGGGTGATCCGTCACTGGAATTCAGGGACGTAGCCAGGGCAATCGATATCGCCAAAGGCGCGGGCATCGACAAAATCGGGCTGATGACCGCGAAAATGGAGGCTGGTGAATAGCCGAATGAAAAAGGCGAATCTATCGCATCCTCGCTGGACTGGCGGCGCTTGTGCTGTTTGCGACGGGTTGCGAGAAGCTACGCGCGCGCGATCATTTGAACAAGGGTGTCCAGGCGTTCAAGACCGCCAAGTACACGCAGGCAGTGGATCACTTCAAGGAAGCGGTCCAACTGGATCCGGAATTCGCGACGGCCCGCTTGTATCTGGCCACCGCTTATATGAGCCAGTACATACCTGGGCGCGGAATCCGCAGAAAACCAGCAAAATGCAAAAGCTGCCGAGCAGGAGTTTCTGAAGGTTCTCGAAAAGGACCCGAAGAGTACTGTCGCGATCAGCTCTCTTGCATCTCTGCACTATAACCAGGCGCAGGGAAACCAGCCGCTCGAAAAGAAGATGGAGCAGTTGGAAGAAGCCAAGAAATGGTATACCAAGCTCAGCGAGGTGGAACCGAACAACAAGGAAGCGTATTACAGCTTAGGTGTCATTACCTGGGCGAAGTGGTACCCCGAGTTGATGTCCGCGCGCGCGAAGCTTGGTATGAAGCCTGAAGATCCAGGGCCGATCAAGGACAAAAAAGTCCGCGAGGAACTCAAAGCCAAGTGGGGACCGGTCGTCGAAGAGGGCATCAATAATCTGAAGCATGCGCTCCAAATCGATCCCGAGTACGACGATGCGATGGCCTATATCAACCTGTTGACTCGTGAACGCGCCGACTTGGCGGACACGCCCGAGGGTTACAAGACGGACGTCCAGGAAGCCGACAATTGGGTTCAAAAGGCTCTGGAAACGAAGAAGATCAAGGCCGAGCGCGTAGCCAAAAAAGGAGCGGCCAAGGCCGAGTAATCTCGAGCAATTTCTCTTTACAAACGAAGCCGCCGGGACTTCCCTGGCGGCTTCGTTTGTTTTTTGGTTCGCTATGATGGCTTTTGACGCTGCGCTCATGGATCAGATAGGCCGGTACAAAATTCTGAGTGAGGTCGGCCGCGGCGCTATGGGCGTCGTCTATCGCGCGCAGGATCCCGCGATCGGGCGAATCGTCGCGATCAAAATGATCCGCCTGGGTGATTTAGCGGATTCCTCCGAACACGCCAAACTTCGAGACAGACTGATGCGCGAGGCACAATCCGCCGGTATCCTTTCGCATCCCGGCATTGTGACCATCTACGATGTGGGCGAGCAGGAAGGGCTGGCGTACATTTCGATGGAGTTTGTCGACGGCCCTACGCTGGAGCGGATGGCCGTAGATGATCCGCCCGACGGGCGGTTGGTCCTGGACATCCTGGCGCAGACGGCGGCAGCCTTGGACTATGCCCACAAACGCGGCATCGTCCATCGCGATATCAAGCCTGCGAACATCATGATCCATGAGCGTACGGTTGCAAAAGTGACTGACTTCGGCGTCGCTCGCATACAGTCGCATCAGATGACCCAGGCAGGGTCGATGGTCGGCACACCGAATTATATGTCGCCTGAGCAGATTCAGGGGCAGGCTGTGGATGGTCGATCGGACCAGTTTTCGCTTGCCGTCATCACTTACGAACTGCTGACAGGTGAAAGGCCGTTCACCGCCGATTCGATTCCATCGCTGGCCTTCAAGATCGTTCAGGAAGAACCCGCACATGTTCATAGATTGAACCCAACGCTCGATTGGCCGGTAGACACCGTCTTGAGGCGCGCGTTGGCCAAAAACCCTGCAGATCGGTATCCGACCTGCAGCGACTTTGTATGCGCTATCGAAAACGCGTGCCGCTCCAGCAAGAAATGGAAACCGATTCCGATCGGAAGTCTCCAAAGTCTGCCAACTATGCCGGCGGCCGAAAGCGTATCTGATGGCCGGCAGGCGAGCCAGCCAGTCAAACCAATACTCGAGATTCGCCCGATGGCCCCGGGGATTTTGAATCCGCCCGTGGAGACTCGGACAGAAACGCCCTTGTTGTTGCGGTGGGCGCGTGCTCTCGTTGTGATGATCGTAAGCGCGGCAATGATTATTGCGGCGATTTTCGGAACTCTCCATTTCATGGAAGATAGCCATGATGCAACCGAGCAGAACGTTGTGAAAGACGAGACGGCCGAGGTACGCGCGCCGAAGCCGAGCTCGATGCCTACCGAAACCAACCCTGCAACAGTCGAGCCGCCGAAGGAGTCGACGCCAGCAGACAAGCCGCCAGCGGCGACCGATGAGACTGCAACTGCTACTCCGCCTGCAATCGAGCGAGCAAAACCGAAGGCGGCACTCACCGCGACGAGGATGGTAACCAATCCGCCGGGGGCGTA